>NZ_JBFWOY010000001.1:0-437321 GCF_050250275.1 Pseudonocardia sp.
TCGACCGCTCCCTGCCCTTCAAACCCCGCGCCACCATGCGCTACCTCGAGATGCGCGCCCGCTGGGAACCCGACCACGCCGACGCCCTGCTCACCGAGGCCCGCCTCTACTCCAGCCCCAAGTACGAGGCCCTCGCCCTCGCCGCGCTCGGCCGCCCCGACGACGCCGCCCGCGTCGCCGCCCGCACCAGGTCCGACCTGGTCGTCGGGCAGCTGGGCACACCCGAGCAGCGCACCGTGGCATTGGCCCGCATCGCCGAGTCGCTGCCCACCGAGCTGCGGGAGTCGTTCGGGCGTTCGGGCCGCCTCGTCAGCGAGCGGGTGCGCACGTCCTGACCCGGCGCGGCCGCCGTCGCCGACGGAGCCGGGTACCGGCGCCGGCACCGGGTCCGGCCTGGGGTCGAACCCGGTGCGAGGGGTGTGTCAGTCGTTGGCCGGGCGCGCCCCGGCCCGGGCGGCCACGAGGTCGATCTCCATCAGCAGGTGCGGCAGGCCGAGGTAGACCTCGGGCTCGCCGACCTGGGTCCAGCCCAGCCGCCGGAAGAACGTCCGGTTGGCCGGCTGCACGTGGGCGATCATCCGGCTCCCGCCGCGCGCGGCGGCGGTCGCGACGGCGGCGCGCACCAGGGGCAGGCCCAGCAACGTGCTACGGAACTGCGTCAGCACGGCCAGCCGGTCGCCCTGCCAGTCGCCGGTGGGCTCACCCGGGTCGATCGGGAACAACCGGACGGTGCCCGCGGGCTCGCCGTCGGCGTAGCCGAGGATGCGCATCGTCGAGGCGTCCTCGTCGCGGATGTCGTGGTCGGAGCGGGCGAAGACCTGCTGCTCCAGCACGAACACCGAGCGCCGGATGGCGTGGTGGTAGGCGAGATCGGCGTCGTCGGAGGCCAGCTTGCACTCCAGACGCGGCCTGGCGGCCGGTCCGGGGCGGCGCGCGGCCGATCCCGTGATGATGTCGGTGGTGGTCACCGTGCTCCCGTTCGCGTCGCGCCCGTGGAGGCGGGGTCCCCGTGCAGGTTCTCGACGTCGCGGCGACACTGCCGGAACTCACCGAGCCATTCGGCGCGGTCGCCGAACCTGCGCGACAGGGGTGCCCCGGCGTACGGGAGGACCTGTAGCTCGTAGGGCTGGTCGTCGGTCCACGGGTCGACCGTGGCGGTCAGGACCGTCCGCGAGGTCACGTGGACGATCACGTGGCGGCCCTCGGTCAGTGCGTCCGGGTCGTCCGGACCGTCGAGCAGGATCCACGTCGCGCCGGCGGCGGCGCCGCGCGCGAGGAGCTGCTCGATCCTACGGTCGTCCTGGTCGGCGACGATCTCCCGAAGCCGGGCCCCGCAGGCGACGCCCACGAGGATGTCGATCGAGAACCCGTTGCAGGACAACGAGAGTGGCCGGGCGAACTCGCGGGGGTCAGCGCCGGCCGCCAGGAGGGTGGTGAGGTTGTCGGCGCGCCCGCGGAGCTCGACGAGCAATCGACGGATCGCGTCGACGGCGCGCGCGGCGGCCGCCGGATCGGCGATCAGGGTCGGGTAGAGACGCTCCTCGGCTTCGCGCCATCGCGTCCGGACCGCGTCCAGTGCCTGGTGGCTGTCCACTGGGGTGCCGTTCTGGTCAGCTCCCCGGACTCGAAGGAGCAACCCGACCGGATGGCGGGGCCCGGACGACGCCGGGCCCCGCCATCGCGGTCGAGCAGGGTGTGACGATGTATCAGAGGGTCCAGGTCTGCATGACCAGCGCGCCCTCGCGGCGGGCGGTCAGGGTGCAGTCCAGGATGTCCAGCGGGTGGATCGGCTGGATGCCCTCGATCAGGTCGGTCTCCCGCATGCCGTAGAGCGCGGCCATGGCGAAGCGGCAGGCAAGAACCTTGCCGCCCTCCTTCATGAACGTCTGCAGCTGGTTGTTGTAGGCGAGGTGGCCGGGGAAGGCCTCCGAGCCGACGGTCGGGAAACCACGGGTGGCGGAGCCCATGAGCACGCCGGGGCCGTAGAGAACGAGGCTGGTGTCGAAGCCCTTACGGTTGATGCGGGTACAGGTCAGCATGTTGACCAGACCGACCGAGCCCTCGTAGGGCACGGTGTGCATGAAGATGTAGGCCTTCTCGCCCGCCTCGGCCTGGATGTCGTCGAACAGCTTCTCGTCGTAGTCGACAATCGCGTCGCCCGCCTGAGCCCGCTCACCGACGATCTGAGCCACAGTGCACTCCTTCTTGTTGGATGGGTGGTGCTTCGAGGGTCAGACCGCCGGGCCCTGCAGGGCCGGCGGTGAGGCCCACGTCTTCCGGTGACTTCCCGGCATGGCGCGCATGACCGTGTGCCGGAGCGACCACGGGAGCACGCTGTACACCGGGGCGAAGACCTTCAGCCAGAAGATCTCCTTGGCGCCCTGGGGCGGCCGCGGGGCGGCCGTCCCGAGCTTGATCGACAGCTTGCGCTGCGCGTCGACAAGGAGGTAGTGCTCGGCGTTGTGGCGGAGCCAGCCGGAGAAACCGCGTGCCACGGTCAGCCCTTCTTCGCGGCGGCGAGGCCGTTGTTGGCCGCGGCGACGATCGGCTCGGTGAGCGCGCCGATGGCGGGCGCGAAGACCGTCTCCATGGTGGCGAGGTCCTCGAGGGTCATCCCGAAGCGGATGGCCTGGGCCAGGAAGTCGGCCCGCTCCTTGATGCCGTCGCCGCCGCCGACCATCTGGGCGCCGAGGATCTTGTGCGACTTGGGGTCGGCGAGGATCTTCAGCTTGGTCTTCTTCACGCCCGCGTAGTAGCGCGAGCGCGAGACCCCCTCGGCGGTACCGACGATGTAGGGGATGCCCAGCGCGGTGGCGGTGGCCTCACCGAACGAGGCGCCACCGATGACCCACTTGCCGGCCGGGGTGCCCCACGGGATGAAGACGGTGCGGTAGGCCTTCGAGCCCCCGGCCGCGTTCTGGCCCGCGGCCTTGCCCTGCGCGTAGGCGTGCGAGCCGGTGAGGCCCTGCAGCGGCGTACCCGCGAGGCCGTGCGGGATCTCGCAGGCGTCGCCCGCGGCCCACACGTCGGGGGCCGACGTCTTCATGTTCTCGTCGACGATGAGGCCGCCGGTGGACCCGATCTTGATGCCCGCCGCCGCCGCGAGGGCGTTGTTCGGGGTCTTGTGCGTCGCGACGACCGCGAGGTCGACCGGAATCTCGCCCGCCGACGTCCTGATCGCGCGCAGCTTGCCCTCGGAGTCGCCCAGGAAGGCCTCGAGGGTGGTGTTGAAGTGCAGGTGGATGCCGAGCTCGCGGAAGGACTCCTCGACCGGCGCCATGATGTCCGGGTCCGCCATGTTGGACAGGGCGTACGGGTTCGGGTCGACCAGGTGGGTCTCGATGCCGCGGTGCGCGAGCGCCGTGACCATCTCCATGGCCAGCGGCGACGCCTCGACGACGACCGCGCGCTTGGAGTTGGCGATGACCTTGTCCCACTCCTGGGCGGCCCGGATGTTCTTGACGTAGTACAGCCCGCCGAGCTCGGTGCCGGGGACGCCCGGGTCGGCGTAGGCGAAGCCGGTGCCGATGATGAGGCTGTCGTACGAGACCTCGCCCTCGCCCTCGACCATGATGGTCTTCTTGGCGGTGTTGATCGACGTCACGGTCGTCTCGTAGTGGACGTCGATACCCGCGTCCACGTACGCCTGCTTGCCCGCCAGGATCAGCCGGTCGAAGCTGTCGATCTCGCCACCGTGGACGTACGGGATTCCGCACGGGCTGTAGGCGATGTCCTCGAACTGGGTGTAGAGAACCACCTCAGCCGACGGGTCCACGGCCTTCACGCCGCCCGCGGCGCCGGTGCCGGCGGGACCTCCACCGATGATCACTGTCTTCCGCGGCACGTTCCGCCCGCCTTCCGCCGTCTGCGCTGAGGATCGCCAGTCATTCACTATGCGATTCAGGATTTTTACCATACTCAACGGCTGTTCCGTGTCAACGCCCCCCGACAGTGGAAACCGACGCGTAACACCGTCGACCCAGGTCAGAAGCAGCCCGTGACCGTGACCAGCGGCCGGGGTGCGCTGTCGTGAAGAACCGTTCCGCCCCATGGTGCCCGAGTCACCGCCGGGGGCGCCCCCCGGGTACGGCAGAGGCCGGACCGCACCCTCGCGGGGTGCGCGCCCGGCCTCGTCCGAACCTCGCCGGGGTCAGGCTCCGGCGAGCTCGGCCTCCTGGTGCTCGCGCCGCACGACGGCGGCGGTGTCCGACCGCAGCCCGAGCCGCAGCGTCTCCACCGACAGCACGTCGGCGAGCGCCACGTTGCCCAGGTTCACGTCCGGACCGAAGCGACGGACGAACCAGGCCTGCTGGGCCGCACGCGGCGCCTCGAAGATGACCCGCTCGACACCGGTGGCGGCCACGACGGCCTCGACGACGTCGGGACGGACCCGGCCGGACTCGTCGAACGTGCCGACGTTGCCGCTCTGCCGACCCTCGGTGACGACGAAGCGCGCACCGGCGTCGAGGTCGGACAGGCATTCGGCCGGCCAGTGCCGCGCCGGGTTGCGCTCGCCGGGCGACTTGGCGCCGGTCTCGGCGAGGACGGTGAAGTCCCGCGACGCGCGGCGGATCAGCTCGCGCTTCTCCTGCATCGACATCGCCACGGTGCCGCGGGAGACCTCGATCAGCCGGAAGCCGACCTCGCCCGCCCACTCCAGGCAGGACTCGGCCGCACCCTGCGCCCAGGCGATCTCCAGCATGGTGCCGCCGAGGCAGGCCGCGACACCGTGCGCGTCGAGCAGCGCCAGCTTGGCCGGGAGCGCGGAGTCGACGTAGGCGGTGCCCCAGCCGACCTTCCAGATGTCGATGTGCCCTGCCGCCGACGCCAGGAGGTCGGCCGTGGCCGCGGTACCGGCGCCCTGGTCGATGACGTGGGTGACTCCGACCGTCCGCGGTTTCACCGAGCGCGGCGGAAGATCGAGGAACGCAGGAAGTGTCACCGGACCGATTCTAGTTCGCATAGTGTGCAGCCATCCACTATCGGAAACCGTGTCGCGCCTCTCAGGGCAACGGCGGGTACTCGTGGCCGGCCTCGAACGCGGTGAGGACGTCGATGCGCCGCTGGTGGCGGGGCTCGCCGGAGAACGGGGTCGCCAGGAAGGAGTCGACGATCGCCTTCGCCTCCTCCTCGGAATGCATCCGGGCACCGACCCCGATGACCTGCGCGCCGTTGTGCTCCCGCGCCAGCGACGCGGTCTCGACGCTCCACGCCAGCGCCGCCCGGCAGCCCGGCACCTTGTTGGCCGAGATCTGCTCGCCGTTGCCCGAGCCGCCCAGCACGACGCCCAACGAGCCCTCGTCGGCGACGACCCGGCGGGCCGTCTCCAGGCAGAACGCCGGATAGTCGTCCTCGGCGTCGTAGGTGAGGGCGCCGACGTCGACGACGTCGTGCCCCGCTGCGGACAGGTGCTCGATCAGCACCGCCTTGAGATCGAACCCGGCATGGTCGGCACCCAGATACACGCGCACGGGTCGCGATGATGCCGGGCCGGCCCGGCGCCCGGTCAGCCGCGCCGGGGTGAACCGAGGGGTGATCAGTGGTGCGCGGCCCGCTCCACGGTGACCTGCAGCGCCTCCAGCAGCGCCTTCGCCGAGTCGAGACTCAGCTCGACGGCCACCCGCGCGCCGGGGCCGCGGTCGGGGGCGAGGAAGTCGATGTTGACGGTGTGGTCGTCAGGGGCGTGGACGGGGTGGTCGTAGTAGACGGTCGCGGTGCGCAGCGGGAACCAGCCGGCGGGCCCCTTGCCGCTGCTGCGGTCGACGTCGATCTTCTCGGTGCTGTAGGTGCACACGCCGGTCACGCCCCCCGGGACACGGCAGAGCCGAGCTTCGCGCCGAAGAACGCCAGGATCCTCGCCCAGCCGTCGACGGCCGAGGCGGGCCGGTAGGCGGGCCGGTCGACGGAGAAGAACGAGTGCCCGGTGTCGTCGTAGCGGTGGAACTCGTACTCCTTCCCCGCTTCCCGCAGCAGCTCCTCCAGCTCGTCGACCTCGGCCGGCGAGGGGTGGGCGTCGTCGTTGCCGAACATGCCCAGAACGGGGGCGCGCAGCTCGCCGACCCGGTCGCCGAGCGGACGGACGCGCACCGGGAAGCCCTCCGGCGGCTCGCCGACGACGAACGCCCCGTAGCAGTCGACGGCGCCCTGGATGTCGAGCTCCAGTGCGGTGAGGAAGGCCTGACGGCCACCGGAGCAGAAGCCGATCGTCCCCACCTTCCCGTTGGCGGTGGGCAGCCGGCGCAGCCACGCCGCGGCACCCCCGACGTCGCCGACGAGCCGGTCGTCGGGGACACCGCCGCCGGCCCGCGCCGTCGCGGCCGCGTCGTCGGGGGCCGCACCCGGGGCCTCGCGGTGGTACAGGTTGGGGCAGACGGCGTTGTAGCCCTCGGTGGCGAAGCGCCGCACCGTCTCCTTGGACTCCCGGTCGTACCCGGGCATGTGGTGGATGACCACGACGCCGCCGCGGGCCGCGCCGTCGAGCGGGCGGGCGCTGTAGGCCTCGATCTCGTCGCCGTTCGCGCCCTGCATGCCGATGCTCTCGGCGAGCACCGCGTCGTATCCCATGGATTCCTCCCGGATCATCACGTCTGAGCGGATCAGCCTGCGCCCCTTGATGATTCATGATTGCTCCCACCGCGCGGGGGCATCGGCTCGGGGTGGTCGGGCAGCGCGAGGGTGGGGGCCGGCGTGGCGCGGTGCCCGAGGAACACGGGCCGGTTGGCGTGGCCGAACAACAGTGGCAGCAGCTCCGCGGCCCGGACCGCGCCGTACCAGCCGCCGTGCGCGTGGCTCTCCCCGAAGGCCGCGACCGGGTCGGGCCGGACGGCGGGCCCGGCGACGACCAGCGGCGTCGGGTCGGCGGTGTGCAGGACACCGCCCGTCGACGGGGTGGCGTGGTCGCCCGTCACGCAGACGACGGCCCGGTCGGCGAGGTCGTGCAGCGCGGCGAGCCCGGCGTCGGCGGCCTCGACGACGTCGCGCTTCGCGAGGGGCAGCTTCGTGTGGCCGGCCTCGTCGGTGGCCTTGGTGTGGACATGGACGAACCGCGCGCCCTCCGCGATCAGCGCGCCGGCCGCGTCGACACGGGCAGCGAGGTCGGCGGTGACGTCCGGGACGGGCGGGAGGTGCAGGTCCACCATCTCCAGGACGGCCGCGAGACCCCGGTAGAGCCGCGTGCCGGTGACCATCGCCCCGGCGACGCCCGCGTTGGCGGTGAAGTTCGGCACCAGCTCGCGGGTGCCGGACCACTTCGTGGTGAGCACGTCGAGGGCGGGCAGTCCGCGGTCGCGGCGGGCGGCGTTGACGGGGTGGGCGAGGAGCAGGTCGCGGGCGTCGAGGAGCAGGTCGGTGAGGACGAGCGCCGCCGGGGTGTCCTGGGGCCGCGTCGGCAGGGGTCGCAGCCACGGGTGGCGGTCCTCGAAGAAGGCGTCGGAGTCGGTCACCGCACCCTCGGGACGGCCGTGGAGCAGCAGCAACGCCTCGCCACGTGCGCCGATCGGCTGCAGCGTCGCGCCGTGCCGTTCCAGGACCGGCGCCAGCGCCTCCAGCAGGGAGAGGGCGTCGGCGGCGTCGGAGCGCGCGGCGCGGCCGGTGAGCCACACCAGGCCCCGGTCGGTGACCGACGTCCGCAGTGCGGCGTGGGTGGCGGCGACGCCGTAGGGCACGTCGAGACCCGCGCCGAGCGCCTCGACGACCGCGCGGCCGGGGAACGCGACGTCGGCGAACCCGAACATCGCCCAGTGCGCCAGCTCGGAGGCGGGCGCGCGGCCCCAGCCGAACGGCACGTGCCAGCCGGACGCGCCGCGGCGGGCCAGCTCGTCGAGCACCGGCGTGTGCGCGGCCTCGGCCGGGGTGCGGTCGCCCAGCTCGGCGACGGGCCGGTCGCCCAGCCCGTCGAGGACGACGAGCACGACGGGCATCCGGTCGTCGTCGAGGCGGGGCTGGTCCTCGCCGTACCCGGGGGCCCTCACGCCCGAAGCGCCTTCAGCACCGCGACGGTGGCGGGCGGGACCAGCGACTCCCAGTCCCCGCCCGCCCTGATGCAGGCCCGGACGTCGGCGGCGTGCCGCTTCGTCGCCGGGTCACCGTCGATGACCGTCACCTCGTAGCCCGCGGCGGCGAGCCGGCCCGCCTTGTCCCGTTCCCAGGGCGAGTAGGCGCGGACGTACTGGTGGGCGTGGCGCGGCACGTACTGCGTCCACACCTCGGGACGCGTCAGGTCGAAGGGCACGATCGTCATTCGACCACCGAGGCCCGCAGCCGCCAGCGCGACCGTCAGCAGCCGGACCCGTTCGAAGTAGCTGAACGGGTTGGCCTCCGGGGTGTGCCGGTGCGCCGACGTCGGCTCCTCGCGGCGGGCGCCGCTGTCGGGGTTGGTGATCGCGACGACGAGGTGCTCGCACTCCGCCGCGACCAGCTCGAACAGCTCCAGGTGCTGGTCGTGCACGGGCTGGAACCGGCCGGTGACGCACCCCAGCAGCCTCACGGACGCAGCAGACCGCGCGCGATGGCGTTGCGCTGGATCTCGACGGTCCCGGCCGGGATCCGCAGGTTGCGGGCGACCCGGAACAGCTTCTCCTCCGCCGAGCCCACCAGCAGCCCGGTGCCGCCGTGGATCTGGACGGCCCGGTCCGCGACCCGGAAGAACGCCTCGTCGTTGACGATCTTGACGAGCGAGACGAGCCGCGGGACGTCGCGGTGCGCGGGGATGTCGAAGGCGCCCAGCTCGTCGAGGTCGGCCTGCGCGACCAGCGACGTCGAGCGGGCCGCGTAGACGTCGGCGTCCATGTCGGCGAGCAGGTGCTGCACCGCCTGCAGCTCACCGATCGGCCTACCCCCGGACTCGCGCGTGCGCGCCCGCCCGGTCGCCCTGTCGAGCAGCCACGAGCCCCAACCCGCGCACATCCCGCCGCGGCACATCCGCCGCCAGTTGATCCACGACATGGCGAGCGCGAACCCGTCGCCGATCTCGCCGACGACGTTCTCCGCCGGCACCCGGACCCCGTCGAGGTGCAGCTCGCCGGTCAGGCCGTCGCCCAGCATCGTGGGGATGTCGCGGCCGCGGCGGAAACCGGGGGCGTCGGCGTCGACGAGGAACATCGACAGCGACCGGGTGCCCGCGCCGGGCTCGGTGACGGCCACGACCTGCACGAAGTCGGCGAAATGCGCGTTGGTGATCCACGCCTTGGTGCCGTCGAGGATCCAGTCCGACCCGTCCCGGCGGGCGCGGGTGCCCATGGCGAGGACGTCGGTGCCGACGTCGCGCTCGGTGTTGGCGAAGGCCGTCGTCACCTCGCCGGCGAGCAGCGGGTCGAGGTAGCGCCCGCGGGCGGCGTCGGACACGTGGGTGATCGCGGGGTTGGCGCCCTCGGTCCAGGCCAGCGCCGCGAGGCCGAGACCGAGCCCGGACTCGCGGTAGACGTACTCCTCGACGTGGTGCATCTCGACGCGCCCGAACCCGCCGCCGCCCAGCCCCGCCGGGATGTGCGGGTTGTAGAGCCCGGCCTTCGCCGAACGCCGCTGCACCTCGCGACGGGCCTCCCAGACCAGCGGGTGCATGCGGCCCTTGTCGTCGAGGCGCGGGTTCCACGGCGTCCCGGCCCCCGCCGAGTCCAGCTCGCCCTCCAGCGGGGCGACCTCGGTGTCGAGGAACGTCCGGAAGCGGGACGTGTAGTCGAGTACGCGGTCGGACGGCGAGATGTCGCGGGTGGCGTTCGTCGGCACGACTCGCATCGTCGGCCGACCGGACGGTCGCGGCAAGGCGGGGGTGGCCTTCGCCTCCGCCGTGCGAGCGACCTCGGCGCTCAACGGTTTGCCCGACGAGGACAGCGGTGTAGTCCGGAGGGACGGGAGACGACGACCGAAGGAGCACACACATGTCGGGGAACAGAGCTGTCGCGTACGTGGGGCCGGGCGAGGTCGAGGTGCACGACATCCCCTATCCGACGCTCGAGCTCAAGGACGGCCCCGGGGTCAACCCCGCCAACGTCGGCCGCAAGTGCAACCACGGGGTGATCCTCAAGGTGGTCACGACCAACATCTGCGGCAGCGACCAGCACATGGTGCGTGGCCGCACCACCGCACCGGAAGGGCTCGTCCTCGGCCACGAGATCCTCGGCGAGGTGATCGAGGTCGGCTCGGACGTCGAGTTCACGAAGGTCGGCGACCTGGCGTCGGTGCCGTTCAACATCGCCTGCGGGCGCTGCCACAACTGCAAGGAGGGCAAGACCGGGATCTGCCTCAACGTCAACCCGGACCGGCCCGGCTCGGCGTACGGCTACGTCGACATGGGCGGCTGGGTCGGCGGCCAGGCCGAGTACGTGATGGTCCCCTACGCCGACTTCAACCTGCTCGTCTTCCCCGACGCCGACCAGGCGCGGGAGAAGGTCCGCGACCTGACGATGCTGTCGGACATCTTCCCGACCGGCTTCCACGGCGCCGTCACCGCGGGCGTGAAGCCGGGGTCGACCGTCTACATCGCGGGCGCCGGACCGGTCGGGCTGGCCGCCGCGGCCGGGGCGCAGCTGTTGGGCGCGGCCGTCGTCATCGTCGGGGACCTGCAGGAGGAGCGGCTCGCGCAGGCGCGGACGTTCGGCTGCGAGACCGTCGACGTCTCCAAGGGCGACCCGAAGGACCAGATCGAGCAGATCCTCGGCGTCCCCGAGGTCGACGCGGGCGTCGACGCCGTCGGCTTCGAGGCGCGCGGGCACGGTGCGGGCTCGGCCACCGAGGCACCCGCGACCGTCCTGAACTCGCTGATGGAGATCACCGCGGCCGGTGGCGCGCTGGGCATCCCCGGCCTCTACGTCACCGGCGACCCGGGCGGCATCGACGACGCCGCCAAGGTCGGGGCGCTGTCGCTGTCGCTGGGCACGGGATGGGCGAAGTCGCTGTCGTTCACGACGGGCCAGTGCCCGGTCATGCGCTACAACCACGGGCTGATGATGGCGATCCTGCACGACCGCGTGGAGATCGCGAAGGCCGTCAACGCCACCGTCATCCCGCTCGACGACGCGCCCCGCGGCTACCAGGAGTTCGACAAGGGCGCGCCGCGCAAGTACGTCATCGACCCGCACGGGATGCTCGCGGCCTGACCCCGCGTCCCGGGCCGCGGCCCCGGAGCACCGCCACGTCGTCGACACGGGACGTGGCGGTGCGCCGCCCCACGGTCCCGGGGCGTGCCGTCACACCTCGATGAGCTCGAACGTCGTCGCGAACCGGGCACCCGGCAGCCGCGCCGCGGCCTGCTCGGCGTGCGAGCGCAGGAACGGGCCGGGCTCGGCCATGTCGCCGCCCAGCGCCGCCAGGTAGGCGCGGTGCGCGGCCAGGGAGGCGATCCCACGGTCGAGCTGGTCGTCGACGGCGACGCCGTGGTCGCTCAGCGGGGAGCCCGCCACCGCCACCCACCGCACGCCCTGCCAGGGTTCGCCCAGCTCCGGGAACAGCCAGCGGTTCGCGGCGTCCCGCACCGCGTCCAGGCACGCCCGGCCCACGGCGATGTGGTCGGCCATGTTGCGTCCACCACCGCCGTACCAGGTCTCGTGGAAGTTCCCGGTGACGACGAGCTCCGGGCGGTGCCGTCGGATCGCGGCCGCGATGTCGCGGCGCAGCGGGATGCCGTACTCGATGAGGCCGTCGGGGTGGCCGTCGAGGAACTCCACCACCGAGACCCCGACCTCGGCGGCCGCGGCCCGCTGCTCGGCCTCGCGCACCGGCCCGCACTCCGCGGGTGGCATCGTGTCGATCCCCGCCTCCCCGCGGCACACCAGCAGGTAGGCGACGTCACGGCCACCGTCGGTCCAGCGCGCGATGGCGGACGCGGCCCCGTACTCCAGGTCGTCGGGGTGGGCGACGACGGCGAGCCCGCGCGTCCAGTCCTCGGGCATCGGCTGCAACGGCTGCTCGCTCATCGGACACGCACCCGGTGGTCCGCGAGCTCCTCGTCCCACTCCATCGCGACCAGCCCGCGGGCCCTGGCCGCCTTCGCGAACGACAGGAAGCCGTTGAAGCCGTAGCGCTTCTCGGTGAAGTCGGGGACACGCTTGCGCATCTGGTCCTTCAACCCCGACAGCTGCACCCCGTCGGGGCCCTGCAACCCGCGCACGACGTCGACGAGCAGTGCGAACGCATCCCCGTCGGCCGAGCCGACCTCGGGGAACGACACCTCCGGATCGCCCTGCGCGCTGCCCTGCCGCAGCTCCACGACCCGCTCACCCTCCAGGTGGCGCAGCAGCTCCCCGAACCCGCGGAAACCGTGGTCGCCCTCGTCGAACGTGGGGTCCTTGCGCAGGATCGCCCGCTTGAGCCGCGACGCGAGGACCGGCCCGTCGGCGTGGCGCTGCAGGCCGGTGAGGGTGCTCGCGACGAGCCTGCCCACGTCGCCGTCGGACGCGGCCGTCATCGGCTCCTCCGCCGCAGGCCCGGGATCGGCCATGACGACCACCGGGTCCGGCGCGGGCGTGGCGGCCACCGGCTCGCGGCGCCGCCCCTTGCGGGCGGGCGGGTGCGCGTCGACACCGGGGAGCCGGTCGTAGAACAGGAACTCGTCGCAGGCCGGCGGGAGCAGCGCCGAGGTCGAGGACTGCACCCCGATCCCGATCACCCGTTTGTCCATCTCGCGCAGCTTGTGCACGAGCGGGGTGAAGTCGGAGTCGCCCGTACCGATCGCGAACGTCGTGACGAACCCGCGCTCGTAGGCCAGCTCGATCGCGTCGACGGCGAGCTTGATGTCGGCCGCGTTCTTGCGCGACCCGCCCACCTTCTGCGGGATCTCGATCAGCTCGACCTGCGCCCGCGCCAGCAGCCTGCGGTCCTCGTCGAAGTAGGACCAGTCGGCGTAGGCCCTGCGGGACACGACCCGGCCGCGCTCGGCCAACGCGTCGGCGACCGGGCCGAAGTCGAACGGCGACACACCCAGCCCTTCGCGCGCGCCGATCGCGAGGTTCTCGTAGTCGAGGAAGAGAGCGATGCGCTCGTCGTCGTTGATCACTGGCGTCCCCCCGGGGTCGACGGCGCCGAGCCTATTGCCCCGGCCCGGACGTGCGGGTGGGCGGGCCGGGGGTCCGGCCCGCCCACGGTGACGGCAGTGCCAGAACCTGTCGACGACCACGTTCGTGGTCGCCCGCGGCCGGCCCGCGCCGCTGGTGCCGACCAGGGTGGCCTGCGCGGAGATCTCGTCGGTGTCGTCCCAGATGCCGCTGTGCCGCGGGTCAGCGGCTGAGCGCCGACCCGAACAGGTCACCGAGGGCGGCCCAGTGCCGCTCCTCGGCGTCCTTGTCGTAGGACGGGTTGTCGGGGACCGCGAACCCGTGGCCCGCCGGGTAGGTCTCGATCGTGTGCTCGACACCGGCGTCGGTCAGGACGGTGTCGAGCAGGTCGAACTGCTCCTGCGGGAACGAGGCGTCGTCGGCGGCGCCGGCCACGTAGACCTTGGCCCGCACCGCGCCCGCCAGCAGGTGCGGGCTGGTGGGGTCGTCGGCGGGGGCGAGCCGGCCGCCGTGGAACGACGCCGCGGCCGCGACCTTGTCGGGCACACCGCCCGCGACCAGCATGGACGCGCGGCCGCCCATGCAGTAGCCCGTCGTTCCCGCGCCGGTGCCGGTCACCTCGGGGCGGGCGAGGAGGAAGTCGAGGTAGGCGTTCGCGTCGGCGAGGAGCCGTTCGTTGGTGAGGGTGCCCATCAGCTCGCCGAGGCGTGCGCGCTCGTCGGGGTCGGAGAAGACGGTCGCGAGGTCGAACGGCTCGTAGCCGGGGTTGCGGTAGTAGACGTCGGGGACGAGCGTCGCGTAGCCCATCGACGCCATCCGGTCGCCCATCAGCGAGAACGTCTCCCGGGCACCGCCCGCGTCGGGGAACATCAGCACGCCGGGCCAGGGTCCGTCGCCGTCGGGCAGGTGGAGGGTCGCGGCGGCGGCCCCGTCGGGAGTGGGGATGGTGACGTCCAGGCGCGGCATGTGTTGTCTCCCAGGTGTCGGCGTCGACTGCGACCAGTTCTACCGGACCGGCGCCGACGGGCGGCCCGCCCTCGGTCTCCATGGTCACATCGCGCCGTGCCCACTCCGTGCCCCGGCTCGTCCTACCCTCGGAGACGTGGGCACGAATGCAGCAGGACAAGCCGACATCAACTTCTATTTCGACCCGATCTGCCCGTTCGCCTGGATGACGAGCAAATGGATCCGGGTCGTCCAGTCGCAGCGCGACTACACCGTCGACTGGCGGTTCATCTCGCTACGGCTGATCAACTCGAACCTGGACTACGACAGCCATTTCCCCGAGGGCTACGACGCCCAGCACACCGCGGGTCTGCGGCTGCTGCGGGTGGCCGCGGCGGTCCGGGAGCAGCACGGCCGCGACGCCGTCGGGCCGCTGTACGCCGCCTTCGGCGCCCGGATCTTCGAGACGGGTCCCGACGAGGGCCGGGGTTACGGCTGGCAGGGCACCCCCGAGCTCGCGGCCGACGCGCTCGCCGCAGCGGGACTCCCGGCGTCGTTCGCGGACGCCCTCGACGACGCCTCCCGCGACATCGAGATCCAGGCGGAGTCCGACGAGGCCCTGTCGTTGACGGGCAAGGACGTCGGCACGCCGATCCTGCATTTCGAGCCGCCGGAGGGCGTCGCGTTCTTCGGCCCGGTGATCAGCCGCCTGCCCGACGAGGAGCAGGCCGCGCAGCTCTGGGACCACGTCGTCGGGCTGTCCCGGTTCCCCGGGTTCGCCGAGCTCAAGCGCAGCCTGCGGGAGCGTCCGCAGCTGCCGTCGATGGGCGTCCCCGCGCAGGAGGCCGGCAGGACCGAGGACTGGCACGCCGGGAGCCGGCGCCTCAAGAAGTGACGCCGGGCTGCTCCTTCGTGAGGTGCAGCAGCCAGTCGTCGCCGGTGTGGATGAGCGCGTAGCGGCGGTCGCCGGTGCGGCCGTGCAGGGTGAAGACGATCCGGCGGTCGTCGCGGTCGTGCTCCTCCCACCAGCCGGTGTCGGCGATGTCCTTGTCGGCGTCGGTGTAGCCGAGGTGGTCCATCGCGTGGTCGGGGACGGGCACTGCGAGCCGGTTGCGACGGGGGTCGTCGGGCAGGCCGCGCGGCACGGCCCACGACCGCAGCACCCCGTTCTCCTCCAGCCGGAGGTCGAAGTGGTGCCGCGGTCGTCGGTGTTCGTGCAGCACGAAAGCCGGTCGCGCCATGCGCGGGCCTACCCCCACGTCGTTCCCGGAGTCATTCCGTGTGGTGCACCTCGGCCTGGTTGTAGACGGGCGTCGGGATGCCCTCCTGGCGGGCCTTGAGCTGCAGCGCCAGGTAGAGCGAGTAGTACCGGGACAGGGCGAGGTTGCCGCCGTGGATCCACAGGCCCTCCTGGGCGGTGGGCTTCCACATGTTGCGCAGCTCGCCCTCCCACGGGCCCGGGTCCTTGGGCGTGCCCGAGCCCAGCCCCCAGACCTTGCCGACCTTGTCGGCCACGTCCTGGCCGATGATGTCGGAGGCCAGCTGGTTCATGGAGCCGTAGCCGGTGGCGTAGACGACGAGGTCGGCCGGCAGCCGGGTGCCGTCCTCCAGCACGACCTCGTCCTCGGTGAGCTCGACGACCTGCCCCTTGGCGAGCTTGACATCGCCGTTGGCGACGAGCTCGGAGGCGCCGACGTCGATGTAGTAGCCCGATCCGCGGCGCAGGTACTTGAGGAACAGGCCGGAGTCGTCGACGCCCCAGTCGATGTCGAAGCCGGCTTTCTCCAGCCGGTCGTAGAACTCCTGGTCGCGTTCCTTGATCGCCGCGTAGACCGGGATCTGGAACGTGTGCAGGATGCGGAACGGCAGCGACGCGAAGATCGTGTCGCCCTTGAACGTCGTGACCCCCGCGGCGAGGGCGCGCTCGGAGTACAGGTCGCCGACGCCGAGGTCCATGAGGGTGTCGGACCGGACGATGTGGGTGGAGCTGCGCTGTACCATGGTGACGTCGACGCCGGCTTCCCAGAGCGCGGCGCAGATGTCGTGGGCGGAGTTGTTGGAGCCGATGACGACGGCCTTCTTGCCCTTGTACTCGTCGGGGCCCGGGTGGGCCGAGGAGTGGTGCTGGTCGCCGCGGAACTTCTCGGCGCCGGGGATCTCGGGCACGACGGGCAGGCCGGACGCGCCGAGCGCGAGGACGAGCTGTCTGGGCTTGAGGGTGACCTCCTCGCCGTCACGGTCGACGACGACGGTCCATTCGTCCCCGTCACGCACCGCGCTCATGGCCGTCGTGGAGCCCCAGTAGTTGAGCTCCATGACCTTCGTGTACATCTCGAGCCAGTCGCCGATCTTGTCCTTCGGCGAGAAGACCGGCCAGTTCTCCGGGAACGGGATGTACGGCAGGTGGTCATACCACACCGGGTCGTGCAGGGCGAGGCTCTTGTAGCGCTTGCGCCAGGAGTCGCCGGGGCGGGCGTTGCGCTCGATGATGATCGTGGGGACGCCCAGCTGGCGCAGCCGGGCGCCGAGCGCAATGCCACCCTGGCCGCCGCCGATGATCAGGACCTCGGGCTGGACGGTGTAGCCGAGCTCGGCGGCCTCCTGCTCGCGGCTCTCGGCCCAGGTGACGCGGTCGCGGTGGGCGCCGTGGCGGACGCCCTGGGGGCGCCGGTCGCGGACCGGTTCCTCGTGTCCCTTGAGCTCGTCGAGGGTGGTGAGCAGCGTGAACGCCTTGCCGTCGATGAGCCGGAGGAGTCCGGAGCCGCGGCCGACCCTGGTCTCGAACGCGATCCATGCGGTGGTCACGCCATCGGCCTCGGTGGGTTCCTCGGTGGCGCGGAAGCCGGCGGGCTCGACGTCGTCGAGCGTGGCGCGCAGCAGGTCGGCGACTCCCGCGGGCCCTTCGACGGTCGTGATGTTCCAGGTGAACGAGACGATGTCGCGCCAGAAGCTCTCATCGGCGAACAGCGCGGCGGCGGCGTCGACGTCGCGCGCGGTGAGCGCGTTCTGGAACGCGGTGAGCCATTGTTCGGTGGCGGTCGCGGCTGCGCTCGCGGTCTGCTCGACGGACTGGGTCACTCGTGGCCTCCTTGCCATGAGACGACTGTCGTTCCGCGCCCATTCAACCCGTCGGCGGGCGCTGTGGCACCCCGCCGGACGGCCAGGTCGGTTCCTGCCGGGCGGCGACCCGACGCCGACCCCTTGACGTATTCCCATATGGGTATACGCTGGGGTCATGGCACGGGCGGCGACCACCACGGACGCGTTCAACGCGGTCGCCGAGCCGAGAAGGCGAGAGATCCTCGACCTCCTCGCGCGCGGCGAGCTCGCGGTGAACGACATCGTCGACCGGCTCGGCGTCGCACAGCCCCTCGTCTCGAAGCACCTGCGGGTCCTCCGGGAGGTCGGCCTGGTCGACGTGCGCGACGAAGGACGTCGCCGGCTGTACCGGCTCAACCCCGTGCCGCTGCGGCCGATCCACGACTGGGTGCGCGGATTCGAACAGCTCTGGTCGGAACGGTTCGACCGGATGGACGTCGTGCTCGCGGAACTGATGGAGCAGGAACACCGGGAGACCGGGCGCGCCGCGGGCACGCCCGCAACGGAGGGAGACAGCGATGGCAGGCAACACCGCTCAGGCGAGCACCCACACCGCGACGGTGACGTTGCAGGGTGACCGCGAGATCGTCATCACCAGGGAGTTCGCCGCACCGAAGCACCTCGTGTGGAAGGCGTACACGACCCCGGAACTGATCAAGCGCTGGTGGGCGGGCGAACGCGGCGAGGTCACCCTCGCCGAGGTGGACCTGCGCGTCGGCGGGAAGTGGCGCTACGTCCTGGTCGCCAACGGCGACTTCGAGGCCGGTTTCCACGGCGAGTACCGCGAGATCGAGACCGGCGAGAAGCTCGTCATGACCGAGGTGTTCGAGGGGATGCCCGACGGCGAGGCGCTCGACACGGTGACGTTCACCGAGGTCGACAGCCGTACGACGTTGACGATGCTCGTGCAGCACACCGTGCCCGAGCACCGCGACGCCCACATCGGCTCGGGCATGGAAGGCGGGATGCAGGAGGCGATGGACCGCCTCGAGCAGATCGCGATCTCGCTCGCGGCGTGAGCCCGGACGTCGTCCGCCACCGCGGGGCGGGCGACCGCTCGACGACTTTGTCCTGACAAACTAATGTACGACCAATGGTGCCGACGATTCGCATGAACGACGGCCGCGACCTGCCCCCGGTGGGCTTCGGCAGCTTCCCCTGGAACGACGACGACTCCGAGGCGAGCACGCTCGACGCCCTCGCCGCCGGCTACCGGCTCGTCGACACCGCGCTGCGCTACGGCAACGAGGCGGCCGTCGGGCGGGCGATCGCGGCGACCGACGTCCCGCGCGACGAGATCGTCGTGACCACCAAGCTGGCCGGCCGCCACCACGGCCACGACGAGACGATCACCGGCTTCCACGAGTCGCTCGCCGCGCTGGCGCTCGACCACGTCGACCTCTTCCTGATCCACTGGCCGCTGCCCCGCCTCGACGCCTACGTCGCGAGCTGGCGGGCCATGATCGAGCTGCGCGACCAGGGCCTGATCCGCTCGATCGGCGTCTCGAACTTCACCGAGGCACACCTGACCCGGCTGATCGACGAGACCGGTGTCGTCCCGGCGGTCAACCAGGTCGAGCTGCACCCGTACTTCCCGCAGGCCGCGCTGCGCGAGTTCCACGCCGCACACGGGATCGTCACCGAGAGCTGGAGCCCGCTCGGGCGCGGCGACCTGCTGGAGGAGCCGGCCATCGCCGGGATCGCCGAGGCCCACGGAGTGTCGCCGGGGCAGGTCGTGCTGCGCTGGCACACCCAGCTGGGCGCGGTGCCGATCCCGGCGTCGTCGAACCCCTCGCGACGCCGCGAGAACATCGACGTGTTCGGCTTCGAGCTCACCGCCGACGAGGTCGCCGCGATCTCGGGCCTGGAGCGCGGCCGGATCTGGGACCAGGACCCGGACGTGCACGAGGAGTTCTGAAGATTTCCGAACGGCCTATCCGGCCAGGCGCTTCGCCGGGTCCACGGGCGCCGCGCCCCCGGCGACGAGGGCATCGGACCAGCGGTTCAGCTCCGCGGTGACGACACCGATGTCGTCGCCGATCGCGTCGACGACCGACTGCTGCATCGCGTCGGTCTGCTCCTCCAGCCCGTGCCGGAAGTCGAGGCCGGCGGCCGTCAGCGCGCCGGAGTCGTCGACGAGGCCGCGGGCGCGCAGCCTGCCGACGGCGGCCTCCATCTGCTCGGGGCTCCAGCCACGGGTCGCCGTGTACTCCAGGATCGGGTAGCCGCAGTACAGCTCGGTCAGGATGTTCATCTCGACGGGATCGAGCCCGGCGACGGCACACACCGCGAGGTGGGAGTCGCCGCGGTGCTCACGCAGCTGGTTGCAGGCGTGCACCAGAGCCGCGAGGACGTCGGCGGGCCAGGGCTCGGCGCGCAGCCCGGTGAACAGCGGCCGGGAGGTGGCGTCGGCGGCGTCGAGACCGCGGCGCAGCGCGGCGAGCACGGCGGCGGCGCGGGCGTCGAGATCCGGTTCGTCGGCCAGGACGCGACGCAGTGTCGCGCCCGGGGCGTTGGTGCGGACGCGGACGGCGTCGGCCCGGCCGATCGCGGCGATCCCGGCCTCGTACTGGGGCGCGATGAGGTCGTAGGCGAACACACCCATCGCGGTCACGGCCACGAGCGCCGCCGGCTCGCCGAGCGGCGCGGTGCGTTGCCGGACGTAGGCGACGAAGAAGTCGTCGAGGCCCAGCTCCCGGTAGCCGTCGGCACTCTCGGCCGACCAGATCGCCTGCGTCGCAAGAGGTTCGAAGGCGTCGCGCAGGGCCCGGGCCGGGCTCGCACCCGTCACCGCGGGCGCCGGCGGGCGCGCCTGCGCGGGGGCGGCGAAGAACAGGTCACGCATCGTCGCGTAGTCCACGCCGGGATCGTGCCGTGGATCTCGCGCCACCGCCACCGGTCGGACGACCTGCCCGGTTCGTTCCCGGTGTGCGGTCCCGCGGTCTCCGGAGGTTCCCCAGGGCCGGGTCCACACGTTCGGCCGTGCCGGAAATCGTCGGTCCGCACGACGGCGAGCCCAGCCTCGCCTCGACGTCGGTGGTGGCAGTCATCGTCGCTTCCCGACATGACGGGAACCACGTACCCGCGACCTCAGGGTCGACCGGCCCCCGCGGTCGCGGCCAGCTCGGCGGCCAGCTCCGGATGGTGGCGCTCGGCGACCTCGGGGTGGGAGCGGAACCAGCCCTTCAACGCGTTGTCGCCGAACCGCGGCAGCAGCACGTTGTGCGCGGACTCGCCGACACCCGGCGCGTTCGCCGCCAGCTCCGGTGTCAGCGGGACGGCGTCGAGCGTCGCGTCCAGGCGTGGGGACCAGAAGAAACCTGCCGACTGCCGCGTCGTCCCCGGCGCGCAGGGCAGGACGCGGTGCACTGTCGACACCAGGTAGCCGTGGGTGGCCACCTCCAGCATCTCACCGACGTTGATCACCAGCGCGCCGTCGACGGGCGGGACGTCGACCCACTCGCTCGCGCGCGGCGGCCGGGCCTGCAGCCCGCCGGTGCCGTCCTGCAGCAACAGGGTCAGGAAACCCCAGTCGGCGTGCGGGCCGACGCCCTGGGCGTCGGGGCCGTCGGAGTCGGCGCCGACGTAGCGGATGAGCTTGCCGAACCAGTGCGGCTCACCGGCGAAGGCGTCGGCGAACTGGTCCTCGGGCAACCCGAGCGACGCCGCGACCGCCCGGGTCAGCTCGTCGGCGACCCGGCACAGCAGGTCGGCCCACGCCAGCACGACGGTGCGCAGCTCGGGCAGCGCGGCGTCGGGCCACTGGTTGGGGCCCTCCAGCAACCGGAACGGCGCGTCCCACTCCTGCCGGGGCCGGACCGGCAGCTCGGGGCCGTAGTCGAGCTGCTCGCGGGCGTCGGGGCGACCGGCGGTGATCTCGTGCCCGAGGCGGGTGTAGCCGCGGAAGTGCGGGGACAGCCGGTTGTCCAGGGCGAGGCGCTCGTGCGGCGCCAGCGCGAAGAAGCGGCCGACGACGTCGGTGAACTCCGCGACCTGCCCGGGTGCGGCGCCGAAGTCGGTGAGCTGCAGGAAGCCGACCTCGTGCAGCGCGGCGCGCAGGGCGTCGAGGAACTGCGGGTCGAACGTGCCGTCGGCGCGACGCGCCCGGTCGAAGGCCAGCACCGGGATGTCCATGTCCTCGACACTAGGTCGCGCCCGGGGGCCCGGACCAGGCCTGCGGCCGCCGACCGCGGCACCGCGTCGAGCCGGTCCGCGACACCGAGCTTCGCGTGGACGGCGTCCGACACCCGGCGGCACGGTCGCCGGAACCGCTCAGGCGGCGTCGGCCTCGGGCGCCGCGACCCGGGCGGCGTCGGCGGCGAGCCGGTCCGCCCAGCGCCGCCGGGCCTCGTCGAGCAGGTCGAGGGCGGGGAGGAGCTCGGAGTCGGGGTGGGCGGCAACGGTCGCGGCGAGGGTGTCCGGGCGGGCCTCGCCCAGCCGCCTGCCCAGCGGGCCGCACGCTGCGGCGAACCGCTCGTAGCGCTCCGACCGGACGTCACCGGCGAGCGGGATCGTGATCACCCGGGACAGCATGGCGGCGCGGTCGAACATCGTCGTGGCGTGCGCGACGAGCTCGCCGGCCTCCGCGACGCGGCCGTCGCGAACCGCCAGCGTGGCCGCGCGGACGTCGTCGGCAAGGACGGTGAACAGCATCTCCCGGGCTTGCAGGACGCGGACCAGCGCGAACTCGTCGCCGTCGGCGGCGGTGGCGGTGCGCTCGAACCACGGTTCGGCGGGGCCCGCCGGGAACGCGGGCGGGTCGGTGTCGGCCAACGGGGTGCCGGTGGCGACGGCGACGAACCGCAGCGCGTGCCGGACCCTGCGGCGGTTCCCCGCCGGCTCCGCCCGGGCGCCGCCGCGTTCGTCGGCGACGACGTCGGCGACCAGCAGCGTCGCCATGTCCTCCGCCGACAGCGCGGCGGCCGACCGCACCCGTTCCAGCAGCAGCATCTGCAGCTGCCCACCGGAACCGGACAGGACGCCGTCGAGGTAGTCGACGAGGAACGGGTCGCGGGTGGCGGTCCGCTCGTCGTGGAGCCGGGTGACCAGCTCGGCGGGCAGGCTGCCGGTCCCGTGCTGCCGGACGAGGGTGTGGAGCTCGGCCGGGTCGGTCCCGGCGTCGGTCTCCGGTTCGGCGTGCAGCATCGGGCACCGTCCGTTTCGTCGCCGTGGTCGTGTTCGCACCACAGTGGCCCGGCCGGCGGCCCGGATCGATCGGGCACTCCCCCGCTGTGAGGGGGCAAACCCCCTGATCACCCCATCCGCGACGGCCTGATCGGCGTCACCCCGGCGCGGTTGTCCACCCCGGAGGACAGCACGGCGCGGCGCGACCGCCACGACAACAACGAGCGCTCCGACAGCCCGCTGAAGATCGACGCGACACTGCCGAACGACGCGATCGACCACACCGACAGGAACGAGCCCGCCGACCCGATCGACAGGATGGACCCCGTCGAGCCGATCGACAGGATCGAGCCACTGCTGCCGATCGACAGGATCGAGCCGGTACTGCCGATGGACAGGACCGAGTCGTTGCGCTCACCCATTCACGGAGTGTGCCGCGTGACGGTCGACCGGATCCACCCCCGGGCGTCGGGCGCACGACGCCCACCCGGACGTTCCGGCGCCGGCCTGCGGGCAGACCGCTCTAGACTCCGGTGGCGTGGGGGAACCGCAGGTCCGGGTACCGGGCGATGTGCTCGTGCACCTGCGCCGGGCGCGCGACCACATCGACAGTCACTACACCGAGCCGCTCGACCTCGGAGCCGTCGCGGCGGTCGCGGGGATCAGCAAGTACCACTTCCAGCGGCTGTTCACCGCCGCGTACGGGCTCTCACCGGCGGCGCACCTGTCGCAGCGGCGGGTCGAGCGGGCGCAGGACCTGTTGCGGGCCACCAACCTCACGGTCACCGAGGTGTGCCACGCGGTCGGCTTCTCCAGCCTGGGCTCGTTCAGCACCCGGTTCCGCGAGATCGTCGGGGAGACGCCGAAGGAGTTCCAGCGGCGCTGGTCCGAGGCGGGGGCGCCGCGCATCCCCGGCTGCTGGGTGTTCATGTGGGGCCTGGCGGAGAAGCAGTCCGCAATCCAGGAGAAGCCCGCGGGGCCGGACCCCTCCTAGCCTTGACCGCATGATCACCAACATCAGCATCACCAGCGTCTTCGTCAAGGACGTCGACGAGTCCAAGACCTTCTACATCGATGTCCTCGGCTTCGAGGAGCACACCGACATCACGATCGGCGACGGCTACCGCTGGTGCACGGTGAAGCACCCGAACCAGCCCGAGCTGCAGGTGCATCTGACGGTGCCGGGTCCGCCGTTCGCGCCGGAGATGGTCGAGGCGATCAGGCGGGCGCAGGACGGCGGCGGCATGAACGGGCTGGGGATGAACGTCGACGACTGCCGCAAGACCTTCGAGGACCTCGTGTCCAAGGGTGTGGAGTTCATCAACCCGCCGGAGGAGCGTCCGTACGGCGTCGAGGCGGTGGCCCGCGACAACTCCGGGAACTGGATGGTGCTGGTCGAGCCGCGCGCGTTCGCCCCCGCCGACTTCGGCTGATCGACCCGTCGAGGCGCCCCGGCCGTCCGGGCCAGGGCGCCGCGACATGTCCGTTCCCTCTGTCGCCGAGCCGTCCCGGGGAGCATGCTGGGGTGACCGCCACCACCGCCGGTCCGAGCGCCTTCCGGGGATGGGTGACCCCCCTCCACGTGTTGACCGTGGTGGCAGGCCCACGACGGAAGGAACCCGACATGAGCCAGACCGAGAAGGCCATCCTCGCCGGGGGGTGCTTCTGGGGTATGCAGGACCTGATCCGGCGCCGTCCCGGCGTCGTCACGACGCGCGTCGGTTACACCGGCGGCGACGTCACCAATGCCACATACCGCAACCACGGCACGCACGCCGAGGCCATCGAGATCGTGTTCGACCCGGCCGAGACCAGCTACCGCGAGATGCTGGAGTTCTTCTTCCAGATCCACGACCCGACGACGAAGAACCGGCAGGGCAACGACGTCGGCATGTCGTACCGGTCGGCGATTTACTACGTGAACGACGACCAGCGCGATATCGCGGAGGACACGATCGCCGACGTGAACGCGTCGGGCCTGTGGCCCGGCAAGGTCGTGACCGAGGTCGAGCCCGCGGGCCCGTTCTGGGAGGCGGAGCCCGAGCACCAGGACTACCTGGAGCGCATCCCCAACGGCTACACCTGTCATTTCCCGAGGCCCGACTGGGTGCTCCCGCGTCGCGACGCGAGCGCTACCGCCTGACCCCGGATCGCCGTCCACGGCCCGTCCCGCACCCCGCGGTGGCGGGCCGTGCCGGCGTCCGGGCCAGGTCGGGGGCCGGGCCCGGTCACGTGGTGTGGGGGGTGAGCTCGGGGGCGTGGCGGTGGCGATGTGTGGGGCCGGCGTGGATCTGGACCGCGTAGACGACCCAGCCGATCACGGACAGGCCGAGCCAGGTGATGAGGCGGTAGACGAGGACGGTCGCCGCGGCGGGTCCGGCGCCGACGCCTGCGGCGACGAGGGTGCCGAGCAGCCCGGCCTCGGCGAGACCTGCGCCGCCGGGGAGGATCTGCAGCGCGATGCTGGCCTGGACCGCCAGGAACCCGAGGGCGAGCGACGCCCACTCCACGGGGATGCCGACGGCGGTGGCCGCGGCGGACAGGGCGAGGTAGTCGAGACCCCAGCTGACGACGGCCAGTGCCACGAGCACGGTCCACTGCGGCGGCGTGGGGCGCAGCAGGCCGATGCGGGCGGTGAGCCGGTCGGAGACGGTGTCGGGGTCGAGTGCCCAGGCTCCGCGGCAGCCACGACACACCCACGGGATGCGGCGCCCGACGTGCAGTAGCCCGGTGAGAGCGCGACGCAGCACGGCGGGCCGGGTGAGGACGGTCCAGAGCAGCGCCGACCCGAGCGCGACGGCGAGTCCGAGCACGACGGCGAGCCACACCGGGAACCAGCCGGCGGCGCCCGCGACGACCATGGCGAGGACGATCAGCACGATCGTCGACAGGGCGCCGGGCAGGACGACGGACCACGACGCGAGCGTGGGATCGACGCCGCGGCGGCGCAGCCGGGCGATCGAGTAGGCCATCGAACCGGCCCCGCCGACGACCGGCACCGTGCTGGAGATGGCGTTCTCCGCGAACGTGATGGCCTGCATCGGGACGACCCCGACAGGCGCTCCGGCGCCGACGAGCAGCCGACGGTGCAGCTCCCCGTACACGGCGAGGGCGGCCAGGGCGAGCAGCGCGCAGACGCCCGTCCAGGTCCAGTTCAGCCGGGTGAGCGCCGCGCCGGCCGCGGCGGCGGAGCGGAGCAGGTCGGGCGACTGCCAGGCGAGGTAGCCGAGCGCGGCGAGCACGAGCGCCCAGTGCCCGATCGACGCGCCGTGGGTGGCGACGGGGCGCAGGACCGACCGGAGGCGGGTGGCTGCGGTCATCGCGTCCTCATCGGTCGTCGTGGCGTCCACCCCACCGTCGTCCTCGGCGCCGGTCGTTGGCAAGGCGTGGTCCGCGTCCCCCCGCGCCCACGCCCGACCCAGGTCCCTGGGCAGGCGGCGGCCCCGCTGGGATTCTTCCGGAATGTCCCTCACCGGTGGACGTACACCGCTCGCGCGGTCCCTCGGGCTCGCGCTGCTCACGGTGGCGGCCGCGGTCCTCGTGCTCGGTGCCGTCGAGATCGCGCTGGTGGCGTCGACACCGGGACCGGTGTGGCTGTACGTGGGGTTCACGCTGGTCGGCTGGGTCTACCTGGGCGCGGGGATGCTCGCGTGGTGGCGGCGACCCAGCAACCGGACGGGGCCGCTGCTCGTCGGCGGGTCGCTGGTGTGGCTGCTCGCGAACCTGCTGAACACGCTGGTGCCGGTGTTGGTCGCCGTCGGCACGGTGCTGGCGACGGCGTCGATCGCGCTGGTGGTGCACCTGCTGCTCCGTTCCCCGCGCGCTCAAGCACTCCGGCGCGGCCCGCCTCGACGTTCAGCTGGAGCACCGAGGCGACGCCCTGCACGTCGTGGTGGCCGACGACGGCGCTGGTGGGGCGACACCCCGCGCGGGGTCGGGCCTGCGGGGGCTGGCCGACCGGGTCGTCGCCCTGGGTGGGCGGATGGACGTGGACAGTCCCGCGGGCGGCGGGACCCGGCTGATGGTGGAGCTGCCGTGCGGATCATGATCGGTGAGGACGAGGCATTGCTGCGGCAGGGCCTGACCCATGTGCTGGAGCATGCGGGCCACGACGTCGTCGGCACCGCGGTGGACGCCGAGGACCTCGTGCGCCAGACCGGGGAGCGTCGTCCCGACCTGGTCGTGACCGACATCCGGATGCCGCCGGGGTTCAGCGACGAGGGCCTGGTCGCGGCGCTGCGGCTGCACCGCTCCGGCGCTGTCGGCGCGATCGTCGTCCTCACCCAGCACGTGCACCGCCGCTACGCCCGCGAGCTGCTCGCCGAGCGCCCGACCGGCGTCGGGTACCTGCTCAAACAGCGGATCTCCGACGTCGCGACGTTCGTCGCCGACCTGGAGCGGGTCGCTGGCGGTGGGACCGTCCTCGACCCGGAGATCATCGCGCTCATGATGGCGCGCGCCCGCCGCGACGACGATGCCCTCGACCGGCTCACGCCCCGCCAACAGGAGGTCCTGGCGCTGATGGCCGCGGGCCGCACCAACGCCGCGATCGGGCGCCGGTTGTCGATCACGGAGAAGGCCGTCGTCGGGCACGTGTCCCGGATCTACGACGCGCTCTGCCTTGCCCCCGGCCGACGACGACCACCGGCGGGTACTCGCGGTGATCCGGCACCTGGCGCAGGGGCCGGCAAGGGACCTGGGTCCGGTGTCGCGCGAGGGCCAGGTCCGTTGGCCCACACCGGACCGTCATCGACGCTCGGAGGGGTGACGAGCCGAACCCGCACCCTCGCCGCCACCGTCGCGGTGGCCGCCTCCGTCGCCCTGCTGTCGGCCTGTGCGCCGGCGCCCGGGCCCGCCGCGAGCGGTGCGCCCCCCGGCGCGCCCGCACCTCCCGTGCTCACCCCGGTCGTGGCTGCGGTGCCGTACGCGTCGGTGCCGGTGCTCGGCGACGACGACCGCACGCACCTCGTCTACGAGCTGTCCCTGACGAACTTCACCAGCGGGACGGTCACGGTCGACGAGGTCGACGAGGTCGACGTCGTCGACCCGGCGTCGGGTGCGACCGTGCTGACCTACGCCGGCGCCACGTTGGCCTCGCGGTTGCGGCCGCTGGGTGGCGACGGCTCCGGTGCCGCGCTGACAGCGGGCCGCAACGGCACCCTGTTCGTGCACGTCCCGATGGCGGGCGGGGCGCCGGTCCCGCAGCGGCTCACCCACCGGGTCGCCGTGACCGTCGCCGGGCAGCAGGCCGTCGAGGAGAACGTAGGGGCGACGCCGGTGACGCAGCGGCGGCTGCCGGTGCTGGGCCCGCCGCTGAGGGGCGAGGGCTACATCGTCGGCGACGGCTGCTGCGACGCGGTCCGCCACACCCGCGCGCAGCTGCCGATCAACGGCACCCCCATGCTCGCGCAGCGGTTCGCGATCGACTACGAGCAGGTCGGCGCGGGCGGCCGCATCTACTCGGGCGACAAGACGAACCCGGCGAGCTACCGCATCTTCGGCGAGGAGATCGTCGCGGTCGCCGACGGCACGGTCGTCGACAGCCACGACGGCGAGCCGGAGCAGGTGCCGGGCACCTATCCGACGGGCATCCCGATCGACAGGGCGGACGGCAACTTCGTGCTCCTCGACATCGGCGACGGCAACTTCGTGACGTTCGCGCACATGCAGCCCGGCAGTGTCCGGGTGCGGCCGGGCGACGCGGTGCGCCGCGGCGACGTGCTCGGGCTCGTCGGGAACACGGGCAACTCCGTGGCCCCCCACCTGCACATCCATGTGACGGACGGGCCGTCGCCGGTGGGGTCGCAGGGCCTGCCGTACCTGGTCGACCGGTTCACGGTGACGGGCCGGATCGTCGACACGGCGGCGTTCGACGCCGCCGAGAGCGACGGCACCCCGGTCGCGCTGGTGCCGGGGGTGCCGCGGACCGGGCACACCGGCCGGTTGCCGACGGACATGGAGATCGTCGACTTCTGACCGGCTCACGACGCGGCGACCGGTCGTGGGTGGCGCTGGTCGCTCCAGCGACCGTCGCCACGACATGCTGGAGCCGGCCGCGCAGTTCTACGCCGATGCCGGTGCCGGCGAGGCGCCGACCACGCGGCGCGGCTGCTCGCGTCGCTCCCCGTCGCGCGGTGACGCGTCCCCGCCCCGCCGGTTCTCGATACCCGAACGGCATCACAGACAGCCGGACAGGTCTTGGACGGGGCCGCCTCCGTGGGCGCACCGTGGCCACATGGACCTCACCACCGCACGCACCACCCGACTCGACGGTTCCGACGTCGTGGTCCTCGGCGGCACGTCCGGCGTCGGGCTGGCGACCGCCGGCCTCGCCGCCGGGGCGGGCGCCCGGGTCACCGTCGTCTCCAGCAGAAGGTCCAGTGTGGACAAGGCGCTCGCGGCCCTGCCGGACACCGCACACGGCGTCGTCGCCGACCTCACCGACCCCGCAGCCGTCGCGGCCGTGTTCGCCGACCTCGGCGCCGTCGACCACATCGCGTTCACCGCGGGCGAGCCCCTGTCGCTGATGCCGGTCGCCGAGCTGGACCTCGACCGGGCCCACCGGTTCTTCGAGCTGCGCTACTTCGGCGCCCTCACCGCGGTCCACGCGGCGTTGCCGTACCTGCGCGACGGCGGCTCGATCACGCTCACCACGGGATCCGCGGGCGCCCGGCCCTCACCCGGTTGGTCGGTCGCGGCGTCGATCGTCGGTGCGGTCGAGGCACTGACCCGGGCGCTCGCGGTGGAGCTGGCGCCCCGCGTCCGCGTCAACGCCGTGTCTCCGGGGGTGCTGCGCAGCCCCATGTGGGACGGCGTGGCCGGCGTCGACAGCGAGGCGCTCTACGCCGCGACCGGCCCGACGGTCCCCCTCGGCAGGGTCGGCGAGGTCACCGACGCTGCGCTCGCGTTCCTGTACTGCATGACGCAGCCGTTCGCGACGGGCACCGTCACCGCCGTCGACGGGGGCGCACTGCTCGCCTGACCGCGCTCACGGGCGGGCGACCACCGAGGGGCCACGGGTCGCGAGCGCCGTGAAATCCCTGATCAGCGGGCTGCGTCGCGCCGACTCCCACGCCAGCGCGACACGGCTCGGACCGATGTCGACGATCGTCGCGACGGTCACGTCCGGCCGCTGGTAGAACCGCGCGACCGACTCCGGCAGCACCGCGATCCCCCGGCCCCGGGCGACGTGTTCGAGCTTCTCCTCGACCGAGTAGCGGACCTCCTCCGCCACCCGCGGCACCGTGGACCGCATCTCCGTCGCGACGCGACGCCACTCCGGCACGGCGTCCGGGTTCTGCAGCAGGTGCTCCCCCGCGAGGTCCGCGAGGGCGACCACGTCCTTGCACGCCAACCGGTGCGTGGCCGCGAGGACGACCACCCGGGGCTCCTCGGCGACGTCGACGAGGCGCAGGTCCCGGCCGTCGACGGGCAGACGCACGTAGGACACGTCGGCGCGGCCGTCGCGAAGCACCTCGACCTGGTCGTCCCAGCCGGTGCGGACGACCTCGACCCGCAGCCCCGGCCGACACTCCTCCATGGCCGCCGCGACGGCCGTGACGATCAGGCCGGGCATGAAACCGATCGTGAACGTGCCCGCACCACGAGCCTCCCGGGCGACGCGGCGGCGGGCGGCGTCCGCGGCCGCGAGCAGCGCGGGCGCGTCGTCGAGCAACGTCCGGCCGGCCGGGGTGAGCGTGGCGCCGCGGCGGTCGCGGACGAACAGGACCGCGCCCAGCTCGGCCTCCAACGCCCGGATCTGGCGGCTGAGCACGGGTTGTGCGATGTGCAGCCGTTGCGCGGCCCGCCCGTAGTGCAGCTCCTCGGCCAACGCGACGAAGTACCGCACCTTGCGCAGATCGAGATCGCGCGGCATCGGTCCCCCTCGCTGTCCTCGACGTGACGGCCACGATCGTCGCAGACGAGCGCGGGTGCCCGATCAGGCCGTCGCCGCCCCCACGGACACCGCCGCATAGACTTTCCCGACGTGGACACGGGACACCCCCTCGACCATTTCAACCTCGCGATCCGCTCCCTGGACGCGCTGACGGTTGAGGTGCGCGGCATCCAGGATGCGGCCGACGCCGACCTCGACGGGCTCACCGACCGGCTCGAGGACCTCCACCGCGCCGCGCGCAGCGAGGACCCGAGCGGGACCGACGCGCGCTGGCGACGGGTGGTCGAGGACGCGGAGAAGCTGGAACGCCGCGTCGCCCGGCTGCGGCGCTCGCTGAACCCGGCGCCTCCCCCCGCCGTCGTTCCCGCTCCTGCCACCCGCCCCACCGTCTCCACGCCGAAGGCCCCGCGCGCGCCGAAGGTGCCCAAGCCGCCGGCCGAACACCACGGGCAACGATGGATCCGCATCGAGTCGGACGCCCTGCTGCACAGGGTGATCTCGGGGCAGGCCCGACGGACCATCTGCGGCCGGGCGGCGACGCCGGGCATGGCCGACCTCACCGACGGCCCCGGGCGTCGCTGCCCCCTGTGCACCATCGGGGACACCGGCAGGCGCTGACAGCGGGCCGCACGGCGCGAGCCGCCGGTCCGCCACCCGCTGCCCCGCCCGGTTCCCGCGGCCGCTGACCGCCTCCCCCGGCGGGAGCGACGTCCGGGCCGGTCGACCGGCGGGCCCCCGCCCCCTCGGTCGGCCCGGCCGCTCCCGCCGGTCAGCAGTGCCGCAGATCGGGCGCGACAGTGATCGCGTCGCGGTGCACGAACGACTGGCCGTTGGCGTCGTTGATCCGGAACCAGTTGAAGTTGTTGCTGCCGGGGGGCGTCTGGCCCTCGACGAAGCACATGACCTGCAACGGGGTGTCCTTGGCCAGCGACGACACCGGCGCGCTCTGGTTCGACGGGCTGGAGTACGAGGTCGTCGCGCGGGTGATCACACCGTTCGGGGCGGCCGACTCCGCCGCGATGGCCGATCCTGCCGTCGCGATCGCCCCGAGGGTCAGCACAGCCGCGATCCCGCCGGTCACCAGTGTCTTCTTCATCATCGTCCTGCTCCGTCCGTATCGTTCGCCCGGCCGTTCCGGGTGTAGAAGAACGATCTCCTGCGACGGCCCGCGGCAGGATCGGTCGACCGGCCGACCGCCCGGACGACGCGCGTGTCCCCCGATCGGCGGACTCCGCGCCCGGCGGTCGACGTCGCCCCGAGCGCGGGCGAGGTGACGCACCCGCTGCCGCACAGGTTCCGCACCTACCGCACCCCGTGCAACGGATGCGGCACGTACGGAAGGGGTGCGGCGGAGCCGGGCCCGACGGACGCCAGGTCGCTGTCGTCGATGCCGCGGTCCCGGGGCCGGCGGTCGTGGGGCGTGCGCCGGGTTCCAGCGGGGTGGGGCTGCCGGCCGTCGGAGGCCCCGGGACGGGCGGGGCGGCGGGCGCGGGCCGGGCTGGGCCGGGCCGGGCCGGGCCGGGGTCAGCGGTACCGGGGGTCTGCGCCGTCGCGCACCGCCCCGACGTCCCGGTTCAGCGGGTCTCGGGGGCGTAGCTGAGGTGCACGGTGCCGTTGGCCAGCTGGGTCGACGAGGTCAGCGGCAGGGGGAACGACTCCCCGTCGGCGAACACCCGCTGGCCCTTGCCGACGACGACGGGGTGCACGAGCAGGTGCAGCTCGTCGAGCAGGCCCTCGGCGATCAGTGAACGGATCAGGACGACGCTGCCGGTGATGCCGAGGTCGGGCCCGTCCTCGGCCTTGACCTCGCGGAGCCGCTGCACCCAGTCGGCGCCGAGGATGGTGGCGTTGCCCCAGTCGGCGGTCTCCAGCGTGGTGGAGACGACGAACTTGGGCGGGGCGGCCATCTGGTCGGCGAACTCCTCGCCGGCCAGCGGCGCGAAGTGCTCGGCGAACCCGACATAGGTTTTGCGCCCCAGCAGCATCCGCGGCTTCATCAGGGAGCCGACGACGGCGCCGACCTCGTCGTCGAAGTAGGGGAAGTGCCAGTCCTGCGGGTCCTGGACGACCCCGTCGACCGAGCTGAACAGGCCTGCGACGATCTTGGTCATGACGTCCTCCGTGGGAGCGTGTTGCGGTGTCATCGGGGTAGACCCCGGGTCCCCGCGGAACTCATCGCCCGCGCGGCAGAATCCTGCCCGCCCACCCCCGGCGGCGTCGGCGAGAGTTCCGGGCGGTGCCGAGGCGCCGGCGGCGGTCGTCGGGGCGAGTGCGGGCGCCGTGGCGGCCTGGGCTCCGACGTGGTCGAGCTGCAGCGCCACCGGCCGGGCCGCGTTCCGGCCGGGCGCGCCAGGCGCGGGCGATGCGGTAGGCGGCGCGGCCACCGCAGCACACCGGCGACGAGCGCGTCCGCGCAGCCGGGGACGTTCGACGAGCCGGGCCCCAGGGCTCGACGGCGGCCGGGTTACCGTCGGCGTCGACGCGGTGCGAGGCCCGTGGGGCGAGCGCGGCGCCGACCGGTCCGTGTCCACCCTCGACTCCCGCGTCCGGCGGCTGCGCCGGGTGCTCGCACGGCGACCTGCTCGTCAGCACTCTCGACCGCGACCAGGAGAACGCGCTGACCGGCGCCTTCTCCGCCGACCCCGACTCCACGGGAGCCATCCGATGATCACCACGTCCGACACCGTCCTGGTCGTGGGCGCCGGGCCGGTCGGCCTGACAGCGGCCGCCCAGCTCGCCCGCCTCGGCGTGCCCGTCCGGCTGGTCGACGCCCTGCCGGAGCCGACCACCGAGTCCCGCGCCGTCGGCGTCCACGCCCGCAGCCTGGAGATGCTCGCCGCGCTCGGCGTGCTGCCCGGGCTGGAGGCGCGCGGCCGTCGGATCCCTGCGCTGGAGATGCTCGACGGCCGCACCGGTGAGACCCGGGCCCGCCTGGAGGTCACCACGGCCCCGAGTCGCCACCCCTACGTCCTGGACGTCCCGCAGCCCGACACCGAGGCGGTACTGGCCGAGCGGGTCGCCGAGCTGGGCGTCACCGTGGAGCGCGGTACGCGGCTCACCGCCCTCGTCCAGGATTCCGACGGTGTCGACGTCACCCTGACCTCGGCCGACGGCGAGGAGACCACTCGTGTGGGGTGGGTCGTCGGTGCCGACGGCGGGCACAGCGCCGTCCGGGGTTTCGCCGGCACCGCCCTCGAGGGCAGCTTCCACGGCCAGCACTTCGCGATGGCCGACGTCGACGTCGACACCACGTGGGCACCGGACGCGATCCGCATGTTCGCCCACCCGACCGGAATGGGCATCCTGTTCCCGCTCGTGGGCGACCGGGCCCGGATCATGTTCGTCGTCGACGATCCCGGCGCCGGGGCGCCCGACCCCACGCTCGACCGGATCCAGGCTCTGGCCGACGAGCGCATGGGGGGCGGGGTCACCGTCCGCAACCCGCGGTGGCTGACGTACTTCGAGGTCCACCATGCGCAGGTCCCGCGGTACCGGTTCGGCCGCGTCCTGCTCGCCGGCGACGCCGCCCACATCCACAGCCCGGCAGGCGCGCAGGGGATGAACACCGGGATCCAGGACGCGGCCAACCTCGCCTGGAAGCTCGCGCTCGTGGCGGGCGGCCGCGCCGACTCCGCGCTGCTCGACAGCTACGACGCCGAGCGCCACCCCGTCGGCGCGATGGTGGTCAGGGCGACGACGACGCTGACGAACGTCGGCACCGCGACCGGCCCGAAGGCGGCGGTCCGCAACGCCGCCCTGTTCCTCGTCGGTCACCTGCCGCCCGTCGCCCACGCCGTGGCCGCGACGCTGGCGGAGACGACGATCTCTTACCGGGACAGCGCCTTGTCGGTGCAGCACGGGCGCGCGGCGGTCAAGGCGGGCGACCATGCCCCCGACCCGGCGGGCACCGCCGTCGCGATCGAGGACCTACTGGCGACGCCCGGCTTCCTGCTGGTCGTGCAGGGGGGCGAGCACGAGGCCGAGCTGCGGGAGGTCCTCGGCGACCTCGGCACGGTGGTCGGCGCCGACGACGCGCTCACCCGGGCCTACGGCTGGCCCATCGACGGCATGGCCCTGATCCGTCCCGACGGCTACCTCGGCCTCGTCGCCGACTCCGCCCACCCGGACCTGCTGCGCGACTACCTGGCGCAGACCCTGCGGATCGGGGTGCCGTCGCGGGGCTGACGGCCCGGCTCGTCCCGCGGTCCCCGACCCGCGACTCCCTCGCCGCCGGATCGACGGTGCTCGACGCCGCAGAGATTTCTCGCTGGTCCGCTTGCGTATGGCGCCACACTGGCGCCATAGTGGCGCCATGGACATCGGAGGGTATGTCGAGAGCATCCGCCGCGACCTGATCGTGGCTGCGGAGGCCGGTGGCGACGACATGCGGGCGCTGGCGGAGCGCCTGGTACCCGCGCTGGAGTCCGCGACCCGCCTGACGCTGCTGGATGCACTCTCCGTCGCCACCGACGAGATCACCCGCGAGCTGGCGCCGGGATCGGTCCACCTGCGACTGCGCGGCCGCGAGCCCGACTTCGTCGTCTCCGTGCCGACCGCCGGACCCGCCGCCCCCCGCACCGAGGAGCACCCGGTAGCCCCGTCGAGCCAGCCTGACGCCACCGATGGCGCCACCTCACGGATCAACTTCCGCCCGCCGGAGACGTTGAAGGCCCGGATCGAGGAGGCCGCAGGCAGGGAAGGACTGTCGGTCAACGCGTGGCTCGTCCGCGCGGCGACCTCGGCCCTCGACCCGGCGCCGGAACGCAGGAGCGCCGGACGCTCGCACGGCGGCCGGCTGACCGGATGGGTGGGCTGACGCGATGACCACACACGTCTTCGACACCACCGGGCCGGTCCGGGTCACGATCGACCTCCCGCACGGCAGCGTCCGCATCGTCGCGAGCGACCGCACCGACGCCCGCGTCACCGTGACCCCCGACGGCGCGGCCGACGCCGACACCGCCACCCGGGTCACGTTCGTCGACGGTGAGCTCACCGTCCGGGGCCCGGCGCAACGCCGCTTCGCCTGGGCACTCGACTGGCTGCGTGGCAGCACCGCCGAGAACCTCGACATCGAGCTGCCCGCCGGGTCACACGTGAAGGCCACGGTCTCGATGGGCGAGTACCGCTGCGACGGCCCGCTCGGCGAGTGCAGCCTGTTCACCCGCTACGGCGACATCCGCGTCGAGGAGGGCGGGCCGCTGACGCTGGAGACGACCTACGGCGAGGTCCACGTCGAGCACGCCCTCGGCGCCGCGGAGCTCTCGACGGCCTCCGGCGACATCGAGGCCCGCACGCTCGACGCGGCGGCAACCGTCCGCAACGACTACGGCAGCACCCGCATCGGCCACGCCGGCGGCGACCTGCAGGTCACGGGCCTCTACGGCGACGTCCGGATCACCCGCGCCGAGGGTGGGGTCTCGGCCAGAACGGCGTACGGCAGCGTCCGCATCGACGAGGTCGTCCGCGGCACCGTCGAACTGACGACGACGTCCGGGGTCCTCGAGGTCGGCATCCGCCCCGGGACGGCGGCCTGGCTCGACGTGAGCTCGTCGTCCGGCAAGGTCCGCAACTCCCTCGGCACCCGCGACAACCCGGACGGCTTCACCGAGACCGTCGAGATCCACGCACACACCGGAAGCGGCGACATCGTCGTCCGCCGCGCCTGAGACCGGCGACTTCGCCAGAGGAGAACCCATGTCCGTCCACCAATCCGACGCGGTCACCGTGACCGGGCTGCGCAAGTCGTTCGGGGCGGAGGTCGTGCTCGACGGCATCGATCTCGCCGTCCCCGCCGGCTCGGTCTTCGCCCTGCTCGGACCCAACGGCGCCGGGAAGACCACGACCGTCCACATCCTCACGACGCTGCTCCCCGCCGACAGCGGCACGGTCCGGATCGCCGGTCACGACCTCGTCGACGATCCCGACGCGGCACGCCGCGCGATCGGCGTGACGGGACAGTTCTCCGCGGTCGACAACCTGCTGACCGGCGAGGAGAACCTGGTCCTGATGGCCGATCTGCTGCACCTCGACCGGGCCGAGGGCCGGCGCCGCGCCGCGGAGCTGCTGGAGCGGTTCGACCTCGTCGACGCCGCGAACCGGGCACCCGCGACATACTCCGGCGGGATGCGCCGCAAGCTCGACCTGGCGATGACCCTGATCGGCGACCCGCAGGTGATCTTCCTCGACGAACCCACCGCGGGCCTCGATCCGCGCACCCGCCGCATGATGTGGGACGCGATCCGCGGGTTGGCCGCGAACGGCGTCACGATCTTCCTGACCACGCAGTACCTCGAGGAGGCCGACGAGCTGGCCGACCGGATCGCGCTGCTCGACCAGGGTCGGATCGTCGCCGAGGGAACCGCCGCCGAACTGAAACGCATGATCCCCGGCGGGCACATCAGCGTCCGGTTCGGCGACCCGGGCGCGCTCGACGCGGCGGCCGGCGTCTTCACCCGCGCCCAGCGCGACGACGAGACGCTCACCCTGCAGATCCCCGCCGACGGCGGTGTCGGGTCGCTGCGTGCGGTGCTCGACGGTCTCGACGCCGTCCGGGTCCGGCCCGACGAGCTGACCGTCCACAGCCCTGATCTCGACGACGTGTTCCTGTCCCTCACCGGCCGCCCCCGCCCGGCGGCGGCCGGCCAGGCCGACACCTCTGCGAAGGAGGCGGTCCGATGACCACCACCACCACCTACCTGCTGCGCGACTCGCGCACGATGTTGCGGCGAAACGTCCGCCGGATGCTCCGGTACCCGTCGCTGACGGTGATGCTGGTCGGGATGCCGGTGGTGTTCCTGCTGCTGTTCGTGTTCGTCTTCGGCGGGACCCTCGGCTCGGGTCTGGGCGGGCCCGCGGCCGGCCTTACCGGTCGCGCCGCGTACGCCAACTACGTCGTCCCCGGCATCCTGCTGATGACGATCGCAGGCGCGGTGCAGGGCACGGCCATCTCGATCGCGATGGACATGACCGAGGGCATCGTCGCCCAGTTCCGGACGATGTCGATCTCCCGGACGTCGGTGCTGACCGGGCACGTGATCGGCAGCCTGATCCAGGTGTTCGTGGGGCTGGTCGCCGTCACCGCGGTCGCGTTCGCCGTCGGGTTCCGGCCCGCCGCCGGAATGGGCGGCTGGCTCGGCGCGATCGGGCTCCTCGTCCTCGCAGGACTGGCGATGATCTGGCTCGCCGTCGCGCTCGGACTGAAGGCCAAGAGCGTCGAGACCGCGAGCAACACCCCCATGATATTGATGCTCCTACCGTTCCTGAGCAGCGGTTTCGTCCCCACCGACTCGATGCCGACGGCGCTGCGCTGGTTCGCCGAGTACCAGCCGTTCACGCCGGTGATCGAGACGCTGCGGGCGCTGCTGTCCGGTACCTCGGTCGGGGTCACGGGGCTGGTGGCGGTCGGCTGGTGCGTCGTGATCGCGGGCACGGGCCACCTGTGGTCGCGCCGGCTGTACGAGCGCGCGTCGATCCGCCCGCGGGGCTGAGCCACCGGGCAGGGCCCGATGGCCGGTGTGCCGGGCCGGACATCGGGCCACGATCGCCGCAACCGAGGCACGACACCTTCCGCTCCGGCGACCGGATCGTCTCCCGGTTCACCTTGTCGGGCACGCACGACGGCGAGTTCATGGGGTCCCGGCGACGGGGAACCCGGTCGCGTTGAGCGGCATCACGATCTTGCGGATGCGTGACGGTGTCTGCGTGGAGCGGTGGTCGTCGACCGACATGCTCGGCCTGCTGGTCCAGATCGGCGCGATGCCCGTCCCCGCGCAGAACCTGTGAGTGCGATGGTCGCTGTGACGACCATCGCCGCTACCCTCCGCGGCCCCGCGAGGACCGGCGGCACGGATCAGTCGAACATCAGCACCGCCTTGCCGACGCGGCCCGCCCGCAGCTCGGCGATCGCGTCGTCGATCCGGGCGAAGGGGAACCGGGTCAGCAGGGTGTCGACGGGGAAGCAGCCTTCGAGGTGCAGGTCGATGAGCCGCGGCAGGAACTCCTCGGGGACGCCGCCGCCGGCGATGATGCCGGTGATGGTGCGTCCGTTGAGGATCGAGCGCCATTCGAAGCTCATCTCGGCGCTGGCCCCGACACCGATGACCCCACACGTCCCCAGCGGCGCCAGGGCTTCCACGGCGGCGCGGAGCACCTCGGCCCGGCCGGTGGTGTCGACGGCGAAGTCGACGCCGCCGCCCGCGAGGTCGCGGACGCGTTCGGCGAGCCCCTCCCCGGCGTCGACCGCGTCCGTCGCGCCGAGGGTGAGGGCCTGCGTGCGGCGGCTCTGCGCGACGTCGACGGCGATGATCTTCTCGCACCCGGCGACGACGGCGGCGAGGATCGCGGCGGCCCCGACCGCGCCGGCGCCGAACACGGCGATCGACGACCCGGGCGTGGGGCCCAGGACGTTCAGGACGCCCCCGGCGCCGGTCTGGAAGCCGCAGCCGAAGGGGGCGCTGACGGAGAGGTCCATCGCGTCGGGGACACGGACGACGCTGGTGCGCCGCGCCAAGGTGTGGCTTGCGAACGACGACTGGCCGAGGAAGTGCCCGTTGACCGGGGCGCCGTCGGTGTCACGCAGGGCGGTGCTGCCGTCGGGGCGGGTGCCGATGAAGTTGTACTCCCAGAAGCGTTCGCAGTACGCGAAGGCGCGGGCCGAGCAGGACCGGCACGTGCCGCACCGGGCGAAGGTCCTGGTGACCCGATCACCGACCTTCAGGTCCTCGACGTCGGCACCGACCTGTTCGACGACGCCCGCGCCCTCGTGGCCGAGGACGGCCGGCGTTGCCGTCATCGAGGCGAACTCGAGGTCGGTCCCGCAGATGCCGACGGCCTCCGTGCGGACGACGACCTCGTCGGGTCGCGGGTCGTCCAGCTGCAGGTCGGCGAGCTCGAACGGGCCGTCGGGAGAGCGCAGGACGGCGGCGGTGACGGGGCGCATGTGCGACACAATACGAGAGACCATCTTGACTTGAGAGATGGATTCCCGTGACGATCGCCCCCATGACGACGACCACCGCGGCCGTCCGGGGGCACCTGATCGAGGTTCTCGATCCCGCGACCCGCACCCCCATCACGACCGTCGCCCGCGCCACCGCCGCCGATGTGGACGACGCCGTCGGTGTGGCCCGCCGCGCGGCCCGCGACTGGTCCGCCACGTCCGCGAGCGATCGCGGCGCGGTCCTCGGCCGCTGGGCCGACCTCATGGCCGAGCACGCCGAGCGGTTGGGCGCGGTCGAGGCACGTGACGTCGGCAAGCCGCTCGGCGGCGGCATCCTCAACGTCTACATCGCCTCGGGTATCGCCCGGTACTTCGCGGGCGCGGCCGACAAGATCACCGGCGTCACGCTGCCGACACGCAGCCCCGACTTCCACGGCTACACGCTTCGCGAGCCCCTCGGCGTGTGCGCCGTGATCATCCCGTGGAACGTGCCCGCCGTCCTCACCGCCGCCAACGTCGCACCCGCGCTGGCGGCGGGCAACACCGTCGTCCTCAAGCCGTCCGAGATCGCCCCGCTGGTCGCGATCGAGATGGCTGCGCTCGCGGCCGAGGCCGGGCTGCCCGAGGGCGTGTTGCAGGTCGTCACCGGCGACGGCGTCGCCGGCGCGGCGCTGTCGGGGCACCCGGGGATCGACCACGTCAGCTTCGTCGGCTCGACCGCGACCGGGCGGGCGGTCGCCGCGGCTGCCGCCGCGAACCTGGTGCCGGCGAAGCTGGAGCTGGGCGGGAAATCGGCCAACGTCGTGTTCGCCGACGCCGACCTCGACACGGCGATCCCGGCGATCGTCGGCTCGATCACCGAAAACTCCGGCCAGAACTGCTACGCCGGCTCCCGGCTGCTGGTCGACGCCACGATTGCCGACGAGGTCCGCGACCGGGTCATCGCCGCGATGCGCACGCTCAGGCTGGGCGCCTGGGACGAAGGCGCCGACATGGGTCCGCTGGTCAGCGGCGTGCAGCACGCGCGCGTCCGCGCGTTCATCGACGAGCTCCCCGCGACGGGCGCCCGAGTGCTGACCGGGGGCGGCTCGCCCGAGGGCTGGTACGTCGAACCGACTGCGGTCGACTCACTCTCCCCCGATGCGCGGCTGCTGCGCGAGGAGGTGTTCGGTCCGGTGCTGGCGATCCAGACGTTCACCGGCGACGACGAGGCCCTCGCCCTGGCTGACGGCACCGACTTCGGGCTGCTCACCTGCCTGTGGACCGCCGACGTCTCCCGCGCCCTGCGCGCCGCGGCGGCCGTCCGGACCGGGCAGGTGTCGGTCAACCAGTTCGCCGACGCCGGTGTCATCGGCTTCCCGTTCGCGATGCAGAAGGACTCCGGCTACGCCCACGGCGTCGGCCACGAGGCGTTGCGCGAGTACACCCGCGAGAAGGGCGTCGCAGTCAGGCTCGGCTAGAAAATGGGGGACCCGGTGGCGCGGCCGGGAAACACCGCGCGCAGGTACGTCCACGACGGAGTCCCCTTGATGCGGACCACCCAGCCCCAGTTCGACCACCACGGCGCCGAGGCCAACGCCGATCCCGTTGCGTACTACCGGGAGTTCCGCGAGCGCTGCCCGGTCGGCCGGACGTCGGCGCACGACGGCTTCGTCTACACGACGCGCTGGGCCGACGTCGCCCGCATCGCCCGCGACGACGCGACGTTCTCCTCCGAACGCGCACCGGCCGGTGACCAGGGCGTCTCGTTCGTCATCCCGCCCGGCGCGGGCCTGGTGCAGCTGCCGATCGAGCTCGACCCGCCCGGCTCGACGCCCTACCGGGAGCTGATCAACCCGCTGCTCTCGCCAGAGGCCGTCGACCGGTTGCGGCCCATGATCGCCGCGCACGCGACCCGGGTCGTCGACGAGTTCGTCGAGCGCGGATCGGTCGACTTCGTCGCCGACCTGACCAACCCACTGCCCGCCGCGGTCACACTGGACTGGCTGGGCTTCGGCACCGACGAGTGGGCCCGCTACGCGAAGCCCGTGCACGACATCTTCGCCGCGGTCGCCGGCAGTGAGCGGGCCCGTCGCGGCGGGGAAGCGTTGGGCGCGTTGGAGGTCCGCATCCGCGAGCTGCTGGCCGAGCGTCGCACCGAGCCCACCGACGACGCCGTCAGCACCCTGGTCGCCGCCACCCACCCCGACGGCCGCCCCTTCACCGACGACGAGCTCGTGTCAGTGGTGTTCCTGCTGATCGCGGGCGGCGTCGACACCACGACGTCGCTGACCGGGTCCACATTGGTCTGGCTGTCGGCGCACCCGCAGGAGCGGCAGCGCCTGATCGACGACCCCGACCTGCTCACCGACGCGACGGAGGAGTTCCTGCGCGCGTTCGCGCCGTCGCAGTCGATGGCCCGCACCGTCATGGCCGACACCGAGATCGGCGGCTGCCCGGTGGCGCGCGGGGAGCGGGTCCTCATCCCGTGGGTGGCGGCCAACCACGATCCCGAGGTGTTCGACGACCCGGAGACGATCCGGCTCGACCGCGACGCCCGTCGGCACCTGTCGTTCGGCATCGGGACGCACCGCTGCGCGGGCGCCCATCTCGCGCGGGCGATGTTCGGGGAGATGATGCGGCAGGTCCTGACCCGGTTGCCGGACTTCGTGATCGACGCCGACCGGGCCGTCCCGTACCCGACGCGCGGCAACCAGACGGGCTGGGACGCGCTGCCCGCGACGTTCACGCCTGGCCCGCGACTCGGCGCAGCCCCTGCGGCGTTCGTTGTGACGGACCTACGCGTCGAGGTGACCAGCGCCGAGAAGGCGGCCGACGACGTCATGGCCCTCACGATGGCCGCGGCCGACGGCAGCCCGCTCCCGGAGTGGGCGCCGGGCTCGCACGTCGAGCTGCACCTGCCCTCGGGCCGCATCCGGCAGTACTCGCTGTGCGGACCGCCCGGGAGTCCGACATGGATGGTCGCGGTGCTCCGCGAGGAAGCCAGCCGGGGCGGGTCGAAGGAGGTCCACGACGTCGTCCGCGCCGGTCTGGCGCTCACCGTCCGCGGCCCGCGCAACCGCTTCCCGCTCGTCGACGCGCCGGCCTACCTCCTGCTCGCAGGCGGCATCGGCGTGACCCCGCTGCTCGCGATCGCCCGCGACCTCCTCGCGCGCGGGCAGCGGCCGCGGATGGTCTACGGCGGCCGGACCCGCTCGACGATGGCGTTCGCCGACGAGCTCGTCGCGCTGCTGGGCGACGACCTGCGGCTCGTCCCCCAGGACACCGACGGCACCCCCGACCTCGCCGCGCTCGTCGCCGGCACTCCGCCGGGGACGGCGATCTACTGCTGCGGCCCGTCGGTGATGATCGACGCCGCGACCGCCGCGTGCGAGGCGGCCGGCCGAGCCGCGGACCTGCACGTCGAGCGCTTCACCGCCCCCTCCGACCAGCCGGTCTGGGACACCTCGGGCGACACCGCGTTCGATGTCGTCCTCGCCCGGACGGGCCGCACCGTGACCGTCCCGGCCGACCGGCGGCTCATCGACGCGCTCCGCGACGAGATCCCGACGCTGTCCTACGACTGCGAGCAGGGCTACTGCGGCGCGTGCGAGACCCGGGTCCTCGACGGCATCCCGGAGCACCGCGACACCGTCCTCACCGACGACGACCGCGCGAACGGCACGTCGATGATCGTGTGCGTCGGCCGGGCGCGGTCGCGCTCGCTCACGCTGGACCTCTGACTCCGGGGTCGTGGAGGTACTCCGCGATCCGGGCGCCGGCCACGGTGTAGGCGCGGCGGCCCACGCCGGCGACGCGGCCCGCCACGTGCGGGGTCAGCAGCAGGCCGGGAGCGTTCCACAGTGGATGGTCGGGTGGGAGCGGCTCGGGATCGGTGACGTCGAGGGCCGCGCGCAGGCGGCCGGCGCGGAGTGCTGCGTCGAGGGCTGCGGTGTCGACGAGGCCGCCGCGGCCGGCGTTGACGAGCACGGCGCCGTCGGGGAGGGCCGCGAGCCGGGCTGCCCCGATCAGACCGGCCGTCGTGTCCGTCAACGGGATCGCGAGCACGCAGACGTCGTGGTGCGGGAGCAGGTCGTCGAGCGAGGCGATCCCCTCGACGCCGGGGCGCGCGGTGCGGCCCACGAGCGTCACGGTCGCGCCGAAGGCCTCCAACCGGGTTCGCGCCGCGGTGGCGACGTCCCCCGCCCCGACGACGAGAACCCGTTTACCCGCAAGGCTCTCGGCCTGGCCGGGCGCCCACGACGAGCCGGCCTGCGCGTGGACGTAGCGGGGCAGGTCGCGGAGCACCGCGAGCAGCGCGGCGACGATCCACTCGGCGACGGGGCCGTCGTGGGCGCCGCGACAGTTGGAGAGCGTGACCCCGGCGGGGACGGCGTCGCGCCACTGGTCGGTCCCGACCGTCAGTAGCTGGATCAGCCGCAGCCGCGGCATCGACGCCGCGAGCTCCCGGAACCTGGTGCCGCGCACCGCGAACGGTGGGACGAGCACCTCGGCGCCGAGAGCGGCCGCCGGCGGCGGCCCGGAACGCGGGACGACGACCGTCGAACACCCCGGGACGACCTCCGCGAGCACCGCAGCGCCCTCGTCGTCGCCCACCACGATCTGGATCATGCGATGAGGACCTCCTGGAAAGACAGCGACCCTGCCGCCCGGAGAGGACGGCAGGGCCGCTGAGAGTGAGCAGGGATCAGGTGGTGGGCGCCCAGGCGAACTCGGCGACCTTGGACTCCGGGGCGAAGTCCAGCGGGATCATGCCCGCCTCGTGCACGACCGTGACCATGCGCATGAACGACGGCCGGTCGATGTTGCCCTCGAACGTGACCTGTGGGATCTGGGCCAGGTCGGCGGCCGGCTGCTTGCAGTAGCTGGAGAAGACGTCGAACTTCTTGGTGTTGTTCGGGTCGTTCGCGCTGACCGCGGCCTCCTGCATGGCGGCGGTGAACTGCTCCATCGTCTTCTGGTTCTTGGCCAGGAAGTCGGGCGAGACGGCGTAGAGGGAGACCGGGGTGGGGCCGCCGGACGCCTCGTAGATCGCGTTGCCGATCGAACGACCCGTGCCCGCCTTGGTGACCGTGAAGATCTCCGACGCGGTGACCTGGGCGGCGGTGACGGTGCCGTTGACGACCGCAGGCGCGAGCTCGGGGAACGGCAGCGCGGTGAACTTGAGGTCGGTCTGGCCGCCGGCGGCGTTCTCCACCCACTTCTTGGTCAGCGCGGCGCCGGTGCCGGACAGCTCGACGACGGCCAGGGTCTTGCCCTGGGCCAGGTCTTTGGGGCCCTGCGCCGGGGAGTCCTGCTTGACGATGATGCCGTGCGTCTGCGGCGTGGTGCGACCCGCGCCGGAGACGATGGTCAGGTCGATGCCCTGGGCCATCGCGTTGAACACCGCGGCCGGGCTCACGGTGACGACGTCGGCCGCGCCCGACTGCAGCGCCGCGACACCGGCGTTGCCGCCCGTCGCCTTGACGAACTCGACGTCGATGCCGTGCTTGTCGAAGTAGCCGCCGTCCTTGGTGTAGAGGCCGAGCTCGTTGCACAGTGACAGGCTGGTGACTCGGAGCTTGACCTTGCCGTCGGCGCCTGCGGCGACCTCGGTGTCCGAGGAGCCGCCGCAGGCGGACAGGACGAGGGCCAGCGATGCCGCCGCAGCGGCCGCGACCCATCTGAGACGTCGATTCATGTAGTGCTCCATGGAAGGGATCAGCGGGGGTTCGGGGACGCCCGGGATCAGCGGCTGAGGGCGGCGGAGCGGGGGGTGATGCCGCCGGCCTCGAAGTCGGGCGGCAGGCCGAGGTCGCGGTCGAGCACGAGCCACAGGCGGATGAGGTCGCGCTTGCGCTCCGGCTCGGGGTAGTCCTCGTAGTCGGTGCGCGCGTGCATGATCCGATAGTTGTTGAGGAACTGGATGTCGCCGGGCGCGAAATTCATGTTGAGGACGAAGTCCGGGCTGTTGTCCAGCTCGTCGAGCAGGTCCATGGCCTCGACCTGCGCGGCGGTGAGGTCGGGGACACCCTCGCCGCGCGGGGCGGAGTCGATGTAGGCGCGGCCGTAGTGGGCGAAGAGCTTGCCGCCCTCCTCCGCGAAGATCGGGCACTGGAAGAAACTCTCGGGGCCGTCGCCGGAGCGGCGGTCGTGCCACCAGCGCTCGTGCAGCACCTCGGCGAGGTCGGGGCGGCGGCGCACGATCTCGTCGTGCACGGCGACGGCGCTGACGATCGTCGAGACGCCGCCGCGCATGGCCGGCCGGATGCACAGCAGGCCGACGACGTCGGAGGAGTCGGCGTGGTAGTCGAGCCGCGCTGAGGTCTGGAAGCCGCGGACGAGCGGGTCGTTGCGGTCGAGCCCCATGTCACGGATGTGCAGGAGCAGGTCGTCCTCGCCCTTCTGGTGGATCGGGACGCCGACGTACAGGCCGATGCCCCAGTACATGAGCTCGGCCTGCCGCTCGGAGAGCTCGTCGACGGGCACGCCACGCAGCAGCACGAAGCCGCGGCCGTCGACGAGCTCGTCCTGCACGCCCGCCAGAACGGAGGCGAGGGTGGGAAGGGGGAAGTCGTCACGGGTGATCGAGCGCAGTGACCGGTCGGGCTGGTCGATGCCGCGCAGCGCGACCCGCAGCTCCTCGACGTGCTCGGGGGTCAGCTCGATCTTCCACTCCGGGGAGTCGACGATCTCCGGTCCACGCCATGCCGCGGGGCCACCGATCACTCGAGCCACACCAACCGCCTCTCGTCGCTGGAATCCGGCGACGGCTCTGCCGCGCGGACTCCGGCATCTTGTAATGCGATACGCCGTCGTGTCAATCGATACGCCAGGGCCGGGCGAAGCCCGCTTCGCACCCCCAGGTGTAGTCGGCGTCACTCCACGGTGCGTTACGTCATCACGTAATACGTGACGCTTTTACTGCAGCGTCACGCATCGGCAACAGTGCCGGCGCCTCCTTGGACCATGACCCACACCCCCATCCTCCAGACGGTCGAGATGCTCTCGCCCGCGACCATGGAGACCTTCGCCGCCGCCGCGCCCCCGACCCACGCCCTGCCCGCGACTCCGGGGACCGTCCGCTGGGGCTCCATCGACCCGACGGCGACACCGGTCCTCACGGTCGACTCCGGCGCGCGCCTCGACGTCGAGGCCGTCAGCCACCACGCAGGCGATGCCCCCGAGCTGATGCTCGACGAGGGCCTGCACGCCATCTGGTCGGCGTTTCCCGAGAGTGAGCGCGGCCCCGGTGTGCACGTCCTGACCGGGCCGGTGGCCGTCTCGGGGGCCCACCCTGGCGGCGCGGTGGCCGTCCGGATCGAGTCGACCGCGCCGCGCGCGCCCTACGGATCCAACTGCGCCGCCAACTGGGGGCTGCTGCACTCCGACTTCGGCAAGGAGCGCATCACGATCTACCGGCTCGACGACGCCTCGTTCCCCACCCTCGCCCGGCCCGAGTTCGCCTACGACTTCCGCAGCCGGCCGGTCTACGACGTCCCCGGCTGGCTCTCCCCCGCCGACGCGCGCATCGACGAGCCGTTCGGCCGGCCGGTGCGCATCCCGGTCCGACCGCACCTCGGCGTCGTCGGCGTCCTGCCGCCCGGTACCGAGCCCGTGTCGACGGTGCCGCCCGGCGTGTTCGGCGGGAACGTCGACAACTGGCGGTTCGGCGAGGGCGCCACGATCTTCTTCCCCGTCTTCCACGAAGGCGCGGGCGTCTACGTCGGCGACCCGCACTTCGCCCAGGGCGACGGCGAGGTGTGCGGGACGGCGATCGAGGCGTCGATGAACGCGACGATCCGGGTCGCGGCCGTCGACGACGTCGAGATCCGTACGCCCGTCCTGGAGACGGCGACGCACTGGTTCACCCACGGCTTCGGCGACGACCTCGACGCCGCGGCGGTGATGGCCGTGCGCGAGATGATTGCGCTGCTGCGGTGGCGGGTCGGGCTCTCGGCCGACGACGCCTACTCACTCGTGTCCGTCGCGGGCGACCTCGGCGTCACACAGGTGGTCGACGGCGTACTGGGCGCACACTGCGGCATCGACCGGTCGATCTTCACGTGAGGCGCCTTCCGAGGTCTCTTCGCAACCCCGCTGCCGTATTGATTGACACGACGTCGTATCGCAATACAAGATGGCGCCACCTCGGCCACCCCTCCACGAACGTGGCGAACGTCGCTCGACGGTCGATACGGGACTCGGTAAGCATGTGTTCGTCCGAACCCGCTACGGCGGCGGAACAGACAGAAGGCGCAGCCGGGAGCCGCGCCACCGACGGCCGTTCCACCACACAACGGAGTGCCCCATGAATCGACGTCTCAAGTGGGTGGCCACCGCGGTCGCATCGGTGCTCGCCGTCGCGACACTGGCCGGATGCGGATCATCGACCGAAGAGGTGACCGCAAGCGAATCCGGCCGGATCCCCCTGCGCGTCACCAGCCTCGGCCTCTGCAACGAGATTGCGCTCTACGCCCACGACGCCGGGATCTTCCAGAAGCACGGCCTCGACGTGGAGCTCGTCAAGTCCACGGGCGGGAACGCCGGTATCGCGGCGGTCCAGTCGGGATCGGCCGACGTCGCATTCGTCAGCTCGGCGGCCATCTTCAACGCACTTGCCCAGGGTCTGCCGCTCACGATCGTCTCCGGCAGCGGCGTCTCGACGCCCGAGAGCCACGGCGTGATCGTCGCCACCGACTCCCCGGTACGTGGTCCCGCAGACCTGTCGGGCAAGACGGTCGCCGTCAACGAGCTGACCGGCACCGGCGCCGTCCTCACCTCCCGCTGGATCACCGACGCCGGCGGCGACGCACCGAAGTTCACCGCGCTGCCCTTCCCCGAGCTCGCCACCGCCGTCGCCAACAAGGCTGTCGAGGGCGCGCAGGTCACGTCGACCGAGGTGTTCGAGGTGACCAAGGCCGGTACCGGCCGATCGATCGGCAACCCGATCTTCGATGCTGCCGGCGGCGCCACCCCGACCGCGCTCTACGCCACGTCGAACGACTTCCTGGCCAAGAACCAGAAGGCCGTCGTGCAGTTCACCGACGCGATGGACGAGGCCGCGACCGCGGGCAACGACAAGGCCAACAACGCCCAGAAGTTCGACATCTTCGCCAAGTACTGCAAGCGGCCCGCCGCGGACCTCGCCCAGATCGCCGAGCAGGGCTACGCCGGACGCATCGACCGCGACTCCTTCATGCGGATGAAGTCGATCCTCGCCGAGACCAAGGCCATCCCGGCCGATTTCCCCGTCGAGACCAAGGTCGCCGACTTCGCCTGGACCACCGGATGACCGCGGCGTCGGCGACGAGCCGGCGGACGCAGGTACCTCCCGGTTCGTCCCGCGCCGCCACGGCCGCCCAGCTCAACCGGGCCCAGCGGGTCGGGCTCGGCATCCTCGGCACCGGCTCGCTGATCGCGCTCTGGCAGCTCGGCGCGTCCACCGGCGTCATCCCGCCGTCGGCCCTCCCCGGGCCGGCGGTGGTGGCCGGGGCCCTGCCCGGTGTACTCACCAGCGGCGAGTTCCTCGGCGCCCTCGGCGACACCCTGCTCACCTGGCTGATCGCGCTCGCCCTCGGCAGCGCAGCAGGCATCGTCATCGGCCTGGTGACCAGTTCGATCCCGTTCCTGCGCAGGCCCTCGATGGTCGTCGTCAACGTCGCGCGGGCCGTCCCCGCCACCGCGCTGCTGCCGATCGCCATCCTGATGTTCGGGCTGGCGACGGAGATGAAGGTCGCCATCGCGTTCTGGGCGATCCTCTGGCCGATCATCATCAACACCAGCTACGGCGTGCTCGGCACCGAGCCGCTGCGCCTCGACGCCGCGCGCTCGATGCGCTGGCCGTGGTGGCGCCGCCAGGTGTACGTGACGCTGCCCAGCGCGCTGCCGTCGATCCTCACCGGCGTGCGGGTCGCGACGGGTACAGCGCTCGTCGTCGTCATCGCCGCCGAGCTGCTCGGCGCCCGTTCCGGGGTCGGGACGTTCCTGCGGCTGTACCAGCAGGCCCTGCGCCCCGACATCGTCTACGCGGCCGTGATCGTCGTCGGCCTGCTCGGTGCGCTCCTCTACACCGTGCTGGTCCGTCTCGAGCGTCGCGCCGTCGGTTGGAGGGCCAGTGCCTGACCCGTCCGGGGCCACGTCCACGCTGGCGCCGTCACCACCACCCGCCGACGACCCGGCGACGCCCGTACGCCTCCCGCGCCGCAAGCGCCCCTTCGGCCGCCGGATCGTGAGCGGGGTGAGCAGCCTGTGGCTGCTCGTCGCGATCGCGATCCTGTGGCAGGTCGTCGCCACCCTCAGCCCGACGCTGTACTTCCCGCCGCTGTCGAAGATCTTCGTGCAGTTCGGCAACGACTGGTTCGCGGCCGACCCGTCGTCGCTGTTCCTGTCGCAGCACTTCTTCGACGCGGCCGTGCCCAGCCTGCGGCGCCTCGCGCAGGGTTGGGGCCTCGCGCTGGTCGTCGGCATCCCGGTCGGCATCCTGCTGGGCCGCAGCGCGGTCGCCGCGGCCATGTACTTCCCGTTCATCCGGTTCTGGCTGGCCGAGCCGAAGTCGGCGATCATCCCGGTCGCCGTCCAGATCTTCGGCATCGCCGACAGCATGAACGTCTTCCTGATCTTCGTCGGCACCGTGGGGCTCATCATCGTCAACACCGCCGACGGAGTCGCGGGTGTCGACCGGATGACTCTGCAGACGGCACGCAGCCTGCGGGTATCGCCGTTCACGCTGTACCGCCGCGTCCTCGTGCCCGCCGCGATGCCGGGCATCCTCACCGGCGTCCGCGTCAGCATCGGCGTCGCGCTGATCCTCATGGTGATCTCCGAGCTGTACGCGACGACGGCGGGCGTCGGCTACGAGATCCTGCTCAACCAGCAGTCGTTCAAGTTCCTGCAGATGTGGTCGGCGTTCCTGCTGATCGGCGTGATCAGCGTGCTCCTCAACGTCGTCCTCGAGCTCATCGAGAAGCGGGTGCTGCGCTGGCAGCGCCGGGAGGGGCTGAGCGGCCAATGACCATCCTCGCGACATCGCGACGACTCACGCCGAACGGAGCGAAGGCACCGATGGATCTCCACGTCGAAGGCGTCAAGAAGGTCTACGGGGACGGCCCCTCGGCCCGACTCGCGCTCGACGAGACCTCGTTCGTCATCGAGAGCGGACAGTTCGTCTCGATCGTCGGCCCGTCCGGCTGCGGCAAGTCGACCCTGCTGATGATGATGGCCGGGCTGCTCACCCCCACCGCCGGCGGGATCCGCCTGGGCGACAAGGCCATCTCCGGGCCGCCGCCCGGCGTGGCCGTCGTCTTCCAGGACTACGGACGCTCGCTGTTCCCGTGGATGACGGTCGGCAAGAACCTGTCGATGGCCGCGGCCGCCGACAAGCTGCCCAAGGCCGAGGTGGCCCGCCGCGTCGACGAGGCGCTGAAGGCCGTCGACCTCGCCGGGACGCAGGCGCTCTACCCGTGGCAGATGTCGGGCGGCATGCAGCAGCGCGTCGCGATCGCCCGCGCGCTGGTCGTCGAACCGACCGTGATGCTCATGGACGAGCCGCTCGCCGCTGTCGACGCCCAGACCCGCGCCGATCTGGAGGACCTGGTCCTGGCGCTGCGCGACCGCTACAACATGACCGTCGCGATGGTCACCCACGACATCGACGAGGCCGTCTACGTGGCCGACCGGGTCATCGTCCTGGCCGCGCATCCGGGACGGTTGATCGCCGACATCCCGGTCGACCTGGGGCGTCGCGACCAGCTCACCACGAAGGCGGAGCCCGAGTTCGTGAAGCGCCGCGCCGAGGTGTTCACCCTCGTCCGGCGGCCCGCGGCCACGCCCTCCGCGGCCGAGGAGGACGCCGGCGTGCGCGACCGCGACGCACACCCGACCGAGCTGAAGGCATGAGGATCCGGTCGATCGAGCCGATCCCGATCACGTTCCCGCTGCGCCGGGAGCCGATGTCGCTGCTGTTCGTCAAGATCACCACCGACGACGGGCTCGTCGGCTACGGCGAGGCCTGCGACAGCTACGGCTGCTCCTACGCCTCGGTGCTGGCCACCCTGATCCGCGACGTCTACGACCCGCTGCTCGTGGGCGAGGAGCTCGTCGCGGTCGAGCCGCTCACCGAGAAGCTGCGGATGACCACCCGGCGCCGCCTCGGCGACGTGTGGATCGCCGCGCAGGCACGCAGCGCCGTCGAGATCGCGCTGTGGGACCTGCTGGGCAAGGCCGCCGGCCGGTCGGTCAGCGCGCTGATCGGGCGGGTCCGCGACTCCGTCGAGATCTACGCGTCGTCGACGTTCCTCGACGAGGGCCCGGCCGGCTTCCACCACGAGCTGATCTCCCGGGCCACCGAGCGCGGCGTGACCAAGGCGAAGGTGCGTCTCGGCCCGGTCTGGCACGACGACCTGCGTGTCCTCACCGAGCTGCGCGAGCTACTGCCCGACGCCATCGAGCTGATGATCGACGGCAGCGAGACGTACACGCAGGCGACGACGGTCGAGATCTCGCGACACCTGGCAGATCTGGGCATCCGGTGGTTCGAGGAGCCCATGCCGCAGACGGCGCGGGCCGGTATCGCGCTCGCGACCCGGGCGAGCGCGGTCCCGATCGCCTACGGCGAGCACCTGTTCGGCGTCGAGGAGGCGATCGAGGTCCTGGAGAGCGGGGTGTCGGTGCTGCAACCCGACGCCGCGGTCAACGGGGGCATCTCGGTGGCGCGCCGAATGGCGCAGGTCGCGGCGTCGCGCTACGGCGCCCGCGTAGTCCCGCACGTCTCGGCGGGTCCGCTGGCCCTGGCCGCGAACCTGCACCTGGCCGCGACGGTGCCCGCGATCCGACTCGTCGAGTACTCCCTGAACCTCGTCCCGGCGCACGAGGAGCTCGCCGTGGGCGCCGAGCTCGGGCTGGACCAGGTCGTCGACGGCATGCTGCCGATCCCCGATCGCCCCGGCCTGGGCGTCGACCTCGACGAGGCCACCGCCGCGCGGCATCCCTACACCGCTCCGCGCGGTCGCGTCGTCGGCACGGCGAAGGGGCTTCTCGACCGGTTCAACGGAGACGTCTGACGACGGTGCACCCAGGGAGGTGAGGACGACGCATCCGCATCCGCGCCGCCGGTCGGCGCCCAAACGTCACGGCCTGCGCCACGGCACGGCCGTGAACGGGATCTACGCGCACTTCTGATCGGGACGCACCCGGACCCACGCGCGGCAGCCAGTGCCCACGGCGGGTCGAGCAACCCCCCGACCACCGAGGAACACGTATGTCCATCACGACCTCTCAGCCCGTCACCGGCCCCGCTGTGTGGCGCGGCGACGAGCTGTCCACCCGCACCGACTGGATCCACCGCCTGACCGCCGACGAGCTCGCCGAGCTGGAGGCGGTCGGCGCGCGCTTCGTGGCCGACGACCCCGACCTGCGGCGCGTCACCGCCGACGACTACCCACTGCCGGTGTGCCGCCCGGCTGTCGACGAGTGGGCCCGTGCCCTCGACGGCGGTCGCGGTTTCGTCCTGGTCCGTGGTCTGCGCGTCGCCGAGTACACCGACGCGCTGTCCGGGGCGATCTACTTCGTCCTGGGGCTGCACCTGGGCGTCCCCATGCAGCTCAACCAGATGGGGGACCTGCTCGACCACGTCCGGGCGACGTCGGACAAGAAGCGCGACGACCCCACTGCGCTCGGATCGGCGATCCGCGACAGCCTCAACTTCCACTCCGACTCCAGCGACGTCGTGGGCCTGCTGTGCCTGCGCCCGGCGAAGGAGGGCGGGGCGAGCAGCCTGATCTGCGCGGCGACGATCTACAACACCGTGCTGGAACAGCGGCCCGACCTCGCGCCGTTGATGTTCGAGACGTGGCACTGGGACTGGTACAAGCAGGACCACGACGCGCCCGCGAACACCTACACCTCGCCGATGGTGTGCGTCGTCGACGGCGTCTTCAGCATGTACGCCGGCAATCGGATCATCCGCTCCGCCCAGGACTACGAGGAGGTCCCCCGGCTGGCCCCGCAGCAGGAGGAGCTGCTCGACCTGCTCGACGCGATCCTGGGCCACGACGGGCTCGTCCTGCACATGGACTTCCAGCCCGGTGACATCCAGTGGCTGTCCAACCATGCCGCCCTGCACTCGCGCACGGCGTTCGTCGACCATCCCGAGCCCGAGCGGCGGCGGCACCTGATGCGGCTGTGGCTCAAGCGGGGGACGCGCCCGCTCGTGGCGGGATTCGGCAAGCACGTCGTCAAGGAGCAGGGTGCGGCCGACGGTCCCGGCCATCCCGATGGTCACCACCGCATCGGGCAGGTCACGCAGCCCCGGTTGGACTGGGGCACCTGACGCCGACCCTCCCGGACCTTCCCGTGCCGGCCGACCGTCTCGCGACGGTCGGCCGGTGCGCGCGTACCTGCCGCGTGACGGTGTTCGCCCCGCCACGGCTGTTCGGCATTCGACCAGCGGTTCTGCTGTCGATGCCGCCCTTCCCGAAGCACGCTCCGTCTCATCATCCGCGATGGCATCACGTAATAGTTGACAAGACGCCGTCTCGCATCGAAAGATGCGACGTATGGACGTCCTTGCCACCCGATGGGGGGTCGCGCGCCGTGACGGCACCGAAGTCGCACTCCTCGACCTCCCCCACCGGGACCTCGGCGAACTGGTCCGCGCGACCGGATCGCTGCACGACGCGCACCTCGCGCCCGTCACCCGACGGCTCCCGCTCGACGAGGCCGTCGCCGGCCTCGTCGCCCCGCTCGGCGCGATCGGCACCGTCTGGGGCGTCGGGATGAACTACCACAGCAAGGCCCGGCTCACCGGCCGCCCGATCCCCGTCGAACCGACGCTCTACACCTGCGCCGCGTCGGCGGTCGCCACGTCCGGCGACGCGCTCCTCTTCCCCGACGGCTGCACCGAGCAGCTCGACGGCGAGGCCGAGATCGCCGTCGTCGTCGGCCGCCGGATGTACCGCGTCGACGCCCGCGACGCCTGGTCGCACGTCGCCGGGATCACCGCCGCCAACGACCTCACCGCCCGCGACGTCATGGTCCGGACCGGCAACCCGACGCTCGCCAAGAGCTTCCCCGGCTGCACCCCGATCGGTGCGTCCGTGCTGCCCGCCGAGGCCGTCGCCGACCCCGACGCGATCGGGGTTCGCGGCCTCGTCGACGGCGTCCTGCGCCAGGACTCGACCAGCGCCGACATGATCTGGCCGATCACCGAGCTGCTCTCCCGCATCTCCTGGTTCGCAGCGCTCGAACCCGGCGACGTCCTGCTCACCGGCACGCCCGCCGGCACCGGTCAGGACCGCGGCACCTTCCTCACACCCGGCTCGACGCTGACCGTCGAGGTCGACGGCGTCCTGCCGCTGCACACGTCGATCGCGCTGTCCCCCGTCCCGGACACGCTCACACCGGCCTGACCGGCATCACGCGCCCACACACCCACCCACCCCCGGAGTTCCCCATGAACGCAGGCGCCCACGACATCGTCCTGAAGGGCGGCCGCGTCCTCGATCCCGCCCAGGGGATCGACGGCCGGTTCGACGTCGCGATCCGCGACGGACGCATCAGCGAGGTCTCCGAGACCGTCACCGGACCTGCCACCGAGACGATCGACTGCACCGGGCGGATCGTTCTCCCCGGCCTGGTCGAGGGACACACCCACATCTTCCAGCACGTCAGCAAGGTCGGCGCCGACCCCGTCGAGGCGCATCTGCGCCGCGGCGTCGTCGCCGCCGCCGACGCCGGGACCGCCGGTGCATCGACGTTCGCCGCGTTCCGCAAGCTCGTCGTCGAACCGAGCGGGATGCGCATCCTCAGCTTCCTCAACGTCTCGGTCCTGGGCCTGATCGACTTCCGGTTCGGCGAGCTGATGAACCCCGACACGCTCGTCCCCGAGGACGCCCTCGCCGTCGCCAAGGACCACCCGGAGATCGTGCGCGGCTTCAAGATCCGGCTGTCCGAGGACGTCGTCGGCGACAACTGGCGCGAGCTGCTCGACCGCTCGCTCGCCGTCGGCGACGAGGCCGGCTTGCCGGTCATGGTGCACATCGGCGAGACGTCCGAGCCGCTCGACGTCGTGCTGCCGCTGCTGCGGGCGGGCGACATCGTGGCCCACTGCTACACGGGCAAGCCGCACAACATCCTCGCCGACGGCATGGTCATGCCGGCCGTCGCCGAGGCCCGCGAGCGCGGCGTCCTGTTCGACTCCGCACACGGCAAGTCCAACCTGTCCTTCGACATCGCGAAGGTCGCCATCGCCGAAGGCTTCCTGCCCGACATCGCATCGTCGGACACCAGCGCCCGGAACTGGCGCGGCCCCGTCTACGACCTCTTGACCAGCATCTCCAAGCTGGTCGCCCTCGGCGCCCCACTCGACGAGATCATCAAGCGCGCGACGATCGACCCGGCCCGGCTGCTGGGCATCGCCGACGAGGGCTACGGCAGCCTGGAGGCGGGCACCGCCGCGCACGTCACCGTCATCGAGGAGGTCTCCGACCAGGTCCTCCCCGACGCCGCCGGCAACAGCATCGTCGCGCCCCGGTTCGAGCCGGTCACCGTCCTGCACAACGGGGCGCCCGTCGAGCTCGTGCCGTGGCGCGGCTCGGCGGCCTGACCCGGCCATGACCAACGTCCACCGGAGCCGCGCGCGGCTGCGCCACCTGCTTGCGCAGGGCCGCCGCGTCGTCGGCACCTTCGTCAAGCTCACCCCGACCGACGTCCTCGAGGCCGTCGCCGGGGCGGGCTGGGACCTGGCCGTCGTCGACCTGGAGCACTCCGGTCTCACCGACGGCGAGGCCCTCGCGCTCGTGCGGCACGGCGACGCACTGGGGCTGCCCGTCGTCGTCCGGGTGCCGACGGTCGACCGGGCGCTGGTCAACCGACTGTTGGAAGCGGGGGCGGCGGGCATCCAGCTGTCGTCGCTGGCGAGCCTGGCCCAGCTCGACGCACTGCGCGCCGCCGCCCACTACAGCCCCGCCGGCGACCGATCGGTGAGCCTCGGCCACAGGGCGGCCGGCTACGGCGGCACCAGGCTGCGTGGCTACCTGGACGCCGAGCGGGAGAACCCACCACTGCTCGTCGGCCAGATCGAGGGGCCGACCGCCGACCCGGTGGAGACGCTCGCCGCCGGGCTCGACGTCGTGTTCGTCGGGACCACCGACCTGCAGGTCGCGCTCGGCCTCGACCCCGCGGTCCGTACCGACGCCGACAGGCTGCGCGACGAGATCGCCGGCATCGAACGGGCCGCGGCCGCGGCGGGCGTCGCGTTCGGCGGCTGGGCCCCGGCCGGCTCCGCGGTCGACGGGCTGGGCCTCACCACTGCGACCTATGTCCTGCTGGGCTCGGACCTGCAGCTGCTCGGCACCGCACTGGCCGCCCATCGACCCGAGACCGTGGAGGAACCATGACCGAGCAGGCCCGCAACCCGCTGCTGTACGGCCTCGCCGTGAACTGGGACGAGCTCCCCGAGGTGACCGTGCGGCCCGGCGTGCATCGCAAGCTCTACTCGACCGACGAGGTCATGATCGCCTGGCACCGGCTCGAAGCCGGCATGGACCTCAACCCGCACAGCCACGACGACTTCGACCAGCTCGTCTACATCGCGGAGGGGACCTGCGACTACCACGTCGCGGGGACGCCGCACCGGATGACGGCCGGCTCGCTGCTGCTGGTGCCGCGGGGCTCGTCGCACCACATCGTCCCGATCGGGGGCGACTGCATCAACATCGACATCTTCTGCCCGCCGCGCGCCGACTTCCTCGCGGAGCTGCGCGCGCAGGAGTCCTCCGCCGTCTCCTGAGAACGACCCTCCCGTACCGCCTTGTGAAAGATGAACCCCACGTGCCATACGTGATCACGGAGTCCTGCATCGACGAGATGGACAGGTCCTGCGTCACAGAGTGCCCGGTCGACTGCATCTACGAGGGTGCCCGGATGCTCTACATCCAGCCCGACGAGTGCGTCGAGTGCGGCGCCTGCGAGGCCGTCTGCCCGCAGATGTCGATCTTCCATCACGACGACCTGCCCGCCGCGGCCGCGCACTGGGCCGGCGTCAACGCCGAGTTCTTCGGCGAGCTGGGCTCGCCCGGTGGCGCCCAGGGCATCGGCCGGGTGGGTACCGATCACCCCGCCGTCGCCGAGGCCAGGCCCGCATGAGCGCGTCGTCGTCGATACTGCTCCACGCGCCGTCGTCGACGGTGTGCCACACATGCCGGGAGGTTCGGTGACAACGTTGGGTAATGATGTCCCCCGTGGGGACGCCACGGCGCCCACGATCCAGACCGTGCAACGTGCCGCCGTCATCCTGGACTCGTTCACCCCGGCGAACCCGTTCCTGAGCCTCAACCAGATCACCGAGCGGCTCGGCACCAGTAAAGCCACGGCCCACCGCTACACCAAGGCGCTGCGCGCGGCGAAGCTGCTGCGCTACGACGAGCGCACCGCCCTGTTCTCCCTCGGCCCCCAGGTCCTGACGCTCGGCGCCGCCGCCCGGGCCGGACTGCCGATCATCAGCGCGGCCGAGCCGTTCATGGAGCGGCTGGTGCGTGACGTCAACGAGACCGTCGTCCTGAGCGTGTGGGACGGCGAGTCACCGATCATCGTGCGCTCGGTCGACAACACCGACCGGGTCATCCGGATCAGCGTGCGGATCGGGTCGCGGCTCGATCCCGTGCAGTCGGCACAGGGCAGGGTGTTCTGCACCTGGTCCCCCGACGAGGTGCCCGGCCTGCCGAAGGTGCTGCGACGCGACGCGGAACTCGGGGCCGAGCTGGAGATGATCCGGCGCGACGGTGTCTCGGTGAACGTGCCGGCCGTCAACGGCGTGCGGACGATCGCGGCCCCGGTGTTCCGCGGTCCGGCGCTCGTCGGCGCCATGGCGATCGTGGGGACGACCGCGTCGGTCGAGCCCGCCGGCGACGGTCCACTTGCCAGCGCCCTGCTCACGACGTCGAACGAGCTGTCGGGGTATCTCGGGACCACCGAACCCAACGACGCCGCCGGCTGAGGCACCCCACGCCACTCCCGATCCGCCGCGTCACGGGACGCGGCGGCGCTGTGCCGCGCCCTCGTCGCGACGGGTGCGCGGCCTGCGACGACGCGCCGCGGGGAGTTGACATGCCGCCTGCGTCGCACACAATGGGTGTAGCGACATGCAAGATGCCGTCTCGCATTTTTGAACGCTAGACGGCCAGCCGCCTCCCGCCGGGAGGCAGACGGGAGCACGTGTTGTGACCGAACGCCGAGGTTCGATCGGCGCGGAACGCCAGCGGACCGCGACCGACACTCCCCTGGTCGTCCAGGACTGGGACACACTGACGTTCCGGGTCCACCGCAGCGCCTACCGCGACGAGAACGTCTTCGCCGACGAGCGCGCACGGATCTGGGACCGGAGCTGGCTCTACCTCGGCCACGAGACCGAGATCCCCGAACCGAACGACTTCGTCGTGCGCAACCTGGGCGGCCGACCGCTGATCTTCTGCCGCGACACCGAGGGCGAGCTGCACGCCTTCCTCAACAGCTGCCCGCACCGCGGGACCGTGCTGTGCCGCGAGTCGCGCGGCTCCACCAAGCTCTTCCAGTGCTTCTACCACGCATGGACGTTCCGCAACAACGGCGACGTCGCGGCCATCCCGGACCAGGTCGCCTACTCCGGGGACGACTTCCGCGAGAGCATGGCGCTTCGGCCGGTCGCCCGCCTGGAGACGTTCGAGGGCTTCGTCTTCGTCTCCTTCACCGCCGACGTCCCACCCCTGCACGAGCACCTCGGCGCAGCAGCCGACTACCTCACGATGATCCGTGAGCAGCACGTCGGCGGCATGGAGGTTCTGCCCGGAACGCAGCTCTACAGCGTCAAGGGCAACTGGAAGCTCGGCGTCGAGAACGCGATGGACGGCTACCACTTCTCCCCGACGCACAACACGTTCGTGGGGTACCTGCGCGAGACCGGCTTCGCCGTCGACGACGACGACCAGTACGCCTACAACCTCGGCAACGGCCACTCGTTGCTGATCCTCACCGGCCACGGCGGGCGGATCAGCATGCTGTGGGAGCCGCGCTTCGGCGAGGCCGAGCGCGAGCGCACCGCGGAGCACCGCCGCGAGATGGAGCAACGTCTCGGCTCCGAGCGCGCGCACCTCGTCGCCGACGAGAGCCACATCCTGTTCGTCTTCCCCAACCTGCTCCTGTTCGACCTCGAGGGGCTGTCGATCCGCCAGCTCGAACCGGTCGCCCCCGGCCACACCGATGTCCGCGCCTGGCAGCTCGTGCCCCGCGTCGAGGACGCGGACGTCCGCGACCTGCGGATGCGGACGATGGTCAGTTTCGTCGGCCCCGGCGGGCTCGCGACACCCGACGACATCGAGGCCTACGAGGCCGTCCAGCGTGGCATCGAGGCCACCGCCGGCGACGCCCGCACCGAGCTCGACTACAGCGACATGTCCCGCGGCATGGCCTCCGAGCTCACCGACGACCGCGGCCGCTCCACCGACGAGGGCGCGATGCGCGGCTTCTGGCGGCACTGGGTCCGCACAATCGGTCAGGACCCCGTCGACATCGGGACGCCGCCCCCGCCGCGGGCCGAGCCCGTCCCCCAGCCCAGCAAGCGCCCCCACGGCCTCGACGAGATCCTCGCCGGCCTCGGGGCCGAGGCCCAGGAGGTGACCCGGTGACCATCGCCCACGGGGTACCGACCCGCGTCGTCACCCGGTCCGAGGTCGAGGACTTCCTCTACGCCGAGGCCGACCTCCTCGACGCACAGCGCTACGACGACTGGCTGTCGCTGTTCGTCGAGGGCGCCCGCTCCGAGGTCCCGACGACCGACAACCCGCACCTGCCCGCTGCCGTCAGCGGCTACTTCGTCTGCGACGACTGGAACCTGATCAAGGCCCGGGTCAAGCGGCTCAAGAGCCGCAAGGCCCACGCCGAGAACCCGCCGTCGCTGACCCACCGGATGATCTCCAACGTCCGGCTCGCCGAGCAGGACGGCGACGAGCTGCGCCTCACGGCCAACTTCATCGTCCACCGCTCCCGCGACGGCGGCATGAACTCCTACGTCGGGCGCTACGAACACCGGCTGCGCGTCACTGAGGGCGGCCTGCGCTTCCTGCTCCGTCGCGCCGTCCTCGCCCACGAGCACCTCACCGCAGGCGCCCGACTGAGCTTCATCCTGTGATCCGCCACATCGTCGCCTACCGGTTCAGGCCCGAGGTCACGCCGGAGCAGGCCGCGGCCGTCGTCGCCGCGATGGACGAGTTCCCGGCCCACCATCCCGCAATGATCAACTTCCATAGCGGGGTCAACCGCAGCAACCGCGACGACCGGTTCACCCACGCGTTCACGGTCGAGTTCCGGACCGAGCAGGAGCTGACCGAGTATCTGTCCAGCGAGCGCCACGAGACCTTCGTCGCCGAAGTCTTCCGGCCCGTCGTGGCCGAGCGGGCGATCGTCAGCTACGAGTACTCGCCGAGTGAGGGAGACATGATGACTGCACCGACGCGCCGGCGTGCGCCGTTCGGGATGGAGTACGCCCGCATCGAGGTCCCCGACATCGAGGCGACCATTCAATTCCTGATCTACCACGTCGGCCTCCAACTCGAAGGGCGCACCGACGACCGCGCCTACCTGCGCGCCGACATCGAGCACCACTCCATCGAGCTCATCGCGGCCCCGCACCGCGAGGCCGGGCACACCGTCGCCGTGGGCTTCAGCGTCGAGAACGACGAAGTGCTCGCCGACCTGCAGAAGCGCGTCGCCGACGCCGGCATGGAGATCCGCGACCTCGAGGAGCGGCAGCAGGCCCTGTGCCGGCAGGGGTTCGCAACCGTCGACCCCAACGGCCTGGTCGTCGAGCTGTTCGTCGACTTCCAGGAGTACGCCGAGGCGCCGCACGTCGAGATCCGGCCGCTCGACCTCGTCCACCCGTTCCTGGTCACCGACAACTTCGACGCCACCGTCGCCTTCTACCAGGATGTCCTCGGCTTCATCCCCAGCGACCACGTCGTCGGCTCGACGACCTTCTTCCGCTGCGAGGACCGCTACCACCACAGCCTGGCAATCTCGCGCAACCGCGAGCCGGGGACCTTCGTCGCGCACCTGTGCTTCGCGATGAAGAGCTTCGACCACGTCATGCGGATGCGGGCCCGGGCGCTCTACAAGGGATCCCCGATCGCCTCCGACCTGGTCAACCACTCGGCGTCGACGTCGATCGCGTTCTACCTGCACGACCCGAAGCACGGTCCGCGCTTCGAGCTGTGCGACAGCCACCGCGTCTTCACCCCGGAGGAGCACGAGACGCACCGGGCCCGGCACATGCCGGCCGACCCCCGCAACATCGACGTCTGGCGCCCGGCCGCCGACGACTGGGGCCGGTTCTGAGCGCTCCCTCCGTCCTCGACGTCCTGCGGGTCCTCGCGGCGACGCCCGCGCCCCACGGCGCGGAGCTCGCCGCGGCGGAGGCGTTCGTCGCGTGGGCCCGCGTCGCGGCGCCCGACGTGTCGTGGCGGGTCGACCGGGTCGGTCCGGCGGGCGGGAACGTGGTCGGCACGGTCGGCACCGGCTCGCCTGCGCTCCTGCTCGCGTCGCACCTCGACACGTCCCTGTCCGGTTCCGATGCGGACGACGCCGCGATCACCGGGCGCAGCGATCCGCTGCCCACGCTGCGGGTCGACGGCGACACCGTCGCCGGGTTCGGACTCGGGGTCGCCCGGGCGCCGGCCGCGGCGGCCGTCGCCGGGTTCCTGCTCGCCGCCGCGGGCCGCCCGCACCGATCGGTTCAGCTGCTGCTCGCGAGCGCCGGAACCCACCGCAGCACCCTGCCCGGACCCGTTGCGGCGCAGGAGGTACACCCGGCGTCGAGCCAGGGCGCTCTCGCCCACCTCGCCACCGGGCCGCGTCCCGACGCCGTCGTGATCGCCAAGTGCGGGCCGCCCGCCGTCCTGCGCGCCGAACCCGGGGCCTGCTACCTGCGGCTGCGCGTCACCGGTGGTTGGGGCGCGGCTCTCGCACCCGCGTCGGCCACACCCGCGGGCGGCATCCTCACCTCGACGGGCACGATCCTCGCCGCGGTCGCGCGCTGGCGGGAGGCCTACGTCGCCGCCCGCCGGGGCCGTGCCGACGGCATCGGCGGCGAGGCCGGGATCGGTGCGCTGCACGCCGGGAGCAGCCAGAAGCCCGACCTGCTGCCCGCGGTCGTCGACCTGCGGCTCTACGTCGTGACCGTCCCCGGCGACGACCCCTCGTCGCTCGCGGCGTCGCTCCGTGACGAGGTGGACGCCGCGCTGCCCGGCTTCGCTGTCGACGTGACCGCGGAGACCCTGCACGCCGCGGGCGTCACCCCCGCCGACCGGCCGGTCGTCGCCGCGGCCGTCGACGCCTGGACCCGCCACTGCGGCAGCCCGCCCACCGAGATCCGGGACTGGACGGGCAGCACCGACGGCGTCGTCTTCCGCAGCGCCGGGATCGACACCGTCCGCCTCGGCCCGACCAGCACCCCCGACCCCGACGACCCGCGCGTCGACCGCCTCGACCTGCACCGCCTGGACGCCTTCCGCGACGCCTACGCCGACATCGCGGTCCGGTCGGCGTCATGAGTCGCGATGCTCTCCGTCGGAGATCCGGCCGCTGACGTGGCCGCCCCGCCCGGTCCGGCCTCGCGACCGCCCGCAGCTCCTCGGTGAGCCACGCCCGACCGCACCCGACGTCCGGATCGCGCCGCCCCCGGGTGCGGAGATCCCCGCGTCATCCTCATGGATCACGCGGCAGGGTCCCGTCGTCAATAGCCTGGCGCCGTGACCTCGGATCCGGGCGACCGCCGCGCGTCGGCCGTCGCGGAGATCCTGGACAACCGGCTGCTCCTCATGGCTCACGCCCGGCCGGTCACCCCGCGCCACCCGAGCCGCACCCTGCTCGACCCGAGTCTCTTCCGGATCGGCCCCTTCACCGGGGCCGTCGCTCTCGGGTTCGCCGTCGCCGCCCTGCTCGCCCTCGCCGCGGCGCTCCTCGCCGCCCGGATGCTCCCCCACGTCACCGGAAATCGGAAAGGACGCAGTCATGATCGATACGAAGACGGCCCGGACCCGGCTCGGCATCGTCGAGTACGCCGTCGTCGGCACCGGAGCCCCGGTCGTCGTCCTGCACGGCAGCCCCGGGGGTGTCGACGCCGCCGCGCTGATGGCGGGTTTCCTGCCCCGCGACGAGATCGCCGCCGTCCTGCTCTCCCGCCCCGGCTACCTGGGCACCCCGCTCGACGGCCGCACCACCGCCGACGACCAGGCCGACCTCGTCGCCGCCCTCCTCGACGAGCTCGGCATCGCCCGGGCCGGCGTCTTCTCCTGGTCGGGTGGCGGGCCGAGCGGCTACCGCTTTGCCGTCCGCCACCCCGACCGAGTCGACGCACTCGTCGCCTTCGCCGCCGTGAGCGAGTCCTACAGGCTGCCCGACCAGGACCTCGCCACCCGGCTCATGTTCACCTCGGCCCCCGGCCGGTGGCTGATGCGGTTGCTCGCCTCCCACCAGCCCGAGCAGTACGTCCGCGGCGCGCTCTCCGCCGAGGGCGACCTGACGCGGGAGCAGCTCGACCAGCGCGTGGCCGAGGTCTTCGCCGACCCCGTCAAGCGCGACTTCGTCCTGGCCCTCGGGCCGACCGCCGAGCAGGACAGGACCCGCCGGGCCGGGTTCGCCAACGACATCGACCGGTTCGCCGAGATCACGAGCCTCGAACTGGAGAGGATCGCCGCGCCCACGCTGGTCGTGCAGGGCACCGCCGACGCCGACCTGCCGCCCGAGCACAGCTACCACGCCGCCGCGGCGGTGCCCGGTGCCGAGCTGCTCACCCTCGACACCGGCACTCATCTGGCGCTCTACACCCACCCCGACGCCGCCGCCGCGCAGCAGCGCGTCGTCGACTTCCTGCTGCGGCGGTGACGGCGGCAAATCAGAGTGCCTGCTCCCAGCGCAGCGGCGCCTGCAACGTCTCGCGGTAGCGGCTCTCCAGGTAACGCCGGAAGTCGACGACGTGGCTCCGCATCAGCTTCTCGGCCGCGTCGGCGTCGTTGTTCCGGATCGCCTCGTAGATCTGCTCGTGCGCGGTGAGCACAGCGCGCTGGCGACGCTCGGAGTAGTCGATGCCGAGCGCGGTGCGGTCGGTGATCCAGTGCAGCGACGTGGTGAGCAGCCGGAACAGGTCGTTGCCCGCGCTCCAGGCGATGAGGTCGTGGAACTCGGCACTGCTGCGCAGGAAGGGGTCGACGTCGCCGATGGTGTTGCGCATCTCCTCGACCGAGGCCCCGAGGTTCTCCAGCTGCTCCATCGTGGCCCGCTCGGCGGCCAGGCCCGCGGCGCGGGGCTCGACGACCTCCCGCACCTCGATGACCGACGCCAGCGGCGTCCGCAGCACCTGCATCTGCATCGTGATGATGCTGCCGAGGTGCGAGCCGTCCTGGGCGCCGACGACCAGCCCTCCCCGTGGGCCCGACTTCGTCCACAGCACGCCCTGGATCTCGAGGAACCGCAACGCTTCCCGGAGGACGCCCCGGCCCACGTTGTAGCGCTCGAGCAGTTGCTTCTCGGTCGCGAGGATGCTGCCGACCGGGTGGTCGCCCTCGGCCAGCTCCTCGATGATCGAGTGCGCCAGCAGCATCGCCGTCTTCGTCGGCTTGTGCTGGCGCTGCAGCGCGGCGGCGCGCGTCACCGCCCCGTCCCTGCTCGCGTGCTGTGGAACCTCTACCACGTGTGTGTCCCCTGGAATCGTCGGAGAAGTCGAGAATCAACTCTCAAATGCCCATGTACGCCTTTCTGATTTCCCCACTGGCGAGCAGTTCCGCGGACGGACCGGACAGCTCGACCCGACCTTCGACGAGAACGTACGCGCGGTCGGAGACGTCAAGGGCGAGTGCGGTGTTCTGCTCCACGAGCAGCACCGTCACTCCTTCCTCCCGCAGCGATCGGATGATCGCGCCGATCTCGGCGACCACGAGTGGAGCGAGCCCCAGCGTCGGCTCGTCGAGCAGGAGGAGCCGCGGTTTGCTCATGAGCCCGCGCGCGACCGCGAGCATCTGCTGCTGGCCACCGCTGAGCGACCCGGCCGGCGAGTCGAGGAACGTCTCCAGGACAGGGAACCGCCGAACCGCCTCCTCGATGCCCTCGCTCGCGGAGCGCCGCACGAATGCGCCCATCTCCAGGTTCTCGCGCACTGTCATCGCCGGGAATACCTGACGACCTTCGGGAACGTGCGCGACGCCGTCCCTCACTATCTCATGCATAGGGCGGCGGTCGATCCGCGTGCCGTCGAACATGATTTTCCCACGATGTGGGCGGTGAAGGCCGGAGAGCGTACGCAGGGTCGTCGATTTCCCCATTCCGTTGGAGCCGAGAAGGGTGACGACCTCGCCCTGTTCGACATCGATGCTCACACCACGCAGAACGGACGAATGGCCGCGCCGGACGTGGATGTCGTCGATGCTCAGCCAGCTCACGCCGTGGCCCCCTGTCCCAGGTATGCGGTGACGACCCGCTCGTCGTTCGCGATCTCCGCCGGGGTGCCGTCGGCGATCATCCGCCCGGTCTCCATGACCATGACGCGGTCGGACACGCTCATGATCAGCCCCATGTGGTGCTCGACGATGCAGATCGTCACGCCGGACCCGCGGATCGTCGCGAGGTCCTGCTTGAGGAGCTCGACCTCCGCGTCGTTGAGACCGGCTGCCGGCTCGTCCATCAGCAGCACCGTCGGCGACGCCGCGACCCCGAGCACGAGGCCCAGCCGTTTGCGCAGGCCGTAGGGCAGGTCCCCCGCCGCGACCTCGGCGTGTGCGCCCAGGTCGAAACGTTCGAGCAGCTCGTCTGCCAGGCCGCGGCGTTCGCGGGCCCGACGGCGCGCGGCGGGCGACCCGAGAAGGTCCGCGAGTACCCGCGACGGGACGACGGTGTGCGTCGCCGTCACCAGGTTCTGCCGCACGGTCAGTGCCGCGAACACCCGCGGCTGCTGGAAGGTACGGACGAGCCCCGACCCGGCCCGGGCCGTCGCCTTCGCGGACGTGATGTCGCGCCCTCGCCAGGCGATCGATCCCGAGGTGACCGTCAGGAACCCGCTGAGCAGGTTGAACACCGTCGTCTTCCCGGCGCCGTTCGGCCCGATCAGGGCCGACACCTCTCCGGCGCGCAGCCCGAAACCGACGCCGTCGACGGCCGCCACCCCGCCGAACTTCTTGACCAGGTCCGTGCACTCCAACAGCACCTCGCCCGGCGCCACGTCCGCGGTCATGCCTTCGCTCCCTGGTTCTCACGGGTCGGCGGCGGCGGTTGCGCCGCGGCGGGGTCATCGTCGTCGGTCGGAGCCGGGCGCTCGGGCCGGCGCCGCAGTCGACGCAGGTCGATCCCGAGCAGTCCCTTGGGCGCGAACAGCACCAGCAGGATGAGCAGCGCACCGAACACGCCGTCGCCCCACTCCCCGCCCACCTCGAGCCACTGCGTGATCGCGATGTACACGACGGCCCCCAGGACCGGTCCGAACCGGAAACCCCTGCCGCCCAGTACGACCAGCGCGATCATCGCGATGACGGCGGGCAACCCGAAGAAGCCGGGCGAGATGTAGCGCAGGTACGTCGCGTAGAGGATGCCGCCGATCGCGGCGATGACCGCGCTGACCATGAACCCGACCAGGCGGAACCGCAGCGGTTCGATGCCCAGCGAGCGCGACAGCGTCTCGTCCTCGCGCAACCCGTTGAGCGCCCAGCCGGTGCCGCTGCGCTCGATCCGGCCGATGAAGGCCAGCACGGCCGCCAGGAGCACGAAGGCGAGCAGCACGAACCCGCCGGTGCGCGACGTCAGGTCCCATTCCAGCGGCCCGAGCGAGATGGTGCCGATGTCGAAGTTCGACTTGATCCCCGTCGAGCGGCCGGCGAGCTCGCTGCTGGAGATGACGCGCACGACCAGCAGCGCGAACGCCAACGTCATGATCGCGAAGTAGAACCCGGACAGCCGCAGGCTGAAGTAGCCGACGACGACGCTGAACAGCACCGTCAGCGCGATCGCGAGCGGCACCGCCGCCCAGAACGACCAGCCGTAGCGCGTGGTCAGGATCGCCACCGAGTAGCCGGCGACGGCGCCGAACCCGACCTGGGCCAGCGAGAACTGGCCCGCGTAACCCCAGATCAGGTTGAAGCTGCTGCCCCACAACGCCCAGATGGCGACGAGGCTGCCGAGGTGGATGTACGTGGGGTCGCCGATCGTCGCGAACAGCACGGCGAGCAGGACCACACCGATCCACCCGATCCGGGTGGGGTGGGTCAGGAAGGCCTTCACAGGACCGCTCTTCACAGGACCGCTCTTCACAGGGCCGCTCTTCACAGGGCCGTCTCCAACCGGGCGCGAAGCAGTCCCTGAGGACGCCAGAACAGGATGAGGATCAGGAACGCGAAGACGAGCACGTCGGCGAGCGACGACGACAGGTACGTCGTGCCGAAGCTCTGCACCGTGCCGATCACGACCGCACCGAGCACCGCACCGAGAGGGCTGCGGGAGCCGCCGAGGATCAACGCCGCGAAGCCCATGATCAGCGGGCCCTCGCCCAGCGACGGCTCGATCGGGTAGACCGTCGCCATCAGCACGCCGGCCAGGCCGGCCAGGCCGGCACCCGCCGCGAACGCGATGTGCCGGATCCGCTCGACCCGGATGCCCATCAGCCCGGCGGCCTCGTCGGCCTCCGCGGTGGCCCGCATCGCCTTCCCGGTCCGGGTCCGGCGCAGGAAGTACGACAGCGCCACCAGGACGACGACCGTCACCACGATGACCAGCAGCCGGTTCCCCGAGATGCGGACGCCGGCGATGTCGATCACCGCGTCGATCGGTGCGGGTACCCGGCGCAGGTCCGGGCCGTAGATCACGTGGAACGCGTTCTCCAGGATCGCGACGAGGCCGAGCGAGATGAGCAGCCCGTTGATCGGCTCGTCCCGGACACGGGCGAACAGCGCCATGTCCAGGACGACGCCGAGGACGACCAGCCCCGCGACGACGATCGGCAGCGCGACCCAGAAGCTCGCGCCGATGTCGACGATGCTGGACAGCACGTAAGCACCCAGCAGGATGAGCTGGCCGTGAGCGAAGTTCACGACGTCCAGCAGGCCGAAGATCAGGGTCAGGCCGAGGGCCACCAACGCGTACAGCGCTGCCAGCATCAGCCCGTTGACCATGGCCTGGAAGAAGAGCTCGCTACTCATCTCGCTACACCTTCGCCGGTCGTCGTCGTCAGCCGACGTAGGAGCGCTGGCCGTCGACGATGAACTGGTGCTGAATCGGGTAGTGGGCCTGGTGCTTCTCGTCGTACGTCAGGTCGAGCGCCCGGGCCGGGTACCGGGTGACCTCCGGCGAGCTCACCAGCGTGCGGGAGATGGCGTCGAGGTCGTCGACGGTGCCCGCGACCTGCATCGACCGGGCGAGCATGTTGACCGAGTCGAAGTAGATGAGCGACCAGAACGAGCTCGGGCCCGGGTCCTTCTCGAAGTGCGCCTTGTACGCGGTGCGGAAGGCGTCGAGCGAGGTGTCGGCAGGATTGTCGACGGCACGGGTCACCATCGTGACCATGGCCTTCGTGACCGCCGGGAACTTGCCGAAGGGCGCCTGCGAGACACCGGGGCTGCCGATGAACGCCGGCGTGGTGAAGCCGGCTGCGGTGGCCTCGGTGAGGATCGGCTCGACCCAGCGGTCGAGCGGGCCGACCACGACGACGTCGGGGTTGAGCGCCTTGAGCTGGGTGACGTACGGGGCGAAGTCGACGGTGTCGGCGCCGAAGCGCTCGTTGTAGACGACCTGCACCCCGGCGGCCTCGAACGCCGTCTTGAACCCGTTGCCGTGCAGCTCACCCAGCGGGTCGTTGGGCAGCAGAATGGCGGCCCGTGTCGGGCGGAACTTCTCCGCGGCCGCGTCGGCAGCGTTCTTGATCAGGCCCTCGGGACCGGCCTGCGGGTTGATCGGTGAGAACAGGTTCTGCGCCTCCGGTTTGCCGACGAGTGACGTCGCCACACCGGCCGCCGAGAACACGAGGGCGTCCGTGCCCTGCATCGACTCGTAGGCGGGCGAGAACACCGAGGAGATTCCCGGACCGAGGACGAACCTGACGCCGTCGCGGGAGAACTCCTGCGCGATCCCGATCGCCTTCTGCGGGTCGGTCTCGTTGTCGCGCTCGACGGCCTCGAAGCCGTAGCGCTTGCCGTCGACGGTGATGCCACCGTCGGCGTTGACCTGGTCGATCGCGAAGCGTGCCGAGTCGCGGAAGGGCGCGCCGTTGCTCGCGGCAGGCCCGGTGACGGACTCGTTGATGCCGATCTTGATCATCTCGTCGAAGTCGCCGCCCGCGGCGGCCTCCGAGCCGCCGGAGCCGCTGCCGCACGCGGCGACGAGTGTGAACGCGAGTGCGACGGGCAGCAGCGTCATTGCGCGGCGACCGCGTCGGAATCTGTGAGTCATCGTTGACCCTTTTCGTCGAAGGGGGTGTCAGAGGCGTGCGGACTCGCCGCCGTCGAGCACGTACGTGGTGCCGGTGAGGAAGTCACCGTGGGGTGAGACGAGATAGGCGACGAACGAACCCACCTCCGCCGGGTCTCCCATGCGTTGCACGGTGATCCGTCGGGTGCGGCGGGCGTACTGCTCGGGGTCGGTCAGCAGGTCCCCCTGCATCCCGGTCGCGAACGCACCCAGTGCGAGGGCGTTGACGCGGACCCCGTCGGGGGCGAGCTCGACCGCGAGCGCTTCGGTGACCCGCAGCAATGCGGCCTTCGACGCCGAGTAGGCGGCGACCGTGCGCTGTGCGCGCAGCGCTGCCGTCGACGCGATGTTGACGATCCGGCCGCCGCCGGCGGCACGGAACGCCGGCAGTGCGGCCAGCGCGAGCGCGACCGGGGTCAGCAGGTTGACCTCGAACACGTCGCGCAGTGCGACCAGGCCCTGGGTCTCCAGGGTCCCGGTGGGTGCGATCCCCGCGTTGTTGACGAGGATGTCGACCCGCCCGGCGCGGTCGAGCGCCGTGTCGAGCAGCGCGGTCGCGCCGTCGGGGTCACGCGCGTCGAACTCGACGCCGATCGTGTGGTCGGCGATCGCCTCGACCGCGTCGAGGCCGTCGCGGGTGCGGGCGGTGCCGACGACGGTGGCGCCCTCATCGGCGAGCGCCGTCGCGATGGCGAGCCCGAGCCCGCGACCGGCGCCGGTGACGACCGCGACGCGGTCCTTCAGCCCGAGATCCATCGGGCCTCCCGGGCCTGCGCGCGCGGACTCACGTCGCCGCCATGCGGAACTGCGGCTCCCGCCGTTCCAGGAGCGCCTGCGCCCCCTCGTGGAGGTCACCCGACGAGAAGGACCGGACCAGGGCCTCCAGCCCGGCGACCATGCTGTGGCGGCTCATGTTCCACCACACGTTCGCCGACATCTTGGCGATCTCCAGCGACCGGGGGCTCGCCTTCGCCAGCTCGACCACGATCGAGCCGACCTCGGCCTCGAGGTCGTCGCGGGGCACGACGCGGTTGACCCAGCCGCGGGCCATCGCGTCGGCGGCGGTGTGCCGCCCGCCCAGCATCATCGCCTCGCGGGCGTGCTTCTCTCCCATGGCCAGCGCGAGGACGCCGGTACCGCCGAGGACGGGCGCGCTGCCGACGCGGACGCTGTTCATCGAGAACCAGGCGTGCTCGGCCGCGACGGCGAGGTCGCAGGCTCCGACCAGTTCGACGCCTCCGCCGACGGCGGGCCCGTTGACCGCGGCCACCACCGGCAGCGGATGGTTGCGGATCGCCTCGAACAGCTCCAGGCTGCCGAAGTAGAGGGCCCGGATCTCGGGGTGGGTCGCGGACGCGATGTCCTCCAGCAGCCCGCCGGCACAGAACGAGCGCCCGGCGCCCGTGAGCACCGTCGCCGCCGCGCCGGAGGCGGCACCCTCGTCGAGGGCGGCGATGATCGCGCGGCGCATCGGCTCGTCGAAGGCGTTGGCGCGGTCGGGCCGGTCGAGGGTGACCCACCACGCGTCGCCGCGACGCTCGGTGCGGACGCCCTGCCCCAGGGGCGCCGTCACGACGCGTCCCGGTCGGCCGTCGTCGCACCGACACCCTCGGCCCGCAGCTTCGCCTTCTCCACGCGCTGCGTCGGGGTCTTGGGGAGTTCGTCGACGAACCGGATGTAGCGCGGCACGGCGAAGGCGGGCATCCGGCCGTCGCAGAACTCCCACAGTTCCGCGGCGTCGACCTGCGAGCCGGGGGCCCGGATGACGACGGCCATCACCTCTTCCTCGCCGCCACGTTCGTCGGCGGGAACGCCGATGACCGCGCACTCCCGGACGCCGTCGTGCTCCAGGACGGCGAGCTCCACCTCGTAGGAGCTGATGTTCTCCCCGCGGCGACGCAGGGCGTCCTTGATCCGGTCGGCGAAGAAGAACCAGCCGTCCTCGTCGCGGCGCATCGTGTCGCCGGTGCGGAACCAGACGTTGCGCAGCGCCTCGACGGTCTTCTCCGGCATGCCGTAGTAGCCGAGGGTCGTGATCCACGGGACCTTCGGGCGGACGGCCAGCTCGCCGATCTCCCCCGCAGCCACCTCGTCGTCGGTGTCGGGGTCGAGCAGCGTCACGTCGTACCACTGGTCGAGCGCGAGCCCGCACGCCCCGGTCGGGCGGTCGGCCCCGTAGGGCGTCGCGATCGGGGAGGAGATCTCGGTGGTGCCGAAGCCCTCGACGATCGTCTCGACCCCGAAGCGCTCCTTGAACTGCTGCTCCAGCGTCCACGCCGTGGGGGTGGCGTTGACGCAGCGCAGCCGGTGCGCGGCGTCGTCGGCCGTCGGCGGCTGCTTCCAGAGGAACTCCATCATGACGCCCATGAGGTTGGTGACGGTCGCGCCGTACTCGCGCAGCCAGCCGACCCAGGACGACGCCGAGAACCGCCGCTGGATCACCGTCTTGGCGCCGGCGACGAGCGCGGGGTAGACCGTCACGAACTGGGCGTTGCCGTGGAACAGCGGCAGGCAGGTGAAGTAGATGTCGTCGCTGGTCAGGCGCGTGATGTGCGCCCACTCCTCGGCGAAGAAGTGCATGTGGGCGTGGGCCATCATCACGCCCTTGCTCAGCCCGGTGGTGCCGGAGGTGAAGAAGACCGAGGCGAGGTCGCGCGCCGCGATCGTCGGCAGTTCCGTCGCGGGTTCGGCCGCGAGGAGCTCCTCGAACGTCGTGGTCGCCCATCCGGCGCCGGCAAGGGCGGCGAGGGCCTCGTCGCGACCCTCGGCGTCGAGGACGACGACCGTCGCGATGCTCGCGCAGGCGTCCCGCTCGGCGACGAACCGCTCGGCGAACTGCGGCTCGATCACCGCGCAGCGGGGTGCGGTCGTCGACACCTGGTGGGCGAGGAAGCGCCCGGAGTACGCGGTGTTGAGCGGGACCTCGGCGATGCCCGCGAGGGCGGCGCCGAACCAGGCCCGGACGTAGTCGGCCCGGTTGTCGGACATGATCAGCATCCGGTCGCCGGGCGCGAGCCCACGGGCGAGCAGGGCTCCGGCCACACGCTCGGCGTCGTCGAGCATCTGCCGGTAGGTGAAGGCGAGCCCTTCCGACGGCGACTCGAGGAACACCTTGTCCCCGTAGCGCTCGGCGTTGGCGCGCAGCACCGTGGGCAGCGACCAGTCGGCGCGGTCGGCGAACACGGGGTCGAACCGGCCGTAGGTCTGGATGGTCCCGGTCACGTGGTGGCCCTTCCTGCGCGGTACGTCTCGGTCGCGCGCACCATCGCGTCGCGCAGCGGCCGCACGGGGTCGCGGCCGTCCCAGCCGCGGGCCTCGCGCTCGATGTCGGCGAACATCACGCCCTTGGCCCCGTCGGCCTGCGACAGTTCGATCACGGTCCCGGGGTGCACCGTGGCGTCGAAGTAGACGAACGGCTCGCCGATGCCCGGCGTCCGCCCGGCGTGGAGCTCGACGAACCCGAGCTCGCGCAGCGCCGCGTCGTCGCGGGCGAAGTCGTCGGTCCAGAACCCGAGGTGGTGCAGCCCGGAGCCGTGGAGCGTGCGGAAGTCGTGGAAGTCCGAGGGGCCGTCGGAGACCAGCTCGATCAGCTCGACCTGCACCGGCCCGAAGGAGCCGAGCGCGAGCCTCATCGTGATCGGCGCCGGCCTGCCGCGGTGGCGGAAGTCCTCGATCTCGAACCCGTCGGCGACGAAGAACGGGCCGACGCCCAGCGTCGTCGTCCAGAACCGGACGGCGGCGTCGAGGTCCTCGACGACGTACCCCGTCTGTTTCGGGACTCCCAGGATCTCGCGTGCGGTCCTCATCGGGTGACCTCGTGGCACAGCTGCTGGGCGATCCCGAGGCGCAGCACCTCGGAGGCGCCCTCGTAGATCCGCATCGCGCGGGACTGCCGGTAGCAGCGCTCGACCTGCGATCCGCGGACCAGGCCCCAGCGCCCGCACACCTGCACCGCGCGGTCGACGACGCGCGAGCAGGCCTCGGTCGCGGCGAGCTTGGCCAGCGACGAGTGCTGCAGGTGGGCCCGCGGGTCGGCCGTCGCGAGCCGGGCCGTGTGGTAGGTGAGCAGTCGCGCCGAGGCGACATCGGCCCACGAGTCGGCGAGCAGCCCGGCGACGGGACCGAGCTTCGCCAGCGGCCGGCCGAACTGCTCGCGTCCGGTGGCATGGCGGGTGGCCTCGTCGAGCGCTCGCTGGGCGAGCCCCACCGCTCCGGCGGCGACGCTGATCCGGAACATCGCCAGGGTGCCGAGCGCGACCTCGAACCCGGCGCCCGCGGGGCCGAGCCGCGCCGACTCCGGCAGCTCGACGCCGTCGAACCGCACCCGCCCGACGACGTGCGGGGCCAGCAGCTCCGGCACCGGCGACGTGGTCAGGCCGGGGGTGTCGGCCTCGACGACCACCGCGGAGAAGCCGTCGCCCTCACGCGCCACGACCTCGTAGTAGCCCGCGATCCCGGCGTTGGAGATGAACGACTTCTCCCCCTCGAGGTGCAGCCGTCCGCCGCGGGCCTCCAACGTCGTCGACATGCGCTTGACGTCGGAGCCGGCGCCGTCCTCGCTGACCGCGAAGGCCGCGAGGACCTCGCCCGCGGCGACCTTCGGGAGCCAGTGGTCGCGCTGCTCGTCGGTGCCGACGAGTGCGATGCCGTGGCTGCCGATGCCCTGCAGTCCGAACAGCGAGTCCGCGTGCGAGGACACCCCCAGCAGGGCCTCGCGAACGACGCACACCGAGACGGGGTCGACGCTCTCCCGGTGACCACCCCAGCGGGCGGGCACCATGTGGCGCAGGATCCCGCTGTCGCGCAGGACGTCCAGCGTCGGCTGGTGCAGCGTCGACATCTCGTCGGCCTCGGCGGCCAGCGGCGCGAGGTCGGCGGCGACGCGGGCGGCCTCGTCCATGACGTCGCCGTGGCTCTCCCGCAGACCCGGCACGGCGTCGAACACCGGCGGGGCGATGGTCGCGGTCACGTGGCTGCTCCCTTCCGGTCCAGCGCCCGCAGTGCGGGGCCCGTGTACTCGATCTCGTCGGCGGGGGCGTGCCGCCAGCGCGCGCCCTGGTCCAGCTCCTCGACGACGTGCGCGGCCAGTCCCGCCGTGCGCGGTGCGATCACCAGCCCGCGCATGGCCCGCCACGAGAAGCCCAGGTCGAGCAGGACGGCGGCAACGGCGCCGGTGACGTTGGGCGGCAAGCTCTTCCCGACCTCACGGGTGATCACCGCGGCGAGGGTGCGCAGCAGCCGGGTCGCGTCGCCCGCGGTCCCGCACTCGTCGGCGAGGCGCAGCAACGTCCCGGCGCGGGGGTCGCCCTCGGGGTGCTGGGGATGTCCGAAGCCCTCGAACCGCATCCCTGCGCTGTGGCGGGCCCGGACGTGGTCGGTCGCGACGGCCTCGATCTGCTCGTCCCCGGCGTCGGCGCCCGCGCGCTCCAGCAGCGCCACCAGTGTCTCGGCCAGGTCCTCGCCGGACCCGCCGTGCCAGTCGGCGATGCTGAGCACGCCGCCCGCGATGGCGGCCTGCATCGGGGTGCCGCACGTCGCGAGCTCCCGGCTGATGATCGTGCTGGGCGAGATGCCGTGCTCGATCAGCGTCACGAAGACGGCGTCGAGCATGCGGCGCCGGTGCAGGTCCGGCAGCTCACCGGTGTGGACGAGGAAGACCATGTCGACGAACGACACCTCGCCGACCAGTTCCGAGAGCGGGTACCCGCGGACGAGGACGTCGTCGACGTCGACGCGGGCGATCGCGGTGGACCAGGGCGTGTTCACGACGGCTCCGGCAGCAGCAGGTCCATCTCGAGTGCCGAGCGCAGCAGGTCGAGCTCGTCGGAGATGGGCAGCGGCCATGCACGCGCCTGCTGCGCGGCCTTGACGTAGTGGTGGACGGGGACCTCGGCGGTGAACCCGACGCCGCCGTGGACCTGCAGGGCTCCCTCGGCGGTGTGCCGGAACGCCTCGTCGGCGAGGACGCGCGCCGCGGCGGCCACGGTCCGGTCGTCGTGGTCGACGGCCCGGGTGGCGAGCGCCCGGGCGTGGACGAGCTCGATGTAGCAGCCGGCGAGGCGGTGTTTGACCGCCTGGAACGAGCCGACGGGCTTGCCGAACTGCTTGCGGGTCTTGACGTACTCGACCGCGATCTCCAGGACCCGTTGCGCCGCACCGACGGAGAAGCACGCGAGCAACCCCTTGGCGCGGTTGTGCATCCGCTCGTGCAGCTCCGGGCCGTGAGCGACGGAGAGGTCGGGCACGACGCCGTCGAACGTCACGGTGTAGGAGGCCCAGCTGGGGTCGATCACGGGTTCCTCGACCATGTCGGCGACCCCGGGCGCCCCGGCGGCCACGAGGTGCGTCCCGGTGCTGGTGACCAGGCACCAGCGATCGACGTGGCGACCGAACCGCACCCGTGCCACCGTGCCGCTCAGCGTCCCCGTCAGGGGGTCGTGGACCAGCTCGGCACCGGCGAAGGCGACCGAGCAGAGCACCCGACCGTCGAGCAGCGACGGGAGCTGTTCGGGCGCGGTGGCCGCGAGCAGCTCGACGACGACCAGCTGGTCGAGCCACGGGCCGTGCACCAGGGCCCGGCCGGCCCCGGCCGCGATGGCGGCGGCCGCGGCGGGCGGCAGGTCGAGGCCGCCGAGTGCGTCGGACAGGCCCTGACTGAAGAAGCCCAGGTCACCCATGTCCTCGTGCAGCGGCCGGTCGACTACGGGCCGGTCGGCGACCGCGTCCACACGCCGGTCGAAGAACCGGTCGACGTGGCCGCGGATCTCCGCCAGCTCGTCCTCGGCGAGCGTGCTGGTCACTGCGTCCTCCTCATCGTGGGAGGCCGAGTCCACGCTCGGCGATGATGTTTCGCTGGATCTCGCTGGTGCCCGCGTAGATGGTCGTGGCGCGGCCGGCGAGGTAGGAGCTGGTCCAGGCCGCGCCGAGCCCGTCGCCGAACCCCGGGACGGTCAGCTCCAGCTCGGCGCCGAGATCGGTCATGCCCTGGTAGGTCTCGCTCCAGAACACCTTGGACGCGTTGGTCTCGACACCCGGGACGCCACCGGCGTCGAGCGCGGCCATGTTGGCCTCGACGACCGCCTGCAGCGCCATCGCCCGGGCGTGGATGCCGACGACACGCTCCTTGGCCCGTGACGGCACCCGGGTGGCGTTGGCCCGGATCTGGACGACGAGGTCGCTGACGTTCCTGGTCAGCCGCACCTGGCGCGCCAGGAAGTTGATCGACCGTTCGAACCCGAGCGCGGTCATCGCGAACTTCCAGCCGTCGCCCTCGGCCCCGAGCAGGTCGGCGTCGGCGACGTGGACGTCGGTGAGGAACACCTCGCAGAAGTCGGACCCGCCGGTCATCTGCCGGATCGGCCGCTCCTCGACGCCCGGCGCGTCCATGGGCACCGCGAACGCGCTGATCCCTGCGTGCGGGCGGACCGTCGGGTCGGTGCGGGCCAGCACGACGCAGCAGTCCGCATACTGCCCGAACGACGTCCACACCTTCTGGCCGTTGATCCGCCAGCCCCCGGGCACGCGTTCGGCGCGCGTCGAGAGCGCCGACAGGTCCGATCCGGCCCCCGGCTCCGAGAAGCCCTGGCACCAGATGGCCTCGCCGCGCAGGATCGGTGGCAGGAAGCGGCGCTTCTGCTCGTCGGTGCACAGCACGTCGATGGCCGGGCCGATGATGTCGACGCCGAGGCGGTTCAGCGGGTCGGGCGCGTCGGCACGGGCCGCTTCCTCGGCGAACACCAGCCGCTCGCGATACCCGCCGCCGCGGCCGCCCCACTCGCGCGGCCACGCCAGCCCCGCCCAGCCGTCACGGGTCAGGACGCCGGCGTAGCGGCGCCGCTCGGCGAAGTCCTGCTCCTCCGTCAGCGCGCAGCCGGGGACGCGATCGAGGCACACCTCCGCGGCCAGGACCTGCTCGAACCAGCCCCGGATCTCGGCGCGCAGCGCACGGGAGCCGTCGGTGTCGGTCACGTCGACGCTCCCGCGAGGGTCGCGTCGATCCGGGCGTCGCGGGCGGCGGCGGCGTCGGCGAAGTCGACCATCGCTCGGCACTGCTTCCAGCTCGCGTCGTCGGTCATCCGGCCGTCGATCATGCGGACCCCCGAACCGTCCGGGAGGGCGTCGAGGACCCGCCGGGCGGCGGCGACCTCGTCGGCGGGCGGGGTGAACACGCGGCGCGCGATCTCGATCTGGGCGGGGTGCAGCGACCACGCGCCCACGCAGCCCAGCACGGCGGCTGCCCGGAACTGGACCTCGCAGCCCTCCGGGTCGGAGATGTCGCCGAACGGGCCGTAGAAGGGCAGCAGCCCGAACGCCGCGCAGGCGTCGACCATCCGCACGATCGAGGCGTGCCACAGATCCTGGACGACACTGGCCCGTGCCGAGGTGTCGCCGTCGTCCATGGTGCGGTAGCCGGGGTGCGGCCCGCCGGGGCGAAGGGTTCGCATCCGCCGTGACGCCGCCAGATCGGCCGGGCCGAAGCTCATCCCCTGCATCCGTGGGCTGGACGCGGCGATCGCCTCCAGGTTGGTGACACCCAGCGCGGTCTCGACGATGGCGTGCAGCCCGATCTGGCGCGTCAGGCCTGCCCGCGCCTCCAGCTGTGCGAGCAGCCGGTCGAGGAAGTGGATGTCGCGTGGCCCCTCGACCTTGGGGACCATCAGGACCTCGAGGTGTGCGCCGGCCTCGGACACCAGCGTCGTGACGTCGTCGAACACCCAGGGGCTGTCGAGGGCGTTGATACGGCACCAGACACGAGCTCCGTCGAGCACGCCCGATCGGCAGGCCTCGACGAGGCCGGTCCGGGCGGTGTCCTTGCGGTCGGCCGGAACGGCGTCCTCGAGGTTGCCGAGCAGGACGTCGACCCGGCGGGCCAGGTCCGGCAGCTTCGCGCGCATCCGCTCGTTGCCGGGATCGAAGAAGTGGATCATCCTGGACGGTTCCGCCGACACTGCCGGAGCCGGACGCGGGGCGCCCACGCACAGCGGTTCGAAGAACGCGCGAGGATTGCGCAGTTCGATCATCGTTGACTACTCACTCGTCGTGGAGCGGGAGCATCCGCGTCCGGATCGGCGGCCTGGTCGCTCAGCTGGTGAACCCGAACCGCTCGAGGCTCAGCGCACGGATCGCGTTGAGGCGGGTCAGCTTGTCGACCTCCGCCTGGTTCAGGCCGTTCGCCGTGGACATCTTCTCGATGGTCGAGCGGGTGTTCGGGAAGCTGCCGTCGGGGTGCGGGTAGTCGGTCTCGAAACAGATCTGGTCCATTCCGACGACGTCGCGCATCCGCAGGCCCGTGTCGTCGTCGAAGATGCAGTGGAAGACGTTGTCCGCCATGTAGGACGACGGCTTGTGCTTCAGGTCGGACCCGAATGCGTTGTTGCCCCGCTCGGCCCACAGCTTGTCGGCGCGCTCGAAGACGTAGGGCACCCAGCCGGCCTGGCCCTCCAGGTACATGAGCTTGAGCCGGGGGAACCGCTCCAGCGTGCCCGAGAAGACGAAGTCGAGGATCGAGCCCATCGGGTTCACGAAGAGCATGCAGCTGGACACGATGAACGGCGAGTCGTCCGAGGTCGCGTAGACGCGGGACCCGGAGCCGATGTGCATGGCGACGGTCGACTGCGTCTCCTCGCAAGCCGCGAACAGCTTGTCCCAGTGGTCGGTGTGCAGCGACGGGAACCCGAGGTTGGCGGGGTTCTCCGAGAACGACAGGGCGACCGCGCCCTTGTCGGTGCAGCGCTCGAGCTCACGCACCGCGAGGTCGACGTCCCAGAACGGCACGATCACCGCGGGGAGTAGGCGGTTGCGACCTGCGCCGCCACCCCATTCGTCGATGATCCAGTCGTTGTAGGTCTGCAGGCACCAGAACGAGAGGTCCTTGTCGGTGCGCTCGGAGAACGTCTGGCCGCAGAAGCGGGGCAACGTGTTCGGGAAGCAGAGGGCGGCCTCGACGCCGTCGTCGTCCATGTCACGCAGGCGCTCGGACTGGATCCAGGCGCCGGGCCGGATGATGTCGTAGTTGGTGGGGACGTTGTCGACCTCCTCGACGCCCACCGAGGCGAACGTCTGCGAGAACGGCCACTCGTAGTCCTCGTAGAGCCAGAAGTCGCAGGGGTCGCCGTCGGCGCGGCGCTCGACGACGTGCTTGCCACCGGCCCAGCCGAATCGGGCGTTGGCGCGCTCGACGCGCGGCACCCGGTCCTTGATGCTCGCCGGGGCGGCGGAGGTCCAGAGATCCGGAGGTTCGACCGCGTGATCGTCCACGGAGATGACCTTCGGAATCGTGAGGCTGTCGTCCATGTCACTCCTGCATCTCGACGTTGAGGCTGCGCGATGGAGTGAACGCTGACATTCAGGTACCTCAAATGTCAAGATATGACTGGCGCGGCGGACCTCAACCGCCCGAACCTCCGGACTCTGCGGCGGTGGCGGTTCAGCCCCGGTCGACCACCGGCGTGGCGGGTCGACCCCGGCCGGTGAGCGCGACGATCGGGACGATCGCCAGCGCGAAGGCGGCACCGGCGAGAGCGAGTGCGGGGAACCCCGCCGCGGCCACGACGAGCCCGGACGCCAGCCCCGCACCGCTCCCCGAGATCGCGATGCCGACGTCGACGGTGCCCTGAGTGGTCGCCCGCCGCTCGAGCGGCACGGCGTCGGTGATGATCGCGGTGCCGCTGACCAGGCCCAGGTTCCAGCCCACCCCCAGCAACGCCAGGGCGATCGTGAGGACGACGAGCGACTCGCCGGGCGCGACCGCGGCCAGCACTCCGGCGGCCAGGAGCGTCACCCCCGACGCGACCGCGACCGGGACGGCGCCGACGCGGTCGACCAGGCGCCCGCTGATCGGCGAGGGCAGGAACATCGCCGCGACGTGGATCGCGATCACCAACCCGGCCGCGCCCAGGCCGTGACCGTGCGCGGCCATGTGGATCGGCGTCATCGTCATGATCGCGACCATCACCAGCTGCGTGAGGATCATGACCGAGGCGCCGAGGACGACACCGCCCTTCCTCGCCTCCGGCGCAGCGGCCTCGACCGCCGCCGCGGGGACGGCGAGCTCGCGCGCCCGCAGCAGCGGGTCGGGGCGCAACAGGAGCCCCAACACCAGCGCCGCCACCGCGTACGCCGCCCCGGCCAGCAGGAACGGCCCGGCCAGCGGCGGAATGCCCCATGCCCCGGCCAGCGTCCCCATCGGTGCGACCAGGTTGGGGCCGAGGACGCCGCCGAGGGTCGTCGCCACCAGTACGGCGCTGACCGCGCGCCCGCGCCGCGCCGGTTCGGCGAGGTCGGCGCCGGCATAGCGGGCCTGCAGGTTCGTCGCCGTGCCCGCGCCGTAGACGAGGAACGACGCGAACAGCAGCGGCACGTTCCCGATCACCGCCGCGATCACGACGCCCACGCACCCCAGTGCGCCGACCGCGTAGCCCCAAGTCAGCCCGGCCCGACGCCCGGCCCGGTCGGACAACCGGCCCACCCCGGCCGCCGCAGCGGCGGACCCGACGGTGAACAGGGCGGTCGGCAGGCCGGCGAGGCCCGTCGTGTCGAGCATGTCCTGGGCCAGCAGCGCCCCGACGGTGATCCCGGCGGCGAGCCCTGCGCCGCTGAGGATCTGGGCGGCGACGAGGACGCGGAGGATGCGCCGCTGCTCCGGCGGCTCGGTCATCGCGTCCTCCGCTCGGCCGGATCGTCGGGTCACGATATCCGTCGCGGTCCGGGCACACCCGACGGCGATCGAGGGGGCGACGTGACGCCGCGGCCGGGAATGTGACGGGCGTCCACCCGCGCCACGCCACCCTCACCGTCGACGGCGCACCGCTCACGGCGGGCGGCGCATCCGCCGCCGCACCGTGCTGCGCGACGGCCCACCGCGGGCGTCGGGTTCCTGCCGGGCCGTCTCAGAGCTCGGCGACCGCCGGGATGATCTCGCGGCCGAACCGCTCGATGCGTTCGATCTCCCACACTCCGGGCATCTTGCCCTGCACGGAGTCGACCCCCAGCGCCGCGAGGCCCCGCAGCGTCGTCAGGAACTCGTCGACACCCGCCTTCCCGTCGCCGAGTTCCAGGACGACCTGGGCGGTCTTCTCGATCTCGCCGTAGTCGCGGCCCTCGGTCTCGCAGTGCCCGCGCAGCACCGCGAGCTTGTGCGCGATCTCGGGTCCGTTGAGCACGTTGCACGCGTCGGCGTACTTGGCGACGAGCCGCAACGTCTTCTTCTCCCCGCCACCACCGATGAGGATCTTCGGCCGGTGCAGCGGCGCGGGCACGTTGAGGGTGCGGCCGAGGTGGTAGTGCTTGCCGTCGTAGGGGCCGTCGTTCTCGGGGTCCCACATCTGCCGGCAGATCTGGACGGTCTCCTCGAGCATCTCGAACCGCTGCGACAGGGGCGGGAAGTCGAGGCCGAGGCCGGCGGCCTCCTCCGCGTTCCAGGCGGCACCGACGCCGAGCCAGGCCCGGCCTCCGGAGAGCACGTCGAGGGTGCTGACGAGCTTGGCCAGCATCCCCGGCGCGCGGTAGCTGACGGCCGTCACCCACGTCAGGAGCTCGACGCGGCTGGTGCGGGCGGCGATGAACCCGAGCGTCGTGTAGGCCTCGAGCATGTCGTGCTCGGGCGGGCCGTGGACGGCGATCTGCCACACGTGGTCCATGACGCTGACGCGCGCGAACCCGGCGTCCTCGGCCGCGACGACGATGCGGGTGAGGTCGTCGGCGAGGGCGGCGGGACCGTTGGGATAGGTCAGGTCCGAGAGGTGCAGGCCGATCCGCATGCCCTCACGTTAGTTGGCGACGCGAACTTGTCCATGTGTGTGCGACGAAGACCCTGGGCATCACGGTTCGCGCGGAGAAGACTGCCCGTGATGGTCGGACAGGGCAGCGTCGACGAATCCGCAGGCCCGGCGGACATCGGCAACGTCGCCGACGACGCGGTCGTGCACGCGTGGACCGGAGCGGTACAGCTCATGCAGGCACGCCCCGACGAGGGCAGGCGCATGCTCCACAGCGGACTCGAGCTCGCCCGCGGCGCAGACCCCGCCGACGTCCCCAAGGTCGGCGCCGACCTCACCGTCGTCACCGGTGCAGGGTTCCGCAGCCGTGACGTCGGCTCGTGCTCGGCTGCGCCCTCGCCCTGACCGGCGACCACGTCGGCGCCGCCCGCGCCCTCGCCGGCGCCGAGGCCGACAACCTCCGCGGCGGCATGCCCTGGCCCATCACCGACATCACCGCCGGCCTTCTCGACGCGACCGCCGCTGCGCTGAGCCCGACGCGGTTCCGCGAGGTCCGGGCCGAGGCCGCCGGCGCGACGCCGGCCGACCTCAGCCCGCCGTGAACGCCTCGAGGTTCGTCCGGATCCGCTCCACGGGGCGTGCCGTCGGCTCGGTCGAGCCGAACTCCCTCCCCCGCGGCGAGTCGAGGAACGCCTGCGCGGCGGCGACGGACTCGTCCATCCGGTAGCCGGTCTCCAGCCAGAACGTGTTCCCGGCGGCGTCCAGCTCGACCAGCGGATGCGACCGGGTGAAGAACGACCCCGACGCGTACGTCCGGATCCGGTTGATCGTCGACTCGCCGAAGTGCACGTGCTGCATGGCGCGCAACGTCTGCGTGTCGTAGCGGATGTCGAGGACGATGAACCCCGAGTCGCTGTCCGGGTCGTAGCCGACGGCCGGCACGTCGACACCGGTGACGATCTCGAACCACCACGCGTTGTTGTAGTCGACGAAGAACCGCAGCGGCATGTGCTGGTCGTCGGACAGCGTGGTCTGCAGATAGCCGTCGGCGAGGTCGTAGTGCTCGTCGACGAAATGCCGCCGCCGGTAGGTGTCGGCGAACGCGTTCATCAGGTCCAGGCGCGCAACCGCATCAGCCATGTCGGGACCGTATCCGCCCGGAGGGCGCGGCGGGAGATCCGATCACCCACCGCGCCCCGGGTCAGGCGGGATGACCCGCGTCGGACAGCGCGGCCGTCGCGATCTTCATGTCGTCGGTGTAGTGCCCGCCCGACACCCCGATCCCGCCGACGACGGCACCGTCGACCTTGATCGGGTATCCGCCGCCGAACACGACAAGGCGCGAGGTGTGGACGATGCCGTCGGCCAGCGGGGCGTCGTCCTTGATGAAGTCGTGCCATTCGTGGGTGGCGAGCCCGAACGACGCCGCGGTGTAGGCCTTGTCCTGCGCGATCTGGACGGTGAGCAGCGCGGCCCCGTCCATACGCACGAAGCCCTTCAGCACTCCGGAGTTGTCGACGACGGCGATCGCGCTCGCCTGGCCGTGCGCCTCGGACGCGGCAATCGCGGCGTCGAGCAGCGCGCGCGTGAGCGAGGCGCTGACCGTCGGCGGGGCGAAGGTGGGATCGGACATGGTGGTCACCTTTCCGGGGTGCGGCGCGGGGGCGCGGAGAGGGCGAGGATGCGTTGCACCGCAGCCTCGGAGACGTTGACGTTGGGGGCGTGCACGGAGCGGACCCCCGGGACGGCGCGCACGATCGGCGCGACCTTGCTGAAGAAGGTGGTGGCGACCGCGGGGCACGCCCGGCAGGCGCCGTCGAACTGCAGGGTGACGTCGCCGTCGGCCGTGACCGATGCGGTCGCGACCGCTCCTCCGTGCGAGTCGAGGAACCGGCCGACGTGCTCGACGATGACCGCGTCGACCCGTTGCCGGAGGTCGGCCTCGGTCGTCGTCACGGGGTCCGTCCGTCGCTGCCGTGGATCGTCTTGAGCTTCTGGCCGACGTCGATGCCCATCAGGCGGGCGTAGTTCTCCCCGAAGATCTTCCGTTTGGTCTCGCGGGTGATCTGCGGATACCCGTAGTCCTCCTGGAGGTTCTCGGGCATCTCCAGGTTCGCGAAGAGGTCGATGTATCCCTGGACGTTGGGCCACACGAACGCCTCGGAACCCCAGACCAGCCGGTCCGGACCGACGTTCATCAGCGCCTTGCCCAGTCGCTTGAGCGCCTCCCTGGGCATGATCGGGTAGATGTTGATCCACGCCGAGAGGGCCAGCCAGACGTTCGGGTTCCGTGCGGCGACGCTGATCGACTCGTCGATGTAGGGGTCGCCGAGGTGGTGGATCACGAAGGTCAGCTCGGGGAAGTCGATCGCGGCCTGCTGAATGTCGGTGGGGTGCATGTGTTCCATGCGCTCGGTCCCGAACGGCACTCCCTTGTGGAACTGCACGTTGGTGATCCCCAGCTCGAGCGCCTTCTCCCACATCGGGTAGGCGATCCGGCGGTCGTCGATCCGCCAGCTCAGCGAGTTGTCGTGGGCCTGGTAGTACTTGAAGCTGACCGAGCCCCATTCCTGGGCCTGGCGGGTCATCTCGTTGCAGGCGCCCTCGACGCCCTGGAACAGCGGGTCGACGCCGCCGCAGAACAGCACACGGTCGGGGAAGGCTTCCTTCAGCGCGTACTGGCGCCGGGCCGGCGAGAACCCGTCCTTCCACCAGCCGAACAGCGGCACCGTCTGGGCCATGGCCATGTCGGTCTCCGACTCCTCGAACAGGATCCGCCCGGCCTCCTCGACGCTCAGCTCCTCGCCGAGGAAGTGGTCGTTGGCCGGGTACTGGTCGTTGGAGAGGGCGACGCCGAAGCCGTGCAGGTTGCGCGCGACCTGCTCCCCGCGGGGCCCGATGTTGCTCGCCTTGTTGTCGTACATGTGGACGACGTTGTCGAACACGAACATTCCGTCACGCATGGTGGGGGCTCCTAGTCTGTCGTCAGTTCCGGAAGCGGGCTGTCCGTTCGTCGAACTCGGGACCGGTGAGCAGGCTCGCCTGGATCGACCCGAGGGCCGCGAGCTCGCTGTCGGCTCCGTCGGTGAGCGACCGGCGGAGCGCCTGTTTGCTGCGGGCCAGGGCCACGGGTGGGAGGGCGGTGAGCTCCCGCGCCCACTCGGTCGCCCGCCTGCGTTCGGCACCGTCGGGTACGACCTCGTTGACGAGGTTCCAGCGCTCCGCGGTGGTGGCATCGATTCGCCGTCCGGTGAGGACCAGTTCGGCGGCGCGGGCGCCACCGAGCAACCTGGTGAGCCACAGCGCCCCGCCCATCCCGGGGACCAGGCCGACGCCGATCCAGGAGCTGGCGAAGGTCGCTCCCGTACCGGCGATCCGCAGGTCGCACACCGCCGCGAGGTCGAGGCCGGCGCCGAGCGCCGGGCCGCCGACCGCGGCGATCACGGGAACCCGGACCGTCGAGATCGTGCGCACCAGGTCGTGGAACCGGGTGTAGATCGTCTCGCCGACCGCCAGCGCGCCCCGCGCGGCGATCCCCGACAGCTCCGTGAGGTCACCGCCGGCGCAGAAGGCAGGTGGTGCCCCGGTGAGCACGACGGCGCGCGCACCGGTGTCGGGCGCGGCCGCGATCGCCCCGGCCAGCGCGGCGACGAGGCCGACGGTGAGCGCGTTGCGCCGGTCCGGCCTGTTCAGCGTGAGGACGAGGACGTCGTCCTCACGCTCGGAGCGCAGCTCGGTCACGGCCGCCTGCCGAGCTCGTCGCGCAGCCGGTACTTGGCGATCTTTCCCGCGGCGGTCCGGGGCAGCTCCCCGGCGAACACGAACCGGGCCGGGACCTTGAACGAGGCGAGCCGTTCCTGACACAGCCGCCGGACGTCGTCGGTCGACGGCGCCGCACCGCGGCATTCCAGGACGGCGACCACCGACTCGCCCCAACGCTCGTCGGGAACGCCGAGAACGGCCACGTCCGTGACGCCTGGGACGGCCGACAGGACGCTCTCGATCTCCTGGGGGTAGATGTTCTCCCCGCCACGGATGATGAGGTCGCGGCTGCGGCCCATGTAGTAGTGGTAGCCCTCGGCGTCGCGACGGGCGAGGTCACCGGTCCACACCCAGCCGTCGCGCAGTACCCCGGCGGTGGCCTCGGGCTGTTCGAGGTACCCGCTCAGGGCGCCGTCGGTGCGGCAGACGATCTCGCCCACCTCGCCGTCGGGGACCTCGGCGCCGTCGGGGTCCAGGACCCGGACGTCGACGCCGGGGGCGGCCCGGCCGAGCGACCCGAGCAGCTCGTGGCGCCCGGCGTGCGCCGCACGGTGGTGGGCGGCGTCGAGGACGGTGACCAGGCCGGTCTCGGAGCTGCCGAACAGGTTGAACATCTCGGCGTCGAGGTGCTCGATGGCACGGGAGAGCAGTCGCGGCGAGATGGTGGACCCGCCGTAGTGCAGCTGCGGGAGCCGGAAGGTGCCGGGGCCGAGCTCGTCCAGGAGCAGGTCGAGCATGGTCGGGACGAGGAACGCGCCGTCCAGGACGGTGCCGCGGACCAGGTCGGCCAGTGCTGCGGCGTCGAACTGCGGCAGCAGGACGGAGGTGAACCCCCGGGCCAGGTGGGTGAAGATCGTGCGGTGGCCCGCCACGTGGAACATGGGCGAGGCGGAGTAGCGGACGTCGCCGAGCGATCCCGGGAACTGGCTCTGCCGCCAGATCTCGGTCTTCATGGCCCGCTGGGACTGCATGACGCCCTTCGGCTGCCCGGTGGTCCCGCTCGTGTAGCAGACCGCGACGACGTCCTCGTCGCCCGTGCTCCGCTCGTGCGGGCGGTCCCGCCCGCTCTCGACGAGGTCGCGGAACTGCAGCTGCGCGCGGCCGTCGGGGTCGAGCGCGACCGTCGTGGCGTCCCGGGCGGCCGTCGACTCCTCGACGATCGGGGCGTAGCGGTCGCCGACGAACACCAGCTCGGGCCGCGCGTGCGCGAGGACGGTCTCCAGCTCGGGTGGGGCCAGCCGGTAGTTCAGCGGCACGTAGACGATCCCGACGCGCATGCACGCGAGGATTACGACCATGTACTCGTAGCTGTCGGTCGCGAGGATCGCGGCCCGGTGCCCGGCCCGGAACCCCTTCCCCACCAGCGCGTCGGCGAGGCGATGGACGTCTGTCCAGAGCTCCTCGAGCTCGCGGGCCGGGCCGCCCGGGGTCATGAAGGCCGCTCCCGCCCCGGGTCGTCGTCGAGGCAGTTCCAGCATCTCCACGAAACTGATCAAGGTCGCCTCCCGCGACTCGCCGCGCCGTCGGCCCTGCGGGCGAACACTATGCGGGCTGCGACGGCGCGGAGAAGTCCGTGCGCCGGGCGATCTCGTCGACGGCGGCGAGGTACTCGGCCGACCGGCTGAGCGGGGTGAGCGTCCTCAGCTTCTCGACGTCGCCCTCCGGCCGGATGCGGCCGGAGCGGAACGCCACCTTCTCCGGGAGGCCACCGGTGAGGTGCAGGATGCTGTCGTCGTAGGTCGAGTAGAGGACGACGTCGGGCGCCTCGTGGCCCGCGAGCACCGAGCGCAGGAGCCGGCCGTCGTCGAAGACACGGTGGAACACGACGTCACCCCCGCCGGGCGCCTCGGTCATGACGCACTGCATCACGAACGTCGCCCCGGGACACGGCGGCATCGGCTCCATCACCGCTGTCGACATGTCGAGCCATTCCTGCGTGAGGTACGGGATCCTGCTCATCGGACTCCTCTCGGTCATGTCAGGACGCAGCCGGTGTCACGGCCTCGGTGCCCTGCGCTGCGGGTAGGGCCGGGTCGCAGACGAAGCGGATCGCGGGAAGGGTGATGTCGACCGTCGCGGACGTCGCGGAGATCGGCCACGTCGGTGCGAGCCGGTCGTCGACGAGGCCCGGGCGGTGCCTGACCTGCGGGCGGCCCCGGGCGACGGATTTCACGAGGTACTCGGGATCGACCTGCAGGAGCCTGGTCCCGAGCGGTGTCGAGGCGAGGTTCATGCTGGGGGCGTAGTAGATCGAGCCGCTCGCGATGGGGGCCGGGTCCTCGAGCTCGACGTCGAACGGGGTGTCTGCCCCGACGTCCGCCCATCCCGCGACGCGGTCGTGGCCGACGCGCAGCCCCACCTCGGCCTCGACGCAGGGGAAGCCCCACGAGTCCCGCAGCGCGGCGCCGGCGTCGGGATTGTCGACGAAGGCGTGGGCGAGGAAGCTGCGGGACTTCGTCGCGGCCCGGGCACCGACGCGGATGCTGGCCAGCCGGAACGCGCCCCACGGGCTGTCGTGGACGTCGAGGAGCTGCCAGATCGCGACGGGCGGGCTCGTCGGGTGCAGGGCCGGGGGGAGGACGTCGAGCTGGCCTGCCACGCCGATCTCGCAGATGACCTGCAGGAGCGTGGCGTCGGTGATCACGACGGGCTCCGTGACGAACCGGTCGACGACCGGGGCCGTCGACGCCGCGACGGAGAGGGTGCCGAAGTCGGGCATCAGGCGACCTCGTCCGCCGACGCCGGGGCGACGGTGGGGGTGTGCCCGAAGGCCGGCATGACCTCGCGGGCGAAGAGCCGCAGGCTGTCCAGAACCTCGGCCTGCGGGATCGTCTCGACGCTGTTGAGGATGAACACGACGCGGTCGACGCCGATGGCCTCCCACTGCTTGAGCGACCGGATGACGCGGTCCGGGTCCCCGATAGCGATCCCGTCCGGAATCTTCATCGGGTCGCCGGAGCTGGTGGCCTCCTGACGGAGCGCGGAGAAGAGCCCGTCGGTCGCGTACGACTGCGTCGGGTAGATCTCCTTCACGAAGAGCTGCTGGGGAGCGAGGTAGTTGAAGTGGTTGGAGAGCTGGGCGCCCCGCTTCATGGCGTGCGCCGGGTCCTCGTGGCAGTACATGAAGTTGACGGTGTTGACCTGCTCGTTGACGAAGCTGCCGACCGGGTCGCACAGCTGGATCCGACGACGGTAGGTCGCGATCGTCTCCTCCTGGCGTTTCATTCCCCCGACGACGAGGCCGAGGCAGCCGAGCCCGCGGTCGGCGGCGTCGACCTCGGTGCCGGGTGAGGTGACGGCCACCCACAGCGGTGGGTGCGGGTCCTGCAGCGGCTTGGGGACGATCGCCCGCTCCGGCATGGAGAAGCTGCGGCCCTGGTGGCTGTAGGTGGGCTGCGTCCACATCCGCGGGATCGCGCGGACGTACTCGTCCCAGGTCTTCTTCGTCTCGTCGGGGTCGGCAGCGAACCCGCCGAGCTCGGTCCAGGTCGCCGACCGGCCGGTGCCGATCTCGGCCCGTCCGCCGGAGAGGACGTCGAGCATCGCGGCGCGCTCTGCGATCCGCGCGGGGTGGGAGAACTGCGGGACGCACACCGCGATACCGAAGCCCAGCCGGATCTGCTCGGTGCGCATCGCGATCGCGGCGAGCAGCATCTCCGGTGCGGAGCAGTGCGAGATCTCCTCGAGGAAGTGGTGCTCGACCGCCCAGACCTGGTCGAACCCGAGCTGGTCGGCCAGCACGGCCTGTTCGATGCAGTTGTCGACCACCTGCTTCTCCACGCCCGGACGGATGGGCCGCGGAACCGATATCTCGAAGACGATGCCGAACTTCACGAAGCCCCCTGCGGCAGTCGGCGCAACTCACGTGGGAGGAACCTGAGAGGTCCTCACCTGACAGGTCGTCAAGTTAGCTACGCAGACGCAGAGCGTCAAGGCCGCAGGTTCGTCGACAACTGGCGATGAACTGCGTCGGCCGACGGCCGTCGTTACTTGAGAGGCCGTCCAGCGGCGGTGACGCGCGGCCGGACAGCGCTCTCGGCCAGGTCGATCGCGTCCGCCCACAGCGTCGCCAGCAGGTGCGCGACGTCGGTCACGGACGGCGTGTCGCCCGAGGAGCCGAGCACGAACACGTCGTAGCAGTACCGCTCCATCATCAACGTCATCGCCCGCGCCATCCCGTGGGAGTCGAGGTCGCTGCGGACCAGCCCGAGCGCGACGCCCTCCTCCAGGTAGCGGGCGAACGTGTCCTGGAAGTGCCGGTTGTACTGGACGTACTGCTCGAGCATCCGCTCCTCGGCGTGGATGACGGACTCGCGGATCGCGAAGAACTCCGCGTGCTTGGCGAAGCTCTCGACGTAGGACGACACGACGCGCGACAGCCCCGCCCGGCCGCTGCGCGGATCCCACTTCCCCACCCCCTGCCGCATCACGTCGCCGACGACCTCGTCGAGCAGCGCGATGACGACGTCGGACCGCTCTGCGAAGTACACGTAGAAGGTCGCCAGGCTGACGCCGGCCTTGCGGGCGATGTCGGAGACCGTCGTCGCGACGTAGCCCCTCTCGCGGAACAGCTCGGCAGCGCTGTCGATCAGACGGCGTCGCGTCTTCAGGGCCCTGGGCCCGAGCGCCGCCGTGTACCGGTTGAGCTCTCCCCGCGGCTCGGCCGGGTCGTCGTCGAACTGCGTGTCCTTCCCCTCCTGGCCATCATCGTTCCTGGTCATGAGCCGCCTCCTCGGAGCGCTGATGGCGTGAAGGTGGGACCGGCGAGCGTACCCGGACGGCCCCGCACGGTACCGGCCGTCGTCTCACGGCCCCTCGACCGCGTGGCGCCGACCGCCGTCGTGAAGTGGTTGACATGAGAGGGTGTCAAGCGCAATTCTCTCGATGCTCGCCGCTTTGGTTCATGCCGCACAGCGTAGCGCGGCTGTCCTCGACACCCTCGTGACCAGGAGCGTGACGCCGTGTCTACGAACCGGAGCCGGCCGCTGCCGATCGGGTCGCCTCGTCGCGGCCGCATCGATCAGACACCCCGTTTCACCGCAACTCTGCGAGCCCGTCAAGTTTCGCGCCCCGCGCCGGGAACGCCGTCGAGCCCGACCGGCGCCTGACGGGGGACCGACGGTCCGCCCGCAGTGCCACGCGTCCTCCCCACCCATCCCGTGATCTCGCGGATTCCGCCACCCCTTCGAAAGGGACCCACTCCATGAAGATGCGAACGATCTTCACCACCTGCGCGGCAGCGATGGCGCTGGCGCTCGCGGGCTGCAGTTCGGGCGGTGACAGCGGGACCGGGGGCGCCGGCGGGCTCACCGGCGAGCCCGTCGTCATCGGGGTGCAGGCACCCACGAAGGGCACGACCGCCGCGTACCCGCAGAGCGAGTACGGCGCCCAGGCCGCCGAGTGGTACATCAACAACAAGATGGGCGGCATCAACGGCCGGCCGATCAAGCTGGAGATCTGCCAGGGCGACGGAAGCCCCGAGACGGCCGTCAACTGCGCCAACCAGTTCGTGTCGTCCGACGTCCCCGTGGTCTTCGACGCGAACGACCCCTCGTCCTCGGCCGGCGTTCCCGTGCTGACCGGTGCCGGGACCCCGATCGTCGGCGAGCTGAGCGCCACCGCGATCCCCGACGCCCTCCCGTGGGGCCAGGCGTTCTACTTCTCCGGCCCCCTCGAGACCAGCGCGCTGGGCCTGGTGACGGTCGTGCAGCGCCTCGACAAGCGCGTCGTGACGCTCGCGGCGTCCGACAACGCGGGCAGCCACGCGTTCATCGACAAGCTCGTGCAGCCCGCGGCCAAGAACCTCGGCGTGAGCGTGTCGGCCATTTACACGCCGGCGAACAGCGTCAACTTCCAGGTCCTCGCCGCGACGGCCCTGTCCGGCAAGCCCGACGTCGCCGGGAACCTGTCGCTCACCGAGGACGGCTGCACCGGGTTCTTCCAGGCCCTGCGCCAGCAGGGCTACTCGGGAACGCTGTACGCCGGATCGTGCTCACAGTTCATCGCGGCGATGAAGGAGCAGGCGGCCGGCGCGATCCTGCAGCCCCGCATCTGGCTCCCTGCGTCGCGACCGCACGCCCCCGCCGCCGTCCAGCAGCAGCTCGACGACTTCGCCTCCTCGATGAAGGAGGTGAACCGGGAGACTGAGCAGTCCGCCCGCTCGCTCTACTCGTTCGCCGGGATGATCAACCTCGCGAACGTCCTCAAGACGGTGCAGGGCGACTTCACGCCGGAGTCGGTCACGACGGCCCTCAAGGCCGTGAAGGACATGCCGAGCTTCGCCGGGCCCGCGATCACCTGCGACGGCCAGCAGTGGCCGGGCCGCCCGTCCGCGTGCAGCAAGAAGGCCATCTTCTTCAACGTCCAGCCCGACGGCAGCCTCGCGCCGGTCAACCCCGACGGGTTCATCGAGCTCGACCCGAAGGCGCTGCAGAGCTCCTGACGACCGACCCGGAACCGTCGGGACAGCTCGGCACGCAACAGCTCGGTAGGTAGACAGCTCGGTAGGTAAACAGCTCGGCAGGGAACGGAAGGAGCCAACGTGGGTACCGTCCTGCAGTTCGTGGTCCTCGGACTGGGGCTCGGGGCCGTCTACATCGGCCTCGGGAGCGGACTGCTTCTCGTCCACCGCGCGACGGGAATGATCAACTTCGCACAGGGTGCGATCGCGACCTGGGGCGCCTACGTCTTCGCCGAACTGCGCATCACCGGCAGGCTCGTGTTCCCGGTCGGCTCCGTCGACCTGGGCGAGCCGCCGTCGACGGCGACAGCCCTCGCGATCGCGCTGGCCACCGCGATCGCGCTGGGCTTCGCCGTCCACTACCTGGCGTTCCGGCCGGTGCGGCAGAACTCCGTGCTGGCCCAGGTCGTCGTCTCGGTCGCGCTCCTGATCACGATCCAGGCGCTGGTCGTCCTCCGGTTCGGGCCGAACAAGATCGACGTCGAGTCGTTCGTCCCCGGCGGGACCGTCACGCTGCTCGGCGCGCCCGTCCCCACCCGCGAGCTGTTCATCGCGCTCGTGATGGTGGTGCTCGCGGCGCTGGTGTGGTGCTACCTGCGGTTCACCCGCATCGGCGTCGCCACCCGCGCCGCGTCGGAGAACGAGCGCGCGGCCGTGCTGATGGGCTTCTCGCCCAGCTGGCTGGCGGCGATCGCACAGGCGGGCGCGGCGTTCCTCGGCACCGTCGCGGTCATCCTCGCGAGCTCCCTGACCGGCCTCAACGCCGACTATTTCGGGCTGCTCGTGGTGCCTGCGCTCGCCGTGCTGCTCGTGGCCAGACTCGAGTCGATCCCGATCCTGGTCGTCGCGGCGATAGGGCTGGGCGCGTTCCAGTCACTGATCGGCCTGCTCGTGACGCAGCCGTGGTGGCCGGTGTGGGCCCAGTCCGGGCTCGACCAGGTCATCCCGTTCGCCGTCGTCATGATCATCCTGTTCCTGACGGGCAAGCGGCTGCCCACCCGCGGCGCGACCCACCAGATCCGGCTGCCCGACGTCCCCATCCCCCGGATGCGACCCCTCGTCGCGATCGGGCTGCTCGTGGCTGCCGGCGTCGCGCTCGCGCTCACCGAGGGGACCATCCGGTTCGGGCTCACCACGTCGCTGATCCTGTCGTTGCTCGCAATGTCCTATGTGGTGCTCACCGGCTACCTGGGGCAGATCTCGCTGGCGCAGACCGCGTTCGCCGGAGCCGCCGGGTTCGTACTGTCGAAGGCGTCGGTCGACTGGGGGATCCCGTTCCCGCTGTCGATGATCCTGTGCGCGCTGCTGGCGACGGCGCTCGGGATGCTCGTGGCGCTGCCGGCGTTCCGGATCCGCGGCGCGCAGCTGGCCATCGTCACACTGGCCGCAGGGCTCGGCATCGAGCGCTTCATCTTCAACAACTACAGCCTCAGCCCCCCGGAGGGGAACCCGATCGCCGACGCGACCCTGTTCGGGCTCGACCTCGCCGTCCGTGAGGGCCGCGACGTGTCACGGCTCGCGTTCTCCCTGATGGTGCTCGCGATCGTCGCGATCATGATCTGGGTGTTCGTGCGGGTCGCGTCGGGCGACATGGGCCGGGCCTTCCTCGCCGTGCGCGCCAACGAACGCGCCGCCGAGTCCAGCGGCATCAACGTCCGCCGCACCAAGGTCATCGGCTTCGCGCTCTCGGCCTTCGTCGCCGGCGTCGCCGGCTGCCTCATCGGGTTCAGCCGCGGCCAGCTCTCCGCCGAGTCGTTCACCGTGATGGCAGGCCTGCACCTCCTCGCCGTCGCCTATCTCGGTGGGATCACCACGATCGGTGGCTCCCTCGTCGCGGGCCTCATCGGGCCACTCGGGATCAGCTACGTGCTGATGCGGACCTGGCTCGACCTGGGCGAGTACTACGAGCTCGTCCTCGGGCTCGCCCTCGTCCTCACCGCCATCCTCAACCCCGTCGGCATCGCCGGCGCGGTACGCCACCAGGTCGAGTTCGTCCGGCGGAAACTCCGCGGGCCGGACTCGTCCCCACCCGTCGACGCCCCACGCCGGGAAGAGGAGGCCACCCGTGTCTGACGGACTCCGCGCGCGCGAGCTGACCGTCCGCTACGGCGGGCTCGTCGCCAACTCCGAGGTCTCGGTCGACGTGCGGCCCGGGGAGATCGTCGGGCTCATCGGGCCCAACGGTGCGGGCAAGACCACGTTCGTCGACGCACTCACCGGCTTCACCCCGATGACGGGCGAGATCGAGCTCGACGGGATGCGGATCCACGGCCTGCCCCCGCACGAGCGACGGGCGGCCGGGCTGTCCCGGACGTGGCAGTCCGGTGAGCTGTTCGGCAACCTCTCCACCACGGAGAACCTGCTCGTCGCCGCCCGCGGGGCGGGGTGGACGGCACTGGCCCGCGACGTGTTCGGGCGCCGCCGGCGCACCGGGCGCGACGTCGTCGACACCGCGCTGGAGATGGTCGGGCTGACCGACGTCGCCGACACCCTCGCCCGCGACCTCTCGCTCGGACAGCAGAAGCTCGTCGGGGTCGCGCGCGCCGCCGCGGGGGGCTGCACGGTCCTGTTGCTCGACGAACCGGCCGCCGGCCTCGACTCCATGGAGAGCCGGGCACTCGCCCTGCGGCTGCGCGCCATCGCCGACGCCGGGCCCGGGATCCTCCTCATCGACCACGACATGTCGCTGGTCCTCAACGTGTGCGACAGGGTGACCGTGCTCGAGTTCGGGACGCAGATCTTCACCGGCGACCCCGCGGCGGCGCGCACCGACCCGCGTGTCGTCGCGGCATATCTCGGCACCCCGACGGAGGCCGGCCATGTCTGACGCACCGCTCCTGTCCGTCGACGGCCTGACCGCCGGATACAACGGCGTGCCCGCGATCCGCGACCTCACCCTCCAGGTGCGCGCCGGCGAGGTCGTCGCACTGCTCGGACCCAACGGTGCGGGCAAGACGACGTCGCTGCTGGCCATGGTGGGGCTCGTCCCGCTCCTCGGCGGCGAGGTGCGCGTGCTCGGCGCACCCCTCGGCCGTCGGCGGCCACACCAGTTGGCGCGCAACGGGGTCCTGCTCGTACCCGACGACCGTGGGCTGTTCCCGTCGCTGTCGATCCGCGAGCACATGCGCCTCGCCGCCCGCAAACGCGACCCCCGCCACGAGCAGGAGGTGCTGGAGAGGTTCCCGGCCCTGCTCGAACTCGGGTCGCGGCGCGCCGGCCTCCTCTCCGGAGGCGAGCAACAGATGCTCGCGATCGCCAAGGCGCTCCTCGCCCGGCCGAAGGTCCTGATCGTCGACGAGATGAGCCTCGGGCTCGCCCCCAAGATCGTGCAGGACCTGCTGCCGATGATCGGCCGGCTCGCCCGCGCCGACGGCATCGGGGTGGTGCTCGTCGAGCAACACATCGAGCTGGCGCTGCAGGTCGCCGACCGCGGCGTCGTCGTCAACCACGGGCGCGCCGTCCTGGCCGAGGACGCCGCCGCGCTGCTCGCCGACCGGGACCTCGTCGAGGAGGCCTACTTCGGCACCGGCCGGTTCGGCGAGCACGAACCCGTCGGCGGAACGGCGTGACGTGGACCTCCGGAGTACGCCGCAGGAGCAGCGGTTCAGGGCACGGGTGACGGAGTTCCTCGGCGAGCAGCTGCCACCGGGCTGGCCGGGGTACGGAGCGCTCGCTCCCGAGGCCCGCGCATCGTTCCTCCTCGACTGGCGCCGGACGCTGCGCGAGCAGCGGCTGCTCGGCGTCTCCTGGCCGGCGGAGTACGGCGGGGGCGGGCTCGGCCTCGCCGAACAGGCCGTCCTCGTCGAGGAGTTCGCCCGCGCCGGTGTCCCCACCCATCCGCACCCCAACGACACCTTCGGCCTGAACCTGATCGGCCCGACGCTGCTCACCCTCGGTACCGAGGAGCAGCGTCGCCGCTATCTGCGCCCCACCCTCGACGGCGACATCCGCTGGGCGCAGGGCTACTCCGAACCGGACGCCGGATCCGACCTCTTCGCACTCCGCACCCGCGCCGACCGCCACGGCGACGAGCTGGTCCTGCACGGCCAGAAGGTCTGGCAGACCGCGGGCCTCACCGCGAACCGGATGTTCACCCTCGTCCGGACCGATCCCGACGCGCCGCGCTCGCGGGGGCTGTCGTTCGTCCTGCTCGACCTCGACCAGCCCGGCGTCGACGTCCGTGGCATCCGGACCCTCACCGGCGAGACCGAGTTCAGCGAGGTCTTCCTCGACGGCGCCCGCGCTCGGCTCGACGACGTCGTCGGCGGCCCGGGTGGCGGCGCCCGCGTCGCGCTGGCCCTGCTCGGCTTCGAACGCGGCGCCGTCGGGTACGCCGCGGCGATCGGCCACCGGATCGAGCTGGAGCGGCTCGTCGCCCTGGTCCGTGCGCAGGGCCTCACCGCCGACCCCCTGGTCCGCCAGGACGTCGCGCGTTGCTGGGGCCGCGTCCACCAGCTGTACTGCCTGGCCCTCACCGCCCTCACCGCCGGCCTGCGCGGAGACCCGCCCGGGCCCGAGTCGTCGCTGGTCAAACTGCTCACCGCCGAGTACCACCAGACCGTCACGGACCTGGCGATGCGTGTCCTCGGCCCGTCGGTCCTGGCACCGACCGGGCCGCGCGCCGCCGAATGGCTCCGCCCGCAACCGCTGGGCAGCCCCGCCGACTCCGCCGCCGCCTGGACCGACGACTACCTCAACGCCCGGGCACGCACGATCTACGGCGGGTCGAGCGAGATCCAGCGCGACACGATCGCCTCCCGAATCCTCGGGCTGCCCTCGTCCAGGGAGGCGTGACGTGCACTTCGGACTCAGTGCCGAGCAGGAGGACCTGCGCGGGACCGTGCGGAGGTTCCTCGACGACGTCGCGCCGGTCGACCGGTCCGGCGACCACGGCAGGCGCCCCGGGGTCTGGGCCAGGATGGCCGAGCTCGGAGTTCCCGGGCTGACGATCGATGCGGACCTGGGCGGAACGGGCGCCGGACCGGTCGAACTCGTCGTCGTCATGGCGGAGCTCGGACGCGTGCTGGCCACCGAGCCGGTGCTGAGCACGCTGTACGCCGCCGAGGTCCTCCGGCGGTGCGACGACCCGCCGGCGGCGGAATGGCTCACCCGCATCGCCTCGGGGTCGTGCGTGGCCACCGTGGCCACCGCTTCCTCGGTCGCAGCGCACGGTGACCGGCTGAGCGGCGAGGCGTCGTGGGTCGTCGACGGTGCGTCCGCCGACCTGATCGTGGTCGGCCGCCACCTGGTGCGGGCCGACAGTCCGGGCCTGTCGCGGACCCGGCTGCCCGCCCTCGACAGCACCCGCGAACTCGCCACACTGACGTTCACCGACGTCGCAGCGGTTCCGCTCGCCGGCGCCGCGCCGTCCCAGGCCGACGACCTCGCCCTGCTCGCGCTCGCCGGTGAACAGATCGGCGGCGCGCGCGAATGCCTGCGCATGGCCGTCGAGTACGCCACGACCCGGCGCGCCTTCGGTCGGCCCATCGGCAGCTTCCAGGCTCTCAGGCACACGTGCGCGACCCTCCACCTGGAGATCGAAGCCGCCTGGGCAGCCCTGCTCCACGCCGCGTGGACCGCCTCCGTCGACGGCCCCGACCTACCGCTGCTCGCCGCGACCACCGCGGCCGCCGCGTCCGAGGTGTTCGTGCGCGCCGCGACCGAGAACATCCAGGTCCACGGCGGCATCGGTTTCACCTGGGAGCACCCGGCGCACCTCTACCTCAGGCGGGCCCGGTCCAGTTACGAGCTGTTCGGGTCGCCACGCCTGCACCGGGAACGTGCCGCAGACCTCCTCGGCGTGTAGGACCTCTGCCGACGCCCAGGTCGGTCCGGGCGGTTGCGGCGAACGGCGCGGTGACGTCGAGAAGCTGCGCGTCGTCGAACGCCGGCACCGCGACCGTCCGGGATCGCATGTGCTTACTCCATCCCGTCCACCCCGCGCGCGTGTTCTTGTTGGACCCGCTACGCAGGGCTACCGTCGCCCTTCTGGCAGGCCTGCAGGTCAGCCCCCTGTGTCTCCCCCGGAGGAGGACTCGTGTCCGTCCAGTCACCCGAGGTTCGCACCGGCACGACCAACCCACTGCAACCGCTCGACCCGGTCGAGATCCGGCGAACAGCGGAGATCCTGCACGAACACCAGCAGCTCGACGAGAAGGTCCGCTTCGTCACCGTGACACTGCACGAACCGGACAAGCGCGAGGTACTCGACCATGATCGGAACGGGGGCCCGGTCCCCGAGCGGGCCGCGTTCGTCGTTCTCTACGACCGTCGTCACCAACAGACGGTCGAGGCGGTCGTCTCCCTCACCGGCGGTGCCGTGACGTCGTGGCGGGTCGTCGAGGACGTGCAACCCAGCGTGATGCTCGAGGAGTTCTTCAGCGCCGAGGAGATCACCCGCGCCGACCCGCGATGGCAGGAGGCGATGCGCAAACGGGGGGTCACCGATTTCTCGCTCGCGATGATCGACCCGTGGGCGGCCGGTTACGACATCGAGGACCCGGCGGGACGACGGCTCCTGCGGCCGTTGACGTTCGTCCGCTCGCGTGAGGACGACAACGGGTACGCCCGGCCGGTCGAGGGGCTGATCGTGCTGCTCGACATGGACACGATGGAGGTCATCGACGTTCGCGACCACGGTGTCGTGCCGTTGCCACCCAAGTCCGGCAACTACGTGCCCGAGCTGATGTTCGACGACGACAACCGGCCCGCGTTCACGCAGCTGCGCGACGACGTGAGACCGCTGGAAATCGCACAGCCGGAGGGCCCGAGCTTCACCGTGGACGGACACGCGGTGAGCTGGCAGAACTGGCGACTGCGCGTCGGCTACACCCCGCGCGAGGGTCTCGTCCTGCACCAGGTCGGTTACGAGGACCGCGGCCGGCTGCGGCCGGTGCTCTACCGGGCGTCGTTGTCGGAGATGTACATCCCGTACGGGGACCCCGCACCCACGCACCGGATCAAGAACGTCTTCGACGAGGGCGAGTACGGCGTCGGGATGCTGCTCAACCCGCTGACCCTCGGGTGCGACTGCCTCGGCGAGATCTTCTACTTCGACGCCACCGCGAACGACCAGGAAGGCCGGCCGGTCACCATCCCCAACGCGATCTGCATGCACGAGGAGGACTACGGGATCAGCTGGAAGCACACCGACTTCCGCACCGAGAAGGTCGAGGTCCGCCGGTCCCGCCGGCTGGTCATCTCCTGCATCGCGACGGTGGGCAACTACGAGTACGGCTTCTTCTGGTACCTCTACACCGACGGCAGCATCCAGTACGAGGTGAAGCTGACCGGTGTCCTCTCGACCGGCGCGCTGGCCGAGGGAGTGGAACCCCGCCACGGTGTCGTCGTCGCACCCGGGCTCTACGGGCCCCACCACCAGCACTTCTTCAACGTCCGCCTGGACATGCAGGTCGACGGGGACCGCAACTCCGTGTACGAGGTCGACGCGGCGGCCGTGCCGCTCGGCCCGGACAACCCGTACGGCAACGCCTGGGTGTCGCAGAAGACGTTGCTGGGGCGGGAGAGCGAGGCCCGGCGGCTGATCGACCCGCTGATCGCCCGGGTCTGGTACGTCGTGAACCCGAACGAGATCACCGAGCTCGGGCACCCGACCGGCTACAAGCTCATGCCCGGCGACAACGTCCTGCCCCTGCAGCAGGAGGGGTCGCAGGCGTTCGCCCGCGCCCAGTTCGCGTACAAGCATCTGTGGGTGACCCGGTACGACCCGCAGGAACGCTACGCCGCGGGCGACTATCCGAACCAGCACGGATCACCCGGCGGACTCCTGGAGTACCAGAAGGCCGACCGGCCGCTGGAGAACGAGGACGTCGTGGTCTGGTACAGCTTCGGCGCGCACCACGTGGTCCGGCCCGAGGACTGGCCGGTCATGCCGGCGTCCTACATCGGGTTCACGCTCAAGCCCGTCGGGTTCTTCGACGGCAACCCCGCCCTGGACATGCCCCGCTCGGCCGCGGCCTGTCACGGCACCGACGGGCACTCCCACAACGGCAACGGCAACGGCCGTGCGGTGTCGCCGCAGGGGGTGTCCGAGTGAGCGCGCCGGAGGCCGACCAGCCCGTGACGCGCTCGGACACCGGGCTGGCCCACGGGTCGATGACCCAGGTGGACGTGCTGGCGCAGTCGGTGGCGGGGATGGCTCCGAGTGCGGCGATGGCCACCACCCCGGCGCTGATCGCCCTCTACGCCGGGAACGGCGCGTGGCTGTCCTACGTGTGCGCAACCGTCGTCGTCATCCTGGTCGGCCTGGTCGCGACGCAGTTCGGCCGCCGGTTCGCCTCCTCTGGATCGCTGTACAGCTACGTGGCCCGCGGGCTCGGGCCTGCCAGCGCGTTCACCGCCGGATGGGGCCTGGTCATCGGCTACGCGTTCATCGCGATGATCGGGGTGGTCGGCGCCGGCCTCTACTTCGGTGCCTTCCTCGGCGGACTGGGCCTGCCGGCAGGCGGTACGATCGCGGTCTGCGTGATCCTCGTGATCACCGCGGTCGGGGCCGCCGCATTCGCGATCATCGGAATCAAGATCTCCACCCGGGTCGGACTGGTGCTGGAGATCGTCTCGGTCGCCGCCGTGCTCGTCGTGCTGATCGCCGTGCTGGCCGGGGACCCGGCAGGCAGCAACAGCGCGCAGTTCTCCTTCTCCGGTCTGTCGTTCGACGGCGTCGCGTTCGGCATCGTGCTCGGGGTGCTCGGCTTCGTCGGGTTCGAGAGCGCCGCCAGCCTCGGCGCGGAGGCGCGCAACCCGCACCGCGCCATCCCCCGCGCCGTGCTCGGCAGCGCGGTGCTCGTCGGCATCCTGTACATCTTCGCGGCCTACACGATGGTCCGGGGGTTCGGCGACCCCGGCACCCTCGGCCAGAGCACCGCACCGATCAGCGACCTGGCCGGCCTCTACGGGCTCGGCGGCGTCTCCTGGATCGTCGACCTCGGGATCACGGCGTCGTTCTTCGCCGTGACGATCGCCTGCATCAACGCCTCGTCGCGCATCCTCTACACGATGGGCGAGGAGGGGATCCTCCCCGGCAGGCTGGGCCGGGCACACCCCACGCACAAGACCCCGCACGTGGCGATCGCCGTCATCGCGCCGGTCGTGCTCGTCGTGCCGGTCATCCTGGTGCTCGTCGGGTTCGAGCCCCTCGAGGTGTTCACCTACACCGGCACGATCGGGACCTTCGGCTACATGCTGGCCTACCTGCTGATGGCCGTCGCGCTACCGGCCTTCCTGCGCAGGCGCGGAGAGCTCAACCCGCTCTCGGTGGTCCTCGCGGTCGTCGTCGCCGCGGCGCTGCTCTACGTCTTCTACAAGAACCTCGTCCCGGTGCCCGACTACCCGCTCAACCTGATGCCCTGGATCTTCCTCGGGCTGGTCGTGATCGGTCTGGCCTGGTACGCGGCGATGCGGGCCCGGTCGCCGCAGCTGGGCGAGCAGGCCGGCACGTTCGAGGAGGAACCGCTCCCGCCCGGACGCGGGCCACAGGGAGGCGCCGGACCGGGGTGACCCGACCGGTCTCGACGCCGCGCCCCGCGCGCCTCAGCGGGGCGCGGCGATCCGGGCCAGTACGGCGTCGGCGATCCGGGCGAGCGCGTCGACGTCCGCATCGTCGAGGCCGTCGAACACGAGCTCGCGGACCGCGGCGACGTGGGGTGGCGCGGCGGCCTCGATCGCGCGCCGGCCCTCTGCGCTGAGCAGCACGAAGGCGCCCCGCGCGTCGTCGGGGCAGTCCTCCCGCTCGATCAGCCCTCGTCTCTGCATCCGGGACAGGTGGTGGGAGAGCCTGCTCTTCTCCCACTGCAGGGCCTGAGCCAGCTCCAGGACGCGCATCCGTTCGGGCGTGCGGTCGGTGAGCGCGACGAGGACGTCGAAGTCGGCGAGGGAGAGCCCGGACTCCGCCTGCATCCGCCGGTGCAGCTCCGCGTTCAGCTGCGCCTGCATCGCGATGTAGCCGCGCCATGCGCGTTGCTCCCGTGCGTCGAGCCATCGAGTCACGCGGATCACTCTACCGGAATAGTTGACATGTCACCAAGCGTTGGGCAAAGTACATGACACGTCAACAAGATGTTCTCGAAAGGAACGACATGACCACCGCGACCGCCTTCACCTCCCTCACCGGCACCTACGCCGTCGACCCCAGCCACACCCGCATCGGGTTCGTCGCGCGCCACGCCATGGTCACCAAGGTCCGGGGTGGGTTCAACGAGTTCGCCGGCACCGCCCACATCGACGGCGACGACCTCGGCAAGTCCGACGTCGAGCTGACCATCGAGGTCGCCAGCATCGACACCCGCAACGCCGACCGCGACGGTCACCTGCGCAGCAACGACTTCCTCGCCCTCGACCAGTACCCCTCGATCACCTTCCGCTCCACCGCGGTCACGGCCACCGACGACGGCGTCGACATCACGGGCGACCTCACGATCAAGGGCGTCACCAGGTCCGTGACGGTGCCGTTCACCTTCGAGGGGCAGGCCACCGACCCGTTCGGCAACGAGCGCATCGGCTTCGAAGGCACCACCACCATCAACCGCAAGGACTACGGCATCACCTGGAACGCCGCCCTCGAGACCGGTGGCGTCCTCGTCAGCGACAAGATCGTCCTCGAGTTCGAGATCTCCGCGATCCGTCAGGCCTGACGCCACACACCCGAACACCCACGGAGGACCGGACATGAGCACCCCCACCCTGACCCCTCGGACCGACGTCCGGCGTGCGGACGACCGGTTCTCCACCCGGATCGACTGGCTGGACAGCAAGCACTCCTTCTCCTTCGGTCACCACCACGACCCGGACAACACCAACCACGGGCTCCTGCTCGTCAACAACGACGACGTCGTCACGGCCGGGAGTGGGTTCGAGACCCACCCCCACCGGGACATGGAGATCGTCACGTGGGTCATGCAGGGATCGCTGGTCCACCAGGACAGCACCGGGCACAGCGGCGTCATCTACCCGGGCCTCGCCCAACGGATGAGCGCCGGCACGGGGATCCTGCACAGCGAGAAGAACGACTCCTGGCGGCTGCAGGGCGACGAGCACCGTGACGACGTCCACTTCGTACAGATGTGGGTGGTGCCCGACGAGGGCGGCATCACCCCCGGCTACGAGCAGCTCGAGATCGACGATGCACTGCTCAGCGGCGCGCTCGTCCCCGTCGCGTCCGGCATGGACGCCCACGGCGACGCCGCGATCCGCATCCGCAACCGCTACGCGGCGCTCCACGTCGCGCGGCTGCAGCCCGGCCAGAGCGTCGAGTTGCCGGAGGCCCCCTACCTCCACCTGTTCGTCCCGCGCGGCGACGTCACCCTCGAGGGCGCCGGCCCGCTGTCCGCCGGCGACGCCGTCCGCTTCACCGCCACCGGCGGCCAGCGGGTGACCGCCACCGAACCCGCCGAGATCCTGGTGTGGGAGATGCACGCCACGATCGGCGCATGAGAGAGGACCACGCAATGACCTCCACCTCCGACGTGCACGAAGCCGAACGCGCCCGCATCCGCTCCGCGCACCTGCGCCCCGCAGGCGAGCGTCCCGCCTCGACCGCCCGCGGACTGCACCACACCGCGCTCGTGTCCGCCGACGTCGAACGCACCGTCCGCTTCTACCAGGACGTGCTCGGCTTCCCGCTCACCGAGCTGATCGAGAACCGCGACTACCCCGGCTCCTCCCACTTCTTCTTCGACATCGGCAACGGCAACCTGCTGGCCTTCTTCGACTTCCCTGGACTCGACGTCGGCCCGTACGCCGAGGTGCTCGGCGGACTGCACCACATCGCCATCAGCGTCGAACCCGAGCGGTGGGAGGAGCTCGTCGGTCGCCTCACCGACGCCGGCGTCGAGCACGCCGTGCACAGTGACGTGTCCGTCTACTTCCGCGACCCCGACGGCGCCCGGATCGAGCTGATCTCCGACCCCCTCGGCGAGATGTACGGCCAGCACGTCCTGTGACCGGTCCGGCCCGCGCCGGCCCCGCACGGCCGGGAGTCGGGCACCATGGCCTCACCGACGCCCCCACGGAGACGATCTGATGACGAACCCCGCAGCCACCGCCGCCTGGCCCGCACTCGAGGTGGCGGCCTGGACCGCGACCCGCGACACCCTGCACATGTGGACCCAGATCGTCGGCAAGATCCGCCTCGCCCACGCACCGCTGGTCAACCACTGGTGGCAGGTAACGCTCTACGTCTCACCCCGCGGCCTGACCACCTCGGCCGTGCCCCACGCCTCGGGGTCGTTCGACATCGAGTTCGACTTCGTCGACCACCGCCTGCGGATCCGCAGCAGCGACGGCGGCACCCGGGAGATCGCGCTGGCCCCCATGTCGGTGGCCGAGTTCCACGACCGGACCCTGTCGGCGCTGGGCGAGCTGGGGATCGAGGCCACGATCTCGGCAGGCCCCAACGAGGTCGATCCCGCCATCCCGTTCGCCGCGGACCACGAGCACGCGTCCTACGACGCCGACGCCGCGCACCTGTTCTGGCGCCAGCTCGTCGCGGCGGACCGGGTCATCGGCGAGTTCCGGTCGCACTTCCTCGGCAAGGTGAGCCCCGTCCACTTCTTCTGGGGCGCGATGGACCTGGCCTGCACCCGCTTCTCCGGCCGTCCCGCCCCCACCCACCCGGGCGGCGCACCGAACTGCGGGGACTGGGTGATGGTCGAGGGCTACTCCCACGAGCTGTCCAGCTGTGGGTTCTGGCCCGGCGGCGGCAAGGAGGGCGCGTTCTACTCCTACGCCTATCCCGAGCCCGACGGCTTCCGAACCCACCCGATCCGACCGGAGGAGGCCTTCTTCAGCGACGAGTTCCAGCAGTTCCTGCTGCCCTACGAGGCCGTCCGGACCGCAGCGGACCCGGAGAAGCTCGTCGCCGAGTTCCTGCACTCCACCTACGAGGCCGCGGCCGAGCACGCCCACTGGGACCGCGCGGCGCTGGAGGGCGACCCGCTGCGCTGGCAGGGGTTCAGGTGAGATCGGGCGGGCCGGCGATCCCGCGCTGACGACAGCGCCCGGCTCGTCGCGCGACCGGCCGGCCCCGCCGTTCCGGACCCCGCCCGCTCGCGCCTGCCTCCGCTTTCGGCGAGCACGGTTCCGTCTTACGATCCGGGGCATGGCCGGGAACGACGACGACCTGGGCCGGAGCGACGGTCTACCCCTCGCCGACGAGCAGCGCGACGAGCTGCTCGCCCGACAGGCGCGCCTCGTCGATGCGCGAGCCGCGGCCGAAGCCGCGCAGCAGGACCGTGACGAGTACATCGTCGACCTGGACGACGCCGGTGTGGGACCGGGCGCCACGGCGGCGGCGCTCGGGCTGCTCCGGGCGAGCGTCGAGCGGGTGCTGACCGACCGGCGCGCTGCCGAGACGGCGCAGCGCCTCGCCGCGGACGTTCCGCGTGCCGCAGCCCGATCAGCCCTCGACCGGGCCCAGGAACGAGTCGATCAGGCGTGGAAGGACGCGGCGGACTAGACCTCGGCGTGCCCGGGCTCGCCGAGCCCCTCGCGGTGCCGTGTCCCGGAGTCCGGACCCGTGTCCCGCTCGGCTGGGGGCGGGCCGTCACGGCCGTCGACGAGACGTCGGTTCCGCGCCGTGCGGCCGGGCCCTGGTCCGAGGACCACCTCGTCGCCGACGCGGCGACGGGAGCCGCACCCGCCCACATCGCCGACCGCGTGCGGCTGCGCCGCCGCCGCCACAGCGCATCCGGGCAACGACGTGTGCGATGCCGACGAATCGGTGCGCCCGCTGATCGTCGGCCGGCCCGACGGGTCTCGCGAACGCGGTTGGCGGGCCTGCCGGTGGGTGATGCAGGGAGGTTGCGGCAGGCCCACGACCCACCATGCCCGGTGGAGTCCGAGGTCGTCAGGCCATGGGTCCGCAATCTGGACGCGGTCGAGCTTTCCGGCGCCCGGCAACCTCGGGGAACCACCATCGCCGTTGTGGTAGAGGTGGCAGCAACGATGCCGCGAGAGCCCCGAACCGCGGTCAGGCGGAAGGGACTCGGAGTCGGGGCAGCAGTGGGTTGCCGACGCACCCACGGCGTCGCCGCAACGCGGCTCCCGAGCACGGTCCGGGTCACCACGGGCCGTGCTCATCGTCATCTGCACCGAAGCGGCATCGGTAGCGCGGTGCGCCCCACCAGAACATTCCCGAGGAGTAGACGGATGGCCGAGACGCAGGTCTGGCTTGCAGAGAGTGCCTACGAGCGACTGAAGAACGAACTCGTCGAACTGCTGCGTCAGCGTGATCACGGCATGAGTGGTCTCGCCAACGAGCAGTTCGCCGGTGACAGTTCCGACCCCCACACCGACCAGCAGCTGCTGACCGAACGCCGGGAACGCGAGAGCCGGATCCGCAAGCTGCAGGAGCTGCTGCAGAACCCGCTGGTGGGGCAGGCCCCACCCGATGACGGGGTGGCCGAACCGGGGATGCTGCTGACCATCCGGTACGAGGACGATCAGGAGACCGAGACGTTCCTGCTCGCCCACAACGAGGACGGCGCCTACCCGCCGGACCTCATGATCTGCTCGCTGGAGTCCCCTCTCGGGAGTTCCCTGCCCGGCAGGAGGCAGGGCGAGAAGGTGCAGTACACCCTCTCGAACGGGCAGTCGATGGAGGTCACCTTGCTCCGCGCCGTCCCCTACCGCCCGGACACGTGGTCGCCGACCGACCGGGTTGCCGGCTGACGAGCGGCCCGGCGCCGTCGGCGCGGACGACTCAGGTTCATCGGTGCGCGTCGCCGAACATCGGCGACGCGCACCTCGTGTTTCGTGCCGCCGCCCCCGGCAACGCGGCCGGGCAGCACCCGGTCGGCGACACCCCCGCGCGCACGCAGGTGAGCCGACCGCGGCACGAAACGGCTGGCGCCGGTCCCCGAGCCCTGATCCCTCTCACGTCGGCGGTCACCGGATTGCCGTACCCCGGCAGTTCGGAAATCCGGCATCGAGCACACTCGGAGGTGGCCCCGTAGAGAGAGATGAGAAATGACCCGTCCACCGGCGAAGGCACCGCGGCTGTCAGAGCAGCTTCCCGACCCGGCCTGGCTGGAGCGGGTGGCGCGCGACGCGAGCCGCGGCGCCGGTGGCGTGCCGGTGGAACTGCTCGGCGGCTTCCTCCCCGTGCTCGCCGAGGCCGCCACGACCGGGCGCCGACCGGACAAGGGTGAACTCGACGCTGTCGGGCTCAACGGCCGGCGCGCCGCGGAGCTCGGCGTCTCGGCCGGGAACGCCGTGCAGCTGTACCTGTCGGCCGCGTGGCGGCTGTGGCGCGAGCTTCCCGCGGTCGTCAGGTTCCCGGACGCCGACACCACCGCGACCGCGGCCGAGGCGGTCATGCGTGCCGTCGACCGTGCGGTGGCCAGCCTCGCCGAGGGGTACACCGCCGCCCGCCGCGACATGATGCGCAGCGAGGAGACCCAGCGCCGCGAGCTCATCGAGGATCTGCTCCGCGGCGACGCCGACGTCGGTGCGCTGGTCGAGCGGGCCGAGCCCTTCGGGATGGACATGGCCCAGCCGCACCAGGTCGCCCTGGCCACGCCCACCGGCCGCCTCGCCGATGCCGAGGCGGCGTTGAGCAGCCTCGAACGCGCAGTCGTCCAGGGAATCGGGGACCGCGACGTACTGGTCGCGACCAAGGACGGCAGCATCGTCGTCGTCGCGCCCGCCACGACCGCCGGCTCGGGCGCCGTCGGTAAGACGCGTGGCCTGGGCGAGCTCATGCATTCCGATCTGCGTCGCGCCCCTCGCGGTGGCCCGTGGCGGATAGCGGTCGGTCGGCCCCACCCCGGCTCGTACGGCATCGCGCGCTCGTACGAGGAGGCGCGCGAGGCGCTCGGGATGGCCGCGCGCCTGCGCCTCGAGACCCCCGTCGTCCGCGCGGAGGATCTGTTGATCTACCGGGTCCTGCTGCGCGACCAGCCCGCCATCACCGACCTCGTCCATGCGGTGATGAGCCCACTCGCGAAGGCCCGCGGCGGCGCCGGTCCCCTGCTGGCCACCCTCGACGCCTACTTCGCGGCCGGCTGCGTCGTGACCGAGACCGCCCGCCGGCTGCAACTGTCGGTGCGGGCGGTCACCTACCGGCTGGACCGGATCGCCGACCTCACCGGGTACGACCCGACGGACCCCGCCAATCGCTTCACCGTGCACGCCGCCACTCTCGGCGCCCGGCTGCTCGGCTGGCCCCAGCGCGACCTGCCCACCCCGGCCGCTCGGGACTGACGGGCCGCTGCGTGGGTGGGTTCCGGCCTCGGCTGATCCGGGTCCGGCCCGTCGGCTCCGCCGCGGGCGGCACCGCTCGTCGTGACGTGCTCAGCGCCGTCGCGACACGTTGCCGAACCCCGGCACTGTGGGCCCCTCCTTGTTGGTGTGTCAGCGCCCCTGCGGCTGCGCCGGATCCGGGGCATCGTGGGCTCTGTCGCCTGCCGCCCCTCAGACCGTGTGTCCGCCGTCCACCTGTTCCCGCGCACGGAGTTCGTCCGGTCAGACGTACGCGTGCGGGGGCCGACGGCGCGACGCTCGCGCACGAAAGGAATGCAGTGATCACGTCCGCCCAGAAGCGCACAGTCCTCGGCGTCACGGGGTCGGTGACGAACATGCACACCGTTCTCGGCTCCGTGGTCCCTTCGCACGAGGCGGCTCCACCATCGCCGTGCCGCGCGCCCCGTAGCGGCAGCGCCGCCGGCACCGACCGGTCCTCGTGAGATGACGGCCGTCGCCGGGCTGCTGCGCCTGCACCTTCCCCGACACATCGAGCGCTCCCACGCCGAAGCGGTCGTCCTGGCCGCCATCGCCATCCACGTCCCCGCCACGTTGCAACTCGACCTCATCAGCGAGGACGGGGCGGAAGCCGGCGACCGAGCGGGCGAGCAGCCGGGCGGTGCCCTGACCTACTCGCTCCTGCTGCGGACCGCGCGGCTGAGCACGTACGTCGACCCCGAGCATCTCGTGCAAGCCGCCGAGCACGCCGCCGACCAGGCTCTCCGCGCGAAGTACGGGGAGGCCGCGACCGCGAGCGCGGGCCTGGCGGGCACATCGGCCCGGGCAGCGGGTCCCGGCACACCACGCACGGCGGTTCGACGCACCCCGGTCGCCGGCTCAGCGTCCTGCCGCGGCCGGACCAGCCCTCGCGCAGGGGAACGTCACGCGCGATAGCCGGCCCACGCGGGCGGCCGCTTCTCCGCGGGGCTGCCCGAGCGCGCACCGGGGGTTGCACCGTCGCTCCCGCACGACCACGACGAACGGGTCGCCCGTTGGCCGACAACCTGATCCGGCCGGGCGATCTCGCCCACGCGGGAGGTGCGGCGCGGCCCGCGTCGAGACGTCAGGCCACGCCGTGCTCGCATCGAGGGTCGCGACGACGTCGTTCGATGCGGGCCGGGCCGAGGTGGCACCCCGAGATCGGGCGGCTGTGGCGCCCGCCGACGCACACAGCCCGACTCGTCGTGCCCTCCGTGCGGTTCAGAGTCGTGCCCTCCGTGCGGTTCAGATGAGACCGAGGGCGAGCATCGCCTCGGCGACCCGCGCGTAGCCGGCGATGTTCGCCCCGGCCACGTAGTTGCCCGGAACCCCGTACTCCTCGGCGGTCCGATGACACCGGGCGTGGATGTCACGCATGATGTCGCGCAGCCGGGTCTCGGAGTAGTCGAACGTCCACGAGTCCCGCGACGCGTTCTGCTGCATCTCCAGCGCCGACGCGGCGACGCCCCCGGCGTTGGCGGCCTTACCGGGTCCGAACGCGACCCCTGCCTCCGTCAGCACGCGCAGCGCGGCCGGGGTGGTCGGCATGTTCGCGCCCTCCCCCACGACGACACAGCCGTTGCGCACGAGTGCCGCAGCACCGTCGGCGTCGAGCTCGTTCTGTGTGGCCGACGGCAGCGCCACCTGGCACGGCACCTCCCAGATCGACCCGCCGTCGACGAAGGTGGCACCGGCAGCCTTGTCGGCGTAGGTGCTGATCCGCTCCCGTCCGACCTCCTTGACCTCCTTGAGCAGGTCGAGGTCGATCCCGTCCGGGTGGTGGACGAACCCGTCCGAGTCGGAGCAGGCCACCACCCGTCCGCCGAGCTCGTGGACCTTCTCGATGGCGTAGATCGCGACGTTCCCCGAGCCGGACACGACGACGTCCTTGCCCTCGAAGGACTCGCCGCGTACCTGCAGCATCTCCTCGACGAAGAAGACGGTCCCGTAGCCGGTGGCTTCGCGCCGCACCTGGGCGCCCCCGTAGATGAGGGCCTTCCCGGTGAGCACGCCGGACTCGTACCGGTTGGTGATGCGTTTGTACTGGCCGAACAGGTAGCCGAGCTCGCGCGCCCCGACACCCATGTCGCCGGCCGGGACGTCGGTGTGCTCCCCGATGTGGCGGTAGAGCTCCAGCATGAAGCTCTGGCAGAAGCGCATGATCTCGCGATCCGACCGGCCCCGTGGGTCGAAGTCCGAGCCGCCCTTGCCCCCGCCGATCGGCAGCCCGGTGAGCGCGTTCTTGAACACCTGCTCGAAGCCGAGGAACTTCACCGTGTCCAGCAGCACCGACGGATGGAACCGCAGGCCGCCCTTGTAGGGCCCGAGCGCACTGTTGAACTCCACGCGGAACCCGCGGTTGATGTGGATTCCGCCGTGGTCGTCCTCCCACGGCACCCGGAAGATGATCTGCCGCTCGGGTTCGCAGATCCGCTCGACGATCCTCGCGTCGGCGTAGGCGGGGTGCTTGCCGACCGCTGGACCGATGCTGTCGAGGACCTCACCGACGGCCTGGTGGAACTCGGCCTCACCGGGATTGCGTGACAGGACACGCTCGTAGATCGGCCTCAGTGCCTCGTGCATGCGGTGCGTCCTACCCTTTTCGTCGCTCGGCCCCCGCGGACCGGGTGCTCATGTCACCTCTGAGGTTGCCATGAGGTGCCGGGGAGGCCGAGTGACGGCCGACTCACTTCCGGGCGAAACGCCCGATCCGTGGCGGGCGCGAAGCCGTGCCCTGATGGACGGAGGGATGACGGCGGGCCAGGTCAGCCGGGCGGGCCGGGCCCGGCGGACGCGGAGTCGGAGACGACGGCGGTGAGGAGAGCGGCCACCCGGGCCACGGCCGGTGACGGTCCGGGCCTCGACGCGAGGACGAGCGGAGCGAGCTCCGGCGGGCCGGCGAGGGGGACGTAGGCCACCCCGTCGAGGCGCAGCGCCCGGACCGACGACGGTACGAGTCCGAATCCGAGACCGGCGGCGACGAACACGACCAGCGTCCCGGTTTCGCCGACCTCGATGACATCGGGGTCGAGGCCCGCCCGCCGGCACACGTCGAGGACGAGCGGCTGCATCGTCGACCGGTGCCCGGACGGGTGGGTGATCAGCTGCATGCCGGTGAGGTCCCGGAGGCGGACACGGTCGGCCCGGGCCCCGGGGTGGTCGGCGGGCAGGACCGCGACGAGGGGCTCGTCGCGGAGGTGCCGGGACTCGAGCTCGCCGGGGACGGGGGAGCCGGGTCTGAGCACGGCGATGTCGAGCTCCCCCTGACGGAGCTGGTCGATGAGCTCCGGTCCGAGCAGTTCGCCACGGAGGTCGAGCTCGATGTCGGGTAGCTCGTCGCGCACCCGTAGCGCGACCTTGGGCAGGACGTCGTAGGTCGCGGTGCCGACGAACCCGAGCCGCACCTGCCCGGCCCGGCCGGCGGCGAGCAGGGTGAGGTCGGTCGAGGTGCGGTCGACGGCGGCGAGGATCTCCGCCGCCCGGTCTTGCAGCAGCCGGCCTGCCTCGGTGAGCTCGACCCGCCGGGTGGAGCGGTCCATGAGCCTGGTGTGGGTTTCGCGTTCGAGCTGTCGGAGCTGTTGGGAGAGCGCCGGCTGGGCGATGTGCAGGCGCGCCGCAGCGCGGCCGAAGTGCCGTTCCTCGGCCAGCACGACGAACGACCGGAGATGGCGCAGCTCCACACGCTCATCTTATGTGCCCTGCTTATGGATCGACGGCAAACGAGTATTGGACGTGATGGGTGGCGCGTTCCTACCGTCCACGTGTGACGTCCTCCTGTCCGGGTGCGAGCCCCCGCACGGCTCCGGGCCGCCGCGGCGGCCCGCCGGCCGACCTCCGCCTCGTCCACCTCACCGGCCGCGGCGCACCCGTCGACGAGTCGGGCGGGCCCCACCTCGGCCCGGTCGCCGGCGCGGGTGCCGCCCGGTGAGCGCAACGACGCGCGTCCCGACCGTCGCCCTGACCCGCCCCGCCCCGGCGCCGGGCCGGCCGGCGCTGGTCCTCGGACCGTCCCTCGGGACGTCCGCGGCGGCGTTGTGGGGCCCGTGCCTGCCCCTCCTGATCGAGGCGTTCGACGTCCTCGCGTGGGACCTGCCGGGCCACGGACGCAGTCCGTCGGCGGCGGCGGACTTCACGATGGCCCAGCTCGCCGACGGTGTTCTCGACGCCGTGGACGCGGCGCTGGAGGCCGGCGGGGAACCGGTGGCGCTCCACTACGCCGGCGACTCGATCGGCGGTGCGGTCGGCCTCCACCTCCTGCTCGACCATCCCGGGCGGCTCGTCGCCGCGTCGCTCCTCTGCACCGGCGCGCGCATCGGCGAGCCGCGCAGCTGGCTGGACCGGGCGGGCATGGTGGAGCGGTCGGGTGTCGGCTCGGTCGTCGACGGGTCCCGGCAGCGGTGGTTCGGTCCCGGATTCCCCGACCGTCACCCCGACCGTGCCGACGCCCTCATCGCCTCGCTGCGCGCCGCGGACCCTGCCGACTACGCACGCGCGTGCCGCGCACTGGCGTCGTTCGACGTCCGCGACCGCCTCCCGGGGATCGGCGCCCCCGTCCTCGCTGTCGCGGGCAGCCACGACCAGCCGACGCCCGTCGCGTCGCTGCGGGAGATCGCGGACGGTGTCGTGAACGGCCGCCTGGAGGTCCTCGACGGCGTCGCACATCTCGCACCGGCCGAGGCCCCCGACGCGGTCGCGGCACTCCTGCGCGACCACCACGGGCAGCGGACGCGGCCGCCCTCGAACGGCCGGTAGCCGGTGCGGCGGCTCGTCAGCCGATCGCTCCACGGACGTGCGCGACGATCAGCTCGTACATCCGCCGGATCAGCTCGAAGTCCTCGGTCATGATGTCGTAACCGTGGTCGACACCACCCACCTCGACGTACTCGGCGAGGGCGCCGGCGGCGTCGAGCTTGTCCGCGTAGCACCTGGCCTCGCCGCGCAGCCGGTCGAGCTCCGCGGCGATGACCAGCGCCGGTGCGATACCCGCGATCCCGTCAGCGTTGGCCCCCCAGGCCGGCGAGACGAGACGGTGGCGGCGCCCCGCTCGTTCGGGGACGTAGGCGGTGTCGAACACCTCGCACAGCCACGGCTTCAGGACGGCTTTCGCGCCCAGCGGTGACGCCTTGCGGGAGGGTGGCGTCGCGATGTCGAGCGGCGGATAGTGCAGGACCTGCAGCGAGATGGCCGGACCGCCGTTCTCCAGCGCCATCCGCGACACGGCGGCGGAGAAGTTGCCGCCTGCGCTCTGACCGCCGACGCACAGCCGGGTGCCGTCCCACTCGCGCCCCGGCTCCGATGCCCACCGCACGACGTCGTAGAACTGTTCGACGGGGGTCGGGAACCGTGTCGACGGAGCCAGCGCGTAGTCGGTGTTGACCACCACGACGCCGGCGTGGGCGGCGAGGAAACGGCACCAGGCGTCGTCCTGTGCGCGGTGGCCCACGACGAACCCGCCCCCGTGGGCGTTCACGTAGACCCCGGGTGCGCCGGCCGGGGTCGGCGGACGGTAGACCGTCGCGGCGACCGGGCCGTGGCGGGTCCCGATGGTGACGTCGGTGGTCGGGACGGTGATCTCGGGGAACCGCGGTGTGACGGCGGGGTGGATCGCCGCGTTGATCCTGGCGGCGAACCTGCGGGCGACGGCGTCGGCCACGGGCCGTCGGGACAGTACGGACACGGGTCCTCGTTTCCGGGTCTTCGTCGGTGGGGTCTGCGCCGCGGCCCGGGCGTGTCCCCCGACGCTGCGTCGGGGGGCACGCCCGGGCGGCGGGATCAGCTCTGGTGCTGTCGCGCGCTGGGGTGGCGCAGGTGGTCACGGGCCACGATCTCGTCGGGCTCGAGCATCGTGATCATCTCGACGCCGGGGGCGCAGATGCACACCGCGACGAAGCGGGCCCACCTGTCCGGGTCCGGGTTCGAGACCTGGTAGTGCACGACGTCGCCACCGGGCTCCCAGAACGCCTCGCCCGCGGTGATCTCCCGGGGCTCGTCGCCCTCGAGCTCGAAGAAGATCGTGCCCTCGGTGACGTAGCCGAACACGGGCCCGGAGTGGCGGTGCGGGGCGAGCCCCGGGTCTGCCGGGGGGAGCTCGACGAGCTGCGTCATCGCGTGCGAGCCCTCCGGGATCGGGGGCGGGGTGGCGCTGAGGAGGTCGGTGACCTGGACGTTGCCCTTGGCCAGCATGAGTTGTGTCCTTTCGTGGAGGTGATGCGTGGGTGGTGGTCCGGGCCCGCGACGGGCTGCCGTCGCGAGCGTCAGGCGGAGGCGGAGCCGGTTCGCGCCGGCGGGCCGATGTACTCGCCGACCGCGCCGAACGTGAGGTGCGTCGGCAGCTCACCGGTCTCGTCCAGCCCGAACACGGCGCCGTGGGCCCGCAGCGACGTGTGGTCGCGGAGATCGGTGACGGTCACCGAGGCCCACGGGTTCACCTTCTCGCGCGAGGCGAGGACGTGGATCCCGGGGCGGAGCCGGTAGGTGGTGCACTCGACGGTGTCGGCGAGGCCCGCCTCGGGTCCGGCCACGCAGTGCCAGGTGTACGAGTGCGGTTCGAGGTGGATGTGCTCGTAGCGGTGCACGTCGCTGAAGCTCCACCGCAGTCGGCGGCCGACGAGCGCGGTCGTGGGTGCGGGTCCGGGACGGTCCGGCTCCCGGCCCTCGATGACGCCCGGCAGGACGTTGTGCCGGACCCGCGTCCGGCCCGCGGACGGCTCTCCGATCGTGCTCACGATCGCGAGGGTGTGGCCGCTGTCGTGGTCGACAACGAGGCTGACCGCCGTGTTCGGTACGTCCCGGCGATGGTGGAACTGCGCGTACACCAGCCCGGGTGCGACGTCGAAGGCCTCGTAGTCGCTGCGCCCCGACGCAACCGGATGCGGGTCGCCGGCACCGGGGTCGTAGCGCCATTCGACGGCGGTCGCCTCGAACCGGTGCGACACCCGGCTCCCGTAGGAGTTCGTGAACACGATCTCGCTGCCGGCCACACTGTCGGCCGGGGTTGCCTTGTGGCCGTCGAACCCGGGCAGGAGCAGGTTCAACGACGGCCGTGTCGTGGTGTCGGAGTGGTCGACGGACTCCGTGGTCATGCTGCTGCCTCCGGTCCGGCGGGGATCGGGTTCTTCTCGACGTCCCAGCTGACGTGCAGTGCGTCGGGACCACGGAACGAGGTGTTCGGGACGAAATGGAACTCCTGCTGGTCCAGCGTCATGTGGGGCAGGCGTCGCGTCAGCTCCTCCAGGTAGATGACCATCTCGAGCCGGGCCAGGTGGTTGCCGAGGCACATGTGCGTACCGGCACCGAATGCGATGTGGGCCTTCGCGTCACGGTCGATGTCGAACCGCTCGGGGTCGTCGAAGACGGCGTCGTCCTGGTTCGCCGACGCGATCACCATCAGGATCTTCCCGCCTGCGGGGATCGTGACCCCGCCGACCTCGACGTCCTCCTTCGCGATCCGCCGCCACGCGGCGATGGAGGGGTTGAGCCGCAGGCACTCCTCGACGGCGCCGGGGATCAGCGACGGGTCGGCGCACAGCCGGTCCCACTGGTCGCGGTTGCGCAGCAGCGTGACGACGGCGTTCGCGGTGGCGTTCGTCGTCGTCTCGTGGGCCGCCATGGCGCCGCCCATGACGTTGGTCTGCAGCCAGGTGTCGGAGATGACGTCGGGGTGCATGCGCTGCATCGTGATCGCGTGGCCCAGCCATCCGGGCGGGTCGTCGAGCTCCTTGAGCTTGGTGATGACGCGGTCCCCCATCGCCCAGAACCGGCCCAGCCCGTCGGCGGCGCGCACCTGCTCCTCCGGGCTCGGACGTCCCCAGACGAACTCGGTCATGGAGGTGGCGAGCGCGCGGACGGTGTCGACGTCCTCCTCGGGGATCCCCAGGAACTGCAGGGCGACCAGGCACGGGATGTCCCAGAGCATGTCGGCGACGAGGTCGGCGTGGCCCCGGTCGACGAAGCGGTCGATGTAGGCGTTGGTCGTCTCCCGGATGTAGGGAGCGAGGGGGTCGATGCGGTCGGGCATGAACGCGGGAGCGTTGAGCCGGCGGTACTGCCGGTGCATGGGCGGGTCGGAGTCGGCCAGGACGGGGCAGGGCGCGAAGCCGTACGCGCCGAGCTGGGCGGCCGCCTCCTCCGACGGCGGGGTGACCGGGGTCAGCGTGATGGCCGCGGAGAACAGGTTGAACTGGCTGAAGACGGCCTTCACGTCGTCGTGGCGCGTGACGACCCAGTAGTCGGAGTCGTCGTTGTAGAACACCGGCCGGCTCTCGCGGGCCCAGGCGAGCGCGGCCCCCGGGTTGTCCAGGTACTCGCGGTCGAAGAACGAGAATCCCGCGGGGGTGTGCGCGGCCGGGCATCCGGTCGTCGCGTCGTTGCTGGTCGCGTCGTTGCTGGCCGTGGCGGCGCTGGTCGTGGCGGCGTTGTCCACCGGTCTCCACCCTCTCGTCGGCGGGGTTTCAGAGGTCGAGTCGGATCGTCGGGCACGCGGCCCGGCTGATGCAGATCATCAGAGTGCTGTTCTCCTCCCGCTCGGCAGCGCTGAGGACGGAGTCGCGGTGGTCGGCCCGGCCCGACACGATGGTCGTCTCGCACGTCCCGCAGGTGCCCTCCGAGCAGGAGAACGGTGCGAGCACGCCGACGGCCCGCGCGGCGTCGAGGATGGACTGGTCCGGACCGACCGAGACGGTGATCGCGCTGCGGACGAACTCGACGTCGAAGGTGGCGGGTGCGGGTGCGTCGACCAGGGTCCGCGGGGTGAACCGCTCGACGTGGACCCGGTCGGCGATGTCGAGCTCGGCCGCCATCGTCTCCACCGCACCCAGCAGACCTTCCGGACCGCACACGTACACCGCGGTGCCCGACGTGGCAGCACCCAGGGCGGCGGCGAGGTCGATGCGGCCGTGCGTGTCCTCCGGGACCAGGTTCACCCGAGGTCCGTGCATCCACGCCAGATCGTCGGCGAACGCCATGGTGTCCCGGCTGCGCCCGCCGTACACCAGGGACCACTCGGCGCCGCGTCGGTCGACGGAGCCGATCATGGGAAGGAGCGGGGTGATCCCGATCCCCCCGGCCACGAAGAGGTAGTCGCACGCCTCGACGAGGCGGAAGTTGTTGCGCGGCCCCCGGACGACCAGGCGGTCGCCTTCACGGAGCTCACGATGGATCCGTGCGGAGCCACCACGGCCGTCCGGTTCGAACAGCACGCTCACCTGCCACGAACGGAGGTCGCCCGGATCACCGCACAACGAGTACTGCCGGACGAGGTCCGGCGCGAGCACGAGGTCGATGTGCGAACCCGGCGTCCATTCGGGGACGTCGCGCCCGTCGGCGCGGACGAGGGTCAGCTGCGTGACCGCGTCGGTGACCGGTGTCTTCGCCTCGACTTCCATCTCGAGTTCCTCGGCCCCGGAGAGCGATGCCATGGGGACTCCTTCGGATTTCGCCGGATGCCCCGACGTGGACTGTTCCGCGAGGGCGCTCGTCGCCTGTCGTCGGACACGCGGCGTAGCGGCTCGGCCCCTGTAATCCTCGTCACCGTGGGGCCACGCACATGGGTGAGATCACGGTGGGGGGTACGGAAGTCGCGGACGTCCGTACCCGGCGTCGCCGGTCCGACGCGTGACGGAGCGGCTCCTACCTGCGGTTTCGTGGCCCGGTCAGGAGGACTGTCCGACGTACCACGCGGCGATCTGGCTGCGGGAGGCGAAGCCGAGGCGCGTCATGATGGCCTCGACGTGGCTCTCCACGGTGCGTGCGGAGATCACCAGGGCGTCGGCGATCTGCGGGCTCGTCATTCCCTTCGAGATCAGCTCCGCGATCTCGTGCTGCCGGTTCGTCAATGCGGGCGCGACGTCCTCGCCGGTCCCACCAGCGCTGCGTTCAGCCAGCGCATGGGCGATGATGCCGGTCGGGGATCGCTTCGCCCCCGCCCGCAGCGCCGCCGTGAGCGCTCGTGCGGACATGGTCTTCTCGAGCCGGTCGCAGCAGGCCGCGTGGAAGCCGGTGAGTTGCGGCCCGAACGCCGCCAGCTCCGTACCCGTGCGTCGCCACAGGCTGTGCGACGCCCCGATCAGCTGGGCCGCGCGGTCGAGCTGCCCGGTCGATCCGGCCGTCCAGGCCAGGAGTTCGGTCATCAACGCGGTGCCCAGCGAGGGATCGAACGTGCGGTGCTCCCGGAGCGCGTCGAGTGCGGTGGCGTCGGCGGCGGCGACCTCGCCGTGCAGCCACTGGTCGAGGCCACGGCTCCACGTCAGGTAGGAGCGGGCCCAGCGCTCGTCGCGGTCGCGGCTGACGGCGAGCGCCGGCGTGCTCACGGCCGCGGCGTCCTCGCTGCGGCCGCCCAACGACAGGACGACGGCGTACTCGAACGACGCCATCAACCACTCCGCGACCTCACCGACACCGGCCAGGGCGCCGACCGCGACCGCGAAGTGGCGCTCCGCCTCGGCGAGGTCGCCACGGAGCTGCGCGGCGAGCCCCCGCAGTCCGATGCAGTGGGCCGCGGCGTCGTCGAGCTGCAGCCGCGCCGCCGCCGCCTCGCACTCGTCGAGCCGGCGGGTCGCCGCCTCGTGGTCGCCCTGCAGGAGGCACACCCTGGCCGCGACCCAGAGCGCTGTCGTCCGGGACGGCGTGGGCTCCGGGGCGGCACCGGGCGCATCGAGCGCCTCGTCGGCCCACCGGCGCCCTTCGGCGATGTGGCCGTCCGCGTACCAGCGGTAGCGCAGTCCCGCGACCAGCTCCAGCTGGTAGGTGCCGCCGGGTGGGGCGGAGTCGAATGCGGCGCGCAGGTTCTCCCGCTCGACGCGCATCCATCTCGCCGCCGAGGCCTGCCCCGGCCCGCACCAGGACCGTTCGAGGCCGCGGACGACGTCGAGGAAGTAGCGCCGGTGACGCTCGCGGATCGCGTCGGCCTGCCCCGCCAGGGCGAGCTTCTCCGCACCGTAGGCCCGGATGGTCTCCAGCATCCGGAAGCGGATCGTGGACTCCCGGCCCTCGACGTCGAGCACGGACTGGTTGACGAGGGAGCTCAGCAGGTCGAGTGTGGACGCCGTCCCACCGCGACCCGCCGCGTCGCCGCCCTCCCCGCAGACGGCTTCGGCGGCGGCCAGGTCGAACCCGCCGGCGAACACGGACAGTCGCGCCCACAGCCGGCGTTCCGGCTCCGTGCAGAGGTCGAAGCTCCAGTCGACGAGCGATCGAAGGGTCTGTTGGCGCGGGGCGGCCGATCGGCTACCGGTCGTGAGCAGCCCGAAGCGGTCGGCGAGGCGTTCGAGGATCTGCTCGAGCGAGAGGATGCGCGTCCGGGCGGCCGCGAGCTCGATCGCCAGCGGGATTCCCTCGAGCTGGACGCACAGCCTCGCCGCCGCGGCGGCGTTGCGCTCGTCGAGCACGAATCCGGGTGAGGCGGCCTCCGCGCGTTCCTGGAGCAGCCGGACCGACTCGAACTGCAGCAGCGATTCGACGGTGGCAGGCTCCGCGTCGCCGGGAACGGTGAGCGGTGGGACCGGATAGAGGAACTCCTCCGTCACCGTCAACGACGCCCGCGTGGTGACCAGGATGCGGGTCGAGGGTGCGTGCCGGAGGATGTCGTCGACCAGGGCGGTGGCGCCGTCGAGGACGTGCTCGCAGTTGTCGAGGACGAGCAGCATCTCGCGGTCACGGACGAACTCGAGCAGCATGGCGGTGGCCGGACGGTTCGACCGGTCGACGATCCCGAGTGCGTCGATGACTGCGGCGGGAACGTCGTCGGCGGCGGCGACGGACGCCAGCTCCACCAGGTGGACGCCGTTCTCGAACAGGTGGTTGATCTCGTCGGCGACCTGCAACGCGAGCCGGCTCTTGCCCACGCCTCCCGGTCCGATCAGGCTGACCAGCCGACCGCTCGCGAGGCGGTCACGGACTTCTCGTCGCTGTCGGCGGCGGCCGATGAAACTCGTTGCGGCGAAGGGGATGTTCCCACTTCGCGTTCGAGCCTTCGCCACGACACCTCCACGGGCCTGCGCAACGGTCGGGGGCGGATTCGCGCACTGTCCGGCCGGCGGCCCGCCCATGATGAGTTCGTGCGCCACGGCGGTCAACCTGTCGGCACCGCGCCCGGTCCGCGCCGCCTGCGGGCGGCCCGGACGGTGCAGAGGCTCTCGTTGCGGTGGCGGCTGTCGTCCATGTTGGCTGTCCGGACGTCGTCGGAGGAGGTCGGGATCTGCATGGGAGACGGCGCTGCGCCGGGAACGTCCGGGCAACGGGACCTGCTCGGCACCGAGTGGGAGACGCATCGGCCCGCGGTGTTCGGCGTCGCCTACCGGCTGCTGGGCAGTGTGGCCGATGCCGAGGACGTGACCCAGGACGTGTGGCTGCGGGCGGCGGGCGCGGATCTGCACGAGGTCGACGACCTCCGGGCCTGGTTGATCACGGTCGCCGCGCGCCGGTCGTACGACATCCTCCGGAGCGCCCGCTCGCGTCGGGAGACCTATGTGGGGCCGTGGCTGCCGGAGCCGCTGCTGACCGGGCCGGACGCGTCGGGGCCGGTCCTCGTCGACGAGTCCGTCAGTGCGGCGCTGCTGCTGGTCATGGAGGAGCTCAGCCCGCCGGAGCGGGTGGCTTTCGTCCTGCACGACGTGTTCGGGTTCGAGTTCAGCCGCGTCGCCGAGGTGCTCGACGTCTCCGAGGCGAACGCCCGCCAGCTCGGCTCACGGGGCCGACGCCGGGTGGCGAAGGCCCGCCGGCCCGCGCCGCGGGCGTCGAGGGCCGAACGGGAACGGGTGCTGACGACCTTCCGCGCCGCCTACGAGGCGGGGGACCTGGCCGGCCTCGTCGCGCTGCTGCACCCGGGGGCCGTCTACGTCACCGACGGCGGCAGCAAGACCTTCGCCGCCCGCAAGCTCATCCGTGGTGGTGAGCGTGTCGCCGAGGTGATGGTGCGGGTGGGGCGCCGCTGGCGTCCCGACCGCATCGACCTCGTCGAGGTCGGCGGTGAGCTCGCCCTCGTGTTCCGCCGTGAGGGCCGGGTCTTCTCCGTCGACACGGTCGAGATCACGGACGGCGTGATCACCGCGTACCGGAGGGTCATCAACCCGGAGAAACTGGGCCACGTCTAGTTGTCACGTTCGACCGGGCCATCTCGTCTCCCTGCTGACATCGCACGTGACGGAGACGAAGGAACCATGACCACCAGCCAGCGCGTCAACATCGGCAAGCAGCACCCGGCCCCGTACAAGACCCTCGTCGCCCTGTCGGAAGAGGTGGAGCAGATCACCGCCGCGGCGGGCCTCGACCCGCTGCTCGTCGAGCTCCTGAAGATTCGCAGCTCGCAGCTCAACGGCTGCGCGTTCTGCCTGCGCATGCACATGCGCGACGCCCTCGCGAAGGGTGAGAGCACCGACCGGATCGCGGTGCTGCCCGGCTGGGAGGAGACCGGCTACTTCTCCGAGACCGAGCGTGCCGCGCTCCGCCTGACCGAGGCGATCACCCGCATCTCCGACGGACATGTCGGCGACGAGGACTACGACGCCGCCGCGGCCGTGCTCACCCCGGACCAGGTGTCGGCCGTCGCCTGGCTCGCGACGGTGATGAACGCCTTCAACCGGGTGGCGGTCACCAGCCGCTACCGGGTCGCGGGCTGACCGGGACCGTGCTCGGTCGGGCCGGGTGCCGCGGCGGCTGCACGAGCCGCCCGGCACCCTCGTGACCAGGCTATTCTGCCGCCGTGGAGCTGCGGCGCATCCAGTACTTCGTCGCCGTCGCGGAGGAGGCGCACTTCGGGCGCGCCGCGGAGCGGCTGCAGATGGCGCAGCCGCCGCTGTCCCAGCAGATCAAGGCGCTCGAGGCCGAGATGGGTGTGACGCTGTTCCGGCGCACCACCCGCAAGGTCGAGATCACGCCGGCCGGGGAGCGGTTCCTGCAGCGGGCCCGCGAGATCCTCGCCGCGGTCGACGCCGCGGTGACCGAGGCCGAGCAGGTCGCCCGCGGCCTGCTCGGCCGGATCTCCATCGGGTTCACCGGGTCGGCGACCTACGACCTGCTGCCCTCGCTGGTCCGGGTCCTGCGGGCGGACCTGCCGGGCATCGAGCTGGACGTCTACGGGGAGATGCTGACCCCGCGGCAGGTGCTCGCGCTGGAGGACGGCACGCTGGATCTCGCGCTGCTGCGTCCTCCCGTCCGCAGCGCCGCCATCGACGTGCGGATCCTGCGCCGGGAACCACTCATCGCCGTCCTTCCCGCGCAGCATCCGTTGGCCGACAAGGGCCCCGTGCGGCTCGCCGATCTGGTCGACGACGCCTTCATCACCTATCCGTCACACAACCGTTCGGTCGTGTACGAGGCGGTGCTGGATGCCTGTCAGCACGCCGGGTTCGTCCCGGCGGCGATGCACGAGGTCGGCGAGACCTCGACGCTGGTCTCGTTCGTCGCGGCCGGGCTCGGTGTCGCCCTCGTCCCGGCCTCGGTGCGGCACCTGCAGATCACCGGGGCCTGCTACGTACCGCTCGCGGGCACGACGCGGGAGGTCGAGCTGGCCCTCGCGACGCGCGTGAACGAGCAGTCGCCGCTCGTGGCTCGCGTCCGGGCACGTGCGGAGGCCTTCATCGGGGGCGGCCGGAAGGTGCGGACCGCGCGCTATTGAGATGGCAGCGGTCTCAGTGGGGACGATTTCTGTATTTCCCACGACCGAGTCCGTCCGCGAGACTCAGGTCACGGTCCTCCTCGTCGAGGACCGGCATCGTCTCGAAGGATCACCGACATGCCTGTCCCCCATCTCCCCGCCCCGATCGACGGTGAGCCGACATGACGCCGTTCATGCACACCGTCCAGGCACTTCTCGACGGCGAGCCCGCCCCGGTCACCGGCACCGAGCAGAGCAGGCCCGGCCCGGTGCCGGTGGCGACCGACACCCAGGTCATCGTCCGTTCCCTCGCCGAACAGCTCGTGTCGGAGGCGAACGTCGTGCTGCGCGAGCACGGAGAGGTCATCCGTCTCGACGACGAGGTGGGCCCTGGTGAGCTCGCGTTCACCCTCGGATACCGGGACCGGGCCGCCCGCGTGCAGACGGTCATGTCCGGCCGCTCGGCCCTCGTCAGCCTCGTCGTGACGGGCCGACCGGAAGAGGCGCCGCGCAGGCTGGCCGGCGACGGCGAGCTCGAGGCGCTCCTCCTCAACCTGATCGCACCGGTCTGACGCCGCGCCACCGCGGATCGCCCGGACCCATCCGAACCGACAGGAGCCACCCGTGCAGTACGAGTTGCGCTACCAGGTCATCGAAGCCAAGCGCCAGAGCTACCAGAACGTCGTCGACCGCTTCGGCGACCAGCCGGCGACCCGCTACCAGGAGGCGACGCTCGACATCGAGCCTCGCGAGAACTTCCACTACCGCCCGACCTGGGCGCAGGACCGCGAGCTGTACGACCCGCGGTACTCGGCACTGCGCCTGGCCGACCCGTACGCCTACGCCGACCCCCGCAACTTCTACTACACCCCGTACGTGACCAACCGGGCCGCGCTGCACGACGAGTTCGGCAAGACCCTCGGCTACCTCGAGGACCGCGACCTGCTGGTGACGCTGCCCGAGGCGTGGCGCAGCGTCCTGGGCTCGGTCGTGCTCCCGCTGCGCCACTACGAGTCCGGCTGCCAGCTCGTGTCCGTCGCCGGCGCCCGGTTCGCCTACGGCACGTCGCTGGAACAGTGCTGCACCTTCGCGGCGTTCGACCGGATCGGCAACGCGCAGATGCTCTCCCGCGTCGGCATCGCCGTCGCCGGCGGCACCGGTGACCTGCTGACCACCGCCAAGCAGGAATGGCTCGACGGCGCCCACCTGCAGCCGCTGCGGCGCCTCGTCGAGGAGATCATGGTCGTCGAGGACTGGGCGGAGGGCCTGCTCGCCATCGACCACATCGACTCGCTGCTGTACCCGGCCATGTACTCGGGTCTCGACGAGAAGGCACTCCTCGGCGGCGCCGGCGCGTACAGCCTGTTCGCCCAGTACCTCACGACCTGGTTCACCGACCAGCGCCGATGGCTCGACGCGCTCGTCTCGGCGTGGTCCGGCGACCCCGAGCACGGACCGTCGAACACCGAACACCTCGACCGAATCGCCACCACGTGGAAACCCCGCGCGGAGGAGGCGGTGGGCGCGCTGTCCGCCGTCGTCACCGACCGCCTGAACGGAGTTCCGGCATGACCGCCACCCTGCGCCAGGTCGGCGTCGACCTCCAGGACGCCGAGGAGAACCGGCCGATCGTCGACGCCATCAGGGCCGACAACCCCGAGCTGACCATCCGCCACCTGCCCGGCCTGCTCAAGCTGCAGGCCGCCGGCCGCATCGTGATCAACCGGGAGACCGTCGAGTCCAAGCTCGGCCGCGAATGGGACACCGGCGAGTTCCAGCTGGCGATCGTGTCGTACGCCGGCAACTTCTCCGAGTGGGACGACGACCAGATCATCGTGAGTTGGGAGCACTGAGATGACCCAGGCCAAGCCCCGCGCGAAAAGGCTCCCCCTCAAGGAGCGCTACGCCCTGCTCACCCGCGACCTCGACTGGGACCCGACCTACGTCGAGCGCGAGAAGCTGTTCCCGCACACCTCGTACGAGGGGATCAAGATCCACGACTGGGACGGCTGGCAGGACCCGTTCCGGCTGACCGTCGACGCGTACTACAAGTACCAGGCGGAGAAGGACAAGCGCCTCTACGCGGTCCTGGACAGCTTCGCCCAGAGCCAGGGCCACCTCGGCCTCGCCGACGCCTCCTACCTGAACGCGATCAAACTGTTCATCCAGGGCGTCACGCCGCTCGAGTACGCCGCACACCGGCACTTCGCGTACCTCGCGCGCCACCTCGAGGGCCCGGCCCCGCGCTTCGCCGCGCTGTGCCAGAGCATCGACGAGCTGCGCCACTGCCAGACCCAGATCCACACGATCAGCAACTACAACAAGTACTACGGCGGCTTCCACAGCTGGTCGAAGATGCACGACCGGGTCTGGTACCTGTCGGTGCCGAAGTCGCTGTTCGACGACGCGATGACCGCCGGGCCGTTCGAGTTCCTGATCTCGATCTCGTTCAGCTTCGAGTACCTGCTGACGAACCTGCTGTTCGTGCCGTTCATGAGCGGCGCGAGCTTCAACGGCGACATGCCGACGATGTCCTTCGGCTTCTCCGCGCAGTCCGACGAGAGCAGGCACATGACCCTCGGCCTCGAGGCGATCAAGTTCCTGCTCGAGCAGGACGAGGGCAACGTCCCGATCATCCAGGCCTGGATCGACAAGTGGTTCTGGCGGGCGTACCGGATGTCGGCGCTGGTCGCCGGAATGATGGACTACATGCTCCCCAAGCCGGTCATGAGCTGGAAGGAAGCGTTCGAGCTCTACTTCGAGGACCAGATGCTGGGCGGGTTGTTCCCCGACCTGGAGTTCTACGGCATCACCCCGCCCCGCCACGTCGAGGACGCGATCGCGGAGAAGGACCACCTGTCGCACCAGGTGTACAAGATCCTGCACAACTTCAGCTTCGCGGCGGCGTTCACGACCCAGACCCCGACCGAGGAGCACTCGGCGTGGCTGTCCGAGCAGTACCCGACCAGCTACGACGCGCTTTACAAGCCGGTGTGGGACAAGCACGCGCGCACCGAGGCCGCGGGTGGCCGCATCTTCTTCCAGGGTCTGCCCCAGCTGTGCCAGGTCTGCCAGATCCCGATGGCCTTCACCGAGCCGGACGACCCGACGGCGATCTCGTTCCGCACGTCGGAGTTCAGGGGCGAGACCTTCCACACCTGCTCGAACGGCTGCAAGTGGATCTTCGACCGCGAGCCGGAGAAGTTCGTCCAGGCGTGGCTGCCCGTCCACCAGATCTACCAGGGCAACTGCGGTGGGCCGAGCGTGCCGGAGGTGCTCGACTGGTACGGGATCCAGGAGGGCGACAACGGCGAGTACAAGGGCTCGCCGGACCAGCGCTCGTGGGCCGAGTGGCACGCCGGCGCACCGAAGCAGGGGGGCTGACCATGACCGTCAAGGCGCTCTACGACTACGAGTTCCCGTCCGCCGACCGCGCCGAGAACTTCGGCGACGACCAGCTCGTGTACGTGCACTGGGACGGGAACCCGCTGTTCAGCTCGGCCGCGTGCTTCCGCGCGCCGAAGACCATCCCGTTCGGCGAGTTCGTCGCCGGGATCGTCGTGCCGTGGGCCGGCTCCGACCCCGACTTCGACGCCTCCGCCATCACCGGATGGCGGCTGTTCGACGAGCCGTTGCAGGTGGCCGACGACAAGTCGCTCGCCGACCTCGGCGTCGGGCACAAGGCGATGCTGCACTTCTCGGCCTGAGGATCCGCCATGAACACCTACACCATCACCGTCGAACCGATCGGTGCCGAGATCGAGTGCCGCGAGGACCAGACGGTCCTGGACGCCTGCCTGCGGGACGGCATCTGGCTGCCGCACGCCTGCACCCACGGGACCTGCGGCACCTGCAAGGCCCAGGTCCTCGACGGCGAGCTCGATCTCGGCGACGCCTCCCCCTACGCCCTGCTCGACAGCGAGCGGGAGGAGGGCGCGGCGCTGCTGTGCGTCGCCAGACCACGCAGCGACGTGACGATCGAGGGTGAGGTGGACGTCGAGGACGGGATCGACGTCCACCCGGTGCGGGACTACACCGGCACCGTCGTCGAGCTGACGGACGTCGCACCCACGGTGCGGCGGCTGCGGCTTCGGCTCGACCGGCCGATCCCGTTCAACCCCGGGCAGTACGTGCAGCTCACCACCCCGGCCGGTGAGACCCGGCCGTACTCGCTCGCCGTCGCCCCGGCGGACACGACGACGATCGAGCTGCACGTCAAGCGCTCGCCCGACGGCGCCGCGACCGAGGGCTGGATCTTCAAGGACCTCGCGGTCGGCGACGTCGTGCCCGTGTCCGGGCCCTACGGCCAGTTCTTCCTGCGCGCCGCGCGCGACGAGCCGATCCTCATGCTGGCCGGCGGCACCGGCCTGGCCCCGATGAAGGCGATGCTCCGGCACATCGAGAACATCGACAGCGGCCACGAGGTCGTCCTCTACCACGGGGTCCCCGCCGCCGCCGATCTCTACGAGCACACCTGGCTGCAGGAGTTCGCCGACACCCACGAGTGGTTCACCTACCGCCCCGCGCTGTCCCAGGAGGAGTTCGACGGCCGGACGGGACGGGTGCCGGCGCTGCTCGCGCAGGACTACCCACGGGCGTCGGGCAACGTCGCCTACATCTGCGGCAGCCCGGCCTTCGTGGGCGACACGATGAAGGCGCTCATGAAGGCGAGGCTCTTCCCCCGCAACATCTACCGCGAGGACTTCTTCGACTCCGCCGACCGCGCGGCGGGGTCGAACGTCGTCCGGAGCCCGCTCATCCGACGCTGACCCGCCGCGGTCAGGAAGGCACGTCATGAAGATCAGCAAGATCGAGGCGATCCCCTTCGCGATCCCCTACCGCAAGCCGCTGCGGTTCGCGTCCGGGTCCGTCTCCGACGCCGAGCACGTCCTGGTCCGGGTCCACACCGACGACGGCCTGGTCGGAACCGCGGAAGCGCCGCCACGCCCGTTCACCTACGGCGAGACTCAGGAATCGATCGTCGCGATCGTGACGACCGTCTTCGCCCCCCAGGTCGTCGGCCTGTCCCCCCTCGACCGGGAACAGGTCCGCGTCCGCCTGGACCGGACCGTCGGCAACCCCACCGCCAAGGCCGCCATCGACATGGCGTTGTGGGACATCGTCGGACAGGCTCTCGGCGTCCCGGTGACCGACCTGCTCGGCGGGTTCGGCGACCGGATGCGCGTCTCGCACATGGTCGGGTTCGCCGAGCCGGCCGAGATGGTCGCCGAGGCGGGCCGGATGCAGGAGCACCACGGCATCACCACCTTCAAGGTGAAGGTCGGCCGGCGGCCCGTCGGACTCGACGTCGCCGCCTGCCGCGCACTCCGCGAGGCCATGCCGGACGCCGAGATCTACATCGACGGGAACCGGGGCTGGACGCCGATCGAGTCGGCACGGGCGCTGCGGGCACTGGCCGACATCGACCTCCAGTTCGCCGAGGAGCTGTGCCCCGCCGACGACGTACTGGGGCGCCGCTGGCTGGTGACGCAGAGCCCCGTCCCGATCTTCGCCGACGAGAGCGCACCGACCCCCGGCGACGTCACCCGCGAGCTGCTCGGCGGATCCGCCACCGGCATCAGCATCAAGACCGCGCGCACCGGGTTCACCGGGTCGCACCGCATCCTCGCCCAGTGCGAGGGCCTCGGGGTCGAGGTGGTGCTCGGCAACCAGATCGACGGGCAGATCGGGTCGCTCTGCTCGCTCGCGTTCGGTGCCGCCTTCGAGGGCACCTCGCGTCGGGCGGGCGAGCTGTCGAACTTCCTGGACATGAGCGACGACCTGCTCACCGAACCGCTGGAGATCCGCAACGGGACCGTCCGGGTGCGGCAGGCGCCCGGGCTCGGCATCGAGATCGACGAGGACAAGCTCCGCCACTACCGGACCGACGCCCGCTGACCGGGACGAACCACCACTTCTCGACGAAGGGACCAGCATGACCACCACCACCACCCCGTCACCCACCGCCGCCGGCTCCGGCGCCAGCGCCTCCGAGGTGTTCCGCGCCAGCTCCGAGCGTCGCGGGCCCGCCGCGACGAGCCAGGAGCGCACGGCCCGGGTCGTCGGACGCGTCCTCGATGCCATCCACCAGGTCGTGCGCGAGGAAGAGGTGACCTATCCGGAGTTCCAGGCCGCGAAGCGTTGGCTGATGGACGTCGGCGAGGGCGGCGAATGGCCGCTGTTCCTCGACGTCTTCGTCGAACACGAGGTCGAGAAGGTCGCCGCCAGGACGCAGGAAGGCACCGTCGGCACCATCGAGGGCCCGTACTACCTGCCCGCACAGACCCGGCTGCCCTCGGTGGCGACCCTGCCGATGCGGGAGGACGAGAAGGGGGAGAAGCTGCTGTTCACCGGGCAGGTCCGCGACCTCGACGGCAACCCCCTCCCCGGTGCCGAGGTCGACTTCTGGCAGGCCGACGCCGACGGCTACTACTCCGGATTCGCACCCCACCTGCCGGCCGACAACCTGCGCGCCGTGGTGGTCACCGACGACCAGGGCCGGTTCGCGATCACCTCGATCAAGCCCGCCCCGTACCGGATCCCGACGGACGGGCCGACCGGTGCGCTGATCTCGGCCGCCGGCTGGCACCCCTGGCGCCCCGCCCACCTGCACCTGATGGTGCGCGCCGACGGACACCGCCAGATCACGACGCAGCTGTACTTCTCCGGCGGCGAATGGCTCGACGACGACGTCGCCTCCGCGACGAAGGAGGAGCTGGTCCTCGACCCCGCGCGCACCGCCGACGGCTGGGCCGTCGAGTACGACTTCGTCCTCGAACGCGCCTGACCTCCGGGTCCGGCTCCGCACCCGGAGCCGGACCCGGCCCGCCGCTGCGGGCCCGACCGTCCACGCACTTCCCGAGAGGACTCCCCTTCGATGCTCTTCCACGTCACCATGGACGTCGAGGTTCCCCGTGACCTCGACCCGGGCGTCAGGGCCGACCTGGTCGCGCGGGAGAAGGCGTACTGCCAGGACCTGCAGGAGCAGGGCCGGTGGGTGCACATCTGGCGGGTCGTCGGCAGGTACTCCAACGTCAGCGTCTTCGACGTGGGCTCCACCGACGAGCTCCACGACATCCTCTGGAACCTGCCCCTGTTCCCGTTCATGACGATCGCGGTGACGCCGCTGTGCCCGCACCCGTCCGCGCTGTAGCCGGCGGTCGACCCGCGCGGCCGCGGGAGCGGTGACGGGTTGCCGACCGGCGCATGGGTGTTCACCACCGTCTTCGCCGTCACCGGGGCGCAGCCCGTCGTCCGGCTCGTCGCCGGCGCGCCCGGGTGCGGCCGGCTGAACAGCCTCTCCCACCTGGTCATGAGCCTCGGCATGATCGCGATGGTGCACGGGTGGACGGGCGGCTCGTCGGTCCTGCTGGGGATCGCCCCGGCCGTCCCCTTCAGCCTCGCCGCCGCCGGGTTCGCCTACCGGCTCCGCGCGCGGGGCGATCGCAGCGCCACGACCCATCTCGTCATGAACGCGGCGATGGCGTGGATGACCGCCGCGATGGTGGTCCCGGCCGCCGGACACGGAGACCACTCCGGCGCCGGCCCCCTCGGCGGACTCGTGGCCGATGCGGTGACGCTCCTCGCGGTCGGCTGCGTCGCGGCGTCGACCTACCGGTGCGCGGTACCGCCCGTCCCGGGACCGCCGATCCCGGGACCGCCGGGGACGCCGAGCCCGGCGATCGGCCGCGTCGACACCACCTGTCAGGTCCTCATGGGCATCGGCATGTCGAGCATGCTGCTCACCATGATCTGACCCCCGCGGTGACTCGGTCGCCGTCGTCGGGTGCGGCCGACGGCACGGCGCCGGGGCCGCCGAACCCGTGGCCGGGGTCAGGCGGTGGCCGACGTGGGGAGGCGGCCCAGCGCGACGAGGCGCTCGGCGATCCCACGCAGGGCGGCGGCCTGGTCGGCCTGGCCCATGATGAACATGACACCGTCGCAGCCCTGGGACTCGAGCAGGTCCAGCCGGGCCCGCCAGCGGTCCTCGTCGCCCCACACGCACATGTGGTCGATGAGGTGGTCCGACAGCGCCGGGGTCACGACATCCAGGTTGGCCGGACGGGTGTTGTCGGCGTGGAAGGCGTAGTCGTAGCGGCGCCACATCTCGTGCACGTCGCGCTCGATCTCGGGCGGCAGGTTGCGGTCCGAGAGATCGCCGCGGAAGGCCCGGTTGGCCATCGCCACGATCATCGCACCGAGGTCGTCGCGCACCTCGTCCTTGGTCGCGCACACCGACGCGCTGGGCGCGAGCCAGACCGACCGCGTCGCATCCGTCGCCCGGACGACCTGCAGGCGCCGCGTCAGCACCTCCGGATCCAGCGTCCCCCCGTAGAGGAGCCCGTCGCCGATCCGCGCGGCGAGCGCGGTCCCCCGCGGGCCGTCGGCGGCGACGAGCAGCTCCGGGCGCCGGCGCGCGAACCCGGTGCCGGGGATGTGGCTGCGTGGGTAGGTGGTGGAGGAGAAGGCCGCGCCCTCGCCACGCCAGTACGACTCGAGCGCCTCGACCCCGTCCTCGAGCTCGGCCATCGTCGCGGGCTTCAGCCCCAGACCGCGCGCCGCGCTGTTCCCGGTGCCGACGGCGGCCATGCCACGCCCGCCCGTGAACTCGTTGAACGTCGCCAGCAGGTTTCCGACGATCACCGGATGCCGTGCGACGAGATGGGTGACCATCGGCCCGATCCGGATGCGCTCCGACACCCGCGCGGCCTCGAGCTGGTGCAGATAGCTCTCCTGGTAGACGGTCGGCGAGTCCGCGACGCCCATCCAGTCGAACCCGGCGGCGTCGCCGACCCGCGCGACGTCGCGCGTCTCGTCGACGTCGCGCGGAAGGAGCATGAACCCGAACCTCATGTCGCCTCGCTCTCCTCTGGGTGCCGCGACCCACGCCGCGACCCGATGCGGCTCATGCCGCGGCCAGGCTCCCGCCACCGTCGACGCGCAGCGTCTGGCCCGTGATGAAGCCCGCGTCCTCCGACAACAGGAAACAGATCGCGGCCGCGAGCTCGGCCGGCGTGCCGATGCGGTCGACGGGGATGCCCGCGAGGAAGCGCGCCTCGGCCGCGGAGCCCGCCGAGGTGTTGGCGCGGAACATCTCCGTCTCCGTCGGGCCGGGTGCGACCGCGTTGACCGTGATGCCGGTCGGGCCGAGCTCCCTGGCCCAGGTCCGGGTGCACGCCTCGAGCGCGGCCTTCGCGGCGCCGTACGCGGTGCGCCCGGCCGTGCCGAGCGTGACCATGCTGGTGACGTTGACGATCCGCCCCCAGCCGGCGGCCCGCATGCCGGGCAGGGCGGCCTGCGCGACCTGCACGGCGACCCGCACGTTGACGTCGTACAGGGCGGCGAGGTCGTCGAGGTCGATCGAGCCCAGCGGGGCGAGCCGGACCGAGCCGACGTTGTTGACCACGGCGTCGACGGTGCCGTCCGCGACGACGGCCTCCAGCACCGCCGCGGTGTCCGCCCGGTCGGCGAGGTCGGCGACATGGAACGCGCCGGGGAAGCTCTCCGGAGCGGTGCGCGCGATCCCCACCGGGCGATGCCCCGTCATGGCCAGCCGCTCCGCGACCGAACGACCGATTCCCCTCGACGCACCGGTGATCAGTACCCGCCTGCTCGTCACGCGTGCTCTTCCTCTCGCCCGGCCCCGTACGGACATGACGCTAAAGTTGTGGCGCCCCGAGGAGAAATACCTCTGCCGACATGCCGCCATAACCACAGGCGCATGAGGAGTTCCCGGCTCATGACGTTGCTGCAGCTCAAGGTGCTCATCGCGGTGATCGAGCACGGCGGGTTCACCGCAGCCGGAGCCGCCCTGGGCATGTCACAACCCGCCGTGAGCCGCTCGGTGGCCGCCCTCGAGGCGGAACTGGGCGCTCCCCTGCTGGCCCGCAACCGCGCCGGGGCGACGCTCACCGAGGCCGGCGTCCGGGCGGTCGCACACGCCCGCGAAGTGGTGCGGCAGTCGGACCTGCTGCGCACCGAGGTCGCCGCCGTGTCGGGGCAGGTGACCGGCACGTTGCGGCTGGCCAGCCTGCCGTCGGCCACCGGCACCCTCATCGCGCCGCTGCTGCGCGGCTTCGCGGAGCGGTGCCCGTTGGTGAAGGTGCGGCTGCTCGAGGGCAGCGACGACGAGATCCGCGACTGGCTGGACCAGGGCGTCGTCGACGCCGGCGTGGTGACGGTGCCGGCTCCCGGGCTGCGGCTCGAACTGCTGGACAGCCACGAGATGGTCGCGGTCCTGCCCGCAGGCCATCCGCTGGGTGCAGCCGAGGCGGTCGACTACGCGGCGCTGGCCGCCGAGCCGTTCATCCGGTCCAACTGCGGGTGCGCGCAGGTGTTCGAGAGTGTCGCCCGCCAGGTGGGGGTCCGCCTCGACATCGCGTTCGAGGCCCGCGAGCTGGCCGCGGTGCTGGAGATGGTCGGTGCCGGGCTCGGTGTGAGCATCGTGCCCGCGGTCGCCCTGCGCGCGGTCCCCGCCGAGACGGTCGTGCGGCCGCTCCTGCCGAGGACCGTCCGCACGCTCGCCGTGGCCGTCAGCGCGAGCGCGTCACCCGCGGCGCGTGCCTTCCTCGACGAGATCGCGGCGAACCGGACGCGGCCGGCCGTCGCCGTCGGATGACGCCCGGCCGCTCGCCCCGGCGTTCGCCGCCCTCACTCCGAGGACCTTCCCCAGGTAGTCGGCGACGGCGTCCCGGTTACGGGTCAGGCACTCGATACGTTCGGACAGCCGGTCGCGCTCCCGCCGCAGCGTGAGGATCATCTCCGGGGTCACGTCCGGCACGTAGATGCTCTGCGGCGTGTCCAGGCACGGCAGGAGCTGCTGGATGATGCGGGTGGGCAGGCCCGCGTCGAGCAGTCCCTTGATCTGCAGCACGACGTCGACGTGGGCGTCCTGGTACTCCCGGTAGCCGTTGGACCCACGGCCGGGGACGACCAGGCCCTGCTCCTCGTAGTAGCGCAGCAGGCGGCGGGAGACGCCGGTGCGTTCGGCGAGCTCCCCGATCCTCATGTGGCCGAGCCTACGCTTGACCTTCACATCGATGTGAGTGTTCAGACTCGGTGGTGCGCAACCACGACCACCACCACATCGGAGCACCACGTGAAACTCGGACTTCGCCTGCCCCAGCGACTCGGCGTCGACCTGCGACGCGACCTCGTCCATGCGGCGAGAACAGCCGAGACCGCGGGCTACGACAGCCTCTGGACCTACGAACGCCTGCTGTTCCCGGCAACGCCCGCCGAGCCCTACGCGCCGCCGAACGTGCCGTGGCCCGAGACCCAGCGGCAGGCCGCCGACCCCCTGGCCGTCCTCACCGCCGCCGCGGTCGCGACCGAGAAGGTCCGGCTCGGCACCGCCGTCCTCGTCGCGGCCCTGCACACCCCGATCCAGCTCGCGAAGACCCTGGCCACGGTCGACCAGATCAGCGGCGGCCGCGTCATCGCCGGCATGAGCGGCGGCTGGTCCAGCGACGAGCTCCGCGCCACCGGCGCCACCCGCGCGGACCGCGGGCGTTTCCTCGACGAGACGCTTGACGTCTTCGCCACCGCCTGGGCCCCCGACCCGGTGACCTTCCACAGCCCCCGCGTCGTCATCGACAACGCCTCCGTCCTCCCCAAACCCGTGACGACGATCCCGGTCATGCTGGGTGGAGGCGGCAGCGACCTGGGCCGCGACGCCGGCTCCAGGGCCGTCCAGCGGATCGCCCGGCGGGCCGACGGCTGGCTACCGCTCCTCACCACGCCAGGGCCGGCAGGAGCAGCCGAGCTCCGCGCGAGCTGGAACCGGCTCCGCCAGATGGCATCCGACCTCGGCCGGGACGCCGACCGGATGGAGATGATCGTGGTCGGCAACGTCACCTTCACCGACCGCCCGACAGGTCCCGACCGATCCGCGTTCATCGGCACCCTCGACCAGATCCTGGAGGACGTCCACACCGCAGCCGATGCGGGCGCCGACGAGCTCATCATCGATCTCAACCTGCAGGACTGGTTCGCCGGTACCGATCAGATGCTCGAGACCGCGTTGGAGATCCGCGAACGCGCCACCGCATCCGGCATCTGACCTACGACGTCGGCGTGCGGCGGGTCGTACCGAAGCGGCGCTGGTAGGCGGTCGGGCTCATGCACAGACGCCTCGCGAAGACCCGTCGCATGCTCTCGTAGCTCGGGAACCCGGCACGGGCGGCGGCCTCGGTCGCCGTGTGCCCCTGGTCGAGCGCCGCCCGCGCCACATCGAAGCGGATGCTCTCCACGTACCGGGCCGGAGTGATCGCCAGCTCGTCGTGGAACAGCCGCGTCAGATGTCGGGTGCTGACCCCGAGATGCCTCGCCAGGTCGCCGAGCGAATGGCTCCCCCCAGGATCCGCCGTCACCAGGTCGGTCACCTTCCGCAGCGCCGGAGTCCTGGGCGGCGGTCCCTGCAGCGGTGCGGAGAACTGCGACTGCCCACCCGCACGCTGCATGTAGACCACCAGCGCCCGCGCGACGTCACGGGCGACGTCCGCGCCGTGGTCCTCCTCGACCAGCGCGAGCGCGAGATCGATGCCGGCCGTCACCCCCGCCGACGTGTACGTGGTGCCGTCACGGACGTAGATCGCGTCCGGCTCGACCGTGCACGTCGGACAGCGCGACGCGAGCTCGTGAGCGACCTGCCAGTGGGTGGTCGCACGCTTCCCGTCGAGCAGACCGGCAGCCGCCAGCACGAACGCCCCCGTGCAGATCGAGCCGACCCGGCCCGCCCCGGCCGCCGGCACCCGCGCCGCACTCGCCAGGTCGCGCGGCACAGACGTGCGGGGGAACAGGCCCGAGCCCGCCACCAGGTACGTGCCCACCGCCGGTTCCGACGAGACGGCGCCGTCGACCGCCACCCGGAAACCCAGGTTGGAGACGACGTCGTCACCCGTCGGCGACATCAACCGGACGCCGTAGTCGGCGCCGAACCGGTTGGCCTCCACGAACACCTCGGCCGGGCCCGCCACGTCGAGCAGGGTCACGCCGTCATAGACCAGGAACGCGACACAGTGACGACCCGGACCCACCCGGCCGGTCGTCGACCCACCGGACGATCCTCCGGGCGGCGGCAGCCGGCCGGCTCCGGCAGCTCCGGACGGGGACACCGCGCATTGGTAGCACACCGACCGCACCACACACGGCCACGACCCGGAACAGCCCCGCGTCCTGATCCGAGGGGTTTCCGGCCGGACGAGAGCAGCGCAGGACACCCCACGTTCGGCACCATTCGATGGACACACCCATCGACACCATGGAAGGCGATGCAGAACTCATGTCACACACCGTGGCGGGTATCGAGATTCCCGAGTCGGCGCCGGTCGCCGAAGCGACCCGCCTCGTCCGGGAAACGACGAGCCCACTGATCCACCACCACTCCCAGCGGGTCTACCTCTTCGGCAGGCTCCATGCCCGCCGGCTCGCCCTGACCCCCGACCCCGAACTGCTGTACCTCGCAGCGATGTTCCACGACACCGGGCTGACGACGCCCTACTCGCACGAGGTGCAGCGCTTCGAGGTCGACGGCGCCGACCACGGGCGCGCGTTCCTCCTCAAGCACGGGTTCTCCCCCGCCGCCGCCGACACCGTGTGGGCCGCCATCGCCCTGCACACGACGCCCGGTATCCCCACCCGCATGGGCCCCGAGATCGCCGCGACACACCTCGGCGTCATGACTGACGTCATCGGTCTGGGACTCGACGACATCGACCCCGACCAGATCGACGAGATCGTCGCCGCCCACCCCCGGGGCGACTTCAAGAACGAGTTCCTGACCGCGTACTTCGAGGGCAACAAGGACCGGCCGGACACCACCAACGGCACGGTGAACTCGGACGTCCTCGAACACTTCATCCCCGACCTGCGGCGGACGACCACCGTCGAACGCATGCTCGGCTCCCCCTGGCCCAGCTGACACCGCCCGCCCGACCACCGCACCACCGCAGCACCACCACCGAGACACCCGACCCCGGAAGGACCCCACCGTGCGCGCCATCATCGTTCGAGACCGAGAAACCGGAACAGCCGGCCTCGAGACGACCGAGCTCCCCTACCCCCACGCCGCGGAGAACGACGTCATCGTCGCGGTACACGCCGCCGGCTTCACCCCCGGCGAACTCGCCTGGCCCGCCACCTGGACCGACAGGGCCGGGCGCGACCGCACCCCCAGCATCCCCGGCCACGAGCTGTCCGGCGTCGTCGTCGAGCTCGGCTTCGGCACCACCGGCCTCACCGTCGGCCAACGCGTCTTCGGCCTCACCGACTGGGCCCGCAACGGCTCGCTGGCCGAGTACTGCGCCGTCGAGGCGCGCAACCTCGCCCCCCTCCCCGCCGACATCGACCACACGGTCGCCGCGGCCCTGCCGATCTCGGGCCTCACCGCCTGGCAGGCGCTGTTCGACCACGCCCGGCTCACCACCGGCCAGACAGTGCTGATCCACGGTGCCGCCGGCGGTGTCGGATCCGTCGCCGTCCAACTCGCACAGCGGGCGGGCGCCCAGGTGATCGGCACCGGACGGGCCGCCGACCGCGACGTGGTGCTGGGCCTCGGCGCACACGCCTTCCTGGACCTGGACACGGAGACACTCGACGACCTCGGCCAGGTCGACGTCGTCCTCGACGTGATCGGCGGCGACGTCCTCGAGCGCTCCACCGCGCTCGTACGACCCGGTGGCACGCTCGTGACCATCGCCGAGCCGCCCACCGTGCAGCCCGCGGACGGCCGCGCCGTCTTCTTCGTCGTCGAACCCGACCGCGCCCGGCTCACCGACCTCGCCCAGCTGGTCCGGGACGGACACCTGCGCCCCCTGGTCGGCAGCGTCCGCCCCCTCGCCGAGACCCGGGAGGCGTTCAGCCGCCGCACACGCATGCCCGGCAAGACAATCATCGACATCGTCGGGGGAACGAGCACCGATCCCCGGTGACCGGCGGGCCACCGACGGATCGCGGGCTCAGCCGCTCTGCGCGTCGAGGTCGAGGGTGTGCCCCATCCGCTGCTGCTTCGTGCGGAGGTAGCGCAGGTTGTGCGACGTGGGCTCCGACGGGAAGCCGACCCGCGCGACGATCTCCAGCCCGTGACCGTCGAGGCCACCGTACTTCGCCGGGTTGTTCGTGATCAGCCGCAGCCGGGAGATGCCCAGGTCGGCGATGATCTGAGCACCCGTCCCGTACGAGCGCGAGTCGACGGGCAGGCCCTGGGCGGTGTTCGCGTCGACGGTGTCCAGCCCGGACTCCTGGAGGGCGTAGGCGCGGATCTTGTGAGCGAGGCCGATCCCCCGACCCTCGTGCCCACGCAGGTACACCACGACGCCCGCGCCCTCCGCGGCGATCGCACGCAGCGCCCGCTCGAGCTGGTCGCCACAGTCGCAGCGCAGCGAGCCGATGATGTCACCGGTCAGACACTCGCTGTGCACGCGCACGAGTGTCCCCTCGGGTCGGCGGCTCGCCTCCGCCACGTCGCCGTGCACCAGGGCGAGGTGCTCGGTGCCGTCGAGCACCGAGCGGTACGCCACGGCCCGGAAGTCGCCGAACACCGTCGGCATGGCGGCGGAGGCGACGTGCTCGACCAGCCGCTCCGTCGCGCTCCGGTACCGCACGAGGTCGGCGATCGCGAGCACGGGCAGGTCGTGCTCGGCGGCGAACGCGCGCAGCACCCCACCGCGCGCCATCGACCCGTCCGACGCGACGATCTCGCCGATCACCCCGACCGGCTCCCGCCCGGCCAGCCGCAACAGGTCGACGGCGGCCTCGGTGTGGCCGGCCCGGACCAGCACCCCGCCCGCCCTCGCACGCAGCGGGAACACGTGCCCGGGCCGGCGCAGCTCCTCCGGCCGGGTCCCGGGGTCGGCGAGCGCGCGGAGAGTCCGCGCACGGTCGGCCGCGGACACCCCGGTCCCGGCGGCCGCGTGGTCCACCGTCACCGTGAACGCCGTGCCGTGGGCGTCCGCGTTGTCCTGCACCATCGGCGGCAGCCCGAGGACGTCGGCGCGCTCCGCGGCCATCGGGGCGCACACGATCCCGGTCGTGTGCCGGACCACGAAGGCGAGCTGCTCGGCAGTCGCCGTCGCGGCCGCCAGCACGAGATCACCCTCGTCCTCGCGGTCGGCGTCGTCGGTGACGATCACCATGCCACCGGCCGCGAGCGCTGCGACGGCACGTTGGACGGCTCCGGCGCCCGGCAGGGAACTGGGGTTCGCGTTCACGTCGACTCCTCACATCGGGCACGTCGTCGGGCCCCGAGGACGGTATGCGGGTTCGCCGACCAGGCGATATCCGCTGGCCGACGGCGAACAGCCGCTCCGCGCCGCCGCCCGCGTTCGACGGCTGAACCACGGCGATCCACGGATATCCGGCGCCGCCCGCACAGCCATACCGTTCCCGCCATGGACGAGACGCCGCACACCGAGGTGCCCTCGATCGACCCCTCCCGCATGCGTTCCGTGCTGGGCCATTTCGCGTCCGGGATCGTGGTGATCACCGCCGTCACGCCGGCCGGACCCGCCGGATTCACCTGCCAGTCCTTCAGCTCGCTGTCCCTGGACCCGCCGCTGGTCAGCTTCTGTCCCGCCCGGACCTCGACCACCTGGCCGCGGATCCGCGAGACGGGTTCCTTCTGCGTGAACGTGCTGGCCGACGCGCACCGCGAGCTCAGCTCCGCCTTCGCGCGCTCCGGAACCGACAAGTTCGCCGGCGTCACCTGGGACCGGGCTCCCTCCGGCGCGCCGGTGCTGGCGGACACCGCCGCGTGGATCGACTGCACGCTGGAGGAGGAACACCCGGGCGGTGACCACACGATCGTCGTCGCGCGGGTGCGGGACCTGGGAGCCGACCCGCAGCGGGCACCCCTGCTGTTCCACCGGGGCGGCTACGTGGTCCTGGCTCCCCAGGGGTGCTCCTAGCTCCGGAGGGTCTCGCGGGGGAGCTCGCCGAAACGTTCCTTGTACTGCTGGGCGAACCGGCTGTGATGGTAGAAGCCCCAGCGGAGCGCGATCTCGTTGACACCGGTCACACCGGGGTCGCTGCGCATGAGCTCCGCCCGGACATGGTCGAGCCGGATCCGCCGGAGGTAGCTCATCGGCGACTCGTTGAGCTCCTGGGCGAACGTCGCATGCAGGGTGCGGACGCTCATGCAGCCGATCCGGGCCAGCTCCTGAGGGGTGAGTGGCTCGTCGGCGTGCTGCTCCATGTAGGTCAGGACGGGCGCCAGACGTCCACGGCGGACAGGATCGTCCGGCGCCGCGAGGGCGTCGGAGTACTGGTGGCGCCCGGCGTGCAGGAGCTGGCTCATCACGAACGCCTCGAGCTGCTCGCGGGCGATCGGCATGTCGGCGAGCCCGCCGGGACGGTCGAGCTCCCGCGCCAGGAACTCCACCGACGACACCAGCGTGCGCCCGGCCGGTGTGCTGAAGTCGATCTCGAAGTCGAACTCGACGACGTCGCGGACAGGCCGGCCGAGCTGCTCGCTCAGGTGGGTCTCCAGGACGAGCCGCGGGATCTTGAGGATGTACTGCTCCGCGTCCGGTGACCACCGCACGGTCGTGACGCGGTCGGGTAGCAGGGCGAGCCCCGACACCCCCGCCGCGGTCGCGCCCCGGGCACCGTCCCCGCGCTGCGCGATGGTGTTCCCACCGACGGTGATGTTGATGTGGTAGCTGTCCTCGGTCGCCGGCATCACCAGCCGTGCCGCCGACTGGTACGTCAGGTAGCCCAGGGTGAAGAGCCGGTCCGAGGTCGCGTTGAGCGTCATGTCGAGCCGGTCGGTGGGCGCCGCGAGATCGTGGTCGAGGTACACGTCCGCCACCGCCTCGCGTGCCTGTTCCAGGTCGCGCGTGTCGAGCACCTGGTAGCGCCCCAGGCGCGAGACACCCGATGGTGAGTCGAATGACTGCATCGGCTCCTCCTGCTGCCCGTCCCGTCGCCGGGATCGCCTGACGATAGTGACACCTCACCGGATCGGCTGTCCCCGGACGGCGACGTTCCAGCCGTTCCGCGCAGGCTGCGCACATCGGCTCCCCAGGCGCTGCGCACGGATAGTCCGCGCCGGTGGCCGGTCCTAGCGTCGTCCGACACCAGGTCCAGCACGTCCCAGGAGGGTCGACGATGACAACACTGCAGGAGCTGAAGCTGTTCATCGGCGGGAAGTCCGTCGATGCCCGTTCGGGCCGGACGTTCGAGTCGCTGAACCCCTACACCGGGCAGCCCTGGGCCCGTCTGGCCGACGGCGGGCCGGAGGACGTCGACGAGGCCGTGGCATCGGCCCGCGCCGCCTTCGACGGCGAGTGGGGCCGGATGACCGGCTTCCAGCGCGCCGCGATCATGCGCAGGTGCGGCGACGCGATCGCCGCCAACGCCGAACGGCTCGCCCGCCTGGAGGTCAACGACTCCGGCAAGCTGCTGCGCGAGATGCTCGGCCAGCTCAACGCGCTGCCCCAGTGGTACTACTACTTCTCCGGCCTGGCCGACAAGGTCGAGGGCCGCACGGTCCCGCCGGTCAACCCGAACTACTTCGGCTACACCACCCGCGAACCGGTCGGCGTGGTCGGGGCGATCACGCCGTGGAACTCGCCGCTGCTGCTCCTCACCTTCAAGCTCGCGCCCGCGCTCGCCGCCGGCTGCACGATGGTCGTCAAGCCCTCGGAGCACGCGCCGGCGTCCACGGTGGCCTTCGCCGAGATCCTGCACGAGGCCGGACTGCCCGCCGGCGTGCTCAACGTCGTGACCGGGTGGAACCGCTCCACCGGTGAGGCCCTCTCCGGGCACCCGGGCGTGGACAAGGTCGCGTTCACCGGCTCGTCGGTCACCGGCGCCAAGGTCGCCCAGGCCGCGGTCGCCAACTACAACCGTGTCACCCTCGAACTCGGCGGCAAGTCCCCCCAGATCGTCTTCCCCGACGCGGACCTCGACGCCGCCGCGAACGGACTGGTCGCCGGCGTGTTCGCGGCCACCGGCCAGACCTGCATGGCGGGTTCGCGGCTGATCGTCCACGCCGACGTCCACGATGCCCTGATCGAGAAGGTCGTCGCCCGCGCCAACCAGATCAAGCTCGGCGACCCCACCGCCGCCGAGACCGAGATGGGACCGGTCGCGAACCAGCCGCAGTACGAGAAGGTGCTCGGCTACCTGCAGGGCGCGGCCGCCGAGGGCGCCACCTTCGCCTGCGGTGGCGAGCCCGACGCCGAGCTCGGCGGCCTGTTCGTCAAACCCACCGTCGTCACCGACGTGACCCCGGAGAACACCATCGTCCGCGAGGAGGTGTTCGGCCCGGTCCTGGCCGCCTACACCTTCACCGACGAGGACGAGGCGCTCAAGCTCGCCAACGACACCCCGTACGGGCTGGCCGGCGCGGTCTGGACCAAGGACGTGCACCGGGCCCACCGGGTCGCGGGCAGGCTCCGCGCGGGAACCGTCTGGATCAACGCGTACCGCGTGATCGCCCCCAACATGCCGTTCGGCGGCTTCGGCGCCAGCGGCATCGGCCGCGAGAACGGCGTCGACGCCGTCAACGAGTACACCGAGAACAAGTCGGTCTTCGTGGAACTCACCGGCGGTACGCGAGACCCGTTCCAGCTCGGCTGACGAGCCGAGCCCACCCGCCACAGCGACAGGAGAACGCGATGACCGTCACCGCCAACGAGCGCCTCGGCCTCAACCCCACCGACCCCCGCCCCGCGTCCGAGACCCGGCCCGCGCAGGACCGCACCGAGACCAACCCGCTTTTCGGCGACCAGAAGATGAAACTGGGCCTGTTCGGCACCAACACCAGCTACGGGCTGATCATGAGCCACGCCCCGTCCAGCTTCGAGATCACCTGGGCCCACACCAAGGAGATCGCCCAGCGTGCCGACCGCCTCGGGTTCGACGTCCTCGTCCCCGTCGCCCGCTGGAAGGGTTTCGGCGGTTCCACGAACTTCAACGGCAACTGCTTCGAGACCTACACCTGGGCTGCCGGCGTCGCCGAAGCGACCGAACGGATCGCCGTCGCCGCGACCAGCCACCTCCCGACCATGCATCCGATCGTCGCCGCCAAGCAGGCGACCACGGTCGACCGCATCTCCGGCGGCCGCTTCGCGCTCAACATGGTGATGGGCTGGGTGCCGCCGGAGATGGAGATGTTCGGCTCGCAACAGCGCGAGCACGACGAGCGCTACGCCTACGGCCAGGAGTGGCTCGACTTCGTCGACAAGCTCTGGACCGAGGAGGGCAGCTTCGCGATCCACTCGAAGTACTTCGACGCGGAGCTGCTCGAGGCCTATCCCAAGCCGCACCAGGGCCCGCGCCCCGCACTGATCAACGCGGGCAACTCGCCGTCGGGCATCGAGTTCTCGGCGCGCAACGTCGACTTCAACTTCGCCTCCCTCGACACCCTGGACAACATCAAGGCCTACACCGCCGCGCTCAAACAGAAGGCGCGCGACGAGTACCAGCGCACGATCCACGCCATGACCTACGGCCTCGTCGTCTGCCGGGACACCGAGAAGGAGGCCGAGCGCGCCTTCCAGCAGGTCGTCGAAGAGGGTGACTGGGGCGCCGCCGGCAACGTCATCAAGATCGCCGGATCCGGTGCCTCACAGTCCTTCGACCACGCGGTCAAGATGCAGGAACGGTTCATCGCCGGCTGGGGCGGCTACCCGATCGTCGGCACCCCCGAACAGGTCACCGAGAAGCTCGGCGAGCTCAACGAGGCCGGCATGGAAGGCATGATCTTCGGCCTCATCGACTACAACGAAGAGCTCAAGTACTTCGGTGAGAACGTCATGCCGCTGCTCAAGCAGGCCGGCCTGCGTCACTGACCGGCCGCTGGACGACAGCGGCCCCGGAGCACGCCACTCCGGGGCCGCTGTCGGATGTTCTGTGCGGAACGGCCGACGACCTCCCGGTCACCCGCGCCATCGGTCTCGACGAAACTCGACGTCGTCGCACCGGTGGCGGTCAGGCTGCCCGCCGCGCCTCGGCCCGGACACACCGGTGCGCGCCATCCGGTTCCGAGCTCGGCGCACACCGCGGGCGCGAGCACCGCCAGCACGTGATGCGGCCCATCGGGCGGGCCCACTCACACCGTCACGGACACGACCAGCTCCTCAGCGGCGCAAGCCGGCCTGCTCCAGCAGCGGCAGGACGTTGTCGCCGAAGTAGTCGATCTCCTGGTTGTAGTCGAGCATCCCCATGATCATCCCGTCCATTCCGCCGATGTCGTGGATCCGCTGCATCTCCTCGACGACCTGCTCCGGGGTGCCGACGATCGGGTAGCCGCCCCAGCCGGCGATGAAGCGCTCCTGATAGGACGCGAGCTGCGAGGCGAAGGACTCGCTCTGCATCCCGAGCACCTTCATCACGTTGTCGGCGCCGTCGCGGTCACCCATGTCGACGATGTGCTGGAAGTCGCGCTTGGCCTCGTCCTCGGTGTCGCGGCAGACGATCAGGCCGTAGGTCATGGTCTGGATCTCGCGCTGGTGGTCGTCGCGCGCCTTCGCCTTGAGCTGCGACGTGTAGCCGTTCATCGTCTCGACGGTGTCCATCGCGGCGAAGTTGACGTCGACGTTGCGGGCGGAGAAGTCGATGCCCGATCTGGAGTTGCCCGCGTTGATCAATGCCGGGCGCGGACCCTGGTAGGGCTTCGGATACGACTCGACGTCGAGGCTGGTGAAGTCCTGGGTGACGAAGTCGAAGGAGCCCTCCTCCGTCCACAGCCTGTTCACGAAGTCGATCCACTGCTGGCCGTAGACGTAGCGCTGGTCGTGCTCGCGCTGCTCGGCGCCGAACATCTCCATCTCCGGGGTGAACCAGCCCATGACGAGGTTGAGCCCGAAGCGGCCGTGGGAGATGTGGTCGGCCGTCGTCGCCATCTTGGCCGCGACGATCGGATGCAGCGTCGGCAGGTGCGACGTGGCGAAGATGCCGATGTTCTCGGTCAGCGCCGCCAGGCCGGTCGCCCACGTGTAGGTCTCGAAGCAGGTGCCGTTGAAGTTGGTGGTACTACCGAAGCCGCGCCAGCGGGCCACCGGCACGAGGGCTTCGAAACCGAGCCGGTCGGCCTTCTGCGCGATCTCGAGCGTGTGCGCCCAGGTCGGCTCGTAGGTGGTCTCGGCATCGCTGATCGTCAGCCCGTACGAGCAGTTGGTACCGAACAGCCCGAGCTTGAGCGGCTGGTCGTTGAAGATCGGGTGCGTGGTGCGGCCGTCGGCAACCGGCGTGCGCTCGCTTTCCGGCCGTCGAGTGGCAGGGACGAGACCCAGACGTTCTGCTGCGCTGCTCACGGGGGTGCTCCTCGGATCGGGTCGGGGCGGAGAGAGATGGGACCGGCGCGGTCAGTCCGCGAGGCCGACGGCCCGCAGCGCGCCCTGCGCGACGGCCATGTCGTCGGTGTAGTGACCACCGCTGACGCCGATGCCGCCGACGATCTCGCCGTCGACGACGAGGGGGTAGCCGCCGCCGAAGGTCACCAAGCGGGCGGTGTGCGGGATCCCGAGCCGCAACGGCTCGTCGTCCTTGATGAACTCGTGCCACTGGTCGGTCGGGATGCCGAACGCGACGGCCGTGTAGGCCTTGTCCTGCGAGATCTGTACCGACAGCAGCGGCGCCCCGTCCATCCGGACGAAGGCCTTGAGGGTGCCCTCGCGGTCGCACACCGTGATCACCATGGGTTTGCCGTCCACGGTCGCCGCCTCGACCGCCTTGGCGACGAGCTCGTGGGCGAACTCCGCCGTGATCGTCGAGACGACGGCCGTCCTGGTCACATCTGTCATGTCACTGCTCCTCGAACGGAATCGGTTCATCGAACGGACCAGCCACCGTCGATGGGGACCGCGGCGCCGGTCATGAACGTCGAGTCGTCGCTCGCGAGGTAGAGCGCGAGCGAGACGATCTCCTCGGAACGGCCGAGCCTGCCGACGAGGTGGCCGTCCTCGAAGCCCTTCCAGATCGCGTCCTTCTCCGCCAGCCCGCTGATGAAGTTGCGGGGCATCGGGGTGTCGACGACACCGGGACAGATCGCGTTGACACGGATCCGGTAGGGCGCGAGGTCGACCGCCGCGGCCTTGGAGAACATGGCGAGCCCGCCCTTGGCGGCACCGTAAGCAGCCATGTTCGCGAACGCCACGAGCCCGCCGACCGACGACACGTTGATGATCGAGCCGCCGTGGTCGAGCATCAGCGGGGCGATCTGCTTGGTGAGCAGGAAGACACTCTTGAGGTCCACGTCGTGGACCCGGTCCCATTCCTCCTCGCTGGTCTCCAACAGCGGCTTGCCCAGGATGATCCCGTGGTTGTTGTAGAGCACGTCCACCCGGTCGAACCTGGCGCCGACCTCACCCGCGAACCGCTCGCACCCTGCCGACCCGGACAGGTCCGCGGTCACGAACGCGAAGTCGTGCCCCTTCCCGCACAGTTCCTCCGCGAGCTGGGCACCGAGCTGCTCATCGAGATCGGTGCCCAGCACCCGGCCGCCCTCCTCGCAGAACAGCCGGCACGCGGCCTGTCCCTGCCCACCGGTCGCACCGGTGATGACGACGTTCTTGCCATCGAGCTTTCCCATCGGGCCTCTCTCCTCAGATGATGTCCGCGCGCGGCCCACCGCTCGCGCCGCGCCCCGGCGACGCCGGGCCCACCGACGTGGCTCTCCTCGTTGTGCTCACCGAGCTCCGACGGCGAGCTTCCCTGCGGACGCGTGTTTGCCCACCGACGCTTCGGGTCACCGCCGCCCGGGTCCCCCACCTCGATCACCTCGCTGCCCCGCGATCCGTCTGATGCGGGTCGACCGGCATGCAGGAGAGCCTGCGGCGCGCCCTCGGGGGCGGCGTATCCCGGAAACGCACGATCCGGTGTCACCGCGCGCACGCCAACCCGGGATGTCCGCCGCACGCACCGGTCGTGTCCGGGAAACGCACGCGCGGCCCGGCAGCAGCGCTCCGGTGCTAGCGTCGGCCGGACCGCCACCAGGTCGGGGACGACGGAGTCCGGTCACGATGACACAGCACGCAGACGCGACCGCGGGAACAGACCCGGCGCCGATCCGCGAGGCACACGACCTCGCCGAGGCCAGGCACCACATCACCACGGTCTACATCCCCCACGAGCTGACCTCGAACGACAACCGGCCGCTGGACTTCAGGCTGGCCTACCTCCACTCGCGGCAGCTCACCCTCGGGCACCTGCGCTACGGAGCCGACGTCGAGCTCCTCTGCCCACCCATGCTGTCCTGCTACCACGTCAACCTCACGCTGGCCGGCAGCACGCAGGTGCGCCAAGGTAACCGCTCGGCGGCCACCGACGGCGGCCGCGGTGGAGCGGCGTTCGGCTTCGCCGAGCCCTACGTCGTGCGGTGGAACCCGGACGCGGTGCAGTACGCGATCAAGATCCCGCGGACCGCCATGGAGAGCCAGCTCGCGGCCCTCGCCGGCCGACCGGTCGACGCACCCATCCGGTTCGACCTGGGTTTCGGCCTGAGGTCCGCGCGCGGGCAGAGCCTGCTCGCCGCGGTGCGCCACCTGCAGGCCGAGCTCGCGCGACCGGGTGGCACCGCCGAGCTCCCGCTCGTCCGGGCCCAGTTGGAGTCCTACGTCATCAGCCAGATGCTGCTGGTGATCCCACACGACCACCAGGACCTGCTCACGACCACCGGCCGAGCGGCCGGCCGCACCCACGTCCGCATCGCGATGGAGTACGCCGAGGAGCACGCCGCCGAGCCGATCACCGCACCCGACCTGGCCCGGGTCGCGTGCGTGAGCATGCGCGCGCTGCAGGTGGGATTCCGCGACGAGCTGGGCGTGTCGCCGGCCACGTACATTCGCAACGTCCGCCTGGATCGGGCCCGTCAGGACCTGCTCGCCCGGGGCGCGGGCGTGCCGATCAGCGAGATCGCCCATCGGTGGGGGTTCCACCACCTGGGCCGCTTCGCGGAGCACTACCGGCGCAGGTTCGGCGTCCTGCCGTCCCACAGCATCGCCACGGAAGAGGCCCGGACCCCGGTCGACCCGGTTCGGTAGGTGGGCCGGGCAGGCTGAGCAGCGTCGCGAACCCGATCTGGGTCAGACCCGGACCCCCTCGACGTGCACGAACACGGTTCGCTCGTGCCACGCGTCAAGAGTGGCGATCTGAGATCGCTTCACAGGTCCATGACCTGCGCAAATGGAGCCGCCTTGGGGAGTATCGACGACGGCGGTGCGGATGGCGCCGAAGCGGGCGCCGACCTGCTCTGTGGGGGCGCGATCCAGCCGATGGCAGCGCCAGTAGCCGCCTCGCGGGGTGTCTTCGAGCTCGGCGATCAGCTTCATCATCGACGTCTTGGGAGCGCCAGTGATCGATCCGCAGGGGAACAGCGCGGTGAACAGCTCGGCCAGGCCGGTACCAGGCCGCAGTCGAGCGGTGATGTCAGAAGTCAGTTGCAACACGGTCGGGTGGCGCTCGACCGTGAGCAGCGCGGGGCCCCGCACGCTCCCGTGACCGTGAGGCGTGCCCGCCGAGGTCGAGGTCGGCGTTGTGGGCACCTCGTTGCGCCATGACCAGCGAGCGGTAGAGCTCGAACGGGTCGCCGTCCAGCCGGCCGTGCATTCGCACGGTCAGGTTCGCGTGGCAGGTGTGGCCGGCGGCGATGTGGGACGAACGGCCTCGACCTGCACTCGGTAGGCATCCTCGTCCCGACCGGGGTGCCACTTGGCGTGCAGGTCCAGTCGAGCCGGCCCGGGCCGGGCGGCGGTCACCCGCCGACGTCCATCGAGCCGGTCCGACGCCTGCGTACCTGCGCTGAAATCGCGATGGCCACCACGACCGCACCGCCGTTGAACACGTCCGTGACCCACGGCTTCAGTCCGACCAAGATCAGCCCACTGATCGTCGTGGCGATGAAGATCAGCGCGAGCAACGTGCCGCCGACGTTGTAGCGGCCGGGGCGCAGCGTCGTCGCCCCGAGGAACACCGCGGCGAGCGCCGGCAGGATGAACGGGATCCCGCCGATCGACGGGTCGCCGCTGCCCTGGGCGGCGATCTGCATGATGCCGCCGATGCCGGCGAGCAGGCCCGACACGACGAAGCTCTGGAAGACGATGCGCCGGGCCGGGATCCCGTTGAGCCGGGCCGCGTTGAGGTTCGAGCCCGTCGCGGTGAGGAACCGGCCCCACGGCGTCTGGGTGATCAGGTACCAGGACGCGAAGCACACCACGACCGCGATGAGGAACAGTGTCGGTACGCCCAGCAGGTTCTGGTTCCCGAGCTCGACGAGCCACGGCGACAGACCGTTCTGGACCGGGAGTCCCTCGGTGTAGGCCTGTACCAGCCCGACGAGCACCGTCCCCGTGCCGATCGTCGCGATGATCGAGTTGACGCCCAGGTAGGCGATGACCAGCCCGTTGAGCGCCCCGATAGCGCAGCCCAGGACCAGCCCGATGATGATCGCCACCCCCAGCGGCAGCCCGTAGCGGCTCATCGCCGACGCCGTCGCCACCGAGCTGACACACAGGATCGCGCCCGTGGACACGTCGAACCGGCCGCCGAGCAGCGGGAGCATCAGGCCCATCGCCAGAACCGCCAGCACGCTGATCGACGTCGTGACGATCCGCGCGTTGGCCAGGGTCCCGAACGTCTCGGGCTCGAGCACGACGAAGAACGCGATCTCGAGCACGAGGATGACGACGAGGCCGAAGCGCTCGCCGAGGTCGAGGATGCTCGGGCGCCGTCGGCCCGGGACCGGCGGATCGGGCGTGCCCCCGTCCGCGGGGTGGGGGCGCTCACGGACCTGCGAGCCGGGGGTCGTCATGACGTTTCCTCTGCAAGGTAGACGAGTTCTGTCAGCCGGTCCTTGGTCAGCTCGGTGGCGCCGACCTCGCCGACGATCCGGCCGCGGCGCAGCACGAGCACCCGGTCGCAGGCCAGCGCGAGCTCCTCCATGTCCGACGACACGAGGAGCACGGCGAGGCCGGAGTCGACGCCGTCGCGCACCGCGCGGTGGATCTCGGCGCGAGCAGCGACGTCGACGCCTTGGGTCGGCTCGTCGAGCAGCAGCAGCCGCGGGTCGCGCTTGAGCCAGCGGGCCACGACGACCTTCTGCTGGTTGCCGCCCGACAGCGACGACATCAGCGCGTCCGGCCCGGGCGTCCGGATCGAGAACCGCTCGATCGCCCGTGCGGCGTCGCCCCGCTCCCGGCGCGAGCTGATCCGCAGCCGGCGCCGGTAGGAGCGCAGCGAGGCCAGCGAGATGTTCTCCTGCACGGTGTGGTCGACGAGCATCCCCTCGTGCTCGCGGTCCTCCGGGACGTAGGCGACGCCGGCAACCATCGCCTCGGCCGGGGTGCGGGCGGCGAGATCCGCGCCGCCGAGCCGGACCACCCCGCCCTCGACGGGGTCCGCGCCGAAGATCATCCTGAGCAGCTCGGTACGGCCCGAGCCGAGCAGGCCGGCGATCCCGACGATCTCGCCCTTGCGCACGTGCAGGTCGACGCCGCGCAGCGGTCCGCCGGTCACGTCGCGCAGCTCGAGGACCGTCTCGCCGGTGACGGCCGCGGCCGGCTCCGCGTAGACGGTCTCCACAGGGCGCCCGACGATGTACTCGACGAGCTGCGCCTCGGTCAGCCCGGCGCCGGGCCGGGTGACGACGAGCTCGCCGTCGCGCAGCACGGTGACCGCGTCCGCGATCGCCAGCACCTCGTCGATGCGGTGGCTGACCAGCAGGATCGCCTGGCCGGACGACGCGAGCGAGCGCAACGCGCTCAGCAGCAGGCTCGCCTCGTGCGGCGGCAACGACGCCGTCGGCTCGTCGAGCACGAGGACGCAGTGGCTCGACGCGTCGACGTCCTGCAACGCCCGGGCGACGGCGACCATGGTCTGCTCGGCGGGCCGCAGCGTCCCGAGCTCGGTGTCGGGGCCGCCGGGGATCTCGAAGCGCTCCAGCAGGGCCCGGGTCCGCTTCCGCAACCGTGACCAGTTGATCCCGGGGCCCGTCGTGGGGAAGCCGCCGTCCATCGCGATGTTCTCGGCGATGGTCATCGCACCGAACACCGCGGGGGTCTGGTGCACGAAGCGCAGGCCCGACGCCCTCGCCGCCTCGGCGGACGTCGCGTCCGCCGCCAGAGTGCGCTCGCCGACGGTGATCGTCCCGCCGGGGTCGGCCCGGTGGAAGCCCGCCATGATCTTGATCATGGTGGACTTGCCCGAGCCGTTGCCCCCCAGCAGCGCGTGGATGGATCCCCGCTCGATCTCGAACGAGACCGAGCGCAGCGCACGGGTGGCGCCGAAGGTCTTCGAGACGTCCTGCACGCGGAGCGCGACGACGCGGTCGGCGGGCGGGGTCGTCGCCACGGTGGACGCGGGCGCGGTGCGGACAGAACCACCGGTCGAGCTCATCCGTTGCGCCAGACCGACTGGTAGCCGGCGACGAAGTCGTACGGCGGGGGCGGCCCGGCTGTTCCGGGTGCCGGCATGTTGTGGGTCTTGTCGAGGTACTGCACGTAACCGCCCTCGTTGGGGAGGTCGGCGCGCTTCTGGCCGGCCAGCAGGCGGTTGATGATGTCCGCCTGGGCGTACCCGAAGAACGTGTTGGGCGAGACGTTGACGATCACGTGCGCGGCGGCCGAGCGGGCGAAGTCGATGCTGCCCGACTGGCCGTCGCCGCAGCAGGCGACCTTGACGTTGGCGGCTCCGGCCAGTGCCGGCTGCAGTCCGGCCGGGAGCGCGGCGTCGAACGGGAAGTAGACGACGTCGGCCGTCGGGTTCTGCAGGAAGGCGTTGCGGAAGATCTGCTGCCCCTGCTGCGCCATCTGGGACAGCGTCAGGTCGACCGGGGTGATGGTGCAGTTCGGGCAGATCTCGGCGACCCGCTTGTCGAAGGCCTCCGCCTTCATCTTCTGGTACAGCACGTCGGTCATCGCCAGCCGCATGATCCGCGGGGACGTGATCCCGTCCTGCACCGCGGCCGCGACGGTGACCTCGGCGTTGGAGCGGCCGAGCAGCTGGAAGTACTCGAGGACCGAGTTCGTGCCGTCGAGCTTCTGCACCGCGGCGAACCCGGGCTCGGGGCCCGCGGCCGATCCCAGCAGCGGGTCGTCGCAGTCGGCGGCCGAGACGCCGAGAACCGGGATGTTGGCCGCTCTGGCCGCGTCCAGGCCGGTCTTGATCTTCGAGCAGTCCAGGGCGTTGAGCACGATCGCGTCGGCCTTGGCCGAGATCGCCTGGCGGATCTGGTTGATCGCCGTGTTGGGGTCGACCTTGTTGTCGAGCGCGTTGACCTGCCAGCCGAGGGTCTTGGCGGCGTCCTCGAAGGCGGACACCTGGTTGCGGCACGTCGGATACGACAGGCAGGACAGGTACCAGACGTTCTTGCCGGACTGGGCGGCCGGGCCCTGTGTCGGCTGCGGGAACGTGATGCCGGCGAACGCCTGGTCGAGGGTCGTCCTGGCGTCGAAGGAGACGTCGGCGGCCGTGCCGCCGGAGCCCGCTTCGCCGCTGCCGCTGCCGCCTCCCGACCCGCAGGCCGAGACAACCAGCGTGGCCGCGGCCGCCGCGGCCGCGACGAGCACCCGGGTGGTCCGGCGTCGTGGGGATCTCCCGGTACGGGGTCCGCTCGAACACGAAGACATCGGATCGTCTCCTTTGCGTGAATTGGTTCGTGTGTCCACGCGTGCGTCGCGGGCGGACCGCCCCTCACGCCGCTGTGATGGATAATGATGCGCAGGGATAGGAGTTCAGAGGTCCGCCACCGTACGGCGGACCGGCCCGTCAGGCCCGGGTCGTGGCGTGGTCCTCGGCCCGCTGCCGGGCCCGTTCGAGGATTGCGAAGATCGGGTCGTCGGGACCGTGCCGCTGGGCGCGGAAGCCGCCGGGCAGCACGGGGTCGGCGGCCAGCGGCTCGTAGCTCATGTCGCCGAAGATCGTCACCCGCTCGGCGATCTTCCAGACCCCCGAGCGGCGCTCGAAGATGTCGCCGTAGCGGCAGAATGACAGGATGCGCGCCCCGGCCGGGCCCGGGTCGGGGATGTTGCGGATCCCGAAGTCGTAGCCGCCGTCGTACCACTCGACCGCGATCAGGTAGCTCTCGACGCACGCGACCTCGGTCGACAGGAAGTCGATCACGACGTTGCCGATCGTGTGCATGTTGTGCTGCAGGTTCGCGTGCCGCGCCCGGCTCGTCGCAAGGAAGTCGTCGACCCGTTCGACGCCGCCGCCGTGGTCGTCCGTGGCGCCGTCGTGATAGGCGACCTCCCGGCAGTAGGCGTGGTCACCCCGGTCGATGCCCCGGCAGTACCGGACGAGGACGTCGTAGATGCGCGTCCGCGCCTCGAGTTCGTCGACGAAGGTCGGGAAGATCGACATCCGAACTCCTTCTGGTCGGCCGACGACAGCGTCGGCGGGTGCCCCGGGTTGGTCGTCGCCGGCCCGGGGACGGGCTGCTCAGGGGGCGATGTCGCGCCAGCGCACTGGCCGCTCGTACACGGCCGGGAAACGCTCCTCGACGTAGCGGTGGAACTCCCGGATGTGGCGGCGCATGGCCCAGCGCGCACCCTCGGGGTCTCGGCCGACGATCGCGTCGTGCACAGCCTCGTGGGCGCGCAGGACCGCGTCGCGCCGCGCCGGGGGGTAGCTGACCCCGAGCGGCATGCCGTCGGTGATGGTGTGCAGTGACGTGATGAGCAGGGCGAACAGGTCGTTCTCCGAGGCGGCCGCGACGGCCGCGTGAAAGCGGTCGTTCTCGGCCAGGAAGTTCTGCTCGTCATCCAGGAACGCGCGCATGCCTTCGATCGAGTCGGTGATCTCGGCCTGCCGGACCCCGTCGCCGGACTCCGCCGCCGACGCGGCGAGCTCCGGCTCGAGGATCTCTCGCGCCGAGATCAACGCCTTGAACGGCAGCTGACGCATCTGGAGGAACAGGCCGAGGACGCCGGCAAGGTCGTGCCCGTCGGGTGCGGCGACGATCGGCCCGCCGGACGGACCGGCCTTGAGCGTGATCACGCCGTTCATCTCGAGGAAGCGCAGTGACTCGCGGAGCGTGCCGCGGCCGGCGTCGAAGCGCAGCAACATGTCCCGCTCGCCGGCCAGCTTCGCCCCCGGCGACAGCTTCTCCTCGGTGATGTCGTCGACGATCCGCTGCGCGATCGCGACCGCAGCCTTGCGGGTCTTTCGGCTCTCGGCGCGGCGCCGCGGTCGCCGCGGGGCATCGGCACTACCCGGGTGGGCCACTTCCATGCTCTCGCCCCCTCAGGTGGATAAGGATAATGATAGTACCGTACTCAGCGGGCGAGCGGAACCGCTCGGTGCCCAGCCAGTCGGGCGACGGTGAGGACCATGTCAGCGGGCTCCGCGAAGACCCGCAGGCCCCGCGTGGCGAGCAGGGCCATCCCCGAGGCCGCAGCGGTCCTCGTCACCAGCCACGTCACGAACACCGGCGCGGCCAGCCGGTCGGAGGCATCGGCCACCTCGCCGGCGATCCGCTCGGCCTCGGCCCCGGTGACCCCGGTCAGGACGACGCACACCGCGTCGACGCCCGGATCCCCGCCGACGATCTCGACGACCTCGCGCGCCAGGCCGGGTGTGAAGGCGCCCTCCGCCGTCACATCGAGCGGGTTGTCCGCGCGCGCGAACGACGGCAACCGCGCTGCGAGCAGCGCCCGCGTGTCGTCCTCGAGCCGCGCCACCTCGAGGCCGTGCTCGACGACGAGATCGACGGCGGCGCTGCCGGCTCCCCCGGAGGTGGAGACGACGGCGACCCGCGGACCGAGCGGGGGGCGCTGGGTGGCGGCCGTCCAGGCGACCGGGAGCAGGTCGGTCATCCGGTCCACCCGGATCGCGCCCTCCTGGTCGAGGAGCGCCCGGTAGACGTCGCCGCTCCCGGCCAGCGCACCCGAGTGCGAGGCGACGGCCCGGCCGCCGGCGGAGCTCACCCCCGACTTGAAGACGACCACGGGCGTCCCGGCCCGGCGCGCCGTGCGCAGCGCGGCCCGGAAGCGGGCGCCGTCGGGGACGCCCTCGAGGAACAGGGCGACGGCGCCGACGTGCTCGCTCGCGGCGTAGTGCTCCAGGTAGTCGGCGACGTCGACGTCGGACTGGTTCCCGACCGTCACCCAGCCGCCGATCCCGTACCCCTCGGCGAGCTCGCGCGACACGAGGCTTCCCGCGACGGCACCGCTCTGCGCGATCAGGCAGGTCCGGCTCGGGCGAAGCTCCAGCCCGTCGATCGTCGAGCTGAACGTGGCGGCCATCGGGACGTGCGCGTCGACGACGCCGATCGTGTTGGGCCCGCACAGGACCGTCCCGGATCCGGCGACCGCGGCGCGGAGCCGGGCGTCGAGCTCGCGACCCTCCGGCCCGGCCTCCGCGAAGCCGGAGGCGAAGACGATCACGGCGCGGACCCCCAGCGCCACACACTCGCGGACCGACTCGACGGCGGCCGCCGCGGGCAACGCGATGCACACCAGGTCCGGCACCTCGGGCAGCTCTGCCAGGCCGGTGGCGGCGTCGAGACCTGCAATCCGGCCGCCGGCCGGGTTGACCGGCAGGACCCGATCCGGGAAGCCGTGCTCGAGCAGGGACCGCAGCACCCGGCCACCAGGCCGGGAAGCGTCACGGGATGCGCCGACGACCGCGATCGTCTTCGGTCCCAGCAGCGGGCGGAGATCGCGCGGCCCGACCCGTGGCGATACCGCCGGCTCGGGGACGCGCAGGACCGCCGCGGCGTCGAGGACCACGCACTCACCGTTCGGCAGGACCCGTACCGGGTTGAGGTCGATCTCGCCGATCGCCGGGAAGCGTTCGACGAGCCGGGCGACCGTCGCGGCGAGCACGCTGAACGCCGCGGTGTCCACCACAGGCGCGCCCCGGAACCCGGTGAGGAGCGCCGCGCTGCGCAGAGAGCTCAGCATCTCCGTGACGTCCGAGGTCGACGCGGGCAGTACCCGGCGCGCCACGTCGCGGAACAGCTCCACGGTCGTCCCACCCAGCCCGACGACGAGCACGGGGCCGAACGCCGGATCGCGATCGATCCCGAGGAACAGGTCGACCCCTGGCGGGGCCATCGGCTGGACGACGACGACCGCCTCGGTCAGCCCCAGCTCCGCGACCCGCTCCGACAGCCGGGTGTAGCAGGCCGCCACCGCGGCAGGGTCCGCCAGCCCCAGCTCGACGAGGCCGAGCTCGGTCTTGTGCAGCGCCGCGTCGGACAGGACCTTGAGCACGACCGGACCGCCGAACGCCCGCGCGGCGGCGCACGCCTGCTCGGCGGATCCCACCCTGGTCGCCGGCACGAACGGCAGCGCCAGCGGCGCAAGCAGTGCTCGTGTCGTCCACTCCCCCGCCGCGCCGACGCGGCTGTGCCCGGCGACCCATGCCGCCCGCACGTCGTCGATCCCCGCATCCACATCCGACTCGCCCACGCCGAAGTCGGCGGCCGACGCGGTCACGGGACCCTGAACAACGACTGCGCGTTGCCCGCGAGGATCGCCGCCTTCTCCGCGTCGGTGAGGAAGTCGAACCCCTCGATGACCGGGCGGATGTCGTCGTAGTCGCGGCCGGTGACCGGGTCGGGCGCGCTGCCGCTGCCCGGCTTCTCGGTGCCGAACAGGCACCGGTCCGCCCCCACCGTCCGCACGAGCAGCTCCAGCGACAGCGGGCTGTGCAGCACCGTGTCGAACCACAGCCGCCGCAGGCTCTCGTCGAAGGACTCCTGCAACGCCTGGCCGCGACGCAGCTTCGGGTGTGCGCGCGCCGCTCGCCACCGGCCGATCTGGTAGGGGACCGACCCGCCGCCGTGCGAGATGATGATCTTCAGATCGGGGAAGCGGAGGAACACCTCGGAGTTGAGGAGGGACAGGATCGCGATGCTCTCCTCGGTGACGAAGTGCTCGCTGTAGGTCTCCCGGCCGTTGCGGCAGGCTCCGGAGTGGACGAGCGCGGGCACGTCGAGCTCGACGAGCTTCTCGTAGACCGGGTACCACCACGGGTCGCCCAGCGTCGGCACGTGGCCCGCGCCCTCGGCCGGGTCCGGGTTGAGCACGCAGCCCACCATGCCCAGCTCGGTGACCGACCGCTCCAGGTCGGCCGCCCACTCGGCCGGGGTGAGCTCCATCGACTGCGGCATCGCGGCGACCCCGAGCAGACGGTTCGGGAACTGCGCGGCCTGGCGGGCGATCGCATCGTTGACCGCGCTCGTCCACCACCGCACGATCCGGCTCGGCGAGGCCGAGTGTCCGGTGTGGAACGGCCGCGGCGAGATCAGCTGGACGTCGGTCCCGACGCTGTCCATGACGGTCAGCGTCTGCTCGCCGTAGTCCTTCAGCTGCGCGTCGGTGACCCCGGCCCCGCCCGCGCCATGGGCGCCCCCGGAGCACAGCAGTGCCGCCTGGTACGCGTACAGCTCGGCAGGCGCGTTCAGGTGCGCGTGCGCGTCGATGATCATGTTCGTCCTCACTCGTGCGACAGGGCGATCTGGTGCCGGAGCTCCACCGGGGCCCCGGTTGCGGCGGACCGGTGGATGGCGATGCAGACCTCGAGCGTCGCGACGGCCCAGGCGCCGTCGTGCACGGGCGCCGCGCCGTCGAGCACGTCGGCCAGCTCGACGAGCACCGCGTCCCAGCCCGACGGGCGGTCCGTCACGTCGACGACGTCGACGCCGCGCTCGTCGAAGACCAGCAGGCCGGTCGCCGTCACCACCGCGCCGCCGGAGTCGAACGTGGCCGTCGTCCGGCCGAAGGTCGGAGTCACCGGTGGTGCCGCGGCCGAGCCGGGCAGTGCGAAGAAGTCTGCCAGCGGCGGCGCCGGCTCGAGCTCCACCGTCCCGAGCTCGCCCACACCCCAGGTCGTGAGGCGGGAGTCGAAGCCGCCGCCGCCGTGGTAGTAGGCGCTGGCGACGATGCCGTCGGCGAACCGCAGGTGTGCCGCGAAACCGCGCTCGGCGCCACCGGCCCCGCCGAACGTCAGTCCGCTCACCGAGCGTGCCGCGCCGCCGCAGACCAGGCGGAGGACGTCGAACTGATGGGCGCCCTGGCGCAGCACGAGGCCGTTGCCCATCGTCGCGTCCAGGTCGGCGCTCGTGCGCGGCCGGCGGTGCCAGTCGGTGTGACAGCTGGACTCCACCGACGTCAGCGCGCCGAGCCGGCCGCACTCGACGACCTCGCGCAGCGCCCGGACGGGCGCGTCGTAGCTGTGCGACGCACCCACCAGCAACTGCACGCCGGCATCGGCAGCGGTCTGCACGGCGAACATCGCCTCGGCGACCGTACGCGCAGCGGGCTTCTCGCAGACGACGTCCACCCCCGCTGCGGCCGCGGCGACGATGGCCTCCGCGTGGTGCGCCGTCGGCGTCGCGACGTAGAGGACATCGACCCCCGGGGCCGCGACGAGGTCCTCGACCCGCTGGTAGGCCGGCACCTCGGCGTCCCGCCGGGCTGCATCCCGCGACGCCGGGTCGCGGTCGGCGATACCCGCGAGGCGGAACCGGTCAGACCGCCCCAGGGCCGCGGCCATCAGCCGGCCGGCGGCGCCCCAGCCCGCAACGCCTACGCCGACCTCCGCGGTCATCGCTTGCTCGCGGGCGCGGCGACAGAGGTCATCTCGGGGCCCCGGCGGAGGCCTGCAGCGCGTGGTAGCCGATGTCGGCGCGGACCTCGTCGAGGCGCTCGCCGGCGGCCGCACGGTCCCGGATCCGGGCTTCGGCCGCCTCGATCGCGGCCGCGGTCTCCAGCACTTCGGCGGCCTGCGCCGCCGCGATCACCACGACCCCGTCGGCGTCGCCGAGCAACCAGTCCCCCGGCTCGACGCGCACGTCGCCCAGCATCACCGGGACACCGGTGGCAGCCAGCCGCACCCGGTCCTTCCCGGTCCGCATGCTGCGGCCCCGGGTGAATACGGGGTAGCCGATCCGCAGGCTCGCGGCGACGTCGCGGCACACGCCGTCGATCACAGTGCCGGCCATCCCACGGCGGCCTGCGACCGAGGTGAGGATGTCGCCCCACACCGTGCAGTCGAGGCGGCCCTGGTTGTCCAGCACGACGACGTCGCCCTCGGGGACGTCGTCGATGAAGTCGCCGACCGTCCCACCGGCCTCGTCGACCGGCTCGTAGCGGCCGGTGAAAGCCCGCCCGACGATGCGGAACGTGGGATCGAAGGGCACCAGCCCGGGCACCGCTCCCCCACGGCCGAGCCGGTCGAGCGCGTCCGACACACCCGCCGTGGTCATCGTGGCGAGCAGGGCCCTGATGTCGTCATCGGTCATGCAGCATCTCCTCGTACGTCCGTCCGAGGACCTCGGACGGCTGGGCGCCCTCCTCCAGGGCAACGGCCATCACTGCTTCCTTCGCGGCCAGCCGATCGGCTACCGCGAGGACCTCGTCGACCCTCTCGGCCGGGATGAACACGACCCCGGACCCGTCGGCGAGCACGAAGTCGCCCTCCTCGACGGTGACGCCACCGATCGTCACGGGCTCGCCGACCGCGGCCTCGACGAACCGGCCGCGGGCGGTGAAAGGGACGACCGCTCTGGCCGAGAGGGGCAGCCTGAGCTCGCGGATCTCGTCGACGTCGCGGCAGGCGCCGTCGACGACCACGCCACCGACGCCGCGGTGCACGGCGGCCCGGGCGAGCAGACCGCCCCAGGTCGCTGCCGCAGGCGGGGCGCCCTCGGGCCGGACCTGCTCGACGACGATGATCTCGCCGTCGACGGCCCGTTCGAGCGCCGCGGCACCGAGGTGCCGGGTGCTGCGGCGCCCGTCGAACGGCACCGTGCGCATCGTGACGGCCCGGCCGGCCATCCGGGCGCCCTGCCAGATCGGGGTGATCCCGGCGACGGCGCCCGGCAGCCCCAGGTTGTCGAGGGCGTCGGAGAGCATGCAGCTGTCGAGCTCCGCGAGGCGGTCTGCGTAGCGCATCAGGCCACCCCGTCCGACCAGGTGAAGAAGCCCATCCCGCAGCCAGAGCCGGCCGTGGACCGGTAGGCGGGCACGTAGTCGACCGTCTTCCCGTGGAGCCCGTGCATCGCGGCCCCGACCGTGATCCAGTTCCGGATCTCGGAGGTCCCCTCGACGAGCTCGGGTACCGGCAGCCGGGCGAGTTCCTCGTCGTCCTGCCGTTCGAGTGCGTCGAGCAGCCTGCGGTCGAGCTCCTCGTCGATGATCGGATGCGTCAGTCCGCCGGATGCGATCAGCGCGACCCGTCGCTGCTGCGGCCAGCTCTCGATCGCGGCGCGCAGGGCCCGGCCGAGCGTCACGCAGCGCGCCGGCGACGGCTGGTTGGGCGGGAAGTACGTGTTCAGCATGATCGGCACGAGCGGGAGTCGCGGGAGCCCCTCGAGCAGCCGTCGGTACACGAAGGTGAAGGCGTGACCGAGCGAGCGGCCCTCCGGTTGCACGGAGAACTGGCCGACGTCGATCCCGGCGTCCATGAGCTGCTCGACGACGTGCAGCCCGAGTCCCGCGTCGGTGACGTAGGTGTCCGTGTCGTCGCCGTGGTAGTAGCGGTAAGCCATCTCCATCGACGCGGGGTACTCCGCCGCGCCGGGCGGTCGATCCTCCAGGCTCGTGCCCCAGTAGACCGCGACGGCCGGCATGATGTCGTCGAGGAACAGCTCGTGCTGGTCGTCACCGACGACGACGAGCACGTCGGGCCGAAGCGCGAGCAGCTCGTCGCGAGTGGCCTCCAGCGCCCGCTGGCAGGCCTCGTGCCGGGCCGCCATCAGGTCGCCGCCCAGCTCCGAGCGCAGGTCGTCCGGCGTCCGGGCCGACGGCCGCAGCCCCAGCTCCGCGAGGCGGGGTTGCTCGAGGTCGCCGTGGGCGCGCCAGCCGTCCGGGGGGATCGACAGCTGTGGACTGTGCGACACGCCTGCGCCGCCGACGAGTACCGCCATGTCACGACCTCCTGTCGACGTCGGCCCGGGGGCCGAGCGCGTGCGTGTAGTAGTCCCAGGTCCAGCGGGCGTAGGTCGCCGCGGCGCCGCGGCTGCTGACGAACCCGGCGACCTCGTCGACGTCGGCGGCGGGCAGCGGCGCAGGTGGCTCCGGGGACACCGCGTGCAGCCGCAGCGTCAGGTCGGCGAGGGTCTCGACCTTGACCGCACGCACCGTGGCGTCACGGACGTCGTCGCCGACGGTGACGACTCCGTGCCCGCGCAGCAGGCACGCCCGCGACTCCCCCATCGTCGCCGCCAGCTCCTTGCCGAGCGCGACGTCGCTGATCAGGACCGCGCGCGGGTAGATCGGCAGCCCGTCGACCGCGATGTCCATCGCTCCCGGGTCGTAGGCACCGACGATCGGCCGCATCGGGAGCCCGAGAATCCCGCACAGCAGTGACGAGCGCGGATGGCCGTGGACGACCGAGCCGATCTCGGGCCGGGCCCGGTAGAGCTCGGTGTGGATCGCCCACTCCCCCGGTAGCGCGTAGCCGCCCGCCAGGTCGGCGTTGGTCGCGTCGAGGCCGACGCGGTGGATGTCGTCGGCGACGGTGAACTCCACGCCCGGGTCCTGCGGCGGCCGGCACCGGACGAGGAACTCGTCCGTCCCCGGGATGCGGGCGCTGACGTGCCCGGTGATCTCCCGGACGCATCCGGTCAGGGCGAGGATGCGGCACGACAGGGCGAGCAGCACCCGCAGCTCGTCCACGTCGCCGGCGTCGGCAGGCCCGATGGTCACGACGCCGCCTTCAGCGCATGCTTGGCGATGAGGATGCGGTGGATGTCGTTGGCGCCCTCGACGATCTGGAAGACCTTCGCGTCGCGGTAGTGGCGGGAGACGCCGTACTCCGCCGAGACGCCGGCGGCGCCGTGGATCTGTACCGCGTCGGTCGCCGCCGCCTGGGCCGTCTCGCTGGCGAAGAACTTCGCGACGCTCGCCTCGTGCCGGGCCCGCTCGCCGCGCTCCATGGCCCGCGCGCACTCCCTGGTCAGCAGCCGGGCGGCCGACACGTTGACGACCATCGAGCTGATCTTCTGCTGCACCATCTGGAAGTCTGCGAGGGGCTGGTCGAACACGATCCGTTCCCTGGCGTAGCGGACGGACGCGTCCAGGCAGGCCTGTGCCAGCCCGACGGCGCGGGCCGCGACGGACAGCCGGCCCCGCTCGACGGCCGTCATCGCAACGGCGAACCCCTGGCCCTCCTCGCCGAGGAGCGCGTCGGGGCCGAGCTCGACGTCGTCGAACACCAGCTCGCCGCTGCACAGGGGGCGGAAACCCATCTTGTTGCGCTCGGGCCTGACCTGGACGCCAGGGGCATCGGCCGGGACTATGAACGCGGAGATCCCGTCCCGGCCCAGCGCGGGGTCCGACGTCGCGAACGTGACGAAGAACGAGGCGAGATCGAGATTGGTGATCCACGCCTTCGCGCCGGTGAGCACGAACCCCGACGGCGTGCGGCGGTAGCGCGTCCGGGTGCCCGCCACGTCGCTGCCGGACCGGGGCTCGGTCACGCCGGCGCCGCCGAAGATGCGGCCCGCGGCCAGCGGCCGCAACCAACGCTCCTTCTGTTCGTCGGTGCCGAACGCCCGGATCCCGCCGCCGACCAGCGCGGACGGCATGCTCATCAGCACGCCGAGGCAGTGGTCGACGCGCGAGATCTCCTCGATGACCTCGGCGTAGGTGACGTGGTCGAGGCCGAGGCCGCCCCACTCCTCCGGGACGGTGCCGCCGAAGAAGCCGAGCTCGGCCATCTCGTCGAGCATGTCGCGCGGAAGTTGTTCGGCCGCGTCGTACTCCGCGACCCGAGGCGCCACCCGTTCGCGCGCGAACTCGCGGACGAACCGGACCAGCCCGGCCCGGTCGACGTCGGCGGACGTGCCGTCGAGCTGGGCCGTCATGCCCGGCCCTCGGCGAGCTCGAGGTTGCGGCGCAGGCGCGGGAAGAGGTCGAGCGCCGTGTCGCCGAGCATCAGGTCGAGGTCCTTCTCGGAGTTCTGCGGCAGCGACCGCAGGACCGCAGCGATGTCGTCGGCCCAGCCCTCGGTGGGTGTCTTCTTGTGCGAGCCGTCGCCGGGACGCTCGGTGCCCAGCACGACCCGGTCACTGCCGATGACGTCGACGAGCAGCGCGAGCGCCTCGGTCGTGTAGAGGCAGGTGTCGTAGTAGATCTTGCGGATCGCCTCGTCGAAGGTGCCGCCCTTGCCGAGGCCCTCCCAGTACGTGCCGCGGAAGCGGCCGACCTGGTAGGGGATCGCGCCGCCGCCGTGCGGGACGATTACCTTGAGGTCGGGGAACGTGGTGAAGACATCCGACTGGACGAGCGACATGACCGCGACGCTCTCCTCGGTGATGAAGTGCAGGCTCTGGTTCTCCCGCAGCGACACGCAGCCGCAGGAGTGGACGAGCATCGGGAGGTCGTAGGCGACCAGCCGCTCGTAGAGCGGATACCAGTACTCGTCGCCCAACCCGGGAACCTCGAGGGTGGCCCGGCCCTCGCTCGGGTCAGGGTTGACCAGGACGCCGACGAAGCCCAGCTCCTCGACGCACCGATCGAGCTCCTCGAACGCGTTCTCGACCGGTTCGCCCCACACGATCGGCAGGTTCGCGATCCCCTGCAGCCGATGCGGATAGAACCGGGACTGCGTCGCGATCGCATCGTTGACGGTCTGGGCCCACCAGTGCACGATCCGGGCCGGCTTCTCCGAGTGCATCAGGCTGTAGGGCCGGGCGGACACCAGCTGGACGTCGGTGCCGACGCGGTCGAGCCAGGCGATGTGCTCGTCGGCGAAGTGCTTCAGCTCCTCCGGCGGGATGACGCCGGTCCGGCCGTGGCTCATCCCCTCGCGCTTCTCGGAGAAGCCCTTGAGCCGACGTCCGTAGTGCCCACGGGTCCCGATGAGGAACTCCCGGTAGCTGTACAGCTCGGCGGGGGCAACGATGTGCCCGTGGACGTCGACGACCTTGCGGGGCATCCTTCGCTCCTCGGTTCTGCGCTGTGCTCGACCGGCGGGTCCGGTCTGGCGGTGTGTGGTCGATGCGACGGTCAGCCGATGACGACGCGGACGCGATGTCGGGCTTCCTGCTGGTGCTGAACGGCCTCGGCGAGCGTCTGCTCGCCCGCGGCGAGACTCCACCGACAGCCCGGGGCACGACACCGGGCGACCGGGAGCCACTCTCCGCAGACCGCGCACACTCCCCCGACATCGCGGTGCCCGCCGTTCCGACAGGCCACACAGGGGACCCCCGAATTCCGGGATCGGCTGTCGTCCACGACCGAGCCTCCGCTCCGCTACGACCACTTATAGGATAATCATTAGATCAACCATGTCAACCCATCTCCGCCGCATCCTGCTCGGACCGGGCATTCAGCCCGGCGCCGTCATTCCGCCGGGTGCGCGTCAGCCGGGGTCCATCGGTGCTCGACCAGTGCGCGCGCCCGTTCGGCCAGCACGTAGACCGGGTCGCCGGCACCGTGCTGCTGGACCTGGAAGCGCTGCGGGAGAACGGGATCGACCGGTAACGGCTCATGCGTGGTGTCGCCGAACACCACCGTGCGGTCCAGGATCCGCCATTCGCCCGAGCGACGCTCGAAGATGTCCAGGTACCGGCACCACGAGAGGATCCGGGCCCCGCAGGGTCCCGCGTCGGTGATCCCGCGGGAGGCGAAGTCGTAGCCGGCCTCCTCCCACTCGACGGCGGTGACGTGACTCTCGACCGCAGCGACGTCCGGTGACGCGAACTCGATCAGGACGTTCGTCACCGAGTGCATGGTGTGGCGTGTCCGGTCGTGCTCGCGGCGGCGCAGCGTGAGCAGGTCGGCAACGGGCTGGCGGCCGGCTCCGCTGTCGACCCAGGCGTCGGGATGATAGGCCGCCGCCCGATCGCCGAGCTGGTCGTTGCGGTCGATGCCACGGCTGTGCCGGTAGAGCACGTCCTGGATCCGGGTCCGCGCCTCGAGCTCGTCCACGAAGGTCGGGAACACTGTCGCCGCCCGTCCGCCGTCGGTCGCGAGGTGGCTACTCACCGACGACCGTGACGTTGCGGTTCGCGCGCGCGGACGGCCGCAGGTTGTACAGCTTCGCCAGCCGGTGCTGCTCGTATCCTTCGCGACCGGTCCGGACCCCGATCCCCGAGTCCTTGATGTGGTACCGCGGGGCGCTGAAGTTCTGGGCGTAGTCGTTGATCGTCACGGCTCCTGTGCGCAGCCGCGCCGCGACGCGGAGCGCATGTTCCTCGTCGCCCGAGAACACCGATGCGTTGAGCCCGTACGGCGAGTCGTTCGCGATGGCCACCGCCTCGTCGACGTCGCCATAGGTCAGGACGGACGCGACCGGCCCGAACACCTCCTCGCGCCCGAGTCGCATGGTGTTCGTGACGCCCCGGAACACCGTGGGCTCGAAGAACCAGCCGCGGGACAGATGTGCGGGCCGAGCGCCGCCGGTGACGAGCTCCGCGCCCTCGGCGACCCCGAGCCGGACGTAGGACTCCACGCGGTCCCGGTGCCGCCGGGTCGCGAGCGGGCCGACCTGCGTGCTCCCGTCGTGCGGGTCGCCCAGCCGAAGCCGCGAGGCGAACTCGACCAGGCCGGCGACGGCCTCCTCCTCGCGGTCGCGCGGCACCAGCAGCCGGGTGAGGCTGCTGCACACCTGTCCGGTGTTGAAGAACACCCCGGACGCGACGCCGCGCACGGCTGCCGCCATGTCGCCGTCGGGCAGCACCACGCCGGCCGACTTGCCGCCCAGCTCCAGGACGACCCGCTTGAGCTGCTCACCGCAGATCCGGCCGACCTGCTTGCCGACCACCGTGCCGCCGGTGAACGACACCATGTCGACCCCGGGGCTGGAGACCAGCCGCTCGCCGAGCCGCCCGTCGCCGGGCACGAGGTTGAACGCGCCCGCGGGCAGGCCGGCGTCGGCCAGAGCCTCGGCGATGAGCAGGCTGCTGAGCGGCGCCTCGATGGGCGGTTTGTCGACGACGGTGCAGCCGGCCAGCAGCGCCATGGTGCCCTTCATCAGGGTCGCCGCGAAGGGGCCGTTCCACGGCGAGATCGCCGCGACGACACCGTAGGGCTCAGTGCGTACCTCGTACTCCCACTGACCGTCGCGTGCGTCGACCTCGCTCCAGCCGACGACGGCCGCGCACAGCTCGCGGGTGACGTCGATCGAGGTGCGTCCGGTGAAGCGGCCGAGGCTCAGGGGCGCGCCCATCTCGTCGGCCTGCAGGTGCGCCGCGTCGTCGACCCGCTTGTCGAGCAGGTCGCAGGCGCGCAGCAGGACGGCCGCCCGTTCGGCCGGCGACAGCCGCGGCCACGGGCCCTCGTCGAACGCCCGGCGGGCGGCCGCCACCGCCCGGTCGAGCTCGGGTTCGCCCGCCTCCGGCACCCGGTGGGCGACCTCCTCGGTCGCCGGGGCCACGACGTCCACCATCCGGCCGGTCGAGGACGACTCGACGAACTCGCCGTCGATGAAGAAGCCCGTTCGCTGGTCGCTCATGCCGTCTCCGCTCGCCGTGCCGGGGTGGGGGATGCCGACGCTCTCCGTGTGCTCACGCCGTCTCGCGAGGTCGGAGCGCGGCGTCGATGCGCCGGACCATCTCGGGGATCCTCCGGCCGTCGCGGGACTGCAGGCGGAGGAACTCCGCGAACGGGTTCCGCTCGCCGCCGCCGACGCCCAGCGCCTTGTTCTCCTGCGGCAGCTCCACGACGTCGGGTGCCGTCGCAGGGTCCAGAACGTTCATCAGCGGCCCTCCGGACTCGGCAGCCGCGAGCTGGGTGCGCAGCAGGTTGCGATAGAGCGCGATGCCCTGGTCGGACGAGCTCAGGTGCTCGTCCTCCCGGTCGGTCCGCACACCCTGGGTCACCCAGGCCATGGCGTCCTGGGCGTCGATCGTGTCCATGATGAAGGAGCCGTCGGGCTCGGTGAGCCGGACCTGGTAGCTGTCGGGCAGCTCGTGAACGCCCTCGGCCGTGGCGGCGTAGGCGTCGGGAATCTCGAAGGTCGAGTACCAGAAGTGCAGGGTGTTCTCGTCGTCGACCGGGACCCGGATCTGGAACTGGCTCAGACCGGACCCACCGACCTTGAGGATGTTCGGGAAGACGGCCGGGTGCCCCGTGCGCCAGTCCTCGCTGTCCTCGCTCTGCCCCTCCCGTAGCCGGCGCTTGATGATGCCGTACTCGACGAGGTCGAACGCGATCTTCACATGATGACCGCCCAGGACGGTCGGCGGTTCGCCCGCACGCTCCAGATGGTAGTTGAACAGCCTCCCGTGCAACCACTCCACGTGCGTGGGGTCGAACGAGTTCTCCATGATCTGCAGCCAGTTGCACGGGATCACGGCGTACCCGATGTCGCGGAACCGGGTGGGACCCTCGGGCCAGGTGAACAGGTCGTAGCGCGGCAGCGCGGGCGCATCGCCCGGTCCGAGGTAGGCCCAGAGCAGGCCGCCCATCTCCTGCACCGGGTAGGCGGGGACCCCGGACCTCCGCTTCAGACTGTCCGACGGCGGGATCTGGTTCGGCTGGTCGAGGCACTCACCGCCGGTCGAGAACTTCCATCCGTGGTAGGGGCAGCGCAGCCCGTCGCCGTCGGGGAAGCCGTAACCGAGCGACGCCCCGCGGTGCGGGCACCGCTCGCCCACCAGACCCAGGCCGCCGTCCTCGGCGCGAAACACGACGAGATCCTCGCCGAGGATGCGCACCCGTCGCACGGGGCTCTCCGCCAGGTCGTGTCCGGTGGCAACAGGCATCCAGTAGCGGCGGAGCAGGTCTCCCATCGGCGTCCCCGGGCCGACCCGGGTGAGCCGGTCGTTCTGGTCGGAGCGAAGCATGATCCTCCTCGGTGCGGACCGCGATGTCGCGCGCGGCTGTCGAACCCGACGCCACCGCTCTCGTCCCGGCTGTTCGCCATCGCCGCGGTGCAGCCGCTCACGGCAGCCACCGCTGGGCGCACTGTCTGATGATATTGATTATACTATTAGGCAGGACCAGCGGCGCAACCCGGCGTCGTACTCCGGCTCGGGACCACTGGGTCGCGCAGCGCCGCAGCCACCCGCGTGCCGAACCACTCGACGGCGTCGAGCAGCATCCCCGCGCTGCCGGCCGGCAGGTCGACGACGAAGTCGGTCGCACCGATCTCCCGCCAGCGGTCGATCTCCACGAGCGCCCGCTCGGTCGCCAGGTCGTCCGGCCGGTCGATCGGAGTCGGAGCAAGGCCGCGCGGCGCGCGTCCGCCGAGCGGCGCGATCGATGCCACGACCCGCATCGGTGTGGTCCGCGCGGCCCAGTCCGTCCCGTCGCGGACCCGGGCGAGCAGCCCTGCGGCCTCGTCGCGCGTCACCGCCCACGGCGCCATCACCCAGGCGTCGCCGAGCCGGACGGCGCGGCGCAGGGACACAGCGCGCTTGCCGGCCACCCAGATCGGCGGGTGCGGCTGCTGCACCGGCCGGGGGGCACACACCACGTCCTCGAACGCGACGTGCCGGCCACGGAACGCCGCTACGTCGGAGGTCCACAGTCGTCGGATCGCCGTGATGTACTCGTCGGCGACCTTGCCCCGGCTGTCGAAGTCGACACCCGCGACCTCGGCCTCGACGCGCCTGCTCCCCACGCCGAACCCGGCGATCACCCGTCCGCCCGAGAGCAGGTCGAGAGTCGCCAGCGACTTCGCCGTGACGAACGGGCTGCGCAGGTGGACCTGGTAGACGAACGTCGCCAGCCCGATCCGCGAGGTCGCCGCGGCCAGGTAGCCGAGCGTGGCGATCGGGTCGAAGAAGCGGCCGCTTCCGTAAGCCTCGAGATCGACGGCCGGAATCACGCCGTGGTCGCCGCAGGTGACGTAGTCGAACCCGCACCGTTCGGCGGCACGCACCACCTCGACGAGATCGTGTGGGGTCGCCCGGTCCTCCCAGTCCTGCCGGTTGATCGGGTAAACGATCGGGCTGAACAGCCCGAAGCCTGGAGCCTGCGGCGTGTCCGGCTCGCTCATCACTCACCGCCTCCGTCTCGTCCGTGTCTCGACCGGTTCCGCCCGTGATCGGCCGCGGGCACTGTGCGTCGCTCAGGCGCCGACGCGCGGGGCCGCCCGGGCGAACCCGTAGATGTCCACGGTCGACTCCCCACCGACGATGCGGTCGAGGATCTCCGCCTCGCCCCTCACGCGGTCCGCCGCGCGTGCGGCGATGCCGTCCAGCGCATCAGCTGTGGCGACGACCAGGCCGTCCGCGTCGCCCACGACGTGGTCGCCGGGACGGACCGTGACGTCCCCGAGCGTCACCGGCCGGCCGAGCCCGCCGACCGACGTGTCCTTGCCCGTACCACGGATGCACAGCCCGCGAGCGAACACCGGGAACCCGATCTCGACGAGCTCGTGGCGGTCCCGGACGCAGCCGTCGATCACCAGGCCCGCCAAGCCGCGGACCCGGGCCGCGGTGGCGAGGATCTCGCCCCAGTAGCCGAAGTCGGGGTCGCCCGCCACCGCGGCGACGAGCACGTCGCCGGGCGCGGCCGCGGCGACGGCGTGGTGCAGCCAGATGTTGTGGCCTCCGGCCAGGTCCACCGTGAAGGCTCGACCGGCGATCCGCCAGCTCGCCTCCAGCGGGCGGATGCGGGACGGGAGGGCGATCGCACCCGACTCGACCAGCGTCGCCGCGCTGAATCGCGCGACCTTCCCGGCTCCCGGAACCTCGCTCATCGTCCTCCTTCGACTGTGGCACAGGTGCAGCGATGCCGCCGGTACGCGCCGGGACAGGCCGTGGCACCACGGCCACGCGCCCGAGACGAGAGGTGGCAGCACCCCGCCAGCAGCTTCGCTCTCATGAATATACTCGTTAGGCCTGAGCATCGAAAGACCCACGCACGGCACGAGCGGAGGTGCCCGGGTCGCGGTGTGGGACGAGGACCGCGCCGGGAGCCCGGCCCGTGCGCTTCCATTCGGAGTCGCAGCACGGTCCGGGGGCAGCACGGTCCGGTGGCAGCACGGTCCGGTCAGGAGCCGGGACGACGACCGGGAGGGGTGCGGGAGCGGGGACACCGAGCGGGCGCCGTGCGCTCGGCACCGGCGGGCGCGGCAGCGGTCGAGCCCCGGCCGTCACGGGACGGCGGCGCACGGCGTCGGCGGCAGACGCCTACGGCGAGATGTCCCGCCAGCGGACGGTCCGGTCGCCCACCTCGGGCAAGTCCTGCTCGATCCGCCGCTGGAAGCGCTGTAGGTGCTGGCGCATGGTCCAGCGCGCACCTTCCGCGTCGCCGTCCGCGATCGCCTGGTAGACGGCCTCGTGCGAACGCAGGACACCCTCGCGGCGCGCCATCGAGTAGCTCACCCCGAGCGATACCCCGTCGGTGATCTCGTGCAGCGAGGAGGTCAGCAGCGTGAGGAGGTCGTTCCCGGCCGCGGCGGCGACGATCGCGTGGAACCGGTCGTTCTCGGCGAGGAAGTTCTGCTCGTCGTCGAGGAACGCACGCATCCCGTCGACCGAGTCCTTGAGCTCGAGCAGCTGCTCCGGCGCGATCGACGTGGCGGCCATCGCCGCGAGCTCGGGCTCCACCGTGAGCCGAGCTGTGACGAGTTCCTTGAACGGCAGCCCGCGGGACTGGACGAACAACCCGAGGATCGCGGCGAAGTCCAGTCCGTCCGGGCGCCGGACGATCGGGCCGCCGGCCGGGCCGGCCTTGAGCCGGATCGCCCCGTTCATCTCGAGGAACCGCAACGACTCGCGCAGCGTGCCGCGACCTGCGTCGAAGCGCGCGAGCATGTCCTTCTCGCCGGGTAGCCGGGCGCCGGCCGGGAGCTGCTCGTCGGAGATGTCGTCGACGATCTGCTGGGCGATGGCCTCCGCCGCCTTCAGGCGGCGACGCTCGTCCGGCAGCCGGCGCGGAACCCGTTGGGAAGCGCGGTCGGCATCGAGGTCGTCGACACCTCCCATGCGCCGAGCCCCCTCCCGCACCGGAGCCGATCCCTGGCGCACCTGCAGGGATCGTACGACAGGTCGCCCCGGCCGGCTTGCGGGCCTCGCGGAGCGGGGGTGCCGCGCGCACGCGGGCGACCAGGGAGCGTTTCCGCGAATCATGAGCCTATAGTGCGGCCGACAGGGCCGGTGCCGCACCGACCCTCGAACAACCCTTGCACCGGGCTGCGCCCGGCCATCAGAGGAGCGTCGATGACCACACCGCCGAACCCGGCCGCCGCCCGGTACGACGCGGCCCTGGAGACTGCCGCCGACCTACTGGGCTTCCGCCTCGAGTCGTTCCTCGGCACGTCCCCGACCGAACCCACGAACGCCGCCGACTTCATGCGCATCGCCACGGAGCACGCGTTCGCCGACGCCTGGTCGCGCACGGAGCACCTCGACACCCGGACCCGAGCCTTGATATCGGTGACGGTCGCCGCCTCCCTGGGCGTCACCGAGCCGCTCCGGGGACAGTTGCGCATCGCGCTGCACAACGGCGTGACCAAGGAGGAGATCGTCGAGCTGTTCGTCCAGGTGGCCGTCTACGCCGGCGTGGCCAGGGCTTTCGAGGGATATCAGATCGCGACCGAGGTATTCGCCGAAACCGCCTAGGCTCGGGTCTACGCAGTCGGCGGCGGCCGCAAGAGCACCTGGATGCTCTTGCTCTGCGTCATCTCGTGGAAGCCGTCGAGGCCGCTGACGCGCCCGTACCCGCTTTGGCCGCGACCGCCGTTGGCGTAGGCCGGGTCGCCGCTGCGCGCGGTGTTGACGAAGACGACGCCGACGTCGAGCGCTTCCGCCACCCGGTGCGCCCGGTGCAGGTCGTCGGTCCAGATGGCCGCCGAGAGGCCGTAGCGGGTGTCGTTGGCGATCCGCACCGCCTCCGGCTCGTCGTCGAAACCGATGACGGCCGCCACCGGGCCGAAGATCTCCTCCTGGCAGATCGTCATCGCGCTGGTCGCACCGGTGAACAACGTCGGTTCGACGAAGTGCGGATGGTCCTCGAACCCGGCCGGACGACCACCGCCGTGCCGTAGCACCGCGCCCTCGGCTCGGCCGGCCGCGATGTACCGCGCGACCCGTTCCGCCTGGCCCGGCCCGCAGAGTGGCCCCATCTCGGTGGCCGGGTCACCCGGGTCGCCGATCCGAAGGGTGCGCAGCCGGTCCACCACGCGGTCGACCACCTCGTCGTGGACCGACCGTTCGACCAGGACGCGGCTCCCGCACATGCAGCTCTGACCGGCTGCGGTGGTGAACCCGCTGACCACTCCCAGCGCCGCCGCGTCGAGGTCGGCGTCGGCGAACACCAGGTGCGCCGCCTTCCCGCCGAGCTCCATCACCACCGGGGCGGTGCGGGCCGCGGCGTGCCCGGCCACCACCGCGCCGGCGGCGGTGCTCCCCGTGAAGACGAGCTTGTCGACGTCGGGATGGGCGCACAGTGCGGCGCCGACCACCGCCCCGTACCCGGTGACGACGTTGACCACGCCGGGCGGGAACCCGGCGTCGCCGGCGAGCCGGGCGATCTCGAGGGTCGAGCACGGCGCGACCTCCGACGGCTTGACGACGATGCAGTTCCCCGCGGCCAGCGCGGGCGCCGCGGACTGGGCGAGGATGACACCCGGCGTGTTCCACGGGATCTGGATCCCGATCACGCCGTACGGGACCCGTCGGGTCAGCGCCAGGACGTCGGGCCGGCCACCGGCGGGGGCGGTGTCCGGGACCGCCTCCGCGATGCTCGCCGCGTGCCGGAAGTGGTCACCGACGCCGGCGAAGCCCGCCCGGACCTCCGTGATGGTCTTGCCGTTGTCGCGGCTCTCCACCGCGGCGAGATGATCCACGTGGCCGTCGAGCAGGACGGCGAACGCGCGCAGCACCCGGGCCCGCTCTCGCGGCCGGGCCCGCCACCAGGACGTGCGGAAGGCGCGGCGGGCGGCGTCGACGGCTCGCTCGACGTCGACCGGACCGGCCTCCGGCACCCGGGCCCACTCGGACAGGTCGAACGGGTCGGTCGAGGTGAAGGTCGCCCCGGACGCGGCGTCCGCCGCCGCGCCGTCGACATACATCCGAAAGCACTCCACGCAGGATCCCCTCACTGGCGATAACTGTTACTATGATTCACCTATATACAACACCGGCGCGTAGCACCGAGGAGTGCCATGACCAGAACCTGGTTCGTCACCGGATGCGCAGGCGGCATCGGGCAGCACCTCGCCGCGGCCGCGCTGGCGGCCGGGGACCGCGTCTTCGCGGCCGACCTGCGCGTCGAGGGCCTGCGCGAGCTCGCCGCGACCCACGGGCCCCGGTTGCGCGTGCACGCGCTCGACATCACCGACCCCGCCGCGGTGCGGAGCGCGACCGCTGCGGCCGTGACCGCGTTCGGCGCGCTCGACGTCGTCGTGAACTCGGCCGGGTACCGCTCGCTCGGGTCGATCGAGGACATGAGCGAAGCCGAGTTCCGGCGGAACGTCGAGGTCAACCTCTACGGAGTCGTCAACGTCGTGCGTGCCGTCCTGCCCGTGCTGCGCGAGGCCCGCAGCGGGCGCATCCTCACGATCTCGACCATCGGCGGCCGCCGCGCCCAGCCCGGCCTGGGCGCCTACCAGACCGCCAAGTGGGCCGTCGGCGGCTTCTGCGAGATCCTCGCGCGCGAGGTCCGCCCGCTCGGGATCCGGGCCACCCTGATCGAGACCGGTGGCGTCCGCACGGCCTGGGCCGAGCAGCCGACGTCGGACGTCGACGTGCGTGAGGAGTACCAGGAGACCGTCGGACGGTTCGCCCGGACGTACCACGACAACCCCGACGTGCAGCGGGGGGACCCGGCGAAGATCGCGCGCGTCCTCGTCGCGCTGACCGAGGAGCCCGATCCGCCCGCCCGGCTGTTGCTCGGCTCCGACGCGGCGTGGATCGGCCGGCTGGTGACCGAGGCCCGGGCGGCCGAGGACGCCCGCTGGCGTCCGCTGAGCCTGTCGACCGACCTGGACGGGCTCGGCGACTTCGCCGACACGGAGGTCGCCCGCATGGTGCGGCCCTGACCCGGGCCGGCCCGGGCGCCTCCCGGCGGGCCGCCCAGCGGCCGGCGGGAGGCGCCACCCGGCACCGGGGAGCGGACGGAGCGTGCTCACGCCATTCGGTCGAGGTGGTCCCGGGCACCGGGCACGACGGGCAGGAAACCGCCGCCCCAGAGGGGTACGGCACCGGCCGCGGCCCCGAGACCGGCGGCGAGCGTGGCACAACCGGCCCGGTCGGCGGGCGGGGGCACGGGCAGGAAGAGCAGGGTCGCCACCACGCCGCCGTCGGCCGGGAACCGTCCGCCCGGCGACCCGGCAGCGCTGTTCAGGGCCCGGCGGTCGAGGGTGCCCGCGGCCGGGCGGAAGCTGACGGCCAGGCTGCCCGCCGGCAGATCCAGGTCCCCGCCCGGGGCGGCCGGCCCGTCGTGCGCCTCGCCGTAGGTGAGGAACAGGCCGCGGAACGGGTGGTCGAGCGCCAGGGCTGCGGGCACCCGGGCCTGGTCGCGGTGCGCGAGCACCCGGGCCGACCCGTAACCGTCGACGTTGACGTGGGTGCGGGCGTCGAACATCCGACCGTCCGCCCGCAGGGCCGTGAGCTGGGGCCGCACCCAGCCGAAGAAGCTCTCGATCCCGCCGACCGTGAGCCAGTACAGCGCGAGGTGGTTCCCGGCGAACGGGTCGGCCAGTCGACAGCCGGGGGCCACGAAGCGCTGAGCCCGCAGGTGGCCGGTGGCGTACCACCGCCCACCGGCGAGCACTCCCGGGCCGAGCACGCCGCCCGAGTAGAAGTGGTCACCGGCGTACCAGTCCTCGAACGCTTCCTCGTGCCCCGGGTGCACGTGGATCAGCGCGAGGGCCGCACCCTCGAGCCCGACGGCCCAGGTCCGCTGCCTCGTGGCCGTCGCGGTGCCCACCCCGTCCGGGGCCATCAGAGATCGTTCCCGGCGCTGACCGTCACGGTGCTCCCGGTGACGTAGCGCGACTCGTCGGACGCGAGGTAGAGCACGGCGTCTGCGACGGCGTCGGGGTCGATCAGCGCGACCGGCAGCGCGTGCGTCGTCCGGGTCACGGCCTCCAGGTCCTCCCGCGTCGGGTTCTCCAGGTCGGGCCGGAACAGCCGGTACACGGCGTCGTTGAGCACCATCGGCGTCGCCACCGTTCCCGGGTGGAGCGTGTTCACCCGGATGCTGTGCCGCGCGAGCTCCTTCGCCAGCACGCGCATCAGGCCGACGAGGCCCGTCTTCGCCGCGGTGTAGTGGGCGATGTTCTCGTTCGGGTGCATGGTGGCCATCGAGCTGACGATGATCATCGAGCCACCTCGGCCGCCCCGGACCACGTGCGGGCCGGCCGCCTTCAGCGTCCGCCAGACCCCGGTGAGGTTGACGTCGATCATGGTCGACCACATCTCGTCGGTGATCTCGAGGGCCGGCGACGTCGAGGTGATCCCCGCGTTCGCGACGACGACGTCGAGCCGGCCGAGCTCGTCGACGGCCCGCGCGCACGCCTCGTCGAGCGCGGCGCCGTCGCGCACGTCGGCCTCGACCGCGACGACGCGCCGGCCGGCGGCCGCGACGAGCCGGGCCGTCTCGGCCAGGTCATCGGCCGACGCCATCGCGTAGGGCACCGTCGCGATCGGCGTGCAGACGTCGAGCGCGACGACGTCGGCGCCCTCCTCCGCCAGGCGCACGGCATGTCGACGCCCCTGCCCGCGGCCGGCGCCGGTGACCAGGGCGACCTTGCCCTCAACTCGTCCCATCTCCCTCACCCTTTCTGCTGCTGAACCGCACGTCGCTCCACCTGTTCGGCCGGGCGGCCGAACAGGTGCGGGGCGAGGTGCGCGAAGGCCTCGGCGCTGGTCGGGCTCACGTCGACGTGGCTGAAGCCGTACTCGGCGAACTCCCGTAATCGGTCCGCCACCGCCTCGGGCTCGCCGAACAAGCCGTGATAGAGCGCGTCCTCGTCGTCGACGAGGTCAGCCAGGTGACGGGCCAGCGGGTCGTGCGTCGTCCCGCAGCGCGCGTAGAAGGTCAGCTCCGCACCCTCGTTCACCCGGCGGACCCGATCCACGAGCTCGACGAGGTGCCGCCGTGGGATCGCGGCGAACGCCGCGTGGTCGGTCCGGCCGCCGCGGGTCGCCGCGCTCGAGGCCTTGAGCTCGACGCGGTCGAGCAGCGGCGCCACCCGGGCGATCGTGCGGGGCCCGCCGACCGAACCGACCAGCGCCGGCCGCTCGACGTCGGCGAACCCGTCCATCGCCGGGACGTCGACGGAGTAGTGCTCGCCGGCGAAGGCGCAGCGGCCGTCGTCGAACAGCGCGCGGACGACCCGGACGGCCTCGGCGTAGCGGTCGGCTCGCTGCCGCGGTGAGGGCAGCTCGAGCCCCACCGCCTCCAGCTCGGCGCGGTTCCATCCGGCGCCGAGACCGGCCTGCCAGCGGCCGCCGCTGACCCGCTGCATGCTCCACGACGCCTGGACGAACTCCACGGGCGACCGGAGCAGGTTGTTCACGAAGGTGCTCGTGAGCTGCACCCTGCTGGTCGCGGCCGCCATCTGAGAGACGGTCACCCACACGTGGGGGAACCAGCGGGCACGGTCGCCGATCGGGAGGAAGTAGTGGTCGCTGGCTGCCAGCACGTCCCAGCCCTCGGCCTCCCGGTCGGCCGCCCACGACGCCGGGTCCACCCCCGGGTCCATCAGATTCGCGATGAACTTCACCGGCAGATCTCCCCGACGTCCGGGCCCGGTTCGCGCTCGAGAACGCTCACCGGATCGCCGCCCCGGCGTCGACCTTGAGCTGGGTGCCCGTCACGTAGCGCGACTCGTCCGAGACCAGGTAGACGACCGCGTTGCTGACGTCGATCGGTTCCACGCGGCGCACCGGCAGCGCGTTGGTGTAGACCGGCGCCAGATCGGGGCGGTCGGTGCGGAGGAGCGCGTCGAGATCGGACTCGATCCCGGTGGCGACGCCCGCGGGATGCACCGTGTTGACCCGGACGGAGAACGCGGCGAGCTCGTTGGCGAGTGAGGTCGACAGCCCGACGACGCCGTGTTTCGCCGCGGTGTACGCCGTCATCAGGGGGTTGCCCTTGATTCCGGCGGTCGAGCTGATGTTCACGAGGCTGCCGCCGCCGCGGGCGACCAGGTGTGGGATCGCTGCGAGGCAGGTGTGCCACACGCCGATCAGGTTGACGTCCACAACCGCCCTCCAGTCCCGGGCGGACGGCGAGTCCCACGCCCCGGTGACGAGCACACCGGCGTTGGCCACGGCGGCGTCCAGGCCGCCGAGATCGTCGGCCGCGCGGGCGGTCTCCGTGGCCAGGCGCTCCCCGTCGCGCACGTCGACGGCGACGGGCACGACCCGCGCCCCCCGCTGCTCGGCCGCCCGCGCGGTGTCGGCGAGGTCCTGCGGCCGGGCCATCGGGTACCGGACCCCGTCGACGTCGCGGCAGATGTCGGCGACGACGAGGTCCGCCCCCTCCTCGGCGAGCCGGAGCGCGTGGCTGCGCCCCATGCCCCGGGCCGCGCCCGTGACGAGGACGACCTTCCCCGCGACCCGCCCCGGCCGGGCTGCCCCGCGGCCGGGTTCCGCGGTGCTCAGGACGCCTTCCAGACGCCGTCGACGACCACCGACCCGTTGCCGTAGAAGCCGATGCCCCCGGTCTCGGGCCGGACGACGACCAGCGACGCGAGCGACGAGATCGGGATTGCCGGGTTCAGCTCGTTCCACCGCTGCTGGACGCGCCGGTAGGCGTCCTTGCGGCCGGGGAGGTCGCCCGAGGTACGACCGTCGAGGAGAGCCGCGTCCAGCTGCGGGTCGGTGATCCCGCTGTAGTTCTGCGGGCTCCCGGTCTTGAGCGACTGGTACAGCAGCGGCTCGGGGTCGCCGAAGGCCATGTTCACGTTGACGACGTCGAAGTTGCCGTTCGCGAGCTGCGCCGCCCGGGTCGACGAGTCCACGGCCTGCACCGCGACGGTGACGTTCCGGTAGCCCTGCAGCTGGGCCTGGACGGCCTGTGCCATGGTCACCGTCTCCGACAGGTTGAGCACGGTGAGGGTGAACGACAGCGGGGTGCCCGCGGCCGCCAGCCGGTCGAACTCGCGCTGTGCGGCGTCCCGGTCGAACCGGACGAAGTCCAGGCCCGACTCGTGCAGAGCCGCAGTCTCCCGGAACATGGCACGCGGCGACTGCTCGTGGCCCTTGTAGAGGACCTCGGTCAGTCCATCGAGGTCGATGGCCTGGACCACGGCGCGGCGCACCGCCGGGTCGTCGAACGGGGCCTTGCGCGTGTTGAAGATGTTCGCGGTGATGCCGTCGAGCTCGTCCTTGGCCACCCAGAGATCGGCCTGCCCGGCCCGGCCCGCCATCTCGACGTTCGCGATGGCCGCGTCGGCGCCCGCGCTCTGCAACGTGCTCAACCGGGATTCGTTGTCGGGGATCGCCTTGACGACGAGCTGGTCGAGGTAGGGCCGGGGCGGGTCGTAGTACCGGGAGTTGCGGGCCAGGACGAGTTGGTCCTGCCGGCGCCACTCCCGCAGGACGAACGGCCCGGCGCCGACGGGGTTCGCGTCGAACGCGCCGGTCCCGCCCTGCAGCGCGGCCGGCGACGCGATCCAGTTCATCGCCGAGTTGACGACCAGCTGGGGGAACTGCCGGTTGGGCTCGGTGAGCCGGATCGTGACGGTGCGCCCGGCCGGCGTGGCGGCGGCGACCGCCTGGGCGGCCGAGGCCGACCGGGACCCGACCGCGCGATCCTTGTGGCGGTTCCAGTTCGCCACGACCGCGGCGGCGTCCAACGGGCTGCCGTCGGAGAACGTGACCCCGTCGCGCAGGTCGAGGACCCAGTCGAGCCCGTCGGTGGTCGTCAGCGACTCGGCGAGACGGGGCACCACGCCCCCGGACGCGGGGTCGTCCACGAGCAGCTGACCGTAGAGTGCGTTGCCGATCGTCGAGTCGGCCGTCGAGCTGTTGACCAGCGCCGCGGGATCGAGGCGGGCCGGCTCGGTGTAGACGAGGAACGTGGCGGTGCCGCCGGGCACCGGGGGCCCGGCCGGGCCCGCTGCCCCCGGGGCGGCCCCCGGCCCGTCCGACGCGCCGCCGCAGGCGACCAGGGCCCCCGCCGTCACCACGCCCACCCACGCTGTCAGGAACCTTCGAGTCCACGTCGACATCGAGCGTCTCCTCTCGTCGCGGGTAATCATTACCCTATAAAAGAGTCGAGTCAAGCGACTGAGGACCCGCAACCGGCGGCACACCTCCGACCCACGGCCGGCGTCCCGTCCCCGACCTACGGTGCCGGCCCGCGCGGCACCCACGGGACCCGGCCCATCCCTCCGGCGCCGACTCGCTCCTATGATAGGACCAAACAGTTGGCACCGCGAGTCCGAGGACGGGTATGGACACCGAGCGAGTGGACATCGAGGCCGACTACGTGGTGGTCGGCGCGGGATCGGCGGGATGCGCCGTGGCCGCCCGCCTCAGCGAGGACCCCGGGGTGACCGTGGCGCTCGTCGAGGCCGGGCCCGCCGACGACGCTCCGATGATGGACGTCCCGCTGGCAGCCGGACGGTTCCTCGGCAGCGCCTACGACTGGGGGTTCCACAGCGACCCGGAGCCCGGCCTGGACGGCCGCGTCCTCGCGCTGGGTCACGGCCGCGTGCTGGGCGGCTCGTCGTCGATCAACTCGATGGTCTACCTGCGCGGCGCACCCGCGGACTACGACGGATGGGCTCGGTCCGGAGCCGACGGCTGGAGCTACGCCGATGTCCTCCCCTACTTCCTGCGGGCCGAGGACAACGACCGCGGTGCCGGCCCGCTGCACGGCGTCGGAGGCCCGGTGGCGGTCTCCGACAGCCGCGCGCCGCACCCGCTCACCGCCGCATTCCTCAGTGCGGCGCAGCAGGCCGGATACCGGCTGCTCGACGACCTCAACGGCCCGGACCAGGACGGCGTCGGGTACGCGCAGGCGACCCAGCGCGACGGGCTGCGCTGCAGCGCCGCGACCGGCTACCTCCGTCCGATCGCCGGCCGCCCGAACCTGAGGCTCGTACTCGAGACCCCGGTGACCGCCCTGCTGCTCGACGGCACGCGGGTCGTCGGCGTCGCGGGCCGGCGGCACAGCGTGCCGACGCGGATTCGCGCCGGGCGCGAGGTGCTGCTCGCCGCCGGCGCGTACCACTCACCCCAGCTGCTCATGCTCGCCGGCATCGGCCCGGCGGAGCACCTGCGCCGGCTCGGGATCCCCGTCGTCAGCGACCTGCCGGTCGGGGACGGCCTGCAGGACCATCTGCGGCTGGCCGTCTCCTGGCCGTCACGGCTGGCCTCGCTCCGCGCGGAGCTCACGGTCGAGGAACGGACCACCTACGAGCGGTACGGGACGCTGCCCCCGATGGCGCACGTCGGGGAGGCGGCCGGCTTCATCCGGTCGGCGCCGCACCTGCCGGCACCCGACTTCCACGTCGCCGGCGTGCCCTGCGCGATCGGGGGGATGCTGGCATCGGCGGGCGGCGGACTGGCCCTGGCCGGCTGGACGACCCGGCCGACGAGCACCGGCCTGCTCCGGCTGCGCTCGCGCGACCCCGGGGAGCAGCCAGCCATCCGGCACGACCACCTCCGCACGGCCGAGGACCGGCGCTCGGCCGTCGACGGCGTCGTCCGCATGCTCGAGATCGCCGACCGGCCTGCGTTGCGGGGCGTGATCGCGGGGGCCCCGCTCGACGGCCCGGCGGGCCGCGACCCGGACTCCGTCCTGGCCTGGGTCCGGCGCACCGGCGTCTCGATGCACCACCCGTGCGGGACCTGCGCGATCGGGTCCGTCGTCGACCCCGAGCTCCGAGTGGCCGGCGTCGAGGGCCTGCGGGTGGTCGACGCCTCGGTCATCCCGCGGATCCCGGGCGCCAACACCAACGCCACCGCCATCATGGTCGGTGAGCGCGCCGCCGACCTCGTGCGGGGCGACGTCGCCCAACGACACGCCGGGACGTGAGTGCCGCCGCGGTGTCAGGCCCGATGACAGGCGACGAAATGCCCGTCACCGACCTGGCGTGACTCGGGCACCTGCTCGGCGCACAGGTCCACCGCGACGGGACAGCGGGTCCGGAACCGGCACCCCGAGGGCGGGGCGAGCGGGCTGGGGACGTCGCCGGCCAACGCCGGCCCGGCGAACCCGCCGTCGGCCGACCCCCGTGGGACGGAGTCGAGCAGCGCGCGCGTGTAGGGATGGCGCGGCGCCCCGAAGACCGCCTCGACCTCGCCCACCTCGCAGATCCGTCCGAGGTACATGACCAGCACGCGGTCGCTCACGAGCCGGACGACGGAGAGGTCGTGGCTGATGAACACCAGCGTGAGGCCGTGCCGCTCCTTGAGCTCCGCGATCAGGTTGATGATCGTGGCCTGCACCGAGACGTCGAGTGCCGACACCGGTTCGTCGCAGACCACGAGGGCCGGCTCGACGGCGAGCGCCCGCGCGATCGCCACCCGTTGCGCCTGCCCCCCGGAGAGCTGGCGAGGCCGCAGCCCGGCGAACCGCCCCGGGTCGAGGCCGACCTCGCGCAGGACGCGCTCCGCGGTGCGCGCGCACTCCTCGCCGGACCGGCCCGCGACCCGCAGCCCCTCGACCACGATCTCGCCCACCGGCCGGCGCGGGTTCAGCGACGACACCGGGTCCTGGAACACCATCTGGAGCTTGCGCCGCAACGCCCGCAGCCGCCCCCGCGGCGTCGCGGTCAGCGCGTCGCCGTCGAAGGTCACGGTGCCGGAGGCGACGTCCTCGAGCCGCAGCAGAGCGCGCCCGGCCGTCGACTTGCCACAGCCGGACTCGCCGACCAGGCCCAGCGTCTCCCCCGGGCCGATGTCGAAACTGAGCTCGCTCACCGCCTGGACGCGCCCGCCGGGGACGCGGTACTCGACGGTCAGGTCGCGGACCTCCAGCAGCGGTGCCGGGTCGACCAGATGCGCGTCACCGATCCCGGCCACGGCCGTCTCCCTCCGGGCACACCCGGCCGCGCGTCCCGGGACCGACCGGGCGCAGGCAGGCGAAGCGGTGATCGGCCCGGTCCGCCATCGCGAACGGCACGGGACGGGCCACGCACTCGGGGGCAGCCGCCTCACAGCGGGGCGCGAAACGGCAGCCGTCGGTGGCCCGGCGGGGGTCGGGCAACCCACCCGGGATCGCCCGCAGCGTCGACCCGCGCGCGGTGCTCAACGACGGCGTCGACTCCAGCAGTGCCGACGCGTAGCGGTGCCGCGGCGCCGCGAAGACGACCGGCGTCGGGCCGATCTCCACCAGCCGCCCCGCGTACATCACCGCCGTCCGGTCGGTGCGCCCGGCGACCAGGGCGAGATCGTGGGTGATGAGCAGGAGGCCCATGTCCCGGTCCGCCCGGACCCGTCCCAGCAGGTCCAGGATCTGCCGCTGGACGGTGACGTCCAAGGCAGTGGTCGGCTCGTCCGCGATCAGCAGGTCCGGCTCCCCGGCCAGCGCCATGGCGATCATGACGCGCTGACGCTGCCCGCCCGAGAGCTCGTGTGGATAGGACGAGAGCCTGGCCGCCGGCTCGGGCACCCCCACCTCGCCGAGCAGCTCGACGGCGCGTCGCCTGGCGTCGGCGCTCGAGATCCCGAGGTGGCGGGTCATTCCCTCGCACATCTGCCGGCCGATGCGAACCACCGGGTTCAGCGCGCGGCCGGCGTCCTGGAAGACCATCGCCACCGTGCGGCCCCAGAGCGCCGCCCGCCGGGCCGGCGCAGATCCGAGCACGTCCACCCCGTCGAGCAGGACCTGACCGGATGTGGCGGCGGACTCCGGCAGCAGCCCCATGATGCTGCGGGCCAGGATCGACTTGCCGGATCCCGACTCGCCGACGAGGCCCAGCGCCTCGCCGCGGGCCATCCGCAGCGAGACGCCGTCGACGGCGCGGACGGGGTCCTCGGCGCCGAGCCAGGTCCGCAGGTCGCGAACCTCGAGGAGAGGCCGTGGGGGGTCGGCGGCGTGAGCCGCCGTCGTGAGGGGAGCCGACGGCCGTGCGGACGTCTTCGTCACTCTGGCGCACCTCCGGGTCGGAGCGGGTTCGGACGGGACGACGGTGCCCGGGTCAGCGCCGGGGCTCGGCGAACCGGGACTGCAGCCGGTCGCCCACGATGTTGAGGGCGAAGACGGTGGCGAAGATCGCGGCGGCCGGGACGAACACCAGCAGCGGGCGGGTCGCGATCTGGTCCTTGCCGGCGTCGATCATCCCGCCCCAGGACGGTATCGGTGACGGGATGCCGTAGCCGAGGAAGCTCAGCGAGCCCTCCGCCACGATCAGCATCGCGGTGACGACCGGCAGGTAGGCCGCGAGCGACGGCAGCAGGTTCGGCAGGATCTCCCGGACCATGATCCGGCCGCGGCCGGCCCCCATGTTCACCGCGGCGCGAACGAACTCACGGCTCGCCCAACGCAGCGTGTTCGCGCGGGCGAGCCGCACGAACGTCGGGACGACGATGACCGTCAGGGCGAACAGGATCGTCGGAAGGCTGGGCCGCAGGATCGACGACACCGCGAGCAGGAGGACCAGCGGCGGGAAGGCGAGCATCGCGTCGGACAGGTACGACGTCGCCGTGTCGAACCAGCCGCGCAGGTACCCGGCCAGCAGGCCCAGAACGGTGCCGAGGGCGAAGGCCACCAGGCTCGACACCGCGCCGACGATCAGCGACACCTGGGCGCCGTAGACGAGCCGGGAGAACACGCTGCGCCCCAGGACGTCGGTCCCCAGGAGGAGATCCCAGGACAGCTGCGGCGCCAACCCCGGCCGGCCGATCACCACTCCGTAGGCCGGGAGCGGCAGCCACTGGGCCGTCACGGCGCACAGCACCGCCAGCCCCAGCCAGCCGACGGCGAGCCAGGTCAGCACCGGTCGCCGCCGGCGCCGGCGACGCGCCGCGGCCGGCCGGTCCGACACCCCGAGCAGCTCGCCGCCACTCAGCGACCCCGCGCTCATCGGACGGAAACCCGGCGCACACGCGGGTCCACGAGTCCGTAGGTGACGTCGACCGTGGTGTTGATCAGGACGTAGGCGATGACCACGAACGCGACGACCCCCTGCACCGTCGCGATGTCGCGGGCGGTGATCGACTGGACCATGAGCTGCCCGATGCCAGGCAGGGCGAACAGCGTCTCGACGACGATCGCGCCGCCGAGCAGCCGCCCGAGGCTGATGCCCGCGAGGGTCATCAGGGAGAACGCCGACGGCCGCAACGCGTGCCGCCACAGCACGTAGCCCCGCCCGAGACCCTTGCTGCGGGCGGCCTCGATGTAGTCCTCGCGCAGCGTGCCGGCCAGGTCCGACCGCAGCAGCCGCTGGAACGCCGCCGCCTCGGGCAGGGCGATCGCGATCGCCGGCAGCAGCGCGGACCGCAGGTTGCGCCCGAGGTCGCGGTCCACCGGAACCCAGCCGGTCGCCGGGAACAGCCCGGCCTTGACCGCGAAGAGGTAGACGAGCACCGGGCCGGCGACGAACGCCGGGACGGACAGCGCCGCCGACGAGGCCGCCGACGACACCCGGTCGACGACGCCTCCCGGGTGCGCCGCGGCCACCATGGCGACGGGAACGGCCAGCGCCAGCGCCAGAAGCAGCGCGAGCAGCGTCAGCTCGAGGGTCACCGGAAGCCGCGACAACAGCGTTCCCAGGATCGGCTGACCGCTGAGGAGCGAATCCCCGAGGTCGCCGCGCAGCAGGCCGAGGCCCCACTGGGCGTACTGGGCGAACAGCGGCCGATCGAGCCCGAGCCGGGTCTCGAACTCGGTGACCGCCTGCGGGGTCGCGGTGTCCCCCAGGATGGCGTAGGCGACCGAACCGGGTACCAGTCGCAGGAGCATCGTGGCCAGGAAGGTCGCGACGACCACCACGACGGACCCGCGCAGGAACCGTCCGAGGACATAGCGGACCAAACCTCAGCCCTGCGCGGCCTTCTGCTCCAGCACCGCGGTGTCGAACCCGAACAGCCGCGCACAGTTGTCCCGGACCATCAGGGCCTGCTCGGCTTCGGGCACCTCGGCCAGCGCGGCCGCGAGCAGCTCGTCGCTACGCGGGAAGGTGCTCTCCGCATGCGGGTAGTCGCTCCCCCACATGAGGCGGTCGACGCCGATGATGTCGCGCACCTTCGGCAACGGTGTGTCCTCGGTGAACGAGATCATCACGTTGCGCCGGACGAAGTCGCTGGGCAGCGAGTCGTCGGGGTAGCGGTATCCGTTGTCGGTGGTCCGCAGGTTGTACTGGTAGTGCCAGTCCATCCGCTCCATGAAGTACGGCAGCCACGAGCCCTCGTGCTCGACCGACACCACCCGCAGCTTCGGGTGCCGCGCGAAGACCCCGGACATCGTCATCTCGGCCAGCGAGGTCCGCACCATGAGGTCGGGGGTGTTGAGCATCTCCGGCGGCGTGTACTGACCCTGGATGTGCGGCTGCCTGCCGCCGTGGGTGAAGTGGAACGGCTTGTCGGTCCGCTCGGTCGCGACGTGCATGTTCAGCGGCATCTCGAGGTCCTCGGCCGCGGACCAGAACCGCTCGTAGCGCACGTCGTCGTAGGACACGAGGTCGCGGACCGGGATGATCGCGCCGACCGCTCCCCGCTCGCGCGTCCGCGTCATCTCCGCGATCGCGAGGTCGATGTCGTCGAGGCAGAGCATCGTGACGGGCTTGATCCGGTCGAGGTCGTGGGAGGCGAAGTCGAGGATCCAGTCGTTGTAGGCGCGCAGGATCTCCGTGAGCACGTCACTCCGCGGAACCATCCGGTAGAAGATCATCGTCAGGCTCGCGAACACGACGCCGCCGTACACCCCGTCGGACACGTTGTCCTTGATCCAGACGTCGGGCTCGTAGCCGCCGGGGCGCACGTCGTCGGCGAACGTGGCGCCGCTGTAGGTGGATGGCATCGCGCGGCGCGGACGGGTCTCGACCGGTTCGAACCGGTCGCCGGCACGGGACGCCACGAAGGCCGGCAACCCGGGCTTCTCATCGGCGATCCACATCTCGACGCCGTCGACGAACTCCAGCCGCGGCGCGAACTCTCGGAACGCGGCGCTCATCCTGCTCGTGAACAGGTCCGGCGGCTCGACGACGTGGGTGTCCGAGGAGATTCGCCACGGAACCTGCCGCGCAACCTCGATCGAATGGGACATCGAACCTCCCGCGAAGGATTGGGATGCCGCCCGGAAACCCGTCACCAGCGGCAGCGGCGGCTAACAAGGATAATGATACTTCCAATAGGAGCCGGGTCAACCCTCGACCGCAGCCGGGCGGCACCGGCAGGGAGCGTGCGCGCACGCAGCGCCGCGGACCGGGCGGTGCAGGCCGGGCTCGAGGCCCCGGGGACGGGCCGGTGGCGGCGCGGGCCGCCGCCCTCCCAGCGCGGCGACACGCGCGCGCCGGACCCGGACGGGGGACTCTGCTCAGGCGGTGATGTCGCGCCAGCGCAGCGGCCGGTCCAGGACCGCCGGGTAGTCCGACTCCAGGTACCGCCGAAGGTCGCGGACGTGCTGGCGCATGGCCCAGCGCGAGCCCTCCGCGTCGCGGGCCGCGATCGCGTCGGCGACGTTGCGGTGCGCCCGCGTCACCTCGCGGCGGTGGTCGGTGCGGTAGGCGATCCCGCGGATCTGGCCCTCGGTGATGATGTGGAGGGCCGAGATCAGCTGCTCCAGCAGGCGGTTGCCGGCCGCCGCGGCGACCGCGTAGTGGAACCGGTGGTTCTCGGCGAGGAAGTTCTCCTCGTCGTCCAGGAAGGCCTCCATGCCGTCGACCGAGTCGACGATCGTCGCGATGGTCTCGTCGGAGCCGTTGCTCGCGGCGAGGCCCGCCAGCTCGGGTTCGAGGACCTCGCGGGCCTGGACGAGCGTCCGGAAGGGCATCTCGCGCCGCTGCAGGAAGAGGCCGAGCACACCCGCGAAGTCACGGGCGTCGGGCTCCGCGGTGACGGCACCCCCGGCCGGACCGGCCTTCACGGTGATCACGCCGTTCATCTCCAGGAACCGCAGCGCCTCGCGCAGCGTGCCCCGGGCGACACCGAAGCGCTCGATCATCTCGCGCTCGCTCGCGAGCATCGTGCCCGGCGCCAGTCGGCCGATCGTGACGTCGTCGACGATCATCTGGGCGACCGAGACGGCCGCCTTCCGGCTGCGTCGGACCTCTTCGCGGCGCCGGGGAGACCGGCCGAGCCGGTCGTTCTGATTACTCTCTGCGGACACGTCGGTCACCGGCGGCCACATCCCCACGTCCCGCCGGGCGACACCGACGCTCGAACCATGACCCTGATTGTAGCCGATGCCCCGATCCGGGCGCCGGGAACCGCGCGGCGCCGCGCGGTTCCCGGTGTCAGCCGCCGGCCGCGCCGCGGCCCGCCACCCGGCCCAGCGTGATACCGGCCGCGAGGTGGAGCCCGCCCAGGCCCACCGTCGCGTTGATCGAGCCGGTGCAGTCGCCGACGGCGAACAGGTTCGGGATCGGCGACCCGGCGGCGTCGAAGGCCTGCATGTCCTGGGAGACACGGACGCCCCCGGAGCTGATGTTGGTCCCGACGACCATCGGCGCGACGGTGAACGGCGGCTCGACGATCCCCACACCGTCGCGCGGGAACACAACCCGGCCGAACTCCGGGTCCGCACCGGCGCCGACGGCGGCGTTCCACCGCTCCACCGTCGCGGCGAGCACGGCCGGTTCCGCCCCGATCCCCCGGGCGACGCCCGCGAGGGTGTCGAACTGCTTGCGGGCGCCCGGCATGTCGGCGAGCAGCTGCGCCTTGCCGGCCGCCGTCCGGGAATCGCACAGGTAGTACGCGATCGCCCCCGGCAGCCTGCGCAGCGCGACGAGACGCTCGTGCTCCGGTCCGGCCTCGTCGTGGAACCGCTCGCCGTCCTCGGTGACGGCGATGCAGTCCTCGACCAGGCGCGACGCGACCAGGACGACCTCGGGGACCATCCGCATGTTGACGAGCTGCGCGCCGATCTTCTCGGCCATCAGCTGGCCGTCGCCGAGGTTCCCGTCCAGGCCGGGATGGGGTGACGTGGGGTCCAGGTCCGGGCGGAAGCGCGCCCGGAGCTCGGCGCTCGCCTGGTAGCCGCCGGTGGCGAGGACGACCCCGCGGACGGCGCGTACCCGGGTCGTCGTTCCGCCGGGCCCTTCCACCAGCGCCCCGGTCACCGTCGACGCGTCGGTCGTCAGTTCGCGGGCTCGGCGGTGCGGCAGGATCCGCACGCCCAGCTCGTCGAGCCGGCGTGCGAAGACGTCGCGGAACTGCGCCGGGTCGGACAGCACCACCGTCCGGTCGATCCGGTGCTGGCGCGGTCGCGACACGATCCGGTCGAACGCGAAGCCCAGGTCGACCAGGTAGTCGTAGGCCGCCGCGCTCTCCGTCGCGAACCGCGCCGCGACGGCCTCGTCGAACACGGCCTCCGGGTACTCCTCGCGGCGCCGGTCGAACTCGGCACGCATGTCGGCGAGCAGCTGCGCCGGGCTGTCGGCGATGCCCTGCTCGACCTGCAGGGACGTCCCGGCGAACGCGGCGTAGCCGGTCGAGAAGGCCGCGTTGCCGCCGATGTCACCCTCGGCGTCGACCAGCAGGACGGACACCCCGCGCGACGCTGCCGTCTCTGCCGCGGCGAGGCCACCCGGCCCCGCGCCGACGACCAGGACGTCGACCGTGATCTCGTCGGGATCGGACACCGTCAGTCTCCTACCTGCCACGGCCGCATCCGGCCTTCCGCTCCACCCCACAACCAGGATAATCTTAATCCTTATCGGGCGCCAGGGTCACCGGTGCCCGGAACGGCGGGCCGCGCGGGCGGCACACGAGGAGGTCAGGAAGATGCACGTCGGATTCATCGGGCTCGGGAACATGGGCGCGGGGATGGCCCGCAACCTGGTCGCGGAGGGGTTCGAGCTCACCGTGCGGGACGTCCGGCCGGAGCCGATGCGGGCACTCGCCGAGGCCGGCGCGAAGACCGCCGACACCGCGGCCGACGCCGCCGCGAACGCCGACGTCGTCTGCGTGGCGGTCTTCAGCGAACCGCAGATCCGCGACACCGTCCTCGGCGCCGACGGCGAACCCGGCGTGCTGGCCGGCGCGCGCCCCGGGACGGTCGTCGTCCTGCACAGCACGGTGTCGCCGCACCTCGTCCGCGAGATCGCCGCTGCGGCCGCGGAGCACGACGTCCGGGTCATCGACGCCGCGATGAGCGGCGGTGGCGACACCGCCGCGACCGCCGGCACCCTCACCTTCCTGGTCGGCGGCGGCGACGACGACGTGGCGCGCGCTCGGCCTGTGCTGGCGGCCATGTCGCGGACGGTGCATCACGTCGGCCCGCTCGGCACGGGCGTCACGTCCAAGATCATCAGCAACTTCCTCCTGGACGGCAACATCACCCTCGTCCGGGAGGCGCTGCGGATCGCCGCCCGGGCCGCCATCCCCGAGTCGCGGATCCTCGAGATCGTCGCGGACTCCAAGGTCGGTTCGAGCTGGGTCAGCACCAGCTGGGCCGCCATCCGCGGGCACGAGGAGAGCTCGTGGAACGGCAAGGACGGCGTCGTCGCGATGTACAAGAAGGACCTCTCGCTCGCACTCGACCTCGCGCGGACCGACGGGGCCGACACCCCGGTGCTGGAGTTCATCGTCGACGAGGTCGCACCGCACGTCGGTGAACACGGGCTGACCCGCTGAGCGGGCTCGGGCGCGCTCGGCGGCCACGACCGAGGAGACCGGCCGTCGATGAGACGTGAGCGGGCGAGCGACGGGGCCGCCGGGCCGGGGGCGGACGACCCGGTCCCCGGGCCGGTCGCCGCCCGGTTCGGCACCCGGTTCCTGCTGCCGATGCTCGTGGGGACCTCGCTCAACCCCATCAACGCCACCCTGATGGCGATCGCGATCGTCCCGATCTCGCGCAGCTTCGGCGTCGGGCTGTCGACGGCGACGTGGCTGATCGCGGGCTTCTACCTGGCCGCCGTCACCGTGCAGCCGATCGCGGGCGGGCTGGCGGACCGCGCCTCGCCGCGCACGGTGTTTGCGGTCGGGCTCGTCGTCGTCGGGGCCTCGAGCGTTCTCGGTGCGCTGGCGCCCAGCCTGACGGTGCTGATCGTCGCGCGCGTGCTGCAGGGCGTCGGTACCGCCGTCGCCTACCCGAGCGCTCTGGCGATGCTGCACCGTCACGCCGCCCAGATCACCTCCGACGGCGTGGCGCGGGCGCTGGGCGCGCTCGCGATCACCGGGCAGGTGATCGGGGCCGTTGCCCCGCCGCTGGGTGCCGCGCTGATCGGGCTCGTCGGCTGGCGGATCACGTTGCTGGTCAACGTGCCGATCGTCATCACCACGCTGGTGATGACCCTGCGTTGGCTCCCCCGGTCCGACGCCGTCGGGCCGGCACCGGCCGCCTCTGGTCTGCGGCGCCGCCTCGCCGCGTTCGACCTTCCCGGGCTCGCGCTCCTGGGTGGGTCGCTGAGCCTGCTGTTCGTGTTCCTCCTGCAGCTCGGCCGGCCGCGCTGGCTCCTGCTGGGTGCCTGCGTCGCGCTCCTGGCCGCGTTCGTCGGGTGGGAGCGGCGCACGACGAATCCGGTCGTCGACGTCATGATCGTCACGCGGCACCCCGCCCTCGGCTGGACCTTCCTGCGCAACGGGGCATCGGCGGTCGTCGTCGTCGGGATGTTCGTGTCGCTGCCGCAGTGGCTGCAGAACGGACGCGGCTTCACCGCACCGGTGGCCGGGCTGATCATGCTGCCGATGTGTCTGATCGGGACGCTGTGCGCGCTCTGGGCGTCACGCCGGCTCAGCTACCGGCTGCCCCTGCTCGTCGCGCACGTGGCGATGCTCGCCGGGGTCGCGCTGCTGCTGACCCTCGACGAGTCCACGCCCGTCTGGGGGCTGCTCGCCGTCGCGGGCGCCCTCGGGATCTCCGTGGGGCTCACCGGGGTCGCCAACCAGGCCGCGATGTTCACCCAGGCGCCGGGCGCGTCGGCGGGGACCGCGGCCGGGATCTTCCGGATGACGTGGTACCTCGGCTCGATCGTCGCCACCGGGCTGATCGGGGCAATGCTCGGGTCGGCCGCCGACGTCGCGGGGCTGACGGCCCTCTCGCGGGTCTTCGTCGTGATCGCCGCTCTGCTGCTCGTGGCGGATCTGGCCGTGACCGCGGTGCAACGCCGCGCACCGGCCGCCGCCTGACGACGCCGCGGGCGCGCCGACCCCCGGTCCGCGGGAGCCGGCGCGCCCGGTGAGCCGGGTCAGCCGGGGGTCGGGGACGCCTCGATCCAGCGCCGCGGACGGCTCTCGATCGTGCAGGGATGGCCTTCAGGGGCCACCTCGACGAGCAGCAGGTCGCCCGTCACCGGGTCGAGATAGGACCGCTCGACCAGCCCCGGGGCCAGCGGGCGTTCGAGGGTCGGACAGCCGTCGGTCCAGGGCTGCGGGGCGACCGCGAGGACGGCACCGCTGGCGGAGGCGACGGCCAGCTCGCCGTGCTGATCGACGCCCGGGTAGATCCGGCCGGTCGGGCCGGTGCCCCGCGTGTCCGCCGGCACCGGCCGGCGGGCCGGGACGGCCGCCGCGAGCCGCTGTCTCCGTTCGTCGGCGCGGCGCGCGCGGGTGGCGTCGTCGTCGGGACGGCCGTCGACGAGCACGACGCCGTAGACGTCCACCGCCTCGGCCGGACCCAGCCGACCGTGCTGGACGTCGCGGGCCACCGCGGCGGGGTCGCGGGTGAGCGGGTCACCGTGTCCGCCACCGGATCCCAGGCAGAACTCGAGGGAGTCGTCAGGGCCGAGTACGACGCCGGTGGACTTCCCCGCCAGCGGAACCGACGGTCCCTCGGCGGGGTGCAGGACGAACTCACTGGTCGCCCCGGGAAGCCCGCCTGCGGTCCCGGAGAGCGGGAAGTCCTCGCGGATCGCCAACAGGGCGCCGGTGAGCTGCGCGGCGCCGTGCGCGCGGAACCGCATGTGGCAGCCCGCCCCGGCTCGGTAGCGGCCGGCGCCGTAGGGGCCTGACCGCATCTTCTTGAAGTCGACCAGCACCGGGTACCACGACTCGAGCATCTCCACGTCGATCGCCTCCAGGATGGGCTTGCGGGCGATCATGAACGTCCAGAAGTCGGTGCCGTCGCGGTCGAACCCGGCCGAGTTGCCGGCCAGCGAGCCGTCCATCATCATCCACCCGTCGGGCGTCCCGGCCTGCGTCTCGTACGACCAGGTGTTGAGCGCCATCGACGAGACCGCCAGTGGTCCGCACAGCAGCCCCGAGGCCTCGTTCGCCTCCGACGCCGCGATCGCCAGCATGACGCACTGCTGGGCCGCCGTGGTCGCGTTGATCGCGACGTCGATGTGCGCCGACGCCACGGGCGCCGGCGGCGCCGAGTTGACCACCGTTCCCGGCGGGCACACCACCGTGATCGGGGCGAACATGCCTTCGGCCAGCGGCAGGTCGAAGGCCAGCACGTCGGTGCAGTCGCCCACGACGATGGCCTCGATGATGTGCGGCTTCGAGTTGAAGTAGTGGTCGGTCTGCGGCGGCGCCCCGGTGAAGTCGAAGACGAGCTCGTCGGCGGCGACGGTCAACGCGCACGGCACCTCGAAGAGCTCGCCGTGCCACTCGACCCAGCTGGTGTAGCGGTAGACGCCGTCGGTGAGCCCGGAGATGCGCCGCCGCATCTCACGCTCGGCCAGCGACCGCAGGCCGTGCAGCCCGCTCAGGAACCGCTCGACACCCATCGAGCGGGCGGTCTCGACGAGCTTGTCCTTTGCCACCTCGCAGCCCGCGACCAGGCTGCGCATGTCCATCTCCACGATGTCGGGAACCCGGACGTTGTTGAGGATGATCTTCCACACGGCGGACTGCTCCTCGCCGCCGCGGAACAGGTGCACCGGCGGCAGCCGCAGCGCCTCCTGGAAGCAGTCCACGGCGTCCGGGGACCAGGAGCCGAAGACCATGCCGCCCATGTCCAGCATGTGGCCGGAGTTGACGACCCACGCGATCAGCCGGTCGTCGACGAACACCGGCAGCTGGATCAGCACGTCCTGGGCGTGCAGCCCGCCGCCGTTGTGGGGGTCGTTCGCGAAGAACATGTCACCGGGCGCGAGCGAGTCGCCGTAGGCCTTGATGGTGGCGCGGACCGCCTGCCCGCACACCCCGAAGTGGTGGGTCAGCGCGCCGCCGGCGAGGATCAGGTCGCCGTTGGCCTCGAGCAGGGTGCACGAGTAGTCCCGGGACTCGGAGATGACCGGACTGATCGCGGTGCGCTCGATCGTCGTCGCCCCGTCCTCGGCGGTGGCCTGCAGCCGTGAGCGCAGGACCTCCAGCGAGACCGGGTCCAGCACGGGCTCCGTCGTGGCGGGGTTCGTCATCGGTCGACCTCGATGTCCAGGGTGCGGTGGGCGTCCATCCGGGCGGCGGCGCCGGCCGGCACCCAGATCGTCGTGTCGGCGGCCTCGACGATCGCCGGGCCGGTCACGATGCTGCCGGGGCGCAGGTCCTCGTGCCGGACCACGCCGGCATCCCACGGCTCGCGCCCGTTGCCCCGGTGGATCGTCCGCCGCGCCGACGGGATGGCATCGCGGTCGTCCTCGGCGGGGTGCGGCACGAGCCGGGCGCGCACCGTGCGGCCGACGCCGACCACCCGGACGTTCGCGACCTCGACCGGCGCGCCGGAGACCAGAGCTCCCTTCCCGTATCGACGCGAGTACTCCCCGACGAACCGGTCGCGCAGCGCGGCTTGCGAGTCCTCGCCCACGTCGTCGGACCATTCCATCGCGAGCTCGAAGCGCTGCCGGTGGAAGCGCAGCTCGGCCTCGACGCCGACCTGCGCGTTCCCCGGCGCCACGCCGTCGGCCGCCAGGTCGTCGGTGACCTCGGCGGTCAGCCGGTCGACGATCGACCGCAGCACCTCGGGGTCGGCCGGCAGGACGAGGCCGGCCGCACGGCTGCGCTCGCGACGGATGTCGGAGGCGGCCGCCCCGAACGCGGAGAAGACGGAGGCGAGCTCGGGCACGAGGACGCGCCCGATGTGCAGCTCGCGGGCGAGCGCGGCGGCGAACAGCCCGCCACACCCGCCCATGCTGACCATCGTGAACGCGCGCGGGTCCAGCCCGCGCTCGGCGAACTGGCTGCGCAGCGCGCGGACCATGCCGGCGGTCGCGACCTCCCAGATCCCCCACGCCGCCTGCTCGGGCCCGACGCCCATCGCCGTACCGAGCCGGCCGCACACCTCGACGGCCGCCTCGCGGTCGAGCGTCATCTCGCCGCCGAGAAAGCGGTCGGGGTCGATGTAGCCGAGGACGACCAGCGCGTCGGTCACCGTGGGCTCGGTGCCGCCGCGGCGGTAGCAGGCCGGGCCCGGACGGGCACCGGCCGAGCGCGGGCCGACGCGCAGGATGCCGAGCGGGTCGATCCACGCGAGGGATCCACCGCCGGCACCGACGGAGTCGATGTCGAGCATGGGCAATGCCGTCCAGACGCCCATCAGCTCGCCCCGGGTCCGGCGGCTCGGGTTGCCGCCGACGATCAGGGACACGTCGTAGGACGTCCCGCCGACGTCGCCGACCACCGCATCGGTGACGCCCGCGGCCTCGCAGGCGGCCAACGCCGCGACGACGCCGGCGGCCGGCCCCGACTCGGCCAGCGTCGCCGGGGCCCGGCGGCTCTCGGCGACCGAGAGCGAGCCCCCACCGGAGTGGACCAGCAGCACGTCGTTGGGCAGCCCCCGGGCTGCCAGCTCGCGGGCGAGCTCCTCGACGCCGTCCAGCGCGCCCGAGGTGTAGGCGTTGAGCAGCGCGAACTGCGTGCGGTCGTACTCGCGGACGACGGGCAGCAGCGCGGCCGCGGACGAGACCGGCAACTCCGGCAGCGCCTCGCGGATCGCTGCAACGGCGTCGCGCTCGTGGCCGTCGTTCACCGCCGCCCACAGGAACGACACGACCAGCGCCTCGATCCCGTGGTCGGCGACCAACCGCCGGGCGGCCGCGACGGCATCGGCCACCTCCAGCTTGGTCAGCACGGTCCCGGAGCGGTCGACGCGCTCGCGGACGCCGACGATGTCGGCGGGCTCGACGAGCGCGGTCGGAGGCACCAGCCAGCCGTTGTCGGACGTGCGGATCCCCCGGGCCACAGGCACGAGGTCCTCGAATCCGGCGGTGGTGAGCAGCCCCACCCGGCGCCCGGTCCGGGATGCGATGACGTTGGTGACCGCGGTCGTCCCGAGGCCGAACCGCTGGACCGAGGGCAGCAGCTGCTCCAGCGTCGTCCCGGCCCGCTCGGCGACGAGCCGGCAGGCGTCGAGGACTCCCCGCCCGAGCTCACCCGGCGTGCTCGGGGCCTTGGCCCGCCGGACCCGTGCACCGTCGGAGAGCACGACGTCGGTGAAGGTCCCCCCGACGTCGACACCGATGCACCACACCGCGTCCTCCTGGACCGCCGCTGTCGTCATCGGCCGTCGGCCCGGGTCGTCCGGTGATCGCACTCTGATTCCGGCATCGCCATCACTCCGTTCGGGTTGTCGGACTCTGTCCGGCTGGACCTCGGTGCGCGGTGCAGGCGCGATCCAGCTGGTCGAGGGCCTCCCGTAGACCGATCACGTCGGCATAGCGGTCGGCAAGATCGGCGAGCGCGACAGGACCCGACAGCGGCCGTGGGTCCGCGACGCACTCGCGCACGACCTGCATCCGCAATCCGCCTGCGGCCCCGTCGACGGCCGTGGCGCGCACGCAGCCGCTCGTCGTCAGCCCACAGACGAGCACGGTGTCGATCCCGGCGGCGCCGAGGACGGTCGTCAGCTCGGTGCCGGCGAACGCCGAAGCGTGCCGCTTCTCGACGACGACGTCGCCTGCGGCGGGACCCACCCGCGGGTCGATCTCGGCGGCCCTCCCGCCACGGAGCAACGGGCGCAGGTCGAACCGGGCGGCCCATGCCGGGTCCACGTCGGCGAGGTCGTCGACGACCACCCGGGCCAGATAGACGGGGACCGCCGCCGTCCGGGCCCGATCGAGCAGCCGCGCCGTGGCCTCCACCGCCGCGACCGCGCCCCGGTCGGTGTCGTCGACGAAATGGCGCTGCATGTCGACAACGAGGACGCACGGGCGACGGCCGGGTCCGTGCCGAGGCGCCGCACTCACCTGCGCGCGCAGCTCGGCGAGCGCGGCCTCGACCGTCGCCCCGCACGGATCGGTGCTCATCGGCCGCCCCCCACCGTCGTCTCCGCCACCGCTTGCAGGTCGCGGACGTCGACGGTCCGCTCGGGGCCGAGCAGCGCGACGGCGGCGGCGCTCTCGTCGGCGACGACCAAGGTCACCCCGGTGCCACGCAGCGCGCGGAAGTAGTCGATCAGCTCGTGCACGATCTTGGGCGCCAGACCCATGAAGGGCTCGTCGACGAGCAGCACCGACGGGCCGCCGGCCATCGCGCGCGCGAGGGACAGCATCTGCTGCTCACCGCCGCTGAGCATCCCCGCGGCCACCCCGCGCCGCGCGGCGAGGCCCGGGAACCGTGCGTAGACGTCATGGATCGCCGCGTCGATCAGCGGGCGCGGGACGTGCAACGCCTCGTGGGCGAACTTCAGCGTCTCCTCGACGGTCAGCCGCGGAAAGATCCGCCTGCCCTCGGGAACCAGGGAGATGCCGGCCATCCGCCGCACCTCGGGGCCGACACGGGTCAGGTCGACCGGCGCGGCCGCCTCGTCGAACCCCGTGACCGTGCCCGGGCCCGCATCGAGCACCCCGGCCAGGCAGGACAGCAAGGTCGTCTTGCCTGCGCCGTTCGGCCCGAGCACGCCGACGCACTCGCCGGCGCCCACCGCGAGGCTCACCCGGCGCAGGACCGTCATCCGGCCGTACCCGACGTCCGCGCCCTCGACGGCGAGCGCGCGGACGCGGGCAGTCGCCACTTTTCGCCGCCTCACGTCCCGCTCCTCGTGGTGGAGCCGATGACGTCGCGCAGGTCACCGCGGGCGCGCATCTCCGCGAGGTCGCCGGTCCCGACGACCCGACCACCGACCATCACGACCGTGTGATCGGCGACGCGCTCGACCAGCGCGTGGTTGTGCTCGACGAGCACCAGCGCGCACCCGTCGGCCCGCCACCGCCGCAGCGCCTCGACCAGGACCTCGACCTCGTCGTCGGTCAGCCCGGCCGCCGGCTCGTCGAGCAGGACCACCCGGCAGCCGCCGAGGTCGAGCCGGGCCAGCTCGACCCAGCGCCGCACCCCGTGCGGCAGCACCGACACCGGACTGTCGAGCCACGGAGTGAGGTGCCAGCGTTCCAGCGTCTCCTCGAGGCACCGATCGCGGGCCAGCCGTCCCCACCCGTCACCCGCGAGTCCGACGTTGTCGCGCACGCTCAGGCCCGGGGCGAGCCGCGGCACCTGGAAGCTGCGCCCGAGCCCGTGGCGGGCGAGCCGGTGCACCCGGCCCCAGCCGAACGACCGGTCCACGCCGTCGGACCACTGCAGTCCGACCCGTCCGGAGTCGGGCCGCCAGATCCCGTTGAGGCAGTTGAGCAGCGTCGTCTTGCCCGACCCGTTCGAACCGATGACGGCCGTGATCTGGCCGGGTGGGAACGTGACGGACACGTCGTCGAGGGCGACCACCGACCCGAAGGTCTTGCCGACGCCGTCGGTGGCGATGCCGACGATCGTGGGCCGCTCGGCGCTCCGCCGCCGGTGGACGAGCGCCCGCCGGCGCCGGTCGCGCAACGGCTCCGGGAACAGCCCGGTCGGACGCCGGACGACGACGACGATCACGAGCATGGCGAACACGATGGTCAGCAGGTTGCCGTCGAGCCCGCCGATCCAGCCGGGGATCCCGACCACGACGACACTGGCCGCGATCGGTCCCCACACACTGCGCCGACCGCCGACCATCAGGACGAGGAAGATCTGGATGAGCAGCGGGAGGCCGTAGGTCGTCGGCACCACGACCTTCTGCTCCTGCACCCAGATGACCGTGCCTGCCGCGGTGAGCAGGCCGCACACCACCGACACGGCGATCCGGACGACGACAACGTTGGTGCCGACGACCCGAGCGAGGAACTCGTCGTCACCGATCGCGACCCCCAGCCTGCCGAGCCGGCCCGACATCACCAGCCGGACCAGCAGTCCCGTGGCGACGAGCACCCCGACGGCGACGAGCAGCGCCGGCCGCGTCTGCAACGCCGAGAAGTCGAACCAGCCCGGGAAGCCCGAGATACCGGACGATCCCCCGGTCAGGTCGGTGAATGTGGTCAGAGCGGTGAGGAACACGGTGCCCATCGAGATCGTGACCAGCCCGAGCTGGAAGCCCGTGAGCCGCACGCTCAGTCCCGCGATCGCGACGAGCAGGGCGACCGCGCCGGCGCACGCGACCAGGACCCCGAGCCACACCGAACCGGACCCCGCGGCGGTGATCGCGAAGCCGTAGGCGGCGATGCCGATCACGGCGTGCTGGGCGAAGTCGAAGACGTCGAGGTAGCCCAGGACCAGCGAGTAGGCGACCGCGAGCGCGGCGACGAAGGTGACCGTCGTCAGGGTCGCCTGGAAGCCGTAGCCGGCCGCTGTGATCCCGTAGCCGTACAACGCGAGGACGAGGACCTGGATCGCCCGCCGCCAGACACGCTCGTGGCCGGTCTTGCCGGTGCTGCGCCCGCTCATCCGACGGCTCTGCTCGTCCGGTCCGGGAACAGGCCCCGGGGCGCGACCAGCAGGATGACCAGCACCAACCCGAGCTGGACGAGGTTCGCGACGAACTGGCCCCCGCGCGCGTTCACCACGGCCTCGGTGACGCCGACGACGAGCCCGCCCACGATCGGCCCGATGATCCGGTCGCCGCCGCCGATGACCAGCCCGAACAGCGCGCCGACGATGATGTGGAAGACGTTGTCCGGGGTGACGCCGACGACCTGGGCGGAGACGTCGCCGACGAAGAAGCACAGCACGCCGAGCAACCCGTAGGCGAGGTGGGCGATCGTCGACACCCGTACCCCGGACAGGCGGGCGGTGACCACGTCGTCCGAGACAGCCCGCAGCGCCCGTCCGAGGCCCGACCGTTCCAGGACGATCCAGCTCGCGAACGCGCCGAGCGCGACCGCGGCGACCAGCACGAGCGTCCCTGTGGTGACGGTGACCCCGCCGCCGAGTCCGAACGTGTGCGCCGGGACGACCGGGGTCGCGTAGCGCAGGTCCGAGCCGAACAGCAGGTACCCGAGTCCCTGCAATGCCGTCGCGAGCGCGACGGTGACCAGGACGCCACCGAGGTCGTGTTCCTGGGCCGAGCGCGGACGACCAGCCAGCCACCGCGTCGACACGAGGTGGGCGGCCACCCCCGCCGGCGCGCCGACGAGCAGGAGCAGCAGCAGGCGCAGTCCCGCCGGCAGATCCGTCACGGATGCGGCGAGCAGCCCCGCCACGACGACGATCCCGCCGACCGCGAAGTTCATGATCTTCGTAACCCGCAGGACGAAGGCGGCCGCGAGCCCGACGAGGGCGTAGAGGGCGCCCAGCCCGATACCGTTGACCAGCGACTGGAGTTCTCGCACCGGTTGCCCCCGCTCAGCTGCCGGTGCCGTCGTAGGTGAGTTCGAAGGTCGAGGTCGCCGGGTTCCAGCGCGCGAACACGAACCAGCCGTCACCCCGGTCCGGCAGCGTGCCGTTGTGCGTGCTCCCGAAGTTGTAGGTGAGGACGGGGGTCGGGATGTCCTTGCCCGACGTGAGGTACCGGTAGATGCCGTCGGGCGTGGGCGCGCCGCCCGTCGCGGCGGCGACGACGATCTCCGCCTCGGCGTAGCCCAGCACGTTGTTCGTGGTCAACGCCGGCTTGCCGGCCTGCTTCCACGCCCTGGCGAACGGATTGATCGCGGCAGCGTGCGGATCGTCGGCCGGGATCAGGTCCGCCACGACGACCTTGGGCAGCCCGAAGTTGGTGAACGGTGCCGCGGGCCCGAGCTGCGCGAGGGTCGCGCTCGTCGCGTTCGTCGGCTGGGTCATGAGGATCGCGTCGGTCATACCGAGGTCGACCATCGCCCGTGCCACCACCAACAGGGACGAACCGGTACCGCCGGCGAACACCGCGCTGCATCCGTCGCTCTTGAGCTGGGTGACCTGGGGCGTGAGCGAGGTCGCCGCCGCGTCGAACGGAACACGCGTCCCCATCGGCAGCCCCACCGCCGCCGCGGCGGGCTCGAGCACCTTCTGCAGGGACTCGAACGACGCCCCGCTGACCCCCAGGTCGCAGAGCGCGGAGTCACCTCGGCTCTTCGCGAACTGCGCGGCGAGGCTGAAGTAGCCGGTGAGGGGCTGGACGCTGAAGCTGTACTCACCCTTGGGATCGAGCCCTGCCCCGGAGATCATCGGAACCTTGGCCGACGCGACGGTCGGGTCCAGCACCACGGCGGACGTGCTGGTCTCGGGCCCCACGATCGCCACCACCCCGCTCTGGAGCAGCTCGTTCGCGAGACCGACGATCAGGCTCTGGTCGGACCGGTAGTCCTTGACCTCCAGCTCGACCCTTCGACCGCCGATGCCACCGCCGGCGTTGACCTGGTCGACCCGGAACCGGACACCGTCGAGCGTCTCGTTCCCGATCGCGCCGTACACCCCGCTGAGCGCGAACACGGCACCGACCTTGATCGGGCCTTCGCCGGTGCCGTTGCCGGAGCCGCCGCCGGAGCCGCCGCACGCAGCTCCGACGAGGACGGTGCCGAGCAGGAGCGACAGCAGGGCTGCCGTGCGGCCCCTGCGTCCCCTGCGCGCGTGGCCGAGCAGCACGGTTCCTCCTCCGGGGTGGGCACCCCTGTGATGACGATGGTCTGAGCGATGACGCCCGGGGGACGTTCCGGCCGCGGTGTCCGGGTCCACCGGGCTCAGGGCCTGCGCAGGCCCGCGTCCACCATGAGCGGCACGACCTTCTCGTCGAACTGTCTGATCCCCGACTGGTAGTCCACCCAGCTGAGGCCGACACCGCCGACGCCGATCGAGTGCAGCTCGACGAGCTTCTCGACGATCATCTCGGGCGTCCCGACGAGCGGGTAGGCGCCCCACGATGCGACCATGCCCCGCACCATGGCCCGGTAGGTCTCCGCGGGCCAGGACCGGGACCCGCCACCGATCAGCTGGTCGACGAGATTGCGCGCCGCGGCGAAGTCACCGAGCTCGTCGACGTAGTGGTCGTGGAAGCGGCGCGCCTCGGCCTCCGTGTCCGCGCACACGACGTAAGCGGTCACGAGCACGCCGGGCTCGCGCCCGTGCTGCTCGGCCCGCCGGCGCAGGTCCTTGCCCATCTCGGCGAGCCGGCCGATGTCGGGATGGGACTGGAACCCGTAGTCGGCGTGCTTCGCGGCGAAGGCCATACCGTCCGGGGACAGCCCGGCCTGGACGATCACCGGCTGGTTCACCGGCCGCGGGGACAGGTACGCGCCCTGCGCCGAGTAGGTGTCGCCCGCGAAGTCGAACTCCTCGGTCTCCGACCACAGCCTGCGGACGAGAGTCGTCCACTCGTCCGCCTGCGCATAGCGGGCGTGGTGGTCGGGGATCTGCTTGCCGAACATCGCCATCTCCGGCTGGTTCCAGCCCGCGACGATGTTGAGGCCGAACCTCCCGCCGCCGATGTGGTCGATCGTCGCAGCCTGCTTGGCCGCGACGAGCGGCTCGAACAGCGCGGTGTGAACCGTTGCCAGGACGTGGATCCGCGAGGTGCTGGCCGTGATGCCGGCGGCCCAGGTGAAGACCTCGAACTGCGCCGCGACCGGGTCGGTGTCCCCGCCGAGCCCTCGCCAGCGGCCCAACGGCAACAGGAACTCCCAACCGGCCTCGTCGGCGGTCCTGGCGAGCGAGACCTGTTGCTCCCAGGTCGGCACGATCCGTCCCCGCGGGTAGCGGGTGAGAGCGGTGCCGCCCTTGCAGTTCATGGCGAACACGCCGAGCTTCATGGGGTTGTCGTTGCGGAGGGGACCACCGACCGGAAGGGCCGCTGCGGGGCTGTCCATCGCCGTCTCCTCGTTCTCGAGGCCAGGATCGCCTCGATGCGATCGCTCTAATGATTAGAGCATGTGCGCGCGGCCCCCTCAAGACACCGACATTTATCGGACCGCTGCCGCCCTCGGCACGAGGTGGGCGGATCAGACCCTGCGCGCCGGGGCGGATCATGTACCACGGCGACGACGTCGGAGTTATTGCCGCAGCGGGCCGTGCCGGGACGGGGATTCTTGCCGAACGGGTGGCGGCGCCGAAGGTGCCAGCACGCCGTCACTCGGACATATCATTATCCTTAACAGTCCTGGGAGCCTACGAAGGAAGTGATCCACTCGATGATCCCGACCGAAACCACCGGTCCTGGCGGGCCGACCACCACCGTTGCGAGACGGCGCTGCTCCGGTCCGCTCGCCGGACGGGTCGCGCTCGTGACGGGAGCCGGTCGGGGCATCGGGCGCGCCGAGGCTCTTGCGCTCGCCGCAGCCGGCGCGAGCGTCGTCGTCAACGACCTCGGCGTCGCCGCGGGCGGGCGCGGGTCGTCGAACGTCCCCGCGGAGGCCGTGGCCCAGGAGATCCGAGACCGCGGCGGCGAGGCCGTCGCCAGCATCGAGTCGGTCGCTGACTGGGCTGCGGCCGAACGAGTCGTCGGCACCGCCGTCGAGGCGTTCGGTCGCTTGGACATCGTCGTCAACAACGCCGGCATCGTCCGGCAGCAGATGATCGAGGAGATCGGCGAGGAGGACCTCGACGCCACGATCGCCGCGAACCTCAAGGGCACCTTCGCCGTCTGCCGCCACGCCGTCCCCGTCCTGCGGGCAGCCGGCTACGGAAGGATCGTCAACACCACCTCGAACCAATGGACGGCACCGCTCGGAAACGCGCACTACGCCGCGTCCAAGGGCGGAGTGACCAGCCTGACCTACGACCTCGCCTTCGAGCTGCGCGGCGACGGCATCACGGTCAACGCGGTCGCGCCGTTCGCCCTGACCCGGATGACGGCCGACGCCGCCGAGCGGGACGCCGATCTGCAGGCCAGGGGAATCATGAGCAGCACGCGTGCCGCGGCGAAGGAGGCGCGCGCCGACGCCGCACTGGTGGCCCCTCTCGTCGTCTACCTCGCGTCCGACGCCGCGGCCGGCGTGTCCGGTCGGGTGTTCAGGGTCGGCGGCGGCAAGGTCGGTGTCTACTCCCACCCGACGGAGGTGCGCGCGATCTTCCGGGACGAGTCTTCGGGTCCGTGGCCCTGCGAAGAGCTGGCGGACCTCCTACCGCGGACCCTGCTGGCCTACGGGGAGGGCCGCGCGCCCCATCTCGCCTAGGTCGGCCCGCCCCGCCCCGCGACCCGCAGCGCCGCGAGCACACGTTCCGCGGTGATCGGCAGGTCCCGCACCCGCGCCCCGGTGGCGTCGGCGACGGCGTTGGCGACGGCGGGCGCGACCCCGACGTTGACCAGCTCGCCGACCGACAGCGGCACGTCGCCGGTGCCTGGGTGCGGGGGAAGAACCCGGACCTGCAGCGGGGGCACGTCCGCGGCGGAGGCGAGCTTGTAGTCGCCGAGGCTCACGGTCGTCACGATCCCCGCCTCGACGACCAGGTCCTCCAGCAACGTCTGGCTCAACCCGTAGACGAAGCCGCCCTCGATCTGCCCGCGATGCGCCACCGGGTTGAGGACGCGGCCCGTGTCGGCGATGACCGCCCCGCGCAGCACGTCGACCGCGCCGGTCCGGGTGTCGACGCACACCTCGACCGCGACGGCGCCATGGCTGCGCAGGTCGGCGCCCGGCGCCGCCGGCCACTGCGCCTCCGCACTCCCCAGGCCGACCAGCGGGCTACCACCGAGCTCGGCGACCCGGCCGAGAACCCAGTCGTCCGCAGCCGGATCGGGGGGCCGGCCGAGGACCCGCAGGAGGTCGACGCACGCCTCCGTCACGGCCCGGCCGGCGACCGCGGTCACCCGGCTCGCTCCGGCTCCCCCGTCGGTCAGCGCCGGATCCTCGCCCGCCGCGACCGGCCGGATCCGGACGAGCTCCGGGGCGACCCCGAGCGTCTCGGCGGCACGCCCTCGGAACATCTCGTAGCTCCCCGCGCCCTGGTCTGCGACAGCGAGCTCGACGTCCACGTGCGACGGACGAGCCGTGGCCCGCACTGTCGTGGAGCCTGGCCCGGTGTCGCGGAAGGTCAGCGCGACACCGATGCCCGAGTCGGCGGCCTTCGTGGCGCGCCAGCTCTCGACCACCGTGGAGAGCTCGGCGACGACGCGGCGGACGCGGTCGTCCGCAGCGTTGCCGGCACGCAGCTCCAGCGGATCGAGGCCGAGCCGTGCGGCGATCATGTCCAGCTGCGACTCCGCGGCGAAGATCGCCTGGAACTCCCCCGGCGAACGGACGTGGCCACCTGGCAGCGTATTGCTGTAGTAGCTCGTGCAGACCTCTCGACGGTGCGGCACCGCGTATGACGCAAGCGGAGCGTGCACGACCGGGACGACCACCATCGGCGCGGCCTTCACACCGCCGAACGCGCCGCCGTCCAGTTCGCTGCGGGCGTCGAGCGCCACCAGGGAGCGCCCGGTCACCGCCGTCCGCAGCCGCAGCCGCATCGGGTGCCGCGCCGCGGTGGTGGCGAGCTCGTCGTCATAGCTCATGGTGTGCCGCACCGGCCGGCCCGTTCGCGCGGAGAGTAGGTAGCACGCCACCTCGGCGAAAGCGAACCCCTTCGATCCGAAGTCCCCGCCGATCGGGGCGAGGTGGACTCGTACGGTCTCCGGCGCCACGCCCGCGACCGACGCGAGCAGCGCACGGAGGTTGTACGGCTCCTTGTGGGTCGACCAGACGTCGATGCGCTCCGGGCCCGCCGAGACGATGCACGCATGCGGCTCGAGCGGCGCGGCATGGCTGCGGCCCATGGTGAACACATCGTCGAAGACCGTGTCCGCGGCCGCGAGGGCGGCGTCGGCGTCGCCGTGGGCCGACCTCCAGACGCCTTGTGCGTTGGGCGTGGGCCGGTCCGACACAGCGCCCGTGTAGTCGTCGTAACCGGGATGGACGGCCGCGCCGACGGCCAGCGCCGCATCCAGGTCGAGCACGCCCGCCTCCTCGTCGTAGTCGACGTCGACGAGCAGCGCCGCCTCCCGGGCGGCCGCGCGTGTCCGGGCCGCGACGGCCGCGACGCGCTGCCCCGCGAAGCGCACCTCGCCGGCGGCGAGCACCGGGTAGTCGCGCAGCGCCCGACCCACGAGGAGCTCCCCGATGTCCTCTGCGGTGATGATGTCGACGACATCGGGGACGGCCCACGCCGCGGAGGGGTCGATGCCGGCGATCCGCGCTGCCGGGACCGGCGCGTGCACGAACGCCACGTGCAGCGCGCCGGGAACCCGGACGTCGCCGACGTATGTTGCACCGCCGCTGACCCGGTCCCACGCCCCGACCGGGAGCGTCGACGACCGCTGGGAGTTCATGCCCGACCTCCGTACGATCGTGGAGTGGTGAGCGCCTGGTCGAGGGCCCTGCAGACGAACACACCGGCCATCTCGCGCTTGTACTCCGCTCCGCCACGGTGGTCCGTGACCGGAGCGACGGCCTCGGCCACTGCCGCCGCGATCCCCTCGAACCGGCCGGCCGCGGTGATCGACCGGCCGACGAGCAGGTCCGCGGCCGTCGCGCAGTCGACGGGCGCCGGGCCGACCGATCCGCAGAAGATCCGCGCCTCGACGACGGTGTCGCCGTCGAGCCGCAGGCGCACCGCCGCGCTGACGGTGGCGTAGTCGTCGGCGGTGCGGGGGAGGAACTTCAGGTACGCACACCGCTCGTCGGGACCGAGGCGCGGAATCGCGACCTGCGTGACCAGCTCGCCCGGCTCGAGGACCGTCGCCATCGGACCCGTGGCGAACGTGGCGACCGGCAGCCTGCGGTGTCGCGACCGGCTTGCGGCGAGGACGTCCGCACCGAGAGCGGCCAGCAGCACGGGGGGATCCTGCGCCGGCTCGGCGAGCGCCAGGTTCCCGCCAACCGTCCCCCGGTTGCGCACCCTGATGTTCCCGATCCGGCCGAACATTCCGGCGGCCTGGGGAAGTTCACCCGTCAAGAGCGGATCGGCGGCGAGTCGGGCGTGCGGGGTCGCCGCCCCGAGGAGCAGCTCCGCCCCGTCCTCGCCCAGGGCGACCCCGTGCAGGCCGGAGACGCCCCCGATCGCGACGAACCTGCTTGGCGGAACGAGCCCGAGGTTGGTCAGGAGGCCGACCGCGACGCCGCCGGCGACCGGCAGGACGTTCTCGCCGGCCAGCGCGTCCAACGCCTCGTCGAGGGTGCGCGGACGCACGAACCCAGAGCTCATCGGGCCTCCCGGAACCGGGTGAGAGCGCGCGCGATCCCGTGGTACGCGCCACAGCGACAGAGGTTGCCGAGCATGTACTCGCGGATCTCCTCGTCGGACGCGGTGTCCAGCACTCCGGAGAGCACCAGCGACGCCGCCGCCATGAGCTGGCCGCTCGTGCAGAACCCGCACTGGAAGGCGCCCTCGTCGACGAACGCCTCCTGCAGCGGCCGGAGCCGGGGATCCGTCGCCAGCCCCTCGACCGTCCGCACCTCCGCGCCGTCCACCAGCGCGGCGAAGGTGTGGCAGCTGCTCGTCGCCTCGCCGTCGACCAGCACCGTGCACGCCCCACACACGCCGACCTCGCAGGCCGGCTTGGCGCCGGTCAACCCGAGCTGGTCCCGCAGGACCGCGAGCAGCATGACGTCCGCATCGACGACGACCGTCCTGGATACCCCGTTGACCACGAACGTCACCGGGATCGGCGTCCGCGCGTCGTTGTCCACCGCCCCCACCTCCTCATCGACGCGTCCTCCGCGCCCGAGTCCGATCTTGGGCCGCTGATCCGGCCGACTTACAGGTGTCATCGTTCGCCTATTAGGAGAGGGTGCTTGTGGATCAACAGCACCGAGGAGGCCCGGCGTGGGAGGCACACAGCCGGGTCCCCGCCGCCGTCTCGTGCACCGCCGGGCACACAAGGTGGCCCTGACCACCGCCCAGCAGATCGTCGACGACATCACCGAGGGCGATCTCGGTCCGGACACCAAGCTCGCCAGCGAGCGCGAGATGCTGGAGCGCTTCGCGGTGGGCGATGCGCAAGCACATGCGCCGATTCACCACCCGCGTCTCCACCGACTTCCCCGGGGCGTGCGACAAGCCGCTCCGGTGGCGCGACCTGGCGCCCTGACGCCTCGTCGGCCGCTCCCCGCGGTGACGGTGACACCGTCCACCCTCCAGACATGTTCGGGTGCGTCGCCGCTCTCAGCGCGCCGCTGCGCATCAAACGCTCTTACTATTACCCTATACGTCACGCCTGGACCGCGCCAGCCGGATGCGCAGACCAGAGTGGAGGAACGCACGGACAGCGGCTGGGAGCGCCACTACGCACGCGGTGTTGCGGTCGCTCTGGGCTGGGTCACCGACGCGCGGGTGATGTCGCCTGTCGTGGATGGCTCCGCTGAGCCGATTCCCGCCGCCGACCGTGCCCGCTGTCGCGCCGAGCGGCAGCGAATCGGCAGCTCGGCCGGTGGGTGATCGGCCGGCGGCATGGTCGTCTGAGTACGCCGTCGTGGGTCAGGCGATCTCCGCGGCGTAGACCTCGTCGACATCGTCCTCGAGGTCAGTGACGCGGTCGTCGGTCGCACAGTGGCACCTTGGGCGGCGTGCACGGTGCACGCGTAGCCCAGGGCGCACCTGCGCCGCGTCGTGTGCTCGTCGCACAAGTGCTCGCGGGTCGTCCGATGGCGGATCTCCTTGCGGCCTTTGCAGTGGTCGCGGCAGCGACGCAGCTTGGCGTACAGCGTCTCGATGGTGTCGACGCGGACCTTGCGCACTGGCAACTTGCCCAGCTCCGGGCGGATGTGTTCGTCGATCTTGCTGACGTAGCCGGCGCGGGTCTTCCGCTCGACGTCGACGACGTCGGGCCACTTGTCGAGCAGCTCGTCGACCGTCGCGCCGGTGCGCGGGTTCCGCTGCTCGTCGACCTGTTTGAGCAGCTTCGCGCACGGTCTCACGCTTGGTGCCCAGCGCCTTGATCGTCTGGCGGAGCCACAACTTCTCGCCGGTCAGCTGGTCAACTCCGGCATAGACCTTGACCCGCGCCGAGCCGCTGGGCAGCCACGAGATCGTCCGCTCTGACGCTTCTCGGTGGAGGCCACGGCGACGAGCGTAGGCGGCGTGGAGGCCACGAATCGACCTCCGGAACGACCAAAGGGCCCTCGGAGGGGCCTTTGACCTGCGGAGCCGCCTTGGGGAGTCGAACCCCAGACCTACGCATTACGAGTGCGTCGCTCTAACCGACTGAGCTAAGGCGGCGTGGTGCATGCCTAGTCTACCGACCACCCCTCCCGCCTCCACAGCGCCCCGTCGATCACCCCTGACCTGCGCGGATGGGCACGAAGGCCGCGGTGTCGCAGTAGGTGCGCAGGCCCGAGAGGCGGTGGCCGGCGAGCGTCAGGAGCTCGGCCACGAAACGGCGGCCGGTGGCGTCGACGAAGTGGTTGTCCTCGAACTGCTCGAAATCCACTGGCGGCGCGCACCCGCCCCGCGGGAGCGTCAACCCCGGTGCAGGCAGAGCAGCATGTCCTCGACCGCGATCTCGGGTTTCACGTTGGCGTTCAACGCCTCCCGGCACGCCAGCACAGCCTCGAGGCGGCGCAGCGTCGACTCCGGGGTCCACTCCGCGGCGGCGCGCCGGATGTCCGCGAGCCGGTCGGGATTGGTCAGCGGAACCCGGGCCCCGGCGTCGGTGACGAGGACGTCACGGAAGAAACCGGCAAGATCGATGATGGCGCGGTCGAGTGCGTCCCGCTGGTTTCGGGTCGTGCGGCTCTTCTGGCGCTTCTCCAGCTCCCGCTCCGCGGCCTTGGCACTCCGGGCCGCGGCGGCAACACCCTTGCCGGTGCCACCCGCCCCCATGGCGACGGCGAGCTCCTCGCGCTCCGCCGCGTCACGCCCCTCCGCGATCTCCGTCGCCTCCGCCTTCGCCGCGGTGACGAGCTTGCCCGCGTAGGCGAACGCGTCGCCGATGCCGCGGACCTTCAACGGCAGGTCGAGCGCTTCGGCACGCCGGCGGCGGGCCTCCTCGTCGCGGGCCAGCCACCGCGCCCGGCCGACGTGACCACCCGACACCGACGCGGCCCACGTCGCCGTCTCGGGGTCGAGACCGTCGCGCGTCGCCAGAACCTCGGCGATCGCCTCCACCGACGGCGTCCGCAGCGGGATCGGACGGCACCGCGAACGGATCGTGATCGACACGTCCTCCGGATGGTCCGACGGTGCGCAGAGCAGGAACACCGTGTCCGGCGCCGGCTCCTCGACCGCCTTGAGCAGGGCGTTCGCGGCGCGCTCACCGAGCCGGTCGGCGTCCTGGATGATCAGGATCTGCCACCGCCCGGTGCTCGGCCGCCGCGCCGCCAGCTGCACGAGCCTGCGCATCTCCGCCACCGAGATCGACAGGCCCTCGGGAACGACCTCCCGGACGTCGGCATGGGTGCCCGCCATGACCGTCCGGCACGATGCGCACTCCCCGCACCCGCCCCGCGGGCACTGCAGCGCCGCGGCGAACGCACGCGCAGCCGTCGAGCGACCGGACCCCGGCGGGCCCGTGAACAGCCACGCATGCGTCATCGAGCCCGGATCGGTGACCGCGGCGGTCAGCTCGCCGACGGCCCACGGCTGGCCGACGACATCGCGCCACACACTCATGGCGCCGGCGCCGGGTCGTCGTCCTCCCGCGGCACCGGCCGGGCGGCGACGGGCTCCGTCGGCTGCTCACCGTTCGGCGCGGCGACGGGCCCGACCCGGACCGGTCGCGTCGCGGCGTCCTTCTGCACCGGCACCGTCGCACCGGGCGCGCTCGCGGGCGGCCGCATCAGGGGACGGAGACCGTCCATGACCCTGGTGGCGACGACGTCGGCGGACGCGTCGGCGTCGACGACCACGTAGTGATGGGGCTCGGCCGCGGCCATGCGCGTGAGCAGGCGCTGCACCCGGACGTGCTCCTCACCGGCGACCCCCGCTGGGGGAGCCGAGCCGCCGGGGGCACGGTCGAGCAGGACGGACACGTCGGGACGCAGCCGGCCCGTCGCCCAGGAGACGATGTTCTCGAGCTCGCCGCTGTCGAGGGCCGCGTCGTCGCGATCCGACTCCACCCCGTACTGCGCCAGGGGGCTCGCCAGGAACCGGTCCATGACCACGACAGCGCCCCCTGCAAGAGCCGGCCTGACCAGGCGCTCGACGGTGTCGGCCCGGATCGCCGCGACGGCCAGCGCCTTCGCCCGCGCACCCGAGTGCTGCGTCTCCGCCTCGGCCACACGCAGCCGGTCGTCGGCGGGTTCCACGACGTCGTAGCCGTCGGCACGCAACGTCGCGACCAGGCGCTCGGTCTGCACCGCGGTCTCCGCCGGCGTGGCGCCCTCGACCGCGATCAGCACACCCGACCCCGTGCGCCGGTCGCCCCGGCGCAGCGCGGCGAGCAGATCGGGCAGCAGCGGCTCGGTGCGCCGGTCGTCCATCTGCCGGTACGCCAGCATGCCGACGACGGCCGCCACCAGACCACCCGCGAACATCACCGTGCGGGTGCCGTCGATGACGAAGGGGTAGCCGAACAAGTCGATGCGGCGCGCACTGACCAGGCCGACCAGCACCGGGACCAGCGACATCGAGCCCAGCAGCACGACCCGCACCAGCGACTGCACGAACGCGACCACCCGGCCGCGGACCTCGTCCGCCACCTGCGCACCGATGATCGTCAGCCCCGTCAGGAACGCGATGCCCGCGAAACCCCCCACCAGCCCCACCGCGACGATCGCGACGAACAGGTGCGGCGCCAACGCCACCAACGTCAGCGCGATACCGGCCGCGACGATCGCCGCGCCGAACAGCCTGTTGTGCGGCAGCCGCCGAGCCAGCCGCGGCGCCGTGCCCATACCGCCGGCGAGGCCGACGAAGATGCCGACGAACAGCACGCTGTACGCGGCGTCGCCACCCCCGAGGCTCGCCGAGTACAGCTTCGCCGACGCGATCACCGCGCCACCGGCCGCGAACGCGCCGATGATCCCGATGACCAGGCCGCGGATCAGCGGCGTGCTCCCGACGAACGCGAACCCGCCCCGCAGCAACGACACCAGGCTCGGCGGGCTCTCGCCCTGCCGCTGCGCCGTGCGACCCGAGATCTCCTTGATCCGGAACCACACCGTCGTCGCCGTCAGCAGGTAGCCGCAGCCGTTGATCACCAGCGCGACGTAGACCGTCGTCAGCGCCGACGAGGAGTCGAACAGCGACCCCGCGCTCGAGATCACCGTGAACAGGCCCGCCGCCGTGATCACCGCGACGCCGTACGTCATCACCAGGGCCAGCTGGTTCGCCGTCTCGACCTGGTCCGGGCGGCGCAACAGGTTCGGCACCGACGCGTCCTTCGCCGGGATCCAGAACAGCGCGCAGACCTCGATCAGGAAGGTCGCGACGAACAGCCACCACAGCGACCCCACCAGCGGGATCGAGACGAACAGGCAGAACCGCAGGATGTCGCACACGACCATGACGTGACGACGGTCGAACCTGTCGGCCAGCGCACCCGCCAGCGGACCGAACACCAGCGCAGGCAGCAGCTTCGTGGCCACCACACCACCCAGCGCGAAACTCTGCGCCTGGTAGCCCGTGGTCAGTTGCGTCGCCAGCGACGTCAGCGCGAGCAGCGAAAGCCAGTCGCCCGTCGCCGACACCGCCGTGACCAGCCAGAGCCTGCGGAACGCGGGAATCGACAGGACACTGCGGACACGGTGCGACGTAGGGGGCGACAGCGCCGGGTCACCGGCCGGATGGGCCTCGGAACCGATCGCTCCTCACCTCCTCGGCGAGCCCCGGCCAGGCTGGCGGGACCTGTACCGACATCGGGGAGCGGATGCCGGCCATCCATCCCCGAGAGTAGACGGAACCGCCGGCCGGGCGGCGGCCCGGTCGCCCTACGCCCACTTCGTCACCGATGGTGCAGTTCCTCTCGCCGGACGTCACGGATTCAGCAACGCGACGACGAGCTGGACGAAGATCAGCACGAACACCCCGACGAAGAACCACGTGAACAGGCGCGACCCCAACCTGCCCCGGGAATGCCGGGTCAAACCCAGAATGCTCGGCTCCTCCTCGATCGGGGGACGGTGCCGCAGAGGCGGCGGCCCGGGAGGCCGCCGCGGTGCGGCGGGGTGCGGGCTCGTCAACGGGGCCGACGTCGACGGGAGGGGCGTCGACGGGAGGGGCGTCGACGGGAGGGGCGTCGACGCGAGCGCCTGCGACGTCGCGGCCAGCCGCGCCTCCGCCCGCGCCCGGAGCCGGGCCCTCGGACCGCCGCGACGACCAGCGGTCTGCGTGGACCGGGGAGGGTGGCGGTCGCCCTCCGACGGTTCCGCGGCCGCGCTCCCGAGGGTGCGTTCGTCGCCGGGCGGCGGCACCACACCGGAGGCCGGCGTGCATCCGACCTGGGCCGGACCGGGCCGCGACGTGTCCGCGCGTTCGGGTGCCGCCGAGACGTCGGGAACCACGTCGACGGTCGCCGAGACGCGTCGGCCCCCGGCCCGAGGCGGCACCTCGTCGGCCCGCGAGCCGTCAGGCCGCACATCCTCAGCTCGCACATCATCTGGTGCCGTGCTGATCGTCGAACGGGCGGTCGACGTGCCGACCGACGCCGGGGTCCGGAGCGCCGGCCCGGCGGACACGGAACCATCGGGCGGCGAAGCGTCAGGCGAGGGGCCGTCACGCCCCGCACCGTCAGGCCCCGCACCGTCAGGCCCCGCACCGTCAGGCCCCGCACCGTCAGGCCCCGCACCGTCAGGCCCCGCACCGTCAGGCCCCGCACCGTCAGGCCCCGCACCGTCAGGCCCCGCACCGTTCGTCGCCCCGCGGGCGGCTGCCGGACCACCTGCACCTGTTCCTGCCTGAGCCGAACCGCCTCGAGCCGGGCCCCCCGACGCCGACACCCCTGTCGCCGAGTCGGCAGGCGCCGATCCATCGGCCGCCGAACCATCAGAGGCCGAACCATCAGGCCCCGAACCATCAGGCGCCGGTCGATCTGCTGCCGAATCGCCGAGCCGACCCGCTGCCGCCTCACCGCCTGCCCGTTCGTCCCGGGCCCACGCCGTCGCCCGGCCTGCCGTCGGGTGTGCCGTCGCCGAACCGTTCGCCGACCGAGGGGCCTCCGCCTCGTCCCCGGCCGCCGGACCGCCGGACGCCGAATCCCCGGACGCCGGGCTGCCGGACGCCGGGCTGCCGGACGCCGGGCCGCCGGACGCCGGGCTGCCGGACGCCGGTTCGTCGGACGCCGGTTCGTCAAACGCCGGTTCGCCGGACGTCGTCCTGACGCCTGCCGCCGCGCTCCCTCCCCGGCGGGACCGCGCCCCGGCCCGGGCGGCGGCCCTCGCCTCACGGGCGCGCTGGGCCACGAGCCACGCGACGGTGCCCGCCGGAGGCATCGGGGGATCGGGCTCCTCGTCGAGGTCGAGGTCGAGGTCGTCGGCGTCGTCGTCGACGACGCCGATGTCGACGTCACCGCCGGCGAGGCCGATGACGCGGCCCGCGGGGTCGATGAAGGGGAGGTCGAGGGCGGGGAGCTCGAAACCCGGCAGCGGGGACTGGCTCGCGGGCTCCTCGTCGGCGGTCCCGTCGGGCCCCCACAGCGAATCCGCAGGTCCCCTCCCCATGACGGGAATGCTAGGTCGCCGGTCGCGTCCGGTCGACGGGCGCGGACGGCGCGTCGCGGCCAACCGGGTCGCGCCGCGCCTCGTTCACACCCTTACCGGGCCCGCCGCGCATTTGTGCGGTGAGCGGTGCACGACCGGTTCCGGTGCGGCGACCGCGATCCGCTCACCCGCCCGGCCGGCCACCGCCGCCACCACCGTCACCACCACCACCACCGTCGCCCGGCGGGGGCGGCTCGGGCGGCGGCTCCGTCGTCGCCTCACCCGGGGCGGGGGGCGCCTCCGGAACGGTGCCGCTCGACACCTGCAGGACGATCGTCTCGCCCGGGAGCGCGGTGCCGCGCGGGCTCTGGCCGACGACCGTTCCGCGGGGCGCGTTGTTGTCGACCACCCGTGCCGACACCCGCCAGTTGGCCCGCTGCAGGATCGCGGTGGCGTCGTTCTGGCCGCGGCCGACGACGTCGGGCACCCGGGTCTCCGCGCCACCGGTCAGGTAGCGGTCGGCGGTGGGCGGCAGGGGCAGGACCGGCTGGCCCTCGAGGATCGGCGTCACAGCACCGAACCATGTCTCGGCGGGCGTCTTGCCGCCGAAGATGTTGCCGCTGCGGCAGGCGAAGGGCGCGCCGGCGCCGTCGCACAAAGGCTTGGGGGCGTTGGAGTTGTCGAAGGTGATCACCGCGCCGGAGAGCTGCGGCACGGCGCCGACGAACGCCGCCGACTTGTGCTGCTGCGTCGTGCCCGTCTTCCCCAGCATCGGCCGGTTCCAGCCGACCTGCCGGGCGGCGGCGGCGGAGGTGCCGATGAGGTCGTCCTTGCTCAGGGCGTTGACCAGGGTGTTCGCGAGCTCCGGCTCGACAGCCTGCTCGCACGGCGCCTCGGTGACCGGCACGACCGCGCCCGCGGCGTCGGTCACGGACTCGATCGGGCTCGGCGGGCACCACTTGCCGGAGCTGTAGAGGGTGGCGCCCACGTTGGCCAGCTCGAGGACGCTGGTCGGCGTCACGCCGAGGGTGAACGACGCCAGCTTCTGCGCCTTCGTGACCTCCGCGATCGAGCGGTCGGTCTTGCGGCGCGTGTTGGGGTCGATGAACGGGGTCGTGGCCAGGGACTTCATGCCGAGCCGCACCGACATGTCGACGACGTCGGGCACCCCGGTGAACTCCTCCAGCTTCACGAACGCCGTGTTCGGGGAGGTGGCGAGCGCGTCGGTGAGCGTCATCCGCTCGGGGTAGTTGCCCGCGTTGGCGACGGGGATGGGGCGACCGCCGCCGTCGGTGTAGATCGGGGAGGCGTAGCCGCTCGGGGGAACGGACAGGTTGTAGTTGATGCCCAGCCCCTTCTCCAGGGCCGTCGCCGCCGTGAAGATCTTGTAGACCGACCCCGCGCCGAGGTTGACCGGCTCGTACGGGAGGCCGTAGCTGGTCTGCTGCTTGTCGGCGTTGAGGCCGAAGGTGCGGCTGGACCCCATCGCGAGGACGCGGTGGCGGTCCTGGCCGGGCTGCACCAGCGCCATCACGTTGGCGACGTTGGGCTGCGACGGCGGCACCTCGGCGTCGAGGGACGCCTTCATCTTCTGCAGGACGTCGCGGTCGAGGGTGCTGCGGATCGTGTAGCCGCCGCGGGTGAGCTGGTCGACGGGGAAACCCGCCTCGCTCAGGTACTCCACGACGTACTTGCAGAAGAAACCGGCGTCGCCCGCGCCGATGCAGCCGTTGGGCTGGACGTTCAGCGGTGACGTCAGCCCCAGCGGGCTGGCCAGCGCCTGCTGCGCCTGGGCCTCGTCGATCATGCCCTGGTCGCGCATCTGGGCGATGACCAGGTTGCGACGCTCCGTGGCCGCCTGCGGGTTGGCCACCGGGTCGAACGCCGTGGTGCTGCGGACCATGCCTGCCAGCAACGCCGCCTGCGGCACGGTGAGCTGCTCGGCCGTCGTACCGAAGTAGGTGCGCGCGGCCGATGAGATGCCGTACGCCCCGTTGCCCCAGAACACGATGTTCAGGTAGCGGGTGAGGATCTCCTCCTTGGAGAGGCTGCGCTCCATCTGCAGCGCGATCCGCGCTTCCTTGAGCTTGCGTGCCGGCGTCTGCTCGGTGGCCTTGAGCCGCTCGCTCTCCGTCTGCGCCTCGACGTAGAGCATGTAGTTCTTGACGTACTGCTGCGTCAGTGTCGACGCGCCCTGCACGACGTCGCCCGACGCCGAGTTGGCGATGACGGCGCGCATCGTGCCCTGCCAGTCGACGCCCTGGTGCTGGTAGAAGCGCCGGTCCTCGATCGCGACGATCGCCGCCTTCATGGCGGGCGAGATCTCGTCGGCGGTGACGGACTCCCGGTTCTGGTCGAACAGGTAGGCCAGCGGCTGGCCGGCGGAGTCGAGGATCGTCGTGCGGAGGGGGAGTGCGCCGTCGAGCAGGTTCGTCGACGAGTTGTTCACGCCGTCGCCCGCGTCGTTGGAGAGCACCCCGAGGCCCGCCGCGAACGGGAACGCCATGCCCGCGGCCACGACACCGGCCAGCAGACACAGCCCGAGCAGCATGCCGATCGGCCGTCGGACGTGGGGAGGCAACCTCACGGGGAGCCACCCTACGCGGACTCCCGTGACGCTCCCGTCAGGCGGCACAGACCGAAAGTTGAGTAAAACTACTCACTTACCGACGGAACCGGATCACCCGAAGATTCGTCTCAGCGGGGTCGTGCAGAACAGCACGGCCACGAACGACTGGACGATCGGGGGTCGCCGCGATGACCGGGACGACGGGTACGAGCGGGAACTGCACCTGGAACTGGCGGGTCGCCGCCCGCTGCCGCACGGACGACGGCGACGGGCTCTTCGTGTCCGGGGCGGCGCAGCGCGAGGTCCGCGGGTTCTGCTTCGCCTGCCCGGTGCGCACCGAGTGCCTCGCGTACGCGCTCGACGAGCAGATCGAGTTCGGCATCTGGGGCGGGGCGACGGAGCGCGAGCGGCGCGCGATGCTGCGCGCCCGGCCGGACGTCGCCTCCTGGGCGGACCTGCTCGCCGAGGCGCGGCTGGCGCACTACACCGCGGAGGCCGCCTCGATCCGGGCCGCCGCGGCTGCTGCCGAGGAGGCCGCCACCGAGGTGCGCGCCACGCCCGTCGACGCCGACGTCATTGGGTGATCACCGAAACCGGGACGTGGGCGTCGGGGTGGCGGTCACGTCCCGGAAACGGTGATCAGCGGCCGCGAGGGCGCTCCGACACCGGTCGCTCGCGTGCGCCTCGGCGTCGCCGCCTCCGAACCGGGGGTGATCGTCGAATTCGGGACACGAGCGCCAGGGATGGCGCCCATGTCCCGGGAATGCCGATCACCAACGACGGGCCCGGGCTACTTCTTCGGCTCGCAGCCGATGCCGTCGTTGTCGCGGTCGAGGTGTGAGGCGTAGCCGGGCTGGCCGCGCAGAATCGGTGCCTTTCCGGCCGCGCGGACCGCGTCGCAGTTCTTGTAGTAGGCCGAGCCGCCGCCGGAGCCGCCCGCGTCCGCGGCCTGGGTCTTCGGCTTCGGCGGCGCCACGAGGCCCTGGGGAGCCACGGTCTTCACGGCGACACGTGTCGTCGGCAGGGGGACCTGGGCAGGGACGACCGGCGCGACGGTGGTGGGCGTCGCGCTCGTCGTCGTGGTGGCCGTGGTCGTCGTCGGGCTCGTGGGCGGCACGGTCGTCGACGCGGGCACCGAGGCGACCGAGCGGGGGCTGGTGGGCTCGGAGGAGCCACAGGCCTGGAGGAGGAGGGCGGCGAGCGCGGCAACGGCGATTGCGCCGGCACGTCGGGGAGCGGCGGGGGAGGTCATCGGGGATCCATTCGTCAGGAGACGAACCGACCTTCGGAAAAGTGTGGTCCCGGCGTTACGCCCGGTTCACCGTCCTCGCGCGCAACCTCACGGCTGGTCCGGCGCGCCCGGACGACCGTGAGGTTGCGGCCGGGTTCCTCTGCGGCTCAGCGGGCTTCGCGGAGCGGGGTGGCGGCGAGGTCGTCGTCGGGCGCGGCGAGCCGGTCGCCGATGCTGCGCAGGCCCGCGAGGTCGGAGACGTCCCCGCCCACGACGGGCACCCGGGTGACGGCGACATGGGGATGGGCGCCCGCGAACCGGGACAGGAGGCGATCCTCCCGCTCCGAGAGCTCGGCGCGGTCGGCGTGCAGGCGCAGGACCGCGGCGGCGAGGCGGCCCCCCTGGCCGGTGGCCGACTCCGCGGCGGCACGGGCCCGGGCAGCGGACAGCGGCGCGAGGACGGGGTGGGTCCGGTTGAGGACGAGACCGGCGAGGGGCATCCCCTCGTCGGAGAGCCGGTCGACGAAGTAGGCGGCCTCGCGCAGCGCGTCGGGTTCGGGGGTGGCGACGACGACGAACGCCGTCCCCGGCGAGCGGAGCAGCGCGTAGGTGGCGGTGGCACGTTCGCGGAAGCCACCGAACATCGTGTCGAAGGCCTGGACGAAGGCGGAAGCGTCGGCGAGGAGCTGCCCCCCGAGGATCGTCGACACCGCCTTGGCGAACAGCCCGAACCCGGCGCCGACGATCTTGCGCAGCCCCCGGCCGCCGGCACGGGCGGGCGAGGAGAGCAGCCGGATCATGCGGCCGTCGAGGAAGGTGGACATGCGCTGGGGGGCGTCGAGGAAGTCCAGCGCCGACCGCGACGGCGGGGTGTCGACGACGATCAGGTCCCAGTCGGTGGTGGCCGCGAGCTGCCCGAGCTTCTCCATCGCCATGTACTCCTGCGTTCCGGAGAACGACGAGGAGACGGTCTGGTAGAAGGGGTTGGCGATGATCTTCTCGGCCCGGTCGCCCTCGGCGTGGGCGTGGACCATGTCGTCGAAGGTCCGACGCATGTCCAGCATCATCGCGTGCAGCTCACCGGAACCCTCGCCGCCCACCGCGTCGACGCGGGTGGGTTCGTTGGACAGCTCGGAGAGGCCGAGGGCCTGGGCGAGCCGTCTCGCCGGGTCGATGGTGAGGACGACGACGGTGCGACCGCGTTCGGCGGCGCGCAGGGCGAGCGCGGCGGACGTCGTGGTCTTGCCGACCCCGCCGGAGCCGCAGCACACGACGATGCGGGTGTCGCGGTCGTCGATCAGGGTGTCGACGTCGAGCGGTTCGATGCGGCGTTCACGCGGTGTCACGCGGGGACCTCGTCGGTGTGGCGGACGCCGACGCCCTGCTCGATGAGGGTGTCGGCGAGTTCGTAGAGGGAACCGAGGTCGATGCCGCCGAGGACCTGCGGCAGCTCGAGGCGGCCCAGGTCGGGGCCGGTGGCGGCGTCGAGCCGAGCGGCGGCGGAGCTCTCCGCGGCGACGCGGACGGCGTGCTCGACGGTCTCGGCGACGAGCCCGTCGATGACCTCGGGGGGCAGGTCGAGCCCGGCGGCGGCGAGGCCGTTGCGGACGCGGGCGGCGTCGACGCGACCGTCGGCCGCGGGGGCGACGGACCGGTCGGGCAGCCACTGCTCGCGCACCTTGTTGACGATGACGGCGCCGGTGCGCAGGTCGGCGGCGGCGAGCTCGCCGGCGGCCTCCATCGTCTCGGTGACGGGCAGCTCCTCGAGCAGTGTCACGAGGTGGACGGCGGTCTGCGGAGAGTGCAGCAGCTTGACGACGCCCTCGGCCTGCTTGTGGATGGGGCCTGCCTTGGCGAGGTCGGCCATGGCCTTGGTGACGTCGAGGAAGTTGACGAGCCGGCCGGTGGGCGGGGCGTCGAGGACGACGGCGTCGTACACGCGTCTCCCGTCGCGGACACGGGAGACGCACTCCTTGACCTTGCCGGTGAGCAGCACGTCGCGCAGCCCCGGCGCGAGCGTCGTCGCGAACTCGATGGCCCCCATGCGCCGCAACGTCCGCCCGGCGACGCCGAGCCGGTAGAACATCTCGAAGTACTCGAGGAGTGCCGCCTCGACGTCGACGGCCAGGGCACGAACCTCGCCACCGCCGGGGGCGACGGCGATCTTGCGCTCCTCGTAGGGCAGCGGCGGGGTGTCGAACACTCGCGCGATGCCCTGCCGGCCCTCCACCTCGATGAGCAGCGTGCGCCGGCCGCCCTCGGCCAGCGCGATCGCCAGCGCGGCCGCGACGGTCGTCTTCCCCGTGCCGCCCTTGCCGGACACGACGTGCAGGCGCACGTCGGACATGGCGCTCGGCCAGGAGGAGGTGGTCACGTGCCAAGGGTACGGAGCGTCCCCGGGCCGGCGCCCGGTGAGCGCGCCCACGCCGGGCCGCGTGGCCCTCGGAGCCGCCGTCGGACACGGCCTGTGACGGAACTACAGTTCGGGGCCATGAGCGCGTCCGGATCCACCCGGTGGGAGTACCTCACGGCTCCCCTCCTGATCCACAACACCAAGGCGATCCTCGACAACTTCGGCCGCGACGGCTGGGAGCTCGTCACCGTGACGACCACGGGTCAGCCCGGGTCCGAGCAGCTGGTGGCGTACTTCAAGCGCCCGGTGGAGGGCTGAGCGGTGGCTCACTCCGACAGGCTCCGTGAGCTCGGCCTCACCCTTCCCGCCGTGCCCACTCCTGCGGGTGCCTACGTCCCGGCGCGCCGGTCGGGCTCGTTCGTCTTCACCGCGGGCCAGGTCCCGGTCGTCGACGGCAAGGTCGTGGCGCAGGGCAAGGTCGGCGCCGACGTGAGCACCGAGCAGGCCTACGACCTGGCCCGGGTGTGCGCGCTCAACGCGATCGCCGCGGTCGACGCGCTCGTCGGCATCGACGCGATCACCGGTGTGGTCAAGGTCGTCGGGTTCGTGGCCTCGGCCCCCGGCTACAACGACCAGCCGAAGGTCGTCAACGGCGCCTCCGAGCTGCTGGGCGAGCTGTTCGGCGAGGCAGGGTTGCACGCCCGTTCCGCCGTCGGGGTCGCTGAGCTGCCGCTCGACGTGCCCGTCGAGGTGGAGCTGATCGTCGAGGTGGCCTGACCGTGGCCGGGCAGGCCGTCGCCGCGTGCCACGAGCTGCTGCTCCGTCTCGCGGGGCGGCTGCCCGACGACGTCACCTGGCGCCTGCGCGACTGGCTGGCCGACGACACCGACCACGGCCGTGCCGCCGTGGCGGCGACGTTGCCGCGCGCCCTGCTGCGCAACCGGGTGGGCATCACCGACCACGAACGCGCACTGCTCGTCACGGGAGCAGGTGACGACGCAGCCGTTCGCCGTGCCGTGCGCGCGGTCCTGCCGATCCAGTCGGCCGATCGTCCCCCCTTCGAGTTCCGCGCGGCGCCGGACGGCTACGACGCGGCGACGCTCGGCGTCCTCGCGGTCGCCCGTGGCACGGCAGGCGTCGCGGAGGTCCTGCGGAGTGTCCGTTCGGGACCGTTCGGCGAGCGCACGGTGCTCGTCGTCCTCGGCGGCGACCGTCCGTGGGCGCTTGCAGGCACACTGCAACGGCTGCTGAGGGCACACGGCGACCGCACTCCGTGCGTCGAGGTGCTCCCGGTCGACCTCGATCCACCGCCGTACCACAAGGCCGCGATCGTGGGCTCCGCCCAGATGTGGTCGTCGACCGGCGCTGCGGTGGGCGCGTCGACCTGACGCGCGCCCGGCGGGCACCGCGAAGGAGGACAGGTGGCGGACGCACAGGCCACAGCCCTGACCACCCACGAGCTACTGCTCGCACTCGCAGGACGGGTCGACGACGACCTGCTGGCCACCTGCCGCGAACTCGTCGCCGTCGGTGAGGACGCGCCCGCGTTCGAGCTGCTCACGGCGGCGCTCGTCGCCGGGGCGGCCCAGCTGTCGTCGCAGGTGCGCGAGACGCTGGTCGCGGCGGCCGCGCGGGTCCGCATCGATCTGGACGCCGACCGGCTCCTGCCCCCGGCCGCCCCCGAGAGCGGGACCGGGCACCGGTTCCGCGCCGACACCGACGTCCCCGGCCTGTCCGCACGGATCGCGGAGGCGTTGGCGGCGCACCGCCCCGGAGGCGGACACAGCTGGCTGACGTGGCGCACCACGCCCGCGGGCAGCGCCCCCGGACCGCTGCCGCACCCGGTGCTGCTCGTCGAGATCCCCGGCACGCCGGGGCCCGAGGACCATGCCGCCGACGTGCTGGCCTACCGATTGTCGGCGACGCTGCAGCGGGTGGGGCTCGCGGTGGGCGTCGAGGTGTTCGTCGCCGGGTCGGCACTGCCCGCCTACCACGGGGAGGCGCTGAGCACGGCCCGTCCGGTGCCCTCGCCCGCGCCGGCCGCGCCCATCGACGCGCCCGGTCCGCCGGCGACGGGTCTGCTCGCCGTCGTCCCGGCCGTGTCGCGGCTGGGACACCCGTTGCGTCAGGTGAGGCCGGGCGTCGACGTGGGCCCGGAGCTCGCGCGGCGGGCCGCGCCGTCACTGCCGGCGCCGTTCGACCCGAGTGGCCTCGCCCGTGCCGACGCACCCCCGACGGCCCCGATCGACACGAACGGCGTGCACCGGTCCGCCGGTCCGCCCTCGGTGCCGCGACGGCGGCGTGCCGACGAGCGGCCCGACGAGGCCGGCGGCGTGAACGGCCCGCTCGACCCGGGCCGGTCGCCGGTCGGCGACAGCGGCGGGCATGCGGCCGTACCGCCCCCGGCACCGCGTCCCGACTCCCCCCGGCCGGACGTCGACGGTCCGGGTACCGGCGGAACGCCGGTCAACGGCGTCGCCAACGGTGCGCCCGCCTGGGCGGCGCCCACCGACGAGGTCACCGGCGGTGTCGCCCCGGCCGAACGCCGCGTGGCAGGTCCGCAGCCGGCCGGGCGTCCGGGAGACCCCGGCCCGGCCGACCGCCGGCCCGCTGACCCCGGCAGCGTCGAACCCGGCAGCGTCGAACCCCGCCCCGCCGACATCCGCGGCGACGAGACACCGCCTGCTGACCTGCGCGACGACGATCGTGGCAAGGGAGACGTGCTCGGCGACAGCCGTCTCGGTGTGCCCGACCGGCACCGGCGCCCCGACCCGCTCCCCGGCCCGGGCCCGCAACCCGACGACGCGCCCCCGACCCGCGACGAGACACCGGCGCGTGACGCGGCCCCGGCTCGCGACGAGACACCGGCGAGTGGCGCGCCCCCGGCCCGTGACGAGACAACCGGGGCCCACGACCCGCAGCCCCCGGCGAGGGACACGACGCAGCCCGACGAGCCCGTGACGGCCGCCTTCACGGCCGTCTCCGGACTCGGCGCACCGGCCACGGACCCCTACCCCGATGCCGGGCGCCGGCGCGCACCCGCCGGGCACCGCGCTCCCGACTCGGCGGCGCCGCCCGAGGGCGGGGCGGCGCGCCGCCCCGGCCCGCCGCGCCCGCCTGCTGCGGGCGGACCGGAGCCCGTCGCGTCCCCGGGCGCCGACGCGATCCCGCCCGCGCACCGCGGTTTCGCCCCGGACGCGCCGCCTGCCGGGTCGCGGCCAGTCGCACCGCTGTCCCGCTCGGGTCCCGACGGTTTCGCCCCGCCCGACGACGAGCCTGCTCCCCGATCGCACCGCCGCGCTGAGGAGCCCGACGACCCGTGGGCCCCCGACGATCGTCCCGTCGCACACCCGGCGGGTCACCGGGCGGCGGACGGGGCGCCGGCCGTGGACCGGCCGGAGGACGGTCGCGTCGAGCGGGTGCTGCGTGTGGTCGGCAGCGGCGACACCGATCCGGGCGGATCCACGCCGCTGTCGGGCGTGCCTGCCGTCGACCTGTCCGACGACGACCCGCCGCTCATGGCCGAGATGCACGACCCGCTGATGGGGCCGCTGCGCACACCGTTGCTCGACCCGCTGCTGGAGCCGACCGGCAGTTTCCGGGCGGTCGCCGCCGACAAGGCTGTGGCGGACGGACCCCCGGCGCGTGTCGAGGGCACGGTCGGGCCGCCGGAGGACCTGCCGCGCCGCAACGGGCCGGACGCGTCGTTGCCGCGCAGGTCGTCGCACGCAGCCCGGTTCCTGCGTCCGTTCGGGGGCGACGGGGACTCTGCCGTGTCCGGTGCCGACCTGTTCGCGGAGTCGGTCCCGCGTCGTGTCACGAGTGTCCGGGAGCGGGCCGGCGGGTCGGAGCTGCATCTCGACCCGAACGACCCGCTCGGGGTGGGCGACGTCGTCGTCGACGAGCCGTCGCACGCGGCCGCGGATGCCGCGGGACCGCGGCCCGTCGGGGCGACCGGGCCCGTTCCGGTGCGGCCGCTGCCGGTGCCGACGACCGGCGGCCGCGAGGACATCGACGATGCCCCCACGGCCACCTCCGATGCCGCGGCTGCAGCGGACGGCCCTTCCGCCGCGGCCGACGGCACCGCCGCGAACGGCACCGCAGCCAACGGCACCGTGGCCAACGGCACCGCCGCAGCCGATGCGGACGGACACGCCCACCCGGCGCCCCGGCCCGCTCCACGCCCGACGCCGCGCCGTGTCCGAGCGGTGCCCGACGTGCCGCCCACCGACATCCCTGCACCCGAGGCCGACGCCGTCGACACCGGCACCGACGCCGCCCCCGACGACGCCGCCGCCGAGACGGGGGCCGTGAACGTCGAGGCTGCGAACGTCGAGGCTGCGAACGTCGAGGCTGCGAACACCGGGCACCACGCCGGGTACGACGCCGCCCCGCGGGCGGACCAGGTGCGGGCGGACCACGCGCGGGAGCCGGGCGAGGTCGTCGACCCCATGTCGACGCTCACCGCCACCGAGCGCGACCTGCTGCGGCTGCTGCACGCCGAGCTCGCCGCCCGGGAGCGGCCACACAACAGCCGCGACGACGGCGACGGCAGTCCGCCCGACCTCGCGGGCTGAGCCCTCCGCTCAGCCCGCCGCGGCCGCGACCTGTTCCGTGATCCGCTGCAGGTGCAGGCCGCGCGCGGCGGAGCAGGGCCCGTCGGTGCGCCCGGCGGCGACGTCGGCGACGAACTCGTCGAGCATCGTCGCGTAAGGGACGGTGGCATCGTCGGGCCGGCTGGTGAGGACGTGCCGGCCCGTCCCGCCGAACATGCCGATCTCGAACTCGGTGGGGTCGATCGCGACCCGCAGCGACATGGAGACGGTGCTGCGCGCGCCGCCGGCGTGCGTCATGCCGAACGTCCACATGGCGTCGGCGCGGTTCGCCCACTCGACACCGGTGACGGGGCCGAGGGCGGTGTCGAGCAGGTCGATGACGTGGGGGCCGACGTCGAGCAGGGCGCCGTGCTGGGCCCGCCACGCCGATCCGGCGAACGGCCCGCCGAGCAGGGCCCCGGAGAACCAGCGGCCGACGCCGACGGTGTCGGGTCCGGCGGAGCCCGCGGGCAACGCGGCGACCCAGGCGCGGACTGCTGCGTCGAAACGCAAGGTCAGCATGACCGCGGACACGACCCCCGCGTCGGCGACGGCCTGCGCGACGTGTTCGGCTGTGGCGAGGTCGGCCGCCAGCGGCTTCTCGAGGACGACCGGTCTGCCCGCGGCGACGGCGCGCGGCGCCAGTTCGCCCTGCACCGCGGGGGGCACGGCGAACGCGACGGCGTCGACGTCGGCGACCAGGTCGTCGAACGACGTGTGTACCCGCGCCGCCGTGCCCTGCGCGACGGCGGCGGCCGCATCGGGGCGGCGCGCCCACACACCGGCGAGCTCGACGAGGGGGTGCGCCTCGATCGCGGCGGCGTGCACGGTCGTCGCCCAGGGTCCGGCTCCGACGAGTCCCATCCGCAGTCGGTCCATGGGCGACATCCTGCCCCCAGGCGGGCGGGCGTGGCGTCGCTCATGCTGCGGCGCGCCGCGGCGGGAGGCTAACGTCCGTTCGGTGAATGCCGCCGAGCCCGTGGTGCCGCGGCCCGCGGCCACCGTCCTACTGCTGCGTGACGACCCCGACGGCCGGTTGCAGGTGTTCCTGCAGCGTCGGGTGAAGGGCATGGCGTTCGCCGGGGGGATGACGGTCTTCCCGGGCGGCGGCGTCGACGCTTCGGACCGCGCGGTCGCGTGGGAGGGACCGGAGCCCGCGTGGTGGGCGGAGCGGCTGGGGTGCGACGTCGACGAGGCCGCCGGGTTCGTGCTGGCCGCGGTGCGGGAGACCTTCGAGGAGTGCGGGGTCCTGCTCGCCGACGGCGCGACCGTCGACGCGGCGACGCTCGCGCAGGCCCGCGACGACGTGGCGCAGCGGCGGCGTTCCTTCGGAGATGTCCTCACCGGTCTCGGGCTGCGGGTCAGGGCCGACCTCCTGCACCCCTGGGCGCGCTGGATCACGCCGATCGTGCAGCCACGTCGCTACGACACCGCGTTCTTCACCGCGATCGTCCCGCCCGGCCAGGAGGCCGACGCGCAGACGACGGAGGCCGTCGAGGCCACCTGGTGGGCGCCGGCCGCGGCGCTGGAGGCGTTCCGCGCGGGCGAGATCGGGCTCATGCGCCCGACGCGGGCGATCCTGACCGACATCGCCACGTTCCCGGACGCGGCAACGCTGCACGCCGCCGCCCCCACCGGCGTGATCACCTCGATCCTGCCGATGTTCGTCGAGGGACTGCCCGACGTCCTGCTCCCCGGCGACGAGGGCTACGACCGCGACGTCGCGTCGGGGCACGCACCCGCCGGAGGCCCCCGATGACCATCGCCCACCCCGCCTACGAGGTGCTGCGCCGGGTCACACCGCTGGCGTCGGTCCTGTTGGCGCACAACCCGTCGCCCATGACGTTGGAGGGCACGAACACCTGGGTGCTGCGCGCGCCCGGTGAGGAGCGCTGCATCGTCGTCGACCCGGGTGAGGACGACGAGGAGCACCTCGCGCGGGTCGCCGAGCAGGGACCGGTGGAGCTGGTGATCCTCACCCACCACCACCACGACCACGCCGGCGGTGCGCGCCGCTTCGCCGAGCTGACGGGCGCGCCGGTGCGGGCGCTGGACCCGACGCTGGTGCTGGGGTCGGAGGCGTTGGCGCACGGCGACGTCGTCGCCGCCGCGGGGGTCGAGCTGCGCATCCTGGCCACGCCGGGGCACACCGCCGACTCGATCTCCCTCGTGCTCGACGGCCCCGGCGACCCCGGTCCGGCGGTGCTGACGGGCGACACGATCCTCGGCCGCGGCACGACCGTCATCGCCGAGCCCGACGGCTCCCTCGGCCCCTACCTGGACTCGCTGCGGCTGCTGCGCGAGCTCGCCGACGGCACCGACGTCCTGCCCGGCCACGGCCCCGAACTGGCCGACGCGCCCGCCGCCGCCCGCACCTACCTCGCGCACCGCGAGGAACGGCTCCAGCAGGTCCGGACCGCGTTGGAGACGCTCGGCCCGGACGCGACGCCGCGGCAGGTCGTCGAGATCGTGTACGCGGACGTCGACACGGTGCTGTGGCCGGCCGCGGACAGCTCGGTCAAGGCGCAGCTGGACTACCTTCGAGGCGGTCGCTGACCCCGGCGGGCGCTTCCCGGACCGCAGACCTCCGCAGCCAGACGACGGCGGCGAGGAGCAGCCCGCCCACACCGCCGACGAGGAACGCCGCGTGCGGGCCGACGGCCTCGACGACGACCCCGGCCAGCGACTGGCCCGCCGCGATGCCGACGGTCGCCGCGGTGATGACCCAGCCGAACGCCTCGGTGCCCGATCCCTCGTCCACGACGACGTCGATCAGCAGGGAGTGCGCGGTGGTCTGCGGGGTGATGAGCGACCCGGCGAGCAGCATCACGAGCGCCGTCGCGAACACGGAGCCCGTCGCCGCCGCGGCCGCCATCCCGCCGACGACCAGCGCGAACCCGAGCAGCAGTACCGGCAGCCGCTGGTGCAGCGGCCGTGGCCAGGGCCGGGCGGCGTAGCCGATCCCGCCCAGCACCGACGTCACCGACCATGCGGACAGCAGCACCCCGCCCAGCGCCGCCGAGCCGGCCGCCGCGGTGACCGCCGGCACGCCGACCTCGACACTGCCGATGACGACTCCGAAGCCCAACGAGGCGAGTGCGACGATCCGCAGGCCGGGGCGGGCCAGCACACCGAGCAGCGACCGGCGCCCGGCGCGGGCGCTGCCGCGGACCGTGCGCACCACGGGACTGCACGCGAACACGACGGTGCCGACGACCATCGCCGCGATCGCGACGACCGCGCCCGTGCCCGGCCACGGGGCCGTGACGAGGAACGCGGCGATCGCCGGGCCCAGGACGAAGAAGACCTCGAGGCTGATGGCCTCGTAGCCGTAGCCGGCGTCACGTCTGCGACCGGGCGGCAGCAGCGCCGTCCACAACGACCGGGATGCGCCGGGTAGCGCGGGCATCACCGCCCCGGAGAGCGCCGCGGCGGCCATCAGCGCCGGGAGGGGCTGCCCGCTGTCGATGAGCACCAGCAGCAGCGCGGACGCCGCGGCGAACAGTCCCGCGACGACGAGCAGGAGCACCGCGGGGCCGCGGCGGTCCATGATCCGGCCCTGCATGACCGCGCCGACCGACATCCCGATCAGGATGCCCGCCGACACCAGCCCCGCCGACGCGAACGACCCGGTCGTGCGCTGCACGTACAGCAGGACGGCGAGGCCGTACATCGCGATCGGCAGCCGGCCCAGCGCCGACCCTGCGACGGGCAGCGCCGCACCAGGGGTACGGACTGCGGCGCGGTAGTCGGCGAGCGTGACGGACACGCCCACCACCCTCACACGGCGGGGGCGTTCCCTGCCAACGGTTTCAGCGTGCGCGGCGGGCGAGCCGCTCGGGCTCCAGGATGAGGACGCTCTTGCCCTCGAGCCGCAGCCAGCCGCGGTGGGCGAAGTCGGCGAGCGCCTTGTTGACGGTCTCGCGCGACGCGCCGACGAGCTGCGCGATCTCCTCCTGCGTCAGGTCGTGCGTGACCCGCAGCAGGCCCGACTCCTGCGACCCGAACTGGCGCGCCAGCTGCAGCAGCGACTTCGCCACGCGGCCGGGGACGTCGGTGAAGATCAGGTCGGCCAGCATGTTGTTGGTGCGGCGCAGGCGTCGGGCCAGCACACGCAGCAGCTGCTCGGCGATCTCCGGGCGCTTGCCGATCCACTCGCGCAGGGCGCCGCGGTCCATCGTGTAGGCGCGGACCTCCGTCACCGCGGTGGCCGACGACGTGCGCGGCCCCGGGTCGAAGATGGACAGCTCGCCGAACATGTCCGACGGGCCCGCCACCATCAGCAGGTTCTCGCGACCGTCGGGTGACTTGCGACCGATCTTCACCTTGCCGCTGCCGATGATGTACAGCCGGTCGCCCGGCTCACCCTCGGAGAAAATGACGTGCCCGCGCGGGAACTCGGCGGTCTCCAGCGCCTGGGCGAGCACCTCCGCCGCATGTGGTTCCACGCCCTGGAAGATCCCGGCGCGGATCAGAACCTCGTCCACGTTCCCGCTCCTCGTGTCATCCCCGCCCCACGGCGCGGATCATCGGCGCGCCAGTCTAGGGGGTACGGCCCCGAACTGCGACGAGACACCACTTTGGGGACCACCCACCCAGGGGGTGAACGGTACCCGTCGGCGTTCGTCGGTCACGACGCGATCTTGCTCTGCGCCTCCGGCTTGCGCTTGCCCTGGCGTCTGTTGCGGAGCCGGAAGAGCTCCAGGGCACGGGCCGTCCCCTGCCGGAACATGGCTCGCACCTCCTCGGGACGGGGACGCTCGAGCATCTCGTCGAGCTCGTCCTGGGGCACGGTGGCGTCGCGCAGCCGGGACTCCACACGCTCCATACCGAGCGCGAAGAACATCACCAGCAGCGGCACGAGGACGGAGAGCCAGGCAGTCATGACGGGCCCGATGATTCCGCACCCGCGTCCGGACGCGCGCACCGGGGGCCGCGATCCGCGCGCGCCGTGATGGATCTGTGACCTGTCGGGGCAGCCGGCTCGGCCGGCTGCCGGGATCCCGTCGGAACCCGTCGGTGGCCGCCCGTAGTCTCGAAGGGTGAGCACTCCCGCGCGGACCCTCCCGGACCGGCGCAGCGCGGCGCGGCTCGCGGCCCGTGTCGCCGCCGGGGAGAGCCCGATCGGCCGGGCCCGGCGCGTCGGACGGACGCTGCGCGCCCTCGCCGCCGCCTACCCGGACGCGCACTGCGAGCTCGACTTCACCACGCCGCTGGAGCTGGCCGTCGCCACCGTCCTGTCGGCGCAGACCACGGACGTGCGGGTCAACGAGGTCACCCCCGCCCTGTTCGCGCGCTACCGCACGGCGGTCGACTACGCGCAGGCCGACCGCACCGAGATGGAAGAGCTCATCCGGCCCACCGGCTTCTACCGCAACAAGACGTCGTCGCTCATCGGGCTCGGGCAGGCCGTCGTCGACAGGTTCGACGGCGAGCTCCCGGCACGGCTCGAGGACCTCGTCACCCTCCCCGGGATCGGCCGCAAGACCGCCAACGTCGTGCTGGGCAACGCGTTCGGCGTCCCGGGGATCACGGTCGACACCCACTTCGGCCGGCTCGTCCGCCGCTGGGGATGGACCACCGAGGAGGACCCGGTCAAGGTCGAGCACGCCGTCGGCGAGCTCGTGCCCAAGCGCGACTGGACGATCGTGTCGCACGAGGTGATCTTCCACGGCCGCCGCGTCTGCCACGCCCGCAAGCCCGCGTGCGGCGTCTGCACCCTCGCGGTCGACTGCCCGTCCTTCGGTGCCGGCCCGACCGACCCCGAGAAGGCCGCCCCGCTGGTCAAGGGCCCCGAACGCGACCACCTCCTCGCGCTGGCCGGCTACGGCGCGCTGCGACCGGGCGAGCCGGACCCCGACGCGTGAGGCTCCGCGCGACGCGCACCGAGATCGTCACGACCGTCGTCGTCGTGCTGCTCGTCGTGCTCGGCGTCGTGGCGCTGTGGCCGCGCGGCGCGTCGTCGTCCACGTCCGCGTCGTCCACGTCCGCGTCCGACCCGCCCGCGACGGCCCCCGCCACCGACCTCTCCGCCGTGCGCGCCCGAGCCGCTCTCCTGCCGTGCCCCGCCCCGAGCGGGGCGCCCGCCGCCGGGCCGCTCGCCGGCGTCACCGTGCCCTGCCTCGGCGGCGACGGCACCGTCGACCTCGGGGCCGCCCTCGCCGGCCGGCCGGCCCTGCTCAACGTCTGGGCGTCCTGGTGCGGCCCGTGCCGCGCCGAACTGCCCGCCCTCGCCGAGTACGCCGCCCGCCCCGGCGCCGTCACCGTCCTCGGCATCGACGTCCGCGACCAGCCCGAACCCGCGCTCACCCTGCTGGCCGACCTCGGCGTCCGGCTCCCGTCGGTCACCGACCCCGACGGCAGGCTGGCCGCCGCCCTCTCCCTGCCGCCGGCCGTCCCCCTCAGCTACCTCGTCGCCGCCGACGGCCGCGTCACCCCTGTCCTGCCCCCCGTCCCGTTCGCCACCGCCGACGACGTCGCCGCCGCCGTCGCCGAGGGGACCGCCGCGTGACCGAGGAACTACACCCGGGGCTCGCCCCCGGATGGCTCCACCCACTGCTCGCCGGTATCCGCGACTTCGCCCCGACCGACATCGGCGCCCGCCGCGTCCCCCCGACCGATGGCGGCCGCCGGGCCGCTGTCCTGGTCCTTTTCGGCGAAGGCCCCTCCGGGCCCGACGTCCTCCTCGCCGAGCGCTCCGCCGACCTGCGCAACCATGCCGGTCAGGTCGCCTTTCCCGGCGGCGGCATCGACCCCGGCGACACGGGCCCCGTCGGCGCCGCCCTCCGTGAGGCCGAGGAGGAGACCGGCCTCGAACCCGCCGGTGTCGTCCCCCTCGCCACCCTCGCCGACCTGTTCGTCCCGCCGTCCGGTTTCGTCGTCACGCCCGTGATCGCGCACTGGGCCCGGCCCAGCGCCGTGCACGCCGTCGACCCCGCCGAGACCGCGCACGTCGCCCGCATCCCCGTCGCCGACCTCGCCGACCCTGCCAACCGCGTCCGCGTCCGCCACCCCGCCGGCGGCGCCGGCCCCGCCTTCCAGGTCCAGGGGCTGCTCGTGTGGGGTTTCACCGGGGGCTTATTGTCCGCGCTGTTGCATGCAGGGGGATGGGAAGTCCCGTGGAGGGCCACCCGCACGCTGGACCTGGCCGAAGCGCTCGCCGCCCGCAGCGGCGTCACGAGGGACGACACGGGGCAGGAGGTCACCGGGGGATGACCGGGGTCTTCGCATGAGCTGGGTCGACGTCATCGTCGTACTCCTCGCGATCGTCGCGGGCGTGTCCGGATGGCGTCACGGCATGGCCGTGGCCTTCCTGTCGTTCGTCGGCGTGCTCGGTGGCGCCATTCTCGGCGTCCGCGTCGCCCCGCTGATCGTCTCCGGCATCGAGGCCCAGCACACCCGCGTGATCGTCAGCATCGTCGTCGTCGTGCTCCTCGTCGCCCTCGGCGAGACCACCGGCGTCTTCTTCGGCCGCCGCATCCGCGACCGCATCACCGGCGAACGCGTCCTCAAGGTCGACTCGTCCCTCGGCGCCCTCCTGCAGGCCTTCACCGTGGTCGTCGCCGCCTGGCTCGTCGCCCTCCCGCTGGCCTCCGCCAGCTTCCCCGGGCTCGCCGCCAGCGTCCGCAGCTCCGAGGTGCTGCAGTCCGTCGACTCCGTGATGCCCTCGGGCGCCCGCGCCCTGCCCGCCGAACTGCGCCAGCTCCTCGACGACTCCGGTTTCCCCGACGTCCTGTCCCCCTTCGCGCAGACCCCCATCAGCGCCGTCGGCCCCCCCGACGCGGCGCTCGCCCGCAGCCAGGTCGTCCGCGACGTCGGCGGCAGCGTCCTCAAGGTCCGCGGCCGCGCCCCCTCCTGCCAGCGCCAGCTCGAGGGCACCGGGTTCGTCGTCGGCCCGCAGCGCGTCATGACCAACGCCCACGTCGTCGCCGGCACCAACCAGACCAGCGTCGAGGTCCCGGGCCGCAACGGCCGCACCCGCACCCTCACCGCCACCGTCGTGAGCTACGACCCCGAGGTCGACGTCGCCGTGCTCGCGGTGCCCGACCTCGACGCCCAGCCGCTGCGGTTCGCGCCCGACCCGGCGAGGCCCGGCGACGACGCGATCGTCCTCGGCTACCCGCTCGACGGGCCCTACACCGCCACCGCCGCGAAGGTCCGCGACCGCATCCAGCTCCGCGGCCCGGACATCTACGACAGCGGCACCGTGACCCGCGACGTCTACACGATCCGCGCCACCGTCCGCTCCGGGAACTCGGGCGGCCCGATGATCGCCCCCGACGGCCAGGTCATCGGTGTCGTCTTCGGCGCGGCGCTCGACGACTCCGAGACCGGTTTCGTGCTCACCGCCGACCAGGTCGCGGGCGCCCTCGCCGCCGCGGGCGGTCTGACGCGCAAGGTCGACACCGGGACCTGCGCCGCCTGACCCCCGGCCCCCGCACGCGCGCCGTCGACGCGCGCGCAACCTCGCTGCTGTCGCCGGGCCAGGTCGCCGCACACCTTTCGTACCCGCCGCACACGTTGCAAAGGGTGCGGCGCATCCGGAAGGGGTGCGGCGGCAGGAGCGATCCGGTGCGCCGCTCGATCCGGGAAGCCGCGCGGCGGTCGGGAAGCCGTGCGGCGATCGCCCGCCGCCGCGGGTGGCGAGGTGCCGCAGTAGGCCGCGCTGCGGGCTCAGAGCCCGCTCAGCGACCGCGGAGCCCCGCGGCACCCCCGAACAGCCGAAAGGGACCGACGTCGCGGCGCGACGGCTCCCAGGCCCCGGGGGTCAGACCTCGCGGGTGATCGTCTCGTCGCGGCCGGGGCCGACGCCGATGGCGCTGACGGGGGCGCCGGTGAGCTCCTCGATGCGGCGGACGTAGGCCTTGGCATTGGCGGGGAGCTCGTCGAAGCTGCGGCAGCCGGAGATGTCCTCGAACCAGCCGGGGAGCTCCTCGTAGACCGGGATGGCGTGGTGGACGTCGGTCTGGGTCATGGGCATGTCGTCGACACGCTTGCCGTCGACCTCGTACGCCACGCAGATCGGGACGGTGTCGATGCCGGAGAGGACGTCGAGCTTGGTGAGGAAGTAGTCGGTGATGCCGTTGACGCGCACGGCGTACCGCCCGATGACGGCGTCGAACCAGCCGCAGCGGCGGGGGCGGCCGGTGGTCACGCCGACCTCACCGCCGACCTTGCGCAGGCGCTCGCCCCACTCGTCGTGCAGCTCGGAGGGGAAGGGACCGGAGCCGACGCGCGTGGTGTAGGCCTTCAGGATCCCGATGACGCGGTCGATCTTGTTGGGCCCGATGCCGGAGCCGACGGCGGCACCGGCGGCGGTCGGGTTGGAGCTGGTGACGAAGGGGTAGGTGCCGTGGTCGACATCGAGCAGCGTGCCCTGCGAGCCTTCGAGGAGGATGGTCTCGCCCGCCTCGAGGGCCTTGTTGAGCAGCAGCCGGGTGTCGGCGATGCGGTGGCTGAAGCGTTCGCCGCAGGCCAGCACGGTGTCGACGACCTCGTCGACGTCGAGGGCGCGGCGGTTGTAGACCTTGACGAGGATCTGGTTCTTCAGCTCGAGGGCCGCTTCGACCTTCTGGCGGAGGATCTTCTCGTCGAGGACGTCGGCGGCGCGGACGCCGACGCGGGCGACCTTGTCCTGGTAGGCGGGGCCGATGCCGCGGCCGGTGGTGCCGATCTTGGCCTTGCCCAGGAAGCGTTCAGTGACTTTGTCGATGGCGATGTGGTACGGCATGATCAGGTGCGCGTCGGCGCTGATCATGAGGCCGCTGGTGTCCACGCCACGGTTCTCGAGGCCGGTGAGCTCGTCGAGCAGGACCCCGGGGTCGACGACGACACCGTTACCGATGACGTTGCGCACGCCCGGGGTGAGGATGCCCGACGGGATGAGGTGCAGGGCGAAGTCCTGCCCGTCGGGCAGGACGACGGTGTGGCCGGCGTTGTTGCCACCCTGGTAGCGGACCACCCACTGGACCTGGCCGCCGAGGAGGTCGGTGGCCTTGCCCTTGCCCTCGTCGCCCCACTGGGCTCCGATCAGCACGATCGCCGGCATGTGAAACTCCAAGTCCTGAACGCGCGGAGCGACCGCGGCGCAGTTCGCGCCGCGGCGGGGAGGGTAACCGATCACAGTGAGCAGGATCGATTCCTCGGTGATGCTGCTGGCCGTCGGGGACGAGGCCACGGGCCGGCGGCTTCCGTTCCACGGTAGTCGGCCGGGCGCACGTCTCGCCCGGGTACCTGCGGCACTGGCCGGGGTGCCGGCGGTCCGGCTGCCCTCGCGGCCCGGCCGCACCGACCTGGATCCGGTCCTGGACGAGCAACGTCCGGGCCGGGTCGTGGTCTCCGGGACCGACGCGGACCTCGCGGCCGTGCTGGTGCGACTGCTGCGCCGGGACCTGCTCGGGGCGGTGGAGGTGGCGTTCGTGCCGACGACGCGCCGCTCGGCCGCAGCCGCCGCGTGGGACCTGCCGCGGGACCGGGCGGCGGCCGCCGCGCTGGCCCTCGACGGCACGGCGGCACCGGTCCCGTTGGTCAGGGATGACGCGGGCGGCGTGCTCGTCGGGCGCGGCGAGGTGCGCAACCTGCGGGGCGAGGCGTACTGCGACGACACCCTCGTCGTCAGGGGGTCGGTGCGCAGGCTGGTGGCCGTCGCGGGGCCGGGCGGCGTGTCGTCGGTGCAGGGGCGCGGGGTCCGGGCGGCGACGGGCCGTGCCCTGCAGATCGGCTGCGTGGGGGCGCGGGTCGTCGTGAACGGGGTGGAGCATCCGCGCGAGGTGCCGCGCTGGACGTGGTACCGGCACACCGAGGACTGGCTGTTGGTCCGCCCGTGAGGCCGGACCCGTTGCAGCGCTTCGCGAAACACGATCGGAGCGTGCGAGCAACACCGCGGACGTGGAACTGCTGGCACGCACCTGAGCCCCAGGAGCGCGACAAGCCGCTCGTCCACGTCGCCGCCGACCCGAGTTCTCCGGCGCCCTGGACGGGCGCACCCGTCCAGGGAGGTCGTCGCCGGGAACCGGTCGCTCGCGCCGATGCGCGGGCGCGGCCCACCCGGGGTGGACGTCGACGGTGCTCGGGGGCGGCGGGCGGTCGCGGCCGGCGCCGCGGCCTCATGCGGCGGCGGACGAGTCCGGGCGGCGGTGGTAGGAGTCGACGTACTCCTGCCCGCTGAGCTGCGCGATGGCGTCCATGATCTCGTCGGTGACGGCGCGGCGGATGGCGGGGGAGTTCTCGAGGCCCTCGTAGCGGGAGAAGTCGAGCGGTGCGCCGAACCGGACGGTGACGGGCGCGATCCGGGGGATCCGCACTCCGACGGGCTGCACCTTGTCGGTGCCGAGGAGGCCGACGGGGACGACGACGGCGCCGGTGGTGAGCGCGAGGGTCGCGACGCCGGTGTGGCCGCGGTGGAGGCGGCCGTCGAGGGAGCGGGTGCCCTCGGGGTAGATGCCGAAGGCGCCGCCCGCTTCGAGGACGCCGCGGCCGGCGTCGAGGGCGGCGAGGCCTGCCTTGGCGTTGCCGCGGTCGACCGGGACGTAGTTGAGGGCGGCGAGGAAGCGGGCGCCGAAGCGGCGCTTGAGGCTGCGGCCGGTGAAGTACTCGGCCTTGGCGAGGAAGGCGACGGGGCGGGGCGCGACCAGCGGGATGACCGCGGTGTCGACGGCGGCGCGATGGTTGGACGCGAAGATCACCGGGCCGGTGAGGGGCACCCCCTCGATGCCTTCGGCCTTCGGGCGCCACAGGAGCATCGCGAGCGGACGGATGACCCACCTGATCAGGAACTGCACTGCTGTTCGACCTCTCCCCAGGAGTCGACGGATCCCCGACGTCGGCGTTGCCGCCGGACCATTGTCCCCCACCCATCGTGACCGTCGGGTCACCGGAGTGGAACGTCCCGTCGACCGTCACATGTCCTGGGGGGCCGCCGCGAGCGCCGTACGGGCAACGTCTCCGGGATCCGGGTCGTTCCGCTGCAGCGGCCGGGGTCCGCGGGTGCCGCCCGACCGGCCGATGACGGGGCCGCGTCGCGGCGGGCGGCACCCGCCGACCGCCGCGACGGCGTCGTTCACGCGATGCCGAGCTCCGCGGGCGCGGCCGGGTCGGACTCGGCGATGAAGGTCCGCAGGCGCTCGACCTCGTCGGTCTCGCCGAGCGCCTCCGACGCCCGCAGCAGCGCCGCGAGCGCCCGGAGGACGCCCTGGTTGGGCTCGTGCGCCCAGGGGATGGGCCCGAAGCCCTTCCAGCCGTTGCGGCGCAGCTGGTCGAGGCCGCGGTGGTAGCCGGTGCGGGCGTAGGCGTAGGCGGTGACGACCTCGCCGTCGGCGAGGGCGGACTCGGCCAGGGTCGCCCACGCGATCATGGAGGCGGGGTGCGCGGCGGCCACGGCCGTGGCGTCCGCGCCACCCGCCAGCTCGGCAGCCGCCGGGTCGACGGGCAGCCGGGTGGGCTCGGGGCCGAGGAGGTTGCCGTGAACGGTCATGCCGTCCATCTTTCCCCGAGCCCCGTGTCGCCCGTCAGCGCAGGGTCCGACCCGCGGACTTCAGCGTCTGGCATGCCTCGACGACGCGGTCGGTCATCGACTGCTCGGCCTTCTTCAGGTAGGAGCGCGGGTCGTAGGCCTTCTTGTTGCCGACCTCGCCGTCGATCTTCAGGACGCCGTCGTAGTTCTGGAACATGTGCGACGCGATCGGGCGGGTGAACGCGTACTGGGTGTCGGTGTCGACGTTCATCTTGACGACGCCGTACGAGATCGCCTCGTGGATCTCTTCGAGGCCCGAGCCGGAGCCACCGTGGAACACGAGGTCGAACGGCTTGGCGTCGGCGGCCAGCCCGAGCTTGGCGCGGGCGACCTCCTGGCCCTCCTTCAGGATCTCGGGGCGCAGCTTGACGTTGCCCGGCTTGTAGACGCCGTGCACGTTGCCGAACGTCGCCGCCAGCAGGTAGCGGCCCTTCTCGCCGCCGCCGAGCACCTCGACGGTGCGCTCGTAGTCGCCGGGCGACGTGTAGAGCTTCTCGTTGACCTCGTTGTGGACGCCGTCCTCCTCGCCACCGACGACGCCGATCTCCACCTCGAGGATGATCCTGGCCTTGGCCGCGGCGTCGAGCAGCTCGGCCGCGATCTGCAGGTTCTCCTCGAGCTCGACCGCGGAGCCGTCCCACATGTGCGACTGGAACAGCGGCTCCTCGCCACGGGCGACGCGCTCGGCGCTGATGGCCATCAGCGGGCGTACGAAGCCGTCGAGCTTGTCCTTGGGGCAGTGGTCGGTGTGCAGCACGACGTTGACGGGGTACCGCTCGGCGACGACGTGCGCGAACTCGGCCATCGCGACGGAGCCGACGACCATGTCCTTCACGCCGAGGCCGGACGCGAACTCGGAGCCACCCGTCGACAGCTGGACGATGCCGTCGCTCTCGGCCTCCGCGAAGGCCCGGAGGGCCGCGTTGAGGGTCTCGCTGCTGGTCACGTTGATCGCCGGGAAGGCGTACTCCCCCTTCTTGGCGCCGTCGAGCATCGCGTTGTAGACCTCGGGAGTGGCGATCGGCATGGGGCGTCCTCTCGATCGGGTGGCGCTCGTCGTGGCGTGTCGGCGCTCGTCACAGGCGATTATCACGTACCCGGGGGCGGGCTCCGCCAATGCCGGATCCGGCCGCCGATAGACTCCGGCGAGTGAACGGGGAGGGGAGTACGGCGAGCCAGCACGCTTTCGAGCCCCATGACCGCTACGGCGCCGGGGGTCCGGCCCCGGGATCCGCCACCGGCCGGCATGCGCCGACCGAGGGTGAGCGCGCGGTCGAGCAGACCCTCAGCCGGCTGCGCCGCATCGACGCCGGCCCGGATTCCGTCGCCGCTCCGCCGCCGCCCCCGCCGGGCGCGCCGCCGCGGACGCTGGCCGACCTCTACAACGACCACCGGCTCCGGCTGGTCCGCCTCGCGGTCCTGCTGGTCGACGACCCGACCACGGCCGAGGACGTCGTGCAGGAGGCGTTCACGGGTCTGCACCGCAACTGGGGTGGGCTGCGCGACGAGGCGGCCGCGGTGGCGTACCTGCGCACAGCTGTCGTGAACGGGTCGCGGTCGGTGCTGCGGCGGCGCCGCACGGCACGCGACTACGTGCCTCCGCACAGCGTCAACGCCCGCTCGGCGGAGTCGTTGGCGATGCTGTCGGCCGAGCACCAGGCGGTCGTCGACGCACTCGCGACGCTCCCGCCGCGCCAGCGTGAGGTCCTCGTCCTCCGTTATTACGGGGGGATGTCGGAAGCCGAGATCGCGGAGGCGACGGGGATCAGTCGCGGTACGGTCAAGTCGACGGCGAGCCGGGGGCTCGACACCGTCGCGAAGGTGATGGCGGCCCGCGCGTCGGGCCGATGAGGTCCAGGCCCCCGTGAACAGGGAGAACGGCACCGTGACGGCGATGGACGACCCGGGTCGGAAGTTGTCGGAGGCGTTGCGCGCCCGCGCGGGGCAGACCAGCGGGAACCCGTTCGCGGCCCCGCCGCAGCCGGGCCCGCTGCCCCGTCCGCCCGCCCCGGCGCCGGGCCCGCAGGCATCCGGCCGGTACTCGCCCGTCCACGAGTCGATGCAGCAGCCGCCGGTCCACCCCGAGCACGAGGCGTCGGGCATGTGGGCGCAACAGGCGGTGAGTGCGACCGGGTCGGGCCGGGGCCGCCGGTCCGCGCCGCGCAGCCCGATGAACCAGGTCGGATGGGCGTTGACGGTCGCGTTGCTGGGCGGTGCCGTGCTCGGGTGCGCGTTGGCGCTGCTCTCTGTCCTCGTGCCGGGGTTGCTACCGCCGCTCGGGTGAGTCCCGCGGCCGGGTAACGTCGTGAACCGTGACGAACCTCCTCGGCATGGCGCCGTCGTCCGCCACGCTGGCCCTGGGCCCGGAGTGGCTCCAGCCCGACACCATCATCGAGTGGCTGGGGCCGTGGGCGCTGGTCGGGCTCGCGCTGATCGTGTTCGCGGAGTGCGGGCTGCTGCTGGGGTTCTTCCTGCCCGGTGACTCGCTCCTGTTCACGGCGGGGCTGTTCGTCCACGTCGGCGCGATCAGTACACCGCTCTGGCTGGTCTGCGTGATCCTGGTGGTCGCCGCGTTCGCGGGGAACGCCTGCGGCTACTGGATCGGCCGCAAGGCCGGGCCGGCGATCTTCGACAAGCCGAAGTCACGGTTGTTCAAGCCCGAGCACGTCGAGAAGACGCAGGGCTTCTTCGACAAGTACGGCAACCGCGCGATCGTCATGGCGCGTTTCGTGCCGATCGTCCGCACGTTCATCACGGTCATGGCGGGTGTGGCGAAGATGGACCCGCGCCGGTACTTCACCTACTCGCTGATCGGTGGCGTGGCGTGGGCCGCGGGGGTGACCGTGCTGGGCTACTTCCTCGGAAGCTTCGACATCGTCAAGAACAACATCGAGGCGATGCTGATCCTGATCGTGCTGATCTCGGTGATCCCGATCATCGTCGAGGTCGTCCGGGCGCGGCGTGCGCGCCCGGGCCCCGCCCACCGCGCCCGCCGCTGATCGCCTTCACGACGGCTGGGCCCGGCGACCATGCTGGAGAGCAGTGACCACCACGACCGCCCTCACCACGACCCTGGCCTGGGGACCCCTCGACTCCGCGGGGCCCGCCACGGTGTGGGCCGTCGTGCTCACGTTCATCTTCCTGGAGTGCGCGTTCATCGTCGGGCTGTTCCTGCCGGGTGACTCGCTGCTCGTCGCGGCGGGTGTCGTCCTGGCCCAGCACGGGCACGAGCGTGGCGCCTGGACGCTGGCCTTCGTGGCCGTGGTGCTGGCCGTGGCCGGCAACCAGGCCGGCTACCTCGTCGGCCGCTACACCGGCACCCGCATCCTCGCCCGCAAGGACGGGAAGATGCTCAACAGGGCCAATCTGGAGCGGGCGGGGCGCTTCCTCGACCGCTGGGGGTTCTGGTCGATCGTCGTGGCCCGCTGGATCCCGTGGATCCGGACGCTGGCACCGATGATCGCGGGTGCGGTCCGCATGGACAACCGCAAGTTCCTGCTGGCCAACACGGTGGGCGCGGTCCTCTGGGTGCCGACGCTGCTGATGATCGGCTACTACGGCGCCGGCCTGCTCGACTCGGTGCCGTGGCTGAAGACGGCCGCGGTGGTCGCGTCGGTCGCGTTCTTCGTGCTGGGCACCGGGTTCGGGGTGTGGCGCTACCGCCAGGAGATGCGCCGCCCGATCGACGACACCGCCGAGCTCCCGGAGAACCGGGTCGGCGCGAACGCCGCCCCGGCCGACGGCGACGCGGACCGGCCGGGCGAGGCGGAGAGCGACCGCTGAGGGCCCGTCGGGCGACCGCTCACGTGAGGGTGGCCGCCGCCTCCAGCAGCATCCAGCCCGACAGCTGCACCGACAGCGCCGCCTCCGGGGTGCCGGGGGTGGGGATGCGGGCGGGCCGGCGCCAGTCGTGGGCGAACACGGGGCCGGTCGAGACCTCGGCGCGGTTGTCCCACACCGACTCCGCGCTGGCCAGCACGAGCCGCCGCGCGGTCGCGGTGAGCTCGGGGCGGCGCCGTGCGGCGTCGGCCAGGTAGCGGGCGAGGATGCCGTTGAACAGGCCACCGTCGCCGCCGTCGTCGTAGCCCGGGATCACCCCGTCGGCCTCCGCCATGCGCTCGGCCACCGCGTCGAGCACGGCGGCGGCACGTGCCGCCCAGCGGGGGTCGCCGTCGCGTTCGGCCAGCTCGACGCAGGCGCCCAGGTAGACGCCCTGGCAGTAGGTGTAGGTGGTCGCGGCGATCTCGCGGACGGTGCCGTCGGGGGCGAGCCGGATCCCGTCGCGGACGAGCCCGGTGCGGGGGTCGACGAGCTCGGCGGCCATCCAGTCGACGATCGACGCCGCCAGCGGGACCCGGCCGGCGCGGGCCAGCAGGATCGCGGCGGGGCCGTTGGCGGGGGCGTTCTTGAAGTCGTCGGCGCGGCGCCACCAGATGCCGCCGCCGCCGTCGGGGGTCCACCCTGCGCGCAGCCGCGTCGTGACAGCGGCGACGGCGGCCGGGCCCGAGCGTCGCGCGAGCGCGCCCGCGCGCTCGACGGCCAGCCCGAACCAGGCGATGTCGTCGTAGTAGTCGTTGACCCAGCGGCCCAGGTTCATCAGCCGCACCCCGCGGGCGGTGCCGGCGATCGCGGCGGCGCGCCGCCGGTCGGGGGCGCGCAGCTCGGCGTCGACGAGACAGTCGAGCAGGTGGGCCTGCCACCAGTAGTGCCACGGCCAGGGCCGGTCGAGCCGGGGCCGTGGCCAGCGAATCCGCCCGATCCGCGTCCCGGGCGTCACGCCGACGACGCGGCGCAGGTGCCGGGCCCGCACCGCCGTCTCGGCCTCTGCGGCGCGTTCCGCCCAGACGCTCACTCGCCGCGCCCCGGGACTTCCAGCGGTGCGTGGGAGCTCTCCTCGCGCAGGAACACGTAGGTGGCGACGAGGTCGCCGGACACGTCGGTCGCGCGGTTCTCGGCGTCGCCGGCAGGGGTGACGCGGCGCGGCGCGAACACCGTCGAGAACGAGTGCAGGTCCCAGCCTTCGCGGACGACGGCGTCGAGGACGTCGGAGATGTCGGCCGCCAGGTGCAGCTCGCCCGAGGCGGCGCGGGCGACGGGCATCGTCGTCACCTCGTCGAGCGGGATGGAGAACTGGAAGATCTCCAGACCGTCGTCGTAGGCGGCGCGGGCACGGCCGGTGGGCGACTCGTCGAACACCTGATCGGCGCGCCTGCGGCCGGTTGCCTCGTCGGCGAGGAGCCGGCGGTTCCACTCCTCGACGGCGCGGGCCCCGCGCTCCTCGTTCCTCCAGAACCCCACGTCGTCACGATAGGGCGCGGGCCCACGCGGGGCGCGCGCCTCGCCGTCCACGCGGCGGCGGTCAGTCGGTGAGCACCGGGTTGAGCGGGTAGGGGCCGACCTCGTCGGCGGCCACGGGCAGCCCGACCCCGCTGACGACACGCTCGACCGTGAACCGGACGCGGCGGCCGGTGTCGCCGTCGTCGCCGGCGGCGTCGGTCCACTGCACCTGCGCCGTGCCGGACAGGTGCAGCATCCCGCCGGTCGCGAAGTCGACGAACAGGAGCGCGGCCGCCGGGTCGGCGTGCAGGTTGCCGAGGCTGTTGAACATGTTGTTGCCCGGGTAGTCGGGCCACCACAGGTGGGTCTCGTCCTCGACGCGGACGAAGCCGGCCGGGCCGCCGCGGTGCGACGCGTCGTTGCCGCGCTCGGGGTGTGTGGTGCCGAGGAACAGCGTGTCGGAGCGGCGGACGAGCGCGACGTCGGCGTCGTCGAGGACCGTGTCGCGGCGTCCGGTGTCGGTGGCCGGGTGGGCGCGGGGCGCGAGGGCACGCTGCTGGATGTACTGCGGGCAGTTGCCGTAGGCCTGGTCGACCTCGAGGGTGAGGCCGGCCCCGTCGACGGCGGTGACGTCGCCGTTGAGGCGCAGCCGGCGGCGCCGCAGCAGGTCGATCGCGATCATCCCGAAGGGCTGGCCGGGGGCGAGCTCGCCGAGCGGTCCGGCGAGGTCGGGGGCGGCGTGGACCTGCAGGGTGGTGAGGCCGGCGACCTCGACGAACCCGGCGGGGCCGGCGAGGCCGGTCACCCACAGCCGGTGGTCGGCGTCGCGCGCGGCGAAGGCGGCGAACGTCTGCGCGGCGAGGAACCGCTGGATGCCCGCGTTGAGCACGGTGGGGTCGAGCATGCCCAGCAGGCGGCCGGCCTCCGCCCGCACACCTGCCCGTTGCTGGACGGCGAGCTCGCCCTCGTGAAATCCGGTGTGTCCCGCGTGCTGCGTGGCGGCCACGGTCCCTCCCCACATCGTCTAATGCTTGATGCGAGTATAAGCATTAGATCGCCGGAGTGGTAGCGGCCGCACACCGCCGGCAGCTCGTCGTGCGTCCCCTCCTCGACGACCCGCCCCGTCTCCGGCACCACCACCGGAGCCGACCAGGACCGGCACCATCGCCTCACCCGCCTGGTGACCGACGAGCAGCACACCGGCCCCGGACAGGCCGCGACCGACGGACGCCACACAGCACCTGCGCGCCCCGTCACCGCCGCCACGCGGCCGGGGCTACGAGACGAACCCGACGCGCCGGATCACCAGGCCGAGTCCAGGTCGGCGTGCGCGGACACCCACGCGTGCATGACGATCCCCGCCGCGACGCCCGCGTTGACCGAGCGGGTCGAGCCGAACTGGGCGATCGACACGAGCGTCGACGACGCCGCCCGCGCCACGTCGGTCAGGCCCGGGCCCTCCTGCCCGAACAGCAGCACGCACTCGCGCGGCAGCGTCGTCTCCTCCAGCCGCACCGCCCCCGCCGTGTTGTCGACGGCGACGATCGGCAGTCCCCGCTCCTCCGCCCAGTCGCGCAGCGCAGCGGCGTCCTCGTGGTGGTGCACCGTCTGGTAGCGGTCGGTGACCATCGCGCCCCGGCGGTTCCACCGGCGCCGCCCCACGATGTGGACGCCCGCGGCCGCGAACGCGTTCGCCGTGCGGACGACCGTCCCGATGTTGTGGTCGTGGCCGAAGTTCTCGATCGCCACGTGGAACGGGTGTGCGCGCGCGGCCAGGTCGGCGACGACCGCCTCCCGCCGCCAGTACCGGTAGGCGTCGACGACGTTGCGCCGGTCGCCCTCGGCCAGCAGGTCGGGATCGAGGCGGGGGTCGTCGGGCAGCGGCCCGTCCCACGGCCCGACGCCCACCTGACCGGGTACCGCCCACTCGGTCGCACCCGCCTGCTCGACGCCGACCTCGCTCATGCGGTCACCCGGCCACCCGCGACCGCCTCGCGGAACGCGACCCGGCACTGCGCGTAGACCTCGAGCGGGTCGGCCGGTTCACCGCCCTCGACCGAGCGCACCCACTCCTCCAGGGCCAGCCGGACCATCGTCGAGAAGGCGTCGACGACCGCGCGGGCCGCAGCGGGGTCGCCCCCGTGCCGGCCACGAGCGCCGCCCGCTGTTCGGTGCGTTCGGCGTCGAGGCGCAGGCTGGTGGCCAGCACCGTCGGCTCGTGGAGTGCGAGGCGGCGGACGCGCAGGAACCGGTCGCCCGATGCCGGGTCGGTGCCGAGCCGGATCAGCGCGTCCTGCCAGTAGGCTTCCAGCGCGGCGTAGGCGTCGTCGCCGGCGCGCAGCGCGCCGAGGGTCGCGAGCAGGTCCGCCTCCAGCTCGCCGTCGCCGAGCATGACGGCCTGTTCCTTCGTGGCGCAGCGGGCGATGGCCTCGGCCGTGGTCGCGGCGTCGCCGTGGCGTTCGAAGAGGTCGAGTGCGGCGATGCCGATCTCGTCCTCGGTCTGGCGACGACCGCGTTCGCGCAGGCTCGGCTGCTGCTCGTCGCGGTCCATGGGGCGAGCCTACCGAGCTGTGCCGAAACGGCAGTCAGTGCCAAATGAGCGCACGCTGTCGGACATGGGGGACCAGTCGTGAGTGCTGCCGGCGGTCTTCGTCCGCCGCGCCCCGGAGGGCTCGACGCAGCCCGGCCCTCCCGATTGCACGAACGGCCCTTTCCCGCAACCGGGCTGCGGGAAGGGGCCGTTCCGGCACTCAGGGGGCACCCCCGCGTGGCACATCACGGGCACGCCTCCCCCGCTCACCGGGTGTCGGGCCGCGGGGTGGCGGCGGCGTTGGTCGGGTGCTCGTCCTGCGGGCACACGACCGGCAGCGCCAGCTGCACGGAGGTGTGTCCGACGTGTGCGCCGACCGCGGCGGCGTGGTACTCCTCCAGCCGCGCGAGGAAGCCGCCGTCGGCGTAGATCCTGCCGTCGACGGACGGGCCGACGGTCCCGTTCATGACCGCCTCCACGTCCTCCCCGGACAGCGTCTTGTGCGTCTCCAGCGCGTGGGCGAGCGCGAGGACCGCGGACCTGTTGTCCTGCAGGATCTGCTCGGCGCGGTCGAGGAGCCTGCCGAGGTGGTCCTCGATGCGGTCGGCGAGGGCGCGGCGCAGGACGGCCTCGGTGGGCTCGTTCTTCCCCGGCGCACCCTTGCCGCCACCGGGGCTGCCGACCTCCAGGCGACGCGCCGTCGAGTAGGACGACACCGTCGCTCCCATGCCCCAGAAGCCCTCCATGAACGAGGCGAGGGTCGTGGCCGACTCGAGGTCCCCGGACACCCCGGAGGAGCTGTCGCCGTCGAAGAACATCCGCTCCCCGGCCAGCGAGGCGAGGGAGACGAGGATGTCGGCCTCGTACTCCGAGCGCCAGCGGGTGAACTGGTCCTCCGGTGGGATGCTCGCGACCATGCCGAGGTAGTCGGAGCCCTTCTCGATCGTCGCGAGGTCGATCTCCATGTGCTCGCGCACCCGGTGGGCGACGACGGCGTGGCAGCCCTCGTGGACGGCGACGGCGTGCCGCTCGCGCTCGATGTACTCGACGTCCTCGGGCGGGCCGAGGTCCTTGAGCTGCTTGGCGCGCAGCACGTCCCGCCAGCCGATGACCTCGCGGCCGTCCCGGATGGCGGTGATCAGGGCCTCGTTGACGAGGTCCTTGATCGTCGCGCCGGTGGCGTACGGCGTGATCGTGGCGAGCTTGTCGAGCTGCTCGGCCGTGATCTCGTGCGGCACCTTGTCGAAGTAGCCCTCGTAGGTGCGGATCCGGCCGGCCTTGCTCGGGTAGCCGACCTTGTAGATCCGGTCGATGCGGCCCGGCCGCAGCAACGCCTCGTCGAGCGCCTCCGGCATGTTGGTCGCCATCATCACGAGGATCCGGTACTTCGGTGGCGGCTTGGGGCGCATGCCCAGTGCGCGTCGTCCCCAGCGGTTGAGCAGGCCGCGGGGCTTCTTGAGCCCGGAGAGCTCGGTGAGCAGGGCCTGGAGCGTGCCCATGCCGCCCCCGCCGCCGTTCATGCCACCGCCCATGACGAACCTGCTGCGCCGCTCCGGTTCCGGCGCCGGGATCGACGCCATGGCCTCGCGGGTGAGCAGCGCGCGGGTGTCGTCGGAGAGGTAGGAGAAGCCGTGGCAGCCGGCGGCCCGGAAGGGCGGGGGCGCCATGCCGCGGGGTCCGCCGCCGGGGCCGACCTGGGCGAGCGAGCCGCGATTGCCGAGCGCGTCGGCCTCGTCGAAGAACACGATGACGCCGCCGTAGCGCAGGGACAGCTTGCGCAGCTTGCGGAACAGCGACTTGACCTTGAGGATGCCGACGCCCATGAACATGTTGATGAACGCGCCGGGGTCGACGAACACGTAGGGGCGCCCGGTCTCGCCGGCGACGGCCTCGGCCATCAGCGTCTTGCCGGTGCCGGGTGGGCCCCACAGCAGGATGCCGCCGGGCACGTAGCCGCCCTTGGCCTCGATCTCCTCGGGTCGCTCCAGGTACATGATGTTCTCGCGGATGCGGTCGAGGACGTGGTCCTGACCCCAGACGTCGGTGAACCGGGTCTTGATGTCGTCGGGGTAGTAGGTGTCGACGCCGCCGCGTGAGAGCAGCCAGAACAGCCCGATGAATTGGAACGCGATGAAGAAGAAGGCGAAGAGCAGCTGCAGGATCAGCGGCATCGCCTGCCAGATCAGCGCGGGTAGCTGGAACACGGCGAGGATCGGTGACGTCTCGAGGATCGCGGCGGCGATGAAGGCGAACAGCACGAGCAGCGCGACGACCTTGACGAGCCGGCCGAGCCGGAACCGGGTCCAGTCGGAGAACCGCTTCTTCACGGCGCGGTCGAACCCGCCGAAGACCTTCTCCGACCAGAACCGGTGGTAGCCGACGGAACGCTCGGAGACGAGGTAGTGGATCTGGCGCAGGAACTCGAGGCCGGCCAGCCAGATCAGCCACTGCGACTCGTAGAGCTGGATCTTCAGCGAGTCGGCGAACGTGATGAGCGGGTTGTCGGCCATCGCGGCCCAGACGATGACGAAGAACGCGACGGCGAACAGCAGCAGCAGCCGGATGCGGTTCCACATCGGCATCCGCTTGCGGGTCGTCGGCCGTTCGGGCGGCGGGACGTGGTGGTGCCCTTCCGGCCCGTCGGCGGGTTTCGTCAGGTCGGGGGCCGTCATGGGCTGTCCTCCCGCACGGTGAACGAGTTGACGACGCCCTCGATCTCGGACTGCCGCTCCTGGAAGCAGTCGAGCGAGCAGCGGGCGATCGCCACGTAGACCTTGCTGGCGTCGTCGTTGAGGTAACCGATCTGGTCGAACACCTGGGGTGGGCCGCCGTCGATGCGGTAGGCGAAGACCGTGTGCACGCCGCGGACCCCGTGGCCGGGGGTCAGCATCTCGTCGGCGAGGAGCTGGAAGTCGGTGAGCCGGGAGGCGCCGAGTTCGAGCTGCTGGCGGGCCGTGGCGGAGACGGGGAAGCGGAAGTCGCGCACGACGTCGAGGCTGATCTGGCCGCGGGACTTCTCGGGGACGCCGTCGACGCTGACGAGGACGACGGGCGCGTCGGTGCGGGGGTCGAACATGTGCTGGAGCGCCGGGCCGGTGGCGGCGTCGTACCCGACGATCCAGGTGCCGTCGGCGCTGCTCGCGGCGGGTGCGCTGCCGAGGGCCTCGGTGAACTGTGCCGGATCGATCTGCCGCCAGGTGTTCGGCACTTTCAGATATGTCTTGTCGGCCGAGTTGGTGACGTATTGCGCACTGGGTCCGCCGCAGCCGGCGAGGAGGGCGGCCAGGCCTACGACCAGGGCGAAGAATGATAAAACGGACTTTACGGTCCTACTTCGCAATTCAAATTGCAGACGCGGGACAATCATCGCACCCCCCCTGCGTGACCACCTCGTGACCGAATCCGAGTATGCGACACAAACATGACGGTTGCCTGCGCCGAACAGGTTGCGCGATTGTTTCGCCGAAGCAGGGGTCACCCGTTCGGAGGGACCCGGCGGGGACGGGGCCGGGTCCCCGCCGCGCTACAGACCCAGGTCGGCGAGCCCGAGCAGCGCCCGGTAGCTCAGACCCTCGGCCTCGATGGCCTCCCTGGCCCCGGTGTCGCGGTCGACGACCGTCGCGACACCCACGATCTCCGCACCGGCCGCACGCACCGCCCGCACAGCCGTCAGCACCGAACCACCTGTCGTCGAGGTGTCCTCGACGACGAGCACGCGACGGCCGGCGATGTCCGGGCCCTCGACGAGGCGCTGCATGCCGTGCTCCTTCGTCGCCTTCCGCACGACATAGGCGTCGAGGGCGACGCCGTCGGCCGCGGCGGAGTGCAGCATCGCGTCGGCGACGGGGTCAGCGCCCAGTGTCAGCCCGCCGACGGCCTGGTAGTCCCAGTCGGCGGTCAGCACCCGCAGCAGCCTGCCGACCAGCGGTGCGGCCTCGTGCTGCAGCGTGACCCGGCGCAGGTCGACGTAGTAGTCGGCCTCGGCGCCGGACGCCAACGTGACCTTGCCGTGCACCACACCCAGCTCGCGGACGAGCGTGGCGAGACGGTCGCGGTCGGTGTCGGAACTCATCGGGATGAACCTTCCTGCAGGGGAGCTCAGCGGCGCCGGGACATGCGCGCGGCGAGGCGGCGGACCACCCCGCGCGGCAGCACGTCCGCGACGCCGACGATCGTCTTGTACTGGCGGCTCGGCACGGACACGACCCGGCCGCGGGCGAGGTCGGCCAGGCAGTCGTCGACGACGCGGTCGGCGTCGAGCCACAACGGCCCGCTGCGGTCGCCGACGTTCATGCCCGCCCGCTCGTGGAACTCGGTGCGCACGAACCCGGGGCACAGCACCATCGCACGCACCCCGGTCCCCGCCGCCGACGCCGCGACCCCCTCGGTGAACGAGGTGACCCACGCCTTGTCGGCGCTGTAGATGGAACCCTGGCCGGGGACGAGCCCGAGCACGCTGGAGACGTTGACGACCGCGCCCCGGCCCCTGCTGACCATGCCGGGCAGCACCGCCCGGGTCAGCACCATGACGGCGGTGACGTTGACGTCGTGCTGGTGCTGCAGGTCCGCGGGGCTGGTGTCGACGAACCGCTCCTTGTGCGACATACCCGCGTTGTTGACGAGCAGGTCCACGGGGGAGCGGTCCGGGTCGGCCAGGCGGTCCGCGACGCGGGAGCGGCCGGCGGCGTCGGCCAGATCGGCGCCCAGGACCTCGACGGTGGAGCCGCGGCCACGGAGCCGGTGCGCCGTCGACTCCAACCGCTCGACGTCACGGGCGACGAGAACGAGGTCGTGTCCGTCGGAGGCGAGGCGCGCGGCGAAGGCGGCACCGATGCCCGCCGTCGCTCCGGTGATCAGGGCGGTCGGCACACCACGACCCTAACCAGGGCGCCGCCGCCACGCGCCGCAGCGGGTCAGTTCTTGCTGAGCCGGTGACGGGCCGCGCCCTGGCCCTCCTCGAGGGCGTGCGCGACCTCGGCCATGTCGGCGAGCAGGTCCTGCAGACGCTCGGTCGTGGAGTCGACCGGCGCGGCCGCCAGCACCCACGCGTCCTCGGCCCACAACAGCTCGATGTCGTCGCCGACCGCGTTGCCGGCATCGGCCAGCTCCGGGGTGAGCAGCGGCTTCACCGCGTCGGCGTCGGAGACGAAGGCGTAGCGCTCGCCGACGGGGGCGAGCAGGTCGAGGCCCGCGTCGTCGGGAAGGGGTGCCGAGGGCAACCGCAGCTCGACGGCAGCGGGCAGCTGCGACTGCACCTGCACCGCGGCGAGGACGGACCCGACCCGGCCGTGCTGCTCGTGGTCGAACACGTAGGCCTGCCGGGGCCCCTGGTGGGTGGGGACGTTGCCGCTCACCAGGTTCCGGGCGATGCCCGGGCCGCCCTGGTGGATCGTCCCGTAGCGCCACCGGCTGGGCAGCACAGGGTCACTCTCGACGAACTCCCACTCCCGCAATGCCGCCCAGCGCCTGCGGTCGCGGGTCCCCCCGTCGCCGCGGGTGCGGTCGGCGATCAGGAGGCCGATGCCGGCGAGGAGCGCGACCACGGCGATGACGAACCAGACCGACGCGTTGCCCACGGCGCGGAGCCTAGCCGCGCAGGCCCCCGTCGTCGGCGTAACGCGCCGCGCTCGCCCGTTCGGCGCGTCGGAACCATCCGGTCAGACCGTTGCGTCCTGCCTCGCCTCCTCCTTCGCGCCATCGATCTGCACCGCCTCGTCGACGCCCGTGACCGCCGCGCCGACGAAGGGGCCGCCGACCTTGCCCTCGGCCTTCACGACGGACGCGGGCATCTTCATCGGGTTCGCCCCCACCCACCTGGCGAAGTCCGGGGTGAGGTGCACGGCCCCGACGGACACCGTGCCGGCCTTCTGCATGAGCGTGGCGAGGCGCGCGATCAGGTCCGCGAGCCGCTGGGAGGCGAGGCCGAGCGCGTCCAGCAGCTTCTGGATCAGGCCGGCGAACTTGCGCGCCAGCGAGATCGCCGTGGACACGACCCCCGCGACGAATGCCACGAGCGACGTCCCGGCCGTGACCGCCGCTGCGGTGACCGCCGCGAGCAGCGGACCGATCAGCTTGGCGACGAAATCGGCGATGAGGTCGCGGATCGTCGAGCGGACGGTGGCGGTCAGCGCCGCGGACCTGATCGTCTCGTCCACGAGCCGGTCCGCCTCGTCGGCGGCGGCCCTGACCGTGCCCGTCCACTCCCGGGCGCGGACGCGGTAGGCGTCGGCGGCGGCGCCGTCCCAGCCGGAGAGCCGGTCGAGCGCGGCGGTGTCGTCGGCAGCGACCGTCTTCAGGTGCTTCGAGACGTTCGACCAGGTCCTGGCGTGCGCCTTGATCTCGCCGGGGTCGCCCAGGAGCGCGTCGAACGGCTCGCGCAGGAAACCGATGTGCTCGATCGCCCAGCCGACACCCGCCGAGGCGAGACTTCCGAACGGGTCGGTGAGCACCCCGAGGGCGTCGATACCGGCGGACGCGCCCTTGACCGCGATCGACCCGATGTCGCCGGAGCCGATCGCCTCGCCGAACTCCGCGACGCTCTCCACCACACCCGCGCCGGCGACGAACGGCGTGTCCTCGGGCTCCGCGACGAGATCGGTCATCGCCGGCCACCGAACCCGGCGGCGACCCGCCTCTCGACCTCGCGGTAGCCGGCGACGGTGTCGCGCAACGACTGTCCGTGCCGCTCACCGGTGCCCGCCGCCGCGTTCAGCGTTGTGGTGAGGTCGTGGGAGGCCCTGATCACCTGCGTCGAGATCGCCTGACCGATCATGCCGAACGCACCGGGGCCGACCGTGTTCCCCGCCTGCGCACCGGCCCTGACCCGGGCGGCGCGCTCCGCGACCGTGCCGGCGTGCGCGTCGACCGCGTCGGCGTCCACCGAGAAGCCGGGGGAGCTCACTGCGCCGGCCCGGTCAGCGAGGCGCGCAGCAGGGTCATGGTCGCGGAGTCGGCACCCCACAGGCGTTCCGCGGCATCGACGGCCTTCGCGGCCGCCGCCCTCCGGGCCTCCGCCGCCGTCCCGAGCAGCTGCTCGGCGAGCCGTTCCCGGGTGATCGACGCCGCGACCGGGGAGAAGACGACGTCGAGGAGCGCGCCGGAGGGTTCGACGGTGACGGTGACGGCCCCGTCGCGGCTGCGGGCGGTCCCGGTGACGGCGGCCATCTCGGTGCTCGCCTGCTGGGCGCGCACGGCGGTGTCGTCGAGCCGGGCGAGGTACCCGTCGAGCCAGTCGCGGGGGGTGGAGGCGTCGGTGGTCATGGCCACGGACGTTAGAACGCGGCCCCCGCCCCCGGAGGCGTTCGGAGCGAATCGGTTCCGGGCGCGAACCCTCGTGAGTGGCGATGGTCGCTGCAGCGACCATCGCCACTCACCGGCTCACACGGGCAGCGGCGCCGACGCCCGGCCGACGATCAGACCACCCGTGCCGCCGGAGGCCGCCGGGTCGAGGTTGACCCGCACCGTGTCGCCCTCACGGACGGCTCCCGAGAGCAGCTCCTTGGCCAGCTGGTCGCCGATCGACGACTGCACCAGCCGCCGCAGCGGCCGCGCCCCGTAGACCGGGTCGAACCCGTTCATGGCCAGCCACTCGCGCGCCGCGTCGGTCACGTCGAGCGTGAGCCGCCGCCGCGCCAGCCGCCCGCCCAGCACGCCGAGCTGGATGTCGACGATGTGGGTGAGCTCCTCGGTCGACAGCGCGTGGAAGACCACGACGTCGTCGAGCCGGTTGAGGAACTCCGGCTTGAAGTGCCGCTGCACCACCGACATGACCGCGTCCCTGCGCTGCGCGTCGTCGAGCGCCGGGTCGGCGATGGCCTGCGAGCCGAGGTTCGACGTCAGCACCAGGATGGTGTTGCGGAAGTCGACCGTGCGGCCCTGGCCGTCGGTGAGCCGGCCGTCGTCGAGCACCTGCAGCAGCGTGTCGAAGACGTCCGGGTGCGCCTTCTCGACCTCGTCGAACAGCACCACCGTGTAGGGGCGGCGGCGCACGGACTCGGTGAGCTGGCCGCCCTGGTCGTAGCCGACGTAGCCGGGCGGGGCGCCGACGAGGCGGGCCACCGAGTGCTTCTCGGAGTACTCGCTCATGTCGATGCGCACCATGGCGCGCTCGTCGTCGAACAGGAACTCGGCCAGCGCCTTCGCCAGCTCGGTCTTGCCGACGCCGGTCGGGCCGAGGAACAGGAACGACCCGGTGGGCCGGTTCTCGTCGGAGATCCCGGCGCGGGCCCGGCGGACGGCGTCGGACACCGCACGGACGGCCTCGGCCTGGCCGACCACACGTCGGCCCAGCTCGTCCTCCATGCGCAGGAGCTTGGCGGTCTCGCCCTCGAGCATGCGCCCGGCGGGGATGCCGGTCCACGCGCTGACGACCTCGGCGACGTCGTCGGGGCCGACCTCCTCCTTGAGCATGACGTCCTCGTGCTCCTGCACGACCTCGGTCTTCGCGGCGAGCTCCTTCTCCAGCTGCGGGATGCGGCCGTAGAGCAGCTCGGAGGCCCGGCCCAGGTCGCCGTCGCGGTCGGCCCGCTCGTACTCGCCACGGAGCTGCTCCAGCTGTGCGGCGAGCTCGCGGGTGGCCTCGATGGCGCCCTTCTCGTTCTGCCAGCGGGCGGTCAGCGCGTTGAGCGTCTCGCGCTTCTCGGCCAGCTCCTCGCGCAGGGCTGCCAGCCGCTCCTTGGAGGCGTCGTCGGACTCCTTCTCCAGCGCCATCTCCTCGATCTCCAGCCGGCGCACGGCGCGTTCGACGGTGTCGATCTCGACGGGCCGGGAGTCGATCTCCATTCGGAGCCTGGACGCGGCCTCGTCGACGAGGTCGATGGCCTTGTCGGGCAGGAAGCGCGCGGTGATGTAGCGGTCGGAGAGCGTGGCGGCGGCGACGAGCGCGGCGTCGGTGATGCGGACGCCGTGGTGCACCTCGTAGCGCTCCTTGAGCCCGCGCAGGATGCCGACGGTGTCCTCCACCGACGGCTCGCCGACCAGCACCTGCTGGAAGCGGCGCTCCAGCGCGGGGTCCTTCTCGATGTGCTGGCGGTACTCGTCGAGCGTGGTGGCGCCGACCATCCGCAGCTCGCCGCGGGCGAGCATCGGCTTGATCATGTTGCCCGCGTCCATCGCGCCCTCGCCGGTCGCACCCGCGCCGACAATGGTGTGCAGCTCGTCGATGAAGGTGATGACCTCACCGGCGGAGTCGGTGATCTCCTTCAGGACGGCCTTGAGCCGCTCCTCGAACTCGCCGCGGTACTTGGCCCCGGCCACCATCGACCCGAGGTCGAGGGCGATGACGCGCTTGCCGCGCAACGACTCCGGTACGTCGCCGGCGACGATGCGCTGGGCGAGGCCCTCGACGATCGCGGTCTTGCCGACGCCGGGCTCACCGATCAGCACGGGGTTGTTCTTGGTGCGCCGCGACAGCACCTGCACGACGCGCCGGATCTCGGTGTCGCGCCCGATGACGGGGTCGAGGTCACCCTCGCGGGCCCGGGCCGTGAGGTCCTGGCCGTACTTCTCCAGGGCCTGGTAGCTGCCCTCGGGGTCGGGACTGGTGACCCGCGCGGAGCCGCGGACCTTCGTGAAGGCCTCGCGCAGCGCGTCGGGCGTGGCGCCGTGGCGCTGCAGCAGCTGCGCGACGGGGCCCCCGGCGGAGGCCAGCCCGACGAGCAGGTGCTCGGTGGAGACGTACTCGTCGCCCATCTCGGTGGCGAGCTGCTGGGCGGCGGTGATGGCCGCGAGCGCGTCGCGCGAGAGCTGCGGCGCGCTGACGGTCGAGCCGGCCGCCGACGGCAGGCGCCGGTCGAGCTGGGCGAGCTCGCCCCGCACGGCGGCGGTGTCGGTACCGACAGCCTCGAGCAGGGGAGCGGCGATCCCGTCACCCTGGGCCAACAAGGCGCCGAGCAGGTGACTGGGACCGACGTCCGGGTTGCCTGCGAGGGTGGCCGCCTGGGCGGCGGCAGAGATCGCCTGCTGGGTCTTGGTGGTCGGGTTGAAGGCGTCCACCCGCGTTCCTCCTGGTCCTTCCGTGGCGCTGGTGGGCAGCACGGCCCTCGGCCAGTGTGCCCTGTCATCAGAGCCAACGTCAGGAAACTTGAGTCTGTTCCGCTCAACTGCGCCGATTTTCGTGGTTGAGATACTGGACCACGATGACCGACGACCCGCTGCTCACGAGCCTGCTGGCCGCCGTGGCCGCCGCACCCGACGACGTGCCGCTGCGGCTGCACGTCGCGGAGCTGCTGACCACGGCCCATCGCCCCGCCGACGCACTGGCCCACTGCAGCCACGTGCTCGCCGTCGACCCGGGCAACCCCGCCGCGCTGGCGCTGCTGCAACGGATCACGGGCGCGCTGACCGGAGGCGCCCCCGCCGCATCCCCGCCGGAGCCCGCCCACGAGCCGCCCACCGGACCGCTGCCCGCGCCGGGGTTCGACTGGGACAAGGCCGAACAGCAGGTCGCCGACATCCGCTTCGCCGAACCGGCACCCTCCGACGACATGGGGTCACCACCCACCGAGGACTTCCGCGCACCCGAGCGACCCACCGTCCGACTGTCCGACGTCGGCGGGATGGACGAGGTCAAGCAGCGCCTGGAGCTGGCGTTCCTGGGCCCCGTCCGCAACCCCGACATGGCCAGGCGGTTCGGCGCGACCGCCCGCGGTGGCCTGCTGCTCTACGGCCCGCCCGGCTGCGGCAAGACGTTCATCGCCCGCGCCGTCGCCGGCGAGCTGGGGGCGAAGTTCGTCGAGATCGGGATCGCCGACGTCCTCGACATGTGGGTGGGACGCAGCGAGCGCAACCTCGCCGAGATCTTCCGGACCGCCCGGCGCAACGCGCCCTGCGTCCTGTTCCTCGACGAGGTCGACGCCCTCGGCCAGAAGCGGTCGCACCTCACCCACTCGGGCAGCCTGCGCAACACCGTCAACCAGCTGCTGTCGGAGCTGGACTCCGCGACCGGCGCCAACGACGGCGTGTTCGTCCTCGGCGCCACCAACCACCCGTGGGACCTCGACAGCGCGCTGCGCCGCCCCGGCCGCTTCGACCGGATGCTGCTCGTCCTGCCGCCCGACGCCCGGGCCCGGGCGTCGATCCTGCGTCACCACCTGCGCGAACGCCCCGTCGCCGAGCTCGACGTCGCGAAGGTCGTGAAGGCGACCGAGCACTACTCCGGTGCCGACATCGCCCACGTCTGCGACACCGCCGCCGAGCGGGCGCTGGCCGCGTCGATGCGCTCGGGCACCGTCCAGGCGCTGACCACACGCGACCTGCTCGCCGCCGCCCGCGAGGTCACACCCAGCACCGGGCCATGGTTCGCCGCCGCCCGCAACGTCGCCCTCTTCGGCAACACCGACGGCAGCTACGACGACCTCGCCGCCTACCTCAAACGCCACCGGAACCTGTGAGCGCGCCCCGGCCCGACACCGACGGCCTCGCCGGCGCGCGGGCCCGGATCGCGCACCTGCGCCAGGTCCGCCGCCTCGACGACGCCGAACGGGCCGCCCGCGAGGCGCTCTCGTCGTGGCCGGGGGACGCCGGCCTGCTGTGCGAGCTCGCGGCCGTGCTGCTGGCACAGCAGCGGTACACCGACGCGCTGCCCGCCGCCGACGCCGCGGTCGCCGCCGACCCGGCGGACGAGCGCGGGCACCGGCTGCGCGGGCTGCTGCTGTCGATGCTCGGCCGGCACGCCGAGGCGCTCGCGGCGGCGTGGACGGCGGTGTCGATCGCGCCGCAGGAGCCCGTCGCCGGGGTCGCCTACACCCGGGTGCTGCAGCGCGCGGGCCGGTTGCGCGACGCCGCGCAGGCCGCGGGTCACGTCGTCACGCTGGCGCCCTCGTCGGCCGAGGCGCACTTCCTGCTCGCCGACGTCGCCGGTGACCTCGGCGACGTCGCCACGGCGCGGCGCGCCTACGAGGAGACGCTGCGCCTCGACCCCGAGCACGCCGCGGCCCGGCACGACCTCGCGGTGCTCGACGCCCGGGCCCGCAGGCCCGGCCGGGCACTGCGGGGACTCATCGACGCCGGCCGCCTCGCCCCGGCCATGACGCAGGTCCGGTCGACGGTCGTCGCCGTGCTCTGGCAGCTGTCCGGACGCCTGCGGCTGTGGCTGGTCGTCGCGACGATCGCCGTGCTCGTGACCGCCGACGACCGGCTCGCCGCGAGGATCGTCGGTGGCGTCGTGCTGCTGCTCACCGTCGCGCTCGGGTGGTGGTCGCTGCGCGACCTGCCCCGCGGGTCGTGGCCGGTCCTGGCCGCGACGCTGCGCACCGACCGCCCCCTCACCCTCGTCTACGCGGTGCTGGCGGTGTGCGTGCTCGTGCTCGTCGCGGTCGTCGCCACCGGGCTCGGAGCGCTCGCGATCCTCGTGTGGTTCGCACTGGTCGCGCTCGGGCTGCTGACGCTCGTCGTCGGGCTGGTGCGCAGGCGCCGGCAGCGGGTGGCGGAGCGCTGACCTCAGCGCCTGCGCAGGGTGCGTGACGCGCCGCCGGTGAGGTGGGTCGAGCTGGGGAAGCGGCGGCGGGCGGGCCGGGCCACCGCGTGCGGCTCCCGCGGCACACTCGGCTCGGTGCCCTTCGCGTGGAAGTAGTCGCCGCCCTTGCGGGCGGGGTCGTCGGTGCCCCAGGCGCGGCGCTGCGACACCCGTTCCATGCGCGGGATGTGCTTGCGACAGTGGATGTAGGCCTCGTCGACGTCGACGACGACCCAGCGCTCGGCGCGCCGGCCACGGCCGTGGTCGACGGCGACGTCGCCGTGGCGGTCGCGGAAGTCGGCGTCCTCGACGATCCGTGCCGTCCCGTTGACGTGCAGCCCGATGAGGTCGTCGACGAAGTCGACCATCAGCAGGCCGACGTGGGCGTTCTCGCTGATGTTGCCGAGGCTGGCGTGGACCCCGTTCCCGCGGTACTCGGGATAGGCGAGGGTGTACTCGTCCAGGACGACGACGAATCCGGGCGGTCCGGCCCGCAGCGAGGCGTCGCATTCGCCGTGCGCGTCGGCCGTCGAGACGAACAGCATCTCCATCCGTCCGACGAACTCGATCATCCGGGGGAGCAGCCGGTCGCGCATCTGGTCGGCGTAGAACCGGTCGGCTCGCTCGCGGCTGCCGTGCGCCTCCTGGAGGACGTGCTCACCGGACGAGCCGGGCCGCGGAGGCTCGGGGGAGTCGGCTCCCCGCCTGGTGGGAGCCACCACCGGGGCGGTGTCGGGTACCTCGACGGGTACCGCGACGGACGGGCCGGACGACCTGCGCAGGGCGGCCCGGCGGGGGCCGGCGCCACTGGAAACACGGAGAGCCACGTCTACACCGTGCCACTTTGTACCCGGGTGGTCACGCATTGCTCCGTCGGGCGCTACGCTGCCCTATCGGCGCGGGCTCGCGCCACCCTGTGTGATCACCGTCCCCGAACGGATGAAGATGTGCTGCGAAGATCGGCTCGCGGTTAGGGTCGGAGACCCGCTCGCCGCCGCGCGGCGCCACACGTTCAGCCCCAGCACGACCGAGGAGAGTGTCGGCCCCCGATGACCGCCGATCAGCTGCTCAGTGCCGACCTCCCCGCGGCTCCTGCGCACCCCGCCCCCCTCCCCGACGCCTCCGGCATGGTGAAGACCATCCGCCGCAGCTGGAGCCTCATCGAGGCCGAGGCCGACGACCTGGGCCGCCACTTCTACGCGACGCTGTTCCGCAACGCGCCCGAGACCCGCGACCTGTTCCCCGTGAACATGGAAGTCCAGCGCAGCAGGCTGCTCCGCGCGCTGGTCCACGTCGTGCAAATGGTCGACCAGCTCGACGAGCTCGTCCCGTTCCTCCAGCAGCTCGGCCGCGACCACCGCAAGTTCGGCGTCCTCACCGAGCACTACGACGCCGTCGGCAACGCGCTGATGTCCGCCGTCTCGACCTTCGCCGGCACCGGCTGGACCCCCGACGTCGAGCAGGCCTGGACCGACGCCTACGCCGTCGCGGGCAAGGCCATGAGCGAAGCCGCCGCCGCAGAGCGCGGTCGCGCCTCCTGGATCGGCCGCCTCGTCGACCACCGCCGCATCGGATGGGACCTCGCCGTCATCACGGTGCAGACCGAGGAACCCATCCCCTACCAGCCTGGGCAGTACGTCAGCGTCGAGACACCCCAGCGGCCGCGACTGTGGCGCTACCTCTCGCCCGCCAACGCGCCGCGCCCCGACGGGACCATCGAGTTCCACGTCCGGGCCGTCACCAACGGCTGGGTCAGCCGCGCCATCGTCGCCCACGCCCGCGTCGGCGACACCTGGCGGATCGGCCCACCCATGGGCCGCATGGGTCTGCCACAACACGACGGCCGCGACCTGCTGATGGTCGCGGGCGGCACCGGGATGGCCCCGATGAAGGCCGTCCTCGACGACCTCACCCGACGCCCCGAGGCGCCCCGCACCCAGGTCTTCGTCGGCGGCCGCACCTGGGACGACCTCTACGACTTCGACGCGCTGCGCCGCATGTCCTACGCCCACCCGTGGCTCGACGTCGTCCCCGTCCTGGAGCGCGACGAGGACGCCGCCGGTGCCGAGCGCGGCACCCTGGCCGACGTCGTCACCCGCTACGGATCCTGGTCCGACCACGACGTGCTGGTGTGCGGCTCGCCCGCGATGATCCGCGCAACGGTGTCGCGGATGCTGGTCGCCGGCACACCGCTCGACCGCATCCGCTACGACCCGTTCACCATGGACTGACCCGCACACGCAAGACGCCGGGTCCGACCTGGTCGGACCCGGCGTTCGTGCGCGGATGTCAGCCGTCGTTGCGCGGCTTGGGCCGCCACACGACGAGCGCCTGGCGCCGGTCGACCGGCACGAGGTCACGCCGGTAGGACTGGTGCACGACCGCCGCGGCCTGCTCGGCCGCCGCGTGCGCGGCCGACAGCTCGGCCGTGAGCTCCTCGATGCGGGCACGCAGCCCGTCGACCAGCTGCTCCAGCTCGATGATCCGCTTCACCCCGGCCAGGTTGACCCCGTCGACCTGGGACAGCCGCTGCACCTCGCGCAGCAGCGCGATGTCTCGCGCCGAGTACCTGCGCCCACCACCGGACGACCGGCCGGGACTCACCAGCCCCAGCCGGTCGTAGCTGCGCAGGGTCTGCGCATGCATCCCCGCGAGCTCGGCAGCGATGGAGATGACGAAGACCGGACTGTCCGAGCTCGCACCCGGAGGCAGAACCGCGTCCACGACGGGTTCGTCGCCATCGGCCGACCTCATCAGGGTCACCTCCCGTCGAGCAGACCCGCGCGCGGATCGAAGTCCTTCGTCGACTCCGCGTAGGCCTGCAGAGCTTCCGTGGCCGCGTCGTCCAGCGTCGACGGGACCGCCACCTCGACGGTGACCAGCAGGTCACCGGTCTTGCCGTTCTTGCGCCGCACCCCGCGACCGCGCACCCGGAAGGTCCGGCCGCTGGCGGTGCCCGCCGGAATCTTCAAGGACACGGTCCCGTCGAGCGTCGGCACCGTCAGCGTCGCACCGAGCGTCAGCTCCGGGAAGGTGACGGGCACCTTCAGGGTGAGGTCGTCGGCGTTCTTCGCCGAACGGCCGAACACCTTGTCCGCGGTGACGTGCACCTTGACGAACAGGTCGCCCGCCGGCGCGCCACCACGACCCGGCTCGCCCTGACCCGCGAGCCGCACCTTCTGCCCGTCGTCCACGCCCGCAGGGATGCGGACCGTCAACGTCCGGGTCCTGGTGCTCACGCCGTTGCCGTGGCACTCCGGGCACGGATCGTCGACGATCCGGCCCGTCCCACGGCAGTCGGTGCAGGGCTCGGAGAAACCGAAGGCACCCTGGTTGCGGGTGACCAGGCCCAGCCCGTCACACGTCGGGCAGGTGTGCGGCGTCGTGCCCGGCCGGGCACCCGACCCGCCACACGTCTCGCACCGGCCCGGCGCACTCAGCCGCAACGCCACCTCGGCACCGCGGACCGCGTCGTCGAAAGCGATACGGACCTCGGTCTCGACGTCGGCACCCCGCTGGGCACCCGCCCGGGCACCGCGCGTCGCGCCGCCCCGGCCACCTCCGCCGAAAAGCCCGCCGAACAGGTCGCCCAGGCCACCGGCACCCCCGCCGCCGGCACCCGACCGGGCGAACAGGTCCTCGAAGGACTGCCCGCCCGCGCCGGTGCCGAAGCCGCCGGGGAAACCACCCGCGCCGCCCCCGAAACCACCGCCGCCGCCGGCGAAGAGCGCGCGGGTCTCGTCGTACTCCTTGCGCTTCTTGTCGTCGGACAGGACGCCGTAGGCCTCGGACACGGACTTGAACCGCGCCTCGGCCTTGGCGTCGCCGGGGTTGGCGTCGGGGTGCAGCTCACGGGCGAGCTTGCGGTACGCCTTCTTGATCTCGTCCGCGGACGCGCCGGAGGCGACGCCCAGCTCGCGGTAGAAGTCCTTCTCGATCCAGTCCCGCTGGGTCATTCCGCCTCCTTTCCGCTGATCAGTTCTGCTGCTCGGAGTTCTGCTGCTGCTCGGAGCCTGCCGCCGGGACGTCTGCCACCGCGCGGTCGACGACGGTCACCATGGCCGGCCGCAGCACCCGGTCGCCCATGCGGAAGCCGCGGCGCAGCACCGTGGACACCACGGTGACGGTCGCGCCGACCGCGTCGGACTCCTCGTGCTGCACGGCCTCGTGCACCGTCGGCTCGAACGGCTCCCCGCCCACGCCGAAAGGCTCCAGGCCCAGCCTCGTCAGCGTGTCGACGAGCTTGTCGGCCACCGACTTGAACGGGCCGTTGAGGTCGCCGTGCTGCTCGGCACGCTCGATGTCGTCGATCACCGTGAGCATCTCGGACGCGAACTGCGCCCGCGCCGCCGCCAGCTGTGCCTGCCGGTCGCGGTCCACGCGGCGCCGGTAGTTGGCGTACTCCGCACTCACACGCTGCAGGTCGGCCGTGCGCTCGGCGACCTCCGACTCCAGCTCGGAGATCCGCGGGTCCGTCGCGGGAGCGGGCTCCCCGGGGGCCGGGGCCCCGGCCGGCTCGTCGCCGGCCGGGGTCCTGACCTCACCGGTCAACGGGTCGATGCGCCGACGATCGCGCACCACGACCCGCTCACCCTCGTGCTCGCCGTCCGGGCCCCTGCGTGCATCGGGTCCGTTCGGGTTGCTCACTTCTTGTCCTTGTCCTCGTCCACGATCTCGGCGTCCACGACGTCGTCGGCCTGCTCACCGGCGGCCGTCGAGTCGGCACCCGGGGCACCCGCGGCGGCGCCGTCGGCACCCTGCTGCTGGTAGAGGGCCGCGCCCATCTTCTGCGACTCCTGCCCCAGCTTCTCCACCGCGGCCTTGAGAGCCTCGGTGTCGGTGCCCTTCAGGGCCTCCTGCGCCTCGCCCAGAGCGGCGTTCACGCCGTCCTTGACCTCCGACGGGAGCTTCTCGTCGTTCTCCTTGACGAACTTCTCCGTCTGGTAGACGAGCGTCTCCGCCTGGTTGCGGACCTCGGCGTCCTCACGACGCTTCTTGTCCTCCTCGGCGTGCTGCTCGGCCTCACGCATCATCCGGTCGATCTCGTCCTTGCCCAGGGCGGACCCGCCGGTGATCGTCATGGCCTGGCTCTTGCCGGTGCCCAGGTCCTTCGCCGACACGTTCACGATGCCGTTGGCGTCGATGTCGAAGGAGACCTCGATCTGCGGCACGCCACGGGGGGCGGGCGGCAGACCCGTCAGCTCGAACATGCCGAGCTTCTTGTTGTACGACGCGATCTCGCGCTCACCCTGGAACACCTGGATCTGCACGGACGGCTGGTTGTCGTCGGCCGTCGTGAAGATCTCCGACCGCTTGGTGGGGATCGTGGTGTTGCGCTCGATGAGCTTGGTCATCACGCCGCCCTTGGTCTCGATACCCAGGGACAGCGGGGTGACGTCGAGCAGCAGGACGTCCTTGACCTCACCGCGCAGCACACCGGCCTGCAGGGCGGCGCCCACGGCGACGACCTCGTCCGGGTTGACGCCCTTGTTGGGCTCCTTGCCGCCGGTCAGCTCCTTGACGAGCTCGGTGACGGCGGGCATCCGGGTGGAGCCACCGACGAGCACGACGTGGTCGATCTGGCCGACGGAGATGCCGGCATCCTTCACGACCTGGTTGAACGGGGCGCGGGTGCGGTCGAGCAGGTCCGACGTGATCTTCTGGAACTCGGCGCGCGACAGCGTCTCGTCGAGGAACAGCGGGTTCTTGTCCGCGTCGACGGTGATGTACGGCAGGTTGATCGTGGCGCTCGACGAGCTCGACAGCTCGATCTTCGCCTTCTCCGCGGCCTCACGCAGCCGCTGCATCGCCATCTTGTCCTTGGTCAGGTCGATGCCCTGCGAGTTCTTGAACTTGTCGACGAGCCACGCGATGACCCGCTCGTCCCAGTCGTCGCCACCGAGGTGGTTGTCGCCGTTGGTCGCCTTGACCTCGACGACACCCTCACCGATCTCCAGCAGCGAGACGTCGAACGTGCCACCACCGAGGTCGAAGACCAGGATGGTCTGCTCCTTGTCGCCCTTGTCGAGGCCGTAGGCCAGGGCGGCCGCGGTGGGCTCGTTGACGATGCGCAGGACGTTGAGGCCCGCGATCTGGCCGGCCTCCTTGGTGGCCTGGCGCTGCGCGTCCTCGAAGTAGGCGGGGACGGTGATCACCGCGTCGGCGATCTCCTCGCCCAGGTACGCCTCCGCGTCGCGCTTGAGCTTCTGCAGCACGCGGGCGCTGATCTCCTGGGCGGAGTACTTCTTGCCGTCGATGTCCTCGGTGGACCAGGTCGACCCGACGTGGCGCTTGACCGAACGGATCGTGCGGTCGACGTTGGTGACCGCCTGGTTCTTCGCCGACTGCCCGACGAGCACCTCGCCGTTGCGCGCGAACGCGACGACGGAGGGCGTGGTGCGCGAACCCTCTGAGTTCGCGATGACCGTCGGCTCGCCACCCTCGAGGACGGCGACGACGGAGTTGGTGGTTCCGAGGTCGATACCGACCGCACGAGCCATGGTTGTTGCCTCCGTGATAACTGTGAGCCCTGCTTGAGCTTGTCCGACTCAAGTCTTCACGTGACTGCTCGGCGCCGTCAAGTCCGGCTTGAGTCCATCACGCTCAACTTGCTTACTCGACCCAACGAGCACCACCCGCACGATGTTCCCGGGGCGCCCGACTTCTTTTCCGACCCCTTCCCGACCGTCCGGCGGGAACATCCGGTGCGTCCTAGGGTGGGCGGTATGACCGCCGGGCCCCGCACCTCCCCGACGCGGCGGGTCCTCCCGGCCGTCCTCGGCGTCGTCGCCGTCCTGCTCAGCGGCTGCACCAGCGTCATCACGGGCGAGGCCGCCGCCCTCGCAGGTGGACGCGAGACCGTCGACCAGGTCCGCCAACGCGTCGACCTCGGCTCGCTCGACCCCTGCGACCTGGTCAGCCCCGCGCAACGCGCCGCCCGCAACCTCGGCGACGCCCAACCGCTCACGGCCGACGCCTCCCTGCCCGCCTGCCAGTGGCTGGGCAAGGGCCGCGCCGCCGACAGTGACCGCATCACGTTCCGGCTCGCCGACACCGCCCGCGACCGCTCCACCGACACCGGCGCACGCGTCACCGACATCCTCGGCTTCTACACCGTCGAACTGCCGTCGACGACCTACCACGCGTGCAACCTCCTCGTCGACGTCGCCGAGAAGCAGACCCTGCAGATCACCCACCTCGCCGACGCCGACCCGAGCGGCGACGCCTGCGCCTCCGGCCGCGACTTCACCGAGTCGGCGCTACGCACCCTCACCCGCATCAGCCGACGCTGACTCCGGCGCCCCCGCCCCCGCCGCCCGCGAGCGTGTGACCAGCGCGGTCGACGCGCTCTCCCGACACGTCCGAGGGCAGGCCCGACATCGAGTGTGTCGTCAGCGCGCGCGTCGAACTCCTGTCACACGCGGGCGTGGGAACGTCGGCGGACCCCGGACCCCGGACCCCGGACCCCGGACCGCGGTCGAACGCGGGGTCGGCTCCGAACGTGTCACCGGGGCGCCGACACCGCTCCCGTCACACGCTCGGGAGGTATGAGCACGGGTCCGGGCGCGAGGGCCCGCCCGGGGCCGGCTGTCACCGGTCGTCGGACACCCGCTCCGCAGGCCGAACGTGTCACGAGGGCGCTTGCGTCGCGCTCGCGACACGCTCGACGGGACACCGGCCGGCGAGCGGGTCGCCAGCGCTCCCGTTCGACTCCCCTGACACGTTCGGTTGTCGGGCGCCGTTCGGCCGGGCGGGCCGGGCGGGGCGTGCGGCGGCCACACACCGTTCGCACCCGAACACAGATCTTCCCGACCGGCCCACACCCGCGCAGCGGGACGCCACGATCCGCGCGTGACCGAGATCGACAGGTACCGGTACGAGGGGTACTCCCTCGCCGAGAAGTCCAGGTGGCTCGACGACGGGCCCGGCAGCTCCGCGATCGCGACCCTCCACCAGGGGATGACGAACATCGGCGGGAAGTTCGCCGACTCCGACCAGGAGCTGCGTCGACAGCTCGAGCCGCTGGGCATCGCGTGGCAGGGCCGGGCCGGGGCGGGGGCCGGGACCGCGGTGTCCGTCGCGGCCGACCGGGCGGAGGCGCACTCCGACGCCGGCCGGTCGGCGGGGGCGTCGGTCGACGGGTACGGCGCGTCCTACGAAGGCATGCGCCACCACGTGGCCGCGGCCGAGGCACAGGCGCGCGCCGCGCAGCCCAGCTGGTTCGGGTCGTCCCTCAAGGCGGGGGCCTTCGCGCTGCTCGGCCCTGCCGGTGCGCCGTTGGGGGTCATGTCGGCCGAGTCCGACCACCGCGAGGCGGTCGAGCAGACCCGGACACTCGACGCCCGGGCCAACGTCGCCCTCCGGGCGCACGAGGTGCTCACGAGGACTGCCGTTGCCCGGTTCCCGGTCGCGGCGACGGCCCCGGCGGAGGCACCCTCGCCCGGCGGCGGCGGGCTCGGGGGCGGCGGCCTCGGGGGCGGGCTCGGGACCGGTGTGCCCGGGGGCGGCGGCGCCGGGACCGGCGGGTTCGGGGGCGGTGGGCCCGGGGCCGACGGGTTGGGGGGCGGCGGGTTCGGGGGCGGCGGCGCCGGAACACCCGGCGGCGTCGGGGCGCCCCCGACGCGCACTGTCGGCGACACGCAACTGCGGCCCCCCGCAACGATCCCCCCGCCGCCCGACGCATCGGTCCGTGCCGCCGACCCGGGGGTGCCTCCTCCGGGCAGGGTCCCCGGGCCGCGCACCGACGGCGTCGCGACGCCACCCACGCCCCCTGGTCCGCCGCGGCCGCGGCGCCTCGAACCCGGTCGCGACACGATCCGGCCCCTGCCCGGCCTCGCCACCCGGGCGCTGCCCCGGGGCGGTACGTCGACGGGGCGCGGGTTCGCCGACAAGCTGCTGCGCGCCGGCGGCGGGCAGCACGTCGCGGAGCCGACGTCGCGCACCCCGGCGGGCGCCCGCGACGCCGGCCGTGCGACGACCGGGGCGGGCCGGCCGGGTGGGAACGGGCTCCCCGGCGGCATGTACCCGCCGGCGGCGGGCGCGGCGGCCGGCCGGGGCGGCAACGGCCGGCACGCGCCCCGCTACCTGGTGCCCAGCTCGGCACCGTTCGAGGTCGACACCCCGCACGTCGCACCGGTGATCGGCGGGGAGGAGCAGTGACGGCGGTCGGCTGGGACGCGGCGACCGTGCTGTCGTTGACGGAGTTCGAGGTGGCCTGGGAGGCCGCCGGCCTCGACGAGACGCCGTGGGAGCTCGACCCGCCGCGGCTCGGCCGGACGTGGGAGGAGCGTCGCGGGATCGTCGACGCGGCGTTGGCGTCGCTCGCCGCGCGCGGGCTCGTGGACGACCGCAGGCCGGTGCCCCGGCTGGCGGCGGCGCTGGCGGTGCTGGACCGTCGGGAGCTGTCGGTGGACGTGCGCGTCCACGGGGCGACGGTCGTCAGCGCGGTCGCGGCGCGGTACCGGGGCCGCGCGGTGCTGGCGGTGCGCCACGACGGTGAGATCGCCCTGGCCGAGGTGGCGCCGACGCGGCTGGCGCGGGCGGTCCTGGAGGTGGTCGGGCCGGTCACGGCCGCCCGTGGGCGGACCGTGAACGTGCGCCCGGGAGACGTCGAGGCGGCGGTCGGCGCGGCGGGCGGGGACCCGGGTTCGCTGGTCGACGAGCTGGTCCGGCGCGGCGTGGACCCCATGGACGCGGCGACCTACGTGGCGATGCACCGCGACGTCGACCGGCACGGCGTGGTCGGGGTGTGTGCGGGCAGGCGGCGGGCGCCGTGGCTGATCGGGCTGCACCGGACGTCGTCGGGTCACGTGGTCCGGGTGCGCCGGCCGGCGGGGGACGGGCGCGACGTGCTCACCGTGGCGCCGGTGGATGCCGCGGGGCTGGTCCGCCGGATCGACGAGCTGATCGCGGCGGCCTGAGGGGTCAGAGCGTCGGCGCCGGTCGCGGTTCGACGCGGCCCGCCGACGGCGGCGGCAGCGGATCGGCGATCGGCGCGAGCACGCGGTGGGACTCCGGGTCGTCGACGACGCCGTCCTCGGCGTCGCGGTAGACGAGCTCGCCGTCGGGGCCGAGGTCGGCGAGGTAGCCGGCGAGGGCGAGCTGGTCCTCGTCGAGGTCGGTGAGGGCCTCGTAGCGGCAGGGCGCGACCCGGTACTCGGGCCATTCGAGGTTGCCGTAGGCGTCGTGCAGGTCGGCGAGCAGGCCGGTGAACACCTGCTGCCAGCGCAGCGGCATCGACTGGGCGAGTGAGCGGGGCACCACGAGGTAGTCCTCGCTCGCGCCGCGCGCCGGCCTGTCGAGGTAGTCGCGCAGCGGCGTCGTCGACGCCGGGCTGTGGGGTTCGTCGCGTGCCATCGAGCCTGCTTCCGGTGGTCGTGCGCGCCGGCGGTGACCTGCCGCCCCGGCACCAACTGTGGGGATCGTGCCCGTCGCGTCGCGAGCGGGCCACCTCCGGATGGTTCCACGGGACCCGGCCGGCCGTGGACCGTGGTGGGGTCAGTAGGCCGACTCCAGGATCCGCACGACGTCGCGGCGCCGGACGGGTCGGGGATTGGCGATCGGGAGGCGGTCGGCGACGAGTTCGACGGCCCGGTCGAGCTGTTCGCGGGTCAGCCCGAGCCCGGCGAGGCCGTCGGGCGCACCGACGTCCCGGTAGAGCTCGGACAGCGCGGGCACGGCCGCGGGCGCGGCCAGCGCTCCCGCGATCGCGGCCTCCGCCTGCGGCGCGGCGTCGGCGTTGAACGCGAGGACGTGCGGCAGCAGCACGGCGTGGGTCTCGGCGTGGGGCAGGTCGAACGCCCCGCCGAGGACGTGGCAGATCTTGTGGTGCAACGCCGAGCCCGCGACGGCGAATGCCGATCCGGCGAGGTAGGAGCCGTGGAGGAGCTGCTCGCGGCCGGAGTCGCCGGGTTCGCGCAGGCCTGCGGCGAGCAGCCGGATGCCTTCGGTCGCGATCAGCGACGTCACGGGGTTGGCGCCGGGCGCCCAGTAGGCCTCGACGCAGTGCGCCATCGCGTTGAGCGCCGACGCGACGGTGAGCGTGCGGGGCAGGGTGGTGGTGAGGTCGGCGTCGTAGACGACGCTGCGTGGCAGGACCCTCGGGTCGCGGCCGGTCTCCTTGCGCCCGGCCGTCGTCATCCCCCAGACCGGGGTGACCTCGGAGCCCGCGTACGTGGTCGGCACGCAGATCAGCGGGAGGCCGGTGGTCAGGGCGACGATCTTGCCGGTGCCGGTGGCGGAGCCGCCGCCGATGGTCACGAGCCCGTCGGCCGCGGAGTCGGCGGCGACCCGGCGGGCGGTGTCGGCGACGTCGGCGGGGACGTGTGGCCGGACCCCGGTGAATCGGGCGGCGACGAGCCCGGCGACGTCGCGGGTGACGTCGCGGGCGAGCGCGGTCCCGGTGCCGCCGGTGATCACCATGAGGCGGCGCAGTCCCAGGGCCGACACCTCCTCGGCGAGCCGTCCGGCGGCTCTGCCCGGGGCGAAGCACACCCGTCCCGGCAAGCCTTCGTAGGTGAACTCCACCGGCATGGCCGCGCCCTCGCTTTCCGCCGTCCCGGGCCCGGCGCTGCAGGGAGCGCGGGAGGACGTCGGCGACGCTACGACCGTGCCGAGCGTGCGGTCCAACGGTTGTCCCGGATGCGAGACATCGGCGGCAGCGATGTGACGGCGCGACCGGGGGGCGGTCAGCCGGCCGGCCCGGTGTCGAGCGCCGCGGCCGTCGCCGCGACCCGTGACCGCAGCCAGCGGTGGCCGGCGTCGTCGGTGTTGCGCGGGTTCCAGTACATCGCCTCGTTGATGTCGGGCACGGGGATGGGTGGGTCGACGAGCCGCAGCCCGGTGGTCGGCAGCAGCTGCGCGGAGCGTTCGAGGACGAGGCTCACCAGCGACGTGCCGCGGATGAGGAGCGGCACCATCAGGAAGCTCTCGATGGTGAGCTCGACGCGACGGTGCACGCCCTGCTCGGCGAGGTGCCGGTCGGCCAGGTTCAGCTGCAGGTCCTGGCCGATGGAGTACACGAGATGGGGCAGCGTCAGGTAGCGCTGGGTGTCGAGTTCGGTCCCGTCGTGCATCGCGGCGTCGAGCATGCACAGCCAGCGGTCGCTGAACAGGGCAGCGCTGGGCAGCGGTGAGGGACCCATCGTCTCCCGCGGTTCGATCACCAGGTCGACGCGCTCCTGGCGCAGCAGCGACGGGACGTCGGCCGCGCGCGGGCGGACGTTGATGGTGACGTGGGGCGCCTCCGCCGACAGGGTCCTGATCAGCGGCGCGACGACGACGGCGGTGGCGTAGTCCGAGGCGCTGATCGAGAACGACCGGGTTGCCGTCGCCGGGGCGAACTCGTTCTTCTCGACCAGCACACGGTCGACGAGCCGCAGGATCTCCGCGACCGGCTCGACGAGGGCCTCGGCGCGGCCCGTGAGGGTCAGGGTGCGGCCGGTGCGGACCATCAGCGGGTCGCCGAAGAGCCGCCGTAGCCGCGCCAGTGACCCGCTCATGGCGGACTGGCTCAGGTTCAGACGCCGGGCCGCCTCGGTGACGCTGCGGGTCGCGAGCAGCGCGTCGAGGTCGACGAGCAGGTTGAGATCGACGGTCCGGAGGTCGAGCACGGCTCCGACGATATCGGCGCGGTCAATATCTCGTATCCGCGACATCTGTTGGACCGGACGATTGATCGCTCCTACCGTTCCTCCCACGCACCGCGACGATCTGCCGATTGCGGGAGGAAGAAATGAAGCACGACGCAGTGCCGAATATCGACGGGTCCGCATTCCGGAATGTCGTCGGGCACTTCACGAGCGGCGTCACGATCGTGACCGCCGAACACGACGGCGTGCGCTTCGGCGCAACCGTGAGCGCCGTGTCGTCACTGTCGGCGGACCCGCCGATGATGCTCGTCTGCCTGCACCAGCGGCTCGGCGCCCACGCCGCGATCATGGGTGCGGGCAGGTTCACCGTCAACATCCTCGGCGAGGGCCAGGATGCGCTGGCCCTCACGTTCGCCACCCGCGGCGCCGACAAGTTCGCCGGCGTCGAGGTGGCCCACACGCCGTACGGCCCCCGGCTGGAGACGGCACTGGCGCACCTCGCGTGCCGGGTCGTCGATCACGTCGAGGGTGGCACGCACCGCATCTTCATCGCCGAGGTCGATTCCGCCTCCGCGATCGCCGACGCCGGGCCGCTGTCCTATTTCCGCGGCCGCTTCGGCCGGTTCGTGCCGCACGACGAAGCGTCCTGACCATCCATTCCTACATCCACAGCCGGAGGCATTCCATGAGGACGGGAAAGCAGTATCTGGAGTCGTTGCGCGACGGCCGGCAGGTCTATGTCGGCGGTGAGCTCATCGACGACGTGACGACCCACCCGAAGACGAAGGGGTACGCGGCGGCCATCGCCGAGTACTACGACCTGCACCACGCGCCGGAGCACCAGGACGTACTCACGTTCGTCGACGACGACGGCGAGCGTCGCAGCATGCACTGGTTCCTGCCGCGGTCCAAGGAGGACGCCGTGCGCAGGCGCGCCTTCCACGAGTTCTGGTTCCGCCACTTCAAGGGTGGCATCTTCACCCGGCCCCCGGCGGGCATGCACGTCGTGATGTACGCGCAGGTCGACGACCCGCAGCCGTGGGAGGACAACGCGATCCTCGCCGACGGGCGGCACGTCCCGTTCGCGCAGAACATCCGCGACCAGTGGGCCCGCGTCACCCGTGACGACATCGCGCTGTCCCCGATGTTCGTCGACGTCCAGTTCGACCGCGGCCGCGAGGACGCGCTGGCCGAGACGCCCATGCTCAGCGTCGTCGAGCAGAACGACGAGGGGATCGTCGTCCGCGGGTGGAAGGCGATCGGCACCTCGATCGCGTTCGTCAACGAACTGTTGATCGGCAACCTGTGGCGACCCGGGCAGACCGCCGAGCAGACCGTGTACGCCCTCGTGCCGGTGAACATCCCCGGCCTGTCTCTGGTCTGCCGTGACTCCAACGCGACCCCCGACGCCGACCCGTACGACCACCCGCTGTCGACGATCGGTGACGAGCTCGATGGCATGGCCTACTTCGACGACGTGCTCATCCCGTGGGACCGGGTGCAGCACGTCGGGAACCCCGACCACGCCAAGTGGTACCCGCAGCGCCAGTTCGACTGGGTGCACATCGAGACCCAGATCCGGCACGCGATCCACGCCGAGCTGATCGTCGGTCTCGGGCTGCTGCTGACCAACGCCCTGGGCACCAACACCAACCCGGTCGTCCAGTCGCAGCTGGCCGACATCGTCCGGTTCCGCGAGACGTGCAAGGCGTTCGCGATCGCCGCCGAGGAGACCGGGTTCCTCACCGCGGGCGGGTTGTACAAGCCCAACAACATCTACGTCGACCTCGGCCGCGCGCACTACCTCGAGAACATCCACGACATCGTCAACATGCTCATCGACTTCTGCGGGCGCGGCGTCGTGATGGCCCCGACGAAGGCCGACTTCGACCATCCCTACATCGGCCCGAAGCTGGAGGAGGCGCTGCGCGGTTCGGGGATCAGCGCCCGCGACCGGGTGAGCATCTTCCGCCAGATCAGCGAGCGGTACCTCACGCAGTGGGGCGCGCGGCACGAGATGTTCGAGAAGTTCAACGGCACGCCGCTGTACCTGGTGAAGCTGCTGACGATGCAGCGCACCGAGTACCAGATCGACGGGCCGCTGACCGACCTCGCCCGGCAGGTCCTCGGGTTCGGCGACACCGAGGCGCTCGCCGCCCGCGCCGCGGAGGCCGAGCAGCGCTCGCACTACGCGTCGGTGCGCTACCAGCCCGAGTACGCCCGCGAGCAGGACGTCCGCGAGGGCTACTACAAGGAATCGACGACGGTCTGACCCGTCCCGCCGGGCCGGCGCCGAGCCGGCCCGGCGGGCCCCACAACCGGGAGGTACCGGTGGACTTCACCCAGATCGAGTCCGCGCAGGTCGTCGCGAAGAGCTTCGAGGCGGCCCACGACCCGCGGCTGCGCGAGCTGCTGCAGGGCCTCGTGCAGCACCTGCACGCCTACGTTCGGGAGCTGCGGCCGTCGACGGCCGAGTGGGAGCGCGCGATCGCGTTCCTCACCGCCACCGGGCAGGCCTGCACCGACACCCGGCAGGAGTTCATCCTGCTCTCCGACGTCCTGGGCGTCTCGATGCTCGTCGAGACGATCAACGGGGCCGACGCCCATCCCGGCACGACGGCGTCGACGGTCCTGGGCCCGTTCCACATGACCGGCAGCCCGCGCCGCGAGCTCGGTGACAGCATCGACGACGCCGGCGCGGGGCCGCTGTGTGTCGTCGAGGGCCGGGTCGTGGACACCGACGGCCGGCCGGTGCCCGGTGCGACGCTGGACGTGTGGCAGGCCGACCAGCACGGCTTCTACGACGTCCAGCAGCCCGACCTGCAGCCTGCGGGCAACGGGCGCGGCCTGTTCACCGCCGATGCCGAGGGCCGCTTCCGGTTTCGGACCGCCACCCCGTCGCACTACCCGATCCCCACCGACGGGCCGGTCGGTGAGCTGCTGCTGGCGACCGGCCGGCACCCGTACCGGCCCGCGCACATCCACTTCCTCGTCGACGCCCCCGGCCACGAGCGGCTCACCACCCACGTGTTCGTCGCCGACAGCGCCTACATCGACGCCGATGCCGTGTTCGCCGTCAAGCAGAGCCTGGTACGCGAGTTCGTGACGGTCGACGACCCGGAGGTCGCCGCCGCGCACGGGGTCGCGGCGCCGTTCACGCTGGCCCGGTTCGACATCGTGCTGGCCCGGTCGTGACGGCCACGATCTCGGCGCCCGGCAGGCTCCACCGCGGCGTCGACGGGGTCCTGCCCCCGGGTCCGTCGGTGGTCGCCATCGGCCAGTTCGACGGCGTGCACCTGGGCCACCGGCGGCTCGTCGCCGAGGCGGTCCGGCGGGCCGAACGGCTCGGGGTGCCGGCGGGTGCGGTCACCTTCGACCGGCACCCGGCCGCGGTGCTGGCACCCGGTCGCGAGCCGCCCACCCTGACCGGTCTCGACGAGAAGTCGGCGCTGCTCGCGTCGTGCGGCGTCGACTTCGTGCTCGCCCTGCCGGTGTCGGCCGAGTTCCTGCGGACCAGCGCCGCCGACTTCGTGAGCGGCGTGCTCGCGGACACGCTCGGCTGCCGGGCGGTCGTCGTCGGCACCAACTTCCGGTTCGGGCACCGCGCGGCGGGTGACCCGGCGCTGCTGCGCGACCTCGGCCGTGGCCACGGCATCGACGTCTGCGTGAGCGACCTGCTCGACGTCGCCGGACAGCCGGTGTCGTCGACGAGGGTCCGGGCCGAGATCGCGGCGGGCCGGGTCCGGTCGGCGGCCCGGCTGCTCGGCCGGCCGCACCGGGTCGAGGCCGTCGTCACCGGTTCCGGCCATGGGACGGTCCGGCCCGCCACCGCGACGCTGTGGCCCGGCCGCGGTCGGTACCGGGTGTCGGTCGGGCCAGCCGCCCGCGCCGCCGTCCTCGACACCACCGACCCGGCCGCGGTCACGGTGGAGCTGTCCGACGGTCGGGCACCGGCTCCCGGGACGCGGGTGCGGCTCGACCTGCTCACCGAGCTCGGATGACCCGACGTCAGGCGTCGTTGCGGGTGGTGCCGGGGCGGGTGGCGAACGGGACGAGCTCGCGGTAGTTCCACGGGACGGGCTGCACCCGCACGGATGCTCCCGTGTAGGGGGCTTCGACCATCTTGTCGTCGCCCATGTAGAGCACGACGTGGTGGATCGTGGACGGGTCGCTGGGGTCCGTCGCGTAGAACAGCAGGTCACCGGGCTGCGCCTCGCGCACGGGGACGTGCCCGCCGGCCCGGTACTGGTCGCGGGACACCCGCGGCAGCTCGATGCCTGCAGCCTGGAAGGCACGCAGCATGAGTCCGGAGCAGTCGTAGGTGTTGGGCCCGGTGGCGCCCCACACGTAGGGCTTGCCGACCTCCTTGAGCGCGAACCCGATCGCCGTCCCTGCCGCACCGGGGGGCAGCGCCGCGGTCCGGGTGGTGCATCGGGCGGGCAGCACGGAGACGTCGGCGAGCTGCCCGACGAGGGCCGCGGCGAGCCCCTCCCACTTGGCGTAGGCGTTCGGGAACGCGGAGCGCTGCACCGTCTGGGCGGCGACGGTGACGGGCAGGGTCTCCCAGCCGGGCACCTTCAGCAGCCGGTCGATGAAGATGCGGGTGCTGTAGACGGGGTCGGTGACCTGGGCGGGTGTGCCCCAGCCCTGCGAGGGTCGTTGTTGGAAGAGACCGAGGGAGTCGCGGTCGCCGTAGTTGATGTTGCGCAGGGTGGACTCCTGCATGGCGGTCGCGAGGGCGACCAGCCAGGCCCGGGGCGGGGCGCCCATGTCGCGGGCGACGGCGATGATCGTCTGGGCGTTGCCGCGCTGCTCGTCGGACAGGTCGGCGAAGGTGGAACCGGAGCGGCCGGCTCCGTCGGAGATGCCGACACCGGTGTCGCACACCCCGGCCGACGACGTCGGGCCGCCGCCTCCGCCACCGATGGTGAAGGCGATGAAGCCGACTCCCATGAACAGGGCGAGGGCCGCCGCGATCGCTACGACGGGGACCAGCAGCCGGAACGGCCGCAGCGGGGTGACCACGACGGGCTCAGCCCTCGTCGGAGTCGGCGACCCGCCAGCCGGACCCGTCGTCGACGACGAGCAGGACCAGCGTGATGGTGTCGGTCGGGACCTTCACCTGCACGGACGCGGGCGAGACGCGGGTGGCCTCGGGCGGGCCCGTGACCGTCCTCGCGGGCACGTTGCCCGGGTCGACGGAGCCGAGGACGCCCAGGTACTCGTCGGTGGTCCAGGGGCGCAGCCGGGCGAGCCACTGCTCGGTGGTGGTGCCGTCGGGGTGGTCGACCCACGCCGACGCCCACGACGCCGCCGCGGCGAGCGCCGCCTGCGGGGCCGACGTGAGCGGCAGCGTCGTCGGGCTGAGGGGCACGACGGGGGGCAGGACCGTCGGGGATCCGCCCCCGGCCGACCTCCCGTCCGACGTGGACAGACCGGCCGGGTTCTGGCTCGGCGCCGACGGGGCGGGGCTGCGACCGCTGGTCGCGGCCCAGCTGATGCCCGTCGCGAGCGCCAGCAGGACGACGACCGTCCCCAGCAGGCGCAACGGCGAGTGCAACGGCCACTGCCACAGCGCCCGGTAGGCGGCGGCGCGGCCGCGGGGAGATCGGATCGGCACGGTCAGCGGTCCTCGGTGCGGCTGTAGGACGTGCGCGTGGCGGTGCGCGTCGTGGTCCGGGCAGGCCGGTAGATGCGGTACACCGACACGCCGTCGACGACCTCGGGGTCGAGCGCGGGCGTCCGCGGCCGCGGCGGGGTGGCGTCGGGCCGCCGGTAGATGACGCGTTCGTCGACCTCACCGGGGTCGGCGCGGCCCGGCACACCGCCGGTGTGGGCAGGGGTGCCGCCCGCGCCGGCGGGCAGAGCGCGCCGCCCGGACGTGCCGAGCGCCGCCGCGGCGCCCGGGGTGACCTCGCTGCGGCGCCGGGGCTGCCGTGCCGCCGACGCCCCGCCGACGACCGTCGCGGTGGCCATGACGGTCTCGGGGCGGCCGCCGTCGGGGTCACCACCGGCGCCATGGGCCTGCCGGTCGGTCCACCAGCGGGCCTGCCGGTCGTCGGCCGGGGCCCCGCGCAGCCGTCGCCACGCCCCCGACATGGGACCGGCGCCGGCCCCGGGCACGATCCCGCCGAACTGTTCGCGGGTGATCGACACCATCGACACGAGCCGCCGGAACGGCCGCGCCACGGCCCACATCACGACGGTGACGACGCCGGTGACCAGCAGCGCGAGCCACAGGTCGATGCCAGAGTCGGGCCGGAACAGCGACACGACGAGCAGCGCGTGCAGCCCGGCCAGCGCACCGACGATCAGCGTGTTGACGATCGCCGCGCCCGCCACTCGCAGCAGCGCGGGCAGCAGGTCGGGTTTGAGGACTGCGAGCACCGCGATCGCGGGCGCACACATCACCATCAGCCGCAGCAGCAGCATCGCGACCAGCACCAGCACCTTGGACAGCAGCTGGAACAGGGCGATGCACAACGCCTGCACGACGGCCAGCAGCCCGGTGCCGATCCGGCTGCCCGACTTGCCCTGGAAGTAGGTGTAGCGGTCGCCGAGCTGGCCGGCGATCGTCGTGAACTGGTTCTTCTTCTCCTGCGCGAGCGCCCCGGTGTCCTTGCCGTCGAGGACCTCGTCGATGGTGAACGTCTGCGCGCGCAGCAGGTCGCGGCCGAACTGCTGGGCCTGCGGCACGTCCGGCGAGCCGAACTCGCCGCGCTCCCAGTTGCGGTAGATGACCTGGTCCACGAGCACCGTCGGCAGGGTGTCGCGGTTGCCCAGCCCGATCTGGCCGAGGAAGCCCTCCTGCATCTGTGTGACGCCGTCGAGCAGGAGGCCGTCGGCGGCCTTCGACCAGTCGACAGGCGCCAGGTAGGCCGCGGAGCCGATGAGCAGGGCCAGCGCCGCGAAGCCGGCGCGTTGGGCCTGTTTCGCGAGGTCGCCGCGCATCGCGAGGACGATCAGGATGACGGCGAGGATCAGCAGTGCGACGCCGACGAACGTCGTGAACACCGCGTCGTACATCGCCTTCGTCGCGGTCGTGATGATGTCGTCGAGCGGGGTGAGCAGCGCACCGCCCGTCGCGATCAGGTAGTGCGCCCAGTTCACCCCGGCGACGGTCAGCTTCGCGATGTTGAACGTCTGGTTGCCGAGCCACGTGTCGGTGGTCGTCGACGGGTTGAGGACGGCCTGGCCCGCGCAGCCGAGGTCGTAGTTGTGCCACACCATGCCGGCGTAGCCGACCTCGCGGTACACGCTGCCCGGCTCACCGGCGTCGGGGCGCAGGGCGTCGAGCGAGCCGACGAGGCCGGTGCCGGGGCGGTCGGGCTCCGGCGCCTCCTTGCAGTCCAGCGACTGCGCCATCGCGGGGGTCCCGATCAGCGACGTCCCCGCCATGATCGCGACGACGACCAGCAGCGCGGACGTCCGGACGGTCCGTGGCGGGCGCGCCCCGTCGACCTGCGGGTCGGGCAGGAACGTCGAGGCGTCGCCGACGTCGAGGACGGCGGTGCGCCGGTCCCGGACCCGCCGGCGGTGCGCGGCGACGATCGCGGCGAGCACGACGAAGGCCACCACCCACGGCCCGGTCCCCGCGAGTCCGTCCGGCGGGGTCACCGCCCCGCCTCGCGCGAGGCGCCGACCTCTGACCCTCCGCCGTGGACCGGCTCGTCGGGCACGTAACCCTCGTCGAGGTCGAGGTCGTCGAGCAGGTCGAGGTCCTCGTCGGCGAGCAGGTCGGCGTCGGCCGAGACGATCATGCCGCGCTCGGTGACGACGTCGTCGACGCCCGTCGGGCCGAGGACGACCCGCTGCCCGTTGCGCAGCGCGCCGAGCTCCTCGGGGTCGATGTCGTCGCCGTCGAGGTCGAGGCGGCCCGGGGGCAGCCGCGGCGCGGGTCTGCGGTCGGCGGGCTCGTCCGGGGCCCGGACCTCCAGCGGCCGGACCTCGACGGGAACGCCCGACACGGAGATGCGGTTCGCGTCGGGGTTGGTGTCGAGCGCCTCGCGGACGTGCTCCAGGTGCGGCGCCTCCAGGTCGATGCGGATCTTCTCGACGCCACCGTGCCCGTCGGCGAACACGAACTGGCGCGGCGTGTCGTCGGGGCGGTCGTCGTGACGCGGTCGCGGCGACAGCGTCCCCAGCATCTCCTCGTAGCCGACACCGGTGGGCACCCGCAGCAGCCGCAGCGCGTCGCCCTGGGCCTCCTCGTCGTCGGTACGGCCGACGAACACGGCGTTGACCAGCGACGCGAAGCCCGACACGCGCAGCAGGTCGCCCGCGAGCTGCGACGCGAACAGGGCACGGACGTTGAACTTGCGGGAGTCGCGGGCCAGCCGGTCGATCAGCACCTTGCCGGTGGGCACCTGCGACAGGAAGTGCGTCTCGTCGAGGGCGACACCCTTGCGCATGTTGCGGTCGGCGTCGTAGATCGTGCGCTGCGTCAGCCACGACGCGAGGTTGAGCAGCTCGACGGCCAGCGACTCGGAGTCCGTCCACTCCTCGCGGGGGCTGCCCGGCCGCGGCAGCGTCATCCCCTGCATGGTGAGGACGGTGAGCCGGAAGTCCTGGTCGGCGGCCCAGGGGTCCTCGCGGGAGGTGTCGGGGAACAGCAGCGCGGCCTGCGGCAGCTCGCGGCGCTCCTCCAGGAAGTCGGCGACGACGCCCGCGTGGTCCTCGCCCTCGCGGGCGTGGCGGCGCAGCGCGTCGATCACCTGCCCGGGGTGCCGGTCGGGGGCGCCGCCGACCTCGCGGACCGCGCGCAGCAGCACGATCCTGGTGTGCGGCATGCGCGCCACGTCGAAGGGCAGCAGGCCGGTGAGGACGTCGAGCACGAGCCGGCGCCGGGTGGCCGCGGCCAGCGACTTCTCGCGACGCCACGCCCGCTCGGGATCCTCGTCGTCGGCGAAGTGCTCGAACCGCGGCTCGGCCACCACCCGGTACGGGTTGAGGATGCCGGGATCGGCGCGCAGCAGGTTGATGTGCCGGGAGAACGGTGCCAGCTCCGGCAGCCGCGTCAGCTCCGCGAGCGGGCCCGACGGGTCGAGCACCGTCCAGCGGGCACCCGCCCGCAACGTCTTGTAGACGACCAGGCCCGTGAGGAACGACTTGCCCGAACCCAGGCCGCCGACGATCGCCGTCAGGCCCGAGGCCCGCCGCACCTCCTGCGCCAGCCACGGGTCCCACGCCACCGGGCGCCGTGTCGCCGTGCACGTCTCGCCGATCATGATGCCGCGCCGGTCACCCACGCTGGCCGTCGCCGCCGGGACCGCCGCGGCCGCCCATGTCACCGACCCGCGACGCCGGTAGGCCGTCGACGCCAACGGCTCGCCGGGGACGAACTCCCGCGCGTAGCGGTACTGCGCCTCGGGGTGCTCGATCTGCACCTTCGGCCGGTAGATCTCCAGGACCTGTTGCGCGCGTTGGACGGCCTCGGCCTCGTCGCGGCCCGCGACCGCGACGCGCCACCACCCGTACAGCCGGGTGTTCAGCTGCGTGAGGCCACTGGTGACCTCGTCCTCCACCTCCAGGACCCGGTCGGCCTGCCGCGCCAGCGACATCGGCGGCTCGAGGTCGTGGTCGTGGGTGTAGTGCCGGATCTGGCTGCGCACCTTGCCCATCTGGCGCTGCAGCTCACCCGTCACGTCCTCGGGACGGCGGATGTACATGCGCGCCGACCACTCGACGGGAAACGGTAACCGGTCGGAGTGCTGCATCCACGGGTCGTCGACCTCCGGGATGCGCAGCCCCTCCATCAGCCCCAGCGACAGCACGGCGACGTTGCGCCGCACCGTCTGCGACCGCAGCCGGCCGATCACCTCGACCGTCGGCGCGTAGGGCTCCTGCGAGATCGAGACACCGTCGGTGAACGCGGCCAGGTCCTCCGTCTCCCACCGACCCGTGCCCTCCGGCACCGCCGCCAGCGTGCGCGGGGCGGGCAGGCCGAGCGCGACCGAGCGGTGCATCAGCCACGCGATGTCCTCGGCCGTGGCCGGCACCGCGTCGAGACCCGCCCCGGAGACGAGGACGTCGAGATGGTTGACCTCCGACTCCAGCGCCGCCAGCTCCGCGCGGGCCGCCGCGGGCAGGAACCGGTCGAGGACGGGGGCGGCGATGTCGGCCCAGCGGTCGAGCATGCCGCGACCGGACACCTCGATGCCGAGGAAGACTTCCTTGTCGCTCATCGACAGGCCCATCAGGTGGCGCTGCTCGCCCTCCAGGAACCCGTCCCAGCCCAGCGCGCCGGCGACGTCGGGCATGCGCCCCAACGCGTTGTGGTCGAACGACTCCGCCCACATGTGGACGGGGTAGGGCCGCGTCGTGACCCGCAGGTGCAGCCACCGCCCCTGCAGCTCACCGAGCTGCGCGGCGATCTGGCGGATCAGGATCTCGCGCTGGACGTCGCTGCGGAAGCTCCACGCCTGCGCCGCCAACCGGTACCAGGCCATGACCTGGGTTCCCGTGCGCGTCAGGTGCCCGTCGATCGACCGCAACGCGATGTCGGGGGTGAACCCGTCGGTCTTGAGCTCGCCCGCGAGCGAGCGGCCGCGCCGGCGTTTCGGCGTGGACGTGGCGCGGGAGTCGCGCTCGCGCGGGTCGTCGGCACGCTTACGCCGGGCCACCACGGCTCCCGTTGACGTGGTCCGCGACGGTGCGGACCGGCTGCAGCCGGGGAGTCGGCGCCTGGGGAGTCGGCGCCTGGGAGGTCTGCGTCCGGGGGGTCCGCGTCCGGGGGGTCCGCGCGGGGAGGACCTGCGTGCGGGCCCTGCGCTTCGGCGCACCGCGGGACGCCGTGGCCGGCGACGCCCCGGACCGCGTCGAGCGCGGCACCGAACTGCGCACCCGGACCCGGCCCGTCCGCACCGGCCCGCCCCGCGCCGCCGTCGCCGCCCGGGGCCCCGTGACCTCGTGCCGGAACAGCGCCACGATCTGGCCCAGCGGCCGGTCGTAGTTGACCCGCTTGCCCAGGAACCGGGTGATCACGATCGTCAACAGCAGTGACCAGGCGACGGAGAAGAAGTCCAGCGAGATGCCCAGCCGGCGCTGGGCGAACATGATCACCACCATGACCGCGAGGCCGAGCCCGTAGCTCACATAGCGCGCACGCCACGGGAACGTGGCCCGCGGCGGACCGAGCCACACGGCGTCGACGCGGTACACCTCGTCGTCAGTGCGGACCAGCACCCCGTCACCTGGCGTCGGTGATCAGCGACGCCAGGAACGACCCCACGGCGGGCCCGGTTCCGGACACCGCGATGCCGAGGGCCACCAGGCCGACGATCAGACCGACGCTGCGCCGCGCGACGCCTGCGTTGTCACCGCGGCCGCCGATCCACAACAGGATGATCGCGATCCCGAGCAGGATGAGCGGGACGATGTTGTTCTGGATCCAGCCCTGGAGACCTCCCGTCGACACCTGCGCAACCCAGAAGGTCACCCCTTCCGTGCCGCTCATGCCGACCCCTCCCAATGACGTCCAGCCCCGCGACGAACCAGCGCACGCTACCGTGCCCGGCCGCGGGCCGGGGTTTCGAGTCAAGCATGCTCCGGCGAGGAAAAATAAGCGTCAAGCGGCGACAACGTCCGGTTGTCGGAATCGGTCATGAGCGCACTGCAACGGTGTCGTAGTGCCCTTCGACCGATCGTGTGATGACACGAAGAGCAACAACGGTGTTACGGGCTGCGTTCGGCCGTTCGGTTGTGGCGCGGCTCGCTCGTGAAGAGGCGCAGCCGGTGACCACGCTCGTCCTCCTCCACGAGTCCTGGGCCGGCAGCCGGCGGACAATGGCTGCGCCCACGCCCCGACGAGCAGAGCCGTCGACGACATCACGCGGCTGTGGCGGCGGACGAGAGGCCCGTCCGCCGCCGCCCCGGACGTCAGGAGGTGGCGTCCTCCGCCGCGTCCGCGGTCGTGCCGGAGACGGCAGCCCCGTTCGTCGCCGGGTCGCCGCGCCTGACCGCCGCGAGCAGCATCTGCGAGACGTCCTGGATCTGGACGCCCGCGCCGCCCCCCTCGGACTGCTTCTCGGTCAGGCCGTCCGAGAGCATCGTCTTGCAGAAGGGGCAGCCGACCGCGATCGTGCCGCCGTCGCCACCCACACCCGCGAGGGTGTCGAGCGCCTCGGTCGTGCGCGTGACGTTGACGCGCTGACCGATCCGCTCCTCCATCCACATCCGCGCGCCACCCGCGCCGCAGCACATCGAGCGGTCGGCGTGGCGGGGCATCTCGGTGAGCGTCGCCCCCGCGGCCGCGACGAGCTCGCGCGGCTCGGCGTAGACCTCGTTGTGCCGGCCCAGGTAGCAGGGGTCGTGGTAGGTGACGGGCGCGGCCTTGTCGGCGGCCGGCTCCGCGACCGGGACGAGCTTGCCCTCGCGCACCAGCTTGTTGAGCAGCTGCGTGTGGTGCACGACCTCGTAGTGCCCGTCGAGCTGCGGGTACTCCCGGCCGAGGGTGTTGAGGCAGTGCGGGCACGTCGTGACGATCTTGCGGGTGCCGGGCTCGCGGCCCTCGAACACCGCGTTGAGCACCTCGACGTTCTGCATGGCGAGCATCTGGAACAGGAACTCGTTACCGGAACGCCGGGCCGGGTCGCCCGTGCAGGACTCCTCCGGGCCGAGCACCGTGTAGCCGACGCCCGCGCGGTGCAGCAGCTCGGCCGTCGCGCGGATCGTCTTCTTCTGGTTGTCGTCGAACGCGCCCGCGCAGCCGATCCAGAACAGGTACTCCGTCTCGGCCGACAGCTCCCCGTCGAACACCGGGACCTCGAAGTCGAGGCCCTTCGTCCACTCCAGGCGGTCCTTGGCGTTCTGGCCCCAGGGGTTGCCCTTGTTCTCCAGGTTCTTGAACAGCACGCCGAGCTCGGACGGGAACTCGGACTCGATCATGACCTGGTGGCGACGCATGTCGATGATGTGGTCGACGTGCTCGATGTCGACGGGGCACTGCTCGACGCACGCGCCGCACGACGTGCAGGACCAGAGCACGTCGGGGTCGATGACGCCGTGCTGCTCGGCGGTGCCGACCAGGGGTCGGGCGGCCTGCTGGTCGTTCGAGCCCAGGACGCGACCGAAGCCCGACTCCGGGACGCCGTGACCGTTTCCGTTGGTCGCGGCCTCCAGGACGTCGAAGTCGACCGACTCGATCTCGGGGAGGTCCTTGCCGCCGATGATGTAGGGCGCCTTCGCGAACAGGTGGTCGCGCAGGTCCATGATCACGAGCTTGGGGGACAACGGCTTGCCGGTGTTCCAGGCCGGGCACTGGCTCTGGCAGCGACCGCACTCGGTGCAGGTCGCGAAGTCCAGCATGCCCTTCCACGTGAAGTCCTCGATCTTGCCGCGACCGAAGATCGCGTCCTCGTCGGGATCCTCGAAGTCGATCTTCTTGCCGTCCGACATCATCGGCAGCAGCGGGCCGAGCGCCTTGGGCATGCGCTTGGCCGAGACGTTGATCGGCGCCGTGAAGATGTGCAGGTGCTTGCTGTAGGCGACGATCACCAGGAACACCAGCATGACGCCGATGTGCAGCAGCAGGCCGACGGTCTCGACGACCTCGAGCGCCGGCGTGGGAATCCCCGTGAAGAGGTTCCCCAGCCCGATCGACGCCCAGGCCCCCGACTTGTACGGGAACACGCCGAGCGCCGACGACGCCGCGCGGAAGAAGAACAGCGTCCAGAGCACGTTGAGGATCATGAACAGGATCAGCCAGGCCGGGCCCGTGTGGCTGCCGTAGAACCGCGACGCACGCGCCTCGCGGGAGGGCGCGTTCCGGATCCGGATGACGGCGAAGACGCCCAGCGACAGCAGGCACAGCACCGCGATGGTGTCCTGCAGGAAGCCCAGGACCGCCCAGCGCCCGACCCACGGGATGTGGAAGTCGTGGTCGAACAGGGCCCCGTAGGCCTCGAGGTAGACCGTCGCCAGAATGACGAACGCCCAGAACGTGAAGAAGTGCGCCAGGCCCGGGACGGACCACTTCAGCAGCTTCCGCTGGCCGAACACCTCGACGAACTGCGTCCGCACCCGCGCACCGAGACCGTCGCGGCGGTCGTCGTCGGGTTGACCCGACTCGATCAGCTTGTAGACCTGCAGCGCGCGGCGCCCGGCGATCGCGACGGCGGCGACGGTGATCACCAGACCGATGACCAGTCGGACCAACACGTGTTCCTCCTCGAACAGCCGGGATTCCGCGTGTGGTGGGACGCGGCCCGTTGCGGCGGGAGGGTAGCCCTCCGCGCCATCGGGTGCCGACCAGCACCCGGTCAATTGTTTAACTAGTTACTGGAGAGTAACCCAGCGGAGGTGAAGAACGTAACGCATGTAACGGACGAGCGCCCGCCGTCAGCAGGGCTGGAAGCCGGTGATGGCGTAGCGGCGGGCGTCGTCGTCCGTCCACGTCACCGTGACCCGCCCCAGCTCCGGACCGGCCGCCACCGCCCACGCCGAGCCGCAGGTCGAGAGCGTGTACGTCCGTTCCGACGTCATCGGCGCCGCGTCACTGCGCACACTCGTCACCGGTGTCGGACCACCCGCCGACGCCCGCTCCTCCCACACCACCGCCACCGCCGCAGCGCAGTCGGCCGTCCGCGTCGCGGTGGTGAGCTGCGTCTCGGCTGCCGGCCCGACGATGCGGCACAACGGCTGCGGGTCCGCCACCCGGCCCGAGATCACCCGGTCGAGCAACGGCGGCACCTCCTGCGCGTTCGGCACCCCGCCGACCGTCGCCCGCACCTCGTTGCCCGCCTGGATCTCCCGCTGCGTCTCCGCCGCCGTGATCCGCGACGCCGTGATCGCGAACCCCACGATCGACACCGCGCACAGCACCGCCCCCGCCACCAGCAACTGCCAGCGCGGCAACCGCAACAGCCCCGCCAGCAGGAGCCCCAGGCTCAACGCCAGCGCCCACGCCCACGGGTTGTCCTTCGTCCACACCACCAGGGCGCCGACGAACGCGATGCCCGCGACGTGCCACGTCCAGCCCTTGAGCAACCGGTCCAGCCGCAGCACCGACAGCAGCACCAGGGTCCCGAGGCCGATCGCGAACGGCGGCCACCACTGCGCGACGGGCTTGTCCGGGTCGAGCGTCGGGAACAGGAAGAACGGGATGAGCAGCAACGCCGCGCCCGCGATGCCGACGCCGACCGCCAACCGCCAGCCCCGCGCCCGCAACCACGCCCACGCCCCGCCCGACGACGGCTGCTGCGGGGGTGGCGGGCCCCACCCGAGAGGTGGCGGCGGTTGGCCCTGCTGCTGCCCGGGATGCCCCGGGGCGGCCGGGTGGTACCAGACGCCGTGGGGCACGGGTGCCCGATCGTCGGGCACCGGCCCCCCGGCCTGCTCCGGTACGCCAGGCTTCGACATGTCGACGGGCGGGTTCGGCGGCGACGCCCCCGGCTGTTCCGGCGGCTGGGGCGTGCGCGGCTCTCCCATCGGCGGCCAGCCTACTGGCCACGGACACCGCCGTCCGTGAGCTCGCGGGCGAAGGGTGGCGTCCTCCCGGTTCGGGCGATCGACCCGGAGAGGGGCCCAGCAACGGGTCAGAGCCAGCCGTGGTCGCGGGCCATCCGGGCGGCCTCGGAACGACTGCCCGCACCCAGCTTCTGCATCGCAGACGACAGGTAGTTGCGGACCGTCCCCGGGGACAGGTGGACGCGGCCGGCGATGTCGTTGGCCGTGCCGGTGTCGTCGACGTTGCGGAGCACGTCGAGCTCCCGGTCGGTCAGGGGACAGTCCTCGCTGGTCAACGCCGTCATGGCGAGGTCGGGGTCGACGTAGCGACCGCCACCGTGCACGCGGCGGACGACGTCGGCGAGGACGGAGGCGGGCGCGCTCTTGGTGACGAACCCGCGCGCCCCGGCCCCGAGGGCACGGCGCAGCACCCCCGGGCGGGCGTGGCGGGTCAGGATGATGCAGCGCGTCGCCGGCTGGTTCTCGGCGACCCACTGGGCGACCTCGGCGCCGTCGCGGCCGGGCATCTCGACGTCGAGGACGGCGACGTCGGGGGCGTGGTCGCGGATGGCCTCGACGGCCTCGTCGCCGGTGGCGGCCTCGGCGACGATCACGAGGTCGCCCTCGAGTCCGAGCAGGGCGCCGACGGCGCCGCGGGTGAGGGACTCGTCGTCGGCCAGGACGAGCCTGATGGGTCCGGTCACGCAGGCACCGGGAGGGACGCGTCGAGGCGGAAGGTGCCGTCGGGGCCGGGTCCGGCGTCGAGGCGGCCGGCGTGTTCGTCGAGGTAACGGCCGAGCGCGACGAGCCCGGTGCCGGCGTCCTCGGCCGCGGTGGGGAAGGCGCCGTCGTTGGTGACGCGCAGGTGGGCGGCGCCGTCGACGACCTCGATCTCGATGGTGCAGCTGCGGGGCTGGGCGTGGCGCAGGACGTTGGTCATGGCTTCGCGCAGGACGCGGCCGAGGACGCCGCGGGCGGGTCCGGCGATCGTCGACGGATCCCCGTGGACGACGAGTGCCACGCCGGCGGAGTCGAGGACGGCGCGGGCGCCCGCGAGTTCCGACGCCAGATCCGTCGTGCGGGTCTCCCGGACGAGCGCGCGCACCTCGGACAGCGACTCCCGGGCCACGCGCTGCACGTCGTCGAGCTCCGCCTTCGAGCGGTCGGTGTCGACGTCGATGAGGCGGCTGGCGAGCTCGCTCTTGAACGCGACGACCTCGAGGGCGTGGCCCAGGATGTCGTGCAGGTCGTCGGCCAGGCGCAGCCGTTCGCGGGCGGTGGCGAGCTCGGCGGCGACGCGGCGGGACTCGTCGAGGTCGGTGACGGCTTTGAGCCACCAGAGCCGTTCGACGTCGACGCACCACATGAACAGCACGTAGAACGCGGCGAGGGCCGCCCCGAGCCACGGCGGGAACGGGAACTCGTAGGTGGTGTTGGCGGCGATCCACCAGCCGAAGCCGAGCACCGCGGCGGCGGTGAGGACGACGGTCACGGCGCCACGCCAGAGCCGCCCACCTCCGACGACGTCGCCGAGCAGCACCCCGCTCACGAGCGCCCAGGTGAAGCCGGCGAACGACGAGGCGAGACCGACCAGCGCGAGGCCGAGCACCACCGCGAGGGCGACGACCACGAACCAGGGCGAGGCGGGAGAGCCGAGGGAGCGCACGTGCTGGCGGATCCGGAACAGGTGCAGGCCCAGCGCGACGAAGTAGAGCGCGAACAGGGTGATCGCGTACGGCGCTGCGGGCAGCCCCGTCCAGATGACCATCGCGGGCACGAACAACAACCAGCCGACGGTGATGAGCATGCCGATGACGCCGAACCGGCGCGCGGCCCGCATGCGGCGCTCCTCGGACCCGGCGAGCCCGCTGCCCACCCCCTGCGAATCCACGACCAGACCGTATCCGAGAACCCCTGATGACAGGTGTCATCGAAGGGCGGACGCGGTGTCACACCGGCTGATGACCGTCATGACTACCGGGACCCCCGGCCCGGACGGCACCGTTGTGGCCATGACGGAGACGATGCAGGCGGCGGGCGACGCCGCGACGAGCAGGGGGTCGGCCGTCGAGCTGCGGGGGCTGCGGGTCGCCTACGGGGAGTTCGAGGCCGTCCGCGGCATCGACCTGACCGTGCGGACCGGAGAGGTGTTCGCGCTCCTCGGCACGAACGGCGCCGGCAAGACGACGACGCTGGAGGTCCTGGAGGGCTTCGGCCGCCGGACCGGCGGCGACGTGTCGGTGCTCGGGCTGGACCCGGCGACGCACCGGCACGAGCTGAGCCGCCGGATGGGGGTGCAGCTGCAGGAGGGCGGGTTCGTCGACGAGCTGACCGTCGGCGAGACGCTCGGGCTGTGGCAGAAGCTCTCGGACCGGACCGACCGAGTGGAGCGGCTGCTCGACCGGTTCGAGCTGACGCGTCGTCGTGACGTCCCGGCGTCGAAGCTGTCGGGCGGCGAGAAGCGCCGTCTCGACCTGGCGCTGGCCGTGTGGGGGTCACCGGAGCTGGTGATCCTCGACGAGCCGACGACAGGGCTGGACCCGGAGTCGCGGACCCGCACGTGGGACGCCATCCAGGAGCTGCAGGAGGCGGGCCGCACGGTGCTGCTGACCACGCACTACCTGGAGGAGGCCGAGGCGCTGGCCGACCGCGTCGCGATCATGCACGAGGGTCGCGTCGCGGTGCAGGGCACGCTCGCGGAGATCCTCGCGACGCGGCCGGCCGGTTTCTCGGCGACGCTGCCCGCGGCGGCGATCCCGGCCGGGCCTGCCGACCTCCCGCAGCTCGTCGGCGACCCGGCGGCCCAGGTGCGCGGTGACTCCGTGCACGTCACGGTCCGCACGGCCGAGCTGCAGGCCGATCTCACGACGTTCCTGACCTGGGCGGCGGATCACGGCGTCCCGCTGACCGACCTGCGCGCCGCGCCCGCGTCGCTCGCCGAGATCTACCACTCGGTTCGCGAGGGAACCGTCGGCGCGCCGAACAGCGCCACCCGCAACGACACGGAGGTGACCCGATGACCACCGCGACCCCCGCGGGGACGAGCCCCGCGCAGAAGGTCCTCGCCCTCGCCGTCACCGAGATCAAGCTGGTGATGCGCAACCGCACCATGGCCGTCTCGACGCTGCTGGTCCCGGTCGCGCTCGGCGTGTTCTGGGCGTTCTCGTTCGGCGGCGGACCCGACGTGTGGCCGATGGTCGTCGCGCTGCAGGCCGCGGTCACGCTCGGGATGGGGCTCTACCTGACGGCGACGCAGACCGTCGTCGCCCGCCGCCACACCCGGGTCCTGACCCGGATGCGCACCAGCGGCATCTCCGACCCGGGACTGCTCACCGCGACACTCGCCCCGGCCATCGCCATCGCACTGGTGCAGATCGTCGTCTTCGCGGTGATCGACCTGGTCATGGGCGTCGTCGCCCCGGTCAACCCGCTCGCTCTCGTCGCGATGGTGCTGGCTGGGGTCGCCCTGATGGTGACGGCCGCGCTCGCCACGAGCGTGGTCACGCCGTCGCCGGAGCGGGCGCAGATCACCACGCTGCCGCTGGTGTTCGTGATGCTCGGCGGCGCCATCGCGATGGCCGTCATCCCCGCTGAGGGCTGGCTGCAGGCGCTGCTCCTCGTCCCCGGCGCGGCCGTGGGCACGCTGGTCCGGCTCGCGTTCGGCGGCGAGATCGGCATGGGCGCGGTGACCGGCACGATCGTCGCCACCGTGGCCCTGCTGGCGTGGGCGGGCATCTTCGCCCGCGTCGCGCAGCGGAAGTTCCGGTGGGACCCGCGCAACGGCTGAGAACTCCGGCCCGTCACGGGTCGTGCGAGGGTCGGCGCCCGCCGGGGCTCGGGGGCGTCACGGCGGGTGCCGACCCGGATCAGCGCCGGGTGCCCACCCGGTGGAAGTTCATGTGCGCCCGCGACGGCGTCGGACCGCGCTGCCCCTGGTAGTGCGAGCCGACGCCCTCGCTGCCGTACGGGCGCTCGGCCGGGCTGGACAGCCGGAACAGGCACAGCTGCCCGATCTTCATCCCCGGCCACAGCGTGATCGGCAGGTTGGCGACGTTGGACAGCTCCAGCGTGATGTGGCCGGTGAATCCGGGGTCGATGAACCCGGCCGTCGAGTGCGTGAGCAGGCCGAGCCGGCCCAGGCTCGACTTGCCCTCCAGCCGGCCCGCGAGGTCGTCGGGCAGGGTGACGCACTCGAACGTCGACCCCAGCACGAACTCCCCGGGGTGCAGCACGAACGGGTCGTCGCCCTCGGGCTCGACCGATGTCGTCAGCTCGTCCTGCTGTTCGCGCGGGTCGATGTGGGTGTACTTCGAGTTCTGGAAGACGCGGAAGAACCGGTCGAGCCGGACGTCGATGCTCGACGGCTGGAGCATCGCCAGGTCCCACGGGTCGAGGACGAGCCGCTGCGACTCGATCTCCTTGCGCAGGTCACCGTCGGAGAGCAGCACCGGGTCACCCTAGCGGGACGCACGGTCAGACGTCGGAGGACCGGGGCGCCAGCTGCGGGAACGGGTTCAGCCCGAACATCCACGCGACGGCCGCCTCGGCCCGCGAGGCCTCCTTGCCGTCGTAGCGCGGCGGCTGCGGGCGCGGGTCGACGTCGAGGATGCGCCACACGTCGTCGAGCACGTGCCTGCCGTCGACGCTGCGGATCGAGTCACCCGGCTCCGCGACGTGCGGGCCGTCGACGAGCACGCCCGGTGTGCCCAGCCCCGGTGCGTCCCCGACCAGCTCCGGGTCGTCGGAGACGAGCACGCCGGCCGACGACACGAGGTGCACCAGGTCGTTCAGCTCCAGGTGGGGGACGACGACCGCGCGGTCGTGCCGGGCCAGGGCCGCGGCGCCGTCGTCACCGCAGAGGTCGCCGAACAGGACGACCTCCAGGTCGTCGTCGCGGTCGAGCAGCGCCGGTAGGTCGGCCATCACGGCCGCCGAGGACGGGCTGTCGAGACCCGCGACGACGAGCCGCGACGTGCCCGCTGCGACCCGCATGATCAGCTTCGCGAACCGGAGGTCGTCGGGCGGCGGGTTGGATCCGATCGTGTCACCCACCTGCAGCACGTTCGGACCCAGCGGGCTGCCGAGCGTCGGCCCGCCCGTCGTCAGGAACAGCGACGCCAGCTGGCTGATGACCCGCCGGTTCGCCTCCTCGGGGAACGGGCACAGCAGGTCGTCGGTGGCCATGCCCGCCTGCAGGTGCACGACGGGGATCAGGCGCCAGAACGCCACCTGCGCGGCCAGCAGCGCCGTCATCCCACCGCCGTAGATCATCACTGCGGACGGGTCCTGCTCGACCATCAGCTGGTCGAGCTTCGCGGTGAGGGCCGACGCCACCGCCGCGGGCGTGTAGCCGGGGTGTTCGGGCAGCAGGAGCGTGATGTCGGCGGGGACGCTGAGGGCCTCGAACGCGTCGTGGGTGACCATCGGGTCGGGACCGGTGGCGACGGTGAGGCCCCGGATGCGGTCCGCCTCCGCGATCGCCGTGGCGACGGGGGCGAGGCGGGCGACCTCGGGCCGAGTACCCGCGACCAGGAGAACGTCGTGCTCGTGGTCGTCGGGAAGGTCTCCGATGAGCCTCTCGAATGCCGTCATTCCCGATCCTCCGCTGCCGGGGAGCTGCGTGTCCGGAGTGTGGGCCAATGCGGGTCACGCCGTCGACCGGATCCGAACAGTCGGTGATGCACTCCGCCGCAACCACCCCGATGGGCGGCGACCAGGTGGCCCATCCGGTGACTGACAGTGATGATGCTAAGGTCATCACAGACGTGCGGATGTAGTTCAATGGTAGAACATCAGCTTCCCAAGCTGAATACGCGGGTTCGATTCCCGTCATCCGCTCCATACATGAAGGCCCAGGTCAGTCGGTGTCCACACCGGACCTGGGCCTTCGTCGTACCTCGGTTCTCCACAGGGTCGCGGCGCGGCGTCCTTCGACCTCGACATGACCACGCCGCTCACGCCCCGGGCTCGACGTCGTCCGCACCGGCCTCGCCCTACGGTGACGGCCGTGGCCACCGCCTGGAGCCTGACGATCGACAGCGCCTCACCGACGACCCTCGCCGCCTTCTGGGCCGTCGCCCTCCGCTACGAACCGGCGCCGCCGCCGAAAGGTTGGACGACCTGGGACGACTGGTTCGACGACCACGACGTCCCGCCCTCCGAACGCGACGACGGCGCCTTCATCCACGACCCCGGCGGTACGGCCCCCGCCATCTCCTTCCTGCGCGTCCCCGAGGGCAAGACCGTCAAGAACCGGATGCACCTCGACCTCGCCGTCGGCGGCGGTCGCCACGTCGACCCCGGCCTCCGACGCTCACGCGTCGACACCGAGGTCCAGCGCCTCACCGGCCTCGGCGCCACCGTGCTCCGGGATGTCCCCGACCACGTCACCATGGCCGACCCCGAGGGCAACGAGTTCGACGTCCTGTGAGCCGGCGATGATCACCTGCGTCGACGCGCATCGGCAGGACGCAGGTCGCCCACGGACCGCGCCGGCGCACGGCGCAGCTCCGCCACGTCCGCCCGGGACTCCCGCCGCGGGCATCGCGCCGAACGCCGCGCAGGTGCCCCGCGGTGGTCACGACTCCACGCGGAGCAGGCCCAGGCGCCGGGTCGCCCGGGTCATCGAGACGTAGAGGTCGGCGGGGTTGCGGCGGCGGATGGCCTCCGGGTCGGCGATGACGACGACGTCGAACTCCAGTCCTTTCGCGGACAACGGGGTGTGCAGCTCGGCGGGCAGGTCGTCGAGGCCGCTGACGTCGTCGGCGATCACGGCGATGGTGCCGCGGCGCAGCTGTGACGCCTCGGTCTCGACGGCTGACCGCAGCGCAGACGACAGGTCGGCCGCCGGGACCGTCCGCTCCCAGGGGTCCTCGCCGGTGGAGCGGACGGACTCGGGTGGGCGGCGGTCGGGGGCGTACTCGGCCAGGACGGCCGCGGCGGCAGCCATGATCTCGGTCGGCGTCCGGTAGTTGACGGTGAGCGTGCGGTAGGTCCAGCGGTCGGCCAGGTGCGGGGCGAGGACGTCGCCCCAGGTCCGGGCCCCGGCGGGGGCGCTGCGCTGGGCGAGGTCGCCGACCGCGGTGATGGAGTGCGACGGACAGCGGCGCAGCAGGACGTGCCAGTCCATGGCCGACAGCTCCTGCGCCTCGTCGACGACGAGGTGCCCGAACCGCCAGTCCCGGTCGCTCGCGGCGCGTTCGGCGACGCTCGCGAGGTGGCCGGGGACCTGGCGGGCGGCGAGGACGTCGGCGGTGACGAAGTCGGTGGGGCGGGCCTCGTCGGGGTCCTCGCCGGCGAGCTGCCGGTCGGCGGCCTCCAGGATGCTGAGCACCTCGGCGGCGTAGCGGCTGTCGGCCTCCGCCTCGGCGTCGCGGCGGGCGGGCCCGGCGGGCAGCGGGCCGAGCAGCTCGGCGAGCTCGTCGAGCAGGGGCGCGTCGGCGACGGTCCAGGGGGCGCCGGCGTCACGGCGCAGCGAGGCGTCGCCGCCCGCGGTCCGCAGCCGCTCCGGCGAGGCGTAGAGGTCGGTGAGTACCTGCTCCGGGGTGATCGCCGGCCACAACTCGTCGACGGCGGCGTGGAAGGCGAGGTCGGCGCGCAGGTCGTCGCGGAGCTCGGCGCGCATCTCGGCGGTGATCTCGGCGGCGCCCGCGGGCTCGATCTCGGGGAGCCCGGACAGCCCGCTGAGCAGCTCGACGAGCTCGGGCGGGTCCTCGAACTCGTGGTTCAGCCGTTCGAGGCCCTGCTGGACGAGGAGCTTGCCGAGGGTGTCGCGGAACGTCGCGCGGGCGATGTTGTGGGGCTGCCCGGTGGCCCGTGCGCGGCGGCGGGCCTCGGTCGCGACCTTGCGGTCGACCTCGACGGTGACGTCCTCCAGCTCGACGGCGATCGGGGACGTGGGCACCTTCTGGAGGTCGTCGACGGCGCGGCGCAGCACGTCGACCATGACGAGGTCCCCCTTGAGCCGGGCGACGTCGTCGGCGTCGACGGCCGTGGCGACGACGCCGTGTGCGAGCCGGCCGGGCGTCGTGAACAGGACGGCCGACTCGCCGAGCGCGGGCAGTACGCCGCCGACGTAGTGGATGAAGTCGGCGCTCGGCCCGACGACGAGCACGCCGCTGCGCGCCAGCCGCTCCCGGTGGGCGTAGAGGAGGTAGGCGACGCGGTGCAGTGCGACGGCGGTCTTGCCGGTGCCGGGCCCGCCCTCGATGACGACCGTCCCCGACAGCGGGAGGCGGATGATCGCGTCCTGCTCGGCCTGGATTGTCGTGACGATGTCGCGCATCATCGAGCCGCGCGGTGCCTTCAGCGCGGCGAGCAGCGCCGGATCGGACGCCGACCCGGACTCGATGGTGCCGTCGAGGACGTCGTCGTGAAATGTCGTGACTCGTTCGGAAGGCGCGGTTCCGGCGATCTGGAAATGGCGTCGACGGCTCACTCCGAGTGGTGTGGCCATCGTCGCGCAGTAGAACGGTTGTGCGGCAGGTGCGCGCCAGTCGAGGAGGGCGCTCTCGCCGTCGGCGGGGTCGGTGAGGCCGATGCGTCCGATGTAGGCGGTGGTCGCGTCGGCGTGGTCGAGCCGCCCGAAGCAGAGGCCCGAGCGGGCGGCCGCCAGCGCACCCACCCGATCCGACCAGCGGTGGACCGACACGTCGCGTTCCCAGAGCCCACTGATCTCGCCGCCGGTCGGCGCCGCCAGCATGCCCCGTGCCTGGGCAGTCGCGCTCTCCAGTTCGTCGACGAGTAGTGCGTGCAGTCCGCGGATGTGCTCGGTCTCGGCCGTCAGTTCCTGCTCGTAAGAAGGTGTTTCCACGCTCTCCTCGCCCGTGCTATCATTGAGTTGCGGAGCTAGGGCTTTGTCATTCAAGGGCACCCGTCAGAATAACGTCTCCGCCGAATTCAGCGCAAATGTGTTGCGGTTCCCGCTGTGCCGGTCAGGCCGCGGAGACGTCCCGCCAGGACCCCAACGCGAGCGCCGCCCCGGCCAGCAGCGCGGCACCCGAGCCGACGCCCGCTACCCCCGCGATCCACGCCTCGGAGCCGGTCACCAGGCCGAGGACCGCGCCGAGGATCCCCAGGAGGGCGCTGGAGAACTCCGGCCGTAGCGAGCGGCGTCCAGGTGGTGTCATCGCAAGGCGGGCAGGCGTGGCGATACCGCTGTTGTATCGGCGCGTCTGCCCAACGCCGCGAGGGCACCGCCTGGACGTCGCGCAGTAGGTCCGAGTTCTTCAGCGCGCTCCTTGGCCCGTGAGCACCCCGCCGAGGACGTGCAGCGGCGGCGCGTGCCAGACCGCGCCCAGGCCGAAGAAGTGCACCCCCACCACGACGGCCACCCAGGCGACGCCGAACTCCCCGTGCCCGAACACGCCGTTGATCAGGACGAGGCCGCCGAACAGCGCCACTGCCTCGACCGCGACAACGATCCAGTAGCCGCGGGTGAACCCGGCGCCACCCTCCCGCGTGATCCCCCCTGTGCCACCACGCATGCGCGCCTGCAGCACGAACAGCAGCACCGCGGCGACGACGACTCCCGCGATCCGCAGCACCGTCGACGCCGGCGAGCCCAACGGCCCGCTGTTGACGACGACGAACACCAGGCCGAAGACGATCCCGATGATCAGCCCGACTGCCGGCCGCGACCGAACTGCGTCGTCTCCCATGCCCGCATCCTCGATACCCGCCGCCCCGGCGGCAACACGGAGCCCGGTTCAGCGGTACGCCGGCGGCTCCCACGCGGCGAAACGCGCCATCGACTTCAGCGCGACCTGCGGAGGCGTCAGCCGGATCGCGGTGTTGCGCACCCGCACCGCCACCGGGTTGTGCAGTTCCTGGCCGATCCGCGCGATGTTCCGCGCCGACGCGGCCACCCACTGCGACCGCGTCCGCCGCTCGGAGTCGTAGCGGCGCAACGCCTCCGCGGCCGGAGTGCCTCCCGAGAACGCCGCGCCCAGGACCACCGCGTCCTCGATCGCCTGGCACGCGCCCTGCCCGAGGTGCGGCACCATCGCGTGCGCGGCGTCGCCGAGCAGTGCCGTCGCCCCGACGACGTAGGTCGGCAACGGGTCGGCGAGGTCGCGAAGGTCGTGACGGATGACCGTGGCGGGATCGGTGGCGTCCATCAGCCGCAGGATCGGGTCGTGCCAGCCGCCGAAACGGAAACGCGCCTCCGCGGCCTCGTCGGCGAACCGGGTGCCGGGCGCCAGCCGGGTGGCGCCGTACCAGTAGACGCGGCCGTCGCCCAGCGGGACGATCCCGAACTCCGACCCCGGACCCCACGTGATGGCCGGGCTGAGCGGCTCCGTCCACGGTTCTGCCGTCACCGCCCGCCAGGCCGTGGAGCCGCTGTGCCGGGTCCCGCCGCTGCCCGGCAGCAGCGCGCTGCGCAACCGGCTGTCGATGCCGTCGGCGACGACGACCACGTCGGCCTCGACGGTCTCCTCCGTGCCGTCGCGGACGAACCCCACCGTGGCCGGTGGCCCGGCCTCGACACCGACGACCTCGGTCCCGGCGCGCAACGCGTCGGTAGGCAGGGCGTCGAGCAGGATCTGCAGCAGGCGTGCGCGGTGGATGCCGACGGCCGTGGCCCCCAGACGCGACGCCGCCTCGTCGGCCCGCAACCGTGACAGCCAGCGGCCGTCCGGCGTCCGGGTCCCGACCGGCGCCTCCGCGACCCCGCCGTCGACCACCGCGTCACGCAGGCCGAGGACCTCGAGCCCGCGCAACGCGTTGGACATCAGGGTGAGCCCGGCGCCGACCTCCCCGAACTCGGGCGCCCGCTCGAACACCGTGACGTCGAGACCCGCACGGCGCAGTGCGACCGCCGACGCGAGGCCCCCGATCCCCCCGCCGACGACGACCGCGCGCACGGCGTCAGTACCCGGCCGGCGGGTACCCCGCGACCCCCGGTGGCACGGCCGGGCCGCTCTGCTTGCTGACGACGATGCCGCCCACGATCGCGGCGACGCCGCCCACGATCGTCATGATCAGACCGAAACCGAGCGAGATGTCGAGCGCGTCGGCCAGCTCGGAGGCGAGCCCGCCGCCGGCGGCCTCGGACATCGTGGAGTTCAGGTTGATGATCACGTAGACCCCGAGGCCGACGACGATGAGCCCGAACAGGATCGGCAGCCGCTGCACGATCGCGGGGATCGACGGCTTGACCAGGCGCAGGATGCCGACCGCCAGGATGAGGACACCCACGACGAGGGTGATCTTGCCGTCGCCCTCGGTGCCGGCGACCGACAGGGAGCCGAACGCCCCGGCCTGGATGGTGACCCACGGCAGGAACGAGCCGACGACCGCGAGCAGGCCACCGACGGCCGTGATGATCCCGAAGATCATCCCCTGGCCTGCGGCGCCACCCGGCGATCCCTTGGGCGCGGGCCCGGGCGCGCCGTACTGCGGCTGACCCTGCGGCGCGCCGTAGGGCTGCTGCTGCCCGTACTGCTGTTGCTGGCCGTACTGCTGGCCCCCGGGCTGCTGGCCGTACTGGGGCTGGCCGCCGTACTGGGGCTGGCCGCCGTACTGGGGCTGCCCGCCGTAGGGCGGCTGCTGGCCCGGGTACGGCTGCCCGGGCTGCTGGCCCGGATAGGGCTGCCCTCCCGGCGGCTGGTTCTGCGGCCACTGGCCGGGCGAGCTGGACATGCGGTCCCCCTGGATCCGACGCCGCCACCCCAGCGGTCGTCGCACACGGAGTTGTAGCAGAAGCAACCGACGAATCCGACGGATCGGCGGAGGAACCTCACGTCTCGTGCGCCGCCCGCAGCCGCGCGGGCGCCGCGCGCCGCCACGCCTCCGTGATCAGCTCGGTGAGCTGCGCCGACCCGATACTCGTCAGGTCGACGAGTATCGAACCGTGCCCGTCGTAGTGCGGCGTCGTGGAGAACGCGGGATCGCCCGAGGCGAGCATGGCCTCCTTCTCGTCGAGCGCGCACATCACGACGAGCAACCCCTCGGCCTCCGTGCGCAGCCGCACCATCAGCCTGCCGCGGACCTTCAGCGCAGGCGTCCGGTACGACGTCGACTCCTCGACCTCCGGCAGCGCAGTCCCGATCCGCACCACGTCGTCCCAGTCCACATGCCCATCGTGGCGCCCTGCGCCCCGGACGTCATGGACGGAACGGAACAGCACCGGGAACAACGGCTCAGCGCTGCCACTGCCCCGTGCGCTGCGTCGGCGACCCGGCCAGCGCGACGACACCCGCCGCGGCCAGGACCAGCCCGACGACGAAGGGCACCGTCCAACCGTCACGAATCCGGTCGCCGAGCAGCCCGATCGCGACGAGCCCCGGCACGACGACCTCGGTCACGGTGAACACCGCGGTGACGAGGGACAGGTCGCCGCGGGAGAGGGCACGCGCGAACGTCACGATGCCGACCAGCCAGAACCCCAGCAACAGATACGTGGCGGGCTGGGCGAGCAGGGCGACGACGTCGAACCCGTCGGGGCCGATGTACACCGAGCGCACCGCCAGTGACGTCCCACCGAACCCCAGCCCGGCGACGAGCGCGAGCAGCCAGGCGTGCCGCGAGTTGTAGAGCACGATCGTCGCCGCGGCCAGGACCCCGAGCGAGATGCCGAGGACGATGTCGGCGGCCGTGCCGGCCCCTCCCGGCCGGTCCACGCCCGCGGCGCCCGCGATGAGCACCAGCCCGGTGACGCAGCCGCCGATCGCGACCCGGTCGAGCACGCTCAGCCGCGCCCCCCAGATCCAGCGGACCGCCAGCGCCGTCAACGCGATCGAGCCGCCGAGGATGGCCTGCACCGCGAAGACCGGCAGGAACCGCAGCGCGACGACCGTGCACACCCAGGCCAGCCCGTCGACGATCAGCCCGAGGATGAACCGCGGCTGCAGGGCGAGCGGGCGTCGGCGGGTGGTGCGGGTCGTGGCGTCGGACTGCAGCAGTCCCGCGACGCAGTTGAGGACCATCGCCGCGACGGCGAACACCAGGCCCAGGACCACCTCGCGACGCTCCCTCTGCTCGACGGTGCCGACCCTGACTCAGTCCTGCCCGGCAGCCGAGGCAGCCGTCACCCGCCCCAGTCTCCATGCGGTGAGCGCGGTCACGAGCACCCCCACCCCGCCCGCGACGATCATCGTCGTCCGGGCCGACGTCGCTTGCAACAACAAGCCACCTCCGACGTAGGAGATCGCGGCGGCGACGCCGATGCCTCCGTAGAGGTTCGCGAACACCCTGCCCTGCATGCCCGCGGGCACGATCCGCTGCAGGATCGTCGTCGCCGCGACGTCCTTCACGGCGAGCCCGGCGCCGCGCACCGCCTGCATCGCGACCGCCGCCGCGGCCGCCCACACGACGCCGGTCAGCAGGTTCCCGAGGCTGCTCACCGCCATACCTGCGACGAACAGCGCGACCGTCGCCGGGGCGCGGCGCCGGCCCAGCCACAGGTAGCCGGCGAGCAGCCCGACGCCGACCGCCGCGTACAGCAGCGCCAGCACGAAGTCGGGCGCGCCGAGGTCGCGGACGACGAAGACCAGCGCGACGTCGTCGACACCGTTCGCGGCGACCACCGCGCAGAACGCCACCACCACGATCCGCACGAGCGGCGTCCGCCGCACGTAGCCGATCCCCGCCCTGGCCTGCGCGAACATCGACGGCTCCGCCGGTGCCGTCCGCGACACCGACGGCCGCGGCAGCGGGGGCAACCGCAGCAGCACGAGCGCCGAGACCGCGAACGTCGCAGCGTCCACCAACAACACGACCCTGATGTCCGCGACCACCAGCAACGCCGCCGCCAGCAACGGACCGGCGATCTCCGCGACGTTCGCCCCGAACCCGATGCCGGCGTTCGCACCCTCGAGGTCGCGGTCGTGGACGAGCCCCGGCACCGCCGCGCGCGACGCCGGCGCGAACAACTGCCCCAGCAACGCCCGCGTCGCGACCAGCACCAGCAGCACCGGCAACGGCGGCAGCAGCAACGCCAGCACCACCGTCACCGCGGCCTGCGCGACGTCGCAGCCGATCATCAGCCGACGCAGGTCCACGCGGTCGGCGATCGCGCCCAGCACCGGCGCCGCCAATGCCGGCGCGACATCACCCACCAGCAGCAGAACCGTGACGGCCAGCGCCTCACCGGTCGTCGACGCCACGTGCAGGATCAGCGCGACCAGGCTCAGCGCGTCACCCAGCAACGACACCCCGCGCGCCGCCCACAGCGTCCGATAGGGACCGTGGGTGCGGACGAGGGTCAACGCCCCCAGCGGCGCCGGCTCGGGGGCGGACACCCCGGCAACCTACGGCGCGCAGGGAGCGGAGTCGTCCGAATTACCCGGTCGGCCTCCCCGTCAGGACCGGGCGCGCTCCGCCGCGTCGACACGCACGTCCCGCACGGGGACGCGCACGTCCCGGGGGCGGCCGGGCGGCGGGGGAACGGGCTGTGCCGCGACAGGCTGTGCCGCGACAGGCTGTGCCGCGACAGGCTGTGCCGCGACAGGCTGTGCCGCGACAGGCTGTGCCGGGACGGGGGGCTGTGCGACGGCAGGCTGTGCGGCGACACGGAAGAAGCCGCTCATCAGACCACCCGGAACGGTGGGCAGTGCCGCAGCAGCCTCCTCACGACGCACGCGCCGCCGCTCGGCGAGCACCGCCGTGAGCAGGACGAGCAGCGTCGCCACGAACGCCGGTACACCGACGAGCAGCACGAACGGCCCGAACACGGCCACCGCCAGCGCGATCGCCAACGTCTCCAACACGATCACCACGGCCGACATGCGTGCCACCCGGAACCCCCCTCGTAGCGCCCACTCCCGCAGTGGGCACGCCACTCCATCGCCGGACGACGCCGGAACGTGACACCCCCACCACACCGAGTTCGACACAGGGCCCGGTTCCGTCAGGTCAGGGCTGCCGCACCAGGGACCGGCGCGTGGGCTCCCCCCGCCGCGCCGGTCCCGGCCCGTGCCCCGCCGTGGCGAGGGGGCTCAGGAGGCCGGGACCTCGGCCGAGGGCGGCGGCACGACGACCGGCGGCTGCGACACCGGCGGCGGCTCGGAGACGGGCGGGTTCGTCACCGGCGGGTTCGTGACCGGCGGGTCCGTGACGGGCGGGTCCGTCACCGGCGGGTTCGTCACCGGCGGGTCCGTGACCGGCGGCGGGTCCGAGGGCGTTCCCTCGGTCGCGGGCGGAGGAGTGCTCGGGTCGGTGACCACCGGCGGCGGCACGGTGGTGCCGAGCGGGGCCGGCGGGACGACCGGGGCGGCGGGGGCCCCCGGACCCGCGGGGCCCGCGGCCGGGGGCTTGGTCTGCGCGGCGTTGTTGCCGGCGGCGGGCTGCTCGGCGACGGGGTTGGCGGCCGGCGAGACCGCGCCCGGCTCCGCGGGCGCGGAGGCCGTCGACAGCGGGCCGGTGACGGTCGAGCCCGCGGACGCGGGACGGGCCGTCGGCCAGGTCAGGACGGCCGCGGCGATCGCTGCGATCCCCAGCGCCGCACCGGCACCGATGAGCAGACCCACCGGGCCACGGCGCTCCCGGGGCTCGTCGAGCTCGTCGCGGGTCCAGTCGGGCAACGGCTGCACCGGGGGCCGTGGGGGCGCGACGTGGGCGACCGGCCGGACGTCGACGGGGGCGGCCTCGAACCAGGGCGCCGGCCCGGCACCGGCCGCGGGGACCAGCGCCGCCGCGGAGGCTGCCGAGACGACGGGGATCGGGGCCGTGGTCTCGACGGGCGCCATCTCGACCGCGGGCCACGACATCGACGGCTGCGGCGCCACCGCGAGGACGGCACCCTTGGCGATGGAGTTCTTGGGGTCGGCGTCGACCGCGACGGGCCGGTCGAGCTGCTCGGACACCAGCTGCGCGACCAGCGGGATGCGTGAGGACCCGCCGACCAGCAACACCGCGTCGAGCATCTCCGGGGTGAGGCCTGCGGACCCGACGGCCCGGCGCAGCGCCGCGACCGTCTCCTCGACGTGCGGGCCGATGAGCTGCTCGAACTCGCTGCGGTGCAGCCGCACCGAGCCCTGGGTGCCGGGCAGCAGGACGGGGACGGAGGCCTCGGTGTCGGCCGAGAGCGTCTCCTTGGCCTCGGTGCACTCTCGGCGGATCCGGGCGACGGCCGCCAGGACGTCGGCGTTCGTGTCGTCGAGCTCCGCGAACGCGTCGGGCATGGCCTCGACGACGTGGTCGAACACGACCTGGTCGAAGTCGATGCCGCCGAGGCGTTCGATCCCCTCGGGCCGGCCGAGCAGGTCGAACCCGGAGCCGCCCTTGCGGACGACGGCGGAGTCGAAGGTGCCGCCCCCGAGGTCGTAGACGGCGATGGTGGAGCCGGTGCCGACCCGCTCCGCGGACGCGTAGTGCATCGCGGCGGCCTCGGGCTCGGCCAGGAACGTCACGGTCAGGCCGTGCCCGGCCAAGGCCCCTGCCAGCAGGTCCTTCTTGTGCCGGCCCCAGGCGGCGGGGTGGCTGACGGCGATGCCGTCGGCCGCGCCGCCCTCCCGGGTCGCGACCTGCGCGACGATCCAGGAGACCAGCTGCGCGGCGAGCTCCTCCGCCGCCCACGGGACGCCGGCCACGACGAGCGGGGTGGGGTCACCGATGCGGCGCTTGAACTCGCGGACGACGCGATCCGGGTCGGTCAGCGCGCGGCGCTCCGCCGCCTCGCCGACCACGACCGAGCCGTCGGCCCCCAGGTAGAGCACGGACGGGACGCTCGCCGACCGGGACCCGAGGGTCACCATCTCGGGCTCGGCCCACCGGTCTCCCGATGGACGGCACACGGCCGCGGCCGAGTACGTCGTGCCCAGGTCGATACCGAGCAGGTACCCCATCGTCCGTCCTTCCCCCGATGTCCGCGAGCTGCCCCGGTGCGTGCGCGGCCCCCCCTTGCACTGGTGCCATCGGAGTATCGCCGTAGTTCGTTAGCGACCGAAGGGGTGCTAACACCCCAATGCACGAACGGGTGGCACCACAGGGGGCCGGATCCCGCTCCCACCTGCGACATCCCGCCCCGTCCCCCGAAGCCCCTAACGCCCGATCCCGACGATCCCCGTACCGGCGCTTTACCGAACCATGGGAGTTCCCCGATGGCCGGCGCCCGATCCGTCCCTAACTTCTGCATCAACGCCAGGGCCGCTCAGCCCGGCCCGCACGACACAACACAAGCGACCGGGCAACGAGCCCACCGAGGAGACGATCACGATGGCCGAGAGCATCTCGCTGCTGGACTTCCTGCTCCGCCTGATCAACGACGAGGACCTCCGCGAGGACTTCAGCGACGACCCCGAGGAGGTCCTGGAGGCCTACAACCTGACCGACCTCAGCGCGCAGGACGTCTACGACGCGCTGATCCTCGCCCAGGACAGCCACCAGGCCAGCTTCGACCGCAACTACGACACCGGCCACAACTACGTTCCCCCGGTGCCGGCGCACGCGGGCCACGGCGGCCACGGTGAGGGCGGCCACGGGCACAAGGAAGCCGTCGAGTACATCAACAAGTACATCACCAACAACTACGTCGACGACCGCGACACCATCGTCGACAACTCGGTGAACCAGAACATCGACAACCGCGGCGGCATCTTCGACCAGGACATCGACGTCGACTCCGTCGTCGCGTCGGGCGACGGCGCCGTGGCCGCCGGCGACGACATCGAGGACAGCACCATCACCACCGGCAACGGCAACGTGGTCGGCAACGGCAACGACGTGGTCAAGGGCGACGGCAACACCACCGCCTTCGGCAACGGCGACGCCGTCTCCACCGGCAACCTCACCACCGGCGACGGCGGCGCCATCTCCCTCGGCGGCAACGCGTCCGGTAACGACGCCGACACCAACGTCCGCAACTTCGGCGACGGCGACACCAACGTGGCCACCGCCAGCAACGGCTCGACCGTCGGCCAGGCCAACGTCCACGTCGACGACGACTCGACCACGACGACCACCAACAACACGAACTCGAACAACCAGACCGACATCGACGTCGACGACTCGTTCAACACCGACAACGACATCGACTTCGCGTCGAACAACGACATCGCCTCGAACAACGACGTGCTGTCGAACAACGAGGGCGGTCGCGGCGACGGCGCCGACGGCATCGACGCCTTCTGATTCCTTCCTTCACCCGATAACGCCTACTTACCCGAGGAGCACGAAATGGCCGACCAGACCCTGATCCAGTTCCTGATGAGCCTGTTCGAGGACGAGGAGCAGCTCGCCGAGTTCCAGGCCAACCCCAACGCCTTCCTGGCGTCCTGCGGGTTCACCGACCTCGAGCCGGGCGACGTCCAGGAGGCGCTGGTCCTGCTGCGCGACTCCCACGACGCCAGCTTCGACCGCGACTACAACACCGGCGGCAACCACCACCCGCACATCCCGCCGCCCCCGCACCCCAAGCCTGGCGAGGACTCGCACGACGTCGCCGTCAAGTACCTGAACACCTACGTCACCAACAACTACATCGACGACCGCGACACCATCGTCGACAACTCGATCAACCAGAACATCGACAACCGCGGCGGCATCTTCAACCAGGACATCGACGTCGACTCCGTCGTCGCGTCCGGTGACGGGTCCGTGGCCGCCGGCGGCGACATCGAGGACAGCACCATCACCACCGGCAACGACAACGTCGTGGGCAACGGCAACGACGTGGTGAAGGGCGACGGCAACACCACCGCCTTCGGCAACGGCGACGCCGTCTCCACCGGCGACCTGACCACCGGCAACGGCGGCGCCATCTCCCTCGGCGGAGACGCCTCGGGCAACGACGCCGACACCAACGTCGCCAACTTCGGCGACGGCGACACCAACGTGGCCACCGCCAGCAACGGCTCCACCGTCGGCCAGGCCAACGTCCACGTCGACGACGACTCGACCACGACGACCACCACCAACACGAACTCGAACAACCAGACCGACATCGACGTCGACGACTCGTTCAACACCCAGAACGACGTCGACATCCTGTCCAACAACGACGTGCTGTCGAACAACGCAGTCGCGTCCGGCAACTCGGGCGGCTCGGGCGACGGCGCCGACGGCATCGACCTCGTCTGACGCACCGCCCAGGGGTAGCCTGAGCACGACCCGACGATCGGCCCCGCCTTCCCGGACCCGGGAGGGCGGGGCCGATCTCGTCGTGTACGAAGGACACCGAACGCGGTGATGGAACGTGGGGGGTTCGGCACGCAGTGGCGGTTCCGGCAGCTGTCGACCTGGTCGACCTGGCGCTCAAGGCGACCACGGCCTACCAGCGCCCTGACCTGGGGACACGTCTGCAGCACACCCGTAAACGCCTCGCCGACCCCGCAGTCCGCGTCCTCATCGTCGGCGAGTTCAAGCAGGGCAAGTCCCAGCTGGTCAACGCCCTGGTCAACGCCCCCGTCTGCCCCGTGGACGACGACATCTCCACGTCGGTGCCGACCGTCGTCAAACACGGCGACACGCCCGCCGTGTCGATCGTCCGCGACCACGGCCCCGACGACGAAAGACCCCCTGAGCGCACGGAGGTGCCCATCGGGCGCCTCGCGGAGTTCGTCTCCGAGGCAGGCAATCCGGACAACCGGGCCAAACTCAGCTACGCGGAGGTCTCGCTGCCGCGCAAGCTGCTCGCCGGTGGCCTCGTCCTCGTCGACACCCCCGGCGTCGGCGGCCTCGGTTCGGCCCACGGTGCGGCCACGATGTCGGTGCTGCCCAGCGCCGACGCCGTCCTGCTCGTGTCCGACGCCGCGCAGGAGTACACGGCCCCCGAGATGGAGTTCCTCGGCGCGGCGATGAAACTGTGCCCCAACGTGGCCTGCGTCGTCACCAAGACCGACCTGTACCCGCACTGGCGCCGCATCGTCGAGCTCGACGCCGGGCACCTCGCGCGCGCCGGGGTCAAGGCCGACATCCTGCCGATCTCCTCGACGCTGCGCCTGCACGCCGCCCAGACCCAGGACGCCGCCCTCATGGAGGAGTCCGGGTTCAAGGAACTCATCGGGTTCCTGCTCAACCGCGTCGTCGCCCGCGCCGACGACCTCGACCGCCGCTCCACCGCGCAGGACGTCCTCGACGTCTGCGAGCAGATGGCCACCAGTATGAAGGCCGAACTCAGCGCCCAGGAGAACCCGGAGCAGACCGAAGCGCTCGTCGCCGACCTCACCGCGGCCAAGACCCGCGCCGACGCCCTGCGCCAACGCTCCGCCCGCTGGCAGACCACCCTCAACGACGGCGTCGCCGACCTCATCGCCGACATCGACTACGACCTGCGCGACCGGTTGCGCGCCATCGCCCGCGACGCCGAACAGCTCCTCGACGACGCCGACCCCGCCGACATCTGGGACCAGTTCGCCGAATGGCTGCACCAACAGGTGTCCGCCGCCGCATCCGCCAACTTCGTGTGGACCGCCGAACGCGCCCGCTACCTCGCCGGGCAGGTCGCCGAACACTTCGCCGAAGGCGCCGAGATCGCGCTGCCGACGCTGCGCTTCGAGGACACCGTCGGCACCATGGGCGGCCGCGTCGGAGCCCTCGAACAGCCCGTCGACGAGAAGTTCGGCATCGGCCAGAAACTGTTCACCGGTATGCGCGGCGGCTACGGCGGCCTCCTCATGATCGGCCTCGCCACCAGCATCGCCGGCCTCACCCTGCTCAACCCCATCTCCATCGGCGCCGGCCTCCTCTTCGGCGGCAAGACCGTGCGCGACGAACGCAAACGCCTCAAGCAGCGACGGCAGGCCGAGTCGAAGAACGCCGTGCGCAAACACATCGACGAGGTGACCTTCCAGGTCTCCAAGGACTCCCGGGACATGCTGCGCCGCATCCAGCGCGACCTGCGCGACCACTTCACCGTCCTCGCCGAGGAAGTCTCGACATCCCTCGCGACATCCGTCGCCGCCGCCCAGTCGGCCGTCAAGACCGACACCAACGAACGCGAGTCCCGCATCCGCGACCTGCGCGCCGAACTCGTCCGCATCGAAGCCCTCGGCGACCGCGCCAAACAGCTCGCCACCCAGGCCGGGCAGGTCACCGCGTGAGCGAGCGGCAGCGAGCGAACCGACGAGACGGCGTGTGCCCGCAACGCCGCCCGAGCTCCGGCGAGGCACCGCGATGAGTGCGCCGACGGTAGGCCAGGCCCCGCCCCTCGGGTCGACCGTCCGGGTGCTGCTGCGGCACACCATGGAGGTCTACTCCGACAGCCCCCAGGCCCTCGGCTGGCTGCGCCACCACCTCGAACGGTTCGACGAACCGCTGCGCGTCGCCATCGCCGGGAAGGTCAAGGCCGGCAAGTCCACACTGCTCAACGCCCTCGTTGGCGAGGAGATCGCCCCCACCGACGCCGGGGAGTGCACCCGCGTCGTCACCTGGTACCAGGACGGGCACGTCCCCAAGGTCCTGATGTACCCCAAGGCCGCCCAGCCCAGGCCGCTGACGATCCACCGCAACCGCGGCGCCCTCGCCTTCGACCTGCAGGGCACCCCCACCGACCAGGTCGACCGGCTCGTCGTCGACTGGCCCTCGCAGAACCTGCGCAGCCAGACCCTCATCGACACCCCCGGCATCGCCTCGCTGTCCAACGACACCTCGATGCGTGCCGGCGCCTTCCTCACCCCCGACGACGCACCCACCCCCGCCGACGCCGTCATCTACCTGATGCGCCACCTGCACGCCACCGACGTGCGGTTCCTCGAGTCCTTCTACGACCAGGGCGTCGCGAAGGCCACCCCCGTCAACACCATCGCCGTGCTGTCGCGGGCCGACGAGATCGGCGTCGGTCGCCTCGACGCCCTCACCTCCGCCCGCCGCATCGCCCGCCGCTACCGCTCCGACGAGAAGATCCGCGGCCTCTGCCAGACCGTCGTCGCCGTCGCAGGGCTCCTCGCCCAGACCGGCCGCACCATGCGCCAGGACGAGTTCGCCGCGCTCGTCGCCCTCGCCGAGCTGCCCCGCGCCGACATGGACAGCCTCTTGCTGTCGGTGGACCGCTTCGTCCGCGGCGAGGGCGTCGAGCTCGCCCAGCCCGACACCGACGCCCGCGCCCGCCTCATCGAACGCTTCGGCCTGTTCGGCGTCCGGCTCGGCGTCACCCTCGTCCGGCAGGGCATCAACGACCCCACCCGCGTCGCCGAGGAACTCGTCCGCCGCAGCGGCCTCGAAGACCTCCGGTCCGTCCTGTCGACGCAGTTCACCGAGCGCCGTGACCTGCTGAAGTCACGCTCGGCGCTGCTCGCCGTCGAGATGGTGCTGCAGCGTGAACCCCGCCCCGCCGCCGCCGCGCTCGCCGCCGAGGTGGAGAAGATCCTTGCGGGGGCGCACGAGTTCGTCGAGCTGCGGATGCTCTCCGCCCTGCGCGCCGGCGCCGTCAAACTCCCCACCGACGCCATCGAGGAAGCCGAGCGCCTCCTCGGCGGCGAGGGCGGCTCCGCCGCCGCAAGGCTCGGCCTCGACCCGAGCATCCACCCCGAGGACCTCCGCCGCGCCGCCCTCGAAGCCGCCACGCGCTGGAAGCGCCGCGCCGAGAGCCCCCTCTCCAGCCGCAACACCGCCGACGCCGCCCGCATCGTCGTCCGCAGCTGCGAAGGAATGCTCGCGAGCCTCCACCGCTACTGACAACTGGCAGTTGCGCTCACAGATTTGCGGATGCCAGCAGCGTTCGCGTGAGGTCGATAATCCGCTCGCACGGCCCAGCCGATGCCTTCCCCGCGGGCGACGCGAGCAATCGGACCTGCGTGTAGGCGACACCTCGGGCGGGCAGCTCGGTGAACAAGAGACAAGTCGTACCCGACGTCGCCAGACCTGACGACGCCCGAACAGCGCGCCTCCCGTCTACGCCGATCCAGGCGGCATCGTCGTACTTGGCCGCGATGTCGTCGACTCGGTAAGAACCCGGGAAAAACCCGAACACCAGTGAGAACTCGCGATCGGTCGAGAACCAGTGGCACGAATTGGCGCCGGAAACAGGAACGTCCGACTGCGAAATTCCCGCGTCGAGTCGGAGCGACCGGCGCATTCCGTCGTCCACCAGAGAGCATGGGTCGATGGAGCCGAGGGCCGCCGAACTCGTCGGTGGCAAAGCTTCACGGCCTCCAGGTCCGCCCGCTGCACCGCATGCCGTCAGCGTCATCAGGAAACACAACGCCGCAGATGCGGCGAGGCCGCGGATCATCTGCGGTCCCCGAACACAGCTCGGATCTCGGCCTCGGCGTATCCATAGCTCCGGGCAGATTCTTGGAGAGCGTCGGCCTGGCGCCGCAGATCTTCGATGTAGCCCTGATAGGCCTTCATCAACAGTTGGGCCCGTTCCGTAAAGGCTGCCGCCGCGTCCTGGGACACGGGATCGCCACCACAGAGTCCCGCCTCGACCCCGAGCACAGGGCTGAGGGCCAGATCCAGTCGGTCGGCCTCCGCGAGCAGCACGGCACCCACCTTGAGCACGTTCTCGCGGTTGACGCTCATCCCCGCCGCGGAGGCGTTGATGCCGGCCCTGAGCCCGTCGATGTCCACGTCCACGGCGGCACAGTAGATCGACAACGGACCCGAGCGGGCCGATTTCGAACGAATGCGCCCAACCGCGCTCGCGTCAGCGAGTCCCCGAAGCGAGCGGGCCGTCCTGATCGCCGCGCAAGGCCTGCCATGTTGATACGCCGCACCCGTGATCGCTGGTCGTGGCGGCGGGGCGAAGAAGGTGTCGCTCAGGGACCAGGCCTGATGATCATGCCCACCCGGGTCGGCTGTCGCACGAGTGCCGGACCAGGCGCCCCGGTCGAGTGGAGGTCCGGTGATCATCGTGGCGGGGACATCGGCGTCACCGGTGGCGCGCATGTCCCGCACTTGATGCTCACTCGCTATAGCGGTGGGAGCGGCCGGGGCCGTCGCGCGGCGGGGGCACGGAACCCGAGCACAGCCGTGCGCCGACCACCGCGCCAGGTCGGCCCCACCACCGCGCGCAACCTCATGGTCGTCAACCAGCCAGCCGGCACAGCGGTGAGGTTGCGCGCGGAGTGGAGGTCAGGTGTCGGGGCCCACGATCTGGCGGAGGTGGGCGAAGAGTTCGCCGCGGGAGTTGGCGCCGAGGCGTTGGCGCATGCGGGCGACGTGGTGTTCCACGGTCTTGGCGCTGATGAAGAGGCGTTCGCCGACCTGCTTGTAGGTCAGCCCCTCCACCACCAGTTTCGCCACCTCGCGTTCGCGGTCGCTGAGGGGGCCGTCGCCGAGGTCGTCGGGTTCGGGGGCGGCCGGGGCGTCGGGGCGGGGGGCGGGAGCGGCGTTGGGGGTGCCGACGGGACCGCCGGCCTGCATGGCGCGGGCCGCGCCGAGCAGCGCGGTCATCGCCTTGCGGTCGCGGGTGCGGATGGCGGCCTGACCGGCGAGTTTGCCGCCCTCCCACGACAGGCCGACGGCGTGGAGGCCGCGGGCGGCGGCTTCGACGGCGTCGGCGTCGACCTCGGCGTCCATGAGGTCGACCCAGTGGGGTGCGGCGTCGGCCATGGCGGTGGCGTAGCGGCTGACGGGGGCGGCGGCGCGGAGGGCGTCGGCGTGGGCGGTGGCGGCGGCGCGGTCGTCGGCGACGATCGCGGCGTGCAGCTGGGACCAGTGCAGGGGGGCGGACCAGAGCGCGGGGCGGCCGAGCAGGTCGAGGAGGGTGGCGGCCTCGTCGAGGTGGGGGCGGACCCAGCTGGTCTCACGCAGCCGGGCGGCGGCGATGGCGAGTTCGCCGAGAGGTTGGAGGACGAAGAGGTCGACGGGGTGGCGGACGATCGCTTCGCGGGCGCGGCCCCAGGCCGGCATGAGGGCTGCGAGGTCGCCGGCGCGGCGGGCGATGGAGACCTCGAGGGCGGCGGCGAGGAGTTCGTCGCGGGGTTCGAGGCGGGCGTCGATGGGTGAGGCCATGGCCAGCAGGGACCGGGCGGTTGGGACGGCGCCGCGGAAGACGGCGATCCAGGCGAGCAGGAGCTGGTGGCGGGCGACGGCGGCGGGGCCGCCGAGCTCGACGTCGACGGCGCGGTCGAGGACGGACTGGGCGACGTCGAGCTCGCCGCAGTGGATGGCGACGAGGGCGGCGAGGGCGGCGGGGGTGTCGGGGAGCAGGGCGGCCCGGTTGGAGGCCTCGAGGAGTGAGGCGGAGCGGGCGAGCTGGGAGAGGGCGCGGGTGGGGGAGCCGGCCACGGAGTCGAGCACGCCGGCGGCCATGAGCTGTTCGGCGGAGGCGAGCAGGGTGGGTGGGCGTCCGACGGCCGCGGCGGGCGAGGGCCCGCCGAAGAGGGGCGGCGGCGCGAGGATCGAGGGCGGGGGCGGGGGCGGGGGCGGGACCGCGGGAGCGGGGGATGCGGGGGCGGCCGGTTCGGAGAGCAGCGCACGGGCTTCTTCCAGTGCGCCGGTCCCGATCAGTGCGGGCACGGCCAGCGGCCCGGTCTCGGCGGATCCGCCGACGGCGCTCATCCACCGGTAGAGCTCGGCGCTGCGGGCGAGGAGCCCGCGGTGGGCGAGGACGGCGGCGGCGGCGGTGCCGGCGACGACGGCGTCCTCGATGTCGACGGCGTCGACGTGGGAGAGGACCTGGTCGGCCTGGGCGAGTGCGAGGTCGAGGTCACCGGCGCGGACGGCGGCTTCGGCGCGGCGGGCGGCGAGGCGCAGGCCGGGGGCGCCGGCGGTGACGGCGGCCGCGTAGAGGGGTCCGGCGACGGGGTCACCGGTGCGGGCGGCCTCGTCGGCGCCGGCGACGAAGACCTCGGCGGCGCGTGCGCCGGTGGCGCCGGTGTCGAGGAGCCCGCGGGCGGCGGTGAGGACGGAGCCGCCGCGGTCGAGCTCGATCTCGGCGAGGGTGCGCCGGACCTCGAGGCGGCGGGCGCCGGGGACGCGTTGCCGGATGGCGTGGGCGACGAGCGGGGGGAGGGCGCCGTCGGCGGTGAGGTGTCCGGCGGAGCGGGCTTCCTCGACGAGCTCGTCGACCTCGTCGATGCCGCCGCCGGCGGCGTCGGCGAGTCCGAGGAGGGGGACGAGGACCTCGGCGTCGCGGGGGGCGCCGAGGGCGAGGGCGACGAGGAGCTCGCGGACGCGTCGTTCCATGCCGTAGACGGCGTAGCCGAGCTGGTGGACGAGGTTCTGCGGGGGCCGGGCCGGGATACCGCCGGGGTGGGCGAGGCGGCCGCGGTCGGCGGGGCCGATCTGGTCGAGGATGCCGGTGAGGTGGCGGTCGACGAGGTCGGGCAGGCCTGCGGTCTGTGCGAGGACGTGGTCGACGAGGGGGACGGGTGGGCGTTCGCGCAGGATGCGGGCGGCGCGGGCGGCGACGCCGGGCCGGTCGAGGGCGCCGAGGACGAGCAGGGTGCCGCCGCCTGCGACGGCGCCGCCGAGGGCGGCGAGCTCGGGGCCGGTGGGCCAGGGACGGTGGGCGACGACGATGCGGTGGCTGCGGGCGGCGGCGACGTCGCGGAGGCGGCGCAGCTCGGCGGCCGGGAGGAGGTGGACGTCGTCGAGGACGAGGACGGCGTCGTCGGGGACGTCGGCGGGCAGCGTGCGCAGGACGGTCGCGCCGGCGGTGCGGTAGGCGTCGGTGATGAGGTCGAGCAGGACGGTCTTGCCGTGTCCGGCGGGGGCGACGACGTCGATGCGGCGTGGGGCGGCGGGGGCGGCGACGATCTCGCGGTAGAGCCGGCGGGCGGCCGTGGCGCCGGCGAGGGCGGCGTCCGGTTCGGGCCGGGACGGCTCGGGGCCCGCCCCCGGTCCCGTCGACCGGGCCGTCACGCTCACCTCGTCCTCCCCCGTCCGCGGCGCCCGCCCGTTCAGGAGGGCCCGCGACCAACGAGAGTAGCGGGGGCCCCAGTCGTGCCCGGGGTCACTCGCTCTTGAAGTCGCCCGGGCGGGTGAGGTGCGCGGCCAACGGACCCGCCCGCGTGCCGGACCGGCCCCGTCCACCGGAACGAACGGCCCTGTCGCGCAATCGAGTTGCCTCACTGTGGCGTTCGTGCGACACGAGGCGGGTCAGCGCGGTGGGTCAGCGCGGTGGGCCGGTGGGGTCGACGGAGACGTCGGCGGGTGCGCCGCCGGTGCCGAGGAGGCGTTGCCAGTCGGGCCGGTCGACGACGTCGGGGACGCTCTCGGCACCGCGGCGGGCGGCGAGGGTCTCGACGGCCTTGGCGGCGTCGCTGTCCTCGCTGCTGCGGACGGTGCGGGCGAGCACGGGCCAGGTCTCGCCGCCGATCATGCCGACGTCCTCGGCGCCCGTGGCGTCCTGGTAGCGCAGGACGGCGTCGGAGGTGGTGGCGTCGTAGTGGCCGTTGGGGACGACTTCGGTGAGTCCGTTGTCGCGCAGCAGGTACTGGGCTGCGGTGACGGCGGGGCCGGTGTCGCCGGGGCGCAGCAGGGGCCAGCTGGCCTTGTGGGTGGCGCCGCCCTCGATGTTGCGGCCGAGGAGGCCGGCGACCTCGCCGCGGAGGCGGGGGAGCATTGCGTAGAGGGCGTCGCCGGGGCAGGCGGTGTTCTTGAAGTCGCGGTGGCCGTAGAGCTCGGTGGGGGCGATCCCGTACTGGGTGCAGATGTAGGCGCAGGTGGCGCGGAGGCTGTCCCAGAGCGCGCCGGTGGGCACGGTGTCGATGTAGGTGCCTTCGTTCTCGATGCCGACGGCGACGATGTTCTGCCCGGTGCAGTGCGCTCCTTCGACCTGGCGGGTGCCGCCGCGCAGGATCTCGAGGCTGCGGTGGCGTCCTTCCATGACGAAGCCGCCGCGGCTGATGGTGAAGTGCTGGCCGGTGTCGAGCCAGCCGCGGCTGTCCATGTGGAAGTTCTGGATGCTGCGGGCGAGGGCGAAGCCGGCGCCCTCGCCGAGGTCGCCGCCGTTGGGCGTCGCGGTGTGGTGGACGAGGATCTTGACGGGTCGCCGGTTCCAGATGGGGACGATGTCGCTGTTGGGGCGGGCTCCCCAGCCGGCGCAGTCGGTGATGTGTGGTGAGTCGGCGGCGAGGGCGGTCCCGGCGCCGACGGTGGAGCCGAGGACGGCCGTCCCGGCGAGGGCGAGGCCCCCGGCGAGGAAACCACGGCGCGTCATCCGGTACCGGTCCACGCTCACTCCTTCGCTCGACCCGGTGACCACGTGAGTCACATGCACACCATGAGCACCATTCAGCACACACGCAGCGTGCACAACGGCGGGACCCGAAGGTGTGAGGCGATCTCGACGGGAGGCGATGGTTGCCGTCGGTTACCCGTCGGTAATATCCTTGGAGTTACCGGTGAGTAGGTCGTTGACGATGACGGCCGCCGGACGAGCGGGAACGGCGGTGACCTGGGGATGGGCCACTACAGGAGCAACCTGCGCGACCTCGAGTTCAACCTGTTCGAGGTGTTCCGGGTCCAGGACGCGCTGGCGGCGGACTCCGAGGTCGACCTCGACACGATCCGCGGCGTCCTCTCCGAGCTGGAGAGCGTCGCGACGGGACCACTGGCCGAGTCGTTCGCCGACGCCGACCGCAACCCGCCCGTCTTCGACCCGGCGACGCACACCGTGGCGCTGCCCCAGTCGCTGAAGGACTCCTACAAGGTGCTGTGGGACGGCGAATGGTGGCGCCTGTCGCTGCCCACCGAGCTGGGCGGCTACGGCATCCCGCCGAGCGTCCAGTGGGCCGCCGCCGAGCTGATCCTGGGCTCCAACCCGGCCGCGTTCATGTACATGGCGGGCCCCAACTTCGCCTCCGTCGTGCACCGCAACGGCACCGACGAGCAGAAGCACTGGGCCGAGCTGATGATCGAGCGTGGCTGGGGCGCCACGATGGTGCTCACCGAGCCCGACGCGGGATCCGACGTCGGTGCCGGCCGCACCAAGGCCGTCCAGCAGGCCGACGGCACCTGGCACATCGACGGCGTGAAGCGGTTCATCACCTCCGCCGAGCAGGACATGACCGAGAACATCATGCACCTGGTCCTGGCCCGCCCCGAGGGCGCGAAGGCCGGCACCAAGGGGCTGTCGCTGTTCCTCGTCCCCAAGTTCCACTTCGACTCGCAGACCGGCGAGCCGGGCGAGCGCAACGGCGCCTTCGTGACCGGCGTCGAGCACAAGATGGGCCTCAAGGCCTCGACGACGTGCGAGCTCACCTTCGGCCAGCACGGCACCCCGGCGGTCGGCTGGCTGCTCGGCGAGGTGCACGACGGCATCGCGCAGATGTTCCAGGTCATCGAGTACGCCCGCATGATGGTCGGCACCAAGGCGATCGGCACGCTGTCGGCCGGCTACCTCGCCGCACTGGAGTACGCCAAGGAGCGTGTCCAGGGCGCCGACATGACGGCGATGACGGACAAGTCCGCGCCGCGCGTCACCATCACCCACCACCCCGACGTCCGCCGCATCCTCATGCTGCAGAAGGCGTACGCGGAGGGCCTGCGCGCCCTGTACACCTACACGGCGACCTACCAGGACCGCATCCGTGCAGGTGGCGACACCGCGGTCGCGGAGAAGGTCAACGACCTGCTGCTGCCCGTCGTCAAGGGCGTCGGCTCCGAGCGGGCCAGCGAGATGCTCCTGCTGTCGTTGCAGACCCTCGGCGGGTCCGGCTACCTGCAGGACTACCCGATCGAGCAGTACATCCGCGACGCCAAGATCGACTCGCTGTACGAGGGCACGACGGCGATCCAGTCGCTCGACTTCGTGTTCCGCAAGATCGTGCGCGACAACGGCCAGGCCTTGATGCACGTCGCCGGGGAGATCCAGACGTTCCTCGCCGCCGACTCCGGCAACGGCAGGCTCAAGGAGGAGCGCGAGCTGCTCACCCGCGCCCTCGGCGACGTCCAGGGCATGCTCGGCGCGCTCACCGCCCAGCTGCAGGGCGCGGCGCAGGACCCCGCGAACGTCTACAAGGTCGGCCAGCACTCGGTGCGGTTCCTGATGGCCGTCGGCGACCTGCTCGTCGCGTGGCTGCTGCTGCGCCAGGCCACCGTGGCGCTCGACAAGCTCGGCGGCGACGTCCCGGCCAAGGACCAGGCGTTCTACGAGGGCAAGGTCGGCGCCGCGCACTTCTTCGCCAAGACGGTGCTGCCGCGGCTCACGGCCGATCGCAAGATCGTCGAGAACACCGACAACGCCCTGATGGAACTCCCCGAGGCCGCGTTCTGACGTGCCTGTAACGGGCCCGGCGCACCGCCGGGCCCGTCGTCACGTCCTCGGCTACGAGGCGATGTAGGACTGCAGCTGTTCGCGCTCCTCCTCGAGGGAGTCGATGCGCGCCTTGACCATGTCCCCGATACTCACGATGCCGACGAGCACGCCGTCGGCCGTCACCGGAAGGTGGCGGATCCGGCGCTCGGTCATGACCCGCGACAGCTCCAGCGCGCTGTCGTCGGGCGATGCGGTGACGACGTCGCTCGTCATGATCTCGACGACCGGCATGGTGACCAGCCCCGGTCCCCGCTCGTGCAACCGGCGCACGACGTCGCGCTCCGACACGATCCCGACGAGCCGATCCCCGTCCATCACGGGCAGCGCCCCGTAGTTGCCGGCGGTCAGCATGGCGATGACGTCACCGACCGACGCGTCGGTCCCGATCGTGGCGACGGCAGAACCCTTGTTGCGCAGTACGTCCGATATTCGCATCGGCGATCCCCGATCCTCGGTGACGGCACTGTCACTGTGAGGGTACGAATGTGACGGCCGTCTCGAAAGACGAAGCACCCGACCGGCGGTCGGCGTCAACCCCCGCAGACGACGATCGGCGACGGGTTGTAGCGCACCGTGCGCCGCTCCGTACGCACCTCGCCGGTCTGCACGTTGCGCAGCGTCCGGGTGTCGGTGGCGGTGAAGCCGGGGGCACCGCTGCTGGCCGAACACGGCTGTCCGGCCGGGATCGTCACCGGGCTCGGCGAGGTCTCGTTGGTCCGCGGCCCCGTCGTCGACGTCACCTCGTAGCGCTTGGTGCCGTAGATCTTCACGGTCAGGCTGGACGGGGTCCAGAACGTCTTGATCAGGACACCCGTCGGGCCGTCGTTGCGGAACTTGAGGTCGATGACGTTGTCGAACACCGTCGCCTCACGGGCCACCGGATAGCGGCTGATGTAGAAGCTGTGCTCCTTGTGCGCGACGTCGACCATGCCGGCGAAGTACGCCGCGTTGTACAGGGTCGTCGCCACCTGGGAGACGCCGCCACCGATACCGCGCGCCGGGTGCCCGTCCTCGATGATCCCGGCCTCGACGTAGCCGTTGGCCGCGTTGCGCGGGTTCGTCTTCGCGTTCAGTGAGAACGTCTCGCCCGGCTTCACGATGGTGCCGTCGATCTGCTCGGCCGCGCGGCGGATGTTGCGGCCCGAGTCGGCCGCGAACCCACCGGTCGTGAACGTGCTGATCTCGCCGGCGATACCCAGCTTCTCGATGTCCTCGGTGGTCACCTTGGCCGGCTTGTCGCCGTAGACGGCCGCCACCTGGCGCGGCGCCGGCGCCGTGAGCACCGGCATCATCGTGGTGAGCGTGGCCGGGTAGTCGATGCCGCGGCCGTCCTGCGAGGGGACGACGACCGGTGTCGGCCCGCTGACGTCGAGCGTCGCGTCGCGACCCGGCTTCTCCGTCTTCGCCAGCTGCGGCGACAGCGCGTCGGACACGACCTCGGGGTTGAGCTCCGGGACGAGCCGCGGGTTCACCGCGGCGTCGGCGCGGAACGTGAGCGCCTTGGCGATCTCGGCCGGGTCGAGGGTGCCCTGCGCGCCCTCCCCGGTGACGGTGATCGGCGCCGAGACCGCGGGCCGCGCGATGGAGTCGACGGCCTGGCGGACGTCATCGGCCGTCGTGACCGGCTTCATCGTGACCAGCGGCAGCTCGACGGGCTGCCCGGTCGCCCACTTCGTCGAGACGAGCGGGACCGCGGCCGGGACGTCGAGCCGGTGGCCGTCCTCGGGCATCACCGGGACCGGCTCCAGCCCGTCGAAGCGGACCGACGCCTCGGTCGCCTCGTCGTCGACCAGCGGGCCCATGCCCTCCAGCGCCGCGGCGACCGCGCGTTCGTCGGCCGTGCTGACGACGTCGAAGTCCTTGTCGACGAAGAACGACTGCACCCGGGTGATCGGGTTGAGCGGCTGCGCACCCGCCCGCTCGATGGTCGCCCCCCAGTCGACGCCCAGCTTCGCGGTGTCCGCGTCGATCTCGGTGCGGACGTCGCCCGCGGTCACGACGATCGGCTGCGTCGAACGGGGGTCGATGGTCGCGCGCAGCGACGCCTCGGCCTCCTCGCGCGACATCCCGCCGACGGCCTGCCCGGCGACCGACACACCGCGAGGCATGTCGCCCATACCCAGCAGGAGGTCGACGACGTAGAGCACCGCGAGCAGGCCGACGACCGCGGCCGCGACGAGCAACGGCTTGCGCCGGCGGCGGCCCGTCGCGCCTGCCTCGGGGGCGTCGGGGCCGTCCGGCCCGTCGCCGCCGGAGTCGGCATCGGGGCCGACGGGCCGCGTCGCGGCGGCACCCGGGCCCGCGGGGGCGGTGGCACCCTCGCCCGCGGCGCCTGCGGTGCCACCCGCCCGCATTGTCGTGGTCGGGCCGGCGTCGGTGGGCCGGCCGGCGGCTGCGGCTGCGCCGAGCACGGCGGTGGCCCCGGCCGCGGCAGCGGCAGCGGCAGCGGCAGCGGCAGCGGCAGCGGCGGGAGCCTTGGTGAGGGTCGTGGGCGCCTCGGCCTGGTCGGGACGACGCACAGCCTCGCGCCGCGGCGTCTCGGCGGCGATCGCGGGGATGACCTCCGTGGGCCGCTCGACCGGTTGCTCGGTGCGGCGCGCCGGGATGCGGACGGTCGCCGGGTCGACGGCGGCGGCCTGGCGCGAACGGGGCTCGTCGGGGGTGGCGGGCTTCGCCGGGCGGACGGCCGGCAGCACCGCGGTCGTCTCGGTGTCGCGCGCAGGGTCGAACCAGCCGTGCTGACGGTCACCGGGAGCCCCGGGGGCGGGGGCCTGCGCAGCGGGCGCCTCCGCGGGTTCCGGGCGAGCGGGCTCCGGCCGGGCAGCCTCCGGACGAGCAGGTTCCGGACGAGCGGCGTCCGGGCGGGCAGGTTCGCGGGCCTCGGCAGGCTCGCGGGTGCCGGCAGGCTCACGGACCTCGGCCGCCGTGGCGGCGGACGTCGGCTCGACGGCCGGCTCGGGAGCCGCGGGCTCCGCCGGGACGTCGGTCCGCGCGGGAGCGGGGACCTCAGGAGCGGCAGGGGCGGCCTCTCGGGAGGCGGCAGCGGGCTCGTCGGTGCCGGCCGCAGCAGAGCCGGCACTCGCGGCCGCAGGAGGAGCAGTCGGGACGGCGCCCGGGGCGACAGGCGCCGGGCCGGCAGGCAGCGCCACGTCCGGCCGGGCGACGTCGGGCGTGCCCTCGACCGCCGGCTCGACGGCGGCGGACCCGGGGCCGACGCCAGCATCGGCAGCCGATTCTGTGTGCGACCTGTCGGCACCGGCCCACGCGGCGGCCGACTCCGAGCGCTCCGCACCGACCTCGGCGTCGGGCACGGCAGGCTTCGCCGCGGCGCTGTTCTCCTCCACGGGCGCGGCGCTGTTCTCGGCCGCGGGGGTGTCGCCCGCGGGGACGGCGGCCGCGGGAGTGTCGGCCGCGGGGACGGGCGTCGCGGGCGAATCGTCTGCAGGGACGGACGACGCGGGGGTGTCGGCCACCGGGGCCGCGGCTGCGTCAGTGGGCGTGGCCGTGTGTTCGGACCCGTCGCCGGCGGCTGCGTCAGCGGCCACGCTCTCCGGAGCCGGAGCCGGAGCCGGGGGCTCGGGCGCCGCAGGCGGCTGCGCGGGCCCGGGCAGCATCGACACCACGGTCGACCCGACTGCGGGCGACGCCGGGACGGCGAAGAGGTCGTCCCCGGACAGCGACGACGTCGGTCGTTCGGCACCGGTACCCGTGACGGCCGTGCCGGACTGCGCGACGTCGTCGGCAGCCGGCGATCCGGCCGCCCCCGCGGCGTTCTCGTGACCCTCGTCGACCCCGGGCTCGCGCTCGGTCATGACGTCCGACTTCCCCTCTTCACCGCCACCCCGGCGGGGCCGGGGACATCCACTACTCCACCCCCGCGGGCGGGGGTCGTCCGGTTACAGCAGGCCGGCGCTCAGGGCCGGGTCGTCACAGATAGAGCCCGGTTCCGTGCTCGGCACGCTCGGCGGCGACGGCATGCAGGTCGCGTTCGCGCAGGATCAGGTACGTCGAACCCTGCACCTCGACCTCGTACTGTTCGTCGGGGTTGAGCAGGACGTGGTCGCCCACCTTGACCGAGCGGGCGTTCTGCCCCACCCCGAACACCTCGCCCCAGACGAGCCGTTTGGCGACCTGGGCCGTGGCGGGGATGACGATGCCCGCGGAGCTCCGCCGCTCGCCGGAGCCCTCGAGGATGCGGACCAGCACCCGATCGTGGAGCATCTGGATCTCGAGGCGTGGGTCCGGCACCGGGCAGATGCTACGGGTCACGCTGTGTGGCCACCGTCCGGGATCCGGCGTCGGCGACCTTCCGGGCGATGTGCGTGCCGAGGACGTCGCGCCGACGTGTTCCGCCCCCTGGCCCGGCGCGGGTGGACCCGTCGACGCGGCCGATCGGGCTCCGGCGCCCGCCCCCGCTCGTGCCTGCTGTCGCGCGGGCACGCCGCCTCGCTGTTCGCGGGGCGCGGCGTGGCTTCTCCGGTCGATGCGCGCCCGGCGCGACCGGACGCCGATCCGCCGTCCCGGCGAGCGGGGCGCCCACCGCGCCGCCCCGGACACGCGCACGTTCCCGGTCGATCCGCGGGGTCCTCGGTCGCCGACCGGCCCTCGGACGATGTCGACCGACCACGCACGACGCGCGACCGCGGGACCGGCGCATCCGCGCCCCGGGCATCACACACCGGCTCCGGTCGACCCGCGGTGACCCCGGCCCCCGGCACGACCCCCGGACGACGCGACGGCTCGCCCCCGGCCGCCACGTCCCACGGTCCGTTCCCGGACGGCGGGGCAGGACACGGGCAGGCGCGTCCCCGCCCCACGCGTCCTCGCCTGCAGGACGTGTGTCGACGGGCGAACCTGAGAAATGAGAACCCCGCGGGGCTGCCAGGTCGGGGGTCCGACAGCACCACGGGGCTGTACAGGGAGTCGGTTCGACGGGCCCCGGTGTTACACCGCTCCGGCGGAGATCAGCGAATCACTCGTACGGAGCAGTGGGCTCTCAGGTTTGGGTCAGCAGATAGCGGCCGAAATGCGGGACGGTGAAGGCGATCTGGCCGCGCTGGGCGGAGAAGACGAGCCCCTTCTTGAGGAGGCTGTCGCGGGCGGGGGAGAGCGAGGAGGCGCGCCGGGAGAGGTGCTCGGCGATCCCGGATGTGACGACGGGTTCGTCGCGGCCGTCGGACAGTTCGGCCATCGCGCGGAGGTACTCGCGTTCGGCGGGGGTGGCGCGTTCGAAGCGGGAGCCGAAGAAGCCGACGGCGAGCTCGGCCTCGGCCTCGGGTGCGGCGACGGTGACGTCGCGGCCGCTGATCGGGTTGGTGGGCGCGGCGTCCCAGGCGGCCTTGCCGTAGGCCTGGATGAAGTAGGGGTAGCCGCCGGAGCGTTCGTAGAGCGAGTCGAGGGCGTCGCCGTCGAAGGCGGCGTCCTCGCGGCGGGCGGGCGCGAGGAGGGCGGTGTCGGCGTCGGCGCGGTGGAGGCGGCCGATGCGGCTGTAGGTGAAGAGGCGCTCGGAGTACGACTTGGACGCGGACAGGACGGCGGGCAGGTGCGGCAGTCCGGCGCCGACGACGACGAGCGGGGCCCGGGACTGGGACAGTTCGTGGCAGGCGGCGCAGAGGGCGGAGACGTCGTCGGGTCGCAGGTCCTGCATCTCGTCGATGAACAGCGCGACGCCGGTGCCGACGTCGGCGGCGAGCTCGGCGACCTCGGTGAACAGTTCGACGAGGTCGATCTCGATGTCGCCGGAGTCGGCGCGGCCGTTCTTGACGGGGACGTCGATGCCGGGCTGCCAGCGTTCGCGGAGCTTGGCCCCGTCGGGGGAGGCGCGCAGGGCGAAGGCCTTGAGGACGCCGAGGACCTCGTCGACGCGTTCGGGGTTGCGGTGGCGCACGGCGAGGTCGCGGATGGCGCGGTGCAGGGCGGCGGAGAGGGGTCGGCGGAGGTCGGCGTCGGGGCGGGCCTCGATCTTGCCGGCGCCCCAGCCGGCGCGGACGGCCATGGAGCGGAGTTCGCCGAGGAGGACGGTCTTGCCGACGCCGCGGAGTCCGGTGAGGACGAGGCTGCGTTCGGGGCGGCCGCGGGCGACGCGTTCCAGGACGATCTCGAAGGCGTCCACCTCCTTGTCGCGACCGGCGAGCTCGGGCGGTCGTTGGCCGGCTCCGGGTGCGAAGGGGTTGCGGACGGGGTCCATGGATCGGACGGTATCCGGGCGTCTTGGCCGGACCCTAGATTTCGCTATCGAACGCGATCGCGTGTCGTCGATCGACTCGTCTACGCGTTTCTAGTCTCTGCCGGAGAGAGCCCGATACGGGGCGATCGACCGCCCGATCGCGCCGTCGAGGGCTTTCTCACGGATCCACTAGACACCGCGATACGCCGGGATCCGGTTAACTTGAGCCGTGGGTGATCCGCAGATCGTGACGGTGGGGACGGGCTGGCACGAGCAGCTCGCCGACCGGGCAGAGATCGACGTGTCGTTCACCGCGACCGGCAGGGACCGGGCGAGCGCGGTGCGCGACCTCGGCCGGGCGGTCGCCGCCGCCGAACCGGTGTTCACGCACGCCGGAGTGGAGGTGCGCAGCCGGAGCCTGCACGTCGGCGCCGAGTGGCGGCGCGGCAAGCAGTCCGGGGCCCGGGCCACGGAGAGCATCCAGCTCCGGGTCACCGACCTGGAGGTCCTCGAGAACGTGCTGGGCACCGTGCTGGCCGCCGAGCCGGCGTCGTTCAACGGCCCGCGCTGGCTGCTCGACGACCAGGCCGCGGCGCTCGTCGTCGCCCAGCGCGAGGCGGTGGCCGACGCCCGCAGGCGCGCGGAGGGGTACGCCGACGCCCTCGGCGGTTCGCTCGGCGCGCTCGAGAAGCTCACCGAGGCACCCGACCACGGCGGCGGCCCGATACTGATGCGGGCCGCGGCGATGGACGTGGGGGCCCGCGGGCCCGTCGACGTCACCGAGCTGGGGCTCGAACCGGAACCCGTCCGCGTCACGGCCCAGTGCACGACCACCTGGGCACTCGTTCTCGCCGGCTGAGCAGGGGCCACCGTGGAACGCGCCACCGATCGGGCCCGCGCCCGCCTTCGCCGGACCGTCGCGACTCTCGTCGTGCTCGTGCTGGTCCTCGCGCTGCCCGTCGGCCTGCTGGCTCACGGTTGGGAGAGGAGCCGTTCGGTGGATGCCGCCGAGCGGCTCACCCCGGTGACGGCGGTGGTGCTGGAGCCCGACGCGCCGACGGCACTGCCCGACCCGGCCGGGCCGGCGATGACGATGTCGCGCCTCGTCCGCTACTCCGCTCCGGACGGGAGCGTGCACACGGCGGTGCTGCCCGTCGCGATCGGTGCGCCCGCCGAGGCGACGATGCAGCTGTGGGTCGACCGGCGCGGCGGCGTGGGGGAGCCGCCCAGCTCGCCGGAGGTCGCCCGGAACGTGGGGATCGTGCTGGCCGTCGCGTGGGTCCTCGTGGCGTGGGCCGTCGTCTTCCTGATCACGATCACGGTGCGTATGCGGCTCGACGAGACCGACAGTGACCGGTGGGACCGCGAATGGGCGCGGGTCGAACCGCTGTGGAGCGGCCGAATTTCCTGACGGATCCCGTTCGGGTGAAGAACGCGTGGCGGCTGGCTATTCGACGTCCTAACGATGGACACTCGAACGGCCTAATCGCTGCATGCCGTTTCCGGGGGTTCGTCCTCAGGACCGGTCAGGGGGGTGCGATTTCGAATGAGCCACAGCCGTGCACGCCACCGTCTCCGCCGTTCATCGGGCCCGTCCCTGCGCCTTCGACCGAACGACCGTGGGGGTCGCCGCGGCCCGGTCCGCACGGTTCGCGCGCTGCTCGCGGGCGCTGTGGGCCTGCTGCTGCTCAGCGGCACGGCACTCGGCGTGGCGCATGCGGCGCAGGCCGAGGTTCCCGTCCCGGCCGCCTTCGTGTCGGACCGTTGACCTGATTCGCGAATTCGCGCCGGCCGTGTCCCCCGAGACCGGCCGGCGCGAATGTCCGCGGTCAGCTCGCGCGTTCTCCGCGTGAGCGGGAATTGTCGGGAGCGGACTTCGGGAGCTCGTCGTGCGACTCCACGACCTCCCCGTCCACGATCGTCGTGTCGTCGGCCGCGGACGGACGCGGGAGGGTCCGCACCGACGCCCAGCCCGGCCTGTCACCGTCACGGTCGGTGACATCGCCGGCGGTGTCGTCGACGACGTCACCGTCGACGACGGGGCCGTCGCTGTAGATGCGCGCGCGCTGCAGGCCCGGGTTGGCCCGCTCGGCCGCCCGCACCAGCCGGTTGCGCACCAGCTTGCGCACCGGCGGGACGAGCAGCAGCAGGCCGGCGAGGTCGGTGACCAGGCCGGGGACGAAGAGCAGCACGCCGGCGGCCGCGACGAGAACCCCGTCGGTCAGCTCTGCGTGCGCGACCCGGCGTTCGCGCAGTGCCGCGCTGAACGCCTGTGCGGCGCGGACGCCTTCGCGGCGTGCGAGCAGCAGCCCGAGGACGGACCCGGCGAGCAGGACGAGCAGCGTCGCGCCCACGCCGATCCACGAGCCCAGCGCGACGAGAGCGACGATCTCGACGACGAGGTACAGCAGCACGTACGGCATACCCGTCCAACGACCGGGACGCCGTTCGCGTGCCCGGATTCCGGTAACGACCTCGCCACGGTGCGTCACGTCACCAGGTGAGGGCGACTCCCGGGTCCTCCATCAGGGCGCCGACGTCGGCGAGGAACCGGGATCCCTGCTCACCGTCGACGAGCCGGTGGTCGAACGAGAGCGACAGCTGGCACACCGTCCGGACCGCGAGCTCGCCGTCGACGACCCACGGCATCGGCTTGATGGCGCCCACGGCCAGGATCGCGGCCTCGCCCGGGTTGATGATCGGCGTCCCGGTGTCGACGCCGAACACCCCGACGTTGGTGATGGTGAAGGTGCCGCCGACGAGGTCGGCCGGCGGCGTCCTCCCCGACCGTGCGGTCGCGGTGAGCCCGGCGAGCCCGTCCGCGAGTCCGCGCAGGTCGAGCAGGTCGGCGTCACGGATCTTGGGGACGATGAGCCCGCGCGGGGTCGCGGCGGCGATCCCCAGGTGCATCGCGCCGTGGTAGACGATCTCGCCGGCGTCGGCGTCCCAGGTGGCGTTGATCGACGGAGTGCGCTTCGCGGCGAGGCACACCGCCTTGGCGACGAACGCGAGCGGCGTCAGCTTGACGTCGCGGAACTCGCGGCCGCCGCGGAGCCGGTCCCGCAGGTCCATGGTCGCGGTGACGTCGACGGACAGGAACTCGGTGACGTGCGGCGCGGTGAACGCCGACGACACCATCGCCGCGGCGGTGGCCTTGCGGACGCCGCGGATGGCCTCGCGCCGGTCCTCGCGCCCGACGGCCGGCACCGCCACCGCGGGCTCCGGCGAGGCGGGAGCGGTGAACGACCGGACGTCCTCCCGGGTGATGACGCCCCCGGCACCGGAGCCGGTGACCTGCCGCAGGTCGACGCCGAGGTCGCGGGCCAGTTTGCGGACGGGTGGCTTGGCCAGCGGGACGAGGTCGCCCCACGGCCCGGTGGCGGGCGTCGGCGCGGGACCGCCGACGGATGCGGGCGCGGCCGGCGACGGCTCGACCGGCGCGGGCGGCGCGACCTCGGTGGGCGCGGCAGCGGCGTCGGCGAGAGCGGCCGGAGCGGTGGCGGCCGCCGCGGCGCCGCGGCGCGGGCGACGCGACACGGTGCCCTGCCGCGGGCCGTACCCGACCAGCGTGGCGATCCGCCCGTCGGCACCCGCCTCACCGATCTTCGCGCCACCCTCTCCCGACGCGGCGGGAGCAGCGGCGGGCGCGTCGGCCTCGGCCGTGTCGATCGTGATGATGGGGCTGCCGACCTCGACGGTCACGCCCGGCTCGGCCAGCAGCTCGCCGACCGTTCCCGCGTACGGGGACGGCAGCTCGACGACGGCCTTGGCCGTCTCGATCTCGGCGATGATCTGGTTGACGGTGACGGTGTCGCCGGGCGCGACCCGCCAGGTGACGATCTCGGCCTCGGTCAGCCCCTCGCCGACGTCGGGCATCCGGAACTCACGACGCACCGGGCTCACCAGGCCTTCGAGCGGTCGACGGCGTCGAGCACACGGTCGAGGTCGGGCAGGTAGTCGTCCTCGCACTTCGAGGGCGGGTAGGGCGTGTCGAACCCGGTGACGCGCAGGACCGGCGCCTCCAGCGAGTGGAAGCACTCCTGCTGGACGCGGGCGGCGATCTCGGAGGTCACCGAGGACTCCGGCGGCGCCTCGGAGACGACGACGAGCCGACCGGTCCGGCGGACGGACTCGAACACCGGGTCGAGGTCGAGCGGCGACAGCGTGCGCAGGTCGACGACCTCGAGCGACGTGCCGTCGGACTCGGCGGCGACGGCGGCGTCGAGGCACGTCCGCACCGACGGGCCGTAGGTGGCGACGGTGACGTCGGTGCCCTCGCGCAGCACCCGCGAGCGCAGCAGCGGCGGCGGCGCCGTCTCGACATCGACCTCCGCCTTCTCCCAGTAGCGCCGCTTGGGCTCGAAGAAGATGACCGGGTCGTTGCTGGAGATGGCCTGCTGGATCATCCAGTAGGCGTCGTTCGGGTTGGAGCAGGCGACGACCTTGAGGCCCGCCACGTGCGCGAACAGCGACTCCGGGGACTCGCTGTGGTGCTCGACCGCGCCGATTCCGCCGCCGAACGGGATGCGCACGACGACCGGCATGGGCACCTTGCCCTGCGAGCGGAAATGCACCTTGGCCAGCTGGGAGACGATCTGGTCGTAGCCGGGGAAGACGAAGCCGTCGAACTGGATCTCGCACACGGGGCGGAAGCCGCGGATCGCGAGGCCGACGGCCGTGCCGATGATCCCGGACTCGGAGAGGGGGGTGTCGAGGACACGCTGCTCACCGAAGTCCTTCTGCAGGCCGTCGGTGATGCGGAAGACGCCGCCGAGCTTGCCGACGTCCTCACCCATCACCAGCACGCGCGGGTCGGCCTCCATGGCCTTACGGAGCCCGTCGTTGAGGGCCTTTGCCATCGTCAGGACGGCCATGTCAGGCCTCCTCTGTGGAGAAGGACGCATGGTAGGCGAGGAACTCCTCGCGCTGCGCCTCCACCAGCGGCGACGGTTCGGCGTAGACCTCGGTGAACATCCGGTCGGGCGCCGGGTCGGGCATGTTCAGGCAGAACTCCCGCAGGCGGGCGGCCAGCTCGTCGGCCTCGGCGGCGACGCTGTCGAAGAACGCCTGGTCGACGCCATGTTCGCGGACCAGGTTGACCCGCACCCGCTCGATGGGGTCCTTAAGCTTCCACAGCTCCAGCTCGTCGGCCAGCCGGTAGCGGCTCGGGTCGTCGGAGGTGGTGTGGGCGTCCATCCGGTAGGTGTAGGCCTCGATGAGGACGGGCCCGTTGCCGCTGCGGCACTCCTCGAGCGCCCAGCGCGACACGGCGAGGCAGGCGATGACGTCGTTGCCGTCGACGCGTACGCCCGGGAAGCCGTAGCCGCGGGCGCGTTCGTAGAGGGGGACGCGGGTCTGGCGTTCCAGCGGCACGGAGATGGCCCACTGGTTGTTCTGGCAGTAGAAGACGACCGGCGCGTCGTAGGCGGCGGCCCACACGAAGCCCTCGTGGACGTCGCCCTGCGAGGTGGCGCCGTCACCGAAGAAGCACATGGTGGCCTCGTCGGGGGCGTTCTCGGGGGCGTCGGAGCCGTTGCCGACGCGACCCTCGAAGCGCTGGCCCATGGCGTAGCCGGTGGCGTTGAGGCACTGGTTGCCGATGACGATCGTGTACAGGTGGAACCGCTTCTCCAGCGGGTCCCAGCTGCCGTGGTCGGTGCCGCGGAAGATGCCGAGCAGGTCGGTCGGGTCGATGCCGCGGCACCAGGCGACGCCGTGCTCGCGGTAGCTGGGGAAGGCCATGTCGGTGGGCAGCAGTGCGCGGCCGGCGCCGATCTGGGCGGCCTCCTGGCCGAGCAGCGGGACCCAGATGCCGAGCTGGCCCTGGCGCTGCAACGCGTTGCCCTCGCGGTCGGCCCGGCGGACCAGGACCATGTCGCGGTAGAGCGACTTCAGCGTCTCGGCGTCGACGTCGGCGGCATGGCCGTCGAACCGCTCGTCGGCGACGCGCTCACCTTCGGGGGTGAGCAGCTGGACGAGCTCGGGGCCGCCGGCGTCGGTGCCGCGCAGCCCGGCGAGCACCTGCTCGCGGTTGGGCCGGGACCGGGGATCGGCCGGGTTCCAGGCCTGTGGATCAGAGACGGACACGGGTGCCTCCTCGCGTACCCCGACCCGGCCCGCTCGTGGCGGCGACCGGGACGGCACCGGGACCCGCCCGGGTGGGGCGGGCGACCCGGCACTCGACGATGCTGGTTCCCCGATCCTGGCACGCCGCCGCGGGGAGCGGCAGCGCCTCGTCCACAAGATCGGCTGGTGGATTGTGGGGAACGCGCAAGGTCCCGCAGCGGCCGTCGGGCCGCCGCGGGACGTGGACCCGCGTGGGTGGGGTCGGTCAGACCCCGTGGCCGGGCCGGTTGATGCCGGCGACCCCCTTCACCTTGCCCGCGGCGCCGCTGATCTGGCCCTTGTACTTGCCCTTCGTCTGCTTGTCGACGAACTCGGCGGCCTGGTCGACGTAGCGCCCGGCCTTGTCCGGGTTCTTCTGGGCGTACCGGCGCGCGACCTCGGCAGCGCCGCCGAGCACGGCGAGCTTCTTGATCAGCCCCATCGTGTTCCTCCTCGTTCGGGCGTCCGTCGTCTGTGGAACGTCCGATCCGCCCGTCCCGTTCCCGTACCCGTCGGCCGGACGGGCGAACCTCCCTGCGACCTGCGGGCAACGGTCTTGTGACGACCGAGCGGCACGCGCTGCCACGAGCGGAGCGCGGTGGCACGATCCGGCGTACCCCGATCGAGGACACCTGGAGGTGCCCGTGACTCGCCGTACACACCTGCTCTCCGCCCTGACCGCCGTCGCACTGGCCGCCACGCTCGGGGCGTGCGGATCGGGCGGCGACGGATCGGGCGGCGGGGGCGCCGGCAGCGCACCGACGTCCGCGGCCGCGGCGATCCCGCCGGCGGCGAAGGACGCCGCGCTGGCCGCGATGGTCCCGGCCTCGATCACCGCGGACGGCAAGCTGGTGTTCGGGGTGGACGCCTCGTACCCGCCGAACGAGTTCGTCGGGCCCGACGGTACGACGATCGTCGGGATGGACGTCGACCTGGGCACGGCGATCGCGCAGAAGTTCGGGCTGACGCCGGAGTTCCAGAACGCCGCGTTCCCCGGGATCATCCCGGGAATCCAGGGCGGCAAGTACGAGATGGCGATGTCGTCGTTCACGATCAACGACGAGCGGCTGAAGCTCGTCGACATGGTCAGCTACTTCAGCGCGGGCACGAGCCTGGCCACCCGCAAGGGCAACCCGGACGGGCTCGCCATCGACGACCTGTGCGGCAAGGCGATCGGCGTCCAGGCCGGCACGGTCCAGGTCGACGACATCGCCGCGCGCAGCAAGACCTGCACCGACGCGGGCAAGCCCGCGATCGCGTCGACGGAGCTGCAGCAGCAGACCGACGTGACGCTGGCACTGACGTCGAACCGCATCGTCGGAATGCTGGCCGACTCGCCGGTCATCGCCTACGCGGTGAAGACGACCGGCGACCAGCTGGAGGTCGTCGGGCAGGCCTACGACACCGCGCCGTACGGCGTCGTCGTCAACAAGGGTCAGGGCCAGTACCCGCAGGCCGTGCAGCAGGCGGTGCAGGCGTTGATCGCGGACGGCACCTACGCGAAGATCCTGGACAAGTGGGGCACCAGCGACGGCGCGATCCCGACGGCCGAGGTCCGGAGCTGAGCGTGACCGACCAGGCCGGGGCCGCGGAGCCCGGGCGGGAGCGGCAGGAGATCGAGGCCGTTCCCGTGCGGCACCCCGGGCGCTGGGTGGCCGTCGCGGTCCTGGCCGTGCTGGCGGCGATGCTCGTGCACACCGTCCTCACGAACGAGCGGTTCGGCTGGGACGTCGTCGGGCAGTACCTGTTCTCCGCGCCCATCCTGAACGGGCTGCGCAACACCCTGGTGCTGACGGTGCTGTCGATGCTGATCGGCATCGTCGGCGGGATCGGGCTGGCCGTGATGCGCCAGTCGCCGAACCCGATCGTGAGCGGCACGGCGGCGACCTACATCTGGCTGTTCCGCGGCACCCCGCTCATCGCGCAGCTGCTGTTCTGGAACTTCCTGTCCGCGCTGTACCCGAGGCTGTCGCTGGGCATCCCGTTCGGGCCGGAGTTCGTCTCCGTCGACACCAACGTGCTGATCACCCAGTTCGCGGCGTGCCTGCTGGGCCTGGGGCTCAACGAGGCCGCGTACATGGCCGAGATCGTGCGCGGCGGGCTGCTGTCGGTCGACCGCGGCCAGGCCGAGGCGGCGGGTGCGCTGGGGATGACGCGGTCGCAGGCGTTGCGGCGCATCGTGCTGCCCCAGGCGATGCGGGTGATCGTGCCGCCGACGGGCAACGAGACGATCTCCATGTTGAAGACGACGTCGCTGGTCGTGGTGATCGGCTACTTCGAGCTGCTGACGTCGGCGCAGCGCATCTCCAACCAGAACTTCCAGGTCATCCCGCTGCTGATCGTGGCGGCGTTCTGGTACCTGGTGCTGACGTCGCTGCTGACGATCGGGCAGGGTTTCGTGGAACGCCGCTACGGGCGCGGGTTCGTGCCGGACCGGCCGGGGAGCCGGCTGCTGTCACGGGCGGGCACGAAATGACCCCGATGGTGGAGGCCGCCGGAATCCACAAGTCGTTCGGGCGCACCGAGGTGTTGCGCGGTGTCGACCTGGTGGTCCAGCCCGGCGAGGTCTGCTGCGTGATCGGCCCCTCCGGCTCCGGGAAGTCGACGTTGCTGCGCTGCGTCAACCACCTGGAGCGCATCGACGCCGGCCGCATGCGCGTCGACGGGAAGCTGATCGGCTACCGCGAGGCCGGCGGCAAGCTGCACGAGCTGCGGGAGTCCGAGGTGGCGCGGCAGCGCCGCGACATCGGGATGGTGTTCCAGCGGTTCAACCTGTTCCCGCACATGACGGCGGCCGAGAACGTGATGGAGGCGCCGCGGACGGTGCTGGGCACCGGGCGCGGGGCCGCCCGGAAGGCCGCCGACGAGCTGCTGGACCGGGTCGGGCTGTCCGCGCGCCGCGACGCCTACCCCGGGCAGCTCTCGGGCGGCCAGCAGCAGCGCGTCGCGATCGCCCGGGCGCTGGCCATGCAGCCGCGGCTCATGCTCTTCGACGAGCCCACCTCGGCGCTCGACCCGGAGCTGGTCGGGGAGGTGCTCGACGTCATGCGCGGCCTGGCCCGCGACGGCATGACGATGCTCGTCGTCACCCACGAGATGGGGTTCGCCCGGGAGGTCGGGGACAGCCTCGTCTTCATGGACGAGGGTGTGATCGTCGAGGAGGGCGCGCCGCGGGAGGTGCTGTCGGCCCCGCGGCACGAACGGACGCGCGCGTTCCTGTCGAAGGTCCTCTGACGAGGTCGCCGGTGCGTCCGTGGCGGGCCCGGCCGTGGCGTCGTCGCTCAGATCTCGACGCGGAGGGCCGGGTTGAACGCGCGGATCGCTCCGACCATCGCCTCCTTCTCCGTCCGAGCACGAACCAGGTAGGCCCATCCGTCCGGGGTCTCGACGACGGTGGGCGTGTTGCGCCCCGACACGAGAGCGGAGGGGCGCACCCGTTGGACGGCGTGGGCGTCGGTGCGCAGCTCGCCCATCGGGCGCCGGATCACGACGGTGCCGCTCGCTCCCACGGACACCGTGGTCGCGATGTGCCACAGCTGCCATCCCATGGCCGCGCCGACGGCGAGCAGGACCGCCGCGGGCAGGAGCAGGATCAGGCCCGACGGTGTCCCGACCGCGGCCACGACCGCGACGACGGCGATTCCGAGCCCGGCGACGAGGAAGAGCACGAAGATCGCCGCCGACGACCAGAGCCACACCCGCCACACCCCGGCCAGGGGCCACACCTGCCCGGCGGCCTCCGGACCACGACGCACCATGACGTTCTCCCACCTGACAGGCGCCCATCGCGAGGCGCGCGACCATGATGGCGCCCGACACAGGCCCGGGCCGGCCTCGCCGGCAATTCGCAGCCGTCCCGGCCGCGGTCGCATCCGGTCGTGCCTCGCGGCCGACGCGAACCGCGTCGTCAGAGGCTCGCGACCGGGCCCGGAAACGACCCGCGGCCGCGGGGGCCGGCCGGCACGCGCGGGGGCGGGTTGTCGACCTCCGACGTCGGTGCCACGTCAGGACCGCGGCGTGCGTCCCATCAGGAAGAACTCCTCGTTGGGGCGGAGCGCCGTCAGGTGCGCGAGCCGGTTCGACATCGCGAACAGCGCGGTGATGGCGCCGACGTCCCAGATCTCGTCCTCGGTGAGGCCGGCGGCGCGCGCGTCGTCGAGCTCCGCCTCGGTGAGCGACGCCGACTCCGTGGCGATGATCAGCGCGAGGTCGACGATGGCCCGCTCGCGGGGGCTGAGCTCGACACCGTAGGGGTTCGTCGCGACGCGGTCGGCGATCTCGGGGTCCTTCGTGCGCAGCCGCAGGATCGCCCCGTGCGCGACGACGCAGTACGTGCAGCTGTTGGCCCCGGACGTCGCGACGACGACCAGCTCCCGCTCGGCCTTCGTCAGTCCGTCGTTGCTGTCCATGAGCGCGTCGTGGTAATCGAGGAACGCGCGCAGCTCGCGTGGGCGGCGGGCGAGCGCCTTGAACACGTTGGGGACGAAGCCGGACTTCTCGGCGACGGCGCCGATGCGTTCCCGCAGGTCGTCAGGCATGTCCTCGAGTTCTACGGCGCCGAAGCGGCTCACCGGCCGTGTGTCGGTCATACCGGGGACCGTATCCCGCCGGCCCCGCCCGCGGGGTCGGTGTGAGATGGATCAGGCGGGGTCCTGACGCGCCGATCCGGCGGCCTGACGTGCCCGGCTCGCCGCCGACAGGTGCACGACCTGCGCTGTCGGCGCGGGCGGCTCGACCCGCCCGGGGACGACCAGCGCGGACGCCCGGCGCAGGACGCCGAGCAGCGTCGGCCCGTCGGCCTGACGCACCCCGGGCGCGACGACCGCGGCGAGCCGTGGGGCGGCGGCAGTGAGCAGCAGCCGGTCGACCCCGAGGTCGGCGGCACCGAGCAGCAGCACGACGTCGACGGTGTCCTCCCCGGGCAGCGCCGACATCAGCCGGTCGGCCTCGACGAACCAGGCGATGCCGTAGGCGCTGGACCGCTCGGCTCCCGCGGCCTCCCACGCCTCGGCGACGCGCGGGGCGTCGCGACGCAACCGGTCGAGCAGCGCGACGCAGCGGTTCTCCTGGTCGGCGAGCCGGCGGGCGGCGGACAGCTCGTCGAGCGCGGCGGCGTAGGCCTCGCTGTCGTGGGCGCGCAGGGCCTCCACGGCCCGGGTGTGCTCGGGCGCCATGCGCGTGTGCGGGGTGAGCAGCCCGACCAGGTGCGCCGCCTCCTCCAGGCGGCGTCCGGCCTCGTCGGCGGAGCCGTGGGCGTCGTAGTCGAGGATCGTCGCCGCGACGTGCTGGGCGCTGTCGAGGTCGGGCACCGAGACGGGCGAGTTGGGGTGGATGAACAGCACGTCGTGGCGGAGGTCGCCGACGGCGCGGGCCGCGTCGCCGATGCGGTGCAGCGTGGCGGTGAGCTCGGCGAGGTCGGCGGCGCTGCGCGGGGCGGGCACGCCGGCCTGCCGGCACGACGTGTCGATGGCGAGCAACCGCTCGGCCAGCTCGACATGGGTGAGAGCGGCGTAGATGTCGTCGACCGACTCGGCCGGGTGGCCGCCGACGACGACCTGCCGCAGCACGGGTTGCACGTCGCGCTGGGCCTGGGACCGGAAGTAGGCGCGGTTGCGGCCGCCGCCGCCGAGGAACTCGGCGTACCGGCGCAACGCGTCGATCCCCGCGGGACCGAGCGAGCCGTGCACGGTGACCGGCGGGTACGCCCGGGCACGCTCGTCGGCGACGACGGCCTGGCCCACCTGCTCGAGGAGCGCTCCGAACACGCCGGCGTGGGTGTTGTGGACGAGGTGGGACAGCAGCGACCACGTCCAGTGGCCGGGGACGCGCGGGCCGAGCGCGGAGAGGGTGGCCTCGACGCGGCGGGCGGCGTCGGTGACGGCGGCGCGGCGGTCGGGGTCCATGCGTGACAACAGGTCGACGAGCAGCCGGTCGGCACCTGCGACGGTGCCGGCGGCGCGGGCGCACAGATCGGCGACGTCGGCGACGGTAGGGAAGCTCTCGGCCGGGGGGAGCTGGGTGCCGCGGCGGGCCCTGCGCTCCGGAGTGGCGGTGGCCAGCAGGCGGCGCAGCTCCCGCTGGTCGGCGGTGGACATCATGGGCAGCGCGTCGACGCAGGAGCGCATGACGGCCGGGGTGAGCGCGTCGCGCAGGCCGGTGAGCTCGGCCCGGTCGGCCGCGGTCACGGCGACGCGGCGGCCGTCGCGGACCAGCGCGGCCAATGCGGACACGACGGCGTCGGTGTCGAACTCGTCGAGGACGATCAGGGTGTTGCCGCGCAGGGCGTCGGCGACGGTGTCGGGGTCCTCGGCGGGGTGGCGGGGCTGGGGCGGTCCGTCGCCCGCGGAGGCGGCGAGGGCCTCGGCGAGGCGGCGCAGGCCGGGTGGGACGCTGCCGGCGGTGATCGAGGCGTGGATGCGGCGGCGCGCGGCGTCAGCCGGGCCGGCGACGCTGTCGCCGGCGAGCCGGTCGACGAACGTGGCCAGGTGTGCGTCCACCTCGAACGAGCTCGAGGGTCCGACGTCCAGCACCAGTGTCACCTCCACCTGAAGCCGCGGCCGCGGGCTCGGCGACGGTCACAGGATGTATCGCGCAGAATCCGGCAATGTTCCACCCCGATCGTGTAAATCTGCAACGTTCCGCCGTTGAGAGGTAACTCTCTGCGCTGGACGGGAGGCCCTAGGTCCCGATTCGGTCGCTCGTGTGAGTGGCTCTTCATCCGCGCGTCGTAAGGCGATGCACTTTCCGTCGTCACGGCTGCGCCGAGCGGTCAGGGGCCTGCGGCCGGCGATTCGCCCCGGAACGACCGGAAGGGTGCCACCGCGGGTGACACCCTTCCGGTCCGTCGGCCACGGTCCGGTGCCCGACGGTCCCGCTGCCCGACGCTCAGTCGCCCGGGACGACCTTCGCGCCCGGGGCGCCCGCCAGCGCGTCGGCGACGGGCTTGAGCCGCGGCGAGTCCTCGTCGGCGTGGTAGTCGGCCGGGTCGGTCTGGTCGGGGCCGTTGGGCACCTGCCCCGCACGCAGCACGAGGCTGACGACGACCGCGACCACGAGGTTGACCACCAGCGCCACGAAGCCGACGTAGATCTGCACCGCCGAACCGGCGAAGGGATGCCAGCCGAACACCGTGAGCTTGTCCAGGGTCAGCGCGGAGCCGCCGAAGTGCAGCTTCCCGCTGGCCGGGTTCGGGATCAGGTACAGCAGGTACATCCCGTAGCCCATGCCGACGATCCAGCCCGCCACCAGCGCCCAGCGGTGCAGCCAACGCGTGTACAGCGCGATCGCCACCGACGGCAGCGTCTGCAGGATGATCACGCCGCCGATGAGCTGCAGGTCGATGGAGAACTGCGGGTCGACGAACAGGATGAAGGCCACCGCGCCGAACTTCACCACGAGCGACGCCAGCTTGGCCTGCCGCGCCTCCTGACCCGGCGTCGCCCCCTTGTGCAGGTACTCCTTGTAGATGTTGCGCGTCCACAGGTTCGCCGCCGCGATCGACATGATCGCCGCCGGCACCAGGGCGCCGATGCCGATGGCCGCGAACGCGATGCCCGCGAACAGCGACCCGAACTGCGAGTCGAACAGCGCCGGGATGATCGTGTTCGTGTCCGGCCGGCCGGTCGCGTTGTTGGTGATGGGCTTGACCCCCGCCGCGATGGCGACGTAGCCGAGCAGCGCGAGCAGCCCCAGCAGGAACGAGTACGCCGGCAACGCGACCATGTTGCGCTTGAGGACCTTCCGCCCCCGCGACGCCAGCACGCCGGTGAGCGAGTGCGGGTAGAGGAACAGCGCGAGCGCCGAGCCCAGCGCCAGGGTGATGTACTGCAGCTGGTTGTTGGCCGTCAGCAGGATCGAGCCCTGCGGCTTGCCCCCGCTCGTCGCGCTCGGCTGCGCCATCTTCTGCTCGGCCGCCGAGAAGATCGCCGACCACCCGCCCAGCTTGGCCGGCAGGTAGAACACGGCCACCAGGATGACGACGTAGATCAGGATGTCCTTGACGAACGCGATCAGCGCCGGCGCCCGCAGCCCCGACTGGTAGGTGTAGAGGGCGAGGATGACGAACGCGATCAGCAGCGGCAGGTGGCCCAGGAACCCCGACGCGTTGATCCCCATCGTGCGCAGCACGGCCTCCAGGCCGACGAGCTGCAGTGCGATGTAGGGCATCGTCGCGACGATGCCGGTGACGGCGACGATCAGCGCCAGCAGCGAGCTGCCGTAGCGGCCGCGCACGAAGTCGGCGGGCGTCACGTAGCCGTGCACCCGCGAGACCGACCACAGACGCAGTACCGGCAGGAACACCAGTGGGTAGAGCACGACGGTGTACGGGAGCGCGTAGAAGCCGAGCGCGCCGGAGCTGAACAGCAGCGCCGGGACCGCGACGAAGGTGTACGCGGTGTAGAGGTCGCCGCCGACGAGGAACCAGGTGATCCACGAGCCGAACTTGCGCCCGCCCAGGCCCCACTCGTCGAGATGCCCCAGGTCGCCGCCGCGCTGCCAGCGCGCGGCCATGAAGCCCATCACGGTCACCAGCAGGAACAGGACGAGGAAGACGATGAGCTCGAGCCAGTCGATCATCGGGCGTCCCTCTCGTCGAGGTCGTCGATGCCGAGGTGGTCGGCGCCGTGGGTCACCGGCTCGTCACGTGTCATCCGGAAGACGATCGCGACGCAGATGACGCCGACGAACACCCACACGAACTGGATCCAGTAGAAGAACGGCATCCCCAGGAACTTGGGGTCCGTCTTGTTGAACCACGGCGTGACCAGCATCAACAGCGGCACGAGCAGCAGCAGGTTCCACGCGCTGAAACGCAGCCCTGTCTGCTCGCCACCGCCTCGCGGCTCCCGCGGCGTCGTCTCCGGCATCGGTGCGCGCCTCCCCTCGATCCGACGAACTGCGGGATCGTAAGACCACGCGGCACCGCACGCATCGCGCAGCCGGCACACGCCGGACACGACAGCGGCCCGCCGCCCCACGAGGGGTGCGACGGGCCGCCGGGGACTGCGGGTCGATCAGGCGCCGAGGCGCAGGCGCAGGGCCTCCAGCTCGTCACGCATCGACGTCGGCAGGTTGTCGCCGACCTTGGCGAACCACTCCTCGATGAGCGGGAGCTCGGCCTTCCACTCCTCGACGTCGACGGTCAGGGCTGCCTCGATGTCGGCGAGCGGGGCGTCGAGGCCCTCGAGGTCGAGCGCCTCGGGCGTCGGGACGTAGCCGATCGCGGTCTCCTCCGCGGCGGCCGTGCCCTCGATGCGCTCGATGGCCCACTTCAGGACCCGGCTGTTCTCGCCGAAGCCGGGCCACAGGAACTGGCCCTCGTCGCCGCGGCGGAACCAGTTCACGTAGAAGATCTTCGGCAGCTTGTCGGCGTCCGCGCCCTTGCCGACGTTGATCCAGTGCTGGAAGTAGTCGCCGACGTTGTAGCCCAGGAACGGCAGCATCGCCATCGGGTCGCGACGGACCTGGCCGAGCCCACCCTTGGCGGCCGCGGTCATCTCGCTGGACATGGTGGCGCCCATGAAGGTGCCGTGCTGCCAGTCGCGCGACTCGCTGACCAGCGGGACCGTCGTCTTGCGGCGACCGCCGAACAGGATCGCCGAGATCGGGACGCCGTTGGGGTCCTCCCACTCCGGCGCGACGACCGGGCACTGGCTGATCGGCGTCGTGTAGCGGGAGTTGGCGTGCGCGGCCGGCTTCGCCGACTCCGGGGTCCAGCTGTCGCCGGTCCAGGAGGTGAGGTGCTGCGGGTCGCCTTCGAGGCCTTCCCACCACACGTCGCCGTCGTCGGTCAGCGCGACGTTGGTGAACAAGGAGTTGCCCTGCTCGATGGTGCGCATCGCGTTCGGGTTGGTCTTCCAGTTGGTGCCCGGCGCGACGCCGAAGAAGCCGAACTCGGGGTTGACGGCGTAGAGCCGGCCGTCCTCACCGAAGCGCATCCACGCGATGTCGTCGCCGACGGTCTCGGCACGCCAGCCCGGGATGGTCGGCTGCAGCATCGCGAGGTTCGTCTTGCCGCACGCCGACGGGAACGCGGCCGCGACGTAGTGCACCTTGTCCTCGGGGCTGATCAGCTTGAGGATCAGCATGTGCTCGGCGAGCCAGCCCTCGTCGTGCGCGATGGCCGACGCGATGCGCAGCGCGTAGCACTTCTTGCCCAGCAGCGCGTTGCCGCCGTAGCCCGAGCCGTAGCTCCAGATCTCGCGGGTCTCGGGGAAGTGGCTGATGTACTTCGTGTCGTTGCAGGGCCACGCGACGTCGGCGGCGCCCTCCTCCAGCGGCGCGCCGACGGAGTGCAGGCACTTCACGTACTCGCCACCGCGCGCGTCGAGGAGCTTGACGACGTCGGCACCCATGCGCGTCATGATCTTCATGGACGCGACCACGTACTCGGAGTCGGTGATCTCCACGCCGAGCATCGGCGGGTTGGCGTCGAGCGGGCCCATGCAGAACGGGATGACGTACATCGTGCGGCCCCGCATGCAGCCGCGGTAGAGCTCCGACATCGTCGACTTCATCTCGGCCGGGTCGACCCAGTTGTTGGTCGGGCCCGCGCCGGTCTCGTCGGCGGTGCAGATGAAGGTGCGCTCCTCGACGCGGGCGACGTCATCGGGATCGGAGACGGCGAGGAAGGAGTTCGGTTTCTTCTTCTCGTTCAGTTTCACGAACGTGCCGGCCTCGACCAGGCGGCTCGTCATGCGGTCCCACTCGGCGTCGGAACCATCGCACCAGACGACCTCGTCCGGGCCCGTCAGATCGGCGATCTCCCGGACCCAGTCGATCAGCTGGGCGTTCGTCGTCGGAGCTGCGTCGATACCTCGAACGGCTGCAGTGGTCATCTGGTGTGAGCTCTCCTGCCTGGTCAGGCCAACCACCCGACCCTGGGAATGCCAACGCCCACCCGTCCGGTGAAGGCCGGGTGTGGCGCAGGAAGATGACAATGGAGGTTACCCGGAAAACCGTGTTCCACTCCTACGAGTGACCTGTCGACCGGCTCACAAGACCGATCAGGTAATCGATTCAGAGACCAACGGCACAGGAAGATCCGGCCTGCTCGAAGATCGATTCACACGGCTGTCACATGATCGTGACGGCGCCCACGCCCTGGAGCACGGCGGCGAGCGCGTCAGGCTCCGAGAGCATCGGCCAGTGGCCCGTCGGAAGATCCCGGATGTCCCACTCGGGTCCCGCCAGCTCCACGAACGCCGGCACCCCCGCCGCCGCGAGCGCCCGCACCTGCCCGGACGGGAAGCTGCTCGCGACGAGAGTCTTCGGCAGCGTCGGGTCGTTCGTCCCGCGCGACGCCGATCCTGTCACGACCCCGCCCGGTTCGGGGGTCGCGCCCGCCCACATCGTCTCCAGCGTGTCGTCGTCCAGCCCGTCCAGGCTCACTCCCCACGCGCGCAGCCGGTCCACGTCCGGGACGGGGTACCAGCCGTCGTCGGCGGCGATCCGCGCGCGGATCCACTCCTGCACCGGCGGCTCGTGGAAGTCGATGTGCGCCATACCGTCCGGCAGCGGACCGGTGTCGACGAGCACCAGGTGCGCGACGCGCCCACGCGCCTTCTCCGCCGCGGCGACCACCACCGGGCCGGCGCCGCTGTGCCCGACGAGCACCACCGGAGCCGACGTCGCGCGCAGGATCGAGACGATGTCCGCGACCTGGTCGTCGGCGCTCACGTCGGCCGTCGTGGCCCGCTCCCCGACGCCCAACGGCGTCACCGCGTGGACGTCGTGACCGTCGGCGCGCAGCCGGGCCGCCACCCCGTCCCACGCCCATGCACCCAACCAGAACCCCGGGACCAGCACGTATGTCGCCATGTCCGGGACTGTAGGAACTTAACCGGGCCGAAACCGTCCTGTTTCGGCGAGAATCGCCGCATGGCCTCCTCCGCGAGCCGCGTCCTGGCCCTCCTCGAACTCCTCCAGGCCCGCCCCGGCCTCACCGGACCCGAACTCGCCCAGCGCCTCGACGTCGACGAACGCACCGTCCGACGCCACGTGCGCACCCTCGACGAGCTCGGCGTCCCCGTCGTCGCCCGCCGCGGTCGGCACGGCGGCTACCGGCTGCTCCCCGGCTACCGGCTGCCACCGCTGATGCTGTCGGGCGACGAGGCCGTCGCGGTCGTCCTCGGTCTGCTCGCCGCCGAGCGCACCGGCCTGCACGCGGCCGCACCCGCCGTCGCGAGCGCCCGCGCGAAGCTCGAACGCGTCCTGCCCGACGCCGTCCGCGACCAGGTCCGAGCCGTCGCCGACGTGCTCGGCTTCACCGCCCCCGCCCACCCCGCCACCCCGCCCGACGCCGGCGTCCTGCTCGCGCTCGGCACCGCCGCCCGCGACCGGGTCAGGGTCCGGTTCGCCTACCGCTCCTGGAGCGGGACGGCCTCCCGGCGCGAGCTCGACCCCTGGGGCATCACCTTCCACGCCGGGCGCTGGTACGTCAGCGGGCACGACCGCGACCGCGACGACGTCCGCAACTTCCGCGTCGACCGCGTCTCCCGCGTCGACGTCCTCGGACCCGGGACGGCGCCGCCCGCCGGGTTCGACGCCGCCGACGAGGTCGTCGCCGGCATCGCCGCGGCGGGCTGGGCGCACGCGATGGAGGTCGTGCTGCACGTCCCCGTCGACGAGGCCCGCCGGCTCGTGCCCCGGAGCGCGGGAACCCTTGCGCCCCATCCGTCCGGAACGCTGTTCACCGGACGCGCCGAACACCTCGACGGCGCTGCCCGGATGCTCGCGGGCCTCGGCGTGGGCTTCACCGTCGTCGCTCCCGCCGACCTGCGGGCAGAGGTCCGCGCGCTGGCCGAGCGGCTCCTGCGCCAGGTGACACCGCCCTGACGTCGTGGTGGCCGTCCGGCACCCGCCGTGTTCTCAGCGCGGTCGGGCCGCTCCCACGACCCGCCCGGTGCGCCGGCGCGGTTGCGTGGGACGTCACCCGATCCGGCGTGTCATCAGCGCGGCTCGATCGCTCGCATGACACGGCCGCCGATCAGGGCACTGCCGGACGCGCCGTTCCCCGACCTGCCCGGTGCGTGTGCGTCGGCGGCACGGGCCGGCGCTGCCCCCGGACCACCTGCCGGACGTGTCGTCAGCGCGGGCGGACGGCGCTCACGACACGCTCGGGGACGGGCGCTTGATCGGTGGCTGGTCGAGGGCCGTCGCTGCCTCGGCGGCCACCTCGGCAGCGACGGCGTCGAGCAACGGCGAACGCAGCCGCCAGCGCTGCCAGAACAGCGGGACCGTCACCGGCGGACCCCCGAGGCCCACCAGCTCACCCCCCGGCGCCGGATCGCGGGACTGCGCCGGCATCAGCAGCCCCCACCCCAGACCCAACCGCACCGCGGTGGCGAAGTCGCTGGTCGCGGGCACGAGATTGCGCGGCGGCGCATCCGGGTCGACACCACGGGAGCGCAGCCAGCGGGTCTGAAGGTCGTCGCGACGGTCGTAGTCGACCAGCGGTGCCCGCGCCAGCGCCTCGGGCGTCACACCGCCGGGGAACCAGCGCGCCGCGAACTCCGGCGCCGCCACGGCGTCGTAGCGCATGACGCCCAACGGGGTCACGGCGCAGCCTGCGACGGGTGTGCCCTGCGCGGTCACCGCCGCGGTCACGGTGCCGTCGGCGAGCAGGCCCGCGGTGAAGTCCTGGTCGTCGCGGTGCAGTTCGAACACGACCGGGTACCTGCGCGCGACCCGGGCGAGCGGGGCGAGGAACCAGGTGCCGAGGGAGTCGGCGTTGACGGCGAGCGCGAGCGCGGTCCGCTCGGTCTCCCCGGCGCCGAGCCCGGAGAGCGCCTCGTGTTCGAGCAGTGCGGTCTGCCGGGCCAGCCGCACGACCGCCGCGCCCGCCTCGGTGGGACGTACCGGTTTCGACCGCACCAGCAGGATGCGGCCGAGCCGGTCCTCGAGCCGGCGGACCCGCTGGCTGACCGCCGACGGCGTCAGGTGCAGCCGCGCCGCCGCGGCCTCGAACGTGCCCTCGTCGACGATCGTCGCGACCGTCTCCACCAGGTCGTGGGGCAGCCTCATGAAGCCAGGCTAATGGTGCTGAAGAATCCTGAGCTGGATTGCCGGGGACAGCGCTCCTAGCGTCGACGGACGTGCCCGCTCTGCTCTCCGGCCTCGGACTCGGCCTGTCGCTCATCGTCGCCATCGGCGCGCAGAACGCCTTCGTGCTGCGCCAGGGGGTGCGCCGCGAGCACGTGGCCGCCGTGGCGCTGGCCTGCATGCTCAGCGACGCCGTCCTGATCACCTTGTCGGTCGCGGGCGTCGGCGCGGTCCTGGCCGCCGCGCCGTGGCTCGTCACCGTCGTGCGCTGGGCGGGCGCGGCGTTCCTCGTCGGCTACGGGCTGCTGGCGGCGCGCCGGGCGTGGCGGCCGTCGGGGGCGGCCCTCGACGCCGGCACCGGGCCCGCAACGGTGCCGCAGGGCGCGACGGCGACGGCGGTCCGCATCCGCCCGCTCGCACCCGTGCTCGCCACCTGCCTGGCGCTGACCTGGCTCAACCCGCACGTCTACCTGGACGTACTCCTGCTCGGGACCATCGGCAGCACCCACGGCGCGAACCGGTGGTGGTTCGCGGCGGGGTGCGTCGCCGCCAGCGTCGTCTGGTTCGCGACGCTCGCCTTCGGCTCCCGGCTCGCCGGCCGGTGGCTGCGCTCACCGCGGGCGTGGCAGGTGCTCGACGGCGGCGTCGCCGTCACGATGCTGGTGCTCGGCGTCGGGCTCCTGGTGGGCTGACCCACGGACCTTCTCGGCCGGTGGGCGCCACGTCACGGCTGCGTCGCACCCGATCCGCAGCACTCGGGTTGCGGCCGGTCCGCCGGGGCCGGGGCGGCGGCGGGCCGGGTGTGGCGGCGCAGCACCAGCCACGCCGCGATGGCCATCGCCGCGAGGACTGCCGCACCGAGGACGGCGGTGACGTCGACACCCAGGGCGAATGCCGCCCGCGCCGACTCGATCACGGCCGGGTCGGCGGAGTCGACCGCGCCGCCGAGGGTCTCCCGCGCCGGACCGGCGGGCGCGTCGACGGCGCCGCGGTAGACCGCGGTCAGGACACCGCCGAGCGCCGCGGTGCCGAGGACGGCGCCGAGCTCGTAGGCGGTCTCCGACATCGCCGATGCCGACCCGGCACGCTCGACGGGGGCGGCGGTGAGGACGACGTCGTTGGTCAGGGTCTCGGTGAGCCCGATCCCGGCGCCGACGAACACGCCCGCCACCAGCAGCACCATTGCGCCCGTGGACGCGCCGAGCAGCACGCACGACGCGTAGCCGACGGCGGCAGTGGCGAGGCCCGTGGGCACGAGGACCCGGATCGGGAACCGGCGCGCCAACCACGCCGCGACCAGCCCGGCGACGACCGTCGCCGCGAACCCGGGCAGCAGCAGCACGCCCGATCGCATCGGGCCGAGCCCGAGGACGAGCTGCAGGTACTGCGCCGCGAAGAAGAGCAGCCCGGTGAGGGCGAGCATCGTGGTCAGGTTGGCGAGCATCGCGATGCGCAGCACCGGCGACGCGAGCAGCCGCAGGTCGAGGACGGGTTCGCGGCCGGCGGCGGCGAGCCTGCGGGCACGCCGGACGAACGCCGCGCCGGCGAGGACCCCGACGACGAGTGCCGCCGCGACCACCGCGGCCGAGCCACCGGACGCGACGAGCTTGATCGCGAGGACGACCGGCACGACCGCGGCCATCGACAGGACGACGCCGCCGAGGTCGAGGCGGCCGCGGCGGACCCGCGCGGACTCGGGCAGCAGGAACAGCGCGAGGACCACCACCAGCGCGGTGACGGGCACGTTGACCAGGAAGACCGAGCCCCACCAGAAGTGCGCGAGCAGGGCCCCGCCGACGAGCGGGCCGAGGGCGGCGCCCGCGGCGAAGCCCGTCGCCCAGATCGCGAGAGCGAGCCGGCGCTCGTCGCGGTCGACGAACAGGGTCCGGACGAGCGCGAGCGTGCTCGGCATCAGCATCGCGCCGAAGAACCCGAGGAGTGCGCGGGCGGCGACGAGGTGGCCGGCGTCGGTGGCGAACGTGGCGGCCAGCGACACGACGCCGAACCCGGTGACGCCGATGACGAGCATGCGCCGCGACCCGACGCGGTCCCCGATCGTGCCCATGGTGACGAGCAGCCCGGCGAGCACGAGCGGGTAGGCGTCCACCATCCACAGCAGCGTGGCCGCGCCGGGCGACAGCGCGGTGGTGATCGCGGGCAGCGCGAAGCTCAGGATCGTGTTGTCGACGGCGACGAGCAGCGTCGGCAGGAACAGCACGGCGAGCGCGAGCCACCGGCGGTGGCCGGCGCGTGGAGCCGGGGTCGGGCGCGTGGGGACGCGCGGGATCGCGACGGTCATGGCGAAGGTCCTCGGGGCGTGAACGAACAAGGGGAGTTCTGTACCGTCCAGACGGTACAGAATCGCTGGTCGTTCCCGCCATGAGCCAGATGTGCGACGTGCCACCCCGAGGCGCCTAGACTTCCCGCGTGCCGAGCGCCCGTGATCGCGTCCTCGACGCCTACGAGACGCTGCTGATCGAAGCCGGCCCCGGCAGCACGACCCTCGACGCCGTCGCCGCGGCCGCCGACGTCTCCAAGGGCGGCCTGCTCTACCACTTCGCCTCCAAGGACGCCCTCGCCGCCGGCCTGCTCGACCGGCTCCGCGACCGCAGCGCCGCCGACGCCGACGCCATGAAGGCCGACCCCGACGGCGCCGTCGCCTACTACCTGCGGACCTCGGTCCCCGGTCGCGCCTCACCCGCCGGACTCACCCGCACCTACCTCGCCGCCCTCCGGATCGCCGACTCCAGCCCCACCGGAATCACCGCCCGCGACGCGCTGGCCGCCGTGGACGCCGACGGCCTCGCCGCCCTGCGCGCCGAGGTCCCCGACCCGCTGCTCGCCTGGCTCGTCCAGCTCGTCGGCGACGGCCTCTACCTGCGCACCCTCACCGGCGCGCCACTCACCGGCGTCGGCGACGTGGAGGACCTCGTCGGCGTCCTGCGCGGCCTGCTCACACGCTGACGCGGTCCGCGGGGGGACGCCCGACAGGAACGCGCGGACCTCGACGTCGGGTACCCGCACCGTTACCGCCGGCGCCGACCGCTGCATCGACGCCCTCGACCACGTCATGGCCCGCCGCGAGAACGGCGTCCCACTCGTCGGGCCCACCCCCGGCACCGGCGCGTCCCGGCTCGCCCGCCGGGCTCGTCGAGCAGACCACCGCGCACAGCGACACGACCGACGCATCGTGACCACGACAGCACCGGATGTGACGAAAGGGATCGGAATCCGGCACGCCCCGGCGCATGATGGACGCACCCACCGGGTACAGGTTCCTGACAGCGCCGACGACACGACACCGAACGCAGGAGGCCCCACGTGACCACCGGTCAGTACCTGGTGTTCCTCGTCGTCGCGCTCGCCCTCACCGTGGCCGTCGGCCGGGTGCTGTTCCTCTCCGGCGAACCGTTCCTCGAAGAGGTCTTCCAGAGCAAGGAGACGGCCCGCTCGCTGAACCTCCTGCTCACCGTGCTGTTCCACCTGCTCACGCTCGGCGTGCTCGCGATCATCTCCACGATCGACGTGCCCGTCGAAGGCGTCCTGCAGACGATGGTGACCAAGTTCGGCGTCGTACTCGTCATCGTCGGCATTGCCTACGGCGTGTCGATGCTCGTACTCTTCCGCGTCCGCGAACGCCGCCGCGCCGCCATCACCGCGGAGAACGTCCAGGTACGGATCGCCGAGCAGAAGAGCCGTCCCGCAGGCGGCGAACCCGTTCCGCCGCCGCCCAACTGAGCCCTCTTCAACCGGTCCGGGCCGTCACCGGGCCGGCGCTGCGCGCGATCACCGGCAGCAGGATGGGCAGGCGGTGAGCGGTGACGTTCCAGAACCGCGACTCCGGGTCCGCCGCCCGCCACGCCGACGCCAGGCGGGTCGCCGACTCCTCGTCGACCACCCGACGCGGCCGCGGACGCATGCGCGACCGCGCCCGGACCTCGCGGTCGAGCTCACGCCACGCCGCCGACGCGCAGCCGTGCACACTCACCGTCGGCTCACCGGTGTCGTCACCGATCACCAGCGTGTAGGCACTGACCACGTCGTACGACGACACGGACGGACTCCCTCTACTAGCGGACCGCGACGGCATCGGCGGGTACCAGGACGGCTTGCTCTGTTCGTGCGTTGGTGCGGGTGCAGGCGTCCAGGGTGAGGCATCGCGGGCCCGGCACGGCCGCGGCACGCCGCGCGTGCCGCCGAATCGGCACGGACCTGCGCCGATCCGTCACCGGGCTGGACGCCCACCGGGGCCCCAACCGCTCGGCGCCCGGATCCCCGGCCCCGGCGCCTCACCAGCCTCACCCGTTCGGCAGTTCGCGTCGCCGGTCCGACACCCGCCGACTCGCGGGCGCACCGGATCACGTGCGTGCCGACCTCGGCGGCCACCGGGCGCGGCCCTCCGGCGCAGCGACCCGGGGCCACCGGGCGCGGTGATCCGGGAGTGGAGGGTCCCGGGCGACAGCGGCCCGCGGTCAGCGGCCCAGCGATACCGACGACATGTTGAAGTCCGGCACCCGCAGCGGGGGCATCGCCGCGCGGGTGAACCAGTCCTTCCACTCCCGCGGCACCGTCGGCACCGTCGCACCGACCTCCGTCGCGCGGCGCAGCACGTCGAGCGGGGAGTAGTTGAACCGGAAGTTGTGCTCCACCTCGGCGACGACCTCCCCCTTCTCCACCAGGTACACCCCGTCGCGGGTCAGGCCCGTGAGCAGCAGACTCGTCGGGTCGACCTCACGGATGTACCAGAGGCACGTCAGCAACAGCCCACGCTCGGTGCCCGCGACCATCTCGTCGATCGACGCCGCCGACCCCGACGGCCCACCCGTCAGCGCCAGGTTGTCGCCGGCGGGGGTGAACGACGTGCCGAACTCGGCGGCCTCCGCCCGGGAGTACACGAGCTCGTTGACGACGCCCTCGCGCACCCAGTCGACCCGCCGCGTCGGGGCGCCGTTGTCGAACACGCTCGTCCCGCCACCCGAGCTCGTGGTGACCAGGAACGGCTCGTACTCCAACCCGGGGGCCGTCGGGTCGCTCGTCAGCGTCAGCGGCAGCTCGGTGAGGCGTTCGCCGACGCGCGGACCGTCGGGACCCGACAGCGCACTGTGGCCCTCCTGCGCAGCCCGGCCCTCCATCGACCACGCCAGATAGACCATCAGGTCAGCCACCGCCGACGGCGGCAGCACCGTCTCGTACCGGCCCGCGGGCAGCGCCGTGCGGCGGGCGCCCCACTCCAGGCGCCGCGACGCGTCGGCCGCCAGCGCGACCACGTCGACGTCGGTGAAGTCGGCCGTACCCACCGCCGTCCACGCCGACCCCTCCAGATCGGGCGTCTTGACGTTGAGCTCCACCGACCCCGTCGGCTGCACCCACCGCCGGCGCACACCCGCCGACGTGCCCAGCCAGATCGTGGTGAGCGAGTGGCTGGCGAAGCCGTAGTGCCGCAGGTCGCCCGCCAGGACGTCGGCCAGACCCGTCGCGAGGTCGCCGAACACCTCGATCGACGTCCCCGCCGCCGGCTCGGTCCACGCGGGGTCGTCGACGACGTCGGTGGGCAGCTCCGCCGCGTCCCGCGACGGGCCCGCGTCGCGCGCCGCCTTCTCGCTGGCCGTGACCAGCTCGTCGAGCTGCAGCGGATCGGTGACCGCCGCGCTGGAACTGACCACGCCGGCCGCCGTGCCGCCTTCGACCCGGACCAGCGAGATCACCGTCGTCCGGCGCGACGTGCCGAGGCCGTTCGTCGTCATCGTCGAGTTGGCCCACCGCAGCACCGCCTCGCTGGTCTCGGAGACGAGCACGACCCGACCGGCCACGTCGGGGGCGGCCGAGCGCCCCGCACCGAGGACCCGCTCGACGATCTGTTGCGGCGGCAGCACCGTCATGACGCCTCCTCCTGCGTGTTGAGGACGTTGACCCCGCGGAACAGGGCGGGCGGGCACCCGTGGCTGACCGGGGCGATCTGCCCCGGCTGAGCCTTTCCGCAGTTCATCGCCCCACCGAGCCGCCAGCTCGACGGGCCGCCCACCGCCTCCATCGAGCCCCAGAAGTCGGTGGTCGTGGCCTGGTAGGCGACGTCGCGCAGCTGGCCCGCCAGCCGGCCGTCCTCGATCCGGTAGAACCGCTGCCCGGTGAACTGGAAGTTGTAGCGCTGCATGTCGATCGACCAGGACTTGTCGCCGACGACGTAGATGCCGCGCTCGACACGGCCGATCAGCTCCTCGGTCGTCGTGTCGTGCTCCGGGTCGGGCTGCAGCGACACGTTGGCCATCCGCTGGATCGGCACGTGGTGCGGCGAGTCGGCGAAGGCGCAGCCGTTGGACCGCTGCAGGCCGAGCCGCGGCGCGAACGTCCGGTCGAGCTGGTAGCCGACGAGCACGCCGTCGCGCACCAGGTCCCACTCCGTGGTGGCCACCCCGTCGTCGTCGAACGCGACCGTCGCCAGCCCGTGTTCCACCGTCCGGTCGCCCGTGACGTGCATGATCGGCGACCCGTAGCGCAGTGTGCCCAGCTTGTCGGGTGTGGCGAAGCTCGTGCCCGCGTAGGCGGCCTCGTAGCCGATCGCCCTGTCGTACTCCGTGGCGTGCCCGATCGACTCGTGGATCGTCAGCCACAGGTTGGTCGGGTCGATCACCAGGTCCGTCGGGCCCGCCTGCACCGACGGCGCCTTCGTCTTCTCCGCCAGCAGCTCCGGGATCGTGGCCAGCTCGCCGTCCCAGTCCCACCCGGTGCCCGTGGCGTACTCCCAGCCACGCCCGGTCGGCGGGGCCAGGGTGCTCATCGTCTCGAAGCCGCCCGCCGCCCGGTCGACCGCCGTGGCCGTGAACCCCGGCTCGATCCGGACCCGCTGCTGCACCGTCCGCGTACCCGCCAGATCGGCGTAGAACTTGTTCTCCCGCACCTGCGACACCGACGCCTGCACATGGTCGACCCCGTCGGCCGCCAGCAGCCGCTGCGACCACTCCGTGAGCAGCTCGACCTTCTCCCGCGTGGGCACGGCGAACGGGTCGACCTCGTAGGCCGACACCCACTCACCCACGTGCACCGGCTCGTCGGCCCGCTCGACCCGCTCCCGCGCGACCGGCGCCAACGTGCGCGCCACCGCCACGGCCTGCGCCGCCGTCTCCGCGGCGCGCAACGGCGTCAGCTCGACGTGCGAGGCGAAACCCCACACCCCGTCGACCACCACACGCACCGCCAGCCCCACCGACGTCGAGTCCGACACCCCGGTGACCGAACCGTCGCGCAGCGAGATGGACTGGGAGACGATCCGCTCCACCCGGACGTCGGCGTGCTGCGCGCCGAGCTCGCGAGCACGCGAGAGCGCCGCATCGGCCAGCGCGTCGAGCGGCAGGTCCCGGAACGCCGGGTCGATCCTCGGATCAGGAGCCACGCCTGCAACCTACCGAGGACCCCCGACAAAGATCGACAGTCGGTACGACCCCGCGCGCGTTCGCGGACGTGAAGGATGTGCGCGAACCACCGTCACGGCGCACGCCGGCCTGCGAACGTGCGCCCATGGTCGACCGGTACGCCGAGGCGGTGCGGATGCGTCGCGCCGAGCTGACGGCGCAGCGGGCGGGGCTGGCGGGGCACCGGGCGGAGGTCCACACGGTCTGCGGACTGGCCCGGGCGTCGGCCGCGATGCAGGTCACGACGGTCGTGGGGGCGCTGACCGCCGAGTCCACGCGGTACCTCGACCGGGCGGGCCGGGCCGACCGGGCCCGCTTCCCCGAGCATGCGCGGGCGGCCGCGGACCGGGCGGTCGACCTGGTGGTGCAGCGGGTCGAGGGCCGGCTGCTGCCGGAGCTGCGCCGGATCGCGACGGTGCGGGGGCTGCCGATGGACGTCGTCGACACCGGTCCGCCGGAAGCCACCGACCTCACGTTGCCGTCGGTGCCGCCGCCGGCCCGCCCGTGGCAGGTCCTGTCGGGGTCGCGGACGGTGCTGCCGTGGTTGGGGGTGCCGATCGTCGGGGCCCCCGCGGTCACCGGGACTGTCGGCCCGGCGGTGGGGTGCGGGGCGGTCCTGCTGGGGGTGACCGTGGCGACGAGGTGGGTGGCCGCGGAGCGGACCCGGCTGCGGCAATGGATTCCGGGTGTGGCGGCGGTGGTCCGGGCCGCAGCGACATCGGCACTGGTCGCGAGGCTGGTGCACGTGGAGCAGCGGGTCGTCGCGGCACTCGACGTGGCGGTCGCGGCCCGGCTGGCGGCGATCGACGACGAGCTGGCCGCGCTCGCGGCGGAGGGGAGTGCCCGTGCCCGACCATGATCCGGTGCTGGCCGACGATCTCGACGCGCCCGGGGCCCCTGGGCTGCCGGTGGATCTGGGCGCGGACACGGACGCGGACGGTGTCGTCGACACCCTCGCGGTGGTCGACGACCTCGACCTGGCGCTGCACATGGACCTCGACGGCGACGGCCTGACGGACGAGGTGCTGGTCGTCGACGACGTGCCGGGGGTGGAGCCGCGCGGCCGGTGGTGGTCGTGGCTGTGGCCCTGGTGACGCGCGGCCGGGCGCGCGTGTGGTCGGTCCGCGGGTCGTCGACGACGGCGCCACACCCCCGGTGGAGGTGTGGCGCCGGAGGTCAGCGGCGGTTGCCGGGCTCCTGGGGCGGGCCCCAGGTGTCACGACCACCCTGGCCGGGCGACGCCTGACCCTGGGCGGGGGGCTGTCCCTGCGCCGGCGGGTGGCCCTGGGTGGGCGGCGCCGGCCGGGCCGGGGCGACCGCGCCCGCCGGGACGGGCGGACCGGGGGCTGCCCCGGTCGGGGCCGGGTGCTCGGCCTGCTCCGCCTCGGCGACCAGCCGCGCGTACCGGACGCCCGCTGCCAGCAGGACCAGCCCGGCGCCGAGGAACGCTCCGGCGCGGGCCAGGCCGTCGAGGGACACCAGGTCGAAGAGGATCAGCTTGGCGACGGCCGCGGCGACGAGCACGAGCCCGGCGACACGCAGCGGCGTGTTGCGGATGCCGCGGGCCAGGAGGACGAGGGCAAGGACCGTCCAGGACACCGTGACGACGGCGTGTCCGGCGACGAACCCGCCGCGGTCGGGCGAGATCAGCACGGCGAGCGCGACGGCGATGCCGGTGAGGCCGTAGAGCCCGACCAGCCCGGTGATGACCCAGAGGGCGGTCCGGCCGTCGCCGGAGCCGAGGAGCCCGGTGCGTTCGAAGGTGACGAGCAACGCGACGGCGAGCCCGACGAGCAGCACCGCGACGAGCAGGCCGGTGACGAGCGCGCCCTGCTGCGGCAGGTCGCCCCGGACGAAGGGGGGCATGGGGAAGAGGGCGAGGACGGTGGGCGGGAGGGGTTGGGCCACGGCACCGAGCACGCCGAGGACGGCGAAGCCTGCGGCGAACATCAGGGTGATGCGGCTGCGCAGCAGGGCAGCGGCGACGGTGAACCCGATGGCCTCGCCGACGATGACGGCGACGGCGACCTCGCCGGAGAAGGGCAGTGACGTCGCGACGAGGAGTGCGACGGCACCGACGGCGAGCGAGACGACGCGGATGGGCCGGTTGAAGGACGGGACGAGCGCGACGCCGAGCATCAGCACGGCGGCACCGGCGGCGAGGGCCGCGCCGCCCCAGCCGCCGAGGCGGCCGGCGAGGACGAGGGTGGGCAGGGCGGCCGAGGCGAGGACGCCGTGGGCGGGCGTCATGTCCCGCTTGACCAGTGCATAGAGGGCGAGGACGACGCCCACGACGAGGGCCGCGATGGCGGAGGCGCCGGCGGCCCAGAGCGCGGACGAGGGGGCGACGCCGGCCGCGAGCGCGGTGTAGAGGACGGCCCAGCCGGCGCCGGCGACGAGCAGCCACGGCCAGGTGCGGCGCAGCGCGACGACTCCGGCGGCGATCTCGAGGACGACGATGAGGCCGCCGAGGAGCGGGACCCAGCCCTGGGTGACGATCGGGGCGAGGACGGCGGCGCCGACGACGGCACCGATGGCGAGGGCCTGGAGGCGCCAGACGTCGGCGAGGCCGAGTCCGCCTGCGGCGACGAGTACGGCGAGGCCGAGCCCGACGGCGGGGGGCACGAAGCCGTACTGGGCGGTGGCGGACCCGACGACGAGGTAGAGGGCGGCGACGCCGGTGCCGGCGACGGCGGCGGCGCCGGCGCGGGCGGTCTCCTTGCGGTGCAGCCAGGCGGCGAGGCCGATGAGGACGAGTCCGAGCGCGGCGCCGGCGACGAGGCGGGCGCCGGGGGAGAACCAGCCGCGGGAGGCGGCGAGGACGAGCAGCATGACGACGCCGAGAAGGGTGACGGCGCCGCCGGTCCAGGCGAGCAGCCGCGCGCCGGACAGGGAGGCGGTCCAGTTCTGCCGGGGTGCGGCCGGTGGGTGGGGTGCGGTGTAGGGCGCGGGGGGCTGGTGCCGGTTCCAGGGCGCGCCGTGGCCTGCGGGCGGGTACTGCCGGCTGTCGCCGACGGGTGCGGTGCCGGGCCGGTTGCCGGGCCACGGCTTCGCACCCGGGATGAGCCCACCGGGGGCCTGGGGCCGAGCCGGCGGCGGGCCCGCGGGACCCGGGGGCACCGCGGGAACCGGGGGCACCCCCGGCACAGGGGGCGCAGCGGAGGCGGGGGGCGCAGCGGGGGCGGGGGCCGCAGCGGAGGCAGCGGGTGGTGCCGCGACCTCGCGATCGGGCGCGGGGGCGGGCCCCGATGCCGATCCCCCCGACGTGCCGGACCCGGCTCCGGACCCCCCGTCCGGCGCCGGATCCGGCGGTGTCCCTCTGAGCGACAGCAGTTCGCCGCCGAGGTCGTCGAGCCGCCGTCCCAGCCTGCCGAGCTCGGCGGCGACGGCGGCGAGCCTGTCGTCTGTCACCTGCGAATCGGACACACCGGAGAGAATGACGATCTCCAGCGCGACGCGGATGCGTAGTTGCCCCCTGCGGAGGTCACGGATCGGTTACAACGTGTGGACCGGGCCCCGTCGGGGCTGCACGCGCGTCGGGGAGAATCGGGCCGCCAACCCCAACCGCACCCGACCGACACTCCGGAGACGATGACAGTGGGCCCCGAGACCGTGACCGATGCGGAAGCCGGCGGCGGCGCGCGACGGACGGACCGGATCCCGAGTTTCGTCCATCAGCGCAACCGGCTGACCGAGGGCCAGCAGTCGGCGTGGGAGCGGCTGTGGGGCAGGTTCGGCCGGGACGTCGAGGACCTCGTCGGCGGGCGGGAGCCGTTCGCGCCGGCTGCGTGGTTCGGCCGCGAGGTGCCCGTGGTGCTGGAGATCGGGTCGGGCATGGGGGAGACGACGGCGGCGTTGGCGGCTGCCGCGCCGGAGGTGGACCACCTCGCGGTCGAGGTGTTCGAGCCCGGGCTGGCGCAGTTGTTGCTGCGGATCGAGGACGCCGGGCTGAGGAACCTGCTGCTCCTGAGGGGCGACGCGGTGGCGCTGCTGGACTCGTGCGTGCCGGAGGGTTCGCTCGACGGGGTCCGCATCTTCTTCCCTGATCCGTGGCCGAAGCGGCGCCATCACAAGCGTCGGCTGGTGCAGCCGGACTTCGTGGCGTTGGCGGCGTCGCGGCTGCGGCCCGAGGCGACGTTGCACATGGCGACGGACTGGGCCGACTACGCCGTCCAGATGCGCGAGGTGGCCGACGCCGAACCGTTGCTGCGGCGGGCGGCGGGGGTCGGGCCGGACGGTTTCCTGCCCCGCCCCGCATGGCGGCCGGTGTCCAAGTTCGAACAGCGGGCGGTCGCGGACAAACGAGCGGTTTCAGACCTGATGTACGAACGAGTGTTACACCAGGGGCACGCTGACACACTCACAGTCACCATGTACAAAGATTCAGGAACGCTCCCTGTATCCATCGAGTGACTCTCTGGAGGCTGTCCGTGACCGCAGTGGTCAACGGTTACGGATCATCGACATCGGAGGGGCTCCCCGAGCAGCGCTGCCCGATGACCGGCCGCGGCCGGCCCGACGGGGGTGCACCCGACCCGGGTCCGCAGCCGGTCGACCCGGACGAGGCCGTCGAGTTCCTGGAGCTCGTCGAGGCGGAGGATGCGGCGGGGGCCGACGCGGAGCCGCCCGCGCAGCGGCGGGCCGCGGTGCTCGACGAGATCGCGGCGACGGGCACCTACCGGCACACCGAGGCGGAGCTGGCGTTCGGCGCCCGGGTGGCGTGGCGCAACTCCGCGCGCTGCATCGGGCGGCTGTACTGGAAGACGCTGCACGTGCGCGACCGCCGCCAGATCACCGCGGCGGGCGACGTGGCGGCCGAGTGCATCGCCCATCTGCGCGAGGCGACCCGGGGTGGGCGGATCCGGTCGTCGATCACCGTGTTCGCGCCGGACGTGCCGGAACGCCCCGGTCCGCGCATCCACAACGAGCAGCTCGTCCGCTATGCGGGGCACCGGTTTCCCGACGGCACCGTCCGCGGCGATCCCCGGCTGGCCGACTTCACCGATCTCGTCGAGGAGCTGGGCTGGCGGCGGCCGGAGCCACGCGGCCGCTTCGACGTCCTACCGCTGCTGGTCTCGGGCCCGGACGGCCGCCCCTCGCTGCACGAGCTTCCGGCCGACGCGGTGCTCGAGGTGCCGCTGACCCATCCCGACCACGAGTGGTTCGCCGACATGCGGCTGCGCTGGCACGCGGTCCCGGCGATCAGCAACATGCCGCTCGTCGTCGGCGGGGTGCGGTACCCGGCGGCTCCGTTCAACGGCTGGTACCTGAACACCGAGATCGGTGCCCGCAACCTGGCCGACGCCGACCGCTACGACCTGCTGCCCGCGATCGCGGCGCGGCTGGGGCTGGACACGAGCTCGGTGCGGACGTTGTGGCGCGACCGTGCGCTGGTGGAGCTGACGCGGGCGGTGCAGCACTCGTTCGACGAGGCGGGGGTGACGATGGCCGACCACCACACGGAGTCGGACCGTTTCCTCGCGCACCTGGCCAAGGAGGAGAAGGCGGGCCGGTCGTGCGCGGCCGACTGGACGTGGATCGTGCCGCCGATGTCGGGTGGCCTGACCAGCGTGTTCCACCGGTACTACGACGACCCCCGCCCCGACGAGCGACCCGCGTTCCTGCCCCCGGCGGCGGACCTGTAGGGGTCAGGCCGGCGGCGGGGGCGGCGCCGGGAGACCGGGCACGGCCCGGCTGCGACCGCGGAACTCGGCGACGACGGCGTCCCCGGCGCGGACGGTGACGTCGTAGAGCCCGGAGCGGCCCGCCCCACCGAGACGGCGCGCCTCGGCGACGAGCTCCTCCCCGGCGGCACCCGGCCGCAGGAAGGTGACGTCGGCGCCGGCGGCGACCGTCGACACCCCGAAGCTGTTGCACGCGTATGCGAAGGCCGCGTCTGCGAGCAGGAAGACGTACCCGCCGTGGCAGATTCCGTGGCCGTTGAGGTGCTTGTCGGTCACGGTGAGCGCGGTGGTGGCGTGGCCGGGGCCGACGTCGACGAGCCGGACCCCGGCCTCGCGGGCGGCGACGTCGGCGTACTCCATCGCGGCCGCGGCCGCGCGGGCGACACGGACGGCGTCGGGGTTCTCAGGTGCCACGGTCGCCAGTCTGCCCCGGGCCCGCCGCCGCAGGGAGCCCGGTGGGCAGCGTCGCAGGGAGCCCGGCGGGCAGCCTGGCGGGCAGCGTCGCCGCGATGGCGGTCCCGGCGCCGGGCGCGCTGTGCGTCGTCAGGGTTCCGCCGCACTCCTCGACGGCGAGCCCGACGAGCCGCAGCCCGATGTGGCCGCTCTCGGGGGCGACCGTGGGGTCGAACCCGCGGCCGTCGTCGGTGACGGTCATGCGGACACGACCGGGTCCGGGGGCGTCGACCTCGATGCGGACGACGCCGGGGGCGCCGTGCCGGACGGCGTTGCGCAGGAGTTCGCGGCCGATGCGGTGCAGGAGGGCGACGACCTGGGCGTCGGGCTCGTCGGTCATCCGCACGTCCGTCTCGAGGCGCACGTGGGAGGCGGTGCGCTGGTGTTCGGCGGCCAGCTCCTGCAGCGAGGTGCGGACGTCGGGGGTGTCGAGGCCGCCGGGGGAGAGCTCGGTGAGCAGGCCCCGCAGGAGTGCGACGGCGCGTTCGACGAGGCCGTGGGCCCGGGCGAGGAGCTCGCGGCGGCTGTCGGCGGTCTCGTCGAGGAGCAGCGCGTCGAGGAGCAGGCCGGTACCGGCGAGGTCCTGGACGACACCGTCGTGGAGGACCTGGGCGAGGCGGCGGCGTTCGCGTTCGGACGCGGCGAGGCCGTAGTGCAGGACCGCCTGGCGTTCGCGCTGGTCGCGTTCGACGCGCCGGGCGAGCGACAGCGTGATCGGGACGGTGGCGGCGGCGAGGACGAGCAGGCTGCCGATGACCAGTGGGAGGAGGTCGGCCATGGCGCTGCGGACGGTCGCGGCGGTGTCGACGGGCACGTACACCTCGAGGCGCATGGGCACGCCCCAGGCGTCGCGGAAGCCGACGAGCGCCTCGAGCAGGGTGCAGTCGTCGGCACGTTCGTAGCGGTGCCCGGGGTCGTCGGGGACCTCGAGGACGACGATCTCGCCGGCGTCGAGGCGGCGGGCGAGGTCGGCGTCGAAGCGGCGGCGTTCGCCCTCGATCCGGGGTTCGTCGGACACGACGACCTGGACCTGGTCGCCGATGACCCGCCAGATCTTGGCCCGCGCGAGCATCCCGGAGTCGATGAAGGGGGACAGGCCGGCGAGGACCTCGTCGCGGGAGGTGGGGGCGACCGGGTCGTAGTGGTGCGCGGCGAGGGAGACGACGACGGCGGTGGCGACACGGCCGGCGACGTCGCGGGCGGTGCGGTTGGCCTCGCCGCCGGCGAACAGCCACAGCCCGCCGACGGTGATGCCCGAGACGACGGCGGTGACGACGGCGGTGAGCACGGCGTGCCGGACGAGCGCCCGGCGGACGGCGCGGCGCACGTCAGCGCGGGCCGGACAGCGCGACGACGCCGAGCCGGTGGGCGACGACGACGGCTTCGAGCTGGGTGTGGGCGTCGAGTTTGCCGAGCAGGACCTTGATGTGGTCGCGGGTGGTGTGCAGGGAGATGCCGAGTTCGGCGGCGATGCGGTGGGCGTCGAGGCCGAGGGCCAGCGCGTCGAGCACCTGTTTCTCACGGGCGGTGAGGTGCGGGTGGACGCAGGCGGGTGCGCCGCCGCGGACGGCGTCGAGGATCTCGCTGAGGGAGCCGTCCTTGGGCAGGAAGGCGGCGGCACCTTCGGCGAAGGCCTGTTCGGCGGCCTCGGCGCGGGGGTGCGCGGTGAGGACGACAGTGCGGACGTCCGGGCGCACGGTGCGCAGCCAGGGCAGGAAGGTGAGGCCGTCGCCGTCGGGGAGGCGGCGGTCGACGATCGCGACGTCGAACTCGGTGATGGCCGCGAGCCGGAAGGCGTCGTCGAGGGTGTGGGCGACGCCGACGCAGCGTAGGTCGGGCTGCATGCCGAGGGTCAGCGACAGCAGATCGGTGAAGACGCGGTGGTCGTCGAGCACGAAGACGGACGTGCGATCCCCCAAATATTGGGGGGACGACTCGGGCATACCAGAAGTTTAGCCTCACCTAAGCCTTTCCTCCTCAACCATCCGCAAAGGATCAGGTGTGACTGCGATGTCCTCACCACGGCGACGGTTCGGCCTGCTGGCCGGCGCACTCACCGCGGCGCTGGCCCTCTCGGCCTGTGGCGGCGGCTCCACGCCCGCCGCGCCCGCAACGACCGGGGCCTCCGGCGAGCGGACGCTCGTCGTCTACTCAGGTCGCGAGGAGGCGCTGGTCGCCCCGCTGATCCAGCAGTTCGAGCAGGCGTCCGGGATCAAGGTCGAGACCCGGTACGGATCGACGACGGAGCTCGCGGCGCAGCTGCTCGAGGAAGGCGACCGCACCCCGGCGCAGGTCTTCCTGTCCCAGGAGTCGGGCGCCCTCGGTGCGGTCGCCGACGCGGGCCGGCTCACCGAGCTCCCCGCCGACGTCACCTCCGCCGTCCCGGCCAACTACACCTCGAAGGACGGGTTGTGGGTCGGCCTGACCGGCCGGGCGCGCGTCGTCGCCTACGACAGCGCCACCTACTCCGCCGACCAGGTCCCCGGCGACATCACGAAGCTGGTCGAGCCGCAGTGGAAGGGCAAGGTGGCGATCGCGCCGACCAACGCCTCGTTCCAGGCCCACGTCACCGCGCTGCGGGTGAGCGCCGGCGAGGAGGCCGCCCGTAACTGGGTGAAGGGCCTCAAGGCCAACGACGTCCAGATCCACCGCAACAACGGCGCGATCCTGGAGGCCGTCAACGCCGGTACCGCCGGCGTGGGCCTGATCAACCACTACTACTGGGCGCGGTCGGAGACCGACCCGGCAACGCTGCGCGCACAGCTCAAGTTCGGCGACCCGGGCTCGGTCAGCGCCCTGGTCAACGTGACCGGCGCGGGCATCCTCACCGGTGCGGCCCAGTCGCCGGAGGCCGCGGAGTTCGTGAAGTTCCTCGTCTCACCGCCGGCGCAGAAGTACTTCGCCGAGAAGACCGCCGAGTACCCCCTGGTCGCAGGTAACGGCGCGCCGAAGGCCGTGCCGCCGCTGGAGCGTCTCGGCGGCCCCGACATCGACCTGGCGAAGCTGTCGTCGGTCCAGGAGACGGTCGCGATGCTCACGCAGGAAGGGCTGGTCTGACCATTCGGTCCCGCTCACGGTCGAGAGCACCTCGGCCATTGCTCGCGGCGGGCGCGGCGGTCGCCGCGCTCGCCGCGCTCCCGTTGGTCTACCTCGTCGTGCGGGCGGGCCAGGCAGGCGGCGACCGGGTCGTCGACGTCCTGACCCGGCCGCGGACGTGGGAGCTCGCCGCCGGCACGGTGCTGCTGGTCGCGGCGGTGTGCGTGGGCTGCCTCGTGCTGGGCGTCGCAACAGCGGTGCTCGTCGTGCGGGTCCGGCTGCCCGCACCCCGGCTGTGGTGGGTGCTGGCGTCGTTGCCGCTGGCGATGCCGTCCTACATCACGGCGTTCGCGTGGCTGGCCGCGTGGCCGGGGATCAACGGGTTCTGGCCGCTGGTCGGGGTCATGGTGCTGGCGTGCACCCCGTACGTGACGATCCCCGTGCTGGCCGCCCTGCGGCTGGCCGACACCGGACCCGAGGACGTCGCCCGCACGCTGGGTCGTGGCCCGGTCGCCGCCTTCACGACGGTGACGCTCCCGCAGGTCGTGCCCGCCGCGCTGGCGGGGTCCCTGCTCGTCGCGCTCTACACGCTCTCCGACTTCGGCGCCCCCGCGCTGCTGCGCTTCCCCGCGTTCACGTGGGCGATCCACTCGTCCTACACCGGCAGCCTCGACCGCGTCACCGCCGCCGTCCTCGCCCTGCTGCTGACGATGCTGGCCCTCGCGCTGGTCCTGGCCGAACGCCGGGTCCGCCGCCGCAGCACCGTCGGGCGGGCGGTCGTCGCGACCCGGCGGTCCGAACCCGTGGCGGCGCGTCCCTGGGCGACCGCACTGGTGGCGACGGGCCTCGCGGCCGTGGCCGCGCTGTCCCTGCTGCTCCCGCTGGGTGTGCTGGCGGGTCGCATCCTGCGCGCCGGCACCTCCCCGGACTGGGCCGATCTCGCCCGCAGCACCGTCACCACGCTCGCGCTCGGCGCCGCGGCCGCAGCGCTGGTCGTCGTGCTGGCAGTGCCGGTCGGGGTGCTCGCCGCCCGCTACCGCGGCCGGGTCGTCGGCGTCGTCGAGTCGGTGGCCTACCTCGGGCACGGGCTGCCCGGGATCGTCGTCGGACTGTCGCTGGTGTTCCTGTCCCTCGGCCTGGTCCCCGAGCTCTACCAGACGGCGGTGGTGCTCGTGTTCGCGTACGCGGTCCTGTTCCTGCCCAAGGCGATCGGCGCCACCCGGGCCGCCGTCGAACGCGTCCCGGTCGCGGTGGAGGAGGTCTCGCGCACCCTGGGCCGCTCGGCGGTCGGCACCTGGTTCGCGGTGACGGGCCGCCAGGCGTGGCCGGGAATCGCCGCGGGCGGGCTGCTGGTCATGGTCACCACGATGAAGGAGCTACCGGCCACCCTCATGTTGCGTCCCATCGGAGTCGACACCCTGGCGACGGACCTGTGGCAACACACCTCGCTGGGCACCTACGGCGCCGCAGCGCCCGCGGCCCTGCTGCTCGTCCTCGCCGCGAGCGTCCCGGCCTGGTTCCTGGCCGAACGGGGGCGGCGGCGATGAACGACGTCGTCCTGCGCGTGCGCGCGCTCTCGGCCGGCTACCGCACCCCGGTCCTGCACGACGTCGACCTCGACGTCCACGGCGGCGAGTTCGTCAGCGTCCTCGGCGTGAGCGGCAGCGGGAAGACGACGCTGCTCCGGACCGTCGCCGGGCTGCACCCCGCCACGGCGGGGACCGTCACGTTGCGCGGCCGCGACCTCACCCGGGTCGCGCCGCAACACCGCGGTATCGGGCTCGTCCCGCAAGAGGGGGCGCTGTTCGGGCACCTCACCGTGGCGCGCAACGTCGGCTACGGACTGCGCCGGTCGTTGCGGGCCTCGCGGGTGCCGGAGCTGCTGGACCGGCTGTCGCTGGGCGGGCTCGCCGACCGGATGCCCCACGAGCTCTCCGGCGGCCAGCGCCAGCGCGTCGCCCTGGCCCGGGCCCTCGCTCCCGAACCGGCCGTCGTCCTGCTCGACGAGCCCTTCGCCAACCTCGACGCCGGCCTGCGCGCGAGCGTGCGCGCCGACGTCGTCGCCACCCTGCGCGCGGCCGGGACCGCCGCCGTCCTCATCACCCACGACCAGGACGAGGCGCTGTCGGTGTCCGACCGCGTCGCCGTCCTGCACGGGGGCCGGATCGTGCAGGACGACGCGCCCGAACGGCTCTACGCCGCGCCCGCGACGGAGTGGCTCGCGAGGTTCGTCGGCGCCGCGACCCTGGTCCCCGGCGACAGCGACGGGCGGGTCGCCTGCACCGCACTCGGCCCGGTCCGCCACGACACCGGGCTGACGGGCGCCGTCATCGCGGTGGTGCGCCCCGAGCAGGTCACGCTGGGGGAGGGCGGGGAGGCCGCGCAGGTCACCGGTGTGGAGTTCCACGGACACACCCGGGTCGTGCGGCTGCTGCTGGCCGACGGCACCGCCGCGACGGTCCGCGTCCCGGCCGGCGACCGGCCGCCCCGGCCCGGCGACCCGGTGACGGTGGCCGTCACCGCAACGGTGCACGTCCTGGCCGCGTCGGACACACCGGTGAGGTCGGGCGGGGCGCCCGGGGCACCCTCGACCACGGATAGGGTCGACGCATGAGTGAGTCCGGCGGGTCGCCGCCACCTCGGGTGCTGCTGGTCTGGGACGCGCCGAACATGGACATGAGCCTCGGCTCGCTGCTCGGCGCGCGTCCGACCTCCACCTTCCGGCCGCGGTTCGACGCGGTCGGCCGGTGGCTGCTCGACCTCGCGGGCCCGGAGGCGACCGCCGAGGCCACCGTCTTCACCAACGTCGTCCCCGGCAGCACCGAGGTCGTGCGGCCGTGGGTCGAGGCGCTGCGCAACGTCGGTTTCGCCGTCTTCGCCAAGCCGAAGACCAGCGAGGACTCCGATGTCGACGAGGACATGCTGCGCCACATCCAGCTCCGCGCCGACGAGGGTGTGCTGCAGCACGTCGTCGTCGCGTCGGGCGACGGTCGCGCGTTCCGTGAGCCCCTCGAGGCTCTCGTCGCCAAGGGCGCCGGCGTCACCGTCATCGGTTTCCGCGAGTACGCGACGTTCGCGCTGCAGTCCGAGGTGATCGAGTTCGTCGACCTCGAGGACATCGACGGCGTGTTCCGCGAGCCGTTGCCGCGCATGACCCTCGACACGCTTCCCGACGGCGGAGCCTGGCTGCCCCCGTTCCGGTCGCTGCGGTCGCTGCTCGATCCGCGTCGGTGACCGTCCGCTTCACCGCTCCGGTCGCGCTGACCTGCGACGCGGACTGCTCGGTGGTGCGCGACGCCGTCGTCGACGTGGCGCCGGACGGGCGCATCACGTGGGTGGGTCCGCGGGTGCAGGCCCCGGCGTCCGACGCGCCGGTCCGGGCGCTGCCGGGGTTGCTGATGCCCGGGCTCGTGAACACCCACTGCCACACGCCGATGACGGTGCTGCGCGGTTTGGGCGGCGACCTGCCGTTGATGGAGTGGCTGGTCGGCATCATGTGGCCGGCGGAGGGGCTGCTGGATGCCGACGACGTCCGCGCCGGGATGGTCGCCGGCGGGATCGAGCTGCTGCGCACCGGGTGCACCACCAGCACGGAGATGTACTTCTTCACCGATGCCGTCGTCGACGCGGTCCTGACCGTCGGGGCGCGGGCCGTCGTGACGCCCGGGATCATCGCCGCGCCGGGCTGGGACCGGCTCGGCAGCTGGGAGCAGATGCGCGACGAGGTGTCCGCGCGGATCGACGCCCACGGTCTGCGCTCGGGCCCGGCCGACCGGATCGAGCTGGGTTACGGCCCGCACGCCGCGTACACGCTGCCCGCGGCCGCGTTGACGTCGATCGCCGAGCACGCGGCGGAGCGGGATGCGCTCGTACACATGCATGTCGCCGAGTCGGCGCAGGAGGACGCGCACGTCCGTGCGGCGTTCGGCTCGGTCCCGGCGCTGCTCGAGTCGTCGGGGCTGCTCGCGGGCCGGTTGCTGGCGGCGCACTCCGTCCAGCTCTCCGACGACGACGTGGCTCTGCTGGGCCGGCACGGCGCGGGGGTCGCGCACTGCCCCGGGTCCAACGGGAAGCTCGCGGCGGGGATCGCCCGGGTCCCGGCGTTGCGGGCGGCCGGTGCGCGGGTGGGCCTCGGTACCGACGGCCCCGCGTCCGGGGACGATCTCGACCTCTGGCACCAGGCGCGGCTGGCGGGGCTGCTGGCCCGGCTCGGCACCGGCAACGCTGCGGCGCTCACCGCCGCGGACCTGCTGCTGCTCGCGACCCGCGACGGCGCCGCCGCGTTGGGCCGCACCGACATCGGCACGCTCGCGGCGGGCGCGTGGGCCGATCTCGTGCACGTCGACCTGGAGGATGCGGCGTTCCTCGATCCCGACGACGACGCGCAGCTGCTGTCCAACCTGGTGTGGGCGGGTGGTGCCCGCGCGGTGCGTGACGTGTGGGTCGGTGGCGAGCAGGTCCTCGACGCGGGGGAGCCGACGCGGGTGGACGCCCCGTCCGCGCTGGCCCGGGCCCGGGCCGTCGCCCGGCGGCTGCACACCGCCGGCTGACCCGGCGCCCCGCAACGCGCGAAGGCCGAGGCCCGTGACGACCGGGTCTCCCCTCCGGTCGTCACGGGCACCCGGCCCGCGTAGTGCAGGTGACCCGCTCCCCAGCAGATCACCGTTCCCCTCCGGCGGCTGACCGGCCCTACCCGATCAGCCTTCCCGGAGGGGCACAGTCACCAGCCCAATGCGACCCCCGCGCGCATGGCCGCCTCGTAGCGGCTGTGCCGGCCGCCGTTGTGGCGGCGGCGTTCGGCGCGACGCTCCTGGCGCCGCTCGCCGAGCTCGTCGGGCAGGGCGTGGGCGCTGTGCCGGCCCGGACGCGGGGCCGTCGGGGTGCTCGCCGTGTAGGCCTGCGCCGGGATGGGCGCGGTCAACGGGTCGCGGCGGAACTCGCTGAGCGGGTCGGCCTCGCGCGGGCGGCGGCTGCGCCGGACGCGGCGCTCGGCGGCGGGCTCCTGCTGGCGGCTGCGCCAGCCTCCCGCGGTGAGCGAGTGGAAGATCGGCGTCTCGGCCGCGATCTCGGTGCGACTGGCATGACGTCCCGGGAACGGACCACTGTCCTCGACCCCGAGCATCACCCGACGCCGTGCGACGACCGCCCCGACGCCTCTCATCTGATCCGTCACGCCCACCTCCGGTGTCCCTTCCCCTGCGATGTGCGCCACGTGGCTCGTCCGTCCGACCAGACGCGGAGGGTGGGGCCGTTCGGCGCACTCTGCCACCCACAACGGGGACACACGCCCGTGGAAACGGGCACGGAGCCGTCGTTACAGGGTTTCGAGCCGATTTCCCTCGTTAGAGTGGCGCAGCCAGAATGATCACACCCTGTCGAGTAGTCAGTGGCTCCCGACGGCGACCAGTTCGGTACCGCACGTCAGCCCGCAGGTCGGCGAACGCTGTTCGCGGCTGCGGTCGGCCCCGCCCCGGCCTCGCAGCGAGGGGTGTTCCGCTCTCCGACGAGGCCTGCCCGCCCGGCTCGGCGACAGACCGCGGACCAGCGGCAGGACGGGGTGTCGCCGTCCCGGCGCGGCCTACCCGGACCCGACCCCCGGGGCACTGCAACTGCGCACGTCAGACGCACGATCATGCCCGGACCCCCGGTGCGTTCGCGGCGTGTCGCGGCCCCGTTCCGGTCGCCGGCGGGCCTACGGTTCGCCGTGTCGGCGCACCGGGAACGACTCCGCGAGGCCGACAGGCCCGATGTCGGATTTCACGCACAGTCACCGTGATATCCACCGATAGACCATTGCCATCCCGAACAGACGTCAACTACACGGGTGTAATTCGGCTCTGAGTCCCCGACCGGTGGACATCACTGCTCCGGAGCGGCGAGTCACAAGCCCGGCCGGCGCAGTGCCGGGTCGCGCCCGTGGCCGGTTCCCGGACCCGTCCCCCGGGCCCGCGAACCCCGCCGCCGGCTCCACGACGGCGGCGCGGCGCTCTCGACCCGTCATCGCACGCGGCCCGGCGATACGGTCGCGCCATGACCGACGACGAGGCGCGAACCGGACCCGACGGTCGCGCGGACCCGCAGCCGGACACCGGCGGGCGGGACAGCGGTGCCGGGGCTCCGGAGGACACTGCCACCGAGCGGCCTCCCGGGACGACGTCCGCGGACACGGCCGACCGCGAGCCGCCCGGGACGACACCCCTCGACGCCGGGTACGCCGAGCCGGAAGCCGCACCCCCCGCCCCGAACCGTGGGACCGGCCCCCGCGGCACCGACCTCGTCCCCACGCCCCTGCGCGTGACCTCCGAGGTGTGCGCCCGCACGCTGATCATCGCCGCGACCTTCGGCCTGCTCGTCTTCCTGATCATCGAGCTGCGCATCGTCGTCGTCCCCGTGGCCATCGCCGTGCTGCTCGCGGCCCTGCTCGCCCCGGTCGTGCACTGGCTCGTCGCCCGCAAGGTCCCACGCGGCCCGGCGACCTTCCTCGTCCTCGTCGGCGGCATCGCGCTGCTCGGCGGGCTGCTCTCGTTCGTCGTCAACACGTTCATCGCGGGCTTCCCCGACCTGCAGCAGCAGCTCTCCGCGAGCTTCCAGTCCATCCAGCAGCTGCTCGCCGGCCCGCCGCTGCGCATCCCGACGTCGCAGTTCGACAACCTGCCCGGCCAGATCGAGCAGGCCGTCCGCAACAACGTCGACGCCCTGACCTCCGGGGCGCTGAGCACCGCGCTGACCGTCACCGAGATCGCTGCGGGCCTCGCCCTCGCCCTGTTCTCGCTGATCTTCTTCCTCTACGACGGTCCCCGGATCTGGCGCTTCATGCTCAAGGCCACGCCGCAGGCCCGTCGCGACCGTGTCGACGTCGCCGGGCGCCGCGCGTTCGCGTCGCTGGTCGGGTACACCCGCGCCACGGTGCTGGTGGCGGTCGTCGACGCCGTCGGCATCGGCATCGGCCTGTGGGCCGTCGGCGTCCCGCTGGTGATCCCGCTGGCGGCGCTGGTCTTCCTCGGCGCCTTCATCCCGACGGTGGGCGCCGTCGTCACCGGTGTGATCGCGGTGCTGATCGCGCTGGTGGCCAACGGAATCATCCCGGCGCTGATCGTGCTGGGGGTCGTCATCGCGGTGCAGCAGCTGGAGGGGCACGTGCTGCAGCCGCTGCTGCTGGGCCGGGCGGTGTCGCTGCACCCGCTCGCGGTGGTGCTCGCGGTGGCGGCGGGTGTCGTCATCTCCGGGATCGCCGGTGCGCTGCTCGCCGTTCCGCTGCTGGCCGTGATCACGGCGGCGGTGCGGTCGCTGCGTGCGCCGGTGGAGCCGTCCCCGTTGCTGGTCAACGCCGTGAACCCGCGGCACGGCCACCCGATCGCGTCGGTGGGGGACACCTCGGACCGGCCGTCGTTCGTGTCCCGGATTCTGGCCAGGTTCACACCGTCGTCGTGATTCATACGTACGTATAAGACGAACGTATGAGACGTACGTCAGCGCGTTACCCCGTCGATCGCGCTCGATTGCCGGGTGCCGCACACCGCATTAGCGTTCGGGCCGTGCCGAAGATCGTGGATCTGGCGTCGGCCGTGGGCGACCTCGTCCGCGACGGCGCCACCGTCGCACTCGAAGGCGTCGACCAGCTCGTCCCCTACGCCGCCGCACACGAGATCGTCCGACAACGCCGCAGGCGGCTCACCCTCGCCCGCACCTCCTCCGACCAGCTCACCGACCAGCTCGTCGGCGCCGGATGCGTCGACACCCTCGTGTTCTCCCGCGCCGCCGGACCCGACGGCCGCACACCCCCACGCCTGCTCGACGCACTCGGCCACGACTGGCCCGCACCCCTGCGCATCGAGGAGCACACCCACCCCGCCATGGCCGCCCGCTACGCCGCCGGTGCCGCCCGCGTCCCGTTCGGCGTCCTGCGCGACACCGGCACCGACCTCCCCCGGCACACCCCGACCATCGCCACCGTGCGCTGCCCGTTCACCGGATCCGCCGTCACCGCCGTCGTGGCGCTCGTCCCCGACGTCACCGTCGTCCACGCCCAACGCGCCGACCGCGACGGCAACGTCGAGATCCGCGGACCCGTCGGCCTGCAGCACGACGCCGTGCACGCCGCCCGGGCCTCCCTCGTCACCGTCGAGGAGATCGTCGACACCCTCGATCCCGCACCCGGCGCCGTCGTCCTGCCGAGATCCGTGGTCACCGCCGTCGTCGCCGCCCCCGGCGGCGCCGCACCGTCACGCGTGCACGGCTACTACGAACGCGACGACGCCGCCCAGCGCGCCTGGGCCGGCCTCAGCGTCGACCGCGACCGCTTCCGCGCATGGCTCGACGCACTCGTGGGCACGTCGTGAGCGTGCCCACCCCCGACGAGGTCATGACGCTCGCCGCCGCCCGAACGGTGCGCGACGGGCAGGTCTGCCTGGTCGGCGACGGCATCCCCGCCGCCGCGGCCCACCTCGCGCGCCGGCTGCACGCGCCGACCGCCGTCGTCGTCCACGAGACCGGCGCCGTCGACGTCCGCCTCCGCGACGACGATCCGCTCACCGATGCCACCGTCGCCGACCGGGCGCTCACCCACATCCCGCTGGGCTCGCTGTACGCGGACTGGTTGCAGGCCGGCCGGGTCGACCTCGGCTTCCTGGACGTCGACGGCCAGCTGGACCGGTACGCGAACGTCGGATCCAGCGTCGTCGGCGACTACGACGAACCCACCGAGCGGCTGCCCGGCGCCGGCGTCACCGCCGAGATCGCCGCCTGGGCCGGCGAGACCGTCGTCGTCGTGCGTCACCGGCTGCACGCGTTCGTCGAGCAGGTCGACTTCGTGACCGCCGTCGGCCACGGAACCGGCCCACTCGACCGCGGGCTCCTCGGCCTCCGCGGCCGCGGACCCGTCCGCGTGGTCACCGACCTCGGCGTCCTCGAACCCGACCCGCAGACCGCCGAGCTCGTCCTCGCCGCCGTCCACCCGGGTGTCGACGTCGAACAGGTCCGCGCCGAGACCGGCTGGGACCTGCAGGTCGCACCCGACGTCGCCACCACGCCCCGACCCACCGACGCCGAGCTCGCGGCGCTGCGCACACTGCGGCCCGCGACCACCGAGGAGCGGCCATGACCGTCACCCTGCACCACGTCGTCGACGGGCCCACCGAGGTCGACGACGCCGACGCGGCGATCCTCGTCCTGCTCGGGTCGCTCGGCAGCACGCTGGAGATGTGGCGGCCCAACGTCGCGGCGCTGGCCCGTCGGCACCGGGTGGTCCGGCTCGACCACCGCGGCCACGGCGGCTCCCCCGCCCCCGACGGCGGGTACACCGTGGCCGAGCTCGCCGGCGACGTCCTCGCCACGCTCGACACGCTCGGCGTCGACCGCTTCCACCTCTGCGGACTGTCGCTCGGTGGGATGGTCGGGCAGTACCTCGGGTCCGAGCACCCGGACCGGATCCGGACGCTGACGCTGTGTTGCACGTCGTCGTACTTCCCGGACAGCACTCCGTGGCAGGAGCGGCGCGCGACCGTCGCCGCGTCCGGGACGGAGTCGATCGCCGACACGATCGCGACCCGCTGGTTCACCCCGGACTGGGGCGCCGCCCACCCCGAGGCCGTCGCCGAGGCCGCCGCGATGATCGCCGCGACGTCCGACGTCGGCTACGCCGGCTGCTGCGCGGCGCTCGCGGGCTGGGACCATCGCCACCGGCTGGGCGCGGTCACCGCACCCACCCTGGTCATCGGCGCCGAGCACGACCTGTCGACTCCCGTCGACCCGCACACGCTCACCCTCGTCGGCGGCATCCCGGGTGCCCGGCTCGAGGTGCTGCCCGCCGCGCACCTCGCGACCATCGAACGCGCCGACGACGCCTCCCAGCTGATCCTGGAACACATCGGCGCCTGATACGGCCGAACGGAGCAGTCCGGGCGCCGCGCCGAGCGCGTCGGGACTGCCGACGAGCGATGTAGGACACGGTCGAGTCGTAGATAACGATACGATCACATACCCTGGCGGGACTGGTGATTCCGGGATCAGCGCCGAGCCGGGATCGACCCGACACCGTCCGTCATCCCCCCGGAGTCCACCCGTGCTCAACGAGCGTGAACGCGGCGTCCTCGCCGACATCGAGAACAACCTGGTCGGCAGCGACCCCCAGTTCGCCCGGCTGTTCCAGAAACTCGCCTACGTCCGCCCCCGGAGCCGCGCGGCCGTCGCCGCCGGCCCGCGGCACGGGCGCAGCATGCGCGACGCCGGTCTCGCCCCGTGCCTGCTGCTCGTCGGCGGCCTCCTGATGATCGTCCTCGGTGGCGTCAGCGCGGCCGTCCCGGTCGTCGGCACCGGCATCGTGATGGCGCTGCTCGCGTTCGTGCTCGCCGCGGTCGGCACCCAGGGCGGTCGCCGCCCCGGCACAGCAGCCACCTGACCGCCCGGTCCCGCGCACGGCTGTCGGGGGCTGTGGGCGGGACCGCTCGGTACTCGGTGCGCCGCCGCAGATCCGCGGCGTGACCTGGCCTCAGCCGTGTGCGAGATCGGCGAAACGGCTGTAGTGCAGCTGGTGGGCGACGGTGATGGTGCCCTGCGGCCCGTTACGGTGCTTCGCCAGGATCAGGTCCGCCTCACCCGCGCGCGGATCGTCGCGCTCGAACGCGTCCGGCCGGTGCAACAGGATCACCATGTCGGCGTCCTGCTCGATGGATCCCGACTCACGGAGGTCCGACAGCATGGGGCGCTTGTCGTTGCGCTGCTCCGGACCACGGTTCAGCTGGCTCATCGCCACCACCGGGACCTCGAGCTCCTTGGCCAGCAGCTTGATCTGCCGGGAGAACTCCGAGACCTCCTGCTGCCGCGACTCGACCTTGCGGCCCGACGTCATCAGCTGCAGATAGTCGAGGATGATCAGCTTCAGGTCGTGGCGCTGCTTGAGTCGCCGCGCCTTCGCCCGGATCTCCATCAGCGTCAGGTTCGGTGAGTCGTCGACGAACAGCGGCGCCTCGCTGATCTCGCTCATCCGCCGTGCCATCCGCGTCCAGTCCTCGTCGCTCATCCGGCCGGCGCGCATGTCGGCCAGCCGGATCTGCGCCTCGGCCGACAGCAGACGCATGACGATCTCGGACTTGCTCATCTCCAGCGAGAACACCGCGCTGGTCATCCCGTGGCGCACCGAGCACGACCTGGCGAAGTCCAGACCCAGCGTCGAGTTGTGCGTCGGCACCATCGCCCGGCCCGCCAGGTACAGGTGCGCCGCGTTGTCGACCTCGACGCACCGCACCGGCACGGACTCGACCGCCCGCACGTCGACGACGTAGCGCCGGCCGCCCTCCTGCTCGTGCCCCGCCGCGGCCTCCTTGTGCTCCAGGCGCTTGCGATCCACCCGGAAGACCTCGTCGGCGGCCTCGACGTCGATGACGAAACTCGTCGAGTCGTCGGCCAACCGGCCGCGGGCGGACCTGGTCGCCACCGCACAGCGGTAGCCGAGGCCGTGCGCGAGCTCGCGGACACCGTCGGCCAGCCGCCTGCTGGTGACGGTCAACCGCAGTCGGCCGGCACCCGTCACCGCACCCGCGGTGTCCATGAGCCCCGCGAGCAGTGCCCGACGCTGCCGCTCCGAGGCCCGCAGGTAGGCCGTCGGGACCTCCCGGGCGCCGACATCGATCCCCGCGTCGGGGAGCTGCAGGCCGAAGCGGCCCTTCGGCATCCGGGCCACGACGTAGCCGTCGGCCTCGATGTGCCCGACGAGCTCCGGATCGTCGACGATGAAGCCCGAGCCGGCGCTCGTGGCGGCCGCGAGCCAGACCCCGAGCGTGTAGGGGCCGACCGGCAGCGGGCACTCCGGCAGCTGCAACGGGGCGCAGGTGTCCACCGAGTGCTCGGCCCGCCCGTCGGAGCGCAGCGTCGCCGCGATCTGTTCGGTGGTGACGACCGCCCGCACGTCGGCGCCCTCGCCGGCGCCGGCGGCCCGGCGGGCCCGCCGGGCCGTCCTCGTCTCCGTGAGCCACTGGTGCTGCGCGTCGGCGACGATCACCGTGCCGTCGGAGAACTCCACCTCGAAACACGGCCGCCCGGCCATCACCCCGGTGGCGGCCACCACCCGGGTGGGCAGGCCGTCGGCGCCGATCAGGAGGTCGCCGACCGCGATCTCGCCCATCGTCGTCCACCCCGACGGCGTGGGCAGCGGCGTGTCGAGCGCCAGCGCCTTCCCCAGGCCGGGCCGGGCCGCCACCACGACCATCTGGCCGGGGTGCAGACCGTTGGTCAGCGCGTCGAGGTCGGCGAAGCCGGTGGGTACCCCCAGCGCCACACCGCCGCGGGAGGCGATGGCGTCGATCTCGTCCATCGTGGGCTGCAGCAGCTCCTCGAGCGGGGTGTAGTCCTCGCTCGTGGTGCGCTCGGTGACCTCGTAGATGGCGGCCTGGGCCCGGTCGACCACCTCGTCGACGTCGCTGCCGTCGGCGCCGTGATAGCCCAGCTGCACGATGCGGGTGCCGGCCTCGACGAGCCGGCGCAGGATGGCCTTCTCGGAGACGATCTCGGCGTAGTAGGCGGCGTTGGCCGCGGTGGGCACCGTCGCTATCAGCGTGTGCAGGTACGGGGCGCCGCCGAGGCGGATGAGCTCGCCGCGGCGCTGCAGCTCGGCGGAGACCGTGACCGCGTCGGCCGGTTCACCGCGGCCGTAGAGGTCGAGGATGCAGTCGTAGACGGTCTGGTGCGCGGGCCGGTAGAAGTCGTCGGGGCGGAGCACCTCGACGACGTCGGCGATCGCGTCCTTGCTCAGCAGCATGCCGCCGAGGACGGACTGCTCGGCCGTGAGGTCCTGCGGCGGCTGGCGGTCGAACGGGGACGGCGACTCCGAGCCCGCTCCGTCGTCGCTCCGCACGGCTCGCGGCCGGCCCGCGGGCCGATCGTCCGACAGCGCCATACGCAGCGTCACCCCCGACTCGACATGCTATCGAACACCAGTTCGATTCACAGCATTCCGCTGCTCACCCCCGAGCTGCGGATCGGTGAACGGTCGTCGTCGTGCCGACGGCGTCCTCCCACTTCGGAACGGGAGCGTACGGACGCCCCGGGGGAGCCACAACGCGATGATCGACATCCCCTGGGGACGACCTGGGGAAGGATCCGCTCCGCCCCAGGAGCGCTTCGGGACCATGGTGTGGACAAACTGTGTACAGAACCCGGTTCTGCAGCGAAACGCCAGCTCAGCCCTGTGGATGAAGCTGTGGACAAAACTGTTGGCGTGTCGCAATGAAGCGGCGTGTCGGCCAACGGTGATGTGGACGCGCCATTGTCACCCGGCGCGTTCGGGTGAGCGCTCGGCGACGACACGCCCGGCCCACCGCAACCTCCTCGGCTCCACTCGTCGACGACGAACGGAGCGGCCGCACGACCCCCGGCACACACAAGGGCGGGATTCCGATCCGAGTGGATCGGGATCCCGCCCTTGTCACAGTGCGTCACCAGAAGCGGCCATGACGGCCGCTCATCGTGATCAGTTCGCGACGACCTCGATGTCGAGGTTCGACGTGACGTCCGGGTGCAGCCGGACCGCGACCGAGTGCGTGCCCACGGTCTTGATCTGGCCGGCCTCGACGACGCGGCGGTCGAGCGCCGGGCCACCCGCCGTGCGGATGGCGGCGACGACGTCGGCCGCCGTGACCGAGCCGAACAGCCGGCCCGAGTCGCCCGCGGACTTCGCCTTGACCGTGACCGCGAGGCCCGCGAGCTGGCCCGCGACCTCCTTGGCGTGGCCCAGGTCGCGGATCTCGCGGGCCTTCTGCGCCCGGCGGATCGACTCGACCTGCTTCTCGGCGCCACGGGTGGCGACGATCGCGAGCTTGCGGGGCAGCAGGAGGTTACGGCCGTAGCCGTCCTTGACCTCCACGATGTCGCCCGGTCCGCCGAGGTTGGGGACGTCGGCGGTGAGGATGAGCTTCACGGTGCCGTCCTTCCTCAGCGCGCCGTCGAGGTGTACGGCAGGAGCGCCACCTCACGGGAGTTCTTGACGGCCACGGCCACGTCGCGCTGGTGCTGACGGCAGTTGCCGGTCACACGACGCGCGCGGATCTTGCCGCGGTCGGAGATGAACTTGCGCAGCAGACCGGTGTCCTTGTAGTCGATCTCCTGCGCCTTGTCCTTGCAGAACGCGCAGACCTTCTTCTTCGGCTTGCGCAGAACGGGCTTCGCCATTCCTGTGCTCCTGGATGTACTGGTGTCCCCGCGTGCCTACCGGGCGCGTCGGGGAGTGGTCTCGATCAGAACGGGGGTTCGTCGTCCATGGCCGGGCCGCTGCCGGCGGGCGGGGCCGAGCCCCAGGGGTCGTCGGCGTAACCGCCGCCGCCACCGCCGCCACCGCCGCCCGAAGGACGGTTCCCACCGCCGCCGCCACCGCCGCCACCGAAGCCGCCGCCACCTTCGCCACGGCTGACCTTGTTGACCTTGGCGGTCGCGTACTTGAGCGACGGGCCGACCTCGTCGACCTCGAGCTCGACGACGGTGCGCTTCTCACCCTCGCGGGTCTCGAAGGACCGCTGCTTGAGCCGGCCCTGCACCATGACGCGCATGCCGCGGGTGAGCGTCTCGGCGACGTTCTCCGCGGCCTGCCGCCACACGTTGCAGCGCAGGAACAGCGCCTCGCCGTCCTTCCACTCGCCGGACTGGCGGTCGAAGGTGCGCGGCGTCGAGGCCACCGTGAAGTTGGCGACCGCGGCACCCGAGGGGGTGAACCGCAGCTCGGGATCGGCGGTCAGGTTGCCGACCACAGTGATGACGGTCTCGCCGGCCATGACGGCCTCCTCAGCTCGCGGCTGCCGGGGCGGGGGTGCGCTGCTTCTTGGGCTCGCGGCGCAGGACCTTGGTGCGCAGCACGGACTCGTTCAGACCGAGCTGACGGTCGAGCTCGCTGACGGTCGCCGGCTCGGCGGTCACCTCGACCACCGCGTAGATCGCCTCGGCGTTCTTGTTGATCTCGTAGGCCAACCGGCGCTTGCCCCAGACCTCGACCTTCTCCACGGAACCGCCATCGGTACGGATGACGTTGAGGAAGGTCTCCAGGGACGGCTGCACGGTGCGCTCGTCGAGACTCGGGTCGAGAATGACCATGACCTCGTAATGACGCATGAGAACCACTCACCTCCTATGGACTCGTGACGGCCGCGGTGCATCCGCGGCAGGAGGTTCTCACCACCCCCCGACAGAAATCGGGCCCCGCCTCGGCGGGGACCGTGTGCGGCATCCAGGCGGACACCGGTCGGGGTGATCCGTCGAGGCTACCAGCGCGGATCCGCTCACCGACGTCCGCCCCGCCCCGCCGCACGGCGCGGCGGCGGGGCGGAACCGGGCCACGGCCGGGCGGCGCCGGGTCGCTGTCGGGGGTCGCGTCTAGGCTGACGCCATGCTCATCGGGGCCCACGTCCGTGACGACGACCCCGTCGGCGCCGCGGCCGAGCGCGGGGCCGACGTCGTCCAGATCTTCCTCGCCGACCCGCAGGGCTGGAAGAAGCCGCCCACGCACCCCCAGGCCGAGCAGCTTCGCTCGGGGGAGCTGACGGTCGTCGTCCACTCGCCGTACGTCGTCAACGTCGCATCGCCGAACAACCGCATCCGCATCCCGTCACGCAAGCTCGTCGTGCAGCACGCGCAGGAGGCCGCACAGGTCGGCGCGATCGGGCTCGTCGTGCACGGCGGTCACGTCACGCAGAAGGACGACCCGGCGGTCGGGTTCGACAACTGGCGCAAGTTCGTCGAGCGCCAGCAGGACGAGGGCGGCTTCGCGGTGCCGGTGTTCATCGAGAACACCGCGGGCGGCGACAACGCGATGGCCCGCAGCTTCGACGCCCTGTCGCGGCTGTGGGACGCGGTCGGCGAGTTCGGCGTCGGGTTCTGCCTCGACACGTGCCACGCGTTCGCCGCGGGCGAGGACCTGGTCGACGTCGTGGACCGCGCCAAGGCCATCACCGGCCGGATCGACCTGGTGCACCTCAACAACTCGCGCGACGAGTTCGGCTCGGCGCGCGACCGGCACGCCAACATCGACACCGGCACGATCGACGCCGAGCAGCTCGCGGCCGTCGCCGAGGCGGCGGGGGCACCGGTCGTCGTCGAGACCCCGGCGGAGGGCCAGGCAGCCGACATCGCGTTCCTGCGCGCGCGGCTGGGGCGGTGATCCGGACGGCCGTCGGCACCGTCCCGGTCCCCGGGTCCGAGGCCGTCGCGCCGCCCCGGCGGGCCACGGCGCTGCTGCTGGCGGTCGTCGTCGCGCTCACGGGTCTCACGCTCGTGCTCGGCTACGTCAACAAGGCGAGATGCACCGGCCCGGAGTTCGACGCGCAGGGTCGCAGCGCGCCCGACTACGAGAACCGCAAGGACCTCGACGTCTGCTACTCCGACATCCAGCACCTCTGGATCGGCCGCGACATCGACGAGCACGTCTTCCCCTACGTCGACGGCGGCATCGCCGCCGACGGCACGCTCACGGGCGGGACCGTCGAGTACCCGGTCCTCACCGGGCTGATCATGTGGCTGGCCGCGCTCGGTGCGCACACCGACGCCGGGTTCCTGCTCGCGTCGGCCCTGATCATGGCGCCCTTCGGGCTCGCAACGGGTTGGCTGTTGGGCAGGCTGTCACGGTGGCGCGCGCTGCTGTGGGCGCTGGGCCCGCCGCTCGTGCTGTACGCGTTCCACAACTGGGACCTGCCGGTCGTCGCCTGCGCGGTCGGCGCCGTCTTCGTGCTGCACGGCATGCGGTCGCGGTGGTCGCTGCGCCGCCGCGGCACGGTGGCCGCCGTGCTGCTGGGGCTCGGTTTCGCGCTGAAGCTCTACCCGGGCGCGTTCGTGCTGCCGCTGGCCCTGTACGTGCTGACCCGCGGCGAGGACCGCGTCCCCGGCGGGCGGCTCGACTGGTGGGGCGCCACCCGGGTCGCCGGCGCCGCCGCGCTCACGGTCGTCGCCGTCAACCTCCCCTTCGCGGTCGCCGGGTTCGACGGATGGCGGGCGTCGTTCACCTTCCAGCAGCTGCGCAAGGTCGACTTCACGACGAACTCGTTCTGGTTCTGGGCGTTCCGGCCCTACTCCGAGCCCGACGACGTCGCCTTCCAGGACCTCGTGTCATGGCTGTCGCCGACGTTGGTCGTCGCCTCGTTCCTGCTGGCCGCCGGGGTCGGGCTGTGGCGGATGCGACGCCTCGGTGCCTACCCGTGGGTCGCGGTGAGCGCCGCAATGTTGTGCGGGTTCCTGTTGCTGCACAAGGTGCACAGCCCCCAGTACACGCTGTGGTTGCTGCCGTTCTTCGTGCTGCTGCGGGTGCCGTGGGGGGTCGTGGCCGGCTACCTGGTCGCCGACGTCGTGATGGGGATCGGCATCTTCCGCTGGCTCTACGACGTGCGCGCCGGCGTCGACCTGGAGATCACCCAGGGGCTCGCGGCGCAGGCGGTCGCCGTCGGCGTCTGGGGGCGGGCCGCGCTGCTGGTGGCGCTGTTCGTGCTGTTCCTGCGGGTGCCCCCGACCTTCCCGCTCCGCCCGCCGCCGCGCGGAGAGGCCGACGCGGCCGTGCCCGCCGAGCCTGCGGCCGCCGACACGGGGGACACAGACACGGGGGACACAGACACGGGGGACGCCGGGGGGCCGGCCGCTGCGATCGCCGCAGGGCCTCCGGGCCAGGGGGGCGCCGCGCAGGCGCGCGAACCCGTGGGCGACCAACCCGGCTCAGCGGCTGCGGCACCCTGACCTGTCGTCCCGCCGGCCGGGACGGGTGGTCACCGTCGGTGGGACGGCGGCGTCACCCGGGGCCGCGGATCCCCGCAGCCGGCCGAACCCGGGACGCTCACCGGCGTCGGGACCTGGTGGCCCGAGCCGGGAGGTGGCGGCGGGTCAGCGCCAGGCGAACACCGGCTGTTCCAGGTGCGCCACGCGGGTCGGGCGGCCGTGCAGGACGACCTCACGGAACTGGTGCAGCACCGCGCCGGTGGGGGCGTGGACGAACCGGCCGAGCATGGGCACCTGGATGACCGGCGCGTCGGACTCGGGGATCGTCAGGAACAACGGGTCGACGTCGATCTGGCGCAGCGCGACGCGGTGCACGGAGCCGACCTCGGCGGGGTTGGGGCTGAGGTCGCGGGCCGGGCCGCCCCAGAGGACGACGGGTGTGATCAGGTAGCCGGAGCGGGTCGGGTAGTCGTCGAGGACGCCCAGGACGGCGTCGTCGTCGAGGCGCAGGCCGAGCTCCTCGTCGAGCTCGCGGCGGGCGGCGACGATCTCCGTCTCGCCCGGGTCGAGGCGACCGCCGGGCAGCGCCCACTGGTTGGCGTGCCGTCGCAGGGTCGGGGCGCGGCGGGTCAGCAGGAGGGCGAGCCCGTCGAGGAGCGGGTCGGTGCCCAGGGCTGCGCTGCCGGCGGGGGCCGGATCGGGGTCGGGGACGAGTGTGATGGTGACGGCCGCCCGGGCCAGGTCGGGCCGTTCGACCCTGACCGGCTCGAACGCTGCCATCCGCTCGGTGACGACCGCCCTCGGATCCACCCTCGACCACCCCCGTCGTTGCGTCGACACTGCCTCACCCGGGCGCCCCGGGCCTACGCTGCGCGCTGTGACCCCCGCCGCACGGGCCGGTTACTCCGGCACCCCGTTGCCCCGCAAGCTGGGGATCCGGGACGGGACCCGGACGTTGCTGGTCGGCACCCCGGCCGGGTTCGAGCTCGACGCACCGCATCACCGACGGGCGTCGGGCACTGGCTACGAGGTGCAGCTGGTGTTCTGCCCGGACGTCGCGACGTTGCGCAGGCGCTGGTCGCGGGCGGTGGAGCTGAGCACCGAGCGGGGCGCGGTGTGGGTGGCGTGGCCGAAGAAGGCCTCGGGCGTGGCGACGGATCTCGACGAGAACGGTGTGCGCGACCACGCGCTGCCGCTGGGCTGGGTGGACGTCAAGGTGTGCGCGATCGACGCGACGTGGTCGGGCCTGAAGCTGGTTCGCCGGGTGCGGCGCTGACGACGTCGCGGACCGTCGGCCGCGGCGGCCCGGTGCCGGGCCAGTCGGGATCGTCGCGGCCGCCGATGCGCACGGGGTCGTCGCCGGGCCGCAGCACGCTGCGCACCACGAGGACGCACAGCAGCACGACCATCGCGTCGCGCAGCAGGACCGCACCGAGGAACCAGTCGGGTGGCAGCCCCTTCTTCTCCGGGGTCAGGTAGTAGAACATCCGCGGCACCCAGACGGCCGCGTCGACGAACATCCAGGCGAGAAGCAGCCGCCAGCGGGGCAGGGCGAGCACCGCGAGCGGCACCAGCCACAGCGAGTACTGCGGGCTCCACACCTTGTTGACCAGCAGGAACGATGCGATGACGAGGAACGCTAGCGAGGCGACCCGCGGCGGCCGGGGGGCTCTGAGCGCCAGTACGACGACGCCGACACAGGCGACCGCGAAGAGGGCGAGGGTGACGGTGTTGAGGATCGCGGGGGTCCGGCCGGAGGCGAGGTCGCCGTCGAAGCCGGGCCAGCCGGTGAAGTAGCTGAGCGCGTAGTAGAGGGAGTCGGGGTCCGCCGGGCGGGTCCGGTTGAGCCGGAAGAACTCCCACCAGCCCGGCGTCCACATCACGGCGACGGGCAGGTTGATGGCCGCCCACGCGACGACGGCGCCGACGATCGTCCGGACGGCGAGCGTGAGTCCACCGGTGTCGCGGCGTCGCCAGGCGACGAGCAGGATCGGTAGCAGGAGCATCAGTGGGTACAGCTTGGCGGCGCCACCGATGCCGATGAGCAGCCCGGCGAGCCAGGGGCGGCGCCGGGCGAGCGCGAGGAGGCCCGCGGTCGCGAAGGCGACGGCGAGGGCGTCGAAGTTGGTGAAGAGGTGGACGAGCGCCAGTGGTGAGAGCGCGACCATCGCCGCGTCCCACGGCCGGGACGGCCGCAGCCGGCACACCGCCCAGGCGACGACGAGCCAGGCCAGGGCGAGCCAGCCCGCCGAGAAGTCGAAGTAGACGACGACGGGCAGCGCCACGGGCAGCGGGAGGTGCGCGGCGAGGGCGAGCCAGCCGTCGGTGAGCCGGGCGTTGAACCACTGGAAGAACCCGGTGACGACGGGGTACTCCATGTAGCGCAGCTGTTCCTGCGGGGTTCCGGGCTGTTCGAGCCACGCGTCCCGGTAGGGCAGCGCGCCGCGGTCGAGGCCTTCGAGGCCGTACAGGGGGACGGTGTCGGAGTAGCACATGGCGACGTACTGGCGGTCGTTGCGCCAGTCGAGAGCCAGTGAGCCGTCGCCGGTCTCGTACTGCTGCAGGCAGGGCGACTTGGCGAGCCAGCTCAGCGCCATGACGGCGACCGCGAAGAGCAGGACGACCCGCAGGGGCGTCCAGAAGCGGCTGCGGCCGACGGTGGCGTGCCGGCCGAGCGGTCCGCCGACGATCCTGCTCGCGGCGGCGGCCATCGGCTCTGTCCAGCTGGGCACGACGCGCGGCGGGGGCGCGTCGCCCGGCGCGCCGCGGACGGCCCTCGTTCGGCGGTCGCCTGTCGTGCGCGTCACCCGCCGAACGGTATCCGGGCGGCGTCAGTCATCGGCGCCGCCACCACCGCCACCGCCACCGCCGCCACCGCCGTTGCCACCGCCATCGTTGCCACCGCCGTTGCCACCGCCGTTGCCACCGCCATCGTTGCCACCGCCGTTGCCACCGTTGCCGCCACCGCCGTTGCCGTTCCCGCCACCGCGACGTCCGTCGTCACCACCGCGGCCGTCGCCGCCGTCGTAGTAGTCCTCGTCGTCGTTGCCGGCGGTGGGCTGGGTGGTCGGGGCCTCGGAGTACGGCGGGGGGCCGATGGGCACGAACTTGGAGAACTGCTCGACGGGCGTGCCCTTGAGCGCGGCGTTCATGTACTGCTGCCAGATCGAGCCCGGCAGCATGCGGCCGTAGATGGGGCGGCCGGCGGAGTTCTTGATCGGCGAGTTGTCGTCGGTGCCGACCCAGACCGCGGTGGAGATCGACGGCGTGTAGCCGACGGTCCAGGCGTCGTTGTTCTGCCCGGCGACGGAGCTCTGCACGGTGCCGGTCTTGGAGGCGACAGGGCGGCCGCCGGACAGGGCGATCCCGGAGGACGAGGCGACGTCGGTCATGGACTCGGTGACGTTGCGGGCGACCTGCTGGGGGAAGGCGCTCCGGCCCTGGACGGCGCCGACGTCGAACAGGACGCGCCCGTCGGAGGCCGTGACCTTGCTGATCAGGTACGGATCGTGGCGGACGCCGTCGGCGGCGAACGTGGCGAACGCGGCCGCCATGTCGATCGGGTGGACCTCCTTGTCGCCCAGCGAGATGCCGCCGGTGGGGTTGGGCAGGAGGTCGGCCGGGATACCGGCCTGGTGGGCGGCGTCGGCGACCTTGGCCGGGCCCATGGCGACGGCGATCTGGTAGAAGACGGTGTTGATCGACTGCGTCATCGCCGTCTTCACGGTGCAGTTGCCGCAGCTCACGCCCTCGGAGTTGGACACCTTGGCGCCCGCGATCGTCATCGGCGAGGAGCCGTCGTAGGTCGAGCCGAGACCGACCGGCTGGGGCAGTTGCAGGGCCGCGGCGAGCACGAACGGCTTGAACGACGACCCGGGCTGCTTGAGCACCTGTGCGTAGTCGAGCCCGACGCCGTTGTCGCCGCCGTAGTAGGCCAGTACCGCCCCGGACTTCGGGTCGACCGACACGAGTGCGGCACGCAGGTTGGCAGGCTGGCCCTTCATGACCTTCTGCGCCGCGTCGACCGCCGACTGCTGCTTCTCGGGGTCGATCGTCGTGGTGATGGTGAGGCCCTCGGTGTTGATCTCCGTGTCGGAGATGCCCCGGGCCTCGAGCTCGGCGCGGACCAGGTTGTAGATGTGGCCGCGGCTGTCGCCGGGGATGCCGCCGCCTGCGGGCGTGGGCTGCTTCCACTCGGGGAACTTCTCCGTGGCCCGGTCGGCGGGGGACAGCCACCCCTGGCTGACCATGCCGTCGAGGACGAAGTTCCAGCGCTCGAGCGTCTTGGCGGGCGTCTTGGCCGGGTCCCAGCGCGACGGCGACTGGATCATGCCCGCGAGCATCGCGCCCTCGGCCACCGTCAGGTCGGAGACGTTCTTGCCGAAGTAGGCCTGGCTGGCGGCCTGCACGCCGTAGGCGCCGCGGCCCAGGTAGATGACGTTGAGGTAGTTCTCCAGGATCTGGTCCTTGGACAGCTCCTTGGAGATCTTCGCCGCGAGGACCACCTCCCTGTACTTGCGCCACAGGGAGAACTCGTCCTGGCCGGTGGACACCTTGATGTACTGCTGGGTGATCGTCGAGCCGCCGCCCACACCGCCGGTGACCTGGTTCCAGATCGCCCGCATGATGCCGGTGACGTCGAAGCCGAAGTTGGTGTAGAACGTGCGGTCCTCGGCGGCGAGCACGGCCTGCCGGACGTGCTCGGGCACCTTGTCGAGCGTGACGTTGGTGCGGTTGACGTTGTCGGGCCGGACGGTGGCCAGCGGCGCGCCGTCGGCGTAGGTGAACGTCGCGACCTGGGTGATCTTGGCGTCGTCGGCGGTGGGGACCTGGAAGACGAGCCAGCCGATGACGAACGCGAGGATCGGGCCGAGGATGAACACCCCTGCGGCCACGTAGATCACCCGGCGGATACGGCGCCACCTGCGCTTCTTGGCCGCCTCGGGGGTCGAGGGCGACTCGTCGCCACCGTCGCCACCACGCCCGCGGCCGGGTCCTCCGGGGTCGCGCGGACCACCGGGGCCGCCGGGACCGGACCGGGCGCGCGCGGACTGTGGGCGTGGCGTCACGGTCGTGCGGGCCTGCGGGTCGGCCCGCGGGGGGATCGGTTCGGCGCGCGGGGAGTCGTCGTGGGTGAGCAGCGGGACGTCGCGGTTCACCGGCGGGACGACGCCGCGGCCGGGGGGCGGGCCGCCCGGTCCGGGTGGCGGGCCGCCGGGTCCGGGGGGCGGGCCGCCGGCTCCGGGGGGCGGGCCGCCGGGTCCGGGGGGCGGGCCGCCGGCTCCGGGGGGCGGGCCGCCGTGGCCGGGGGGCGGGCCCATCGGGCGGGGCGGTCGGGGCGGCGGACCACCCGCGGGTCGCGGCGGGCCGGGGCGGCGGGCGGGGTCGAACCGGGGATCGCGCGGGTCAGTCACCGAATGGCTCCGTGGTCGGTCGTCGTCCGGCCCCGTCCGTGCAGGTCCCGCGGACGGCGGGCAGTCGTCGGGGCGGGCCCCGTCGCGCGCCGCCCGGGGAGCTGGTGGCGCGCGGACCGATCAGTTCGTCTCATGCGGTTCTTCGACTCCGCTCGCTCCACGACCGGCGGCCGGCGACGCGGGGACCGGGCGCGGGGCCCGGCTCGTGCCGGTGGGGCGGCCGTGGACTCGGGACAACGGCACTCGGGGCAACGGGGTTGGGCGGCTCATCGGCGTGGGCTGTCATTCCCCCGCCGACCGCCGCCGGGCGGGCGGCCCGCTGCGGCCACCCGTACCCAGGACGTACGACTGGACGAGATGGTTCCAGCTGCAGGTCCGGCAGACCTCGACGACGTACACCGTGAACTCGTTGTACAGCGTCTCCAGGCGTTCGAGTTCCTCGGGCTTGCGGGCCGATCCGGCGGCGTGCTTGAGCTCCTCGCCGAAGATCCAGGAGACGAGGGTCAGACGTTCCTTGCGGCAGACGGGGCAGGAGACATCGCTGGGCTGCCCGTGGAAACGGGCGGCGCGCAGCAGGTAGGGGCTCGCGTCGCAGACCTCGGCGACCCCGGTCCTGCCGGAGTGGACGTCGGCGAGCAGCGCCCGGCGCTGCAGCGCGAAGTCGACGACCTGTCGCTGGGTCAGCACCCGGCCAGGGTACGCGCGGACCGCGACGACCCCGATCCACCGTCCCCCCGGGCCGCGTCCCGGACGAGTGACGAGGCTCTCGCGAGCGAGCGGAGATGTATCGGAACGATATAGTCGAGCGAGAGGTCTCCCGACGATCGAGGGACCCGGGCGAGGGCCGAGGAGGGGATGTCGCCGTGCTGGAGCTGGCGATCCTCGGGTTGCTCAACGAGGCCTCCATGCACGGGTACGAGCTGCGCAAGCAGATCGGTCTGCGCCTGGGCGGCTTCCGCGCCTTCTCCTACGGGTCGCTCTACCCGGCGCTGCGTCGACTGACCCGTGCCGGCCTGATCGTCGAGGACGTCGACCAGCCCGTTCCCGAGACCACGGCCGGGACCTGGTCGCGGCGCAGCCGCAAGGTGTACCGGATCACCGCCGAGGGCAAGGAACGCTTCGCTGACCTGCTCGCCGACGCCGGACCCCAGGCGTGGGACGACGAGACCTTCGGGATGCACCTCGCGTTCTTCTCGCGGACCCCGGCCGAGACGAGGATGCGCATCCTCGAGGGTCGCAGGCGTGCCGTCGAGGAACGGCGCGAGGGGATCCGGGCGGCCCTCGGCCGGGCCGGGGAGCAGATCGACCGCTACACCCGTGAGCTGCACCAGCTCGGCCTCGACAGCACCGACCGTGAGGTCCGCTGGCTCAACGAGCTGATCAGCCGCGAACAGGCGGAACAACGACAGGATCCTCCGGCGACGGAGCCGGATCGACCAGACAGATGATGATGATGAAGGAGGAGCCGGCCATGAGCCAGGTGCGTGTCGCCGTCGTCGGCGTCGGCAACTGTGCGGCGTCGCTGGTCCAGGGTGTCCAGTACTACGCGGATGCCGACCCGACGACCCGGGTGCCGGGTCTGATGCACGTCGACTTCGGCGGCTACCACGTCCGCGACGTCACGTTCGTCGCCGCGTTCGACGTGGATGCCAAGAAGGTGGGTCGTGACCTCTCGGAGGCGATCTTCGCCAGCGAGAACAACACGATCAAGATCGCCGACGTCCCGCCGCTCGACGTCCCCGTCCAGCGCGGGCACACCCTCGACGGTCTGGGCCGCTTCTACCGCGAGACGATCACCGAGTCCGACGAGGAGCCGGTGGACGTCGCGCAGGTGCTGCGGGACGTCGAGGCCGACGTGCTGGTCTGCTACCTGCCCGTGGGCAGCGAGGCGGCGGCCCGCTTCTACGCGCAGTGCGCGATCGACGCCGGCGTGGGCTTCGTCAACGCGCTGCCCGTCTTCATCGCCTCGGACCCGACGTGGGCCGAGAAGTTCCGCGCGGCCGGTGTGCCGATCGTGGGTGACGACATCAAGTCCCAGGTCGGCGCGACGATCACGCACCGCGTGCTCGCCAAGCTGTTCGAGGACCGCGGCGTCCAGCTCGACCGCACGATGCAGCTCAACGTCGGCGGCAACATGGACTTCCTCAACATGAAGGAGCTCGAGCGCCTGGAGAGCAAGAAGGTCTCCAAGACGCAGTCCGTCACGTCGCAGGTCGACCGCGACATGGGCAAGGACAACGTGCACATCGGCCCGTCGGACTACGTCGCGTGGCTCGACGACCGCAAGTGGGCCTACGTGCGGCTCGAGGGTCGTGCGTTCGGTGACGTGCCGCTGAACCTCGAGTACAAGCTCGAGGTGTGGGACTCGCCCAACTCGGCGGGCATCATCATCGACGCGGTGCGGGCGGCCAAGATCGCCATGGACCGCGGCATCGGTGGTCCGATCCTGTCGGCGTCGAGCTACTTCATGAAGTCGCCGCCCGAGCAGTACGGCGACGACGTGGCGCGTGACGCCGTCGAGCAGTTCATCCGGGGCGAGCGCCAGGACTGACGTCCGGCTCCAGCCACCCGAAGGCCCCGTCCCGCATCTGCGGGGCGGGGCCTTCGTCGTGCGCGGTTCCCGTTGTTTCCGTACCGGAAATGTTTCCGATCCTTCCGGACCGCAATCTTTGTCACCCGTTCGATGCAATAACGGGACGATAACTCACCCTGCTGTGACCAGTAACACGGCACTGCGCGGTTTTGACTTCGGAAACGCATTGAATTACGTCGACGAGATTCGGCTGATCGGGTTCCTTTCGGTGACAACCATCACCCGAATACGCTCCATTGTTTGAGATTTGCGTCATGGCGATTCACCGAAATCTGTTCGTAATTTGGGTTACGGCCCTCCACGACCAAGGCTCACCCGGAGCTGCGGAGTGTGGGGTCATCGTCCGGACCACGAACCGGGCACGGACCGTCCGACCCCCCAGGACGACGGTGACCGGCCCGGTTCCCCGCTCCCCGCACACCCGGCGTGCGGTTCGCGCGTGTCCGGCGGTGCTACCCCCTAAGGAACACCCCCGTGCACACGCACACCCCCCGCTTCCTCACGATCCGGACGGCCGTCGTCGCGGCCACCGCCGCCGCGGCCACCGCGTTCGCGATCCTCCCCGCCGCCACCCCCGCGGCACCCGGAGCGGCCGCCGTCCTCGAGATCCCCGCCGCCGTCCCCGGCGCCGTCGCCGCACAGCCGGCCGTCGCGGTGACCGCCCCGGTCGTCGAGACCGCGGTCAAGCCCGCCGCCAGCAGCACGTCGGTCCTCTCGATCGTCATGAGCAAGATCGGATCGCCCTACCGCTACGGTGCCGCCGGCCCGAGCGCCTTCGACTGCTCCGGCCTCATGTACTGGGCCTTCAAGCAGGCCGGCGTCACGCTGCCGCGCACCAGCCGTGCCCAGTCGACCTTCGGCACGCCGGTCTCCAAGGCGAACCTGCAGCCCGGTGACCTCGTGTTCTTCTACAAGCCGGTCAGCCACGTCGCCATGTACATCGGCAACGGCAAGGTCGTGCACGCCAGCACCGCCGGCCAGCCGGTGAAGATCAGCAACCTGGCGTCGATGCCGTTCTCCGGAGCGCGCCGCGTCTGACGCCCGCCCTCCCCGCGCACGATCCGGCCAGGCATTCGCCCGGTCGGGTCTGCACGCGTCTCTTTTCTGGACACCGCGGGCGATCGCGCGGCGCTAGCATCCTGGGATGCTCGACCCGGACGACGTGGACCTCGCCGAGCTCGGCGCTGCCCGCGACGACCGCACCCCCGGCGCGAGCTGGTGGATCGATCCCGCCGACGGCACGATCCGGCTCGTCTCCGACCGCGACGAGGAGCCCGCGGGCTGGCGGCGCATCCCACCCACCGAGGCCGGCGCCGGCTACGGCGACATGAGCGACTTCGTCGAGGCCGTCCAGCACCGCAGGGCCGCCGAGCTGCTCGACCAGGCCATCAACGGCCGGGGCGCGTTCCGGCGGTTCAAGAACACCCTGTTCGAGTTCCCCGAGGTCCGCGACGAGTGGTACCGCTTCCGCGACGCCCGCGCCCGTCGCGGAGCGATCGAGTGGCTGCTCGCCGAAGGCCTGGTCGACGACGAGGCGGGCCGCCGCGCGCTGGCCCGCCATCCCGATCCGTCGCCGCGCAACGCCGACGTACCGGCCGCCGTCGCGGGCGACCTGGCCGACCTCTACGGCCCCCGGCTGCACCGCGTCCTGCTCTACGGCTCGTGGGCCAGCGGCGAGGGCAGCGTCGAGTCCGACCTGGACCTGCTCGTCGTCCTCGACCGCGTCGACTCCACCTGGGAAGAACTGCGCCGCATGGACGCCGTGCTGTGGCAGCACACCGAGCGGTCGGGCCTGGCGATCACCGCGCTGCCCGTCGCCGAGTCGGCGATGGGCCGCCCGATCGAGCCGATGCTCATCCGGGCCAAGACCGGCTCGGTGCGGATCTCGTGAGCGCGGGAGGCCGGACGGGGTGAACCATTCCGGGATGGCGCGGGCGCGGCAGGAGATCGACGCCGCAACCCTGTTGCTGGACAACGGGTTCACCACGCAGGCGCTGTCGCGCGCCTTCCACGGCGCCTACCACGCTGCCGAGACCGCGCTGCTCGTGCTGGGCGAGACCCGTGGCGACTTCTCCGACGTCGTGTCGGCGTTCGTACGCCGGGTGGTCCGCGAACGGGCTCTCGACCCGGAAGCGGGCCGCCTGCTGCGCAGCCTGTTCAACCAGTCGCTGCTGGCCGACCACGGCTACGAACCCGTCCCGGCCGCCGAGGCCGGCGCCGCCATCGCGGCGGCGACGACCGTCGTCGTCGAGGTGGAGAAGTGGCTCGCCGATCCCGGGCGCAGCGCCGCCCGCGGGGGCGACGCGACACCGTTGCCGGCGAGGCCGCCGCGCCGCAGGAGCCGTTGACCCCTGCGGCGCAGCCGCGTCGCTCCGGAGGCGTCAGCCGACGATGTTGACCAGTCGGCCGGGCACCACGATCACCTTGCGCGGTTCACGACCGTCGAGCAGCGCGGCGACCTTCTCGTCGGCCAACGCGGCGGCCTGGACGCTGGCGGCGTCGGCGGCGGCCGGGACGGTGATGCGCGAACGGACCTTGCCGTTGTACTGGATCGGGTACTCGACGGTGTCGGCCACCAGGTAGCGCGCATCGGCCACCGGGAAGGGCGCGAACGCCAGCGACTCGTCGTGGCCCAGGATGGACCACAGCTCCTCGGCCACGTGCGGCGCCAGCGGCGCCAGCATGAGGACCAGCGGCTCGGCCGCGGCGCGCGGCACCCCGGCGCCCGCGTACGCCTTCGTCAGGTGGTTGTTCAGCTCGATCAGCTTGGCGGCGGCGGTGTTGTAGTGCAGCGCCGGGACGTCCTCGTGGACACCGGCGATCGCCTTGTGCAGGGCGCGCAGCGTCTCCTCGTCCAGCGCGGCGTCGGTGACGCGGCACTCGCCGGTCTGCTCGTCGACCAGGTTGCGCCACACCCGCTGCAGGAACCGCTGCGGGCCGACGACGTCACGCGTCGACCAGGGCCGCGAGGCCTCCATCGGGCCCGTGTACATCTCGTAGAGCCGGAACGTGTCGGCGCCGTAGCGTTCGCACATCTCGTCGGGGGTCACGACGTTCTTGAGCGACTTGCCCATCTTCCCGTACTCACGGGTGACGGGCTCGTTGTTCCACGTGAAACCAGTCGTCTCGTCGCCGACGACCTCCTCCGCCGGGACGTACAGCCCGCGGGCGTCGGTGTAGGCGAACGCCTGGATGTAGCCCTGGTTGAACAGCTTGCGGAAGGGCTCCTCGCTGGTCACGTGACCCAGGTCGAACAGGACCTTGTGCCAGAACCGCGAGTACAGCAGGTGCAGGACGGCGTGCTCGACGCCGCCGACGTACAGGTCGACACCGCCCGGGTCGGCTGCGGAACGCTGCAGGTCCTTGCCGACCCAGTACTTCTCGGCCTCCTCCGACACGAACCGCTCGTGGTTGTCGGGGTCGAGGTAGCGCAGGTAGTACCAGCAGGAGCCGGCCCACTGCGGCATCGTGTTCGTCTCACGCCGGTAGGCCTTCGGCCCGTCGCCCAGGTCCAGCTCGACCTCGACCCACTCGGTCGCCCGCGACAGCGGCGGCTCCGGCTCGGTGTCGGCGGCGTCGGCGGCGTAGGTCTTGGGGGAGTAGTCGTCGACGTCGGGCAGCACCACGGGCAGCTGCGCGTCGGGCACCGCGATCGGACCGAGCTCGTCCCAGACGATCGGGAACGGCTCGCCCCAGTAGCGCTGCCGCGAGAACAGCCAGTCCCGCAGCTTGTACTGGACGACGCCCTCGCCGAAGCCCTTGGCCACCAGCCAGTCGATGATGACGCGCTTCGCCTCGGCCACGCCCAGGCCGTTCAGGCTGATCTCGGCGTTCGCCGAGTTGATCGCCGGGCCGTCGCCGGTGAACGCCTCGCCCTCCCAGCCCGCACCCGGGTCGACGGTGCGCACGATCGGCAGCCCGAACGCCGTCGCGAAGTCCCAGTCACGGGTGTCCTGCGCCGGGACGGCCATGATCGCGCCGGTGCCGTAGCCCATCAGGACGTAGTCGGCGACGAAGACGGGAACCTGCTCGCCGTTGACCGGGTTGGTGGCGTACGAACCGGTGAAGACGCCGGTCTTGTCCTTGTTCTCCTGGCGGTCCAGCTCCGTCTTGCGGGCGGCCGCGTCGCGGTAGGCGCCGACGGCCTCCGCCGGGGTGGCCGCACCCGCGGTCCAGCGCGGATCGACGCCGGCGGGCCAGGCATCCGGCACGATCGAGGAGAGCAGCGGGTGCTCCGGCGCCAGGACCATGTAGGTCGCGCCGAACAGCGTGTCCGGGCGCGTCGTGAAGACCTCGATGTCGCCCGCCCCGGAGGCGAACCGCACGCGCGCGCCCTCGGACCGGCCGATCCAGTTGCGCTGCATGGACTTCACCGACTCCGGCCAGTCCAGGCGGTCCAGGTCGGACACCAGGCGGTCGGAGTAGGCGGTGATCCGCATCATCCACTGCTTGAGGTTGCGCCGGAAGACGGGATAGTTCCCGCGCTCGCTGCGCCCGTCGGCGGTGACCTCCTCGTTGGCCAGCACCGTGCCCAGCCCCGGACACCAGTTCACCGGCGCCTCGGAGATGTAGGCCAGCCGGAAGCCGTCGACGGCCGCCCGTCGCTCACCCTCGGACAGGTCGGCCCAGTCACGCCCGTCCGGCGTCGGCCGCGCCCCGGACTCGAACTGCGCCACCAGCTCGGCGATGGGGCGGGCCCGGTCGGCGTCGACGTCGTACCAGGAGTTGAAGATCTGCAGGAAGATCCACTGCGTCCAGCGGTAGAACTCGACGTCCGTGGTCGCGACGGAACGCCGGTCGTCGTGGGCCAGGCCCAGCTGACGCAGCTGCTCGCGGTAGCGCGCGATGTTGGCCTCGGTCGTGGTGCGCGGGTGCGTGCCCGTCTGCACCGCGTACTGCTCGGCGGGCAGGCCGAACGCGTCGAAACCCATGGCGTGCAGCACGTTGTGCCCGGTCATCCGCAGGTAACGGCCAAGCACGTCGGTGCCGATGAAGCCCAGCGGGTGCCCGACGTGCAGGCCCGAGCCCGACGGGTACGGGAACATGTCGAGCAGATAGACCTTCGCGCGCTCGGACCCGGGCTCGCCGGGGTTCGGGGCGCGGAACGTGCCCTCGGCCTCCCAGCGGTCCTGCCACTTGCGCTCGATGCGTCCGGCGAGGGCCGCGCCGTACCGGAACGGGGGCGCCCCGGCGTCGTCGGTGCGCTCCGCCGTGACGTCCGCGGTGGTGGTCTCCGTGCTCATGTCCGTCCGCTCAGCTCGAGTTCCAGACGGCCACGAAACGAGGCCCGCGGGACCGGGCCCACGAGCGAGACGTCGGAGACCCCGGCCCAGGAGGGACGGGGGCCCGGCTGCGAGCGCCGGATCGCTCCCGACGCGACCGCGTCGAAGCGGGCCATCTGCGACGACCAGCGTAACGCCGCTGGCCGAGGCCCCGCGAACGGGTTGTCCTACCCTGGACGGGTGCCTGTCGTCCTCAGCGTGATCCTCGGCGCCCTCCTCCTGCTCGTGGGGGTGGCGCTCGGCGCCGTCGCCGTCACCGGTGCACGGGGAACGTTGCGCCGCAACCGCTTCGCCGGCGTCCGCACCGTCGCGACGTTGTCGTCGGAGCAGGCGTTCGTCGCGGCCAACCGGGTCGCCGCACCGCTCGCCGGGGCCGCGGCGGTCGTCGCGGTCGCGGGCGGCGGGGCGACGCTGGCCCGCCCCGGCGTGCTGCTGGGTGTGATCCTGCTCGTCGTCACGGTGCTCGGCGTCCTCGTACTGGCCGGGATCGGCGGCGCGCTGGGCGACCGTGCGGCCCGCCTCGTCGAGGACGACGAGCCCGCGCCGTGCGCAGGTACGTGCGCGGGCTGCGACCTCATCGAGGGCTGCCGGCCCGCCGGGGTCACCCCCTAGTTCAACCCCACCTCGGCCGGGAACGTCGCCAGCAACGCCAGCGGCGTCCCCTGGCGGCGCAGCACCCGCCCCCACAGGTCGGAGTGCCGGTCGGTGATGACGTCGTCGGGGAGGCCGGGGACGACGAGCCAGTCACCGCGCTCGATCTCCCCGTCGAGCTGGCCCGAGTCCCAGCCGGAGTAGCCGGCGAACACCCGCAACCCCCGCAGCGACGGCTCCAGCGTGGCCGGGTCGCTGTCGAGGTCGACGAGCGCGACCGGGCTGTGGACCGTCACGACGCCGGACATCCCCGAGGTCGACACACCGGTGCGCATCGCCGCCAGGCACAGCGCCGTCCGCGCGTCGACGGGACCGCCGACGAACACCGACCGCGGCGCCGACGCGAGGTTCTCCCAGGCGGGCAGCACGTCGCGGACGGCGACCTCACCGGGCCGGTTCAGGACGACGCCGAGGCTCCCGGAGGGCCGGTGCTCGACCATGTAGACGACGGTCCTGCGGAAGTTCGGGTCGGAGAGAGCCGGCGAGGCGACGAGCAGCGTGCCCGGCGCGACGGGCACCGTCGAACCTGTGGATCCGTCGCGGAGGTCCCTCACGGCACCATCGTCGCACCCCCACCGGGGCAGTAGCCTTCCGGTCGTGTCCTCGTCCCCCGCCCCCACGACGGGGGACACCACCACTCCGGCGAAGCGGGAGAAGGCCGGGCTCACCCGGCTCCTGAGCACCTCCGGATTCCGCAGGCTGCTCGGCGTCCGGTTCACCGCCCAGTTCGGCGACGGCATGTTCCAGGCCGCGCTCGGCGGGGCCGTGCTGTTCAACCCCGAACGGCAGGCCGACCCCCTCGCCGTGGCCGCCGGTCTCGCCGTGATCCTGCTGCCGTACTCGATCATCGGGCCGTTCACCGGGGCGCTGCTCGACCGGTGGGACCGGCGGCGGGTGCTCGTCGTCGCCAACATGGTGCGCGCTCTCCTCGTCGCCGTCGTCGCGGTTCTGGTCGGCACCGGTGTCGACGGGGTGCCGCTGTACCTGGCGGCGCTGGCCGTCGCCGGCGCGAGCCGGTTCGTCCTGTCGGGGCTCTCGGCCGGGCTGCCGCACGTCGTCGAACCCCGGCACCTCGTGGAGGCCAACACGATCGCGGCCACCCTGGGTGCGGCGACCGCCGCGATCGGCGGGGCCACCGCGATCGGGCTGCGCGCCGTCATCGGCTCCGGCGATGCCGGCTCGGCGATCGTCACCACGACCGCGATGTTCGGCCCGCTCCTCGCGGCCCTGCTGGCGACGCGGTTCGCCCGCGGCTCACTCGGACCCGACCGCGTGGCACCCGAGGAGGGGACGGCGCCCGCGACGCCTGCGGCCGAGTCGTCGGCGACCCGGGTGGTGCTGCACGGCATGACCGACGGGGTGCGTGCCGTCGCGTCCACCCCGACGGTCGCGGCGTCGTTCGCGGCGCTGATGGCGCACCGGCTGGCGTTCGGCGTCGGCACGCTGGTGTCGCTGCTGCTGTTCCGCTACGCGTTCACCGACTCCGGAGTGCTCCGTGCGGGCATGACCGGCGTGGGCGAGGCGGTCGTGCTGGCGGCGATCGGCCTGGGCATCGCCGCGTTGCTGACGCCGTGGCTGGTGCACCGGCTCGGCCGGGCGACGACGGTCCGGATCACGCTCGGGTTGTCGATGGCCGCCCAGATCGCGCTGGCCGTGTTCCTGTCGATGCCCGCGGTCCTCGCGGCGGCGTTCGCGCTGGCGGCGACGGGTCAGGTCGTGAAGCTGTGCACCGACGCCGCCGTGCAGGGCGAGGTCGGCGACGAGGTCCGCGGCCGCGTCTTCGCCCTCTACGACGCGCTGTTCAACATCAGCTACGTCCTCGCCATCACCGCCGCCGCGCTGCTCAGCCCGCCCGACGGCCGCGCCCCGGCGCTGCTGGGGGCCGCGGCCGTCGTCTACGTCCTCGGGTTCGCGGCGCACGAGGTGCTGCTGCGCCGCCGCGCCACCCCGGGGGCCTGAGTCAGACGCCGTTCTCCACGGCCCACGCCCGCAGCGCCGCGACGGCCTCGTCGTGGTCCAGCGGGCCCCGCTCCATGCGCAGCGCCAGCAGGTACTTGTACGCCTTGCCGACGAGCGGTCCCGGCGGCAGCCCGAGCAGCTCCATGATCGCGTTCCCGTCGAGGTCGGGACGGATCGAGTCGAGCTCCTCCTGGGCGCGCAGCGCCGTGATCCGGTCCTCGAGGGAGTCGTAGCTGCGCTGCAGCGCTGCGGCCCGGCGCCGGTTGCGGGTGGTGCTGTCGGATCGGACGAGCTTGTGCAGCCGCTCCAGCAGGGGACCGGCGTCGGTGACGTAGCGGCGCACCGCCGAGTCGGTCCACTCGCCGTTGCCGTAGCCGTGGAACCGCAGGTGCAGGAACACCAGCTGCGCCACCTCGTCGACGACGACCTTCGGGTAGCGCAGTTCGCGCAGCCGCTTGCGCACCATCTTGGCGCCGACGACCTCGTGGTGGTGGAAGCTGACCCGGCCGTCGGACTCCTTGCGGCGGGTGTCGGGCTTGCCGACGTCGTGCAGCAGCGCGGCGAGCCGCAGGACCAGGTCGGGCCCGCCCTGCTCGCGCTCGATCGCCTGCTCCAGCACGACGAGCGAGTGCGTGTAGACGTCCTTGTGCTGCATGTGCTCGTCGATCGCGAGCCGCATGGCCGGGACCTCGGGGACGACGTGCTCGGCCAGCCCGGTGTCGACCATCAGCTCGATCGCCCGCCGCGGGTGCGCGCCCAGCACCAGCTTGGAGAACTCGGCCTGCACGCGCTCCTTGGTGATGCGGGTGAGCTCGCCCGCCATCGCCGTCATCGCCTCGACGACGCGCGGCGCCGGGGCGAACCCCAGCTGCGATACGAACCGGGCGCAGCGCAGCATCCGCAGCGGGTCGTCGGCGAACGACTCCTGCGGGGTCGCGGGTGTGTCGAGGGTCCCGGCCGCCAGCGCGGCGAGGCCGCCGTGCGGGTCGACGAAGCGGCGCTCCCCGGTGGGGGCGTGCACCTCGACGGCCATCGCGTTGACCGTGAAGTCGCGACGGACCAGGTCGGCGTCGATCGAGTCCCCGAACCGGACGACGGGGTTGCGGCCGACGCGGTCGTAGGCGTCGGCGCGGAACGTCGTGATCTCCAGGACGTGGTCGCCCCGACGGGCGCCGAGGGTGCCGAACTCGATCCCGGTGTCCCAGACGGTGTCGGCCCAGCCGGCCAGCAACGCCTGGATCTGTTCGGGGCGCGCGTCCGTCGTGAAGTCGAGGTCGCCGTCGGCGGCGCCGCCTCGGCCGAGCAGCGCGTCCCGGACGCTGCCACCCACCAGGTAGAGCCGGTGGCCCGCCGCTCGGAACCGCTCACCGAGCTCGTCGGCGACCGGGGGGATGGCGAGCATTTCCACGAGGGCATTCTCCTGGGCTCGACGCAGGGCCACGTCGTCCGAGGCGTCACCCGGCCGGGCGTGGGCGCCGGAGATCGCGTCGGCACTCACCGTGGAGGTGGACGTCGACGAGCCGGGGATCAACAACGGGGAAGACACGGCGGGCCAGTCTAGGCAATGCCTCTCCGGCCTCGCGTTCGAGTTCCGGCCCGCCGCGCGACGTCGAGAAGCGGGCCGGACCTGCCCCCGCTCGTTACCATCGGGCCATGTCCACCTCGCGCGGTCGCTCAGGAGGGCGCCGCGCGGGCCGTCCCCCGGAGCGCAGGCGCCGGTTGCGCACGGTCGACGAGACTTCCGCGGGTGGTCTGGTCGTCGACCACGCGCTGAACGTCGCGGCCATCATCGGGCGGCTCGACCGCCGGGGCCGGTTGCTGTGGTCGCTGCCGAAAGGGCACATCGAGGCTGGTGAGACGGCCGAGCAGGCGGCGGTGCGCGAGGTCGAGGAGGAGACCGGCATCATCGGGCGGGTGGTCGCACCCCTGGGCACCATCGACTTCTGGTTCGTCGCCGAGGACCGGCGTGTGCACAAGACCGTGCACCACTTCCTCATGCGCGCACTCGGTGGTGAGCTGTCGGATCTGGACGTCGAGGTGTCCGAGGTGGCGTGGGTGCCGCTCGACGAGCTCGAGTCGCGTCTGGCCTACGCCGACGAGCGGCGGCTGATCCGCCGGGCCACGCAGTTGCTGGAGGAGTCGGCGTGAGGCCGGTCGCGGCCCTGGTCGCGATCGCGTTGCTCCTGCTGGCCGGCCCCTTCGCCGGGTCGGCGACCGCGGCCCCCGGTGACGCCCCGGCCGCCACGTTGCGGCTCACGCTCGACCAGCTCACACCCCGGGTCGTGACGTCCGACGGACCAGCTGTCGTCACAGTGACGGGAACCGTCACCAACACCGGTTCCCTGCCCGTGTCCGGGCTCGCCGTCCGGCTGCAGCGCGGTGACCCGCTGCGCACCGACTCCGACGTCGAGGCCGCACTCGGGGGCCGTGCCGGCACCGACGCCGTCGCGCCGTCGTTCGTCGACGTGCCCGGCACGCTGGAGCCGGGCGCGAGCATGTCCGTCCGCTTCGACGCACCGCTGCGGGCGACCAGCGGCACCGGACTGGGCATCGACACCCCCGGTACCTACCCGCTGCTCGTCAACGTCAACGGCGAGCCCGACGGCCAGCCCCGGGCCCGGCTCGCGGCCACCCGCCTGCTGCTGCCCGTCCTGTCGCTGCCCGCCGCGGTGGTCGACGGCACGCTCTCCGAGGACGTCGGCGGCACGTCCACCGGCATCGCGCGGCCGTTCACGATGCTCTACCCGCTCGTCGACGTCCCGCACCGGCTGCCGGGGGTCCCGGGCGAGACCACGACGCTGACCGACGACGACCTCGCCCGCTCGTTCGCCGCGGGCGGGCGGCTCAACGGGCTCGTCGGGGCGCTGGCCCAGCGGGCCCCCGTCGGCTCGACGCTGCGCGCGGGGATGTGCGTCGCCGTCGATCCCGACCTGCTGCAGACCGCGCAGGCGATGGCCGAGGGCTACCAGGTCCGCGCCGCCGACGGCACCGTCACCCCCGGTGCGGGCGCCGAGGACGCCCGCACCTGGCTCGCCGGCGTCACCGCGGCGCTGCGCGGCGGGTGCGTCATCGCCCTGCCGTTCGCCGACGCCGATCTCGTCGCACTGACGAGAGGGGGCGCCGAGGACGCCGCGATCCGGTCCGTCGAGGCAGGTCGCGAGGTCGCGGGCGACATCCTCGACACCCCGCTGCAGAACTCCCCGCTCTGGCCCGCCGACGGCGTCATCGACGACGAGACACTCTCCGTCCTCGCCGGAGGAGAACACGTCGGCGGACTGATCCTGTCCTCCGCTGCCGTCACCCAGGCCGGCCGCACCGGCGTCGTCACCCTCGAGGCCGGCCCCGGCGCCGTCCTCGCCGACGACCTGCTCACCTCCGCCGCCGCCCCCGCCGACGCACCCGCCGCGCCGGGCGCCCCCGTCACCAGCTCACCGGCGGCCGTCGCCACCCCGCTCTCGACACAGGACCTCATCGGCGCCCTGGCGTTCCGGGCCACCTCGTCGTCGGGACAGGGCACGCCGACACCGATCCTGCTCGCCCCACCGCACCTCTGGGGTGCCGAGGGAACCGGCGCCGATGCGCTGCTGTCGGCCGTCTCGCTGATGGCCGACCGCGGCCTGCTCACCCCCCGCACCCTCACCACCAGCGGCGCGACGACCCGCCCGGCCTCGCTTCTGTACCCGATCGGCGCGGGCGCCGCCGAGATCCCCACCGCCCTCGTCGCCCGGACCCGGGCACTCGTCGGCGAGATCGACGCCATCGCCACCGCCGCCGTCGCCGACCCCGATGCCGACGTCACCCCCGACGACGTGTTCGTCCCGCTGCGCCGCGCGACGCTGCGGCCCGTCTCCGCCGCGTGGCGCGGCCGGCCCGCACTCGCCGCCCGGTCCGCCGACCTCGCGGCCGCCCGCCTCGACGAGCTGCGCGGCACGGTCCGCGTCCTCGAGCCGCCCGGCCCCTACTCCCTCGGCACCTCGGACGCCCCGCTGCTCATGACGGTGTCCAACGGCCTGCCGGTGGCCCTCGACGTGCGCATCGTCATCGCCAGCACCGCGGGCCTGCAGGTCGCACCCATCCCGGACCAGCGGATCCCGCCGCTGGGGCGCATCCAGGTCCGGGTCAGCGCGCAGGTCGTGCGGGCCGGGCAGTTCGCCGTCGACGCGATCGTCCAGACCCCGCGCGGCGACGACCTCGGGCCGCCGACACGGCTGCAGGTCCGCTCCACCGCCTACGGCACCGTCACGGTGTGGCTGACGGTGATCGCCGGAGCCCTGCTCGTGCTGCTCGTGATCCGCCGGATCGTGCGCCGCGCCCGGGACCACCCGGGACGTCCGGACGACCCCGCCGGCGGACCCGGCGACGGACCCCACCCCGGGCCGGGCGGGCCGCCGGCGCCGGGCGAGCGGTGGCCGTCGTCGCCCGAACCTGCGGGAACCGGACCCACCGTCCCCATGAGGACGGAATGAGGAGATCCACCCGGAGCCCGCGGCCGCGGTGGCAAATCGCACCCGACGCGCCCGGTCCTGCTGCTCCCCGCAGGCGGCCACCCTGTCGTAGGCTGGCCGCCGGGGGAATGTGACCGGGCGTGAAGCCGCGGCCGGTGGGGGGAGGCGTCGCTGGTGAGCGGGCAGAGACAGGGGCAGCCCGCGTCCACGCGCACCGTGACCGCGACCGTCCCCGCACAACCGAGCAGCCCTTCCGACGAGGTCGCATCGGCCCCGGTCGACGCGACCGGACATGGCGCAGCCGATCCCGTTGCCGACGACTCGGTCACCGACGCAGGCAGCACCCTCGCAGGCCGCTACCGGCTGCGCGCCAAACTCGGCTCCGAGCCCGCGGCCGGCGCCGAGTTCTGGACCGCCGAGGACACCGTCCTGCGCCGCGACGTCGCCGTCACCCTCCTGCGCCGGCTCGCCGCCGACCCCGACTCCGACGACCCCGAAGGCACCGCCCGCGCCGGTGAGATGATCGTCCGCGCCCTGCGGACCGGCAGCTTCGAACACCCCGGTGCCGCCCGGCTGCTCGACGTCCTCGCCCCCGGAGGGGCCCTGCTGCCGCCCGACGTGCTCGGCGCCGCCGTCAGCGAATGGTGCGGCGGCCGCGGACTCGCCGACGTCCTCGCCGACGGCATGATCCGGCCCCTCGCCGCCGCCCGGATGGTCGAGCCCCTCGCCGAGGCCGCCGCCGCCGCGCACCGGCACGGCCTGGTCCTCGGCTGCGACCACCCCCAGCGGGTCCGGATCAGCACCGACGGGCGCGCCCAGCTCACCTTCGTCCTCGCCCGCCCCGACGTCACACCCGACGACGACGTCCGCGGCCTCGGCGCCGTGCTCTACGCGCTGCTCACCGGCCGGTGGCCGCTCTCGCACGCCGACGCCGCACGCGCCGGCATGCCCGCCGCCGACCGCAGGGTCAGCGGCGGCCCCGAGGGTCGTGTCGTCCCGCCGTCGGAGGTTCGCCCCGGCGTCCCCGTCGCGCTCGACGCCGTCGTCCTCGGCGCCCTCGCCCGCGACGGCGACGGCGGCTCCACCCAGCGGGTCCGCACCGCCGCCGCCGTCCACCGGATGCTCGCCGAGATCGTCTCGGAGGACGACAAGAACGCTCTGTTCCCACCCGTGCACGACGGCCTGCCCCCCGATCCCGGCGACGTCTGGCAGGACTCGTCGCGGCGCAGGCCCCCCGCCGACCACGACCGCCGTCGCAAGCTGATGATCGGCCTCGGCGTACTCGCCGTCGGCGTGGTCGTCGTGCTCGGCTACCTCGGTCTCGTCCTCGGCTCCGTGTTCGGCGACTCCGGCGGGGCACCGAAGATCGTCGTCAACGCGCCCGCCGCCACCGGTGGCGCCGTCGCGGGCGGCGGGCCGCCGCAGCCGCAGGCCGCGACCAGCGCCGTCGCCGCGGCCGGCGTCGAGGTCTACGACACCACCGACGACCCCGACAACTCCGGCCGCATCTCCCGCGTCATCGACGGCAACCCCCAGACCAGCTGGCGCACCTACGCCTACCGCCAGCAGTTCCCGGCGCTCAAGCCCGGCGTCGGGATCATGGTGTCGTTCGCCTCGGCCGTTCAGCTGTCCAGCCTGACGGTCGACTCACCCAGCGACGGCACCGTCGTCCAGATCCGGTCGGCACCGTCGGCCGACTCCGACTTCGCCGACACGGTCCCGATCGCCGACGCCACCCTCACCTCGGGGATCACGCCGGTCTCGCTGTCCCAGAGCCAGCCCGTGCAGCACGTCCTGATCTGGATCACCAAGCTCGGCAGGGCCGACGGGCAGAACATGACCGAGATCAACGAGGTCACGTTCCAGCGCGCCGGCGTCTGATCCGTTCACAGGTGTCGACGGTTCCCCGTGAACCGCCGCGGGGGAGCCCGCCGCCTTCGTAGCGTGGCGGCGTGTCCGCACCGGCCCTCGACGACGCGGCGCTCGTCGCGGCTCACCGCGTGGGCGACCCGCAGGCGTTCGAGGAGCTCGTCCGACGCCACGGCGACCGGCTGTGGGCCGTGGCCCTCCAGGTGTTGCGCAACGCTGACGATGCCCGCGACGCGGTCCAGGAAGCCCTGCTCACCGCTTTTCGTCGACTTGACGGATATCGTGGCGACGCCGCGCTGAGCACCTGGCTGCACCGCATCCTCGTCAACGTCTGCATCGACCGGATCCGACGCGACCACCGCCGCCGCGCCGAGCCCTGGCCCGAGCACGACGTCGCCGACCGGCGTCCCGACCCGTCCCACACCGCCACCACCCGCATCGACGTCGTCGCGGCGCTGGCGATGCTGCCCGACGAACAACGGACCGTGATCGAGCTCGTCGACGTGCAGGGCCACCCCGTCGCCGACGCGGCCCGCCTCCTCGACATCCCCGCCGGGACCGTGAAGAGCCGCTGCGCCCGCGGCCGGCTGCGGCTCGCCGAACTTCTGGGCCACCTGCGCGAGGAGTACCGATGACCGACCGCCTCCACCTCGCCGCGCTCTGGGACGGTCCGGCCTGCGCAGGGGAGGACTGCACCTGTCCACGGTGCGGCGCTGCCCTCGACCCCCGCGCCGCCCACGTCCTCGCCGCGCTCGACGCGACCCGCCGGGACCTCGCCGCGCTCGCGGCGACCCGCTCGCTCCCGCGCCCCGACGCCGCGGTCCCGGGTTCCGCCCAGCCCGACCGCGGGCCGTCCGGAACCGCGCAGCCCGACCACGGGCCGTCCGGAACCGCGCCGTCCGGAACCGGGCCGTTCGGAACCGGCGGCGGGCCACCGCTGCCCGACGGCCCGACGATGCCCGACGACCTGCGGGCCCGCATCCTCTCGGCCGCCGACGCGCTCCGCCGCGCGGCCGGGCCCACCGACCCCGACGACGTCCCGGCCGCCCGACCCGTCCAGGCCGGGGAGCGCCCGGCGACCCACGCGCTGCCGCCGCCCGCCGAGGCGGCGCCGCACACGGCGGGGCCCGCCGGCGATCCACCCGACACCGGTCACCCGCCCCACCGCACCCTCGGTCGCCGCACCGTGCTCCCGGGCCCTCGTGCCCACCGCGGCTCCCCACGAGCGGGCCGCCGGGCCAGGGCCGCCCTGGTCGCGGCGCTCGGGGCGGCAGCCGTCGCCGGGGTCCTCCTCGGCCGGCCCGCGACAGGCCCGTCCACTGCGGGGTCCGAACCCGCCCGCCACGCCCTCGCCGGCACGCCCCACCCGGGCCCCCTCGCCGACCCCGCCCGTCAGGCCGCCTGCCTCGTCGCCGTCGGCGTCGCGCCCGCCACCGCTCTCGCGACCCGCGACGTCGCGGTCGGCGACGCCCCCGGCGTCCTACTCGTCCTGCCGACCGGGGCGATCGGCACATACCGCCTGCTCGTCGTCGACAACGGGTGCACCCGGGTCCTCGCCGACCGCACCGTCGGCCGGTGACCGGTATCGCCCCTGACCGGCGGCGGACCTGGGAATGCCCGCTCCTAGACTCATGTTGAGGACAGCGGGTGCGGAGCTCCCCGCCCCGCTCGACCAACCTGAGGAGGGACCGCCGCGGTGACCACCGACGACGTCCGGGAACTGATCATCATCGGGTCGGGCCCGGCCGGCTACACGGCCGCGGTCTACGCAGCGCGGGCCCAGCTCAACCCGCTGGTGTTCGAGGGTTCCCAGTTCGGCGGCGCGCTGATGACCACCACCGAGGTCGAGAACTACCCCGGCTTCACCGACGGGATCATGGGCCCCGAGCTCATGGAGCAGATGCGCAACCAGGCCAAGCGCTTCGGTGCGGAGCTGCGCTCCGAGGACGTCGACTCCGTCGACCTCGACGGACCGGTCAAGACCGTCACCGCCCACGGGCAGACGTTCAAGGCGCGCGCCGTCGTCCTCGCGATGGGCGCGGCCGCCCGCTACCTCAACATCCCCGGTGAGCAGGAGCTGCTCGGCCGCGGCGTGTCGGCCTGTGCCACCTGTGACGGGTTCTTCTTCCGCGAGCAGGACATCGCCGTCATCGGCGGCGGCGACTCCGCGATGGAAGAAGCCACCTTCCTCACCCGCTTCGCCCGGTCGGTGACGATCATCCACCGCCGCGAGGAGTTCAGGGCGTCGCGGATCATGCTCGAGCGGGCCCAGAACGACCCGAAGATCAAGTGGAAGCTCAACTCCGAGGTCACCCGGGTCGACGGCGACGGATCGGTCTCGCACCTGCGGCTGCGCGACACCGTCACCGGTGAGGAGTCGACGCTCGACGTCACCGGCATGTTCGTCGCGATCGGCCACGATCCGCGCAGCGGCCTCGTGCGCGAGCTCGTCGACGTCGACGACGCCGGATACGTGAAGGTCGAGTCGCCGTCGACGCGCACCACCATCGAGGGCGTGTTCGCCTGTGGCGACCTCGTCGACCACACCTACCGGCAGGCCATCACCGCCGCCGGCTCGGGCTGTTCCGCCGCGATCGACGCCGAGCGCTGGCTCGCCGACACCCCGGTCCCGGCCGAGCTGGCCGGCGGCGGCTACGGCGCCGCCGCTCCGGAAGCCGCGGCCGCGGCGCACTGACCCCGCTCCTCCCACCGATCATCACCGCGAAGGGCAGAACACGATGGGCAACAACACCGTGGACGTCACCGACGCCTCGTTCGAGGCGGACGTCCTCAACAGCGACAAGACCGTCCTCGTCGACTTCTGGGCGACCTGGTGCGGGCCGTGCAAGATGGTCGCCCCCGTCCTCGACGAGATCGCGGGCGAGCACTCCGACAAGCTGACCGTCGCCAAGCTCGACATCGACGTCAACTCGAAGACCGCCGCCGCCTACCAGGTCATGTCGATCCCGACCATGATCCTGTTCAAGGACGGCAAGCCGGTGAAGACCATCGTCGGCGCCCGCCCCAAGGCCGCACTGCTCTCCGACCTCGCCGACTACCTCGGCTGAGACACGAACGACCGTTCGGCAACGGACCGGCCGGTTCCCGCTGGGAGCCGGCCGTTTCTGCGTTCACCGAGTCACCGCTCCGGCACCGCAGGTCACGACGAGGACACGCCCGGGCACGCCCCGCTGTCCCCCGGTCGGGGAGTCGCAGGGCAGAATGGGCCGCGGCCGCACGCCGACGGCGGCGGACTGACGACGATCGAGCGAGGGTGCATGCATTTGCTCCGCCGCGGAGACAGCGGTCCGGCGGTCGCCGAGATCCGGGGGATGCTCACGCGCCTGGGGCTTCCCACCGGGCGGCAGACACCTCCTCCGGGCTCGCCCGCGGAGTTCACCTTCGACGCCGATGTCGAGCACGCCGTGCGCGCCTTCCAGCAGCGCCGCGGGCTCATCACCGACGGGATCGTCGGCCCCGCCACCTACCGCGCGCTGCGCGAGGCCGGCTGGAAGCTCGGCGACCGGATGCTCGCCCTGCTGGTCTCCGCGCCCATGAGCGGCGACGACGTCGTCACCCTGCAGGAGCGCCTGCTGGAGCTGGGATACGACGTCGGCCGCCCCGGCGGGGTGTTCGACGACCTCACCGAGCGTGGCCTCAGGGCCTTCCAGCGCGACTACGGCCTCGCCTCCGACGGTGTGTGCGGCCCCCAGACGCTGCGCGCGCTACGCCAGCTCGGCCGCAAGGTCACCGGCGGCCGCCCCGGCCTGCTGCGCGAGCAGGAGCTCCTGCGCCGCGCCGGGCCCCGTATGCGCGGCAAGCGCATCGTCGTCGACCCGGGCCACGGCGGGACCGACCGCGGCGTCGTCAGCAGCGGGGTCGCCGAGGCCGACCTGATGTGGGACCTGGCGCGCCGGCTCGTCGGCCGGATGTCGGCCACGGGCATGGAGGCGATGCTCACCCGACGCGAGGACACCTGCCCGCCCGAGGCCGAACGCGCCGCGTTCGCCAACACCGCCGGCGCCGACCTCGTCCTGTCGCTGCACACCGACGCGAACCCGAGCATGCACGCACAGGGCCTCGCGACCTTCCACTTCGGCAGCGGCTCCGGCGCCACCTCCACGGTGGGGGAGGCACTCGCCGGGCTCATCCAGCGTGAGCTGCTCAGCCGCACGTCCATGCTCGACTGCGGGAGCCAGGGCCGCACCTGGGAGCTCCTGCGGCTCACCAGGATGCCGACCGTGCGCGTCGAGGTCGGCTACCTGACCAACATGGGCGACCGCCGCAAGCTGCTCGACGCCGACTTCCGCGACGTGGTGGCCGAAGGCATCCTCGTGGCCGTCAAGCGGCTGTACCTGCTGGGCCAGGACGACCACCCGACGGGCACGTTCACCTTCTCCGACGTCCTCGCGCACGAGATCGCGCGCAACGAGGCCACGGCGATCTGAACCTGCCGGCGCGCGGAGACGCGCCGCCCGCCACCGGTCAGCGGGCCGGGATGACCTGACGTTCGATCGGCGGCGCCGACTGCAGCGGGATCGTCACGGTCCCGAGGATCTGCTCCAGCGCGGCCTCGACGTCTTCCTTCCACGTCATCGCTGCACGCAGCTCCATCCGCAGCCGCGGCCAGCGCGGGTGCGGACGGATCGTCTTGAACCCGACGCCCCTCAGGAACTCCGCCGGGATGACGCAGCTGGGCTCGGTTCCCGGACGCGCGTCGCCGAACACCTCGACCGCCTTCACACCACGACGGGTGAGGTCCTTCACGACGGCCTGCGCGAGCATGCGCCCCAAGCCTTCCCCGGCGAACTCCGGCAGCACCTGCATCGTCGTGAGCAGGACCGCGTCGGCACTCACCGGGCCCGTGGGCATCTCGGCCGCGCGAGGCACCGCCGACGGCGGCGCGTACATGACGTAGCCGGCGGGCGCGCCCTGCATGTGCACGATCTTGCCGCACGAACCCCACTCGAGCAGGACGCCCGAGACCCAGGCCTCCTTCTCGAACTCCGTGGAGCCGAAGTCCTGCGCCTGCTTGCCGAGGTGCTCGGACAGCTCCCAGAACACGCACGTACGGCAGCGCTTGGGGAGTTCGTCCAGATTGTCCAGAGTGATGCTGGCGACGTGCCAGGACAAGGCAACCTCCGGCTGCTGAAGACGCTCTCGCGTGCGCGTCCGGCTGCGGATCACGCACAGGGCCGGGCCCCGTCGATGTTAGATCGATCCAGAGCCCTTGGACAGCAGATGTGCTGCGACCGGGCCTCCCGGCTCGCCGAAGGGCAGGAGGTTCCCCCGTCCCGGTTACACTCGGACGGTCCGTTCGCCCCGCTCGACCTGCTGAAGGGGAGGCCCCAGGTGCCGGTTCCGCCGCCCACCGTGCCCGATCCGTACGACATCGGCACGGCGGCAGCAGCGGCAGCGGCAACCCCCACCGGACGCTTCGCCCGGCGCACCGCCGGTATGACCGCCTCCGAGATTCGGGCCCTGTTCGCCGTCGCCAGCCGACCCGAGGTCGTCTCCCTCGCCGGTGGAATGCCCAACCTCGCCGCCCTCCCACTCGACACGCTCGCCGCCGAGGTCGGCCGGTTGGTCGCGAGCGAAGGCCAGACCGCCCTGCAGTACGGCTCCGCGCAGGGCACACCCGCACTGCGCGAGCAGATCTGCGAGGTCATGCGGCTCGAGGGCATCGAGGCCGACCCCGACGACGTCGTCGTGACCGTCGGCTCCCAGATGGCGCTCGACCTCATCACCCGCATCTACTGCGACCCCGGGGACGTCGTCCTCGCCGAAGGCCCCTCCTACGTCGGGGCTCTCGGCTCCTTCGCCGCCTACCAGGCGCGCGTCGTCCACGTCGCCATGGACGCGCACGGCCTGGTGCCGCAGAACCTCCGGGATGCTCTCGAATCCCTTGCGCGCCAAGGCATCACGCCCAAGTTCCTGTACACGATCCCGAACTTCCACAACCCCGCCGGCGTCACCCTCGCCGTCGAGCGCCGCACCGAGATCCTGGAGATCTGCGCCTCCGCCGGCGTCGCCGTCGTCGAGGACAACCCGTACGGCCTGCTCGGGTTCTCCGGCACCATCTACCCGGCGCTGCGCTCCTTCGACCGCGACGTCGTCTACCTCGGCTCGTTCTCCAAGACCTTCGCCTCCGGCCTCCGCGTCGGCTGGGCGCTCGCCCCGCCGGCCGTCCGTGACCGCATGGTGCTCGCTGCCGAGTCGGCAACCCTGTGCCCGCCGACCTTCAACCAGATGATCGTGTCCCGCTACCTGCAGACACACGACTGGCGCAGCCAGGTCAAGTCGTTCACCGAGGCCTACCGGGAGCGGCGCGACGCGATGCTCGCCGCCCTCGATGCCCACCTGCCGCCCGGGTGCAGCTGGAACGTCCCGGACGGCGGCTTCTACGTCTGGCTCACCGTGCCCGAGGGCGTCGACACGAAGGCGATGCTGCCCCGCGCCGTCACCGCCCGCGTCGCCTACGCCTCCGGAACCGGCTTCTACGCCGACGGATTCGGCAGCCGCCAACTCCGGCTCTCCTACTGCTACCCGACGCCCGAGCGCATCGAGGAGGGCGTCCGCCGGCTCGCGGGTGTCCTCGGTGCCGAGCTCGACGTCATGAGAACCTTCGGCGTGCCGGCGCGCACCCCGCGCCTGCGGTCCGGACACGACGCCCCGTCGCCGGACACCGCCTGACGTGTTTCACGTGAAACGTGGGCTCGTACCTCTTCACCGGAACGACCAGGAGCTGACGTGACGGACCGGACCGTGGCGGTGCTCGCCGGCGGGCTCTCCCACGAGCGAGAGGTGTCGCTGCGGTCCGGTCGCCGGGTCGCCGGTGCGCTGCGCTCCTCCGGGGTCAGTGTCTTCGAATGGGACGTCGACGCCCACCTCGTCGAACGCCTCCGCACCGAACGACCCGACGCCGTCGTCATCGCCCTGCACGGTGGGGAAGGGGAGAACGGCGCCGTCCAGGCCGTGCTCGAACTCCTCGACGTCCCCTTCGTCGGCACCCCCGCGCCCGCCTGCCGCCGCGTCTGGGACAAGCCCACCGCCAAGTCCGAACTCCGGCGGGCCGGACTCGACACCCCCGACTGGGTCGCCCTCCCGCACGCCACGTTCCGCGCACTCGGCGCCCGCGCCGTCCTCGACTCCATGCTGGACCGCCTCGGGCTGCCCCTCATGCTCAAACCCGACCAGGGCGGCTCCGCTCTCGGCGCCCAGGTCGTCACCACGATCGAGGACCTGCCCTCCGCCATGGTCAGCTGCCTCGCCTATTGCGACACCGTCCTCGCCGAACGCTTCATCGACGGCACCGAGGTCGCCGTCTCCGTCGTCGAGATCGACGACGAGCCCCGCGTCCTGCCGCCCGTCGGCATCGAGCCCCTCGGCGGGGTCTACGACTACTCCGCCCGCTACACCCCCGGGAACACCACCTTCCACTGCCCGGCACCGCTCGACCCCGAGCTCCTGACCCGGGTCCAGGACGTCGCCCTCGCCGCCCACCAGCTCCTCGGACTTCGCGACCTCTCCCGCACCGATGCCATCGTCGACCGCGACGGGAACGTCCAGATCCTCGAGCTCAACGTCTCGCCCGGGCTCACCGACACCTCTCTGCTGCCCACCGCAGCCACCGCCGCCGGACTCGACCTCGGCGACCTCTTCGCCTCCCTCGTGGAACGCGTGGTCGACCGCGCCTGAGGGTCCCGCCGCTGTTCCACGTGAAACACGGCCGGCTGGCCGATCCCACGCGGGTCCCAGCCATACCGATTCCGAACTGCGCCGGTTCCGGGGCTCACGAGCGCTGAGGCCGGCCGGTTCCGGGGCCAGCCGGTTCCGGGGCCAGCCGGTTCCGGGGCCAGCCGGTTCCGGGGCCAGCCGGTTCCGGGGCCCAGCCGGTTCCGGGGCCAGCCGGTTCCGGGGCCAGCCGGTTCCGGGGCCAGCCGGTTCCGGGGCCAGCCGGTTCCGGGGCCCAGCCGGTTCCGAGCCGTGCCACTTCCGAGCCGGCCGTACCGGGATCTCGAGCCCGGGGCAGTGGCGGGCGGGGGCAGCGCCCACCGAGCGTGTCCCGCCGAACCACGTCCGGACCGCAGAGGCCCCGCTCGGACCGTGTCAGGTCGCCCGCCCTCTGGACATCGACCCGATCCGCTGCCTCCCGGGTGTACGGGCAGACGCGTCCCACAACTGACGGACAGCCGCGGCACACCGGCAGTAGGCCCGGACACGCCTCAGTCGGGCGCCGCGCCGTCGTCCTCGGGACGTCGGTCCACCGCGACGGGCCGCCGCCGCGGGTGCTGACGATCGCGGGCACCGACTCGGGGGGCGGCGCCGGGATCGCCGCCGACCTTCGGACCTTCGCCGCGCTCTTCGCGGCCGACACCTGCCGGCTGGGTGCGGTGGTCGTCGGCGTCGGGTGTCAACGCCTACCGTCAGGTCGACGGTGGCCCGCCGGCGGTGGGCAGGGCGATGGCGGCCAGGCCGGGTCTGCGAAGTGTGGCATTCATGCCGCCGGTCCGCGAACGCGGCGCGGCGCCCGCCCCGACCGACGGGCGCCGTGGGGCGCCGCTGAGTGGCGCCCCGCGCGGGCACGGGGGAGTCGACGCCAACGTGAGGCCTACCGTCGCCTGCGCCGCAGCTGCCGCTGCCGCTGCCGTGGAGCCGACCTCGCCGCCCGCCCTTGAGGGAGGCGACCTCGGCGGCGTCACGTCACATGACCACCGCGGCCTCGCTGTGCGCGGCGGCGGGCCGCCCATGTTTCACGTGAATCATGACCGTCACGCGCGGAGTGGATGTCCCGGTGCTCGGCGCCCGACTGGATCGCCTCGTCCGCTGAGAGCCTGCGCCCACACGGCCTCCGGCGTCGGGTCGCCCGTCCGCGGTCCGCTGTCCTGTGGTTTCCGGATTCCGACCGCCGCGAGTCGGGCCACCGCACGCGGCCGTCCTCCAGGGACATCGGTCCAAGGCGACGAACCCCGCCGCTCTTCCGAGTCACGCTCACTCCGCCCGCGTCGCTGGAACCGGCCTGGTGGTCGGCACCGGCCGTGTTGCGGGGGATGCGGCCGGCGCCGGCCCACAGTCGGTCACCTCCCTCGGGCCGATGAGCCGGCCCGGCCGGGTCAGCTCCGACGGGAGCTCCCACGCCTGGGTCGACACAGCTTTCGAACAGTCACCGGGTGCGGGGGACACATGCCCGCCGAGGCGACCACCCCGCCTGCGTCCCCCGATCGGCCGTCCCCGACACCAGCTCAGAACGACGGTCGGCCCCGGGCGATGCCGGGGGAGGACCGCCCGATCCGCCACGGTCGTCACCCACACTGCGTGTGGGCGGGAGTCCGTCGCGCGACCCGGCCGCCGCGCTCGTCGTTGGTTCCCCGCGGATGACGCAGACCTTCTCCCGGCTGCCAGCTCACTCGTGCAGGGTGTGAGCTGAGGGCCCTCGCCGGTGGGCCGTCCGGCGCCGATTCGCGGCGGGGTGGGCACGCTGGAGCCCTACGTCGCGTCCGGTCGGTCGCCCGGCGGAGCCGTGCACCACCGCCGACCCGCGCCGGGACCAATGCCGTCCCGCGAGAGCCGGCCCGAGCCGACTTCTCGGTGCGGGGCGGGACAGGTCAACGCCTGCGTCCCATCCGTCCGCTCGGGGGGGAGGCCACATACCGTCGTGCCCCGGCCGAGTCCACCGCCGTCCCAACGGGAGCGTGGCCGCCGAGACGCCAGCAGGTGCTCGATCCATCGGAAACCGCAGCAGCGCCAGCGCGACGACGAGCCCCAGCCCACGACACAACGCTTCGACGAAGCGACCTGGGACGGGGCTCGTGGTCCTCCGCTGCCACTCCGATCGTGCGTGTTTCACGTGAAACGCTCGGCGGGCGCGTACGAGTCGGGACGACGACACCCGCGGTACTCGCCACACTGACCCGATCCGCACCCGTGCTCGTGATGTCCACCCGCACCAATCGCCCAGCTCGGCGGGCACCCCTGATGACGCTCCCACGCCCTCCGCTGAACTCCGTCGAGCCCGCCGCATCCATCCCGTCCGACGGACGATCCCGGCCCGCCGTGGGGACGCCGACACCGCCGGGTGACCGTGTTCGGCCACCGACATCTCCGACTTCATCGGCATCCGACTGTCCCGGGGCGGCGGCCGCGCCCGGACCCGCGTGCTCCCGCACCTCAAGGGCTACCGCACCCGGATCGACTGCCCGGGCCGAGCTCGATGCCCGAGGGCCGACCCGGTACAGCGAGCGACCAGCGCCGTGGAACGCACGTGTCGTCACCAGCGGCAGCGCAGACCGCACCGGCGGGTGGTCGTTCCGCCGGGAGCCTCGGTCGCCCAGCAGGCACCTCTACGGGGTCCTCCTGCCCACTCCGGGACGTTCTGTTGAACGCCGGGAGGGGAGCGGGCATCCTGCTGGGGCCGCACGTCTGGACCACGGGGTGAGGCGGTGTGTCACCGCGATGGCGGCGCTCGGCCGGCGGTGGTGGGCAGATGCGTGGTCCGGTTTCACGTGAAACGTCGTGCCGTGTTGTCACAAAGGCGGCCGTCGGTCGTGCCCGCGAACCCGGTGGCGCGGAGAGGTGAGTCTGTCTGTACAGCCCGAGTCGGTCACGCGGGGTCAGGCGGCATCGAACGCGTGCGATGTGAGCGTCTCCACGGGTGTCGGAGCGGTGCACCATGACTCGTTCACGCGGAGCGCTCCGGTCGCCGAGGTGCACGTTGCTCACCGATGTGCGCCCTTGAGGGATGAGCTGCAGGCGCCCACACCGCCGGCCACGCCCACCGCGCCCCAGCCGGGAGGCGGCGGGCCGCGACATAAGCCGCCGATACTGCCCTCGCGTGCACCCGGAAGGCGCCGCCCGCGACGGGCCTGGTGCATCGAGGCGAGGACGAGGGCACGCCTCCGCGGCGTACGACTCGGTCGGCGCCCCACGGCACAGCCGGAGCCGAGCGTCTCGACCGCGCTTCGTCCCGCTCACCCCCGCCTCGGACACCGCGCCGGTGCCGCATTCGACCCGCGCAGGCGATCCGCCGGTCCGTTGCGGGCCGCGACGACGGCGGCGCCCTCGGTCGAGCGCCGCCCCACCCGGTCCCGGAAACGGGGCCGCCGGCCGACGGGACCGGTCGCGGTCCGCTGATCTCGATCCAGCCGGCTCGCCTCGGACGAGCCATGCACCGCCGACAGCCGACGGGTCTGCCATCCGCAATCCCTGGGCAGCGTCCGACCACACCCCGGTTGCTCGGCACGGCGGAGCCGGGCAGACGTCGTCGAGAGTCGACGCGATGCGCTCTTCTTCGCCGGCGGTGTTGTCACGCGTCGCGCCGGCCGCACACCCGCAGCCGGGCGGCGCACACCTGCGTCGCGGCTCGACGTCGTCGCTCGACCACCTACGGCACCGCCTGCCGTCGGCCCGGCCGACGGGAGCGCAGATCGGCCCCACGGGGCCGGCACACCGTGGCGACAGCGCATCGTCATCGCGGCCAGTCGGACGCCCGCGACCTCGACTCGGCCCGCGCTCATCCGAGCGCGGCCCGGGTCGCGCTGCGGTCCGACACCTCGGACCCCGCTTCCGGACGGCGCCGGTGGCACCTCGGCGCTCCGACGCTCGTCGGGGCGCTCACCGTGGTCGACGATCGATCTGGTGCTCACGGCGCCGGGAGTCGGGTTGGCCGGGGCCGTCGACGAGGCCGACCGAGTGGGGACGGGGCGGGTCGATGTCCGGGCTACGGCGCGTCGGGCTCGGTGTGAGGCGTCGGTGGTCGCTGCCGGGCATCGCGAGGGTCCGATGCCCGATGTCGACGACGTCGCCACGTGCGTGCGACTCCGGCAGCGTGGGCCGCCGTGGCCGTCAACGACTCCGCGGAACCACCATCGTTCGGTATCGCACGATCAAGCCGATCGGTTCCGATAATCCGACAACCCTCTGTCGATCACCGAGGGTCCCCGGAAGGCCCGTCGCCGACCTGAAAATCGGTCCTGCGACGCTGTTTCGGGCTGTTCATGAGCTCCGCGATCCGCTCGAGGTCCTCGACGGATCCGAACTCGACGACGATCCGCCCCTTCCGCTGTCCGAGTTCGACACGGACGCGGGTGTCGAAGCGGTCGGACAGGCTCTCCGCGAGACGCTCGGCTCCGGGCGCGTGAATCGGCTTGCGCCGGGAGGCGCGGGCCGGGGCAGGCTTCTCGCTGCGCGCGAGGAGTACGGCCTCCTCGGTAGCCCGGACCGACATGCCTTCGGCGACGATGCGCGTCGCAAGCTCTTCCTGACGTCCGGCGTCGTCGAGGCCGAGGAGGGCGCGAGCGTGGCCCGCGGAGAGGACGCCGGCGGCGACGCGGCGCTGCACGGCGAGGGGGAGGCGGAGGAGCCGGATCATGTTGGTGACGACAGGACGGCTGCGGCCGATGCGGTCGGCGAGCTCGGCGTGGGTGACACCGAACTCGACGAGCAGCTGTTCGTAGGCGGCCGCTTCTTCGAGCGGGTTGAGCTGGACGCGGTGGATGTTTTCCAGGAGAGCGTCGCGGAGCATGGCGTCGTCGGCGGTGCTGCGCACGATGGCCGGGATGCGGTGCAGGCCTGCGCGCTGGGCGGCACGCCAGCGTCGTTCGCCCATGATCAGCTGGTAGCGGCCACCACCGGCGTCCCGGACGACGACGGGTTGCAGCAGTCCGAACTCGCGGATGGAGTGTTCGAGCTCGGCGAGGTGCTCCTCGTCGAAGGCGGTCCGGGGCTGCTTGGGGTTGGGCTGGATCGCGTCGATGTCGATCTCGCGGTAGAGCGCGCCGGCGACGGGACCAGGCTCGTCGGCACCGACCGACGCTGCCGCGGATGCGCCGCTGCCCCACGAGTCGGGGACCGGCTGCGTCGCGGAGGGAGCCGGGTCGAGCGGGCCCGCGGGAGGGCCGGTCGGGATGAGGGCGGCGAGGCCGCGGCCCAGGCCACCCTTGCGCTCGGCCATGCTTTACCGCCCGTTCGTCTCGACGCCTGCCGCGCCGTCGGTGCCCATCGCCGCGCCGCGGACCGCGATCTCCCGGGCCGCGTCGACGTACGACATGGAGCCCCGGGAGCCGGGGTCGTAGGCGAGGACGGTCTGGCTGTAGCCGGGCGCCTCGGACACCTTCACACTGCGGGGGATGACGGTACGCAGGACCACGCCGCCGAAGTGCTGCCTGACCTCGGATGTCACCTGATCGGCGAGCTTGGTGCGCCCGTCGTACATGGTGAGCAGGATCGTGGAGACGTGCAGGCTGGTGTTGAGGTGCGACCGGACGAGGTCGATGTTGCTCAGCAACTGCCCCAGCCCTTCGAGGGCGTAGTACTCGCACTGGATCGGGATGAGCACCTCGGCGGCCGCGACGAGCGCGTTGACCGTCAGCAGGCCGAGCGACGGTGGGCAGTCGATGAGGACGTAGTCGACGTCGAGCTGGTCGAGGACGTCGGGGCTGAGGGCCTGCTTGAGGCGCTGTTCGCGGGCCACCATGCTGACGAGTTCGATCTCGGCGCCGGCGAGGTCGATCGTCGCGGGTACACAGAGCAGGTCGGGAGACGCCGTGCTGGGGACGGCGGCATCGAGCAGGCCGATCTCACCGAGGAGCGCCTCGTAGACCGACGGGGTGCCGGCGCGGTGGTCGACACCGAGTGCGGTGCTGGCGTTGCCCTGGGGGTCGAGGTCGACGACGAGGACGCGGATCCCGTGCAGCGCAAGGGCTGCCGCGAGATTGACGGTGCTCGTGGTCTTGCCGACGCCACCCTTCTGGTTGGCGACGGTCATCACGCGGCGATGGGCCGGGCGGGGCATGGCGTAGCGGTCGGGGTGCCGCATCCGCGCAGCCCGTTCCGCCTCCTCGGCGATCGGCGTCCATCCCGGACTCGGCGCCGGACCGCCCGATGTTCCACGTGAAACGTCGGCCTCGGTCACGATCGATGCCCCCTCCTCCGGTCCGGACGCCCGGCACGCGGCGCCGTGGCCCGTTCGACGAGCACGACGGTGCTCGGCACCTCCACGAGCCCTTCGCCACACCGGACGACGGTCGCGTCACCGCCACCGGCCTTGCGGACGGCGACCGCGTCGCGCGCGACCTCCTGCTCGGCGGACGCGCCCTTGACGGCGACCAGCCTGCCACCTCGCCGCAGCAGGGGCAGGGCCCATCCGGCCAGGCGTGCGAGCGGGGCGACGGCGCGTGCGGTGACCACGTCTGCCCCCTCCCATCGCCGTCGGACCTCGGTCTCCTCGGCCCGTCCGCGCTGCACCTGGATCGGCAGGTCCAGGTCCTCGACGACCTCGTCGAGCCAGTCGACCCGTCGGGCCAGCGGTTCCACGAGGACGACGTGCAGGTCCGGACGTGCCAGCGCCAACGGTATCCCGGGCAGGCCCGCGCCCGAACCCAGGTCGACGACTCGTGCCCCTTCCGGGACCACTTCCTTCACGACCGCACAGTTCAGGATGTGCCGTTCCCACAGCCGCTCGGTCTCTCGTGGACCGATGAGACCGCGCTCCACGCCGGTGGTCGCCAGGTGCTCCGCATAGCGCACCGCCGCCGGCAGCTGTTCGCCGAAGATCTCGGCGGCCACCGGCGGCGGTGAGGCGACGGGCGCGACGTCGCCGTGCGCGGGGACGTCAGCCGCCACTGCGGAAGACGACGACCTGGCGACGGGGCTCCTCGCCCTCGCTCTCGCTGTTGACGCCCTTGATCTTGGAGACGGCGTCGTGCACGACCTTGCGCTCGAACGGCGTCATCGGCCGCAACTTGACCGGCTGCCCCGAGTCGAGGACGTCCTTCGCGGTGCGCTTGCCGAGCTCGGTGAGCTCGTCGCGGCGGCCCTGCCGCCACTGGGCGATGTCGAGCATCAGCCGGCTGCGGTTCCCGGAGGCCTGCTGGACCGCGAGCCGGGTGAGCTCCTGCAACGACTCCAGGACCGCACCCCTGTCGCCGACGAGCTTCTCGAGGTCCTCGCCGCCGTCGATGCTGACGATGGCCCGGCCGGCCTCCACGTCGAGGTCGATGTCGCCGTCGTAGTCGAGCAGGTCGAGCAGGCGCTCGAGGTAGTCGCCCGCGATGTCGCCCTCGCGGATCAGCTGTTCCTCGGCGGTCGCCGGCTTGGGGGCGTCGGTGGTGGTGGTACCGGCGGCGGTGGTGTCGGCGGCGGTGGTGTCGGCAGAACCGTCCTCGGCGGTCTTCGGCACGGTGGGTCTCCCTTCCTGACGATCCGGGCGGCCGGAACCGCAGCGGGGGAGCTGGGTCCGGACCTCCGGCGCCGGACCCCGACGGGCCCGGCTCGTGGCTTTCGGTCAGCGGCGCTTTTTACCCTTACGAGCCGCGGAGGGCCGTGAGCCTCCGCTGGTGGTCCTTCCGTTGCGCGCGTTGGGTGATCCGTTGGACCCCCCGCGAGGCTGGCCGGAGGACGGCTTGACCGGCTTGGCGCCGGGCTTCTTGGCCGGGGGAGCGGGCGTGTCGTCGCCGGAGGCCTTGGTGGGGTCGGCGTCCTTGGTCAGGTCGACGTCGGACTCGCCGGTCTCGTTCTTCGCGGCGGCGCCGTTGCGGTTGGGCTTCTGACCGGGCTTGGGCGCGAGCGCCTGCCTGTTGGTGGTCGCCTGTTCCTGCTTCTCGGCCTCTTCGGCGTCGATCTTCTTGTAGACGATCCGCTGCTGGGCAAGGGTCCACAGGTTGTTCGCGACCCAGTACATGAGGACCGCGAGCGGCAGGAACGGCGCGCCGACGACGACGCCGATCGGGAAGACGTACAGCATCAGCTTGTTCATGATCGCCGACTGCGGGCTGGCCGCCTGGGCCTCCGTCTGCCGGGCGACCGAGTGCCGTGCCGTGATGTGCGTGAAGATACCGGCCATGATCATCAGAGGGATCATGACGATGAGCATCTGGCCGACGGTCGTACCGAGCTCGGCCAGACTGGGGGCGCCCTGGATGGGGACGATCGAGGCGCCGAGCTTGGCGCCGAACAGGTCCGACTCGACGAACGACTGCACGTCGGCAGCGTTGAAGATGTAGTTCTCGGTCTTCCCCGGCTTGAACTCGCGCAGCACGTGGAACAGGCCGATGAACACCGGCACCTGGATGAGGATGGGGAGGCAGCCGCCGAGCGGGTTGACACCCTGCTCGCTCTGCAGGCGCTGCATCTCCTGCGTCATCTTCTGCTTGTCGTTCGCGTACTTCTTGCGGAGCTTCTGGATCTCCGGCTGGAACTCCTGCATCTTGCGCATCGACCGCACCTGGCCGACGAACGGCTTGTACAGGATCGCGCGGAGCGTGAAGACCAGGAAGACGACCGAGAGTGCCCAGGCGACACCGCTGGTGGGTGAGAAGACGAAGCTGAATGCTTTGTGCCAGAACCACAGGATGGCCGAGACCGGGTAGTAGATGAAGTTCAGCACCGGGCTTGCTCCTCGTGGTTCTCACCGTGGTCGGCGCCGCGACGGGCGTCCGCGTCCTCGGCCGGGCGTCGGTCGTCGTCGTGGCGTGATGGGCGGCGCGGCGGCACCGGGTCCAGACCGCCAGGGTGCCACGGTCCGCAGCGCAGAAGTCGACGAACCGTCAGATAACTCCCGCGGAGCACACCGTGGACCTGGAGAGCCTCGATCCCGTAGGCGCTGCAGGACGGGTAGAACCGGCACACGGGCGGGAACGCCGGAGAGATCCAGCGCTTGTAGAAGCGGAGGACACCGATCATCACGCGTGCCACGGGCGACGGGCGGGGCGCCTCGTCGGTGGCCGCGTCCTCGGTCGACCCCACCGCGGGGTCGTCGGCGGGATCGGAAGCCGGGTCGGTCATTGCGCGGCCGCCGGGGAGAGGCGGCGCAGCGCGGTGCGGAGCGCGCCGTCGAGGTCGCCGGCCAGCTCCGCCGACGACGCCGTGGCCGAGGGCGGAAGAGCGCGGACGACGAGGCGTGCCCCGGCGGGCAGCGTGGCGAGCCGGGGGGCCACGACATGGCGAAGCCGCCGGGTCACGCGGTGGCGCACCACCGCGTTGCCGACGGCCTTGCTGACGACGAATCCGGCCCGGGGTACATCCGAACCCGCCACGTCGAGATGGACGACGAGATGCGAACGACCGCTACGGCGACCACGCCGCATCGTCGTGGCGAACTCGTCCCGACGGGTGAGCCGGGCCCCGGCCGGCAGCACTCCGCTACCTGATCAGGCGGAGAGCTTGTCGCGTCCCTTGCTGCGACGCGCAGCGAGGATCGCGCGGCCCGCGCGGGTGCGCATACGCAGCCGGAAACCGTGCTTGCGCGCCCGACGGCGGTTGTTCGGCTGGAAAGTGCGCTTGCCCTTGCTCACTGTCGGCTCTCCTGGTCGACACCGGCCCTGCGAGCAGGCGGCGTCGTGTCGCTATGGACGATGTCTCGGGTGGTGCGGTGCTGCGGTCGTGCTCGGACAGGCCGACGAGCCCCGGGGGCGACGCGACCTCGCGAACGATCGACGGCACGCAGAACGTGCCAGTCCTCGGACGCGGCTCGTTCAAGGGTACGCAGCGCCCGAACAGGGGGTCAAACCGCCCCCGCGCTCGGCTCCGCCCCAGGTACGCAAGCCGACACGCCGAGGTCGGCGCGGTGGGCCGCAGGGCGCCTTGTGGCATCGGGGCGGTGGTTGTTACCTTCGCCCCTCACAGTTCGATCCGGGGGGATCGGGAACACCCGCTCCGACACACCGACGTGGGCCCGCCAGGCGCCCGCGTTCCTGTGCTGCGTACGGTCTACGCACAAGTGTGGATAACTCTGGGGATCAACTGCGGGGACCCGACGGGTCTCCGGGCGTCCGGTCGACAGAGATCCGTCGTGCGCAAGGGACGGCTCCGACGAACGAACGAGAGCTGCGGAGGGAGCAGGCCCGGTGACCGACCAGCCAGGGGATCTGGGAAAGGTCTGGAACCGGGTCATCGCCGACCTGTCGGGCGCCTCCGGTGAGGCGGGGGCGGCGACGCTCTCGGCGCAGCAGCGAGCCTTCCTCCGGCTGACCCGTCCGCTCGGCCTCCTCGACGGCACCGCGCTCCTCGCCGCGCCGAGCGAGTTCGCCAAGGACGCGATCGAGCGCATCCTGCGCAAACCGATCAGCGACGCCCTCGGCCGGCACCTCGGCGTCCAGGTGAACCTGGCGGTCGTCGTCGACGCGTCCGCCGCGTCCGGCGGGACCGAGGTCCCCGACCCGCCCGACCCCCGCGCCTCCGGCCGGGCCGGCGCGCCCGGACCGCTCGACCGTTCGGTCCCGCTCGCCACCGACCTCGACACCTCCGTCGAGGCCGACGCATTCTTCCCCAACGGCAACGGGGCGCTCAACGGCCAGGACGAGGCCTCGTCCGCCGTCGCCGAGTCCACCGTCGGCGAGCGGCTCGACGACACCGGCGCGTTGCCCGACACCCCCGCCGTCCCCGAGCCCGACGACGGCTTCGCCGGCAACGGACCCGCCAACGGCTCGTTCGGCCGGATCGGTGCGACCCGGCCCCACGCGGGCGAGGGCCGCCCCGGCCAGGACGGCTGGCCCACCTACTCCGCACCCACCCCCGATGCCACCGCGCGCTCGCGGCCCGGGCTCAACGAGAAGTACACGTTCGACACCTTCGTCATCGGCGCCTCCAACCGGTTCAGCCACGCCGCGTCCGTCGCGGTCGCCGAAGCACCGGCCCGCGCATACAACCCGCTGTTCATCTGGGGCGAGTCCGGGCTGGGCAAGACGCACCTGCTGCACGCCGTCGGGCACTACGCCCAGCGGCTGTTCCCGGGGATGCGGGTGCGCTACGTCAGCACCGAGGAGTTCACGAACGACTTCATCAACAGTCTTCGTGACGACCGCAAGGTCGCGTTCCAGCGCCGCTACCGCGACGTCGACGTCCTGCTCGTCGACGACATCCAGTTCCTGGAGGGCAAGGAAGGTACGCAGGAGGAGTTCTTCCACACCTTCAACACCCTCCACAACTCCAACAAGCAGATCGTGGTCTCCTCCGACCGCCCGCCCAAGCGCCTCGAGACGCTCGAGGACCGGATGCGCACGCGGTTCGAGTGGGGCCTCATCACCGACATCCAGCCGCCCGAGCTCGAGACGCGCATCGCGATCCTGCGCAAGAAGGCGGCCCAGGACCGGCTCGCCGTCCCCGGCGACGTCCTGGAGTTCATCGCCGCCCGCATCGAGCGCAACATCCGCGAGCTCGAGGGTGCACTGATCCGGGTGACGGCGTTCGCGTCGCTGAACCGCCAGCCCGTCGACACCCAGCTCGCCGAGATCGTGCTGCGCGACCTGATCGGTGACTCCGCGGCGTCGGAGATCACCGCGCCGACGATCATGGCCGTGACGGCGGAGTTCTTCGACGTGACCATGGACGAGCTGTGCGGGCCGGGGAAGACGAAGGCCCTCGCGCAGGCCCGCCAGATCGCGATGTACCTGTGCCGCGAGCTGACAGACCTCTCCCTGCCCAGGATCGGTCAAACGTTCGGCGGCCGCGACCACACGACGGTCATGCACGCCGACAAGAAGATTCGTAACGAGATCTCGCTGCGCCGCAAGACGTTCGAGCAGGTGCAGGAACTCACCGCGCGGATCAAGCAACGCGCCCGCCGCTGATCTCACCGACGATCTCGTTGCGCCCCAAGGCGTCCTGTCCGAGACCGGCAGCTCGTACCGGGAGGTCGTCGCCGACGGCTGCCCGGCCCACCCGCGCAGCGACCCGCCCGGTCCGGATCCTCGGATGCGCCCGCCTCCGGTCGCCCGGCCCCACCCGGTCCGCGCGCCGCGTGCGGTAGCGGCCCACCGGCCGCATCGTGCCGGCGCGCAGCAGTGCCGGCGGCCGACCGACCTCCGTCGGCGCCGCGTGCCGCGCGTGTCCTCGGAGCGCTTCCCCCGCTCCCAGGACACGCTCGACGGCCGACGCCGGCGCCCGTGTCACTCGGCGCAGCGCAACCACGCCCGAACCGCGTCCGCAGGTGCGGGCCGCAGCCGCCCGACGGCACCGGACGCGAACGTGTCGCCGGTGCACGCCGCCCACTCCCACGACACGCTCGGCGGTCCCCGCGACACCGGCCGTGTCGTGGGGGCGGCACGGGGCGCGCTCCGTCACGGGCGTGACCGGGACAGGCAGCGGGCGTCCGGCCGGGCGGCCGGGCGAGGCCCGCGCGAGCGTGTCGTCCGTGCAGCTTCTCCCACGCTGACGACACGCTCGACGGTCGACTCGACACCGGCCGTGTCACCAGCGCGACGCAACCACGCTGACGCCACGTTCGCGGACGCGCAGCCGAAGGACCCCGTTCACGTTGGGCCGCAGCGGCTGCGGCCCGACAGATCCTGCGCGGAGGCCGGGGAAGAGCCGGAATCGCGACGAGGTCCGCGCTTCACCGGCGTACTCGGCGGGGGACGCAGGCGGCGACGCCCGCCAGGCGCTCGTCAACCCGCGGCTCGTTCGCGCAACCTCATCGCTGTTCGGAAGCGCCGTCGGCGGGGTGAGCCTTTCGCAGCCGGGCGGCGCCCGACGGTCGGTCCCGACGCCCCGAGGGACAACGACGACGTCCTCGGCGACCACCACCGGGACCGCGCGTCGCGGGTGACCCGCCGAGCTGATCGAACTGCCGGTGAACCCGCACCGGGTCGAGCGCATGTCGTTCCCGAGCGCGTCGACCGATCTCCTTGTGCCGCAGCCTCGGGACCCGCAGGAGGTCGACGCCCTGTGCCGCGTCGCGCTCGGGGGTCACACGCGATCCGGCGGCGAGCCCGGTGGACCGACGGGTCCGGGGGCTTCGGAGTGCCCGGTGGCCGTCGCAGTGCCCGGCGCGGGTCGTCCCGGCCGAGACGACCCGGCGCCGACCGCGGCAGGTCGCAAACCCCCGCGCCCCCACGGCCCGCCACATCCCCAGTCCCGCTGCCCGCAGAGTCGGCCCGATGCCACGGCCACTGCCACGGGGCGGCGGGCGCTCTCGGGCCCGCGGCCGACGACGACGCGCGCGGGCGAGTCGGTTTCGTGAGGGGCGGTCGGGGTCCGGTGCGGCCGACCGAGTGCCGTTCACACTTCTCAGTGGTACCGATCGTCTCTGCGTGTCGCTCCGAGCTGAGCCGCTCGTCGTCCGGTAAGCCACGTTCGGCGCAAACGGAGATCGCGAAAGCGTGTGCGGCGCATCCCTCGTCGTCACGCTCCGTTGACTATCATGTGCCTCGCGGGACAAGAGTGGGTTCCGCCGCACTTCGCGCCCCCGCCGCGACCGGGACGACCGGTCGCGCTGCGTCGGCGCACGACCACATTTTCACCCACATCTGGGGACAACTCTGTGGATTGTCTGCCGGAGGCCCGTGGATCGTTGCCCTCGGATCCGTGGACAACTCATGTGGATGCGGGGGATGGATCCGGGACAACGGGGCGGGGTGGAGGTTGTCCACGGCCGGCGGCGGCCCTCCACCGGTCGTCCCAGGGGCACGTCCCCATCGCGCCGCGCCGCGGGACCTGCGGCGACGGCGTCCATCCACACCATCCACAGGACCTATTGCTGTTGCTGGATCTCTCTCTTGAGAAATACACAAGAAGAGAAGGGCGGTGGATGGTGGAGCGCTCGGCCGTCCCGGGGGAGTGCCGTGACGGGCGAACGGCCCGGCGTGACACCGGCGCCGCGGAGGCTCTACGGTGGTCCGGCCGACCTGGTCGTCCCCGGCTGTCGTCCGCGTCCCGGCTTCGTCCCGTTCGCGTCCGGCTCCGCTCGTCAGGTCGACATGCTGCACGTCCCCGGGTGCCTCGCCATCCGGTCGCAGTCTCGTGGCCGTCGGTGAAAGGTCCTCACGTCATGAAGTTCCGGGTCGAACGCGACGTCCTGGCCGATGCCGCGGCCTGGGTCGCGCGCAGCCTGCCCGCTCGTCCGCCGGTCCCGGTCCTGGGCGGTGTCCTGATCCAGGGTGGTGGCGATCCGGGCGCCGAGACGTTGACGGTGTCGGGTTTCGACTACGAGACCTCGGCCCGGGTGGAGCTGGACGCGACGATCGGCGACCCGGGTCAGGTCCTGGTGTCGGGGCGGCTGCTCGCGGACATCACGCGGGCGTTGCCGTCGAAGCCGGTCGACCTGGTCGTCGACGGGTCGCGGGCGACGATCAACTGCGGCAGCAGCCGGTTCAGCCTGCCGACGATGCCGGTCGAGGACTATCCGCAGCTGCCGGCGATGCCGCAGCGGGCGGGCTCGGTGCAGGCCGACAAGCTGGCGTCGGCGGTGGCGCAGGTTGCGGTGGCGGCAGGTCGCGACGACACGTTGCCGATGTTGACCGGTGTGCGGCTGGAGATCGAGGGGTCTCGGCTGACCCTGGCGGCGACGGACCGGTTCCGACTGGCGGTCCGTGAGCTCGACTGGGAGCCCGAGGACCCGTCGGTGTCGACGGCGGTCCTGATCCCCGCGCGCACGCTGGCGGAGGTCGCCAAGTCGTTGGCGGGTGCGGGGACCGTCGAGATCGCCTTGTCGGCGGGCGACGGGATGCTCGGCCTGACGGGCAACGGCCGGCGGGCGACGACTCGGCTGCTCGACGCGGAGTTCCCGCGGTTCCGGCAGCTGATCCCGGCGGAGAGCACGACGGCTGCCGAGGTCGAGGTGTCGGTGCTGGTCGAGGCGATCAAGCGCGTCGCGTTGGTCGCGGACCGGGTCGCGCAGATCCGGCTGGAGTTCGGCGAGGACGGGCTGCGGCTGGCGGCCGGCGGCGACGACGTGGGCAGCGCCGAGGAAGAGATCCCCTGCATCCTCACCGGTGAGGGGCTGACGATCGCGTTCAATCCGTCGTACCTGCTGGATGCCTTGGGCGCCTTGCACACCGAGCGCACCCAGCTCACGTTCACGACGCCGAACCGGCCGGCGCTGGTGCGCCCGGTGGTGGCGTCGTCGGGTGACGAGGCACCGGCGGACGACAGTGGTTACCTGCACCTGCTGATGCCGGTCCGCCTGCCCGGCTGACCCGGGACCGTCGGGCCCGCTCGCTAGTCTGGCGGGGTTCCACGCACGCGATCGACGGGAGCCCGTGGTGCATCTGCGGCGGCTGGCCGTCAGCGACTTCCGGTCGTGGGAGCAGGCTGATCTGGAGTTCGAGCCGGGCGTCACGGTCCTCGTCGGGTCGAACGGTGTCGGGAAGACGAACCTGGCCGAGGCGATCGGCTACCTCGCGACGCTGGGGTCGCACCGGGTGTCCACGGATGCGCCGCTGATCCGGCGGGGAGCGTCTCGGGCAGTGGTGCGCGGGGTCGTGGTGAACCATGGCCGCGAGCTGACCGTGGAGCTGGAGATCACGGCGGGTAAGGCGAACCGGGCGCGGGTGAACCGCTCGCCGGTGCCGCGTACGCGGGACGTGTTGGGCATCCTGCGCACGGTGCTGTTCGCGCCGGAGGACCTGGCCCTGGTGCGGGGCGATCCGGGGGAGCGGCGCCGCTTCCTCGACGACCTGTTGGTGGCACGTTATCCGCGTTTCGCGGGGGTGCGGGCCGACTACGAGCGGGTGCTTCGGCAGCGGTCGGCCCTGTTGAAGACGGCGCGTTCGGGCGGTGACCTGCGCACGCTGGACGTGTGGGACGGCCACCTGGCCCGGCACGGCGCGGAGCTGCTGGCGGGCCGGCTCGATCTGGTGGCGGGTCTGTCGCCGCCCGCGGTGACGGCGTTCGCGGACGTGGCACCGTCGTCGGATCCTGCTGCGCTGCACTATCGGTCGAGTCTCGACGGCGAGCTGGTCGCGGATGTGGCGGTGCTCGAGGCGGGGATGCTCGAGGCGTTGGGTCGCGTCCGCAAGCAGGAGGTCGAGCGCGGGGTGTGCCTGGTGGGCCCGCACCGGGACGAGCTGGAGATCCGGCTGGGCGAGGGCCCGGCCAAGGGGTACGCGAGCCACGGCGAGTCCTGGGCGTTGGCGTTGGCGTTGCGGTTGGGCTCGTACCGGCTGTTGCAGAGCGACGACGTCGAACCGGTCCTGATCCTCGACGACGTGTTCGCGGAGCTGGACGCGCGTCGGCGCCGTGCGTTGGCGGCGGTCGCCGCACGGGCGGAGCAGGTCGTCGTGACGGCGGCGGTCGCGGAGGATGTCCCGGAGGAGCTCGGGGGTGTCCGAATCGCGGTGAGTGGCGGAACCGCCGTTCGCATGCCGGCCTCACCGGTCGGAGATCAGCGGGTGACGTCGACATGACCTGCAGCGGAACGATCCGTCCGGGAGGCCGCGCTCGGGGCGTCTTCCTGTGGACAACACTGTGGATACTGTGGATAACTCGCCTGGATCTGGTGACAGCTGCCGAGGATCGCCGCCCGTCGACGCGAAGGTGCCGCCGATCGTGAGTGACGACGACCACTCTGTCCCCACCCCTGGGGACAACGGGAATTCTGCCGCTCGTCGTGGGCCGGGGGCCGACGGTGCGGGGGCGGACGGTCTGCGTGGGCCGGACCTGGCGCGTGAGGCGTTACGGGCCGCGCGTGAGGCGTCGGCGCAGCGTTCGGCGGAACGGGCGTCGTCGGGTGAGCCGCGGCGCCGGCGGGCCGGTACGCGCGGGAACCGGCGGCGTTGGTCGGGTCCGGGGCCTGACGACCGGGACCCGCAGCCGTTCGGGAAGATGCTGTCGAGGGTGTCGATGGACCGTGGCTGGTCGCCGCGACTGACCGACGCGACGGTCCTGGGGCGCTGGCCGCAGCTGGTCGGTCCGGACATCGCCGACCACTGCACGCCGGTGTCGTTGCGCGACGGGGAGCTGACGTTGCAGGCGGAGTCGACGGCGTGGGCGACACAGCTCCGGACGTTGCAGCGCCAGCTGCTGGTCAGGCTGGCGGGTGCGGTGGGCGAGGGGGTGGTGCGTCGGATCCGGGTGGTCGGGCCTTCGGCGCCGAGCTGGCGGCACGGGCCGCGGCACGTGCGTGGCCGGGGTCCGCGCGACACGTACGGCTGATCGATCCGGACCCGGAGAAGGATCGGGGCATCCCCGTCGCCGTAGTGTCGTTGAACGAGGGTGAACGGCGCGGGGCGTACGGCTGGACGCGTTCTCGCGCCGTTCAGCGCCACGTGACGGGCCGGGAGCCTTTCGCGAGCCCGGTGCGAGCGGTCCGCCCCCGTGGTGTGACGCGTTCGGCGCTCTCCGGCGCCCACAGGGGTGTCCTAGGCGGCCTTCTGTCGTGTCGGACCAGTAGAATCGAGATGGTGCTTCGGGTGGACCCCGAATCCGCCCGAACGACCGGTCACCTCGCGCGTGCAGTGCGCGCGGGGGGCGGTCCTTGGTACGAGGAGACCTACAGCCCGTGGTAGCGGAGAAGAAGAACGGCTACAGCGCGTCGTCCATCACCGTCCTCGAAGGCCTGGAAGCGGTCCGCAAGCGCCCCGGCATGTACATCGGCTCGACGGGCGAGCGCGGCCTGCACCACCTGGTGTGGGAGGTCGTGGACAACGCGGTCGACGAGGCGATGGCCGGCTACGCCACCAAGGTCGTGGTGTCGGTGCTGGAGGGTGGCGGCATCCGCGTCGTCGACGACGGTCGTGGCATCCCGGTCGGCATGCACCCGGTGGAGAAGAAGCCCGCCGTCGAGATGGTGCTGACGATGCTGCACGCGGGCGGCAAGTTCGACAGCGACTCCTACGCCGTGTCCGGCGGCCTGCACGGTGTCGGCGTCTCCGTCGTGAACGCGCTCTCCACGCGTCTGGACGTCGAGATCGACACCGACGGCTTCCACTGGGACCAGCAGTACACGCGCTCGATCCCGGGTCCCCTGAACAAGGGCGCGGCAACGAAGCGGACCGGCACCACGATCACGTTCTGGGCCGACCCGGACATCTTCGAGACCACGGTCTACAACATCGAGACGATCCGCCGCCGGCTGCAGGAGATGGCGTTCCTCAACAAGGGGCTGACCATCGTGCTGCGCGACGAGCGCAACGGCGACAGCGACGAGGCGGAGGAGCCCGACGCGGAGGGCTACGTCGCCAAGGTCAAGGAGCACGTCTTCTGCTACCCGAACGGGTTGGAGGACTTCGTCGCGCACCTGAACAAGACGAAGGACCCGATCCACAAGAAGCTCGTCGCGTTCAGCGGTGAGGCTCCCGGGCACGCGCTCGAGGTCGCGATGCAGTGGAACTCGGGCTACACCGAGTCGGTCTACACGTTCGCGAACACGATCAACACCCACGAGGGCGGCACCCACGAGGAGGGCTTCCGCGCGGCGCTGACCAGCACGGTCAACAAGTACGCGCGCGACAAGAAGCTCCTCAAGGACAAGGACCCGGCGCTCTCGGGCGACGACATCCGCGAGGGTCTGGCCGCGATCGTGTCGGTCAAGGTCAAGGAGCCCCAGTTCGAGGGCCAGACCAAGACGAAGCTCGGCAACACCGAGGTCAAGTCGTTCGTGCAGCGGATCAGCAACGAGTGGCTGGCCGACTGGTTCGAGCGCAACCCCACCGAGGCGCGCACGATCGTCAACAAGGCGGTGCAGTCGGCGCAGGCGCGGTTGGCGGCGCGCAAGGCCCGTGAGCTGGTGCGCCGCAAGAGCGCCGGCGACATCGGCGGCCTGCCCGGCAAGCTGGCCGACTGCCGCTCGACCGACCCGGCGAAGTCCGAGGTCTACATCGTCGAGGGCGACTCGGCGGGTGGTTCGGCCAAGTCGGGCCGCGACTCGATGACCCAGGCGATCCTGCCGATCCGCGGCAAGATCATCAACGTCGAGAAGGCCCGGATCGACCGTGTCCTCAAGAACACCGAGGTCCAGGCGATCATCACCGCACTCGGCACGGGTATCCACGACGAGTTCGACCTGGCCAAGCTGCGCTATCACAAGATCGTGCTGATGGCCGACGCCGACGTCGACGGCCAGCACATCCGGACGCTGCTGCTCACGCTGCTGTTCCGCTTCATGCGTCCGCTGGTCGAGCACGGTCACGTCTTCCTCGCACAGCCCCCGCTGTACAAGATCAAGTGGAGTGGCCGCGGCGCCGAGCCGGAGTTCGCCTACTCCGACTCCGAGCGTGACGGCCTGATCGCGCGGGGCCGTGAGGCCGGCAAGAAGCTGCCCAAGGAAGAGGGTGTGCAGCGCTACAAGGGTCTCGGCGAGATGAACGCCAAGGAGCTGTGGGAGACCACGATGGACCCGTCGGTCCGGGTGCTGCTCCGCGTCACCCTCGACGACGCCGCCACCGCCGACGAGCTGTTCTCGGTTCTGATGGGCGAGGACGTGGAGTCCCGCCGCTCCTTCATCACCCGCAACGCGAAGGACGTGCGCTTCCTGGACGTGTGATCCACACACATGTCCTAGACGCACGTATGGATAAGAGGAACTCGTGACAGACACCTTGGACCCCACGCTCCCGCCCACCGGCGGTGCGGGCGGTGGCGACCGGATCGAACCGGTCGACATCCAGCAGGAGATGCAGCGCTCCTACATCGACTACGCGATGAGCGTCATCGTCGGGCGCGCGCTGCCGCTCGTCGAGGACGGCCTCAAGCCCGTCCACCGTCGCGTCCTGTACTCGATGGGGGAGAACGGGTTCCGGCCCGAACGCTCCTACGTCAAGTGCGCGCGCGTCGTCGGCGAGGTGATGGGTAACTACCACCCCCACGGCGACTCCGCGATCTACGACGCCCTGGTCCGGCTCGCCCAGCCGTGGTCGATGCGCTACCCGCTGATCGACGGGCAGGGCAACTTCGGCTCGCGCGGCAACGACCCCGCCGCGGCCATGCGCTACACCGAGTGCCGGCTCACGCCGCTGGCCATGGCGATGCTGCAGGACATCGACGAGGACACCGTCGACTTCCTCGACAACTACGACGGCAAGACCCAGGAACCCGTCGTCCTGCCGTCGCGGATCCCGAACCTGCTGATCAACGGCTCCGTCGGCATCGCCGTCGGCATGGCGACGAACATCCCGCCGCACAACCTGCGCGAGGTCGGCGCCGGCGTCATCTGGGCTCTGGAGAACCACGAGGCCTCCGACGAGGAGCTGCTCGAGGCGCTCATGGCCCGCATCCCGGGCCCCGACTTCCCGACGTCGGGCCTCATCGTCGGCCGCGACGGCATCGAGTCGGCCTACCGCACCGGCCGCGGCTCGATCCGGATGCGCTCGGTCGTCGAGGTCGAGGAGGACGCCAAGGGGCGCACCATCCTCGTCGTCACCGAGCTGCCCTACCAGGTCAACCCGGACAACTTGATCGAGTCGACCGCGACGATGGTCCGCGACGGGAAGCTCACGGGCATCTCGGAGATCAACGACGAGTCGTCCGACCGCATCGGCATGCGCATCGTGTTCACGCTCAAGCGCGACGCGGTGGCCAAGGTCGTCCTCAACAACCTCTACAAGCACACGCAGCTGCAGACCAGCTTCGGCGTGAACATGCTGGCGATCGTCGACGGCGTGCCCCGCACGCTGCGCCTCGACCAGGTGGTGCGCAACTACATCCGCCACCAGATCGAGGTCATCGTCCGGCGGACCCGCTACCGGCTGCGCAAGGCCGAGGAGCGGGCCCACATCCTGCGTGGTCTGGTCAAGGCGCTCGACGCCCTCGACGAGGTCATCGCCCTCATCCGCGCGTCGGCCACCGTCGACGTCGCCCGCCAGGGCCTCATCGACCTGCTCGACGTCGACGAGATCCAGGCCCAGGCCATCCTCGACATGCAGCTCCGCCGCCTCGCGGCCCTGGAGCGGCAGAAGATCATCGACGAGCTGGCCGAGATCGAGCTCCAGATCGCCGACTACCAGGACATCCTGGCCCGGCCGGAGCGGCAGCGGCAGATCGTCCGCGACGAGCTCCAGGAGATCATCGACAAGCACGGCGACGACCGCCGCAGCCGGCTCGTGGCCGACGACGGTGACGTCACCAACGAGGACCTCATCGCGGTCGAGGACGTCGTCGTCACGATCACGCGGACCGGCTACGCCAAGCGCACCAAGACCGACCTGTACCGCGCCCAGAAGCGCGGCGGCAAGGGCGTGCAGGGCGCCACGCTGAAGCAGGACGACATCGTCGCCCACTTCTTCGTGTGCTCCACGCACGACTGGATGCTGTTCTTCACCAACAAGGGCCGCGTGTACCGGCTCAAGGCCTACGAGCTGCCCGAGGCCAACCGCAACGCCCGCGGCCAGCACGTCGCCAACCTGCTGGCCTTCCAGCCGGGCGAGGAGATCGCCCAGGTCATGCAGATCAAGGACTACCAGGTCTCGCCCTACCTGGTGCTCGCGACCAAGAACGGGCTGGTGAAGAAGTCCAGGCTCGAGGACTTCGACTCCAACCGCTCCGGCGGCCTCATCGGCATCAACCTCCGCGACGAGGACGAGCTCGTCGGCGCCGTGCTCTGCGCCGCCGACGACGACCTGCTCCTCGTCTCCGCCGAGGGCCAGTCGATCCGGTTCACCGCCGACGACGCCGCCCTGCGCCCCATGGGCCGCGCCACCTCCGGTGTGCTGGGCATGCGGTTCAACGACGGCGACCGCCTGCTGTCGATCGGTGTGGTGCAGGACGAGAAGTTCGTCCTGGTCGCCACCGCCGGCGGCTACGCCAAGCGGACCCCCATCGAGGACTACCCGGTGCAGGGTCGCGGCGGAAAGGGCGTGCTGACGCTCCAGTACGACCGCCGTCGTGGCACGCTGGTCGGCGCACTCATCGTCGGCATCGACGACGAGCTGTACGCGATCACCTCGACCGGAGGGGTGATCCGGACGTCGGCCCGCGAGGTGCGCAAGGCCGGTCGGCAGACGAAGGGGGTCCGCCTGATGAACCTGGGTGAGTCCGCCACGCTGCAGGCCGTCGCGCGCAACGCAGAGGACGATGCCGACGACGCCGAGCTGAACGGTTCGACGAGCTGATCCCTGCAGCGATGATCGAGCTGGTCACCGTGCCGAGCACCGAGGAGAGCGTCACCTCGTGAGCGAGAACAGCAAGCAGGCCGACGAGAGCGGTCGCGTCGCCCCCCGCGACGCGGCCGCCCCCGAGACCGGGTCCGAGGGCGCGCCCACGGCCGGCCCCGCCGGCAACGGGACGGGTGCCGGTTCCCCGGGCGCCCGGTCATCCGGGGCGGGGACACCGCCGGCCGCACCCTCGTCCGGGGGCAACGGTGCGGAGCCGACCGCGGCCACCGTCGCCCCGGCCGACGCGCCGACCGAGATCCGACCCGCCGTGCAGAACGGGAACGGATCGGCCGACGTGGCCGGACCGGCTGCGGCGCAGGTGGTGCCGGGCAGTGGGAAGCCCAGCCCGACCGCCCGGCCGGTACCGACACCCCGGCCCGCCGAGGACACCGTGCACATCGCCCCGGCCGACACCACGACCGGCGCCCCGGCCGATGGTCAGGGCGTCCCGGCGCCCGGGCCGCACGCCGAGACCCCGCCGCCGTGGCAGCGCATGCCCGGTTCGGAACCCGCCGCGGCCGCACAGCCCACGGTGACCGACAACCCGCCCGTCGCCGGCGGCCTGTTCGACGGGCCCACCGCCTACATGGACCCCGCCGACACCCCGACGGCCGAGCACCAGGGCCCGGGCGCGCCCGCCCTGTCCGCAGCCCCCCGCAGGCCGCGGCAGGCGGCGTTGCAGCTCAAGCGCCTCGACCCGTGGTCGGTGCTCAAGCTCGCCCTCGTCCTCGCCGTCGTCATCTTCTTCATCTGGATGGTCGCCGTCGGCGTGCTCTACGGCGTCCTCGACGGCATGGGCGTCTGGGACCGCCTCAACGGCACATACAACGACCTCGTCTCCGGCGAGGCCCAGACCGGCAGCGCCCTCATCAGCGCCGGCCGCGTCTTCGGCATCGCGGCCGTCGTCGGCGCGATCAACAGCCTGCTGTTCGCGGTCGCCATGACGATCGGTGCCTTCGTCTACAACGTCTCCGCCGACCTCGTCGGCGGCGTCGAGGTCACGCTCTCCGAGCGCGACTGACCTGCGAGGAACGCCTCCGTATCCGGCTCGACCGGGCCGGTGCGGAGGTGGTGGTGGGGCTGCTGTAATGTCGTCCTCGCCGCAGGGGCCTATAGCTCAGTTGGTTAGAGCGCGTCGCTGATAACGACGAGGTCGCTGGTTCAAATCCAGCTAGGCCCACTCTCACGGTTCCGGTCACACATCTCCCGTCGAGGACGTGATCTCGTTGAAGAAGCTGATCGTTCTGGCTGTCGTCGCCGTCGGCGCTGCCCTGCTCGTCGCTGCCAAGCTCCGCGGCCGCGACGAGGAGGACCTCTGGCACGAGGCCACCACTCGCTGACCAGCCGAGCGGGGTACCGTCGTCCCCGCTCCTCGGGGACGTAGCTCAATTGGCAGAGCACCGCCTTTGCAAGGCGGGGGTTAGGGGTTCGATTCCCCTCGTCTCCACCACCGCTGACCTGCGGAAACACTCGGCCTGCTCAAAGGCTGCCCGCTGATGTGACACGAAGTGTGACACGAACGACGTAGCTTCTCGCGTCATGGCCAGGGCGATCAATCCGCGGAAGCGTCAGCAGGGAAGCATCGACGAGCTGCCGAGCGGTGCTCTCCGCGTCTACGGGGGCGTCGACCCGATCACGAAACGCCGGTACAACCTCATCGAGGTAGTACCGCCGGGCCCGAAGGTATGGGACCGGGCCGAGGAGGTTCGGCTCCGCTTCGTGGCCGAGGTCAAGCAGCGACGAAGTCCGCACACATCGGCCACGGTCAACCAGCTGCTCGACCGCTACCTCGACCAGCACCAGGGCGGCAAGCGGACCGTCACCGGGTACCGCGAGTACGTCGACAAGCACGTCCGGCCGTTCATGGTGACCGGAAGGTCGGGAGCGTCGACGCCGACGTCCTGGACTCTCTCTACGCGGAGCTCAGACGGTGCCGAGAGCACTGCACGACGAGGCGTGGGACAGATCATCGGACCCCGCGTCCGCACGACTGCGATGACCGTTGCCGACCGCACAAGTGCCGGCCGCTGGGCAACGCGACGATCCGGAAGATCCACTACGTCCTCAGCGGCGCGTACAAGAAGGCGATCCGCTGGCGATGGGTGGCGACAAGCCCCATGGATCAGCCCGGGTCGGTACCGGACGGCGTCGGTGCCGTCGAATCCGGTGGTGCGGTCACCGCCGCCGGGCGCCCGCCTCCGTGACCACGCCCCGGGGGTTGAGCCTCCCGTTCACGACGTTGCGCGCGACGTCGGCCAGCCGCAGGTTGTGACGACGGGAGTAGCCGCGGAGCCGCTCGAAGGCCTGGTCCATCGGGAGGCCCCCGTACTGGGCGATGACACCCTTGGCCTGCTCGATGATGACCCGGCTGTTCAGCGCCGTCTGCAGCTGCTCGGCGACGACCTCGGTGCGGCGGACCGTGCGCTCGGCGAGGATGCCGATCGTCGCCACGTCGGCCAGGGCCTGCCCCAACGCCAGGTCGTTCTCGGGCAGCGGGCCCGGGGCACGGTGCAGGAGGTTCATCGCCCCGATCGCCTGTCCCCGCAGCCGCAACGGCAGCGCGTGCACGGACCGGAACTCGGTCCGGGCGGCCACCGCGGCCACGAAGCGGGGCCACCGGTCGGTGTCGGACAGGTCGACCACCGCGACCGGGGCCGACGTCCGCACGCACTCGACGCACGGCCCCTCTCCGGCCTGGAGCTGCAGCAGCTCCATCAGCTCGGCGTCCTCGCTCGACGCCGCGACCGTGCGCAGCTCGCCGTCGGCGTCGACGAGCATGATCGCCGCGGCGTCGGCGCCGAGGAGCAGGACGCTGTGTGCGACGAGCCGGTCGAGCATGTCGATCATGTCGTAGTCGTCGACCAGGGTGTCCGCGAGCTCTACGAACGCCCGCGAGATCTGTCGCTCCCGTGCGTCTCCGGTGACGGGGCGCACCATCGGCACGTGGCCCTCTGAGTGCATCGGTACTACCTCATCTCCTCGGTGAATACCAATCGCCGCTCGACCACGTCCCGGGCGACGTCGATGAGCATCCGTTGCTCGAAGAACGCCCACGCCCGCATCCTGGCCAGCGCCTCCTCCGGGCCGATACCCAGCTGCACCAGCACCATCCCGACGGCCTGGTGAATCTCGGGCCGCCCGAACAGGACATCACTCAGCGCCGCGTCCCGGCCCTCAGTGTCGTCCGGGTGGCCGTCGTCGTGAAGCTCGGGGTTCCCGCGACCGTCGCCGTCGACACCGGCCACGCCGGGGCCCGTGCCGCGGCGGGCCTCGCCGTCGGGGACCTCCGTGGCCCTCCGAGCCGACCCCGGTCGGGTCCGGAGCTGGAGCAGCAACAGCGCGGCGACTTCCGCGACCCCGAGAAGGTCCTGCCACTGCACCGCGGTGAACTCGCCGGCCCGGAGCCGGTAGAGGTCCAGCACACCGATCGTCAACGCCCCCCAGTGCAGGGGGAGGGCGTACAGGGCCTTCGCCGGCGTCCGCTCGGCCACCTCCGCGGCGAACACCGGCCACCGCGAGTGCTCGCTGGTCCTCGCCAGGTCGGACACGAGGACGGGCACCCCGCTCGTCGCGGCCTCGACACAGACGCCCTCGTTGAGGGTGAACTGGAGGTCTTCGAGGGCGAGGGCCGTCGCGTCGGTGGCCCACAGCGTGCGTCGTGACGGATTGGCGGGCAGGACCGAGATCGCCGCGCCGTCGACGTCGAGTTCCTCGACGCACGCCTGACACACCTTGCGCGCGAGCGCCTCCTCGTCCAGGTCCTCGGCGATGAGCGCCGCGATCTGCTTGGTGGCCGCGCCGCGTTCAGCCACCGCGGCACCGCGTGCTCCGACGAGCTGATCCGGTACGGCTCACGGGCCTCCCACCTCGAAGCGGAGTGGGTGCGGCGGGAACCGGGCCTGACACCGACTTGCTGGCGAACGTACCCGTCCGAGCGCCTCCGCAACCGCCCGGACGGGCCCGTGTCGCGACCACGTGGACCCGACGGACCGGATCGGCGCCGAACCGAGCGGTCGTGGCCGGGCGGTGGTGGCCGCGGGGCCGCGCTGCCGGCGCGGTTGCGTCGCAAGGGTTGCGCTGCGTTGTCACGCATTCGACAGGTCGGCGTCGCCGACGGTTCCGGCGGGGGGCCGGCGCAGGTGGCGGCGGAGGGCTTCGCCGTCGGTGTGCGTCGGGGGCTGGTCCGGATGAAGTCGAGCACGATGGCGGCGAACCGCACGGGGTGTTCGGAGTGGGGGAAGTGCCCCGTGTCGTCGAAGACCTCCAGACGGCTGCCCGGCAACCGGTCGTGCGCGGCGAGGGTGTGGGAGAACGGGATGACGGTGTCCGCGGCGCCCCCGATGAACAGTACGGGCACGTCGGCGAGGAGATAGAGCCGGTTGGTGCCGTCGAGTCGTTGGCCGGACCAGCTCAGGGTGCTGCGGACGGTCTGCACGAACGCGCGCCGGGCGTCCTCGTCGGTGAAGGAGGCCAGTGCCGCGGACACGCCGTCGATGTCGGACGCCGGGATTCCCGGGACCGCGAGGGCGACGCGGCGCAGAACGTCGATCAGCCGTGGCCGCCCGGGCGCTCATGTGAGGGCAGTGGCCGGTGGCGTCGACGGTCAATATGGCACTGCCCGCGATGTGCCGGTGGACGTACTTGCCCATCGCAGGCGGCGCGATCACGTCCTGCGCGCTCTGGATCACCAACGTCGGCACGCTCACCTTCGCGAGGTTCCGCCCGGTTGTCGGCCGGGAACGTCGCACGGGCGACCACCCCTGCCACCAGTGGATCGGTCCGGCAGAAGCTGTCGGTGAGCTCCTGGGCGAGCTCGGGCCGGTCGGGCGCGCCCATGATGACCGGGGCCATGGCGCCCGACCAGCCGAGATACTTGCTGTCGAGCGACTCGAGCAGCTCGTGGACGTCGGCGGCGCTGAACCCGCCGCGGTAGTCGCCGTCGTCGACGTAGCGGGGCGAGGGGGTCAGGAGGAACACACCGGCGAACAGCTCCGGGCCCGGACCGCGGCGAGCACGCCGATCGACGCTCTGACGGACTGCCCCACGAGGACCACGGGACCACGGGACCGCGGTCGAGGGCACGGCAGAGGCCGAGCACGTCCGAGAGGTCCGACCGGCCGGCGCCCACGTGGTCGAACAGCACGACGCGCACCGGGCGGCAAGGTCGTCGAGGACGAACCGCCACACGTTCTGGTCGCAGCCGAAGCCGTGCGCGAGGACGACCACGGGTCCCTCGTCGAGGCCCGTCACCACGACGTTGTGGGCGGACGACCTCGGCGGCGTCGTCGGACATCTGCTCGGTTCCCCTCTGCGTGGTCCGAGGTCGCCGCATTCGCGGTGACGGGCGGACGTCGAGCGACCGGACCGCCCGGCGCCGGAGTCCCGACGGCCTTCAGTCGCGGGCCGTGAGCCGCGCGATCCGGCGAGGGGTGGGCCAGCGCACGCTGTGCGCCCAGCCGAGCTGCTCGAACACCCGGATGAGCCGGGCCGTCATGTCGACCTGGCCGCGGCCGATGCCGTGCCGGGCACAGGTCGGGTCGGCGTGATGCAGGTTGTGCCACGACTCGCCCATCGACAGGATCGCGAGCGGCCACACGTTGGTGGCCCGGCCGGGAGCGTCCCACGGGCGGTCTCCGATCATGTGACAGATCGAGTTGATCGACCAGGTCACGTGGTGCAGCACCGCGACCCGGACCAGACCGGCCCAGAAGAAGGCCGTCAGCGCACCCCACCACGACAGGGTCGCGAACCCACCGATCAGGGCCGGCGCCAAGAGGCTGATCACGGTCCAGAGCGGGAACAACCGGCTGATCCGGGCCACGTCGGCGTCCGCGAGCAGGTCGGGAGCGAAGCGTTCGGCGTTGGTGCAGTCACGGGCGAACAGCCAACCGAGATGGGAGTGGAAGAACCCCTTGGCAAGCGCCGCCGGAGTGGTGCCGTACAGCCACGGCGAGTGCGGGTCCCCGGCCTTGTCGGTGAACGCGTGATGGCGGCGATGGTCGGCGACCCACGTGATCACGTCGCCCTGCATCGCGAGGCTGCCGGCGACGGCGAGCCCGCTGCGCAGACCGCGGCGCGCCTTGAAGGACCGGTGGGTGAACAGACGGTGGAACCCGGCGGTCACGCCCAGCCCGGACAGGAAGTAGAAGCCGACGGCGAGGCCGACGTCCAGCCAGGACAACCCCCAGCCCCACGCGAGCGGCACTGCCGCGACCAGCGCGAGCATCGGGAGGAGGGTGAAGCCGTAGACGAGCGCTGCCTGACCAGCCGGCCGGCGGGCGGCGAGCAGGGGCTTGGCCACCGGCTCATCCGTCCGGTCGGTGGTCGGCATCGATGCGGCATCGACGTCCACGACCGGCGTGGACGCGGTGGAACTTGGGGTCATGCGGTTTCCGTTTCGGTTGACGATCACCCGTTGCGGTATGCGCCGAGTGGTTCCGCCGGGGTCCGAAGCGGAGGAGGAGAGCCCTGGCCGCACAGCGGCCCGGGCTTTTACGACGAGAGGGGTTACCCGGAACCCTCTCCGACTACGCGCCGCGGCTCCGACTACGCGCCGCGGCAACGCGGCCAGCGTGGTGTCCGTCGCTCGTCGGCCCGGCGCAGACGCGCACCTCCGACGATCGCCGGGAGCCCAGGCCGCAGAACGCGGCCACGCTAGAGGACGCGGCCACCGTCGGCCTCCCAGCGCGCCTGCCAGTCGTCGGACGCTCGGGGCGGGACCATCGGCGCATCGTTCGCGGTCGGCGGCGGCGTCGCCGCTCGGGAGCGGCTGCGGGCACGTCGGCGCGTGCGCCGCGATGCGGAGGACCGGATCGGCGTGGCCGGGTCGTGGTCGGCCGGGAGGGACGTGCTCATCACGGTGACGACGGGGTGTGGCCATCGGCCATCGCGAGATCGCTGACGAACTCCGCGATCTGCCCGGGGGCCGGGAACGGGTCCGGGTGCCGGTAGCGGACCGACCGCGCAGTCGGAGCCCGGCCCAGCTCGGCGGACCAGCCGACGCGCTCGTCCCAGACGATGGAGACGGGACGTGCGCGTCCGGGCTGCAGCACGGCCCCCAGGGACGCCCGGGGGTCTCGTCGCCCGCGGTTCTCCCAGGTGGTGATGCGAAGTGCCGTGCAGTCGATGAGGACGGACCGGGTCAGGCCGCCTGCCTCACCGGTGCGCTGGGGCGGACAAGCCAACACGCCACGCTGCCCGAGGGCGTGTACCACCGCGCCGACGTACCGCTCGACGCAGTGTTCGGCCACCGCGGGGTCGTGGCTCGGGCCCTGCACGTCGGCTCTCCGCAGCTCGAGGGTGTCCGGGTGGGCACTCGTCGTCGACACGGTCTCTCCTGTCCGTTTGCCCCTCACGGGGTGTGCGGTGCGGGGCTGGTGTCCGCGTCGCTAGGCAGTGGTGTTCACGACCGGGTTCTGGTGGCCGCCGCTGTGCTCGCGGGTCAGGTGCCGGTCGCGGTGGCGGTGCAGGCGCGCCTCGAGTTTCACCAGCGCCGCGGCGAACGCGGGATGGAATCTGGAGCCGCGGGCCTGCACGCTGAGGGTGAAGCCCGGACCGAAACCACTGATCTCGACACGATCGCGAAGCTTCGTCTGCCGTGGGTTGCGCTCGCGGAACACATGGACCTCGAACCTGTCGACGGCGTCGTCGTGCCGTCGGAGGTTGCTCATCTTGTCGATCACGTGTGCGCGTTGGCTCGCGCTGACGGTGAGTCCGTGGCCCAGAACCATGACCGGCCGGGCGGCCGGGCGCTGCGGTTCGGGTGCGACCACTCCGTCTCCCATGGTGGGCCGACCTTCCTCCCCAGTCCCGCCGGCAATCATGAGCCGGTCGCCCGCTCGGCTCGATCCGGGGCGGGGGCGGCTCCGGACGCGCGCGGGCCGGTCGCGGCAGCCAGCAGCCGGAACATCTCGGCCGCATCGGGCCCGTCGTAGACGGCGCTCCCGTGCGCGTCGGTGACGTGGTTCTCGCCGCCTGCCGGGGTGTTCCGCCAGGGCAGGGGATGCCGGCGCGAGAGCGCGGCCGCAGGCGTCCCGGTGCGGGCGGGCGTCCGGCCGGGCCGCTGTCGGAACGGCCATCTCCGGGCGGTCGTCATCGCACCTTCTCGGGGATGTGGTCCAGAGCATGCAGGATCAGCACGGCGAGCTCGTCCGCCGCAGCCTTCGGTAGCGGCGAGTACGTCGTCACCACCTCGGTGACGAGGTCGACTCGTCGTTCGTAGGGGGTGCGGACGTCGGGAACGGTACTCATAGCGCCTCTTCGTGGTGGTGTCGCTGCGACAGACAGGATTGTGAGCCGCGCTCAGGAGGACAGGGTGGTCGCGGACAGCAGGTCCGCGACCGTGTCCGCGTTGCCGGGTCGTGCCGCGGCAGCCATCGCCGCACGGGCATGCTCGGGCGCCTCGTCGACCGGCACCACGAGCAGTGTGAGGCGGTGCTTCCGGGTGAGGATGTCGACGGTGCAGGTCCGCTGGTGGTCGTAGCCGCCTGTCGATACGGCGACACCGTCCACGGCGACCCGGCGGGGCGTCTCGTCCCAGTCGCCCAGGTGGTAACCGACCCGTTCGACCGGGCCGAACCGGCCGACAAGCGCCGGGATCAGGTTCAGGAGCTCGCGAGCGAGATGGCGCGATCGCGGCCACCACGCGCCGTCCACCTGGCCGGTGGGGGTCGGGGTCGGGTCCTTGAGCTCGAATCGAGGCGGTTCGGAGGTGCCGGTCCCCGTGGTGGGGTGGTGATTGAGTGAAGTGGTTGCCGACGACACGTCGGGCTCCCGTTCCCGGGCGATCTCGCGCCCGGTGTCAAAGTTCACCAAGGACGACGTGGGCCAGATCGCCACGTGCAGAATGCTCTCGGCACTCCCGAGTCTAGCCCTACCGTCCGCACAGCGTCGTCCGGAAGGTCGAACCAATGTGGCTAGATCCGTGATCGTGTACTGCCCGGGGACGTTGGTCGAGGCCGTGTGACGACACGACCTGATTGATCTTGAACGGGGAAGACCTCCTGTGGTTGGTGCGGAGCGGTCTGACGGCATCCGCACCGACCCCAGGAGGTCTTCGTGGTCCACGCTAACGCCCCGCTGTCCCGAACTCGGTCGACTACGCCTGGCACGCCTGTCGGGTCACAATCCCCAGCTCACGCACCCGGCCCGCACCCTTCCGGAGCCCCGCGCTGCAGTCCGATCACGTGCCAGCTCCCGCCGTCCGATGAAACGTGACAAGAGCACGACGGGGGCCAGATCGAGCGTCAAGCCAGGGATGCAACCTACTCATCTTGGGTGCGGCACAGGCCGCTCCGGTCGGAAGTGCATGCGGAGTCCGCTTCTCACCCGGAATGAACCGTCCTGGGTCTGCGAGAGGCTGAGGGTCAGGCCACCGCACCCTGTTGGGCGATGGACGTAGCGTACACCATTTCCCGTTCAATCGGAGGCAAATAGTCAATCGACGAGTGGAGCCTCGC
>NZ_JBFWOY010000002.1:0-356381 GCF_050250275.1 Pseudonocardia sp.
GGTTCGGGACGGTGCGGTCGCTGCGCTCGGCGGTGCGGGTGGGTGCGCCGGGTGAGGATCGTGTCCCGACTCGCGCGGCCCCGGCGATGGGTGAGCACACCGATGCGGTGCTGCGCGGCCTCGGTTATGACGACGACCGGATCGCGGCGCTGCGCGCGGCCGGTGTGCTGGGGAAGGACTGAGATGGATTTCGGGCTCAACGATGAGCAGCGGCTGTTCCGGCAGACGTTGCGTGAGTTCGTGGACCGGGAGATCGTGCCGGTCGCGCGGGAGTGGGAACGCGAGGGCCGCTACCCGACGGAGATCGTCGCCGGGATGCGCGATCTGGGGCTGTTCGGGTTGGTCATCCCGGAGGAGTACGGCGGCCTGGGTGCGGACAACGTGAGCTTCGCGTTGACGTTCGAGGAGATCTCGCGGGGCTGGATGGGCGTCGCCGGCATTTTGGGCAGTCATTCGGTGTCGAGTTGGATGCTGGCCCATCACGGCACGGAGGAGCAGAAACGCCGCTACCTGCCGGAGCTGGCGACGGGGGAGCGGCGCACGGGGATCGCGCTGACCGAGCCCGGTGCGGGTACGGACCTGCAGGGCATCACGACCGTCGCCAAGAGAGACGGTGGCGGTGATGACGCGGACTACATCGTCAACGGCACCAAGATGTGGATCACGAACGCGCGTCATGCCGATCCGTTGCCGGTGCTGGTGAAGACCGACCCGGCGGCGTCGCCCGCGCACCGGGGGATGTCGATCCTGCTGGTGGAGGCCTCGTCGGAGGGTTTCGAGGTGACCGCGGACATCGGCAAGCTCGGTTACAAGGGCACCGAGTCGTGCGAGGTCGTGCTCACCGACGTGCGGGTCCCGGCGTCGCAGTTGCTGGGTGGGGTCGAGGGCCGCGGGCTGCAGCAGGCGCTGTCCGCGCTGGAGACCGGGCGGATCAACATCGCGGCCCGCAGTGTCGGGGTCGCGCAGCGGGCTTATGACGAGGCGTTGTCGTATGCGCGGGAGCGGACCGCGTTCGGCGGGCCGATCGGGGACTTCCAGGCGATCCAGCTGCGGCTGGCGGAGATGGCGGTGGCGCTGCAGTCGGCGCGGTTGATGACGTACTGGGCCGCGTCGCGGATGGATGAGGGTGTTCGGATGGACACCGAGTCGGGGATGGCGAAGATCGTGGCGTCGGAGGCGGCGCTGTCGTGCGCGATGGACGCGATGCGTATCCACGGCGGGTACGGCTACTCCACCGAGTTCGAGGTGGAGCGGCTCTACCGGGATGCCCCGTTGATGTCGATCGGTGAGGGCACCAACGACGTGCTGCGCACCGTCGTGGCGAAGTCGTTGCTGGCGGGCAAGGCAGTGATCTCATGAGCGGCGACCAGATGAGCGGTGACCACGTCATGCCGCGGATCGCCGTCGTCTTCTACTCCGCGACGGGCAACATCGCCGCGATGGCCGAGGCACTCGCCGCGGGCGCGACCGAGGAGGGCGCGCAGGTGCGGGTGCGGCCCGTCGTCGAACTGGCGCCCGCCGAGGCGATCGACCGCAACCCGCGCTGGCGGGCCTGGGTCGAGAACAACCCCTACGACGAGACCGCCACCCTCGCCGACCTCGAGTGGGCCGACGGCATCGCACTGGGCAGCCCCACCCGCTTCGGCGGGCCCGCGGGCCAGCTCAAGGAGTTCCTCGACACCACCGGCGGCCTGTGGATGCAGGGCAAACTCGTCGACAAGGTGGGGGCGGCGTTCACCAGCGCCTCGACCCGGCACGGCGGGCTGGAGTCGACGATCCTCGCGATGAACAACGTCTTCTACCACTGGGGATCGATCATCGTCGCGCTCGGCTACACCGACCCGCACCTGATGGAGTCGGGCAACCCCTACGGCGGCTCGTTCGTGTCCCGGAGGTCGGCCCCGCCCGACGACGACGCACTGCGCGCCTGCCGGCTCCAGGGCGCGCGCCTGGCCCGGATCACCCGGCAGCTCGTGCGGGAGGCACCGTGACGGCGAGCGACATCACCCCCCACACCGCATCCGAGCTCCTCACCGGCTACCGCGAGGGCGCGTTCTCCCCACCGGAGATCATCGCCCGCACGTTCGCACGCATCGCCGCCGTGAACCCGGTCATCAACGCCCACTGGCACACCGCCCCGGACACCGCCGCCGCCGCCGACGCTGCACGCTCGGCGGAGCGTTGGCGCGCCGGGACACCTCGTCCACTCGAGGGTGTTCCGATCGGGATCAAGGACGTCATCGACGTCGCCGGCCTGCCCTGCACGGGCGGCTCCCGCGTCTACCGCCACCGCCACGCGCGCACCGACGCCACGGTCGTGGCCCGGCTCCGCGCCGCGGGCGCGATCGTCGTCACCAAGGACGCCACGACCGAGTTCGGCATCGGCGGACCGCTCAACCCCGCCTTCGGGCCCACCCGCAACCCCTGGAACCCCGGGCACTGGACCGGTGGGTCCTCGTGCGGAGCCGCCGCAGGTCTCGCCGCCGGCACCATCCCCCTCGCCGTCGGGACCGATGCCGGCGGCTCGGTGCGGATGCCGGCCGCCTGGAGCGGCGTCGTCGGCCTGAAACCGACGATGGGCCGGGTCGGTCGCCACGGCGTGATGCCGTGTTCCTGGCACGCCGAGGTCGTCGGGCCGATGGCGCGCACCGTCGCGGACGCGTCCCGCCTCCTGGCCGTCATCTCCGGGTACGACCCGTCCGATCCGCGTACGGTCCCGATCGGATACGAGCCGACGACCCAGGTGGACGTCCGCTCGCTCCGTATCGGTGTTGCTCCGGACTGGTGGCGCCCGCTCGTCGACACCGCGACCGAGCGCGCGGTAGGGGAGGCGGTCGAGGCCTTCCGCGACGGCGGGGCGCAGATCGTTCCCGTGAGCGGCCTACCGCCCGCACGTGAGCTGCACGACCTCTCCTACGCGATCGTCTTCGCCGAAGCTGCCTGGATCCACGCGAGTCATGCCGATCACCACGACCGGATGGACCCCGTGGCAGTCCAGCGGTTGGACGCAGGCCGAGGGGTGACGGCTGCCGAGTACTTCGCGCTGCTCCAGCGACGCGCCGACGCCCAGCGCCGCACCTACGCCGCGCTGGAGGACGTGGACGTGCTGCTCACACCCACCACCGTCACCACCGCCCCGCGGCTGGACCAGCTGAACCTGACCGTGGACGACGAGACCGTGCCACTCCACCGCGGATACGCATTGCTGACCGCGCACGCCAACCTCACCGGGTTCCCGGCCCTCGCCGTGCCTGCAGGCCGCACGCCCACCGGTCTGCCGCTGTCAGTCCAGTTCACGGCGCGCCCGTGGAACGAGAACGCCTGCTGCCGAGCCGGGCGCGCATTCGAACTGCTCTCCGGACAGCCGCCGCTCATCCCCGACCCGACGCCGGTCCGGCACGGTCCGACCACGAACCACGACCGCGGGAACGACGCGTCGATCGCCGGCACCGCGTATCTCTCGGGCGACCTCGACCCAGGGGGCGTGGACCCGTTCCTCGGGCAACTGGCATCCGCTGAAAAGTGAATGTGGCGCGTCGAGAACCGTTCCCGGACCAGCTGTGAGGAGCTGTGATGCCGCACGTCGCGATCGATGACTTCACGATGTACTACGAGGTCATAGGCGAAGGTGAGCCCGTCGTGTGCCTCACCGGCTGGGGGACGGGCGCGGGCCACGGTTTCGCCGGTTACCCCAGCGAGTTGCTGGAGGAGTTCCAGCTCATCGTCTACGACCACCGGGGCATCGGGCGGTCTGTGGGCGGGCTGGGCCGAGAGCCCGGTACCCGGCTCTATGCCGACGATGTCTCGGCTCTCCTGACTGCTCTGGACGTTCCACGGGCGCACCTCTACGGGAGGGGCGGACTCGGTGGATGCATCGCCCAGCAGATCGCGATCCGTCATCCCGAGATCGTGACCAGTGCGATCCTCGGGCAGTCCTGGGCGAGTGCGGACCCGCTGCTGAAGAGCCAGTTCGACGCGCTCTACCAGCTACGCCTGAACTCGTTCGAGTCCTTCCAGAGTGCTTGTGCAGCCATGTGTCACCTGCCGGACTACTTTGCTGCGCATCACGAAGAGCTTCTCGGGCCGCAGGGAGCCTGGAGCGACATCCGCTACGCGACGGATGCCCACCTGGCATTGATCGACGCCTGCAGCGCTCACGACACCACCGCGGACCTTTCGGAAATATCGTGTCCGGTCCTGATCATTCAATCCGGCCCGCACGACTGGATCACAGGCCCGCGACTCGGCGCGGAAGTCAGCCGCCGCATCCCCGCGCACGAGATGCTCTATCTCCCGGACGCCCCACACGCAATAGCGACGCACCCGGAGTCGGCAGCGAAGATGAGGTCCGCAGTAACCGGATTCCTGCGGAGCGCGAAAACGGAGAAATGATGCCCCTCATGTGATCCGGAGGGCGCAGCTCGAAGGCCGGTGCGCACACGACTTCAGTCGAACCCTGAGGCACGGCTACGAACATCGAAGGTCGGGCTCTCCCGGGTGGCGGTCGGCCGGGAGCCGTTCCTGCTCGGCAGCCCCTCGGCCATCTGCCGGTCGAGGTCGCGGGCCACCAGGCGGGCTGTCTCGGGGCCGCGGCGTGGGGGAAGGGCGCGTCGAGTTGGGCTTCGGCTCGTGCAGTCTTCGCGTGGGCGGACTGCATGGCGTTCTCGACGTCCCGTGCGGACCGGTGGCCTGCCCTCGCTCAGCAGGTTGACCAACCCCTCGGGGCAGTACAGCTAGCTCAGCTGGGAGGTCGCCCAGACGTGCCCGGCGTCCCAGCCGCGGTTCGCCGCCGCCGGGTCGGTCGCGGCCACCCAGCCGGCGGCCAACGTCACCACCAGGGCGCCGACGGCGACGGCCGACGTCGCCCGGCGGTGATCGGAGGGACGCCGATCCTGCCCGTCCGAGTGATCGTCGGTGCGCCGCCTCCGCAAGTCCATGCGCCCAGAGTGTCCAGTCCGCCCGGCCGCGTCGCCCCTGACGAGCAGAACTCACTCGAAAGTGTCGGTCCGGGTGCTCACCGCGAGGGGCCGAACCGTTCCACCCGCACCCGGGTCGCCGGAACCGACAGCTCGGCGAGCAGGTCGGTCACCGCGTCACAGAACGGCGGCGACCCGCAGACGAAGACCGTGCGACCCTGCCCGTCACCGTCGAGCAGCGCGGCGAGGTCGGCGGCCCGCAGCCGCCCCGGCGCACGCCCGGAACCCGGCGGCGCCTCCCGCGTCCAGACGACCGTCGTCCCCGGACCGGGCAGCTCGTCGGCGAAGTACAGGTCCTCCGGCCGGCGCGCCGACACCAGCAACCGCACCAGCTCCGGACGCCCCAGCGCGCGCGCCCGGCGCACCATCGCCATCAGCGGCACCGTGCCCGAGCCACCCGCCACACCGACGACCGGCTCGTCACCCGACCACACGAACCACCGCCCGATCGGCCCCCGGACCTCCAGCGTGTCGCCCACGACGACCTCGTCGCACAGGAACTGCGAGACCTCCCCGCCGGGAAGCCGCTCGACGGTGAGCTCCACGAACCGCGACCCGCCCGGCGTCGACGACGGCGCGGACGCGATCGAGTAGGAGCGCTGCGCGGTGTAACCGTCGGGCGCGGTGAGCCGCAGCAACAGGTGCTGGCCCGCGAGGAACGCGAGCTCCCCGCCCAGGTCCAGCCGCAACGTCCGCGCCCGCGGCGTCTCCCAATGGTCCCCGACGACGGTCGCGACCTGCCAGCGTCCGGGCCTGCCGGTCGTCACGGGCACGGACGCCCCCGGCGCCGACATCAGTCGTCCCCCTGATAGCGCTGTTCACGCCACGGATCCCCGCGGTCGTGGTAGCCGTTGCGTTCCCAGAAGCCCTGCTCGTCCTCGGCCATGAGCCGCAGCCCCGACACCCACTTCGCGCTCTTCCAGAAGTACAGGTGCGGCACCAGCAGCCGCGCCGGGCCGCCGTGCTCGGGCGTCAGCTCCCGGCCCTGGGCCTCCCACACGACCCACGCCTTGCCGTAGCGGACGTCGGCCAGCGGCAGGTTCGTCGTGTACCCGGTGTGCGACACCGCCATCACGAACGCCGCCGCGGGATCCGGGACCGCTGCTTCCAGGAGCAGGTCCAGCGACACCCCGGTGAACGTCATGTCCAGCTTCGACCAGCTCGTCACACAGTGGATGTCGCCCTCGTACCGCGACGTCGGCAACGCCCGGATCTCGTCCCTCGTCCATGTCGTCTCGTTCCCGACGAGGCCCTCGACGGTGAACGTCCACCGGTCGGTCCGCAGCCGTGGCGTGGGCTCCGCGTTGAGGACGGGCCAGTCGTCGTGGGCGTCGTACTGCCCCGGTGGCAGCCGCGGGTCGCGGGCCGCATGACCGCGTCCGGTGAAACCTCTGGTCACATGCATGGTCACCTCGGCGGAGATCGGGAGACGGCGTCGACCCGCGATCCTGCACCCCCGATCATGTGCTGCCCAGAGCCACCGGTGTGACATACGGTGCGGAGGTGACCGACGACGTCCCAGCTCCCGCTCTCGACCCCCGGTTCCGGACCGTGCTCGACACGCTCGAGGCCAACGGCGCGCTGCCGCTGATCCGCGGCTCGGCCGTCGAGACCCGCGAGCACTACCGGGCGCTCTCGCTCGCCCGCCGCGGCGCCGACTACGTGCCGTTCCCCGTCGCCGATGTCGCCGACGACGAGATCGACGGCCCCGCCGGACCGATCCGCATCCGCGTGTACCGGCCCCTCGACGACCGCGGCGGCGTCGTCACCTACCTGCACGGCGGCGGCTGGGTCGTCGGCGACCTCGACACGCACGACCCGGTGTGCCGCAAGGTCGCCGGCGTGACCGGGTCCGTCGTCGTCGCGGTCGACTACCGGCTCGCGCCCGAACACCCCCATCCCGTCCCGCTCGGTGACGCCATGGCGGGCCTGCGCTGGACCCGCACCGCGTTCCCCGACCGGCCGCTCGCCGTCGCCGGCGACAGCGCCGGGGCGAGCCTCGCCGCCGGAGCTGCGCTCGTGGCCCGCGACGAGGGGATCCCGCTCGCCGCCCAGCTGCTCTGGTACCCCTCCACCGACCCCACGCAGAGCTCCCCGTCGGTACGCGAGAACGGCGAGGGCTACTTCCTCACCGCGTCGGACATGCGCTGGTTCTACGAGCAGTACCTGCCGGGCGGCTCCACCGACCCGCTCGTCGACCTGCAGCACGCCGACGTCTCGGGCGTCGCACCCGCGGTCGTGGCCACCGCCCAGTTCGACCCGCTGCGCGACGAGGGTGACGCCTACGCCGAGCGGCTGCGCGCCGCCGGGGTCACCGTCACCCACGTCCCCGGACCCGGCCTGATCCACGGCTACGCGGCGTTCATCGGGCTCGTCCCCGCCGCCGACACGGCCGGCGCCACCGCCCTCGGCGCCCTCGCCGACCTGCTGACGACGGCGCGGACGGGCTGAGCGCCGGTCAGCCGGGGGGCAGCGCGTCGCGCCAGGCGATCCAGTCGCGCAGCAGGCCCAGGTCGTAGCGGGGGCCGCCGACACCGATCGTGAACAGCGACACCCCCGCGGCGAGCATGGCGTCGGCGACCTCCTCCGGCGCCGACTGCACCCCCGCCGACCGGGCGATCGCCCCCGGGTCGCGCCCCACGTCCGCGCAGTGCTCGTCGAGTACCCGGCTCTTGTGCGCGATCGTCTCGGCGTCGCCGAAGCCGTGCCAGATGTCGGCGTGCTCGGCGGTGTAGCGCAACGTCTTCCGCTCCCCGCCGCCGCCGACGAGGATCGGGATCGTCCGCGTCGGCGGCGGGTTCAACCGTTCCCAGCGGGCCTGGATACGGGGCAGCGCGTCGGCCAGGGTCGCCAGCCGCGACCCGGGGGTGCCGAAGTCGTAGCCGTACTCGTCGTAGTCGCGGCGGAACCAGCCCGCCCCGATGCCCAGGATCAGCCGCCCCCCGCTGATGTGGTCGACGGTGCGGGCCATGTCGGCCAGCAACTCCGGGTTGCGGTACCCGGCGCACGACACCAACGCCCCGATCTCGACCCGCTCCGTCGCCTCCGCCCAGGCCCCCAGCATCGTCCAGCACTCGAAGTGCTTGCCGTCGGCGTCGCCGCGCAGCGGGAAGAAGTGATCCCAGTTGAAGACGACGTCGACACCCGCCTCCTCGGCCTCCGCGACGGCGTCGCGGATCCGGGCGTAGTCGGCGTGCTGGGGCTGGAGCTGGACCCCGATGCGCACCGGCGGGCGTGCGGCGCCGGCCGCGGCGCCCGCCACGTCCGGACCGGTCCGCGGCGTGGCCCGGGCCGCGCCACCTGCCCCGGCCACCGCCGCACCGGGGTGGAACCGCCGCGTCAGGAACCGGTCGAGCGCATTCGCCCCGAACGCCAGCCCGAGGAACAGCACCGCGATGACCAGGCAGTTGATCGCGACCCGGCCGTAGCCCAGCTCGCCCACGTCGACGAACGGGTACGGGTACCACGGCGGGTTCGGGCCCCAGTCCGTCACGGCCCCCCGCACCAGCGTGAAGGCCAGCCACAGGATCGGGTAGGCCGTGGACAGCAGGACCGTCGTCGTGTCGACCTGGCCGCGCGGCCCGAACACCAGCCAGCCCAGCACCGCCATGACCGGGACGACGACGTGCAGCAGCAGGTTCGTCAGCCACGCCGCCCCGGACAGGTCGAACAGCGGGGCGAGCACCAGGTTGTAGACGATGCCCGTCACCGCGATGCCGAGCACCGCGTCGAGGTGCAGCACGCGCAGCAGCCGCGGGTAGGGGCCCTGGCGCAGCGCGATCGCCGCGAACGTGATGCCGACGAGCAGGTTCGACAGGATCGTGAAGAACGCCAGCATGTTCGCCAGCCGCTCACCGGGCGTGTCGAACAGCGAGTACGGGTTGCCCCGGGCCGAGACGACCCCCTGCACGACGATCGCGACCAGCACCACGATCGCCGTCGCGGCGAACCACATGCGTCCGACGGCCGAGGTGCGGATCATGCCGGGCAAACTACTTGGCCTGCGCCGTCACGCACAGTTCCCGGCCCGGTGCGCCGGGTCCGGTGTGGGGCGGATCGCTGCGCCCGCCCCGTGCCGGGGGCCGGGGGGAATCGTCATGTCGGCGGAACGCCGGTGTCACGCCCCGGCAACACCGGTCACGTCCGATGGCGGGTGGAGGTGGAGCGTGCCGGACGAACCGGACGACGAGCCCGACGACGCCGGACCGGTCGTCGGACGCACCGGCGCGCGCTTCGGCGGGGCACCACGGCGGCGCAGGGAGGCCCGGTCCGCGCCGCGCGTCGTCGACCACGAGCCCACGACCGACGCCATCCCCGTCGCCGCCCCGGCACCCGCGCCGGACCTCCCCGCCGACCCGTCGATGCCGTCCGTGCGGCCCTATGTGCTGACCGGCGGCCGGACCCGGGCACGGGTCGACCTCGGGCTGGAGACGCTCGTCAGCACCCGGTCCGGCGCCGGCCGGGCGGTGCCCTCGCCCGCGCACCGGGCCGTCCTCGACCGCTGTGTCGTCGCCTGCTCCGTGGCCGAGGTCGCCGCCGCCCTCGGTGCCCCGCTCGGGGTGGCCCGCGTCCTGATCGGCGACATCGTCGTGTCCGGGGCGTTGCAGGTCCACGGCACCACGACCGCGGGGGCCCCGGACGAGGAGCTGTTCACCCGCGTCCTGGACGGCCTGCGCCGCCTCTGACGCGCCCGCACCGCTCACGTCCGGGCTGCGCCGTGAACGTCCGGGCTGCGCCGGGGGCTCGTCGGGCCGCGGCCGCCCGCCGTCGAGCGTGTCGTCAGCGCTGCCGGGTCGCGCTCTCGACACGGTGGGCGCGGTGCCCGCCACCGGATGTGTCGTCAGCGCGTTCAGGTCGCGCTCCTGACACGCCCGGGGTCAGCGCTCCGCCCGTCCCGGGGTGCGGACACCCGCTGCGTGTGGCACAACCAGCGGATGGACGACGATCTCCTCCCGCCGCCGCTGCCGGAGGTCCCGCCGCAGTACCGGACCGATGCCCGTGTCGCACTGCAGGCCGCCGCCCGCCGGTTCGCGATGCACCGCGTGCTCCCCGTCGCGAACGAGCTCGACCCGCGCAAGGGCGAGATCCCGCGGTCGCTGCTCGCCGAGATGGGGGAGCTGGGCTTCTTCGGCATCACGGTCGGCACCGAGTACGGCGGCCTCGGCCTGGGCGCCTACGAGTACTTCATGGTGGCCGAGGAGCTGGCTCGGGCGTGGATGAGCGTCGGCAGCATCATCGCCCGTGCCCAGGGCGCGGGGACCGGTGTCGGCGACGCCCAGCGCCGGGCGGAGCTGTTGGCGCGCAGCGCACGGGGGGAGTGGATCGGGGCGATCGCGCTGTCGGAGCCCGACGCCGGGTCCGACCTCGCGGCCGTCTCGACCCGCGCCGACCGCGACGGTGACGACTTCGTCCTGACCGGGCGCAAGCGCTGGATCGGCAACGCGAAGGCGGCGGACTTCATCCAGGTGCTCGTGCGCACCGCCGACCCGCAGCCGGGGGAGAAGCGGTCGGCCGGGCTCGCGACGCTGCTGGTGGAGAAGGAGCCGGGCACGTTCCCGGCGGGGCTGACGGGGTCGCCGATCGACAAGATCGGCTACCACGGGTTCGTCACCTGGGACCTGGAGTTCGACGGGCTGCGCGTCCCGGCGGCGAACGAGATCACCGCGGGCGGGTTCGCCGAGACGCAGAGGTGGCTGACGATCGCGCGCGTGCACACCGCCGCCCGGGCCGTGGGGCTGGCGCGCGCGGCGGTCGAGGACTGCATCGGGTACCTGCAGCAGCGCCGGCAGTTCGAGCGTCCGATCGGCGACTTCCAGGCCGTGCGGTTCACCCTCGCCCGGATGGCGGCGCGGGTGGAGCAGGCGCGGGCGTTCTACCAGCACGTGGCGCATCTGATCGATCTCGGCGAGCCGTGCGGGCGGGAGGCCGCGATGGTGAAGCTGCTGGCCACGGAGATGGCCGCGGAGGTCACCGGTGACGGTATCCAGCTGCACGGCGGCAACGGATACACCACCGAGCACCAGGTGGAGCGGCACTGGCGCGACGCCCGGCTGACGACGATCTTCGAGGGCACCAGCGAGATCCAGGCGAAGATGATCGCGGACCGGCTGTTGCCGCGCAGCGAGATCGGCTGACCCCACGCCGTGAACGAATGATTGACACGACGCGCGGCGGTGGCACTGGTGCTACCACATAACGCAAGGTACCTTGCGTTATGTGGTAGCACCTGCTCCGCCGTTGCTGCCGGTGTTCCGCAGCCGGCTCCAGGGCGACCTCCTCGCGGTCCTGCTCGTCGTGCCCGGCACCGAGCTGACCCTCACCGCGCTCGCCGCCCGCACCGGAGGATCGCTCGCCGCCGTCCAGCGTGAGGCGAGCCGCCTCGAGGAGGCGGGCATCCTGCGGTCGCGCCGCGTCGGCAACGCGCGCCTCGTCTCCGCCGATCCCGCGTCGCCCGCGACCGCGCCGCTCACCGAGCTCGTGACGCTGAGCTTCGGCCCGGTCCAGGTGCTGGCCGAGGAGTTCGCCGACCTCGACGACGTCGACCTCCTGGAGGTCTTCGGGTCGTGGGCGGCCCGGTACCGCGGGGAGCGCGGCGCACCGCCGGCCGACGTCGACGTGCTCGTCGTCGGCACCCCCGACCGCGACGCCGTGCACGACGCCGCGACGCGGGCCGAGGAGCGCATCGGCCTGCCGGTCAACGCGACCGTCGTCGCGCCCCGGCGCTGGGAGACCGGCGGCGACGGCTTCGTGACACGCGTGCGCGGGTCGGCGCGCGTGCCGGTCCCGCGCCGGTAGGTTCGCCCGGTGGACCGGCAGGGGCAGCGTGAGCTCGACGCGCTCCTGGCCGCCGGCCGCCTCGAACGCGTCCCCGCCGATCCCGACGCGGCCGCGAGAGCGGTCGCGTCGGCCCGCCGGCACCTGGAGTCGGCGCACGCCCTGGTCGACGACGACCCCGAGCTCGCCTACACCGCGCTCTACGACGCCATGCGCAAGGCCTGCGCGGCGCTGCTCGCGGCGCACGGCCTGCGGGCGACCAGCAGGGGCGGGCACCTGGCGGTGCAGCGGGCTGTCGTCGCCATGTATGCGCGGGCCGAGGCGTTGCGGCCCTTCGACAGGGTGCGGCGGCGCCGCAACGAGGTCGAGTACCTCGGGGGAGAGGTCCACCCCGACGACGTGGACGCCGACCTCCCGGCTGCCATCCGCGTCGTGGAGTTCGTGGCCGTGCGGCTGCGCCGCCCGGGCTGACGCCGCCGGGAACGAGCTCCGCCGGAACGAGCTCCGCCGGAACGAGCTCCGCCGGAACGAGCTCCGCCGGAACGAGCTCCGCCGGAACGAGCTCCGCTGGGGCCACCTCCGCCGGGGACCACCTCCGATTGCGCACTCCGACGACGAACGACATCCGTTGGCAACGAATCATTGACACGACCGCCGCACGATCCGCCGCGGGGACCGGCGCGGGGATGGCCTGCGGCCCGGTGACCCCGGCGCCGTCGTGCGTGGCGCGCGCGCGGCCGGCCGACGCGCGCGCCACGCTCGCGCGCCGGCCTCCTGGTGAACGTGCTGTGAGCGCGCCCGGGACGCGCTGATGACACGCTCGATGACGGTCACCAGGACTCCCGGGCACGCGGCGGGGGCCGCGGACTACTCGCCGGGGGAGAGGGCGGGCGGGTCCTTGGGCCGGCCGCCGCGGCGCATGTCGCCGGTCGTCGTGCGGCGGCCCGGGTCGATCAGGCGTTTCCACTTCGCGTGCGCGGCCTGCCGGCTCGACAGCTGGGCCTCGACGGCGTGGGCGACCTGGGCCCAGGTCATGCCGTCGGAGCGCAGGCCGCGGATGAGGTCGCGTTCGTAGTAGTCGGCGAGCCGGCGCATCTCCTGGACCAGCGCGTACCAGACGGCGATGCCGCTGTGCGGCAACGTGTCGTTCGCGGCGAGTTCCTTGAGCCGGTCGAGCTGCTCGACCAGGGACGGTTCACCGGAGTCGGGAAAGGGGCCGGCCTTGGCCAGCCAGCGCTGCGCTTCGTCGTACTTCACGCTGTAAACCATAGATTGACGCACCGCGACGACAAAGGAGCCACGCCGCACCGGCTGGGACCGTCGCCGACGGTCCCAGCCGACACGAACCGCTACGAGGGGAGGGCCCAGTCCGTCGCGTCGGAGACGCCGGTGACCCAGACGACGGCCTCGCCGGCCTCGTCGGACGCCGCGAGGTCGACCTCGGCTGTGATGGCCCAGTCGCGGTCGCCCGCGGGGTCGTCGAGGACCTGACGGACGCGCCAGCGCTCGGGCTCGACCTCGATCGACACCAGCTGGGGGCCGCGGGCGTCGGGACCGGTGCCGATGTCGTCGTGCAGGTCCCAGTACGGGTCGAACGCCTCCTGCCAGGCCGCGGCGTCCCAGCCGGCGTCCTTGTCGAGCTCGCCGAGCAGGTCCCAGCGCCGCAGGGCGGCCAGCTCGACGCGGCGGAACAGGGCGTTGCGCACCAGCACCCGGAACGCACGGACGTTGCGGGTGACGCCGGCCGGGCCCTGGTCGAGGGAGGGGGGAGTGGGTTCGTCGCCGGCCCCGGCGCCCGCGGCGAGGGCCTCCCACTCGTCGAGGAGGCTGGAGTCGACCTGGCGGACCAGCTCGCCGAGCCACTCGACGAGGTCGGTGAGCTCCTCGGTCTTGGCATCGTCGGGCACGGTCTGGCGCAGCGCGCGGTAGGCGTCGGCGAGGTAGCGCAGGACGAGACCCTCGGAGCGGGCGAGCTGGTAGTACCCGACGTACTCGACGAACGTCATCGACCGCTCGGACATGTCCCGCACGACGGACTTGGGGGAGAGCCGGGCGTCGGCGACCCAGGGGTGTCCGCGGCGGTAGGTCTCCAGCGCGGCGTCGAGGCTCTCCGCGAGCGGCTTGGGGTAGGTGACGTCCTCGAGCAGGGTCATGCGCTCCTCGTACTCGATGCCGTCGGCCTTCATCTTCTGCACGGCGTCACCGCGCGCCTTGTTCTCCTGCGCGTGCAGCACCTGGCGCGGGTCGTCGAGGGTGGCCTCGATGGTGGAGAGCACGTCGAGGGCGTAGGTCGGGCACTCCCGGTCGAGGAGCTCGACGGCGGCGAGGGCGAACGGGGACAACGGCTGGTTGAGCGCGAAGTCGAGCTGCAGGTCGCCGACGACGCGGACGCGGCGGCCCTCGGCGTCGGGCTCGGGGAGCTCCTCGACGACCCCGGAGTCGCGCAGCGCCCGGTAGATCGCGATGGCGCGCAGGATGTGGCGGCGCTGCCGGTCGCGGGGCTCGTGGTTGTCCTCCAGCAGGTGCCGCATCGCGGCGAAGGCGTCGCCGGGGCGGGAGATGACGTTGAGCAGCATCGAGTGGGTGACGACGAAGTGGCTCGTCAGCGCCTCGGGCTGGGCGGTCTGGAGGCGTTCGAACGACGTCGCGCTCCAGCCGACGAACCCCTCCGGCGGCTGTTTGCGGACGATCCGCTTGCGCTTCTTCAGGTCGTCGCCCGCGCGGGCGAGCAGCCGGGCGTTCTCCACCTCGTGGTCGGGCGCCTCGGCGACGACGGTGCCGACGGTGTCGTAGCCCGCCCGGCCCGCGCGCCCGGCGATCTGGTGGAACTCGCGCGCCTTGAGCCCCCGCACGCGCACGCCGTCGTACTTGGTGAGGGCGGTGAACAGCACCGTCCGGATGGGGACGTTGATGCCGACGCCGAGGGTGTCGGTGCCGCAGATGACCTTGAGCAGGCCGGCCTGGGCGAGGGTCTCGACGAGGCGGCGGTAGCGCGGCAGCATCCCGGCGTGGTGGACGCCGATGCCGTGGCGGACCAACCGGGACAGGGTCTTGCCGAACCCGGCGGTGAACCGGAACGCGCCGATCAGGTCGGCGATGGCGGCCTTGTCCTCCTTGGTGGAGACGTTGACGCTCATCAGCGACTGCGCCCGTTCGACGGCGGCCTGCTGGGTGAAGTGCACGACGTAGACGGGCGCCTCGTGCGTCGCGAGGAGCTCGTCGATCGTCTCGTGCAGCGGCGTGAGGACGTAGCGGTAGTGCAGCGGCACGGGCCGTTCCGCCGAGGTGATCACCGCGGTCTGGCGGCCGGTGCGGCGGGTGAGGTCGTCGCGGAAGAACGAGACGTCGCCGAGGGTGGCGCTCATCAGCAGGAACTGTGCCTGCGGCAGCTCGATCAGCGGGACCTGCCACGCCCAGCCGCGCGCCGGGTCGGCGTAGAAGTGGAACTCGTCCATGATCACCGAGCCGACGTCGGCGCCCCGGCCGCCGCGCAGCGCGATGTTGGCGAGGATCTCGGCGGTGCAGCAGATGATCGGCGCGGTCTCGTTGACCGCGGCGTCGCCGGTGAGCATGCCGACCTTGTCGGCGCCGAACACCGCGCACAGCGCGAAGAACTTCTCGCTGACCAGCGCCTTGATCGGCGCGGTGTAGAACGTCCGCTCGCCGCGGGCCAGCGCGACCGCGTGCGCGGCGATGGCGACGAGCGACTTCCCGGAGCCGGTGGGCGTGGACAGGATGACGTTCGCGCCGGTCGCGAGCTCCAGCAGCGCCTCCTCCTGCGCCGGGTAGAGCGACAGGCCCTGCTCCTCGAACGCCCACTCGGCGAAGGTCTCGACGAGGGCGTCGGGGTCGTCGGGGGAGGGCAGCCGGTCGGCGAGGGTGCTGGTCATGGTGGGTCGATCGTGCCCCGCCCACGGAGCGGGTGCGGCGCCGGGGTGTTCGGTGACCGGTGATGTGCGCCGAGCGGGTGAACGGCGTCGTCGACAGCCGGGGGCGGGAGCGGTCGTCGCAGGTCACGGCGATCCCGAGGGCGCGCAGGGGTGCGGGGCCGACCGTTCGGCGCTCCCGGGACGCCAGTTGATCTCCGTTCGTCCCGCCGTGGCGCCCGTACGGCCGACGGGCGGCGTCCGGGACAGGGCCCGCGAACTACGCTGAGCCACGTGATGGGCCGGGCGGACACGGGCGGGATGCCCGATCTGGTGCCGCCCATGCAGGCGGCCACCGGGGACCTGCCGACCGGCCCGGGTTGGGCCGTCGAGTTCGCGTGGGACGGGTTGCGCGCCGTCGCCTACGCGCGCCCCGGCCGCGTCCGGTTGCTCACCGCCCGGGACCGGTCGGTCACCTCGGCGTTCCCGGAGCTGCACGTGCTGGCGGGCAAGGCCCCACGGCGCGGGGTGATCCTCGACGGGACGGTCGTCGCACTCGACGACGCGGGGGTGCCGAGCAGGCGGCTGCTGATGCGCCGCACCGCCACCCAGCGGCCGAGCGCGACGCTGGTGGCCGACGTGCCGGTGGGCTTCTTCGTCAGCGACCTGCTGTGGCTCGACGGGGAGGCGACGACGGCGCTGCCCTACCGGCGGCGCCGCGAGCTGGTCGACGACCTCGGGCTGGCCGAGCAGCCGGTCGTGCTGTCGCCGTCGTGGCCCGCGAACGACGCCGGGCACGTGCTGGCCACGGCGCGGCGCTACGGGCTCGACGGCGTGTACGCCAAGCGGCTCGACTCCGCGTACCAGCCGGGGCGGCGGTCGCGGAACTGGTTGCGGGTGCCGTTGCGGCAGTCGCGCCAGGTCGTCGTCGGCGGGTGGACGCCCGCCTCGCCCGAGCGCCCCGACACCGTCGCCGCGTTGCTGCTGGGTGTGCCCGGCCCGGCCGGGCTGCGCTACGTCGGTCGCGTCGGTATCGGCGCGGGTGCCCCGCGCGCGGCGGTGACCGCGCTGCTGCCCGACCTCGGCACCGGCGAACCGGCCTTCGCGGGCGAGGTGCCCGCGGGCGTGGCCCGCGACGCCCGGTGGGCGGTGCCGCGGCTGGTCGGGCAGGTCGAGTTCACCGAGTGGACCGCCGGCGGCCGGCTCCGGCTGCCGGTGTGGCGGGGTCTCGTCGCGCCGGAGGACGTCGAGGACGGCCTGTGGGACGACGTGTTCGCCGACGACGGTCACTCGGACGACGGCCACTGGGACGACCGCCGCTGGGACGACGGGGTGGCGGTCGAGGGGCACCCGGTCGACCTCGACGGCCCCGGGGAGCCCCCGGCACCGGCCGCGGCCCCGCCTGCGCCTGCGCCCGCCGCGGAACCGCCGGCCGCCGCTGCCCCCCAGGTGCAGGCGCGCAGGTTGGAGCAGCACTTCGTCTACAACTCGCTGAACACGATCGCCTCGCTGGTGCGCACCGATCCGGGCCGGGCCCGGGAGCTGCTGCTCGGGTTCGCCGACCTGACCCGGGCGGCCGACCGCCCCACCGACGACACGATCACCCTGCGCGACGAGCTGGACTCGGTGCGGGCCTACCTGCAGCTCGAACAGGCCCGGTTCGGCAAACGGCTCACCGCCGCGGTGTCGTCGGCACCCGGGATCGACGACGTCGCGGTCACCCCGCTGGAGGTGCTCGCCCAGGTCAGGGCGGTGGTGCAGGAGGTCGTCGAGCCGCGGCCCGAGGGTGGGGCGGTCACCGTGGCGGCGGCCGCGGACGGCGAGCACTGCGTCGACACGATCACCGAGACCGCCACGGGCCGGACCTGGGCGGTCCGCCCGGCCGCAGCCACCCTCCGGTGACGGCCGGCGTTCACCGGGCCGTCGCGCGACCGTGATGATCGGGAGATACGGTTCCGGCCATGCTGGGTCTCCCGGACGCGACGCGCGCCTGCCTGTTCGATCTGGACGGGGTCCTCACCGACACCGCGAGCGTCCACGCCGCAGCGTGGAAGCAGATGTTCGACGACTTCCTGCGTGCTCGGGCGGAACGCACGGGCGAGCCGTTCCGGGCGTTCGACCTGTCGAGTGACTACGGGCCGTACGTGGACGGCCGGCCCCGGATGGAGGGCACGGCGGCGTTCCTGCGCTCCCGCGGTATCGAGCTGCCCCTGGGCGGCCCGGACGACGGCCCCTCCGCCGACACGGTCTGGGGCCTGTCGACGCGCAAGAACGACATGGTCCAGGAGAAGATCAGGACCAACGGCGTCGACGTCTACCCGGGCTCGCTCCGCTACCTGGAGGCGGTGCGCGCGGCCGGGCTGACCACCGCGGTGGTGTCGTCGTCGGCCAACGCCGAGCAGGTCCTGCAGGTCGCCGACCTGGCACGCTACGTCGACCACCGGGTCGACGGCGTCGTCGCCAAGCAGCGGTCGCTGCCCGGCAAGCCCGCGCCCGACACGTTCCTCGCCGCCGCGGCCGACCTCGGGGTCGGCGTCGGTGAGGCCGTCGTGTTCGAGGACGCGCTGGCCGGGGTGGAGGCGGGTCGCGCGGGCGGGTTCGTCGCCGTCGTCGGGGTGAACCGGCTCGACCAGGCCGCGGCGTTGCGCGAGCACGGCGCGACGGTCGTCGTCGACGACCTCGCGGAGCTTCTCGACGGGGCGTCCCGGTGACCGCCGCGGAGACCGGGCGGCCGTTCACCGTCGAGCCGTGGTGCGTGCGCGAGCCGGCGCTGCACCTGGAGGCGATGGGCCAGACCGAGTCGGTGTTCGCGCTGTCCAACGGCCACATCGGCATGCGCGGCAACCTCGACGAGGGCGAACCGCACGCCATCCCCGGCACGTACCTGAACTCGCTCTACGAGCGGCGGCCGCTGCCGTACGCGGAGGGCGGCTACGGCTACCCCGAGTCGGGCCAGACGATCATCAACGTCACCAACGGCAAGCTCATCCGGCTGCTGGTCGACGACGAGCCGTTCGACCTGCGCTACGGCACCCTCAACCGGCACGAGCGGGTGCTCGACCTGCAGGCGGGGACGCTCACCCGCGAGGTCGAGTGGGCCTCGCCCGCCGACCGCACGATCCGCGTGCGCAGCACCCGGCTGGTGTCGCTGACGCAGCGGGCCATCGCGGCGATCTGCTACGAGGTCGAGGCCGTCGACGCGCCGACGACGCTCGTCGTGCAGTCCGAGCTCGTGGCCAACGAGCAGCTCCCGCAGCGCGCCAACGGCGACCCCCGCGTCGACGCGGCGCTGGCCGAGCCGCTGGTGTCCGAGCAGCACCGCAGCGAGAGCGCCGGCGCGACACTGGTGCACCAGACCCGGCAGTCCGGGCTGCGCCTCGCCGCGGCGATGGACCACGAGGTGTACGGGCCGGAGTCGACGAAGACGTCGTCGGAGGCCACCGAGGACATCGGCCGCACCACGGTGATCGCCCGGCTCAAGCCGGGGGAGACGCTGCGGATCGTCAAGTACCTGTCCTACGGCTGGTCGTCGCGGCGGTCGTTGCCCGCGGTGCACGACCAGGTGCGCGCGGCGCTGGCCGCGGCCCGGTTCACCGGCTGGGACGGCCTGCTCGCCGAGCAGCGGGCCTACCTCGACGACTTCTGGGTCACCGCCGACGTCGAGATCGACGGCGACGCCGAGCTGCAGCAGGCGGTGCGGCTCGCGGTGTTCCACGTGCTGCAGGCCGGCGCCCGCGCCGAGCGGCGCGCCATCGGCGCGAAGGGCCTCACCGGCGACGGCTACGACGGCCACACGTTCTGGGACACCGAGACGTTCGCGCTGCCCGTGCTGTCGCACCTGGCGCCCGACGCGGCCGCCGACGCGCTGCGCTGGCGGCGCTCCATCCTGCCGCAGGCCATGGAGCGGGCCGAGCAGCTCGGGCTCGCCGGCGCGGCGTTCCCGTGGCGGACCATCCGCGGCCACGAGTGCTCCGGCTACTGGCCCGCCGGCACGGCCGCGTTCCACATCAACGCCGACATCGCCGACGCGGTGCGCCGCCACGTCGCCGCGACCGGTGACCTGGAGTTCGAGCGCGAGGTCGGCCTGGAGCTCCTGGTGCAGACGGCGCGGCTGTGGCGGTCGCTGGGCCACCACGACTCCGCCGGCCAGTTCCGCATCGACGGGGTGACCGGCCCCGACGAGTACACCGCGATCGTCGACAACAACGTGTACACGAACCTGATGGCGCAGCTGAACCTGCGCTACGCCGCCGACGTGGCCGCGCGCAACCCGCGTGCCGCGTCGCGGCTGGGCGTCAACGCCGAGGAGATGGCCAGCTGGCGCGACGCCGCCGCGTCCATGCGCATCCCCTTCGACGAGACCCTCGGCGTGCACCCCCAGTCCGAGGGGTTCACCGACCACCAGATGTGGGACTTCGAGAGCACCCCGGCGAAGAAGTACCCGCTGCTGCTGAACTATCCGTACTTCGACCTGTACCGCAAGCAGGTGATCAAGCAGGCCGACCTGGTGCTGGCCATGCAGCTGCAGCCCGACGCGTTCACGAGCGAGCAGATGGCCCGCAACTTCGCCTACTACGAGGCGATCACGGTGCGGGACTCGTCGCTGTCGGCGGCCACGCAGGCGGTCGTGGCGGCGTGGACGGGCCACCTCGACCTGGCCTACGACTACTTCGCCGAGGCCGCGCTCGTCGACCTCGGGGACCTCGCCGGCAACACCGACCACGGCATGCACATCGCGTCGATGGCCGGGACGTGGAACGCCGTCGCCTCCGGGTTCGGCGGCATGCGCACCGACCGCGACGGCATCTCGTTCGCGCCGCGCCTGCCGTCGTCGTTGCCGCGCATCTCGTTCGGGGTGCTGTGGCACGGCCGGTCGCTGCGGATCACGATCACCGCCGACGAGGTCGAGTACCGGCTGGTCAGCGGCCCGCCGATGCGGCTGCGACACCACGGTGAGCCGCTCGCCCTGGCCGATGCCCCGGTGGTGCGGGACATGCCGCCGGTGCCGGCGGTCGAGCCCGTCGAGCAGCCCCACGGCCGCGGCCCACGCCGCCGCCACCCCGGCTGAGCCCCCGGGCGGCGGCGCCGGCGGCCACGACCTGCCGCGGCCTCAGCCGCCGCCCAGCCGGCGGCGCAGCCCCGCCAGGGTGCGGGCCAGCAGCCGGGAGACGTGCATCTGTGAGATGCCGACCTCGTCGGCGATCTGGGTCTGCGTCATGCCCGCGAAGAACCGCAGCACGACGATCGTGCGTTCGCGGGAGGGGAGCTCGTCGAGCAGCGGGGCCAGGGTCTGGCGGTAGTCGACCTTCTCCAGCTCGGCGTCCGCGACGCCCAGGGTGTCACCGATCTGCGACTCCGACCCGGCCACGAGCTCGTCGAGCGAGGTGGACCGGTACACCTGGCGGGCCTCCAGCCCGGAGATCACGTCGTCGACCGGCAGGCCGAGGTGCTCGGCGATCTCGGTCGGGCGCGGCGCCCGGCCGAGGTTCTGCGACAGCAGGCCCACGGCGCCGTTGATGGTGCTCTGCAGCTCCTTGAGCCGCCGCGGCACCCGCATCGACCATGTCCGGTCGCGGAAGTGGCGGCGCACCTCCCCGGTGATCGTCGGTACGGCGTAGGAGAGGAAGTCGACGCCGCGCCCCGGGTCGAAGCGGTCGACGGCGTTGATGAGCCCGACGGTGCCGGCCTGTTCGAGGTCGTCGACGGGTTCGCCGCGGCCCGCGAACCGGCGCGCGATGTGCACGACGACGGGCAGGTGCCCGGTGACGAGCCGTTCCCGCAGCTCGGCATGGCGGGGGTCACCGTCGTCGAGGTCGGCGAGCTCGTCGAACAGGGGCGCGAGGTGGGCGTAGGCGTCGCGCGTACCGTCGTCCCCGGGTCCGTCGGGGTCCGGGGGGTCGGGGGGCGCCGGGTCAGCCACAGGGCCCCGGTCGGGGGCCACGGCGCGCCGGCAGGAAGCTGCGCACGCGCTGACCTACCCTCGGCGCCCGCCACGGTAAACCCGTGCGCTGGTACGTTGGACAGTCGCCCGGCCGGGTCGAGTCATGTCGGCGGGCGATCCGTCACGTCGCCCGCGAAGGTAGTCGCACTGGTGTCCAACAGCGTGTCCCACGACAGCGATCCCACCCCCGCGAACGATCCGGGGGTCCTCGACACCGATCCCGACTCGGCTGCTGCGGACCGTCCGGGTGTCCCGGACACCGATCCCGCCGCGGCGCTGGAGCACGAACGCGGTTACGTCGAGATGCTCTACCAGCGCCTCGACGCCCGCCGCGTGGAGACCGCGCGCCGGCTGCACGACGTGTTGCACGGCGAGACGGTCGGTACCCCGCAGGCGTTGACCGAGCGGGACGCGGCCGCCGCGATGTACACCGACCGGCTGGCCGCGCTGCGCGCCGCCGAACACGGGCTGGCGTTCGGCCGCCTCGACGCCGACTCCGGGGAGGTCCGCTACGTCGGGCGCCTCGGGCTGCTCGACGAGGACAACGAGTACGAGCCGCTGCTGATGGACTGGCGGGCCCCTGCGGCGCAGCCGTTCTACACGGCGACCGCGGCGTCGCCGGAGGGTATGCGGCGCCGCCGGCACCTGCGGACGCGGCGGCGCACGGTCGTCGCGATCGACGACGAGGTGCTGGACCTGGCCGATGCCGCGGCCCGCGGCAACCAGTCCGGGCTGACCAGCGAAGCGGCCCTGATGGCCGCGGTGACGCAGGCGCGGACCGGGCGGATGGGCGACATCGTCGCGACGATCCAGGCCGAGCAGGACCGCATCATCCGGTCCAAGCCGTCCGGGGTGCTGGTGGTGCAGGGTGGGCCCGGCACGGGTAAGACGGCGGTGGCGCTGCACCGTGCCGCGTACCTGCTCTACACCCACCGCGACCGGCTGGCCCGCCGCGGCGTGCTCGTCGTCGGCCCCAACCCGACGTTCCTGCGCTACATCGGGCAGGTCCTGCCGTCGCTGGGGGAGACGAGCGTCGTGCTGGCGACGGTCGCGCGGCTGTTCCCCGGGCTGCACGCGCGCCGGGTCGAGGGCCCCGAGGTCGCGGAGCTGAAGGGGGGCGTGGAGATGGCGGCGGTCGTGGCCGCCGCGGTGCGCGACCGTCAGCAGGTCCCGCGCAGGCCGATCCACCTCGTCGTGGAGCAGCAGCAGGTGCGCCTCGACCGCGACGTCGCCAACCAGGCGCGGACCCGGGCGCGGCGTTCCCGCAAGCCGCACAACGAGGCGAAGCGGATCTTCCGCACCGAGGCGATCCGGCTGCTGGCCCAGCAGGTGATGCAGAACCTGGGCGGGCGCGGCCTGCTGGGCCGGGCCGACCTGGAGGACATCCGCGAGGAGCTGGGGGAGAGCCCGCAGCTGCTGCGTGAGCTCGACGCGCTGTGGCCGACCCTGTCGGCCGAGCAGCTGCTCACCGATCTGTTCGCCGACCGGCGCCGGCTCAACTCGGTGGCGCGCAGGCTGTCGCAGGCCGACCGGGACCTGCTCCACCGGCCGGCCCCGGCCGCCGACGTGGAGCCCGACGACCGCTGGACCCCGGCCGACGTGCCGCTGCTCGACGAGGCCGCGGAGCTCCTCGGCGACGACGGGGCGGCCGCCGCCGCGGCCGCGGCGGCGGCGCTGCGGGAGGAGGTCGAGTACGCCCAGGGGGTGCTCGACGTCCTCGACCTGGAGGAGGAGCTGGATCCGGAGCTGTTGCGCGCCACCGACATCGTCGACGCCGACCGGCTCGCCGAGCGGCAGCAGGTGCGTCGCTACGACACGACGGCCGACCGGGCGGAGGCCGACCGTGAGTGGACCTACGGGCACGTGATCATCGACGAGGCGCAGGAGCTGTCGGCGATGGCGTGGCGGCTGGTGATGCGCCGGGTGCCGAGCCGGTCGATGACGATCGTCGGTGACATCGCCCAGACCGGTGACCGGTCGGGGGCGCGGTCGTGGGACGAGGTGCTGGGCCCGTTCGTCGCGAAGCGGTGGCGGTTGGAGCAGCTCACCGTCAACTACCGCACCCCCGCCGAGATCGCCGACATCGCCGACGACGTGCTCGCCGAGATCGAGCCGTCGCTGGCGCCGCCGCGGTCGGTGCGCAGCACCGGGGTGCCGCCGCGCGCGGTGCGGATCGCAGGGGGCTCGCTGGACGGGACCGACGGGGTGCTCGCCGGGCTCGTCGCCGAGGAGCGGGACGCGGTGGGGGAGGGACGCGTCGTGGTGCTCGCGCCGGTGGCGCGGGTGGCGGCGCTGCGGGCCGCGCTGACCCCCGGGGCGGACGCGGTGGACGACCCGGAGGCGGCCGACCTCGACGCGCCCGTGGTGGTCCTGACGATCAACGCCTCGAAGGGTCTGGAGTTCGACTCGGTGCTGCTCGTGGAGCCGGGTGAGGTCCTGGCGGAGTCCCCCCGGGGCGCGAACGACCTCTATGTGGCGCTGACCCGCGCCACGCAGCGGCTCACGGTCGCGCATGCGGGCGAGCTGCCCCGGATGCTCAAGCGCTTGCGGCAGCGCTGACCGCGCCGGGCGACGCCGACGTCAGACGGGGTCGGCGGCGAGCGTGTCCAGGATCTGCTCGCCGTAGCGGGCGAGCTTGGCCTCCCCGACCCCGTTGACCCGGCCCAGCTCGGCGAGCGTGGCCGGGGCGCCGGTGGCGATCTCGCGCAGCGTGGCGTCGTGGAAGATCACGTAGGCGGGGACACCCTGTTCCTTCGCCGCCGCGCCGCGCCACGCCCGCAGCCGCTCGAACAGCCCGGCGGCCTCGGCCGGGAGCGCGACCGTCGCCGCGGCCGACCTGCTGCGCGACGCCTTCGCCGGCCGTTCGGGGTCGCGGCGCAGGTGCACCTCGCGGTCGCCGCGCAGCACCTCGCCGCTGGCCTCGGTGAGCGACAGCGTCTGGTAGCTGCCGCCGACGGCGAGCAGCTCGCGGGCGAGGAGCTGGCGGATCACGGTGCGCCACTCGACGTCGCGCAGATCGGTGCCGACGCCGAACACCGACAGCTCGTCGTGCCGGTGCTGGGTGATCTTCGGGGTCTGCTTCCCGACGAGGATGTCGACGATCTGCCCGGCGCCGAAGCTCTGGTTGCGTTCCTTCTTGAGCCGCCACACGGTCGAGAGGACCTTCTGGGCGGCGACGGTGCCGTCCCAGGTCTGCGGCGGGGTCAGGCAGGTGTCGCAGTTGCCGCACGGTTGCCCGGCCTGGCCGAAGTAGGCCAGGAGGTTGACCCGGCGGCACTCGACGGTCTCGCACAGCGCGAGCATCGCGTCGAGGTGCTGGGCGAGCCGGCGGCGGTGCGCGAGGTCGCCCTCGGAGTCGTCGATCATCTTGCGCTGCTGGACGACGTCGCCCAGCCCGTAGGCCAGCCATGCCGTCGAGGGCAGGCCGTCGCGGCCCGCTCGGCCGGTCTCCTGGTAGTAGCCCTCGACGGACTTGGGCAGGTCGAGGTGGGCGACGAAGCGCACGTCGGGCTTGTCGATGCCCATGCCGAACGCGATGGTGGCGACCATGACGATGCCGTCCTCGCGCAGGAAGCGGGACTGGTTGGCGGCACGGACCGGCGCCTCCAGCCCCGCGTGGTAGGGCAGCGCGGTGATGCCCTGCGCGGTGAGGAACTCGGCGACCTGCTCGACCTTGCGCCGCGACAGGCAGTAGACGATCCCGGCGTCGCCGGGGTGCTCGGCGCGCAGCAGGTCGACCAGCTGGCGGCGTTCCTCGGCCTTGGGCACGATGCGGTACTGGATGTTGGGCCGGTCGAAGCTGGCGACGAAGTGCTTGGCGGCGGTGAGGTCGAGCCGCTCGGCGATCTCGTCATGCGTGGCGCGGGTCGCGGTGGCGGTGAGCGCGATGCGGGGGACGTCGGGCCAGCGCTGGTGCAGCTCGGAGAGCATCAGGTAGTCGGGGCGGAAGTCGTGTCCCCACTGGGACACACAGTGCGCCTCGTCGATGGCGAACAGGGCGACGGTGCCGCGTTCGAGCAGGTCGACCGTCGATCCCACCCGCAGTCGTTCCGGGGCCAGGTAGAGCAGGTCGAGCTCGCCCGCGAGGAAGGCCCGTTCGGTGTCGCGGCGCTCCCCGGGGCCCTGGGTGGAGTTGAGGAACCCGGCGCGCACGCCCAGCGCGCGCAGCGCGTCGACCTGGTCCTGCATGAGCGCGATCAACGGCGAGATCACGACGCCGGTGCCGTCCCGGACGAGCGCGGGAATCTGGTAGCACAGCGACTTGCCGCCGCCGGTCGGCATGAGCACCAGTGCGTCGCCGCCGCCGGACACGTGCTCGACGATCTCGCGCTGGTCGCCGCGGAAGTCGTCGTAGCCGAAGACCTGGTGCAGCACCTGGGCGGGGTCGCGGGGAGCCATGCCGCGATCCTAGGAGTCCCCGGCGCGGCCGGGCCCGGCCCGCCTGCAACCGGTCGCGCCCGTGATCACGGACTTCCGGTGTCGTCCCGGTCACCGTTGGCTGCGCCGGTACGGTCCCGGCGGTGTATCAACGACACGGCAATCGTTGACGGTGAGAGGACGGGTTCGTGGGCCTGAAGATCGGCTACAAGGCGTCGGCGGAACAGTTCGGGCCGCGGGACCTGGTCGAGTACGCCGTCCGGGCGGAGGAGGTCGGCCTCGACAGTGTCTGGACCTCCGATCACTTCCTGCCGTGGCGGCACAACGGCGGGCACGCCCCGTTCGCGCTGACCTGGATGGCGGCGGTGGGGGAGCGGACGCAGCGCGTGCAGATCGGCACCAGCGTGCTCACCCCGACGTTCCGCTACAACCCGGCCGTGATCGCGCAGGCGTTCGCGTCGATGGCGCTGATGTTCGACGGCCGTGTCGCGCTCGGCGTCGGCACGGGGGAGGCGCTCAACGAGATCGCCGTGTCCGGGCGTGAGTGGCCGGAGTTCAAGGAGCGCTTCGCCCGGCTCCGTGAGGCCGTCCGGCTGATCCGTGCACTGTGGACGGAGGACTCGGTCTCGGTGGAGGGCGACTACTACACGCTGGTCGACGCGCAGATCTACGACCGCCCCGAGACCCCCGTGCCCGTCTACATCGCGGCGGGCGGGCCCGTCGTCGCCAAGTACGCGGGCCGCGCGGGCGACGGGTTCATCTGCACCTCCGGCAAGGGCATGGACCTCTACACCGAGAAGCTGATCCCGGCCGTGCAGGAGGGAGCGGCCGCCGCGGAACGCGACGCCGACGGCATCGACCGCATGATCGAGATCAAGATGTCCTACGACCGCGACGCCGACCATGCGCTGGAGAACTGCCGGTTCTGGGCGCCGCTGTCGCTCACCCCCGAGCAGAAGCACAGCGTCGACTCCGCCTCGGAGATGGAACGCCTCGCCGACGAACTGCCCATCGAGCAGGTCGCGAAGCGCTGGATCGTCGCCTCGACCCCCGACGAGGCGCTGGAGCAGATCCGGCCCTACGTCGACGCCGGGCTCGACCACCTGGTGTTCCACGGTCCCGGCCGCGACCAGGAACGGTTCCTGTCGCAGTTCGCGCAGGACATCCTGCCGCGGCTGCGCGAGCTGGGCTGACGGCCCCGGACCCGCAGGCCCACGCGCGTTCGGCGCCGCCCGGCGTGACGTTCACCCTGCCGGGCGACGCCGACGTTTGGCGATGTCACATCCTGGCCACCCCGGACGAACAACACTGCGTGGATCGGGCTACGGACACGACGCTGTCTGCCGTACGCGGTGCCGACGTGACGGGGCCCCCGGGTCCCGGGGAGGTACGCGAACCGGTGGGGGGCACGGTGGACGGGCAGGAACGGGACGTCCCGCGGTGGACCCTCGCCGATCCCGACTCCCCGGCGACCGGGCTGACCCTCGAGGTACCCGCCGACGCCACGCGGCTCGCGCCGATGCGGCGTGCCGTCGTCGCCTGGGCCCGCGCCCTGGACCTGTCCGAGGAGACCGTGGCCGACCTGCAGCTCGCCGTGGGCGAGGCCGCGGCCAACAGTGTCGAGCACGCCTACCCCGCCGGCGCGGCGGGCCTCGTCGAGCTCGCCCTGCAGCTGCGGCGGCGTCGTGGCCGCCGCCTCGTCATGGTGCGGGTGCGCGACCACGGCCGCTGGCGCAGCCCACCGGCCGATCCCGGCTACCGCGGCCGCGGCCTCGCGATGATCCGTGCGGTGGCACACGACGTCGCGATCGACCCGGGACCGCGCGGCACCGAGGTCACCTTCTCGGTGCCCGCCTGAGGGCACGCCCGCCCGGCACCGCTGGGCGATCCGGGTGATACGTCACCGGGCGGGTGTTCGGTTGGCGCCCGGTGGGGTAGACCCCGAAGCGATGCCGCACGATCCGCTTCCCCCACCGCCGTCCGGCCGGTCGCCCCGCGACCCGGTCGAGGACGCCGACGACGGTCCCACCCCGCAGCAGCGTGCCCGTACCGTGCGCATCTGGGTCTCGACGGCCGTGCTGGTCGTCCTCGTCGTCGGCGCCGGGCTGGTGTTCGCGCGCGGGTTCGCCTTCTTCGGTGTCGTGCTCGTCGTCCTCGCGGTGTTCGCCGCGGTCGACCTGGCGTGGGTGCTGCGCCGCACCATCCGTTCACGCTGACGCGCGGGCCCGACCCTCTGGCACCTCGCCGCCACGACGGTGGCCCGGGAGCACCGCCCGACGACGGCGCAGCGCACACGACGAACGCCCCCGGCCGGGTGCGGCCGAGGGCGTTCGGGCAGACGTGGGGCGTGGGGTCAGCGACCCGACGGGATGGAGCCACCCGCGACGAGCCGGCGCGAGCCCGGGGTGCGCACGGCCCGCAGGCCCGGCAGGGCAACGGCGGACCGCGGTGCCGTCGGCCGGAAGCCACGCAGCACCGGCCACGCCGGCGACGGCGGGAACAGCACGTCGAGACCCGACCCGACGGGACCGCCGAGGCTGGAGCGCAGCAGCTCCTGGTAGTCGTCGTACTCGGCGACCGCGGCGGCCAGGTCGCCCTGGGCGAGGTAGGCCTCGATGAGGGCGCGGCGGGCGTTCTCGCGGCTCGGCGCGGCCTCGACGGCGGTGCGCGCCAGCGCGACGGCCTGCTCGTGGTCACCCGCGGCGCTGCGGCGCACGCTCAGGTCCTCCAGCGCGTTGAGCCGCAGCTGGCGGAAACGCTCGCGCTCGACCGCGATCCACGGCGCCGTCCACGACGGCAGCACGTCGGCCCGCAGGAGCGTGGTGTCGGCGACCTCGTGGGCGGCGACCTCGGGGATGAGCCGGACCAGGGCCATCGCCTCGTCGAGGTCGACCGCCACCAGCGAGTCGAGGACCACGGTGCCCGCGAGGGTGTCGACGACGAGGAGCCCGGGTACGTCGACGTCGGCGAGCGCCTCGTCGAGCAGCCGCAGCGCCGCGTCCGACTCGACGCCCGCCCACAGGTCGGCGGCCAGCGTGGCCAGCGGCTGCGGACGGCGGTGCACCGCGAGGTACGCGACGAGGCGGCGGGAATCGACACCCAGCGCGACTGCCACCCCGTCGTGAGTCAGGGTGAACGATCCCAGCACAGAGACCTGGAGTCCGGGTCCTGGCGTGGAAGATCGGCGCTGATCGTCAGACATGTCTGTCCCCGTGAAGAATGTCGAGTTTTTGTCAACCCATGGCAGGCCCAGCGGGCGCCCGGCGCGGAACCGAGTGTTCTCCCACGCAGCGGACTTGCCAAGGGGCTTCTGGCAGTCGTTTCGTCACAGTTCCGGATGGTCACCGCCGGCCGGCACCGGGACGCATAACGATGTTAGCTCACGGTGCGGCGTGCATCCGCACGTGGGTGCCCGAATGATCCCGCCACACGTGCAGCACGTCACAGAGCTGCCGCGCGATCCACACGCCGCGGCCCCGGGGATCGGCCGGGTGCGGGGCGCGCAGGCCGGGCAGCGGCTCGGTGAGCGCCTCACCGGTGTCGTCGATCTCGGCGACGAGCCCGTCACCGGCGATCCACAGCGCGATCCGCGCCTCACCCGACCCGTGTTCCACCGCGTTGGTGGCGATCTCGTTGACCGCGAGCACCACGTCCTCGGACCGCGCCGTGTCGAACGCCGTCGCCGCCGCCAGGTCGGCCACCGCGGCCCGGACCTCGTGCAGCTGCCACGCCGAGAACACCATGTCGAGATCGGGCGCGCCGAGCAGCACCGGCGGCGCCGCGGGCATCCCCGCCAGCACGTCGCGCGGCGGCCGGTGGTCGGCGTTCACGTGCAGCCGTCCGCGCTCGAACAGCAACGGATGGTTCGCGATCGCACCGTCGAGGATCTCCGAGTGCAACGGCATGTCGGGATAGAAGCAGAACAGGCTGACCGGCAGGTCGGACAGGGCGACGTTGACCGCCGCGTCGAGCTCGGTCCAGTAGCGGCCGTCGATGCCGTCGAGCGCGCTGTCGTGCTCGGACACGGCGAGGACCGCGCCGGCCTGCGAGGTCAGCTCCCGCAGCTCACGGGCCAGCCGGGCCGCGGTGGTCTGCCCGGAGCTGCGTGCCGGGATGCCCGTGCCGAGCGTGACGACGCGGGCCGTGCCCGCCGCGTCACGCAGCCGGGCCTCGGTCTCGGGGCGCACCGAGAGCGCGACGGCCTCGCCGCGCCCGGCCGCGTCGGCCACGACGGGCGCCACCTGCTCGACCAGGTCGGCCGACGACGAGTACACCGCGCACGCGTGCTGGAGCCGGACCGGCGCCGCGGTCCGGGTGGTCTCGACCCTCACCGGGCCTCCCGCAGGTCCGTGAAGCCGTCGCCGTGCCCGGTCGTGCGGTTCGCGCCACCGGCCGGGCCGGCGCCGCCCGCCCCCGTGTCGCGCCCGGTCCCGGGAACCGGCCCCGGTCCCGCCCACGTCCCGTCGGTGGCGATCTGGAACTCGTGCACCGTGAGCTGCGCCGCGAACGGTGCGCCGCAACGGTCGAGCACCCGCAGCACACCCGGCCGGACGTCGACGAGCACCAGGCGGTGCGTGTCGGGGAAACCCTCGGCCGCGTGCACGAGGCTCACGGCGGTCGCGACGTCGATGAAACGCAGCGACGCGAGGTTCAGCTCGATGTCGGTGGGCGCGGAGTGTGAGCGCAGCGCGTCGTCGAGGGTGGTCTCGAGCAGCCGGGCGATGGCGGGCCGGTTGCTGTGGTCCACCTCGCCGGCCAGTCGCGCGCTGGTGGGCCCGGTGCGGACGACGCGCAGCAGCCCGTCGTCGTAGGCCGTCGGCACGCTGAGCTCCTTCCGGTGGGCGTCGCGCATCCGCTCGATCTGGTCGTCGGAGTAGCGGCGCCGGTCGTAGAGGCACAACGCGGTGATCCCGCGGTCGCGGACCAGCCCGTCGAGCTCGCGGTCGTACTCGGCGAAGGTGGCCGGCCACTGCCGGTCGACGCCGTAGTTCATCTGACCGGTCATCCGGAAGCCGGCGTAACCGGCGGCCGCGGAGTCGTCGATGTGCTCGAGCACCATCGCCCGCGCCTCGTGCAGCGCGGTGTGGAAGATCGCGCGCGTCGCCTCGGCGGGCACGATCGCGAGCTGCCCGGTGCGCAGCGGGCGCTCGAACGCGACGTGGTCGTCGGCCAGCCGGCTCAGGACGCCCTCGACGGTGCCGTCGTCGAAGTAGAGGACCCGCTCGTGGCGGTCGAGCCCGTCGGCCACGAAGTCGGCCGAGACCTCCCAGAGCTGTTCCTCGCTGAGCGGGACCGCGCACACATGATCGCCGGGCGACACGTCTCGCGTCGATCTCGTCATCTGCACCCAACCGGAAGCCCTCGGTGACCGTCGTCCACTGTATGGCGGACTACCCGCTGGTCACCGCCGTCGAACGGACTACGGCGCGCCGAATCGGCACATCGGGGCGTCGAACGGGCCGTGTCCGGCGGGTCGGCGGTCACCACCCGGTCGGGTGGACCCGTCGGGCATCCGCCGGACGCACGAGCCGCAGCGGCGAACGGTGCAACGACATACCGCCGTTCAGCGCACGACGGGCGGCACCATCGCCTCGACGAGGTGCGGGCCGGGTTCGGCGGCCGCGGCGCGCAGGGCCCCGGCCAGCTCCTCGGCGGTACGGGCCCGCCGGGCGGGCACGCCCATGCCCTCGGCGATGCGGACGAAGTCGAGGGTCGGGTCGTCGAGGTCGAGCAGCCGGCGCGCGGCCGCGCCGGACCCGTCCCCGGCGAACTCGGCACCCACCTGGGCGAGCTCGGCGCGCAGCACCGCGTAGGCGGCGTTGTTGTAGACGACCGTCGTGACGTCCAGGCCCTCGCGGGCGTGGGTCCACAGCGCGGAGATCGTGTACATCGACGCGCCGTCGGCGGCCAGGCACCACACGGGCCGGTCCGGGCAGGCGACCGCCGCTCCGGCCGCGGCCGGCATCCCGTAGCCGATCGCGCCGCCGGGCAGCGTCAGCCAGTCGTGCCGGGGCCCGCCGGCGGTCGCCTGGCCGAGCCCGACCCCGGACGTGTTCGCCTCGTCGACGACGACCGCGCCCTCGGGCAGCAGCGCCCCGATCACCGCCGATGCCGACGCCCCGGTCAGCTCACCGGTCGGCAGCCCGGGGCGCCCCGACGGCCCGGCCGGGGCCACGGTGCCGGGCGCGACCAGGTCGGCCAGCGCCTGCAGCGCCGTCGCGGCCGGGCCGTACTTCTCCGCGACGGTGACGACGTCGCAGCCGTCGGGCAGCAGGTCGCCCGACCGGCCGGGGTAGCCGAAGAACGCGACCGGGCTGCGGGCGCCCGCGAGGACGACGTGCGCGGCGCCGTCGAGCTGGCGCCGCGCGGCCGCCGCGACATAGCTGAGGCGGGGCACCGCGGGCAGCCCGCCGCCGCGTTCGGACCGCGACGGGAACGTCTCGGCGAGCAGGGTGGCGCCGGTGGCGGCGGCGATCCGGGCGGCGGCGCGGGCGCCGTCGGCCAGCGCGCCGTCGCTGCCGACCAGCAGCACGCACGGCCGCCCGCTGGTCAGCGCCGCGGCCGCCGCCTCGAGCGCGTCGGCGTCGAGTGCGCCCCGCCCGACGGCCGGGAGGGCCTCGACGGTGGCCGGTGCCGCCCCGTCGTCCCACGACGCGTCCGCGGGCAGGATCAGCGTGGCGATCCCGGCGGGCGGACCCAGCGCGGCGGCGACGGCGGCCGCGGTGTCGGGTCCCACGTCGACGGCGGTCGCGCTGCGCCGCACCCAGCGGGACACCGTCCATGCGACGGCGTCGATGTCGGAGTCCAGCGGGGCGTCGTGGACCTTGTGCGCGGTCGAGTGGTCGCCGACGACGGTGACGAGCGGGGTGCCCGCACGGCGGGCGTTGTGCAGGTTGGCCAGCCCGTTGCCCAGCCCCGGTCCCAGGTGCAGCAGTACCGACGCGGGGCGGCCGGTCATCCGCCCGTAGCCGTCGGCGGCACCGGTGGCGACACCTTCGAACAGCGTCAGCACCGGGCGCATCGCCGGCACCCCGTCCAGTGCGGCGACGAAGTGCATCTCCGAGGTGCCGGGGTTGGCGAAGCAGACGTCCACACCGGCGCCGACGAGTGTGTGCAGCAACGCGTGCGCGCCCCTCACCGGAGCATCCCCGGCACGGGGCGGGCGTGGGTGTGGGTGTGGGTGTGGCGCAGCGTCGACGCGTCCATCCCGACATCGTGCCGCTCCGGTCGGACGGCCCGCAGCCCGCCCGGGCGGGCGCGACGTAGGCTCCCGGCGTGGCCGACCCCTCCTCCGCGGACCGGGTGCTCACCGTCCCCAACGCGCTGAGCGTGCTGCGCCTGCTCGGAGTCCCGCTGTTCCTGTGGCTGCTGCTCGGTCCCCGCGCCGACGGCTGGGCCATCGTGGTGCTCGCCGTCGGTGGCCTCACCGACTGGCTCGACGGGAAGCTCGCCCGGCTGCTGAACCAGTACTCGCGCCTCGGGGCCCTGCTCGACCCGGCGGTCGACCGGCTCTACATCCTCGCCGCCCTCGTCGCGCTCGGGGTCCGCGAGGTCGTGCCGTGGTGGGCGGTGATCGTGCTGGTGGCGCGCGACCTCGTGCTGGGGGTGTGCCTGCCGGTCCTGCGCCGCCGCGGGTACGGCCCGTTCGTCGTCACCTACCTGGGCAAGGCCGCGACGTTCCAGCTCCTCTACGCCTTCCCGCTGCTGCTGCTCGGCCAGGGGGACAACTGGTTCGCGGACCTGGCCCGGCCGTTCGGCTACGCGTTCGCGGGCTGGGGGGTGGCGCTGTACCTGTGGACGGGGCTGCTGTACCTGGGCCAGTTCGTGGCGGCGCTGCGCGCACCCGTGCAGGCCCCGGCGGCGCAGGCCGGGGACGTGCCCGGCGGCGTGCGGAACCCGGGTCCGGCCGGACCCGCCTGAGGTCTACGCTCGTCCACGAGCCGAACCGCCACCGGCGGCGCCGCCGGACCCCGGTCAGGCCCGGCCGTGGTCGGTCCGGCACGGTAGGTTCCCCGCGACGCGGACCACCTCGGTCTGCGTCCCGCACCACGCAGGAGGAGAGCCCGAGGTGACCACGAACGACGGCCCCGGTGTCCCGCCGGAGCGCGCACCGGAGACGACCTCGGTCTTCCGTGCCGACTTCCTCGCCGATGTCGAGCAGCCGGTGGCCGACCAGCCGGTCTCCGGCCTCGACGCGCTGCCCCCGGGGTCGGCGTTGCTGGTGGTCAAGCGCGGGCCGAACGCGGGATCACGGTTCCTGCTCGACCGCCCGACGACGAGTGCGGGCCGCCACCCCGACAGCGACATCTTCCTCGACGACGTGACCGTCTCCCGGCGGCACGCGGAGTTCCGCCGCGACGGCGAGTTCGTGGTGGTCGACGTGGGCAGCCTCAACGGCACCTACGTCAACCGTGAGCCGGTCGACACGGCGGTGCTGGCCGACGGCGACGAGGTCCAGATCGGCAAGTTCCGCTTGATCTTCCTCACCGGTTCGCAGGACACGGCTCGCGGCTGACCGCGTTCGACGACGTGCCCGACGGGGGTGGCGGCCACGGTGGCCGCCACCCCCGTCGCACGTCGGGGCAGGTCACCCGCGACACGCCCGGACGTCGGCGGTGTGGCGGTGCACCCGGACGGCGGTGGCGTCCGGGTCGGTGACGGGCCACGGAATCGCCGTGGCGACGCGACCGGACCGGTCGCGGTGCGCGGATGGCCCGTCCGGAGGCGCGCGTGGGCGAGGCGGCCCGTGTAGCGTCATCATGGTCAGACGCCGCACGGTTCGACGGACGACGGAACCGGTTCCCCCGGCCCGGTCCGGCAACGGGCGGAGTGCCGACGCACGACGGTGAGGAGGCGACGTATGAGCGAGATGCGCGTCGTGGGAGTCAGGGTCGAACTTCCCGCCAATCAGCCCATCCTCCTGCTGCGGGAGACGAGCGGCGACCGCTATCTGCCGATCTGGATCGGGTCCGTCGAGGCCACGGCCATCGCGCTGGAGCAGCAGGGTGTCAAGCCCGCGCGCCCGCTCACCCACGATCTGCTCAAGGACGTGATCGGTGCGCTGGGCAGGCGGCTCGAGCAGGTGCGGATCACCGACCTGCAGGAGGGCACCTTCTACGCCGAGCTGATCTTCGACGGTGGGGTGAAGGTGTCGGCGCGGCCGAGCGACTCGGTGGCGTTGGCGTTGCGCATCGGGGTGCCGATCCATGCCGACGAGAGCGTGCTCTCCGAGGCCGGTCTGGTCATCCCGGACGAGCAGGAGGACGAGGTCGAGAAGTTCCGCGAGTTCCTCGACTCCGTCTCGCCCGAGGACTTCCGGGGCGCGCAACCCGGGTGACGGCCAGGTCACGATCGGGCCGACACGCCCATGATCGGGTGACACGGTCGGCGCGGCGCGTTGACCCGGCGCAAGGACTTGCTTACGGTCAGCATCGTTCGTTTGGGTGAGGGACGGGTACGCGGTCGCCGCGACCCGAGGGAAGGAGAGCCGTGGACGCGTCGCCGCCCGACGCGCCCGAGCAGGGCGAACTCTTCCCCGATCCGCTCGTCGGCGAGGGCCTCGACGGGATGCCCGACCAGCTGGTCGGCTTCCGTGGCCCCACCGCGTGCCAGGTCGTCGGCATCACCTACCGACAGCTCGACTACTGGGCCCGCACCGGGCTCGTCGTCCCGTCGATCCGCGGTGCGGCCGGTTCCGGCAGCCAGCGCCTCTACTCCTTCAAGGACGTCCTCGTCCTCAAGGTCGTGAAGCGCCTGCTCGACGCCGGTGTCTCGCTGCAGAACATCCGCGTCGCCGTGGAGCACCTGCGCCGCCGCGGCATCCGCGACCTCGCCGGCATCACGTTGTTCAGCGACGGCACGACCGTCTACGAGTGCTCCTCGGCCGAAGAGGTCGTCGACCTGCTCCAGGGCGGGCAAGGAGTGTTCGGCATCGCCGTGTCGGGTGCGATGCGCGAGATCAGCGGCTCGATCAAGGACTTCCCGGTCGAGCGCGCCGACGGCGGCACCGTCGACGACTCGCCGGAGGACGAGCTGTCACGTCGCCGGGCACGCCGCGCCATCAGCTGACGCTCCGTACGCTCAGAGGCGCTCGGCGAGCGCCACCAACCGCGCCCGCAGCGGCGCGGCGCGCTCGGCGAAGCCCGCCTGCAGCCGGGCGTACTCGGCCCGGCCCGCCGGGGTCTCGATCCGGACCGGCTCGTAGCCGTGCGCGGCCAGGTCGTAGGGACTCGCGCGCATGTCCAGCTCGCGGACGTCGGCGGCCAGCTCGAAACAGTCGGCCAGCAGCTCCGACGGGCAGCCCGGCGCGAGCTTGTACGCCCACTTGTAGAGATCCATCGTGGCGTGCAGGCACCCGGGCTGCTCGAGCGCGACCTGGGTCTGCCGGGTCGGGGTGAGGGCGTTGCGGGGGCGGGCGGCGTCGGTGAAGAAGCGGTACGCGTCGTAGTGGGTGCAGTGCACGGGCAGCGACTCGACGACGGCGTCGGTGCCGTCGGGGCCCAGCCGCAGCGGCACGGCGTCGTGGCGCGGGGCAGCGGTGCGGTAGACCATCGCCCACTCGTGCAGCCCGAAACAGCCCAACCGGGCGGGCCGCGCCGCCGTCGCCGCGAGCAGGCCGGCGACGAACGCGGCCGTACCGGCCAGCCGGGGCAGCGTCGCCGGGTCGAGCACGACACCGTCAGCGGTCTCGACGTAGCCGGGACGGCCCACGAACTCCGCGGCGTCGCGCAGCACCACACCGGGACCCGGATCCCACCGCTCCAGCTGCGCGGGCCGCAGCGAGTAGTAGGTGAACAGGAAGTCGAGCACCGGGTGGGCCTCGCCGCGGCGGCGCCGCTCGCGGTGCGGGACCGTCCAGCGCGACATGCGCTCGCGGTGCGCCGCCGCCCGCTCCCGCCACCGCGGGCCGTCGAGCACCTGCATCGGCGCGTGGGACGGCGCGGCGGGCGGGGCGGTCACCCGGCGACGGTACCTGCCGCCGCGGCGGTACCCGGGCGGCGGACCCAGCGGTTGCCGGGGCCGGCGTCGTCGATGCCGTAGGACAGGACGCGCAGCGCGCGGATGCGGATCACCCCCGGCGCAGCTCCCGGGAACGCGCCCTCGGGCACCACGTCGGGAAGCACCTCGGCGGTGCCGCGGATCTCCAGCGCGCGCGGGTTCCACCCGCCCCCGGAGCCGACGTCGTCCACGACGAGCGCGGCCCGGCCGTCGCGGGCCACGTTGCGCCACTTCTGGGTCGACGGGTTGCGCATGCCCGCCACGTCGACGGTGCCGGCGACCGGGTCGACGACGAACGCGACCGGCCGGACCTGTGGGGCGCCGTCGGGACCGACCGTGGCGAGCCGGCCGAGCGGCTGGTCACGCAGGTAGGCGAGCTCGGCGTCGGTGAACACGGGAGTCATGGCGGGCAGCGTGCTCCCTGAACCCGGGTCGAGGTCAACCACCCGCGCGCGGGGTGTGCGTCGCGTCGCGCACCGTCCCGACGTAGGCCTCCAGCAGGTCCTCCATCGCCACCACACCCACCGTGCGGCCCGTCGTGGTGACCGCGCGGGCCAGATGGGCGCGGGCGCTGCGCAGCGCGGCGAGCGCCTCGTCGAGCCGGGCGTCGGCCGGCACCTCGGGCAGCCCGCGCACCCGGGAGGCCGGCACCACCGCCTCGGGGTCGTCGACGACGTCGAGGATGTCCTTGACGTGCAGGTACCCGACGAGGCGATGGTCGTCGCCGCGCAGCGGGAACCGGGAGAAGCCGGTCTCCTCCACCGCGGCCGCGACCTCCCCGACGGTCGGCGTCGGCGACAACGTCACCAGGTCGGCCAGTGGGACGACGACGTCGTCGACCGTGGCCTCCGTGGAACGGAGCGTGCGGGACAGCCGGCTGGACTCCTCGTCGTCGAGCAGCCCCTCCCGGCGGGAGTCGGAGATCATCTCGGCGATCTCGCCCCGGGTGAACGCCGACTCCAGCTCGTCGCGCGGCTCGACCCGCAGCAGCCGCAGCACGGCGTTGGCCATCCAGTTGAACACCGACACGAACGGGCTCGCGATCCGCGTCCACACCAGGAACGGCGGCACCAGCAGCGCCGCGGTGCGTTCCGGCCCGGCGATCGCGATGTTCTTGGGCACCATCTCGCCGAGCACCATGTGCGCGACCACAACGATCACCAGCGAGAGCGCGAACGCGATCGGGTGCAGCAGCCCCTCGGGCAGCCCCAGCAGCTGGAAGGGACGTTCGATGAGGTGCGCGACGGCCGGCTCGCCGAGGCGGCCCAGCAGCAGCGACGCGATCGTGATGCCCAGCTGGGAGGCCGCGAGCATCCGCGACAGGTCGGCGGAGGCGGCCAGCACGGTGCGGGCGGCGGCGTCACCGCCCTGCGCCATGGCCTCCAGCCGGTCGCGGCGGGCCGAGATCAGCGCGAACTCGGCGCCGACGAAGAACGCGTTGGCCAGCAGCAGCGCGACGGCCGCCAGCAGGGCGAGGAGGTCACCGCCCATCGGAGGCCTCCTCGGCGGTGGGGCGGCGGGCCAGGCGCAGCTCGGCGACGCGGTGCCGGTCGCGGCGCATCACCGTCAGCCGCCAGTCGTCGACGGTCAGGTCGTCGCCCACGTCGGGGATGCGGCCCAGGCGCAACAGGACGAGCCCGGCGAGGGTCTCGTAGTCGCCCTCGGGCATCCGGAACCCGGTGGCGTCGGCCACCTCGTCGGCGCGCAGCAGCCCTGACACCACCCATGAGTCGCGGCCCAGCGGGCGCACGGTGGGCTGTTCGGCGCGGTCGTGCTCGTCGCGGACGTCGCCGACGATCTCCTCGACCAGGTCCTCCAGCGTCACGATCCCGGCGGTGCCGCCGTACTCGTCGACGACGACGGCCATCTGCAGCCCGGAGTCGCGCAGCCGGGTCAGCAGCGCGTCGCCGTCGAGGGACTCCGGCACCGTCGGCGCCACCTGCACGAGCTCACGCACCGGGGTGCGCGGCCGGTCGGCGGCGGGCACCGCGAAGGCCTGCTTGACGTGGACCAGCCCGAGGACGGCGTCGGGGTCGCCGTCGTGGACGGGGAAGCGGGAGAACCCGGAGGTGCGGGAGAGCAGGACGAGGTCGGCGACGGTGTCGTCGGCGTCGAGGGACTCCATCCGCACCCGGGGGGTCATCAGATCCTCGGCGACACGGTCGGTGAACCGCAGCGAGCGGTCCATCAGGGTGGCGGTGCCCTCGTCGAGGGTGCCGTGCGCGGCCGACGCCCGTACGAGCGAGCTGAGCTCGTGCGGGGCGCGCGCCGAGCGCAGCTCCTCGGCAGGTTCGACCCCGAGCTTGCGCACGACACCGTTGGCGCCCCGGTTGAGCCCGACGATCAGCCACCGGAACGCGGCGGAGAACCCGGCCTGCAGCCACACGACGGCGCGCGCGGTGGCCAGCGGGCGGGCGATCGCGATGTTCTTGGGCACCAGCTCCCCGAAGACCATCGACAGCGCCGTGGCGAGGACCAGCGACAACGCCGTCGCGAGGCCCGCGGCCCAGCCGTCGGACATCCCGGTCGCCGACAGGCCCGGGCGGATCAGCTCGGCGATCGCGGGCTCGGCGATGTAGCCGGTGGCCAGCGTCGTCACCGTGATCAGCAGCTGCGCGCCGGAGAGCTGGAACGACAGCCCGCGGTGGGCGCTGCGGAGGACCAGCGCGCGCCGGTCGCCCACGCTCGCGACGTGGGCCTCGACCTGGCTGCGCTCCAGCGCGGTGAGCGAGAACTCGGACGCGACCGCGACCGCGGTGCCGAACGTCAGCGCCAGTACCGCGACGAGGCCGAGCACCGAGAACAGGACGGTCACCGTGGCGCGTCCCGGCCGGGGCGTTCGGGGGAGGGGGGCACTGCTGCTCCTGGACGTTCGTCGGCGGGCCTCACGCCGGCATCGGCGCCCCGGCTACGGCCGGTCCGGTGCGGCGGACCGAGTGTAGGGCGTGGCGGCCGGTCCGGCCGGGCCACCGCGGCGTCGTGCCCGGTCCGGCCGGGCCACCGCGGGGTCGTGTCCGGCCCCCGCCGGGTCAGGGCGGGGTCGTGTCCCGCCCCCGACGGGTCAGGCGACGGTCACGACGGCGTCGTCGAGCCCGCGGACCGTGGCCAGGCGCACGGCTTCCGCGTCGAGGGCGCCACGTTCGGCCCTCGTCGGCCGCCGGAACGCGGTCACCGCGAGCTCGAGGGCGCGTTTCTGCCGGGTCCGCCACACCCCGAGCGGCTCGGTGCCGGCGAGCACCAGGCCGGGGTTGCCCAGCGGCCGCCACACCTGCTTGCGGTGCGTCCCGTCGGGGACGAGCAGCTCCCGGTCGCGTGCGGACAGCAGCGGATCCGACGGTCCCAGCAGCCGCAGCACGGGCACGTCGACGGGGCCGGCGCGCAGCGCGTCGACGTCCTCGGCGAGGGCCAGCCCGGGCCGGCCGCCCACCGACACGGCGACCGTGCCGCCGGCCGGGTCGTCGGTGACGACCGTGCGGGGCGCGCCGAGGAAGGCGGCGACGTCGGCGAGCGAGCCACCGGCGAACAGCCGCAGGTGGGCCCGCTGCAGCGCCTCGGTCGGCCCGGCCCGCTCGGGGGCACCCGGCCAGCCGGGGATCGCCTCGAACGTGAGGGGCCTGCTGCCCGGGACCAGCCGGGCCCCACCGGCCAGCGCCGTCAGGCGCAACAGCTGCTCCCCGACGTGGTGCACCCCGCAGGGCGAGCAGAACGGCGACAGCTCCTCCCGGACCCGGCCCGTCACCGCGGCGCTGAGCTGGGACTTCGTGACCGGTCCCTGCTCGGCGAGCACCGCGGCGACGGCGTCGGCGACCTCGCGGTGGACTTCGCGGCCGGTCACCCCGGCCCGCACGAGGCGCGCGCGCTGCCAGGCCAGTCGCGACAGCGCGTCGGCGTCGCCGCGGGGCCACCCGGCCGCAGCGATCGCGGGCAGGTCGGCGCTGCGGTGCAGGTGCGGCGCGCCGCGCCACGACCAGACCAGCGTGAGCGCGCCGCCGGCGGTGACGTCGGCGCCCAGCGGCGCGGCCAGCCGGGCCGACAGCGCCGCTCGCAGCGCTCCCGGCGGGGTGTCCTGCACCCCAGGTCGCACACGGCGAGGTCGGTGACGCCGGTGGCGGCCCGGTCGGTGAGCCCGTGCGCGGCGATGCGGTGGGCGAGGACGGCCCGCGGGTCGAGCTCGACGGTCATCGGCCCATCGTGCCCCGCACCCCCGACATCCACCGGACGCCCCGACGTCACCTCCCGGTGCGACCCATCTCACGACCCCCGCGGGAGGTCGCGGAGTCTAGGTTTGACGACCATGTCGACCTGTTCGTGCCGGCGGTGGCCGACGGCGGCGCCGCGGTGACCCGCTCTGCCGAGGTCCACGACGGCGTCGGGTCGTCGCCGTTCATCGACTTCGACCGCGCGACCTGGGCGCGGCTGGGCGCGGCGACCCCGCTGCCCCTGACGGCCCACGAGCTCGAGCAGGTCCGCAGCCTCGGCGACTTCGTCGACCTCGACGAGGTCCGCCAGGTGTACCTGCCGCTGTCGCGGCTGCTGACCCTGCACGTCCAGGAGGGTGGGCGGCTCTACCGGGCCTACCGCAACTTCCTCGGCGGCACGACGGCCCGCACCCCGTTCGTGATCGGGATCGCCGGGTCGGTGTCGGTGGGCAAGTCCACGACGGCCCGGCTGCTGCGCCTGCTGCTCGCGCGCTGGCCGCAGCACCCCCGCGTCGAGCTCATCACCACCGACGGATTCCTGTACCCCAACGCCGAGCTCGAACGCCGCGACCTGATGCAGCGCAAAGGGTTCCCCGAGTCCTACGACCGGCGCGCGCTGCTGCGGTTCATCACCGAGATCAAGGCCGGCCGTCCGCAGGTCCACGCCCCCGTCTACTCGCACCTCGTCTACGACATCGTCGAGGGCGAACAGACGGTCGTGCACAAACCTGACATCCTCATCGTCGAGGGCCTCAACGTGCTGCAGCCCGCGCAGCCGAGCCTGACCACCGGTGGGGCGCTCGCGGTCAGTGACTTCATCGACTTCTCCGTCTACGTCGACGCCGCCACCGAGGACATCCGGCAGTGGTACGTCAACCGCTTCCTGCGGCTGCGGGAGACGGCGTTCCGCGACCCCGCCTCCTACTTCCGCCGCTACGCCGCCCTCGACGAGCCCGCCGCCGTCGAACGCGCGCAGTCGATCTGGGCGCAGATCAACGGACCCAACCTGGAGGAGAACATCCTGCCGACGCGGGGCCGGGCGAGCCTGGTGCTGCGCAAGGGCCACAACCATGCCGTCACCGGGATCCGGCTCCGCAAGGTCTGAGCGCCCGGCAGGTGGGTCCCCGCACGTCAGGGCAGCCGCCGTCGTCGGTAGTGGACGGTGCTGGCACCATGAGCGGATGCGAGGCGGTGCCGACGTGGCGGGCCCGGAGGTGGCGGGCGGCATGGACGAGTCAGGTGGGACGCGTGCGGCGCACGAGGTATCGGCCGGCGATCTGTCCGGCGAGTCCCCGACACCGCTGGCCGCCCGGCTCGGGCTTGTCGTCGGCCGGCTGAACCGGCGCATCCGCATCGACGGCCGGGAGTCGGTCCCGCCGCTTCAGCTGTCGACGCTGGTGACCGTCGAGCAGCACGGCCCGCTGCGCCTGTCCGACCTGGCCCGCCGTGAGGCCGTCACCGCACCGACGATGAGCCGGGTCCTCACTGCCCTCGACGAGCAGGGTCTCGTGGTGCGCACCGTCGACCCCGACGACGCTCGCGGCGTGCTGATCACGCTGTCGGACAAGGGTGCCGGGGTGCTGTCGGAGGTGCGCAACCATCGCGCCGCGCTTTTGGCCCGGCGGCTGCGCCGGCTCGACCCGGCCCACGTCGCCGCGTTGACCGCGGCGCTGCCCGCGCTCGAGGCGCTGCTGGTCGACGACACCGGGAGCGGAGCGGTCTGAGACCGCTCCCGCGGCCGGTTCCGGCTGTCGCTAGCCGTCGACGACGACGGTCAGGTCCGGGTGGTCGAACGACAGCAGCCCGGCGATCCGCGCCGACTCCGGCAGCGGGTCCGGGTAGGTCCACGCGGCGTCGGTGAGCAGGCGTCCGTCGGGCAGCCGCACCCCGCGGTAGGAGGCCTCGCCCTTGTACGGGCAGCGGGTGCGGGTGGGGCTCGGTTCCAGGGGCACCGCCACGTCCTGCTCGCCCAGGTACCAGCGCCACGGCAGCCCGGTCTCGCACAGCAGGGTCGCGCCGCGGCTCTCGGCGACGACGACGTCGCCGCAGCGGACCTGCACGTGGCGGCTCGTCGGCCGGATGTCCACGCGCGTGTACGGGTCGGTGAGGTGGGCGTACACCTGCTCGTCCTCGTCGAACCAGGCATCGCAGGCCGTCCAGTAGAGGGCGGCGCGCCCGGCCAGCCACGGCGCCGCGGGCCGCGGCCGCGGGTAGGACCAGACGGCGTTCTCGGCGACCCGGTCGCCGACCCGCAGCGAGTGGTAGGCGGCGTCGCCCTTGAACGGGCAGAACGTCGTGTGCTCCGACTCGACGAGCACGTCGGCGTCGAGGTCGGCGAACGGCACGTACAGCACGGGCAGCAGCGCGGTCTCGTGCAGCAGCAGCCCGTCGCGGGTGTCGAGGACGGTGCGCCCGGCGAACTCCGCCCGCACCCGCCGTTCGAAGGGGTGCGCGAGGAGCTTGTGCGGCGGCCCGTCGATCGCGTAGTTGACGGTGTCGGGCGCGGTCGGCGACAGCGGTCCGTAGGTGCGGGTGAGGCCCACGCGAGGCTCCTTCGGGGAGGGGAGCCCCCAGCCTGCACCGCCCGCCCCCGGCCCGCCCGCCGGCTCTCACCCGGTCCGCCCGACACGAGCACGACCACCGGGCCGACACGAGCACGACCGCGGTCCGCCCGACACGAGACACGAGCGCGACCACCGGGGCGACCGCCGCGCCGATCCCCGGGCCGGTCGTCGCAGGCAGACCGGCCACTGACGGGTAGTGCCGCCCGGTCCGCCGCGTGCGGTGCGCCGCCCCCGGCCCGGCGCCTGACATAGTGGACGGGACGGACCGGGGGAGGGCAGGGAGCCGTGGACACGCTGGCCGCGCTTCTGGCCGGGTTGCTCAACAACCTGCGCAGCATCGGCCCCGACGTGTGCCCGGGCCCCTGGGCGTGGGCCACGACCGTCCTCGGCGTCGCCGTCGGGCTGCTGCCCACCGTCGGCACCGTCGGTGTCGCGCTCCTGCGCAAGCGCGTCGGGTCCCGCTACAACGCCGCCCAGGGCGGGGCGCTCGCGCTCATCGGCGTCGTCACCTGCGGGCTGCTGCCGTTGCTCGCGTTCTCCGCGGTCGGGCAGGTGTTCTCGGCCGCGGCCGCGGGCGGCACCGTCCCGGGGCTCACCACGGCCCAGGTCCGCAACCTCGGCACCCAGGTGTGTGTGGCCGGTCCGCAGTCGCAGTACCTCGGTGCCGGGTCGGTCGGCGACGCGTTCGACCCGTCCGCCCCCGTCGGGCTTGGGCTCGCGGTACTGCTGCTCGTCGTCGTCCCCATCGTGGCGACACTGTTCGTGCTGGCCCAGATCCGGCTCGCGCTGCGCCGCGGGCCCGCGTGGCCCTCCCGGTTCTTCTGGCTCCCGTTCCTCGCCCTCGCGCTGGTCACCGTCGGCGCCCCCGCCGGGTCGTCGGAACACCTGTGGATCGGGGTGGTCTTCGGGACGTTCGTCGGCATCGTGCTCACCGCCATGGTCGGGGCGCCCCGGCCGGAGGTCGTGGCCCGGTCGCTGAACCCCGGACCCGCCGCCGACCGGCGCGCCGCGTCGTCACGCGGCGGCCCACCCGTCCCCGCGCAGCGCCACGACCCGGCGCCCCAGTCCCGACCGGTGCCACCGCCGGTCCGTCCGCCGACGACGCCGACCCGGGTCCCGCCGCCGCGCACCCTGGTCGCCCCCGCCCCCACCGGTGGTGCGCCGGTGCCACCCCCGGCGTTCCCGGCCGCCGCGGTGCAGCGGCGCGTGCGCGGCAACCGGTTCGCGCCCATCCGGCGCATCGGCGCCGGCGGGTTCGGCCGGGTCGTCCTGGCCCACGACGCCAAGCTCGGCACGACCGTCGCCCTCAAGGCCGCCCACGCGCCCGACGCCGAGACCGAGGAGCGCATCCGCCGCGAGGCGGCCGCGCTCGCCGCGGTGCGCCACCCCAACTGCGTGCGCATTCTCGACCTCGTCCATGCCCGCAGCGACCCGGGCCTGGCCGGGCTCGACGGCATGGTCATCGTCATGGAGTACGTGCAGGGCTCCTCGCTCGGCGAGCTGGTGCAGCAGCGGGGCCCGCTCGACGACGCCGCCGCCGCACGCGTCTGGTCCGGCGTGGCGGGGGCGCTGCACGCCGCGCACACCCGCGGAGTCCTGCACCGCGACGTCAAGCCGGGCAACGTCATCGTCGACCCGGCGGGTGTCGCCCACCTCATCGACTTCGGCATCGCCCGGCGCACCGGCGACGCCACCCTGACCATGGCCGGCTACGTCCTCGGCACGCCCGACTACCTCGCGCCGGAGGTCGCCGGCGGCAAGAAGGCCAGCCCGGCGTCGGACTGCTGGCAGCTCGCCGCCACGGTCTCCTACGCCCTCGCCGGGTTCCCGCCACGCGGCGGGCATCCCGATGCGGTGTCGGGGCTGCGTGCGGCCGCGGCCGGGGCGAAGCTCAGCCACCTCCCGCGGCGCAGCGCGCACCTGTCGCTGCTCAAGTCTGCGATGCGCAACGAGCCCGCCAAGCGTCCCGACCTGCCGACGATCCAGCGTGGCCTCGACGAGTGGCTGCGCCGCCACGGCGGCAGCACCACCGGCGCGGTCACGGCCGGGACCGGGCGCCGCTGACCCCGCCGTTCCCGGCGCGGGCTCAGAAGGCGTCGACGGCCAGCACGACCGCCAGCCCGATGCCTGCCAGCCCGATCGCGATGCGCAGCACCGTCGCCGGGATGCGCCGGGCGAGTGCCGGCCCCACCCACGACCCCACCAGGACCCCGGCCGCCATCGGCGCCACCGCGGCCCAGCGGACGTCGCCCAGGAACGCGAACGCGATCGCCGCGGTGCCGTTGGCGAGGCCCAGCAGGACGTTCTTGAGACCGTTGGCCCGCAGCAGCGACAGGGGCAGCCCGACGAGCAGCAGGGCGAGGATCAGCACGCCCGCCGCGGCGCCGAAGTAGCCGCCGTAGACGCCGACGAGGCCGAGCCCGGCGAGCATCAGCAGCCGCGCGCGCCGCGACGGTCCCTCGGCTGTCCGGGTGGCGGCGGCGCGGATCCGTGGCTGCAGCAGCAACACCACCGACGCACCGCCGACGAGGAACGGGACGACCTTCTCGAACCCGCCGGGCGGTGTGAGGAACAGCAGTGCTGCGCCGAGCGCGCCGCCGCCGATGACGACCGGGGCCATCGTGCGCACCTGGTGCCCCTGGCCCGCCAGCTCGGGACGCGACCCGGCCACCGACCCGATCGAGCTCGCCATGAGCGCCACCGTGTTGGTCATGTTCGCGGTGGTGGGCGGCAGCCCGACGGCGAGCAACGCGGGGTAGGAGAACAGGGACGCGAGCCCGGCCATCGACCCGGACAGTCCCGCCCCGAACCCGGCGACGAGCAACAGCAGCAGGGCGCCGGCACTCACGGGCCGACAGTAATCCGGCTGGTCCTGCCGCGCCGCGGCCGGTCGAACGATCATGAACTACGATGATCGGCCGAACCGTTCGACGTCCTGGAGCAACCTTTCGTCGCGTCGGACGTCATTTGTCGGGGAAGACGATCAGACGGGGGAACCTCGAAATGCGTATGCGCGACAAACGGATCGCGACACTCCTGGCAGCCTGCGCGGCCGCGGCCGTGCTCGCGGGCTGTTCCGGGGGCTCCGACGAGGTCAACGGCGGCACACCCGCGGCGCCGACGGCGGCCCCGGGGAGCACCGCACCCGCCACCACGCCCGCGGACTCGGCAGCCGGCACCGGGAACCAGGCCGGTGGTGGCGGCACGACCGGCGTGCCGCGCTGTACGTCGGCGGAGCTGTCGCTGAGCCTCGGACAGGGCGACGCCGGGGCCGGCTCGGTCTACCGGCCGCTCGTGTTCACGAACAAGGGCACCCGCACGTGCGAGCTGACGGGCTTCCCGGGCGTGTCCTACGTGGCGGGCGACGACGGGCACCAGGTCGGCCCGGCCGCGGTGATGAACGGGCCCCACGGCCCGGAGATCTCGATGGCGCCGGGGCGGTCGTCACAGGCGCAGGTGCAGTTCGTGCAGGTCGCGAACTTCGACGCGGCCGTCTGCAAGCCCACTCCGGTGCGTGGCCTGCGGGTCTACCCGCCGGGGGAGACCGCGTCGATCTTCGTCCCGATGGACGGTGCCACCGGATGCGCGGGCACGCCGCCGGGACAGCAGCTGTCGGTGCAGACGATGACCGCCGCCTGACCGCACCACGTCACCGCCGGGCTCGGTGCCACGCCGGTCCGGTCCGACCGGGGCGTCCCGGCGGCGAGCCCGGCGGCGGGTCACAGATGAGTTCCGGGGCCGCCCATCGTCCTAGGTGGTGACGACTGCGAAGGTGAGGAGCACCGCGATGACCGACGATGTGCGCACGACGTTCGTGCTGGTTCCCGGCGCGGGTGGGGAAGCGTGGTTCTGGCACCTGCTGGTGCCGCAGCTGCGCGCTCTCGGCCACGACACGGTGACCGTGGACCTCCCCGCCGGCGACGAGCACGCGGGCCTCGACGAGTACGCCGAGGTCGTCCGGGCCGCGCTGCCGCCGGCGGGTGGGCGCACCGTCGTCGTCGGGCAGTCGATGGGCGGGCTCACCGCCGCGCTCGTGGCCTCGCGCGCACCCGTCGACCTGCTGGTGCTGCTCAACGCGATGGTGCCGCGGCCGGGGGAGACCCCGCGCGAGTGGTGGGTGAACACCGGCTTCGAGCAGGCCCGCGCGGCCGAGGCCGCCCGGCACGGTGACGATCCCGGTGACGTCATGGCGGCGTTCTTCCACGACGTCCCGGACGCGGTGCGGGTCGAGGCGGAGCAGCGCGGCGAGCCCGACCAGGCGATGACACCGTTCGCGAAGCCGTGGCCGCTCGACGAGTGGCCGGACGTGCCGACGCGGTTCCTGCAGGGCCGCGACGACCGGTTCTTCCCGCTGGCGTTCCAGCGGGCCCAGGTCGCCGACAGGCTCGGCATCGAGGTCGACGAGATGGCGGGGGGTCATCTCGTCGCACTGAGCCGCCCCGCCGAGCTCGCCGCCCGCCTGGACGCCTACGCCACCGAGCTCACGGGCACGGCGCCGGCCGCCGCAACCCGGTCCTGACCTGCGCGCGCCGGACCGGCCGGCGGGGGAGGAGGTGCGACCGCCGCCGTCGCGCACCGCGCGACCGCTACGGCCGGACCAGGCCGTTGCGGTAGGCGAACGCGACCGCCTGCGCGCGGTCCCGGGCCCCGATCTTCGCCAGCAGATGGTTCATGTGGCTCTTCACCGTGCCCTCGCTCACGACGAGCCGAGCCCCGATCTCGCTGTTGGACAGACCCTCCGCGACGAGGACCAGCACCTCCAGCTCGCGCGCCGTCAGCCCGGCAGGCCGATCGTCGCGCGCCACCGGCGCCGGGGGAGCGGCCGCCAGCGCGTCGACCACGTGGTGCTGCACCGCCGGGTCGATCGCCGCCCGGTCCTCCAGCACCCGGACCAGCGCATCCCGGATCTCGGGGCCGCCCGCGTCCTTCGTCAGGTAGCCGCGCGCGCCGGCGCGCAGCGCGTCCACGACGGACCGGTCGTCGGAGTACGTCGTGAGCACGACGACCCGCACCACCGGGCGACGGTCACGCAGCAGCCGGGTGGCCTCGACTCCGTCGCAGCGCGGCATCCGCAGGTCCATCAGGACCACGTCGGGGTCCAGGGCCTCGGCCAGCGCCACCGCCTCGGCGCCGTCGGACGCCGTACCGACGACCTCCACGTCGGCCAGCAGGCCCAACACCATCGACAGCCCCTCACGGACGACACGCTGGTCGTCGGCCACGAGCACACGGATCGAACCGCTCATGCCGGCAGCTCCAGGACGACGCGGAACCCGTCGCCGGTCGCGCCGGCCGCCAACGTCCCGCCCAGCAGCTCCGCCCGCTCCCGCATCCCGGTGAGGCCGTAGCCACCCGTCCCCGGCTCGGGCGGTGCGTCGCCGATGTCGCGCACCGTCAGCCGGGTGACGCCGACGTCGTGGGCCAGGGTGACCTCGACCCGCTGCGCGCGCGCGTGCCGCACCACGTTGGTCAACGCCTCCTGCGCCACCCGGTACACCGCGAGCCGCTGCTGCGTACCCAGCTCGCGCGGGACCCCGGTGACGGTCAGGCTGCAGGGGATGCCGTGGTCGCGGACGAACCCGTCGACGAGCGCGCCGAGCCGCTCCGGGCCCGGCAGGTCGTCGTCGCGCAACGTGCCGATCGCCCGGCGTGCCTCCTCCAGACCGCTGCGGCACAGGTGGTGCGCCCGGTCGACGACCGCGGGCAGCCGCGGGTCGGTCGGGTCGTCCGCCGCGAGCATGCGCGCGCCCTCCAGCTGCAGCATCAGCCCCGACAACGAGTGCGCCAGCACGTCGTGCATCTCCCTGGCCAGCCGCTGCCGCTCCGCCAGCGCCGTCGCCCGGGCCCGCGCGTCCTCACGCTCACGCAGCTCGGCCAACAGCCGCTCGGCCTCCCGGTTCGCCTCCGACAACCGGTGGGCCAGGAAGATCATCCCGTACACCGCGGCGAGCGCGCCCAGCACCGCGATCGTCCCGAAGTCACCGCCGGTGACCGCCTCGAACACCTCGAGCCCGACGAACACCACCACCAGCAGGGGCACCGCCACCGGACCCGGCAGCAACCGTGCCACGCACAGCGCCCCCAGCAGCACCCCCGCCGCACCGGGGCCGTCGGGCTGCACCGCCATCAGCGCGACCGACGCCGCGACGATCAGCCCCACCCACCCGATGTGCGCCCGGCCCAGGCCCGACGCCGTCGCATTGCGTCCCAGGACGGCCACCACGAACACCGCGGTCCCGACCGACACCACCAGCGACCGGCCCGAGACCCCGAGCCCGGGGGCGGCGAGCCAGGCCGCGACGACGAAGAGCACCAACAGCACGGGCGCGAGCCGCGCGAGCCACCGGATCACCGACTCCTGGCCGCCCCGCACCGACCGGAGCCGGGCCAGCACGGGTGCGGCGGCGTCCTCGGAGCTCACCCCGCCGACCCTACGACCGACACAGCGCCCCGGCATCGCACCGAGGGTGGAGATCCGTCCTCCGCCCAGGGGTGCAGCCGCGGCGGCGCGGAGATCGGCCCTGGCGCCGATGTGCCGGCGGGGCGTGCCGGCGCAGGCTCGTCGTCATGGACATGCCGAAGGGGGACGCCGTGGACAGGCCCGTCATCGGTACCGGGAACACCGCCCGCACCTGGCGCGCCGTCGTCGGTCTGGCGCTCGCCTACCTCACGGTCAGCGTCGTCGCCCTCGCCGTCACCGCGCTGCTGCGCGACGACCCCGCGGTCGCCACCACCGCCGCCTGGGTCCGCGAGGTCGTCGTCGCCCTCAGCGCGTGCGTGACCGTGGCGCTCGCCCGCCGCTCCGCCGCCGGGTCGCCACGCGCACTCCTGCGGCTGCGCCTCGTCACCGCGATCATGGTGGTCGCGATCGTCGTCGTCATCTCCGTGCCCGGGGTGTTCCCGGTGTGGCTGCGCGCGGAGCAGGCCGTCTGCGGCGTCCTGCTGCTGGGCATCGTCCTGCTCGTCAACGGGCCGACATTGCGCCGAGCCGTCCGGCGCTGAGGGTGGCGGTGCGCGCCGATGTGCGGTACTCCGGGAGCCTGCACCACTCACCGGGAGGGCGCCCCGTGGTCAACGAGATCATCGCCCACATCCGCAGGTCGGTCGCGGTCGGCGTCGACGGCTCACCGGCCTCGCTGCAGGCCACCCACTGGGCCGCCGGCGAAGCGGTCCGCCGCGGCGGGCCGCTGCGCCTCGTCGCCGCGGCCCTCTCACCGATGCTGCAGCCCCTCGGCGTCGAACAGGTCGCCCCCGCCCGCACCCGCGACGCCCTCGCGGGCGCGGCCGCCGAAGCCCTGGCCGAGGCCGCCCTGGTCGCCGCGCAGGCCGCGCCCGGCCTGGAGGTCGTCCGCGAGCTGCGCGGCGGGTCGGCCCCGCTCGTGCTGATGGCCGAGTCGGAATGGGCCGGCGTGCTCGTCGTCGGGACGCGGGGGAGAGGCCGGGTGAGCGCCTTCCTCTCCGGGTCGATGGTGGTCACCGTCACCGCGATCGCCATGTCCCCGGTCGTCGTCGTCCGCGGCGACCTCGACACGGCCGGCCTGCCCGGCGCGCCCGTCGTCGTCGCCGCCGACGGGTCCGCCGCAGGCAACGCGGCCCGCCGCTTCGCCGTCGACGCCGCCGCGGCCCGCGCGGCACCGCTCGTCGTCGTCCACTCCGGGACGGCGCACGTGCCACCCGACGAGACGGTGGGGGTCGGTCCCGCCGAGCACGTCGCCCGGGCCGAGGACGCCCGCCAGGTGCTGCCGGAGCTCTCGCACGGGGCGGCGCTCGTCGTCGTGGGGGTCGGGGCGCACGGTCGCCGCCTCGACGGGCCCGCCGCACCCGTCGTCCGCGAACTGCTGCGGACCTCGGCCTGCCCGGTCGCCGTGGTCCGGCACCTGGCCTCGCGCTGACGGGCACACCCTCCCGGCGCCGCAACGCCGAGCGGCGATGGTCACCGCAACCGCATCCGACCCGTGGAGGAACCCCGCCGTCGACATCGACCATCGCGGGTCGGCCGACGGTCCCCGGACCGGTGCTGCGGTTGCTGCGCTCGGGCGCGCCCGCGTCCTCGACCCGGGGCTGCGTGCATTCCTCGACCTCGTCGATCCCGTCGACCTCGTCGGAGCGCGCGCGGGGAACCCGCCCGAGACACCGGGTGCGGAATCCTCCGGCGCTGTCTCGTCGGCCCAGACGGGCGCGTTGCGGGGGCTGCCGATCGCGGTGAAAGGCCCCCGCGGCATGCGGGCGGCCCAGACCCGGCTCCTGGTGGCGGCCGGTGCGGTGCCGATCGGCACGACGTCGGTGCCGCACGGGCCCGGGCACCAGACCTGGGGCCGCACCGACCGCGGGCCCACCCGCAACCCCTGGGCGCCCGACCGTACCCCCGGCGGCTCGTCCGCCGGCTCGGCCGCAGCGGTGGCCGCCGGCATCGTCGACCTCGCCACCGGCAGCGACGGAGCCGGGTCGGTCCGGATCCCTGCCGCCTGGTGCAGTGTCTACGGCCCCGCGAGTTATTTACGTTCATTTGTTCAAATGTTAGGTTCCCCCCGTCGTGGTGAACGGGAAGCCGGTGGGAGTCCGGCACGGCCTTCGCCACTGTGTTCGGGACAGCTCCGTCCACGCCGCACCCCGGCGCGGCAGCCACCGGGTCCTACCCGGGAAGGCGGACGGCGCCGCGGCGCCCCGGTGGCACCGTGCCCGTGAGCCAGGAGACCGACCACGACGCTCGACCCGGTCGTCCATCGAAGTGCTGGAGGCTTTTCCGTGCGCACCTCCGTCCGCCCGCGCCGACGACTCGCGCTCCTCGCGCTCGTCACGTCCGCGACGATTCTCGCGGCCTGCTCGACCACGGGTGGCCCCACGACCACCGGGTCCGCCCCGACGACGCTGACCCTCACGACGGGGTTCGCCATCGACGACCTCGACCCGCTGGAGAACGCGTTCTGGGGTCCCGAGTTCGGCTACGTCGAGCTGCTGATGCGACCAGAGCGTGGCGGCGCCCCGTCGCCGTGGGTCCTGCGCACCCTCACCAACCCGAGCCCGCTGACCTGGGTGCTCACGCTCAACGACAACGTCGCGTTCCAGAACGGCCGCCGCCTCGACGGGGCCGCACTCGCGGAGCTGATCACCTACCAGCTGGCGCGCAACGAGGAGTTCGGCGCGGCGTTGCCCGGCGCGACGGCCGCCGCGACCGGACCGTCGGAGGTTACCCTCACCACCTCCCGGCCGGCCCCGAACGTGCCGTTCCTGCTGGCCGACGAGGCGATGCTCCCGGTCTACGACGCCGCCGCCTACCAGCGCTTCAAGGACTCCGGGGCGGCGACCGCCGACCTGCTCGAGGCCGGGCTCTACACCGGCGCCTACCGGGTCGACTCCCTGGACTCGACCGCCGCACGGCTCTCGGCCTGGCCGCAGTACTGGGGCGGACCGCCGCCGCTGTCGTCGGTGACGGTGAAGTTCGTGCCGGAGGCCTCGGCCCGGATCCAGGCCGTGCAGGCCGGTGAGGCCGACATCGCGCTCTACCCGCCGACGGCCACCGCGCTGACGCTGTCGGGCCGCTCCGACGCGTTCTACGTGACCGGCGACTCGACCGGGCCGACGTTCATGTTGGAGTTCAACCAGCGCAGCGCCCCGTTCGACGACCCGCTGGTGCGCCGCGCGGTCTACGCCGCGATCGACTACGACGAGCTGGCCGACGACGTCATGAACGGGCTCTACTCGCCGGCCATCGGCCTCTACGCCGACTCCCGCCCCTGGGCGGAGAAGACCCAGACGTTCGACCCGGCCGTGACCGCAGCGTTGCTCGACCAGGCCGGCTTCACCCGCACCGGTGACGGCCCACGCACCCGCGACAACGCACCGCTGACCTTCGACATGCTCACCTACCCGCAGCAGCCCGACTCCGGGGCGCTCGCCCTCGCGGTGCAGGCGCAGCTCGCCCGCCAGGGTGTGGGGGTGACGATCACGCAGGTCCCCGACATCACCGAGGCCGTGGAGAAGCCCACCGGCTGGCAGGCGGCGATCCGCGGCAACGGCTTCATCTCCTTCGGCGGCGACTACGTCACTCCGCTGCTCAACTACGTGCGCACCGGCGGCCCGGACAACGTCACCGGGGTCTCCGACCCGGCGCTCGACGCCCTGATCGACCAGGTCGCGGTGACCCTCGACCCGGCCGCCCGCGACGACCTGCTGCGCCGGATCCAGACCGTCGTCGGTGACCAGGGCTACCTGGGCTACCTCGGTGAGCGCAAGGGCGCGGTCGTGGCGGGGCCGGCCTGGCGCACCTACCCGGTGCCGATCGCGAACCTCTGGGTCGGACCGCAGACCGCGCCCACCGGCTGACGTGCTGCGCGTCCTCGCGCGCCGGTCCGGCCAGGCGGTGCTGACCCTGGCGGGCGCAGGCGTACTGATCTTCGCGATGCTCGCCGTCACCCCTGGCGATCCCGCGCGACGCGTCCTGCTGGCCCGTGGGGTGCAGCAGCCCAGCGCGGTCGCCGTCGCGGCGGTGCGTGGCGAGCTGCATCTCGACGACCCGCTCCTCGTGCGGTTCGGGCGCTGGGCCGGTGGCGCCCTCACCGGTGACCTCGGGATCTCGTGGCGGAGCGGGCGGCCGGTCGTCGACGACTTCGTGACGCTGCTGCCGGCGACGCTGCGGCTGACCGTGGCCGCCCTCGGCATCGCGATCGTGCTGGCGATGCTGCTCGCCGCGCTGGCCGCGGCCGCCCCGGGCCGGTGGCCGGACACCGTTGCCCGGGTCGTGGGGCTGGCGATGATCGCCGTCCCGACGTTCGTGATCGGGGTGGTCGTCCTCGATGTGCTCGTGGTGCGCTGGGGATACGGGCGGGTGATCGCCGACGGGACCTGGGCGACGGTGTTCCTGCCCGCGCTCGTGCTCGCCCTGGCCAGCGCGACGACCTGGTCGCGGGTGCTGCGCACCGCCCTGCTGGAGGCACGGTCGGCGCCGCATCTGCGGGTCAGCACCGCGCGCGGGGCGGGCCCGTGGCGGCGGCTGTGGGCCCACGAGCTGCCCAACGCCGCACCCCCGTTCCTCACGATGGTCGGGCTCGGCGCGGGCTTCCTGCTCGGTGGGGCGCCGATCGTCGAGTCGGTGTTCACCTGGCCCGGCATCGGGCGCTTCACCGTCGAGGCCATCGACGCCCGTGACATGCCCGTCGTCGTGGGGTTCACCCTGGTCGCGGTCCTGGCGTTCGTCCTGACCAGCCTGGTCACCGACCTGATCGCCACGCTCGTCGACCCACGGCTGCGGACGCCGACGTGATCGGCGCCGGGATACTCGTACCGCCCGCCCGCGGCACGCTCGACGGGGCCACCCCGCCCGCCGCGGTGTGGCGGCGGTTGCTGGCCCGCCCTGCGGCCGTCGCAGGTCTGGGCATCGCGACGCTGCTCGCCGTCGTCGCCGTGGTGGGGCCGTGGTTGCTGCCCGACCCGAACCTCACCGACTACACCGCCCAGCTCACCGCGCCGTCGGCAACCCATTGGCTGGGCACCGACCAGGCCGGCCGCGACCTGCTGGCCCGCAGCGTCGCCGGGGCCGGGACCTCACTGGGCGCGGCATTGCTGGTGATGGCGCTCGCGGCAGGGGTCGGCCTGGTCGTCGGCACCCTCGCCGGGGTTCTCGGCGGAGTCGTCGACACGGTCGCGGTCCGGCTCACCGACGTACTGCTCGGCCTGCCCTCCCTGGTCCTCACCCTGGCCGTCGTCGCGATGCTCGGGCCCGGGTTCGCCAACCTCGTCCTCGCCATGTCGCTCACCTCGTGGGCCCCGTTCGCCCGGCTGGCCCGCAGTGTCGCCCGCGGCTGCGCCGCGCGCCCGGACGTCGTCGCCGCCCGGATGGCCGGGATCAGCCGCAGCCGCGCCGCGGTCACCCATGTGCTGCCCGCCGCCGGGGTGCAGGTACTGGTCGCGGCCACGATCGGACTCGGCGAGACCGTCCTCGCGCTGGGTGGACTGTCGTTCCTCGGCCTCGGCGCGCAGCCGCCGACCGCGGAGTGGGGCAGCATGCTCGCCGACGGTCGCGAGACCTTCGCCTACGCCCCCTGGCAGCTCGCCGGCCCGTGCGCCGGGATCGTGCTCGCCGTCGCCGCGGCGTCGCTGATCGGTGACGCCCTGCGCGACGTCCTCGACCCCGCCCGACCGACGTGAGCCCGTCACCGCAGGCCCCGCCCCTCGAGATCGCCGACCTCACCGTGGTCTACCCGAACGGGCTGCGTGCCCTCGACAGCGTCTGCCTGCGTCTCGACGCCGACGAGCGCGCCGCCGTGGTCGGCCGCTCCGGCAGCGGCAAGACCAGCCTGGTCCGCGCCGTCCTCGGGCTCCTGCCGCCCGGGACCCGCACGTCCGGGACGATCCGGGTCGCCGGGCGCGACGTCCTCGGCCTGCCCGAACGAGAGCTGCGGGCGTTGCGCGGCAAAGTGATCGGTTACGTTCCGCAGGACCCCTTCGCCGCGTGCGACCCGCTGCGCACCGTCGGCCACCACATCGACGAGACCTGGCGGGCCCACCGGGAGCGCCCCCCGGCCGGTGCCGCCACCGCAGCGCTGACCGCCACCGGCATCGACGACGCCGGCGCCCGGCTGCGCCAGCATCCGCACCAGTGGTCGGGCGGGATGCTCCAACGCGCCACCCTCGTCGCCGCGACCGCGCACACCCCGACACTGACCCTTGCCGACGAGCCCACCAGCGCGCTCGACGCCCACCTCGCCGACGAGGTCCTCGACGCGATCACAGCCGCCTGCGGCGCGCTCCTGCTGATCAGCCACGATCTCTCGCTCGTCGCCCGGCACGCCGACACCCTGGTCGTCCTCGACAGCGGCCGCGTGGTCGAACACGGCGCCGCCGCACAGGTACTCACCCGCCCCGACTCCGACCGGACCCGCCACCTGCTCGCCGCCGCCACGGTGCCCGCCCGCGCCCACCGACCGAACCGGGGCGCCCCGGTCGCGGAGGCATCCGACGTGTCCCGCCGCTACCGGCTGCCCGGCGGCACGGTCACCGCCGTCGACGGGGCCACACTCACCGTGCGCACGGGCGAGATCGTCGGTGTCACCGGCCCGTCCGGGTCGGGGAAGTCGACGCTCGCCCGGATCGTCGCCGGCATGGAACACCCCGACACCGGCACCGTGCGCCTCGACGGCCGCGACACCTCGGCGCCAGGCCCGCGGCGCCCCGGCCTGGTCATGCCGGTCTTCCAGGACCCGGTCTCGTCGCTGGACCACCGCTGGCCGCTGTGGCGCACCCTCACCGAGCCCGGCCGGGCCCGCGGCGAACGGCCCTCCCGGGCCCGTGCCCAGGCACTCGCCGCGGACGCGCTCGACCGGGTCGGGCTCGGCGACATCGACCCACGCCGGCTACCCGGCACCCTGTCCGTGGGCCAGGCCCAGCGCGTCGCGATCGCCCGCGCGCTGGCCGCCCGGCCCCGGCTGCTCGTCGCCGACGAACCGACCGCCAGCCTCGACGTCACCACCGCCACCGAGATCACCACGCTGCTGCGCACGGTCGCCGACGCCGGAACCGCCGTCCTCGTCGTCAGCCACGACGTGCCGCGGCTGCACAGCTACGCCGACCGGGTGCTCGTCATGAGCCGCGGCCGCCTCGACGACACCGGGTACGGAGCCGGACCGTGACCGGGCAGGTCGGGTGTCGGCGTGTGGTGTGGTTCGGCGTCCCGGGCGCCGCGGTGTCCCGGCGCCGTGGGGCGGGTCAGGCCCGCGACCACGGCCGGAGCTTGGCGGGGTTGCGGACCGCCCAGATGCGCGTGACGCGGCCGTCCACGACGTCGAAGGCGTAGACCGTGAGGGTCACCCCGTCCTTGCGGGCGATCAGGCCGGGCAGCCCGTTGACCGTCCGTTCCAGCAGGGTGACGCCGGGGGCCACGCGGGCGATCTCGACGTAGGCGCGGGCCACCTGCTCCGCGCCGCGGATCGGCTCCAGGTGCGCGAGCGCGACGCCGCCGCCGTCGGCCACGGCCACCGCGTCCGGGTCGAGGAGCCCGACGAGCGCGGCGACGTCCTTGGCCTCCCACGCCCGCCGGAACTCGCGGACCACCCCGGCCCGGCCGGACGATCCGGGCGCCTCGGCCGTGGACGCCCGGATCCGCCGCCGCGCCGAGGTCGCCAGCTGCCGGCAGGCCGCCGGTGTGCGCCCGACGACCTCGGCGACCTCGGCGAACGGGTAGCCGAACACGTCGTGCAGCACGAAGGCGACCCGCTCGGCCGGGGTCATCGCATCGAGCACCACGAAGGAACGCCATGGTCACCGACTCGTCCAGCGTCACCTGCGAGGCCGGGTCGGCCGGCCCGGCGGGCTCGGGCAGCGGCTCGGGGACCCAGTCCCCGACGTAGTGCTCGCGCTTGGCGCGGGCCGAACGGAGCTGGTCCAGGCACACCCGCCCGGCGACCCGGGTCAGCCAGGCGCCCGGATTCACGACAGCGCGGCGTCCCTCGTCGGAGAGGCCGTACCACCGGGCGTAGGCCTCCTGCACGGCGTCCTCCGCCTCGGCCAGCGAGCCCAGCAGCCGGTAGGCGAGGTTGAGCAGCTGCCGACGCTCACGGACGACCGCGTCGATCGCGGGATCGGTTCCGTCGGTCATCGGACCCTCCGTTTCCTGTCCATCCTTGCCCTGACCGACGTGCGAACCGCCCCGGTTGTGAGGCCCGACCTCACAACACGACCGGGTACGTCGTCGAACCCGGTGAGCCGCACGGGCTCCACGACACCCCAGGGGGAGACGATGACAGACCAGGCCACCGCGGACCGCGAGCGCGTCTACGAGCTCCGCCACCTCGACACCACCCCGTCCGCGGACGCCGCGCCGGGTCCGGCCGTGTCGTTCGCCGAGGCGGTTCCCGCGGAGCGTCTGGAGGCGGCGGCCGCGGCGCTGACGGCGCACGGCTTCGCCGTGGAGATCCTCGACGACGCCGCAGCCGCACGCCGCCGGGTCCAGGACCTGCTCCCCGCCGGGGCGACGGTGTTCACCTCCGCGAGCGAGACGCTGCGGCTGTCGGGCATCGACGCCGACATCAACGCCGGTACCCGGTACGTCCCCGCCAAGCCGCGGGTCCTGGCGATGGACCGTGGCACTGCCGCCGACGAGATCCGCCGGCTGATCTCCGTGCCGGACGTCGTGGTGGGCAGCGTCGCCGCGGTCACCGAGACCGGCTCGATCGTCGTCGCGTCGGGCAGCGGCAGCCAGGTCCCGGCGTATGCGGGCGGCGCGGGCCGGGCGGTGTGGGTGGTCGGGGCGCAGAAGGTGGTGCCCGACCTCGCCACCGCGCTGCGCCGGATCGAGGAGCACGCCCTGCCGCTGGAGAGCGTCCGTGCCAGGGCGGCCTACGGGCGGCCGAGCGCGGTCAACAGCCTGCTCGTGCTCAACGCCGAGCAGCGCCCCGGCCGCGCGACCGTCCTGCTGCTGCGGGAGGCGGTGGGGTACTGACCGGCCGACACGATCCCGGGCCCCCGCGCACACAGACTTACGCAGTTGCTAATGTCTGCAATTGATGAGCGCGTGTGAAGATAGGACGCCGAAGGAGGTGGGCGTTGATGAGCACGCCGCTGTATCAGGCGAAGGCGGAGTTCTTCAAGACGCTCGGCCACCCGGTGCGGATCCGGGTGCTGGAGCTGTTGAGCGTGCGCGAGCACGCCGTGTCGGAGCTGCTCGCCGAGATCGCCGTCGAGCCGGCGAATCTCTCCCAGCAGCTGGCCGTGCTGCGCCGGGCCGGTCTGGTCCGCACGCGCAAGGAGGGCTCGGCGGTGTTCTACTCGCTGACGGGCCCGGAGGTCTCGGAGCTGCTCGCCGTCGCGCGGGCGATCCTCACCGGCGTCCTGTCCGGGCAGGCGGAGCTGCTCGAGGAGCTGCGGCTGGCCTGAACCCCGACCGGGCCGGGGCGGCCCGGTGCTGAGCCTGGGGCGGGCGATCCGGCGGGTCGGCCGGATCGCCGAACCCGCGCCGGCCGCGGCCGAGGTCCCCGCGATGGCCGGTGAGCTGGCCGGGTCGGTGCAGATCCGCCACGTCGACGCGGGATCGTGCAACGGGTGCGAGGTGGAGATCGGCGCTGCGTTCGGGCCGGTGTACGACGCGGAGCGCTACGGCGCCCGGCTGGTCGCATCGCCCCGGCACGCCGACGCACTCGTCGTCACCGGCGTGGTGACCCGGAACATGGCCGAACCGCTGCGCCGGACCTACGAGGCGGTGCCCGAGCCGAAGGTCGTCGTCGCGGTGGGGGACTGTGCACGCAACTGCGGCGTGTTCGCCGGGGCGTACGGCGTCGTCGGGTCGGTCGCCGACGTCGTCCCGGTCGATCTGGAGGTCGCCGGCTGCCCACCGCGCCCGGAGACGATCGTGGCCGCGCTGCGACTGTTGACCGGCCGGTGAACGGGGTGGGTTCGTGAACGCGGTGGGCTGGGCCCTGGTGTCCGCGCTCACCGTCGCACTGGCCGGGACCGTGGCGGCCCCGCTGGTGCCGCGCCGCCCCCGGCCTGCCGTGACCGGGCTGAGCGTGGTGGCGGCGGGGTTGGGGGGCGCCGTTGCGGGCGTGGTCGCGATGACCGGTACGACCTGGTCGTTCGCGCTCCCCGAACTGCTTCCGCTGATCGGTCTGCAGCTCGACGTCGATCCGTTGTCGGGGGTGTTCCTCGCGGTGGGTGGCGCCGTGGCGGTCGCCGCCGGCACCTACGCGATCGGGGCCGCGCGCCACGGCCTCGACGGACCCGGCGTGCAGGCCGCACTGCCCGCGTTCGTCGGGTCGCTGCTCCTGGTCCCGGCCGCGGGCAGCGTCGGGACGCTGCTGTACTGCTGGGAGCTGATGGCGCTGACCTCGCTGGTGCTCGTCGTCGCCGAGCACCGGGAGCGTCGCGCGGTGGCCTCGGCCGGGCTCTGGTACGCGGTCATGACCCACGCCGGGTTCGTGGCGATCATGGTCGGGTTGCTGGTCGCGGCGGGCGGGGCCGGCGACGGCTCCTTCGCCGCGCTGCGCGCCGCCGCGGACGGGTTGTCGCCCGCGGCGGCGAGCCTGGCCTTCCTCGCCTGCCTGGCCGGGTTCGGGTCGAAGGCAGGCATGGTGCCGCTGCACCCGTGGCTGCCGCGGGCCCATCCCGAGGCGCCGAGCCACGTGTCGGCACTGATGTCGGCGGCGATGGTGAACCTGGGCGTCTACGGGATCGTGCGGGTCGGTGTCGACCTGCTCGGCGGCGGCCCCTCGTGGTGGTGGGTGACGGTGCTCGTGCTCGGTGCGGCCTCGGCGGTGTACGGAATCCTGCAGGCCGCGGTCGGCAGCGATCTCAAACGGCTGCTCGGCTACTCGACGACCGAGAACATGGGCCTCGTGCTGGTCGGTGTCGGCGCGTGCGGGATGTTCGCCGCCGGCGGCAACCGGGCGCTCGCCGGGCTGGCGCTGACCGCCGCGCTGCTGCACGTCATGACGCACGCGGCGTTCAAGACCGTGCTGTTCCTGTCCGCGGGCTCGGTCCTGCACGCGACCGGGACGCGTGACCTGGACGCGCTCGGCGGGCTGCGCCGCCGGATGCCCGTGACGACGGCGGCGTTCGGCCTCGGCGCGCTGTCGGCGTCGGCGCTGCCGCCCGGCGCCGCGTTCGTCAGCGAGTGGCTGCTGCTGCAGGCGCTGATCCACGGGCTGCCCGCACCCGGCGTGGTGCCCGCGGTGGTGCTGCCGCTCGGGGTCGCGGCGATCGCACTGACCGCCGGGCTCGCCGTCGCGACGTTCGTGAAGGCGTTCGGGATCGGGTTCCTCGGCCGGCCGCGCGGCGGGGGAGCGGCGAGCGCCACCGAGAGCGGCCCGACACTGCTCGGCGGGATCGTGGTGGCGGCGCTGGCCTGCGTGGCGCTCGCCGTCGGCCCGACGGCCGTGCTCCCGACGCTGGCCGAGGTCGCAGGTGCCGTCGTGCACGCCGCGCCCGCGGTCACCGGGACGGTCGCCGTCGAGCTCGTCGGGGTCACCGGCGTGCTCTCGCCCGTGCTCCTGGTCGCGGCGCTGGTCGCGGCGACGGCGACGGTCGTGGTCTTCGCGCGGCTGGCGGCCCGCCGCCGTGACCGCAGGCAGGCGCGCCTGTGGGACTGCGGGGCCGGGCCGCTGTCCTCACGCATGGAGTACACGGCGACGTCGTTCGCCGAACCGCTGCAACGGGTGTTCGACGACGTGCTGGCCCCGGAGCAGGACGTCGACGTGAGCCACCACCAGCAGTCGCGGCACCTGGTCGCCGCGGTGGCCTACCGGCGCACGCTGCCCGACCGGGTCGAACGCCGGCTCTACACTCCGCTGCTGCACGCGGCGACGGCGTGGGGCCGTGCCGGGCGCAACCTGGCGACCGGGAGCGTGCACCGCTACCTCGGCTACGGGTTCGTCACGCTGTGCGGGCTGCTCGCGCTGCTGGTGGTGACCAGGTGAGCGCCCTCGGGGTCGCCGGGGGCGTGCTGCAGGCGGTGGTGGTCGTCGGCGGGGCGCCGCTGCTGGTGGGTCTGATGCGCCAGGTCCGGGCCCGGCTGGAGGGCCGCGCCGGGCCGGGCGTCGGTCAGCCCTGGCGGGACCTGCGCAAGTTGGCGCGCAAGCAGTCGATCTCCCCGCGGGGCACGACGGAGGTCTTCCGGGCCGCCCCGGTGCTGCTCGTGGCGATGACCCTGGTCGTCGCGGTCGTGGCCCCGCTGGTCACCACCGCATCGGCGGTGCCGGGCGTCGCGGACCTGTTCGTCGTCGTCGCGCTGCTCGCCCACGCCACGGTGGTGATCGCGCTCGCCGGGCTGGACAGCGGGACCGCGTTCGGCGGGATGGGCGCGAGCCGGGAGGTGACGGTCCTCGCGCTGGTCGAGCCGACGGCCCTGGTCGCGATCTTCGCGCTGTCGGTCCCCACCGGCTCGACCAGCCTGCCGACGATCGTCGGCACCGCCCTCGACGACCCGCAGCGGCTGATCTCACCGACCACCGTGCTGGCGGCGGCCGCGCTGGCGACCGTGATCGTGGCCGAGACCGGCCGGCTGCCGGTGGACAACCCGTCGACCCACCTCGAGCTGACGATGATCCACGAGGCGATGGTCCTGGAGTACGCGGGCCCGGACCTCGCGCTCGTCGAGCTGGGCTCGGCGATGCGGCTGTCGGTCTACCTCGGGCTGTTCACCTCGCTGTTCGTGCCCTGGGGGATCGCCACCACCGCGACCCCGCTCGCCCTGGCCGTCGGCGTCGCCGCGCTCGTGGTCAAGGTCGCGCTGGTGGGCGCGGTGCTGGCCGCCGCCGAGGTGTTCCTGGCCAAGCTGCGGTTGTTCCGGGTGCCCGAGCTGCTGGCCGGGTCGTTCCTGCTGGCCCTGCTCGCCGTCGCCACCGCCTACGTCCTCGGCTGACCGAACCGATGCCAGGTGGAGGACACACCGGAATGGAGCACACGGCCATGAGCCCTCCCGCCCTCGCGCTGCTCGACGTCGCGGCAGGCGCGCTGCTGCTCACCGCCGTGCTGGTGGTGTGGCGGCGCGACCTGCCGACGATCCTGCGGATCTTCACCGCGCACGGGGTCGCGCTCGGAGCGCTGGTCGGGGTGCTGGCCTGGGCGCAGCACTCCGTCGAGCTCGGGCTCGTCGCGGTCGGGGTCCTGGCGGTGCGCGGGGGACTGCTGCCGTGGCTGCTGCGCCGCGCGCTCGCCGCGGCGGGACCTCTCCGCGAGGTGCGGCCGGTGCTCAACGTCGCGGCGTCGCTGCTGGCCGTCGCCGCGCTCGTGCTGCTGGCCTTCTCCGTCTCGGTCCCGCTCGTCGAGCTCGGCGGGTCGCCCGCGACGCGCGCGGTCCCGGTGGCGGTCGCCGTGGTCCTGATCGGGCTGCTCGTCCTCGTGACCCGCCGGCACACGGTCTCCCAGCTCGTCGGCTTCCTCCTGGTGGACAACGGGATCACCGCCGCCGGGTTCCTCACCACGTCGGGCATCGGGCTCGTCGTCGAGGTCGGGGTGGCGCTGGACGTGTTGCTGGTGGTGCTCGTGCTGCAGGTACTCGCGGGGCGGATCCGCGACACCTTCGGCGACGTCGACCTCGGCGAGCTGCGGGAGCTGCGGGACCGATGACGACACCCACCCTCACCGCGCTCGCGGTCGCGCCGATCGCCCTCCCGGCGCTCACCGCCGGCGGCTGCGCCGTCGCGGGCCGGCGCACGGCAGGCGTCGCGGGCATCGGCTGCGCGCTCGCCATGCTGACCGCCGCGGCCGTCCTCGCCGTGCACGTCGTCGGCGCCGGACCCGTCGCGACCGCCGGGCTGCGGGTCGATGCGCTCAGCGCCTTCATGCTGGTCGTGATCGGCGCGGTGGCGACCGTCGCCGCGACCGCGATGCCCGCGCACGTGGCGACGGAGGTCGCCGCCGGGCGACTCACACCGAGCACCGCCCGGCGCCAGGGCGTGCTCGTGCACGCGTTCCTGGCCGCGATGGCCCTGGCCGTGCTGGCCGCGGACCTCGGGGTGCTGTGGGTCGCGGTCGAGGCGACGACCATCGTCACCGCCTTCCTCGTCGGCCAGGGGCGCACCCGGGGCGCGGTGGAGGCCGCCTGGAAGTACGTCGTCATCTGCTCCACAGGCATCGCGCTGGCGCTGCTGGGCCTGGTGGTGCTCAACCACGCCGCCGCGCACGCGGCCGCCTCCGCGGGGGGCGACGGGCCTGGTCTCGACTGGGCCGGGCTCGTCGTCGCCGCTCCCACCCTCGATCCCGACGTCACCCGGATCGCGGTGGTCCTGCTCCTGCTGGGCTTCGGGACGAAGGCCGGGCTCGCCCCGCTGCACGCCTGGCTGCCCGACGCGCACAGCCAGGCGCCCGCCCCGGTCTCCGCGCTCATGTCCGGTGTCCTGCTGGCCGTGTCGTTCTCCGCCGTCCTGCGCGTCAAGGTCGTCGCCGACGCCGCGCTCGGCCCCGGGTTCACCCGGGCGCTGCTGCTCGGCGCAGCCCTCGCCTCCCTCGTCGTGGCGGCGTCGCTGCTGCTGGCCCAACGCGACTACAAGCGGATGCTGGCCTACTCCAGCATCGAGCACATGGGCTTGCTGGCCCTCGGCGCAGGCATCGGCGGACCGGCCGCGACCGCGGCCGTGCTGCTGCACATGCTCGGCCACGGGCTGGCCAAGAGCGTCGCGTTCGTCGGCGCCGGCCGGATCGCCCAGCTCACCGGAACCAGCCGGATCGACCGCGTGCGCGGGCTCGTCGCGACCCAGCCCGGCCTGGCGGCCGCGACGGGCCTCGCGGTGCTGGCCCTGCTCGGGTTGCCGCCGTTCAGCCTGTTCGCCAGCGAGGTGGCGATCGTGCGGGCCGGGCTGGGCGGCGACGCCGGACCGGCCGTCGGCTGGGCCGTCGTCGCCGCGCTGGTGCTCGTCGTCGTGATCGGGGCGGCGCTGCTGCGCCACACCGGGGCAATGCTGCTGGGGCCCGCACCGGACGGGCCCGGGGCGGCGGCCGCGTCCCGGCGGCTGCCACGGGCCACGGCGTTCGCCCTGGCCGCCGGGCTGATCGCCGTCGCGGTGCTCGGTGTGACGGCGGGCCCGCTCACCGAGCTGATCACCCAGGCCGCGCAGACCCTCACCGGAGCACCGTGACGACATCGACCTCCGCCCACCCCGGCCCGCGTCGGATCGTCTCGACGGTGCCCGCCGACGCGCTGCCCGAGCGCGCCGCGGCACTGCTCGCCGGGGGCGCCCGGCTCGCGCTCGTCGCCGGGCACGACGACCGCCCGTCCGGCGGCGGCCTGCGCACGGTCCACCTGTTCGTGCAGCCCGGAGTGGACGTGCGCACCGAGCTGCACGTCCACCTCGATCCCGGCAGACCGGCCATCCCGAGCCTGGCCGCGCTGTCGTTCCCGGCCGGCCGGTTCGAACGCGAGCTGCGCGACCTGTTCGGCATCGAGCCGGCCGGCCACCCGCTGCCGCGCCGGCTCGTCCGGCACTTCCACTGGCCCCGCGGCTGGTACCCGATGCTGTCCGACGCCGGTCCGGCCCCGGCGTTCGGCGACCCCGACGGCCCCTACCCGTTCCGCCCGGTGGACGGGCCCGGCGTCTACGAGATCCCGGTCGGGCCCGTGCACGCCGGCATGATCGAGCCGGGACACTTCCGCTTCTCGGTGGTCGGCGAGACGATCCTCAAGCTCAAGGCCCGGCTGTGGTTCGTCCACCGCGGGCTGGAGAAGCTCGTCGAGGGCCGCGACCCGGCCGACGCGCTCGAGATCGCCCAGCGGGCGAGCGGTGACACCACCGTGGGCCACGGGGTCGCGTTCTGCCAGGCGGTCGAGGACGCCCTGGGCGTCGACGTCGGCCCGCAGACCCACCGGCTGCGCGCGGTGCTGCTGGAGCTGGAGCGGCTCTACAACCACGTCAACGACCTCGGTGCGCTGTGCAACGACGTCGGCCACGGCATCCTGAACGCCCACGCCCAGCGTGTCCGGGAGCGGCTGCTGCGGCTCAACGACCAGGTCACCGGACACCGCCTGCTCCGCGGCGCCGTCGTCCCCGGTGGCGCGGCCGTCCACGCGCTGCCCGATCCCGCGGTGCTCGCCAGGGTGGCCGCCGACGTCGCGGAGATCGCGGGTCTCGCGCTCGGGCACAGCGTCGTCCACGACCGGTTCGCCGGCACCGCGGTCCTGACCCGCGACCAGGCCGCCGAGCTCGGCACCCTCGGCTACGTCGCGCGCGCCAGCGGCCTCGCCGTCGACGCCCGCCACGACCACCCCACGCTCCCCGGTGAGCTGCCCCGGGCCACGCACACCCACACCGGCGGTGACGTGCTCGCCCGCTTCCAGGTGCGCCGCGAGGAGATCGATCTCGCCGTCGCGACGATCGCCGCCCTGGCCGAACGTCTCGACGGACCGGCCCACCGCGTGGACCCGCACGCCCGGCCCGGCGCGGGCCGCTCGGGGGTGGGCCGCTCGGGGGTGGGCATCGTCGAGGGTTGGCGCGGCACCATCACCCACCGTGTCGAACTGGCCGACGACGGCACGGTGCGCCGCCTCAGGATCGTCGACCCGAGCTTCTTCAACTGGCCCGCGCTGCCGGTCGCGCTCGCCGACACGATCGTTCCCGACTTCCCGCTGGTCAACAAGAGCTTCAACCTCTCCTATGCCGGCAACGACCTCTAGCCGGAACGCCGGTGCCCGGGCCGCGGGGGAGCGCTCCGTCGACGCTGCTGTTGCAGATCATGGAAACTGTCGATCCCGGCAACCCGGTAGGGTGACACCGTGTGCGGGACACGTCGCCCATCCGGGGCGAGCGGGATGCGGGGGCGTGAGCCGTCGGGCCCAGCCGCATCCGGGGGGACCTCGACGATGGTGATGTGCAGACAGCACCACCGCACGCGGCGAGGGCGGCCGGAGCCGGGCCCGACATGACGACGCCGCAACGCCCGAACCTGTTCCGCTGGCTCTGGTACGCACTCGGGGGAGCCCTTCCCGCTCGCCACCGCGAGTGGGTCCTCCACGACGCGACCCGCCCCACGTGGCAGCTCCGCCATTTCGCCCGGGCCTGTGTGCAGCTCGGGCTGATCACGGTGCCGGTCCTGCTGCTGGTCCCCGGCCCGCTGTGGGTCAGAGCACTCGCCACCCTGCTCGGATGGCTCGTCGCCCTGCAGTACGTGCTGTTCACCGCCGACGGGTCCGTCGAGCACCGGGTCCGCCGGGCCGGCTACGCACCGGGTACCGCGCAACGGATCCGCGACGAGGCCAACGCCGACGAGCGGGCATCGGCCGCCGCACGCTACGCCCGTCGGTACCGTTCCTGACCCGTGTGCGCGCCGTCGTCGGCCTGCTCGACGCCTCCCGTCTGATGCAACGACGACCTCGGTAATGTCATAAGATCGATTATCGGATCGCCGGGTGGCGGGGCGGCTGGGGCGGACGAGGCCTTCCGTCGAGCTCGTCGGGCCGACGGGCCGACCCGATGCCGAGGCCTCGCAGGGACGCGTCCCGGACGTCGAGTCCGATGCGCGATGGTGAGCCTGACGCGGTCGCGCCGAGCCGGGGTGTCGACCCCGGAAGTCCTGTGGGACACCGAGTCCTGCCATCCCGGGAACCCGGGCCGAACACGTCGGAACTGTCATAATCACCCGCCCGACCCGCGTCCCCGTTCGTCGCCGCGTGCGGCGGATCAGGCTCCGACGTACGCCGCGAGGTGCTGGCCCGTCAGCGTCGACCGGTCGGCCACCAGCTCGGCGGGTGTGCCCTCGAAGACGACCGTGCCGCCGTCGTGCCCGGCGCCGGGGCCGAGATCGACGATCCAGTCGGCGTGCGCCATGACCGCCTGGTGGTGCTCGATGACGATCACCGACTTACCGTCGTCGACGAGCCGGTCCAGCAGGCCGAGCAGCTGTTCGACGTCGGCCAGGTGCAGGCCCGTCGTCGGCTCGTCGAGGATGTAGGTGCCGCCCTTCTCCCCCATGTGTGTGGCCAGCTTGAGCCGCTGGCGCTCACCCCCGGACAGCGTCGTCAGCGGCTGCCCGATCGTGAGGTACCCGAGGCCGACATCGACCAGACGTTCGAGGATCTTGTGCGCGGCGGGGACCTTGCCGTCGCCCGCGGCGAAGAACTCGGCCGCCTCGGCCACCGGCATGGTGAGGACCTGGCTGATGTCCTTGCCGCCCAGGTGGTAGTCGAGCACCGCCGAGTCGAAGCGCTTGCCCTCGCACACCTCGCAGGTGGTGGCGACGCCGGCCATCATCGCGAGGTCGGTGTAGATGACGCCGTTGCCGTTGCAGTTGGGGCAGGCGCCCTCGGAGTTGGCGCTGAACAGCGCGGGCTTGACCCCGTTGGCCTTGGCGAACGCCTTGCGGATGGGTTCGAGCAGGCCGGTGTAGGTGGCGGGGTTGCTGCGCCGTGAGCCGCGGATCGCGCCCTGGTCGACGGCGACTACGCCGTCACGGCCGGCCACCGAGCCGTGGATCAGCGAGCTCTTGCCCGAGCCCGCGACGCCGGTGACGACGACGAGGACGCCGGTGGGGATGTCGACGTCGACACCGCGCAGGTTGTGGGTGTCGGCGCCCCGGATCTCGATCGCGCCGGTCGCTGACCGTACGGACTGCTTGAGGGAGGAGCGGTCGTCGAGGTGGCGGCCGGTGAGGGTGCCGCTGGCGCGCAGGCCCTCCACGGTGCCCTCGAAGACGATCTCTCCCCCGCCGCTGCCGGCGCCGGGCCCGATGTCGACGACGTGGTCGGCGATCGCGATGGCCTCGGGCTTGTGCTCGACGACGAGGACGGTGTTCCCCTTGTCGCGCAGCTGGCGCAGCAGCGCGTTCATCCGCGCGATGTCGTGGGGGTGCAGGCCGACGGTGGGTTCGTCGAAGACGTAGGTGACGTCGGTGAGCGACGACCCGAGGTGGCGGATCATCTTGGTGCGCTGGGCCTCCCCGCCCGACAGGGTGCCCGAGGGGCGTTCCAGCGACAGGTAGCCGAGACCGATGTCGACGAACGAGTCGAGGGTGTGGCGCAGCGTCGTCAGCAGCGGCGCGACGGAGGGCTCGTCGAGGTCGCGGACCCATTCGGCGAGGTCGCTGATCTGCATCCGGCAGGCGTCGGCGATCGAGATGCCCTTGATCGTCGAGGACCGGGCGGCCTCGGACAGCCGGGTCCCGTCGCACTCCGGGCACGTCGTGAAGGTGGCGACGCGCTCGACGAACGCGCGGATGTGCGGCTGCAGGGCGTCGATGTCCTTGGACAGGTACGACTTCTGGATCGACGGGACGAGCCCGGAGAAGGTGAGGTTGATGCCCTCGACCTTGATCTTGGTGGGCTCCTTGTACAGCAGGTCGTTCAGCTCGCGCTTGGTGTACTTCGCGATCGGCTTGTCGGGGTCGAAGAAGCCGCAGCCGCGGAAGATGCGCCCGTACCAGCCGTCCATGCTGTAGCCGGGGATCATGACGGCGCTCTCGTTGAGCGACTTCGTCTCGTCGTAGAGCGCGGCGAGGTTGATGTCGTTGACGGAGCCGCGGCCCTCGCAGCGAGGGCACATGCCGCCGGTGATGGAGAACTCGCGGCGCTCCTTCACCTTCTGGCCGGCCTTCTCGATGGTGACGGCACCGGCGCCGCTGATCGAGGCGACGTTGAAGGAGAAGGCCTGCGCCGAGCCGATGTGCGGGGTGCCGAGGCGGCTGAACAGGATGCGCAGCATGGCGTTGGCGTCGGTCGCGGTGCCGACGGTGGAGCGCGGGTCGGCGCCCATCCGCTGCTGGTCGACGATGATCGCCGTGGTCAGGCCGTCGAGGACGTCGACGTCGGGGCGCCCCAGCGACGGCATGAAGCCCTGGACGAACGCGCTGTAGGTCTCGTTGATCAGCCGCTGGGACTCGGCGGCGATCGTGTGGAACACCAGGGAGCTCTTCCCGGAGCCGGAGACGCCGGTGAAGACGGTGAGGCGTCGTTTGGGGAGCTCGACGCTGACGTCCTTGAGGTTGTTGACGCGCGCGCCGTGCACGCGGATGAGGTCGTGGCTGTCCGCGGGGTGCTCGGCTCCCGTTGCCGCAGGCGGGGCGTCGGTCCTCGTGGCCGTGCTCATCGTGGCTCCCTCGGGTGTGGCGGGGTGGACGGCGCGACCCCCGTCCGGCACGGGCCGGCGGGGTCGCGCGGTGTGGTCGGCGGTCGGGTCAGCGCTGTTCCTGGATGCGGACCATGTTGCCCGCGGGGTCGCGGAACGCGCAGTCGCGCACGCCGTAGGGCTGCTCGGTGGGCTCCTGGACCACTTCCGCCTCGGTGGCCTGCACCTTCTCGAACGTGGCGTCGAGGTCCTTGGTCGCGAGCAGGACGCTGGCGTAGGTGCCCTTGGCCATCATCTCCTCGATGGTGCGCTTCTCCTCGTCGGTGAGGCCGGGGCTGGCCTGCGGCGGGTAGAGCACGATCGAGGTCGACTGGCCGACGGGGCCCACGGTGATCCAGCGCATCCCCTCGTAGCCGACGTCGAGGCGGACCTCGAAGCCGAGGGCGTCACGGTAGAAGGCCAGCGCGGCCTCCGGGTCGGTCTGCGGGAGGAAGCTGGAGTGAATGGTGATATCCATGCCGGTCACGCTAGGGGCGCCGCGGCCGCGGGTGCTTCTCGATTCCTGATCGGTCGGGTGACCTGTTTGGAGACGCACGGCACCATGCCCTCCGTCGCGTCGCCCTGGCTGCGCCGGTAGACACTCGGCGGCATGCCGACCAGCTCGGTGAACCGGGTGCTGAAGGTGCCCAGCGACGCGCAGCCGACGGCGAAGCACACCTCGGTGACCGACAGGTCGTCGCGGCGCAGCAGCGCCATCGCGCGTTCGATGCGCCGTGTCATGAGGTAGCTGTAGGGCGACTCGCCGTAGGCGCGGCGGAACTCGCGGCTCAGGTGGCCGGCGGACATGTGCACGCCGCGGGCGAGGGCTTCGACGTCGAGCGGCTGGGCGTAGTCGCGGTCGATCCGGTCGCGCACACGTCGCAGGCGCGCCAGGTCGCGCAGGCGGTCCGGGGACGGTCCCGTGTGCCCAGTCGGTTCGGCCACGCAGCGATCGTGCCACGTCCCGGCGGTGGCTGTCGCCGCCAGGACCGGGGAACGGCCGGGCGGCTCACCTGCCGCGGCCGGTGGCGTCGTGCAGCTCGTCGGGGCGCGTAGAGGTGGTGCGCGTGAAGGTGCCGGCTCGTGCGACGGAGCCCGCCCGCTGAGGCGACCCAGCGGACGGGCTCCGGAGACGTGGTGGGAGTGCGCGGTGGTGGATCAGCCCGGGTTGGGCGGCTGGTCGACGAGCTGGGCGAGGTAGAGCTGCTCGCCGAGCTTGTCGATCAGCTCGAGGTTGGTCTCGATGTAGTCGATGTGGTGCTCCTCGTCGGCGAGGATCTCCTCGAAGAGGTTCGCCGTCGTGTGGTCGCCCTTGGAGCGGCACATCGTGACGCCCGGGCGCAGCCGCTCGACGACCTCCAGCTCGACGGCCAGGTCGGACTGCAGCTGCTCGCGGACGGTCTGGCCGATCCGCAGCTGGAAGATCCGCTGGTAGTTGGGCAGGCCCTCGAGGAACAGGATGCGGTCGGTGATCTTCTCCGCGTGCCGCATCTCGTCGATGGACTCTGCGCGGGTGTAGGCCGCGAGCTTCGTCAGGCCCCAGTTCTGCTGCATCTTCGCGTGCAGGAAGTACTGGTTGATCGCCGTCAGTTCGCTGGTGAGCTGCTCGTTGAGCAGAGAGATGATCTCGGGGTCGCCTCGCATGACCAGCAGCGTAGTGACCCGCGGAATGCGCGGTCCGTGCAGGACCGACTACTGGAAACCTAGGCTGACCTTGCTGTTCGGTCGTATCGCCTAAGCCGTCATGGGTAGCTGTGACAGCTCCGAAGGGCAGTCCGCCGCTGCGAGGAAGACGTCGACGGTGTCGACGCAGCCGCCGCAGCCGGTGCCGGCACCGCATGCGTCGCCGATCTCGTCGACCGTGCGAGCACCGCTGTCGATGCACTCGAGCAGCTCCGTCTCGGTGACGGCTGCGCAGATACACACATACATTGAGGCGACCCTTCGCGACGGTCAGGTAAGGCTATGTTGTCACCCGGACGTGCTGTGGGCAAGGCCCCTGACACACCTCGACCCACGGGTGCCACCACCACCCCCCGGGGCCGCGGTCGCTCTAGCCTGGCCACGTGCCCCTCGACGAGTACCGGCGCAAACGCGACCGCGCGAAGACCCCGGAGCCGGTCCCCCACGACGACCCGGTCGTCGACGGCTCCGACCACGCGGGAGGCCGCTTCGTCGTCCAGGAGCACCACGCGAGCGCCCTGCACTGGGACGTCCGGCTCGAACGCGACGGGGTCCTCGTCTCCTGGGCGGTCCCCAAGGGGTTGCCGGTGGACGGCGAGACGGTCCGGCTCGCGGTCCGCACCGAGGACCATCCGATGGAGTACCTCGACTTCTCCGGTGAGATCCCGGCCGGCGAGTACGGCGCCGGGACCATGACGATCTGGGACACCGGCACCTACGAGACGCAGAAGTGGTCGTCGCGGGAGGTCGCCGTCGAGCTGCGCGGCGAGCGGGCGCGTGGCCGGTTCGTGTTCGTGCGCAGCGACAAGGAGCGCCGCGACGGCTGGATCGTCCGCCGGTCCGCGGGCGCCGAGGGCCGCGACCCGCTCCCCCGGGACGCCCTGCCGATGCTCGCCATACCCGGCCCGCTCCCCACCGGCGAGGACTGGTGGCTGCAGATCGGTTTCGGCGGCAGGCGCGTCCTGGTCCGTGTCGACGGCGGCCGGGCCCGGTTCACCGACGCCGACGGTGCGGAGCTGGAGGTGCCGGCGCTGCGGGCGTTCGGGCCCTCGGTCGGGGCGACACCGCTGCTGGTCGACGCCGAGCTCGTGGGCAACCCGCGACGCGACGCGCGGCTCTGGATCGGCGACCTGCTCCATCTCGACGGCCGCGACACCCTCGACGTGCCGTTCGCGCAGCGCCGCGAGCTGCTCGACGGTCTCGACCTCACCGGCCCGGCCTGGCGGCTCGCACCCGCCTACCCCGGTGCGGGGGCCGAGGTCGTCGACGCGGCGGCCCAGCAGGGGCTGCCGGTCGTCGTCGCCAAGCGGGGCGGGTCGCCGTACCGGCCGGGGAAGCAGAGCGAGGACTGGGTGGAGGTCGCGACCTCGGCGGCGGCACCGGCCCGCGAACCCGCTCCCCCCGCCCCGCGCGACGGAGTCGGGCGGGCGCGGCTGACCAACCCCGACAAGGTCCTCTACCCGCTCACCGGGACGACGAAGGCGCAGGTGCTCGGCCACTACCTCGCCGTCGCCGAGGTGATGCTCCCGCACCTGCGCGACCGGCCCGTGACGATGGTGCGCTGGCCCGACGGGGTGGAGAAGCAGTCGTTCTTCGAGAAGGACGTCTCGCGGCACGCGCCGTCGTGGGTCCGCACCGCCCGCGTCGGGACGCCGGGCGGCCGTTCGGAGTCGGCCGACTTCCCGCTGCTCGACGACGCCGAGGCCCTCGCCTGGGCGGCCAACCTCGCCGCGCTGGAGCTGCACGTGCCGCAGTGGACGGTCGGCCCCCGCGGCGGGCGCAACGTCCCCGACCTCGTCGTGTTCGACCTCGACCCCGGCGAGGGCACGACGATCGTCGACTGCTGCCGCGTCGCCGAACGCATCGTGGACCTGCTCGCCGACGACGGGCTCACCGCTCACCCGCGGACCAGCGGCAGCAAGGGCATGCAGGTCTACGTGCCGGTCACGGTGCCCGATGCCGAGCGCACCGGCGAGTACGCCCGGCAGGTCGCCGAGACGCTGGCCGCCGAGATGCCGCGCCGCGTCACCGCCGTCATGGCCAAGGCACGCAGGCGCGGCAAGGTGTTCGTCGACTGGAGCCAGAACAACCCGGCGAAGACGACGATCGCGAGCTACTCGCTGCGCGGCCGTGCCCGCCCCACCGTCGCCACGCCCGTGACGTGGGACGAGGTGCGGGCCTGCCGTGCCCCCGGCGACCTCGTGTTCACCCTCGACGACCTCCCCGCCCGCATCGGCGAGCACGGCGACCTGATGGCCCCACTGCTGGCGCCGGACCGGCCCCGGCTGCCGCGCCGCAGCTGAGTCGCTGTTCACCCGACGGCCACGACGGGCTCGTCGCGCCGTACCGGTCCGTGCTGGCAAGGTGGTCGCGTGTCCCGCCATCCCTACCTCGACGGGCCCTACCCGCGTGCCTACGCCCACCGGGGCTGGCACGTCGGAGAGCTCGCCGGCTGCGAGAACACGCTCGCGGCGTTCCACCGGGCGGTCGACGAGGGCTTCGGCTACCTGGAGATGGACGTCCACGCCAGCGTCGACGGCGTCGTGATGGTCCACCACGACCGTTCCCTCGACCGCACCACCGACGGCCGGGGGCTGCTGGGCGCGCTGCCCGCCGTCGAGATCGAGCGGGCGAAGGTCGCCGGCAGGCAACCCGTGCCGCGGCTGGAGCAGGTGCTCGCCGAGCTGCCGGACACCCGCATCACCATCGAGATCAAGTCCGCGGCCGCGGTGCTGCCGACGCTCGACGTCCTCGACCGCGCCGACGCCTGGCACCGCGTATGCCTCGGCTCGTTCGACGAACGCTGGCTGCGTCAGGCCCGCGCCGCCGCCGGCGACCGGCTCATGACGTCGATGGCGCAGCTCTCCGCGGTCGGCCTGCGCGGGCGGGCGTGGCTCGAGGCGCTGCCCGGCCCGCTGTCGTTGCTGGCCCGGGTGCCGCTGCTGCCGCCCGTGCTCGGCGGGCTCGCGCAGCTGCCGCGCCGCTTCGGTGCGCTCACCGTCGTCGACGCCGCGCTGCTCGCCATCGCCCACGCGACCGAGCGCGAGGTCCACGTGTGGACCGTCGACACCGCCGACGAGATGGGCGAGCTGCTCGACATGGGCGTCGACGGTCTGCTGTCGGACCGTCCCGACCTGCTGCGTGAGGTGCTGCAGAGCCGCGACGCGTGGGCGGGCTGAAATCGCGTCCGGGCGCCCCGCCCGCCGCTACGCTGCGCGCGTGAGTGCTCCCGTCCCGACCGAACCGTCCGTTCCGGCGCGGGTACCCCGCCGTCAGGTCGTGGCGTGGGGACTGTGGGACACCGGGTCCTCGGCGTTCAACGCGGTCATCCTCACGTTCGTCTTCTCGGTCTACCTGACCGACTCCGTCGGCAAGGACCTGCCCGGGCCGGTCAGCGCGAACAGCTGGCTCGGCTGGTCGCTGGGCATCTCGGGCCTGTTCATCGCGCTGCTCGCCCCAGTCATCGGCCAGCGCGCCGACGGTGGCCGGCGCAAGCTGTCCGTCGGCATCTGGACGGCGGTGACCGTCGCGTCGATGGCGGCGATGTTCGCCGTGCAGAGCGACTGGCGCTACCTGTGGCTCGGCCTGGTCCTGCTCTCGATCGGCTCGGTCTGCTTCGAGCTCGCCTCGGTCTCCTACAACGCGCTGCTGCGCCAGGTCTCCACCCCGGCGACGATCGGCCGCGTCTCCGGCTTCGGGTGGGCGATGGGCTACTTCGGCGGCATCATCCTGCTGCTGATCGTCTACGTCGGGCTGATCGCGGGCGACGGTGGCGCGCTGGGGGTCAGCACCGAGGGCGGGCTCAACATCCGGCTCGTGGGGATCGTGGCCGCGGTGTGGTTCGCGGCGTTCGCGATTCCGCTGTTCCTGTCGGTCCCCGAGCCGCCCGCCCGGGCCCGCGAGGTGCGCCTCGGCGTCGTCGCCTCCTACCGGCGACTGTTCCTCGACCTGCGTGACCTGTACCGCCACGAGCCGCACACCGTGTACTTCCTCGGCGCGAGCGCGCTGTTCCGCGACGGCCTCGCCGCGATCTTCACCTTCGGCGCCGTGCTCGCCGTGACGGTGTACGGGATCGACGCCGGTGACGTGCTGATCTTCGGCGTCGCTGCCAACGTCGTGTCGGCACTCGGAGCGTTCACCGCGGGCTGGATCGACGACAAGGTCGGGCCGAAGGCAGTCGTGATGGGGTCGCTGGTCGGGCTGCTGCTGTTCGGCACGACGCTGGGCCTGCTCTCGGGCCCGACGATGTTCTGGATCTTCGGGCTGGGGCTGTGCCTGTTCGTCGGCCCGGCGCAGGCGTCGGCGCGGACCTACATGGCGTTGCTGGCCCCGCCCGGGCGGGAGGCGCAGATGTTCGGCCTCTACGCGACGACGGGGCGCGCGGTGTCGTTCCTCGCCCCGACGCTGGTCGGGGTGTTCACCTTCTGGTTCCAGTCCGACCGCGCGGGCATCATCGGCATCCTCGCGGTGCTGCTGATGGGGCTCCTCGCGATGTGGCGCGTCCGGCCGCCCGCTCGTGGCGTAGAGGTTCCGGTGGTCGGCGAGCGGGCGTCCTGACCGCTGCGTCCCGGCGGCAGGACGCGGCATCCGGGTGCGGCACGGGGGCCGCGGCACGTCCCGGGACGCTTCGGTAACGGCACTTTTCGGCCGTGTGAACAAGTTGCCGAACGAGTGTGAGCTAAGTCACATATGGCAGACACGTCACAACCGCGTGTGTCAGCGCGTCGGATAGTGGACACTCTGCTGTCGGGGCGTCCGTAGTCAGGCGACGGTCAACAGTGACCGACACCTGTACGGGCGCCCGTCGATTGGGAATGGACGCCTGTGCCGGTGACGTTACACCGCGTGGCAGGTACGTAACCGTCGAGGGCAACGTCCCTCGGCTGAGGACGGGAGGGTGACGCATGGCCGACCGCGTGCTCCGTGGCAGCCGGCTCGGGGCTGTCAGCTACGAGACCGACCGCAACCACGATCTTGCACCGCGGCAGATCGTCCGCTATGTGTCCCCGAACGGCCGCGAGTTCGAGGTGCCTTTCGCCAACGACGCGGAGGCCCCCGCCACCTGGGAGTCTCCACAGGGTGGCCTCGGCAAGCGCGTCGACGGGGCCGAACCGGAGCAGAAGAAGACCAAGCCGCCGCGTACCCACTGGGACATGCTCCTCGAGCGTCGTTCCCTGGGTGAGCTCGAGGAGCTGCTCTCCGAGCGCCTCGAACTGCTGCGCGAGCGGCGCGCAGAGATCGCCTGACACCGCTCGCCCGCACAGGGCGAGCCGGTGCGGCGATCGCCGCGGAACCAGCCGGAGCCGGGCCACCTCCCGTGGGGCCCGGCTCCGGCTTTTCGTCTGCCCGGATCAGGCCGCGGTCGTCGACGGCCGCCGGAAACGCCGGAGCCGGTGCCGCACACCCCACGTCGCGATCCGGTACAACGCCTCGACCATGACCTCGAGGCTCATCTTGGACGCCCCGAGCTCGCGCTCGGTGAACGTGATCGGAACCTCGCGCACCCGGAACCCGGCCTGCTGCGTGCGCCACGCCATGTCGACCTGGAAGCAGTAGCCCGTCGACGCGACCGTCGAGATGTCGAGATCCTCGAGCACCTGGCGGCGGAACGCCCGGTAGCCGCCCGTGATGTCCTTGATCGGCGCGCCCAGCGCCAGCCGCGCATACAGGTTCGCCCCGCGCGAGAGCAGCTGCCGGTGCGCCGGCCAGTTCACGACGCGACCGCCCGGCACGTAGCGCGACCCCAGCACCAGATCCGCTCCCCCGCCGGACTCGAGCGCCGCGAGCAGCTCCGGCAGGTCCTCGGGGGCGTGCGAACCGTCGGCATCCATCTCGACGATCACCTGGTACGGCCCCGCGAGCGCCTGCCCGAACCCGGCCACGTACGCCGCACCCAGCCCGGCCTTCTCGGTGCGGTGCAGCACCCGCACGCGCTCGTCGGCGGCCGCCATCTCGTCGGCCAGCTCCCCGGTGCCGTCGGGGCTGCCGTCGTCGACGACGAGGACGTCGGCCTCCGGTACCGACGCGTGGACCCGCTTCACGATCAGGGCGATGTTCTCGCGCTCCTGATAGGTGGGGATCACCACGAGCACCGGCCCGACGGGCTCAGCCATGTCCGTCCTCTCGTGCGGCGGGGGCCACGTCGTGCGGTCCTCCCGTTGCGACCCGGTCGCGGCGGCCGCGGATGACCGCGGCACCGATGGCCAGGACGCCGACAGCGGTCAGTACCCACTCGGGAACCGACCGCAGCCGGGTAGCAAGCGTAGTCGTGTGCTTCAGCACGGTTCGATCGACCAGCACTCCCGGCACGAACTGCCCGGTCCGGGCCGTCACCGCGCCGTCGGCGTCGATGGTCGCCGAGACGCCCGACGTCGTCGCCACGACGACCGAGCGGTCGTGCTCGACAGCCCGCACCCGCGACATCGCCAGCTGCTGGAACGTCATCTCCGACAGCCCGAACGTCGCGTTGTTGCTGGGCACCGCGAGCATCGTGGCACCGGCGTCGACACTGTCGTCGACCAGGTCGTCGAACGCGACCTCCCAGCAGATCGCGACGCCCACCTGCACCCCGGCCATGTCGACCACACCCGCGCCCGGCCCGGGCACGAAGTTGCCGGCCCGGTCGACGTAGGAGGAGAACAGCCGGAAGAACGACCGCCACGGCATGTACTCGCCGAACGGCATCACGCGCCGCTTGTCGGTGCGCTCCACGACGCCCGCGCCCGCCTCCCACACCAGCGCCGAGTTCGACGTCGTCGCACCGTCGGGGTTGACCAGGACGGCGCCGACGAGGATCGGGGCCCTGATCGCCGTCGCGGCCCGGTCGATCCGGGCGGCGGCGTCGGCGTTGCGCAGCGGGTCGATGTCGGAGGAGTTCTCCGGCCAGATCACGATGTCGGGCTGCGGCTGCCGGCCGGCGGCGACGTCGGCGGCGAGCTGCTCGGTGACCGCCACATGGTTGTCGAGGACGGCGCGGCGCTGGGCGTTGAAGTCCAGCCCCAGCCGCGGCACGTTGCCCTGGACGGCGGCGACGACGACCGTCGTCGACGGTGCGGCGCTCGCGACCGGCACGAGCAGCGACAGCGGGCCGGCCGCGAGCGCCAGGACGACCAGGATCGCGGGCCACGCGGCGCGCCGGCGACCGGCCGGCTCGGCCAGCCGGCGCGCGGTCTCCGCGACGGCGAGACCGGCCAGGACCGTCACGAACCCGAGGATCTCCACACCGCCGACCGACGCGACCGGCAGCAGCGGGCCGTCGGCCTGGCCGAACCCGATCCGCCCCCACGGGAACCCGCCGAACGGGACGCGGCTGCGGACCGCCTCCCCCGCGATCCACACCGCGGCCGCCCACAGCGGCCCGGCCGGCAGCGTCGACACCCGCGCCATACCCGCGGCGGCGGCGCCCATGAACACCGCCTCGGCCACCGACAGCGCGAGCCACGGCAGCGCACCGACGTAGCCGCCCGTCCAGTGCAGCAGCGGCAGCAGGAAGCCGAGGCCGAACACGAACCCGAGCAGGAACCCGGTACGGGCCCGCCGGCCCCGCAGCACGGCACCGAGCAGCGCGAACGCGATCGGGGCGAGCCACCACAACGTCCGCGGCGGGAAGCTCCCGTAGAGGAGGACGCCGGCGCCCGCGGCGACGAGGAGCCGCAGGAGCGCGTCGACGCGGGCTCGCCTGCGTGACGGCGCGGGCGGCTCGGACGCCGGCCCGGCGGTCACGGTGGGTGCGGCCACGCGGTGAGCCTACGGCCCGCCCACGTGGGGTGGGGATGAGGTCAGGCGGCGGCGGACAGGCCGGCGAAGAAGTGCGCGTTGCCCAGCTCGTCGAGCACGCCGGGGGCGCCGCTGCGGACGAACCACTCGTAGCCGTAGGCGGGCGCGAGGTCGGTCGGCAGGTGCTCCGGGCCGATCTGGGAGGAGTGCGCCGCGATGGCGTCACGCTTGATGTCGAGGTGGCGCTGGTCGCCGGTGACGGCGAGGGTGATCTCGGCGGTGGCGCGGCCGAACGCGACCCGCGCGGAACGGGCCGCGCCGTGCACGAGGTGCCCGTCCGGGGCGGCGAGGTGCAGGTGCTCGCGGTCGACGGTCATCCGGTAGCCGGTCGCACCGACGATGTCGGCGGCGATGGCACCGATGGTGTGCGCCATGCGGTGGTCCGGGTGGCCGTAGATGCCGGACTCGTCGTCGTAGATCAGGGTGTCGGCACCCTCGGCGTCGGCGATCTCGGCGATGCGGCCGGCGAGCGCGAGCGGCTGGGCGGCGGCCAGGGCCAGCGGGTGGTTGTTGCTGGCCCAGCCCGGCAGGCCCGAGTCGCGACGGTCGAGCATGACGAGCCGGTCGACGCCCAGCAGCTCGGCGGATCGCTCGAGCTCGGCGGTGCGGCGCTGGGCGATGCTCTCGCCCGCGGCGAGCCCGGTGCGGGACTCGCCCATGTCGCCGTTGGTGGCCATCACCAGCACGACGCGCGCGCCGGCGTCGGCGAGGCGGCGGAGCGTGATGCCCGTGAAGATCGACTCGTCGTCGGGGTGGGCGTGAAGGGCGAGGACGGTGTGACCGGTGAGGTCGGGGGTGCGGATCATCGGAAGCTCGCAGGGTGTGAGGTGCCGCGCTCGCGGCAGGGTGGACTGGTCCGGGGGGTCAGCTGCAACAGAGACAGCGACAACAGCCCGGACAGCAGGCGCCCTGGGGGCGAGTGCTCGTCCACGTGTTCACGAGGAAGATGATGGCACAGCCGGCGACGGCTCCGGAGTGGGGTTGACCCCACGAAACCGCAGGTGGGGTCAACCCCCGGCGAGTGGCATGCGGTCGTCGCCACCGAGCGCGTCGAACAGCGTGCGGCCCCGGTGAACGGTCCGCAGGCAGCGACCGGCGGCACCGTCGGCGCAGCCGGGGTCGGTCGGGTCGCCGTCCCACACCGCGAGACCGGCCGGGGCGCCCACGACGATCCGCCCCGCGAGCGGGTCGGTGCCGCGGGCCGCATGGTGGCCGCCGGTGACGTGCGCGGCGAACGCGACGTCGGCGGGGACCCCGCTGCCGGGGGTGCGGTGGGCCGTGGCGGCCCGGACCGCGCCCCACGGGTCGAGCGCGGTGACCGGGGAGTCCGAGCCGAACGCCAGGACGACCCCGGCGGCGTGCAGCGCGGCGAACGGGTTCATCCCCGCCGCCCGGCCGGCGCCCAGACGTCGCGCGTACAGCCCGTCCGGTCCGCCCCAGGCCGCGTCGAACGCGGGCTGGACGCTGGCGACGACACCGAGGTCGGCCAGGACCGCCAACCGGGCCGGGTCGGGCATCTCCAGGTGCTCGATGCGGTGCCGGGCATCACGCACCATCCGGGCCGGTACGGCCTCGGCAGCGGCGGCCAGCCCGTCGAGGACCCGGTCGACCGCGGCGTCACCGATCGCATGGAACCCCGCCTGCACCCCTGCCGTCGAGCACGCGACGAGATGCGCGGCCACGGCGTCGGCGGACACGAAGGTGCGGCCGCAGTGGTCGGCGTCGCGGTACGGGTCGCGCAGCGCCGCGGTACGCGAACCCAGCGAGCCGTCGACGAACAGGTCACCCGCCAGCCCCTGCGCCCCGGTCGCCGCCAGCAGCGCGCGGGCGTCGCGGGCCGAGTCGACGACCTCACCCCAGTAGCCGACGACGTCGACGCCCGCGTCGATGGTCGACAACGTGGCGAGATCCTCCCGCCCCGAGACCAGCGGGCCCGCGCACTCGTGCACGGTGCCGATCCCGGCACGGGCCGCCGCGGCGAGGAACGAGCGCTGGGCGCGGTCACGCTGGTCGCGGCCCACAGCCGCGAGGGCCGCCCGGCGGACGTGGTGGTGCGCGTCGGCCGAGAGCGGTCCCGACGTGGACCAGCCGACGGCGTCGACGGCCTCGCGCGCCCGGTCGACCAACGCCGACGACACCAGCGCGGAGTGCACGTCGACCCGGGTCAGATAGGTGGGCCGGCCACCGGTGGCGCGGTCGATCGCGGCGCGCGACGGTGGGGTGGGGTCGGCCCAGTCGTCCTCGGCCCAGCCGTGCCCCCACACCACGTCGCCGCCGTGGCCGGCCGCGTGCGCGGCGAGCGCGTCGAGCAGCTGCGTGGCGCTGCGGCAGGAGCCGAGATCGAGGCCGTCGAGGAGCAGGCCCGACGAGGTGGCGTGCACGTGGGCATCCACGAACGTCGGCGTCAGGGTCGTGCCGGGGACGTCGAGGACCGTGGCGCCGGCCACCCGGTCGGCCGCCTCGTCGGCGCGACCCACCCAGGTGATGGTGTCGCCGTCGGTCTCGACGGCGGCGGGACCGTCGACGGACGGGCCGCCGGGATCGAGGACCCGGACCCCGACCAGCACGCTGCGCACGCAACCAGGTCTACCCGACGGGACCTGCGGCGCCGCCGACCGCCCCCCGCGGTCGGCGGCGCCGCGGCCGTCACCAGCCGCGACGCGGCATGAGCACCCACAGCACGAGGTAGACGACGAACTGCGGCCCGGGCAGCAGACAGGACAGCAGGAACAGCAGGCGGACCGTGCCCACGCTCCAGCCGAAGCGGTCGGCGAGCCCGGCGCACACTCCCGCGATCATCCGGCCGTGCTCGGGGCGGGTCAGGGTGGCGGTGGTGGTCACGCTGGGTGCTCCTTCCGATGCCGGCGCGTCTCGCCGTCTGACGTCCACGATGCCGCCGCGGGTGCCCCGCTCCCTCGGGGATGGCCCGGAGAACGACCCGGAGACCGTCCCTGGTCGTCCCCATGCGCCGCAGCTGTCCACAGGCCGCGCCGAGACGTCCTCGTCGTTGCTACGCGGCCGTAGCGTCCGCCGGGTGATCCACATGCGCTCCGGCCTGCGGCTCTGCCTGGTCCTCCTGCTGACCGTGGGCGCCGCCGCGACCCTCGGCGCCGCCCCGGCCGCCGCGTCCGCCGGGGAGGCCGTCGTCGCGCTCGGCGACAGCACCGCCTCCGGCGAGGGCGCAGGCGACTACGAACCCGGCACCCGCGGCGAGGGCGGCAACTGGTGCCACCGCTCCCCCGCCGCCTACGTCCACCGCAGCGGGCTCGCCCCGGTGACGGTCAACCTCGCCTGCTCCGGCGCCGACACCGCCGCCGTGCGCCTCGGGTCGGGCCCCGGCTCGCAGGCGGCGCAGCTCGCGAGCGTCGCCCGCGCGCACCGGGTCACGACCGTCACGGTGCAGATCGGCTCCAACGACGACGTCGCCCTCACCACCGTCCTCACCGCCTGCATCAGGGCGTTCCTCGACCCGCGGCGCGGCCCCTGCCGGGACGCCGCGGCCGCGGCCTGGCCGGCGCGGCTGGCCGCGACCGTCCCGAAGGTCGAGGCGGCCGTGGCGGACATCCGGTCGGCGATGCGCGACGCCGGCTACACCGACGACGGATACGTCCTGGTCCTGCTGTCGTACGCCGCACCCGTGACCGAACGGATGGGCCGGTTCCACAGCACCCGCGGCTGCCCCTACCACCGTGTCGACGCCGGATGGGCCCGCACCGTCGCGCTCCCCCAGCTGGCCGGGGCGCTCGCCGGCGTCGCGTCCCGGGCCGGAGCACGGTTCCTCGACCTGTCGCGCGCCACCGAGGGACGCGAGGCCTGCAGCCGCGACGACCCCGCCGCGGAGTGGCAGCGGCGGCTGTCCGTCGACCCGGAGGCGCTGCGGCACGGCGGGCTCGGGACGCCGCTGGTGCAGGAGTCGTTCCATCCCAACGCCGCCGGGCACACCGCGATCGGCGGCTGCCTCGGCTCGTTCGTCCGCGGCGGCGCACCCGCGGCGGCGTGCCTGCCGACACCCGACGGCACCCTGCAGGCGGTCCCCGTCCTCAGTCCAGGACGACCAGGTCCCGCGGCCGCGAGTTGAGCCGCTCGCACCCCGTGTCGGTGACGACGACGATGTCCTCGATCCGGGCCCCCCACGCCCCGTCCAGGTAGATCCCCGGCTCCACGCTGAACGCCATCCCCGGCTCCAGCGCCAGGGCGTTCCCGCCGACGATGTAGGGGTCCTCGTGCACGTCCAGCCCGATGCCGTGGCCGGTGCGGTGCACGAACCTCTCCCCGAACCCGGCCGCCGCGATGGGTTCGCGCGCCGCGGCGTCGACCTGCTCGGCCGTCACTCCCGGCCGCACCGACGCCACCGACCGCTCCTGGGCGTCCTGCAGCACCGCATACGTCTCGGCGACCTCCGCCGACGGCGCCGCGCCCACCGCATAGGTCCGCGTCGAGTCGGAGTAGTAGCCACCCGGCAGCGGACCACCGATGTCGATGACGACGACGTCGCCACGCTCGACCACCCGGTCCGACACGTCGTGGTGCGGGCTCGCGCCGTTGGGGCCCGACCCCACGATCACGAACGCCGCGCTGGTGTGGCCCTCCTCGACGATCGCCGCCGCGATGTCGGCACCGATCGCGGCCTCGGTCCGGCCCGGCGTCAGGAACTCCCCCATCCGGGCGTGCACCCGGTCGATCGCCGCGCCGGCCTCGCGCAGCTGCGCGACCTCCGCGGCGTCCTTGCGCATCCGCAGCTCCCGGATCACCGGGCCCGCGAGCTTCTGGGCCGCGTCGGGTAGCGCGTCGCGCACCCCGAACACGTGCACCGCCGGCATCGTGTCGGCCACCGCGACCCGCGTCGGTCCGCCCGCCAGATCGCTGACCAGCAGATACGGGTCCTCGCCGTCGGTCCAGGTCACGACGTCGACACCCAGCTCCTCCAGCGGGACACCCGCATAACCGGGCGCCTCCAGCCGCGGCACGACGATCGCGGGCGGTGCCCGGTGCCCCGCCGCGGGCACCACCAGACACGTCAGCCGTTCATGCGACTCGCCGCCCGCCCCGAGCAGGTAGCGCAGGTCGGTTCCGGGAGTGATCAGCAGCAGGTCGACGCCCTGCTCGGCGGCGACCTCGCCGGCGCGGCGGAGCCGGTCGGCGAGCAGCTCGGTGGGGACGGCCGGAGTCATGGGCGCAGCCTATGCCGCCACGCGTCGTCACCGGCGGCGGTGCCGGTGGTGGTCGGGTCGGCGCGCCCGCGGTCGGCAGGGCTCGGGACCGAACCCGCCCGCCGAGCGTGTGGTCGGTGCGCGCGTGGGGCTCTCACGTCACGCCCGGGGTTGGGGCCGCCTGGGCCCGATCGTGTCGTGGGAGCGGGCCGGGGGCACTCACGACACCCTCGGCGGCGGGGTGTGGGTTCCGCCCGGCGAGCGTGTTCTGTGAGCGGGCGGGGGCGCGCCCACGACACGCTCGGTGGCTGGGGGCGAGCCCCGGACCGCGATCGTGTCGTGGGAGCGGGTCGAGTGCGCTGAGAGCACGCTCGGCGAGGGCGAGCCCGACGAGCCGAGCGTGTCATCGGAGTAGGCCGGGTGCGCTCACGACACGCCCGGCGTGCGGGGTGGGCGCCGACCCGCGAGCGTGTCATCGGAGCTGCCCGGCCGCGCTCACGACACGCTCGGTCACGCGGGGGCCGGCTCTGCACGGCGAGCGCGTCATCGGAGTGGGTGGGGGCGCGCGGGCGACACGTTCGGTGCGGGCGGGGGCGGACGGCGGAGGTGCGGGGCCGGACAGGGGCCCGACCTGGCAAGCTGCCCCGTGTGACGCCGCCGCCCCCGACGCTGATGCTCCTCGACGCCGCGAGCATGTACTTCCGCGCCTACTACGGCGTGCCGGAGTCGATCACCGCCCCCGACGGTACGCCCGTCAACGCGATCCGCGGGTTCACCGACATGGTCGCGCGGCTCGTCTCGGAGCGGAGGCCGACGCGTCTCGTCGCCTGCCTCGACCTCGACTGGCGGCCCCGGTTCCGGGTGGAGGCGCTGCCGTCGTACAAGGCGCACCGGATCGCGGGCGGTGCCCCCGACACCGCGCCCTACGGCATCCCCGAGGAGGTGCCCGACACCCTCGGCCCGCAGGTCCCGATCCTGCTCGAGGTGCTGGCGGCGGCGGGGATCGCCGTCGCCGGGGCGAAGGGCTACGAGGCCGACGACGTCATCGGCACCCTCGCCGCCCGTGAACGCACCGACGCGGTGTCGGTCGTCAGTGGCGACCGCGACCTGATGCAGGTGGTGCGGGAGGACCCGACCCCGGTTCGGCTCATCTACGTCGGCCGCGGGCTGGCGAAGGCGGAGACCATGGGGCCGAAGGAGGTCGCGGACAAGTACGGGGTGCCCGTCGACCGTGCCGGCGAAGCGTACGCGGAGATGGCGATGCTGCGGGGCGATCCGTCCGACGGGCTGCCCGGGGTGCCGGGGGTGGGCGCGAAGACGGCGGCGACGCTCGTGAGCCGCTTCGGGTCGTGGCAGGAGCTGCGGGACGCGATCGTCGACACCGGCGACAAGCGGCTCAGCCCCCCGGTGCGGGGCAAGCTCGCCGCGGCGGCGCCCTATCTGTCGGTGGTCGAGCCCGTGGTGCGCGTCGCGGTGGACGCGCCCGTCGAGTTCTCCGACGACGACCTGCTGCCCGCCGAGCCCGTGAACCCTGCCCGGTTGGCGGAGCTGGCGCAGACCTGGGGGCTGGCCGGCTCGGTGGACCGGTTGGTCGCGGCGCTCGCACGCTGAGGCCCCGGCGGCTCGGGTCCCGCGGCGGGCCGGTCAGACCCTGCCGACCTCGTAGTTCCCGCTGCTGCTGGTGACGCGGATGGGAATCTGGGTGTTCGGCTCGCCGTCGACGGTGGCGGAGCAGGTGAACGTGTCGCCCTCCTGGACCTTGCGGTCGGCGGGGCACGACACGGCCGAGACCTGGTGGCCGTAGTCGGTGGTGAGGACGCGTTCGACACCGGTCTGGAGCCCGGCCTGGTCGAACACCCGGGTGACGACGAAGCCGGGCTTCCAGAACAGCAGCACCGCTGCGACGCCGAGCACCACGACGACCGCGGCGACGATGACCCAGGGCAGGGCACGGCGCTTGCGGGCGGGCGCGGTGGGCGACGGCCCCGGCTGCCACGGCTGCTGTTGCGACTGCGCTGCCCAACCGGCGGCGGACCCGGCGGCGGGTGAACCCCACGGCGCCTGCTGGCCCTCGGGCTGCGGTGTCCACGCCTGCTGGGTCTGCTGGTCGCCCTGACCCCAGGCACCGGGGCCCGCGGCGCCCCACGCGGGCTGCTGGTGGCCGCCCCACTGCTGCTCGGCGCCGGGGAGCTGGGCCGTCGACTGCTGGGCCTGCGGGCCCGGCTGCCCGGGTGGGCTCCAGGCGGACGCGGCGTCGTCCTGCTGCTGGGCGCCGCCGAGGTGCTGGGTGGCGCCGGCGTCGAAGCCCTGCGCGGTGTCACCGGGGCCGGACGCGGCCGGCCCCGGGGCGGCACCCGCGTCGGCCGGTGCCGCCCAGGGCGAGCCGGTGCCCGCGTACTGGGTGCCGGCGTCGGCGGCGGCGTCCCACTGGGGCGTCTGCGCCGGCTGCGCCGGGTTCTGCGGTGCGGTCGGCGGCTCCGCCTGCGGCTGGGCCGGGGCGCCGGGCTGGGCTGGGGCGCCGGGCTGGGCCCAGGCACCCGTACCGGGCTGCGCCCACTGCTGCTGCGGGGGCTGCTGCCCCCACTGGCCCGGTGCGGCCGGCGGGACCTGGCCGGGCTGCTGCCAGCCCGGCTGTACCCACTGGCCGCGTTGCGCGTCCCAGACGGGCTAGGCCTGCGGCGGGTACGGCTGGCCCTGTTGTGGATGGGCAGCCTGCGGTGCACCGTACTGGGCGGGGTCGTACTGGGGCGTCTGGCCGGCCCACTGGCCGCTCGGCTGCTGGCCCCACTGAGGCTGCCCGGGCTGGCCCCACTGCGGTTGCGCGGCCTGCTGGCCCCATCCGGGGGCGGCCTGCGGCTCGGCTGCCGGTTGCTGCGGCGCCGGTTGCTGGTGGGCCGGGAACTGGTGGGCCGGGGTGGCGGGCTCGGCCTGCGGCTGGGCGGGAGGCTCGCCCGACGCGGCCGGCGGGTCCTCCTTCTGCAGCGACGGGGGCTGCACGTGCAGGACGTTCGTGGACTCGGTCGCGGACGTGCTGTCGGCGGCCTGCTGCTGCGCACGGGGGTCGACGTCGGCCGAGCCGGGAGCCTCGTCGGCGGGCGGTGGCTGCGGCGGTGACTGCGGCGAGGACGACTGCTCGGCCGGCGTGTCGGCTCCGCCCCGCTCCGCGCTGTCGCCGCTGTGCGGGGGGTTGCTCATGGGGAACCTTCCTCGTCGCGACTGTGCCCTCGTACCCGTGCCGACGGGGCGCCCGTGCCGCCGGGGTGTGACCCGGCGATCAAAGCACAGTGCCCACCGGCCCGGCAGGACCGGGCGAACCGGCTGTCCGGGACGACCCGTCCGTGTCTCGTCGTCGGGTGCCGCATGACGCTCCTACACCATCCCGGCCGCCACGACACCCCGCCGGACCGATGCCGCGGCCTCTCTGGCGACCTGCCCGAACGGGGTCGACCGGCCGACGACCCCGGCGATCTGGTCGAGCAGGTCGAGGACCTGGCGGCACCACCGGACGAAGTCGCCCGCCGAGAGCTCGTGACCGTTCTGCTCGGCAGCGGCCAGCACCTGCGCCAGGGACTCACCGCGCGCCCACCGGTGCACCGGCCAGGCGAACCCCAGATCGGGCTCGCGGGTGCGGTCGATGCGGTGGCGGCGCTCGTCGGCCTCCAGCTCCGACCACAGCCGCACCGTGTCGGCCAGCGCGTCCGACACCGGGCCGGTGGGCACCCGCGGGACGGGCCCGTTGTCGCGGCGCGACTCGTAGACCAGCGCGGACACGACGGCCGCCAGCTCGGGTGGGTCGAGGTTCTCCCACACCCCGTGGCGCAGGCATTCCGCCGCGAGCAGGTCGGACTCGCCCCACAGCCGGGCGAGTCGCTCGCCGTGCTCGGTGACGGCGGCCTCCCCGTCGGCCCCCGGGACGACGTAGCCCCGTTCGGCGAGCAGCGCCCGGATGCGGTCGAAGGACCGGGCCAGCGAGTGGGTGGTGGCACGGACCTTCTGGCGGATCTGCTCGGTGTCGCGGGAGAGCCGGTGGTAGCGCTCACCCCAGCGGGCGTGGGCCTCGCGGTCGTCGCAGCCGTGGCACGGGTGGGCCCGCAGCGCGCGGCGCAGCGTGGCGAGCTCGGGATCGTCGTGGGTGTTCCCGCCGCGGCGCCGCGCGGGTGCGGGGGCCTGGATCCCGGTGTTGCGCAGCGTGGAGGCCAGGTCGCGGCGCCCGCGCGGGGACCGGACGTCGAGGTTGCGCGGCAGCCGGATGTGGCCGAGTGCCGCGACGGGCGTCGGGAAGTCGGCGGTCGACAACCGGCCGGCCCAGCGGTCCTCGGACAGCACGAGCGGGCGGGGGTCGTCGTCGCCGTCGAGGCCGGGGTCGATGACGACGGCCAGTCCGGACCGTTTGCCCGACGGGACGGCGATGACGTCGCCGGGGCGCAGCGCGCGCAGGGCCTCGGCCGACGCCACCCGGCGGTCGGACGCGCCCTGGCGCGACAGGGCCTTCTCCCGGTCGGACACCTTGCGGCGCAGGCCGGCGTACTCGGCGAAGTCGCCGAGGTGACACTGCATCGAGGCCGCGTACCCGGCGAGCGTCTCGTCGTTGCGTTCGATGCGCCGGGCCAGGCCCACGACCGACCGGTCGGCCTGGAACTGCCCGAACGACATCTCCAGCAGCTCGCGGGCGCGCTGCACCCCGAGCCGGGCGACGAGGTTGATCGCCATGTTGTAGCCGGGGCGGAAGGAGCTGCGCAGCGGGTAGGTGCGGGTGGAGGCGAGGCCGCCGACGCGTTCGGGATCGACCCCGGGCTGCCAGACGACGACGGCGTGGCCCTCGACGTCGATGCCGCGGCGCCCGGCCCGGCCGGTGAGCTGGGTGTACTCCCCCGGGGTCAGTTCGACGTGGGCCTCGCCGTTGTACTTGACGAGCCGTTCGAGGACGACGGTGCGGGCGGGCATGTTGATGCCGAGCGCGAGGGTCTCGGTGGCGAACACGCACCGCACGAGGCCCTTGACGAACAGTTCCTCGACGGTCTCCTTGAACGCGGGCAGCAGCCCGGCGTGGTGGGCGGCGATGCCGCGTTCGAGGCCTTCCCGCCACTCCCAGTACCCGAGGACGCCGAGGTCGGCCTGCGGGAGGTCGCCGGTGTGCTTCTCGATGACGCGCCGGATCTCGGCGACGTCGTCCTCGGTGGTGAGCCGCAGCCCGGACCGCACGCACTGGCCGACGGCGGCGTCGCACCCGTTGCGGGAGAACACGAACGTGATCGCCGGCAGCAGGCCGTCGCGGTCGAGCCGGTCGATGACGGTGGTGCGCGAGGGCGGGCGGAACCCGACGCGCCGTGGCGGGGGCGCCCCGCGGCTGCGCCGGCCCCGGTCCCACACCGCGGTGGCGGACTGCCGGTCGAGCTCGCGGGTCTGGCGGACCAGGTCGGGGTCGACGCGCAGCTCGGCGCCGGGTGTCTCGGTGCCGCCGGTCAGGGTGAACAGGTCGAGCAGCCGGTTGCCGACCATCATGTGCTGCCACAGCGGCACGGGCCGGTGCTCGTCGACGACGACGGTGGTGTCGCCGCGGACGGTGACGAGCCAGTCGCCGAACTCCTCGGCGTTGGACACGGTGGCGGACAGGCTGACCAGTGCGACGTGCGGCGGGAGCTGGAGGATGACCTCCTCCCAGACGGCGCCGCGGAACCGGTCGGCCAGGTAGTGCACCTCGTCCATGACGACGTAGCCGAGCTGGTCGAGGTTGCGCGACCCGGCGTAGATCATGTTGCGCAGGACCTCGGTGGTCATGACGACGACCTGCGCGTCGCCGTTGACCGAGGTGTCGCCGGTGAGCAGCCCGACCGCGGACTCGCCGTGGCGGGCGACGAGGTCGGCGTACTTCTGGTTGGACAGCGCCTTGATCGGCGTGGTGTAGAAGCACTTGAGGCCCTGGGCGAGGGCCAGATGGACGGCGAACTCGCCGACGACGGTCTTCCCCGCGCCGGTCGGGGCACACACGAGGACGCCGTGGCCCTCCTCCAACGCGTCGCACGCGGCGCGCTGGAACCCGTCGAGCTGGAAGGGCAACCCGGCCGTGAACTCGGTCAGGTGCGGGCGTGCGACTCGGGACTTCGCTGCGGCGTAGGCCTCAGCCGGACTGCTGGACACCCCACCAGGCTGTCACATCCGGCCGACGATCTCCGCGAGGAACGCTCCGGCGCAGCTCAGGGCCCTGTCGAAGGGCCGGTCAGGTGACGTCGTCGAGGCGCTGCGGCTGGGGCTGCGCGGCCGGGACGGCCGTCGGGGCGACGGGGGCGGACGGGTCGATCCGGCTCGGGGCGGTGTCGATGGGCGACGGCTCGTCGGGATCCCAGCTGTCCCAGCCCTCGGCGGCCCGCACCCGCGCCTTCTTGCGGTCGTGCAGGCGGGAGAGCTGGATCGCGAACTCGAACAGGATGGTGAGCGCCGCCGCCAGGGCGGTCATCGAGATCGGGTCCTGCCCGGGCGTGGCGATGGCCGCGAACACGAACAGGCCGAAGATCAGGCCGCGTCGCCACTTGCGGAGCTTGTCGTAGCTGACGACGCCGACACGGTTGAGCATCACGACCAGCAGCGGCAGCTCGAAGCTCACCCCGAAGATGAGCAGCAGCGCGATGACGAAGCTGAAGTAGGACTCACCGGTGAGCGCGGTCGTCTGCACCTCGCTGCCGATGGTGAGCAGGAACGACAGGCCCTGCGACACGACCAGGAACGCGAGGACGGCGCCGGCGACGAAGAGCACCGCCGCGATCGAGACGAACGTGAGCGCGAACCTGCGCTCCTTGGCGTACAGGCCGGGGGTGATGAACGCCCACAGCTGGTAGAGCCACACCGGGCAGGCCAGCACGATGCCGGCCGTGGTGCCGACCTTGAGCCGCAACATGAACTGGTCGAACGGGCCGGTGCCGAGCAGGGCGCAGGACCCGTCGGCGGTGAACACGGCGCGCGAGGAGTCGGGCAGCGAGCAGTAGGGCTCCTTGAGGAGCTCACCGAGGCTCGGGATGCCGAACATCGCGACCTCGAACCAGATGTAGCCGAAGACCGTCGTGACGAGGATCGCGAGGATGGAGATCGCGAGACGCCGACGCAGCTCGTAGAGATGCTCGATGAGCGTCATCGTGCCGTCGGGGTTGGCCGGCCGACGGCGACGCGGGAGGAACCTGGCCACCTGCGTGGGTCAGGCGGTGGTGTCGGTGCGCCCCTGGGTGCCGGGCGCCGGCGTGGACCCGCCGGCCTGCGGCGGCGCGGACGGCGGGGGTAGCTGCGCGGGCGGCGGGGTGGCCGGGTCCGGTGTGGCGGCCTCGTCGTCCTTCTTCATGCCCTTCATCTCGCCCTTGAAGACGCGGGCGGACTGGCCGACGGAGCGTGCCATGTCCGGGAGCTTCTTCGCGCCGAAGAGCAGGACCAGGACGCCGATGATGATGACGATCTCCCAGCCACCGAGGCTGCCCATGGGATGGTCCTTCCGAAAGCGGTGCAGAGGTGCGGTGGCCGGTCGTCGCACCTGCGAACGTCGCCCGACCGCCCCCGACGGTACCCGACGTCGCCGGTCAGCGGTCCGGCGTCCCCGTGCGCGCCCGGGTGGCGGCGATCGGCCCGGCGGCGGCGGTGATGCCGCTGCGCAGCGATCCGGCGTCGCGGGCGAGGCGGCGCAGGCGCAGGCCGAGCGAGACCGCGAGGGCGATCATCACGAGCAGCCCGACGCCCGCGAGCGCGACGGCGATCCAGTACGCGAGGGTCATGTGGTCCTCTCCGGGGGTGCGACGGGGACGTCGGCGGCCGCGAGTGCGGCCGCGGCGCGGTCGGCGACGGTGTCGCCCAGTTCGGGGGGCTCGACGATGCGCGCTCCCCCGCCGAGGCCGAGCACGAGCCGGACCAGCCAGCCCGGGTCGGCGTAGCGCAGGCTCACGGTGGCCCGGCCGTCGCCGGAGGGGTCCTCGACGACCTCTTCCACGGGGTAGTACTCGGCGAGCCAACGGGCCTCGGGCTGCAGTTCCAGCACGGCGGTGAGGTGGTCGTCGCGGGCGGTGAACACGCCGTCGGAGACGTCGGTGGGTTCGGCGTCGGGCGGTGGGGCGGCGGGTTCGTCGAGCTCGGCGACGTCCTCGACGCGGTCGAGCCGGAACATCCGCACGCCCTCGGCGCGGCGGCACCACGCCTCCAGGTAGCCGCGGCCCTCGACGAGCAGCAGCCGCATCGGGTCGATGGTGCGGCGGGAGACGGCGTCGCGGCCCGCGGTGTAGTAGGTGATGCGCAGGGCGTGGCCGCGTTCGAGGGCGCCGCGGACGGCGGCGGTGGTGGCCTGCTCCTCGGGGGACAGCTCGACGGCGACGCCGGTGAGGCCGGCGTCGCCGACCGCCTTCTCGATCTTCGCGGTGGCGCGGCGGACGGCGGCGGTGTCGACGATCCCGGGCACGTCGCCGAGCGAGCGCAGCGCCACGAGCAGGGCGGTGGCCTCGGCGGTGGTGAGCCGCAGGGGTCGGCGCATCCCGGCGTCCTCGGTGACGGTGACGGTGTCGCCGGAGAACGACAGGTCGACGAGGTCGCCGGGCCCGTACCCGGGCAGCCCGCACATCCACAGCAGTTCCAGGTCGCGGCGCAGCCGGCGCTCGGTGGTGCCGAAGTCGGCGGCGGCGTCGGCGATCCGTACGCCCGGGTGGGCCAGCAGGTAGGGGACCAGCGACAACAGCCGTGGCAGCCGCTCCGCGATGCCCGTCATGTGTGGCCCTGCTCGTGCACGGCCGCGGCCGCCTTCCACCGGTCCCGGACGGCGGCGGCGAGCTCCGGCGGGTCGAGGACGACGACGTCGGGGCCGTGCCCGGCCAGCCAGCGGGCGACGATGTCGACGCTGCGCAGCTCCAGCTCGAGCTCCTCCCCCGCCCGGCCGTCGTGCTCGCGGGCGGCGACGACCCGGCCGAGGCGGCGCAGGCCGTGTGCCTGACCGACGGGCAGCCAGATGCGGGCGGTGCCGGTGGCGCGTCCGTGGTCGAACCCGGCCTTCACCCGGGCCAGCAGGTCGACCCCCTCGGGGACGACGACCGCGCCGGCCGGGCCGACCGCGGTGACGGGTTCGAGGATGCGGGAGATGCGGAAGGAGCGGGCGGCGTCGCGGCCGCGGTCGTGGCCGACGAGGTACCAGCGTCCGCGCCACGACACGATCCCCCACGGTTCGACGGTGCGGCGCACCACCTCTCCGGTCGGGCCGCCGCGGCGGTGGTCGAAGGTGACGGCGCGTCCGGCCTGCACGGCGGCCATGAGCGGTCCGAACGCCGGGTCGGTGGCGCGGACGCGGGGCTGGACGGGGCCGCCGGACTCGTCGACGTCGATTCCCGCGGCGCGCAGCTTGACCAGTGCGCCGTGGGCGGCGCCGGCGAGCTCGGGAGAGTCCCACAGTCGGGCCGCGAGCGCGACGGCGGCGGCCTCCTCGGTGTCGAGGTCGATCTCGCCGAGCTCGTAGTCCTGGCGGGCGATGCGGTAGCCGTCGGTGGTGTCGAACGTCGAGCGGCGCCCTGTCTCCAGGGGGATGCCGAGCTCGCGCAGCTCGGTCTTGTCGCGCTCGAACATCCGGAAGAACGCGTCGTCACTGGGGGCGTCCGCGTAGCCGGGGACGGTGTCGCGGATCCGCTCGGCCGACAGGTACTGCCGGGTCGAGAGCAGGCAGAGGACCAGGTTGACCAGTCGCTCGGCACGTGCAGCGGACACGTCGGCATCGTACGGCCGCGGGTCGGCGCGCATGCCGCGACGGGCGGAAACGGTCACGACGGCACCGCTGGGCGGCTGCGGCGCAACGGTGCTGTGCGCACTCTCACGGTCGTCGGAGCGGCCGGGGACGGCGGTGGCGCCGGGTGCGAACCACTGGTCGCGACGTCGCCGCCGGCGAGCGGGTCTCCTCTGTCAGCCGGGGTGTCTCATGTTGCGACGCCGCGCGGCTTGACTCCCGGGCCTCACGAGGGAAAGGGTCGTGTGACCCGGGGCACGTCGGAGGATCCCGGACGAACGGTGAGTGAGGATGCGCGATGAGCGAGGCGGACACCCAGGAGACCTTCAACCCGTGGAGCGTCGTCAACCTGGTGTTCCACCACCTCGCCGACCTGGGCCTGCACCCGGTGCTGGGCGAGAGCGGTGACCCGGCGCAGGCGGCGTCGGACCTGCTGACGGCGATGGGTATCGGCTCGGCTCCCGACAGCGCGGGCCCCGCAGCGGCTCCGGTGCAGGACATGCTCGCGGACCTGCGCCGCAAGATGATGCCCGGGGTCGAGTAGGCCGGACCGCACGGGTCCGGACCGGGCGGGCCCGGTCCGGGCCCGTGCTCAGGCCAGGAGCAGCAGCACGATCCCGACGGCCGCGGGTGCGGCCTGCACGAACAGGATGCGCCGCGACGCGGTGAGCCCGCCGTAGATCCCGGCGACGAGTACGCACGCCATGAAGAACAGGGCGACGGCGTGTCCGAGGTCGCCGCCCGCGATCAGCGACCAGATCAGCCCTGCCGCGAGGAACCCGTTGTAGAGGCCCTGGTTGGCGGCGAGCGTCGCGGTGGCCTCGGCGAACTCCGGTGTGGTGCCGAATGCGGCGCGGGCCCGCGGCGTGCGCCACAGGAACATCTCCAGCACCAGGATGTACAGGTGCAGCAGCGCGACCAGCGCCACGACTACGACGGCGAGTACCTCGACGATCATCGGCAGATCATGCCGGTGACCGGTGCGGAGCCGTCGTCGGCGCGCCGGTGATCAGGAGCGGGTCGAACGGCTCCGGCCTGCGGTGCGTGGGGGCCGGAGCCGTTCGATGCCCGCCCGGGGCGTCGGATGCCCGAGTCAGAGCGAGGCGATCAGCCGGTCGACGCGTTCGTCGACCGCCCGGAACGGGTCCTTGCACAGCACGGTGCGCTGCGCCTGGTCGTTGAGCTTGAGGTGCACCCAGTCGACGGTGAAGTCGCGCCCGGCGGCCTGGGCCGCGGCGATGAAGTCGCCGCGCAGCTTGGCGCGCGTCGACTGCGGCGGGGTGTCCTTGGCGGCCTCGATCTCGCCGTCGTCGGTGACCCGGTCGACCATGGCCTTGCGCTGCAACAGGTCGAACAGGCCGCGGCCTCGACGGATGTCGTGGTAGGCCAGGTCGAGCTGGGCGATGCGGGCGTGGGCGAGGTCGAGGTTGTTGCGCTCCTGGTAGCGCTCGACGAGGCGGTGCTTGATGGCCCAGTCGATCTCGCGGTCGATCAGGGAGAGGTTCTGGGTCTCGACGGCGTCGAGCACGCGGCCCCACAGCTCGACGACGCGCTCCATCGCCTTGTCGTCGCCCTCGCGGTTGCGCATGTGCTCGACGGCCCGGGCGTGGTACTCGCGCTGGATGTCCAGGGCGCTGGCCTCGCGGCCACCGGCGAGGCGGACGGTGCGCCGGCCGGTGAGGTCGTGGCTGATCTCGCGGATGGCGCGGATCGGGTTGTCGAGGGTGAAGTCGCGGAACTGGACCCCCGCCTCGATCATCTCCAGCACCAGCGTCGCCGAGCCCACCTTGAGCAGGGTGGTGACCTCGGACATGTTCGAGTCGCCGACGATGACGTGCAGCCGGCGGTAGCGCTCGGCGTCGGCGTGCGGCTCGTCGCGGGTGTTGATGATGGGCCGGGACCGGGTGGTGGCGCTGGAGACGCCCTCCCAGATGTGCTCGGCGCGCTGCGACAGGCAGTACACCGCGCCCCGCGGGGTCTGCAGCACCTTCCCGGCGCCGCAGATGAGCTGGCGGGTCACCAGGAACGGGAGCAGGACGTCGGCGATCCGGGAGAACTCGCCCTGGCGGGCGACGAGGTAGTTCTCGTGGCAGCCGTAGGAGTTGCCGGCCGAGTCGGTGTTGTTCTTGAACAGGTAGATGTCGCCGCCGATGCCCTCGTCGACGAGCCGCCGTTCGGCGTCGACGAGGAGGTCCTCGAGGATGCGTTCGCCCGCCTTGTCGTGGGCCACGAGCTGGCTCAGGGAGTCGCACTCGGCGGTGGCGTACTCGGGGTGGGACCCGACGTCGAGGTAGAGCCGCGCTCCGTTGCGGAGGAAGACGTTGGACGACCGTCCCCAGGACACGACACGCCGGAACAGGTAGCGCGCCACCTCGTCCGGTGAGAGTCGGCGCTGGCCGTGGAAGGTGCAGGTGACCCCGAACTCGGTCTCCACACCGTAGATCCGACGCTGCATGCCCTTCAGCGTAAGCGGAGAACCGCCTCTAGGGTCACGTCTGTGTGGGACAGGTTGCGGCGCGTCGACCCTCGGGTGAAGGTCACGAGCACTCGGCCGCTGCGGCGGATCGATGTGTGGGACCGCGAGATATCGCGTCGGATAGCGGCTCGCCCACCCGGCGCGCTGGACACGGTGATGAAGACGCTGTCCCCCGCGGCGAACCACGGCATGTTGTGGTTCGTGGTGGCGGCGGTCCTGGGGGCCCGCCGCGGCGCGGGCCGCAAGGCCGCCCAGCGCGGGGTGCTGAGCATCGCCGGGGCGAGTCTCACCGCGAACGCGGTCCTCAAGCCGCTGCTGCCGCGGCGGCGCCCCGCGGCGCGTGAGCTGCCCGCCTACCAGACGATCGACGACCCGCCGACGTCGTCGTCGTTCCCGTCGGGCCACGCGGCGTCGGCGGCGGCGTTCGCCACGGCGGTCGCCCTGGAGAGTCCCCGGCGCGGCCTGGTCGTCGCGCCGCTGGCCGCGGCGGTGGCCTACTCGCGGGTCCACGTGGGCGTGCACTGGACCTCCGACGTGCTGGCCGGCGCGGCCCTCGGGTCGGGCGTCGCCCTGCTGACGCGGCGCTGGTGGCCGGTGCGGGGCACCGACGAGGCGCGGGCGCGGCCCGTCGACAGCGTCGATCCGCTGCCCGGCGGCGAGGGCCTGGTGATGATCGTCAACCCGATGGCCGGGGAGGAGGGTGTCGACCCCGGTGACGACATCGCGGCCGCCCTGCCCCGGGCCAGGGTGCTGCGTACCGAGAATGGCCTCGACGTCGGCGAGCAGCTCGAGGAGGCGCTGTCGCGGGCCGACGGCTGGGTGCGGGCGGTCGGCGTCGCCGGGGGCGACGGGACGGTCGGCGCGGTCGCGGCCGTCGCCCACCGGCACGGGATGCCGCTGGTGCTCGTCCCGGCGGGCACCCTCAACCACTTCGCCCGCGACGTCGGCGTGTACGACCTGCAGGAGGCCGTCGACGCCTCGCAGGCGGGCGAGGCCGTCGCGGTCGACCTGGCGCTCGTGGAGGCCCATCCGGGCCGGGGCACGGATCCGGTCAGCGAGGAGGTCACCCGGACCTGGTACTTCCTCAACACCTCCAGCATCGGGTCCTACCCGGAGCTGGTGCGGCTGCGGGAGAAGTGGCAGCCGCGGTGGGGCAAATGGCCGGCGTTCGTCGCGGCGCTGGTGGCGGTGCTGCGCAAGTCCGAGCGGGTCGAGGTCAAGATCGACGACCGCTGGCACACGGTCTGGTTCCTGTTCGTCGGCAACGGGCCCTACCACCCGCGGGGCATGGTCCCGGCGTGGCGCCCGACGCTGGACTCGGGGCTCCTCGACGTCCGCTGGATCCGCGCCGACATCCGGTTCTCCCGGCTCCGCGCGTTCCTCGCGCTGATGCTGGGGGCGTTGGGGCACAGCAGGGTCTACACCCAGCGCGAGGTCGACCACCTCGACGTGGAGCTCCGCACACCGGGCATGCTCGCCACCGACGGCGAGGTCGTCGAGGAGGCGGGCCGCTACACGTTCCGCGTCGCCGACAAGCCGATCCCGGTGTACCGGCGCGACGAGGAGCAGTGGTCGGGCCGCGACCGTCCCTACCTCGGGTAGCCGGCGGCCGGCCGGGACGCTAGGCCGGCGGTGCGTACCGGAGGGTCGCGGCCACGTCCCCGCCCTGCGGGACGTCCTCGCGCCGCACGGCCAGCAGCCGGGCGCCGGAGAGCCACGCCCGCCGCGCGATCTCGTCGACCACACCGCCCGAGCCGTCCGTGTCCGGCGTACCGAAGGTCACCTCGCCGAGCGGGTCGACGCGCCCGGGGACCTCGGCGTCGATGTCGACGAACAGCGTCTCCACGGCGCCCCGGGTCGCGAAGCGGGCCAGCTCGGCGACGTCGATCGAGGTGCGGCCCTGCTCGGAGCGTTCGGCGAACGTCCGCTTCTCCTGCTCCAGCCGGTCGGCGTACCAGCCGTCGAGGACCGTCCGGGCCTCGGTGACCAGCTCGCCGTCGCCGCGCCCCTCCGGGTTGCCGGGCACGCTGTGCGGCACCAGGTCCGGGTAGCGGCAGTGCGCGCGGAAGATGCTGTCCAGCGGTTCGGTCGCGGCCACGACCAGCGGCACCCCGTGGCCCGGCAGCACCTCGCGCAGCGCGGAGTCGACCAGCCGGGAGAACTGGGCCATCCGTAGTTTCTGCCCCTCCGAGCCCTGCAGCCGGCGGATGGGCGCCCGGTCCTTGATCGAGGACTTGCCGACCGCGCTCGCCACGTCGGTGGGCATGTCGGGGACGCGCACCTCCCGAGGCGCCGCGTCGGGCACGGTCTCCAGCAGCCGGACCGACCCCTGCGCCAGTGCCAGCACGAAGGCCGTCTGCGGGAACGTCACGGCGCGCATGAGCGGCAGGACGAGGAACCGTGTCCCCCCGGCCGCCCGTGGTGCGAGCCGGTTCGGCAGCCGGAAACTGCGCAACGAGGTGGGCGTCGCGAACACGGCCAGGCTGCGGGCCTGGTGCCGCCAGAAGTCCCCGGAGTCCTCGTCCTCCAGGACGGCGAGCTGCTCCGCCAGCTCCTCGTGGTCCTTCCGGGCCACGTCACCCAGCTGGGCCAACGCCTCCCGGACCGCGTTCTTGTAGGCGATCCGCTCCGCGTCCCCCGACGACTCGGGCGCGGTCTCCAGGTAGATCGAGACGGCGGCGGGCGCGTCCACCTGCACCAGCGCGTCGATCTCGGATCGGGTCGGGATGTCGGTGTAGAGCGTCATGCGTCCCTCCTCGGGGCAGCCGTCCACCCACCCTGCCGCGCCCGCGGCGGCCCCGGAAGGTCTTGGCGCGCGCTCAGAGGTTCTGGACGTGCTGGAACCCGAACCGGCCCTTGACGCAGAGGTGGCCGTGGGTGACCGAGTGGTCGGCCGGCGAGGTGACGTTGACGATCGAGCCCTGCTGCACGTGCAGCTCCAGGTTGCAGCCGACACCGCAGAACGAGCAGATCGTCGTCGTGACGGTCTCCTCCTCGGGATGCCAGTCGTCGGCCTCGCGCAGCTCGTGCTCGCGGACCGACTTCAACGCGCCCGTCGGGCACACCCCGATGCAGTTGCCGCAGTACACGCACGCGGAGTCGGGCAGCTCCGCGTCGAGCTCGGTGGCGATGCGGGCGTCGAAGCCGCGGCCCGCGGCGGTGATGGCGAAGGTGAACTGGGCGTCGGTGCCGCAGGCCTTCACGCACTTGTAGCAGAGGATGCAGCGCGAGTAGTCGCGCACGTAGAGGTCGTTGTCGATCTTCACGGGCTGGGCGACGGTCTCGGCGTGCGACCCGTCGGGGGCGTGGTGGTGCCCGGCGTGGCGGCGGTCGCGCTCCCCCGCGGCGGCCGGTGGGGCGGGCGGGCCGTAGCGCTCGGCGTCGACGCCGTACTCGGTCATCCAGCGGGCGACGTCGGCGCTCGCCTGGCTCATGTCGACCGACGACGCCAGCAGCTCCAGGACCATCCGCCGCGAGTGCCGCACCTTCTCGCTGTCGGTGCGCACCACCATGTCGTCCTCGACGGTGCGCGCGCACGACGGCACGAGCACCCGGGAGCCCTCGACCTCGACGACGCACACCCGGCACGCGTTGACCGGGGCGAGGTTGGGCGCCCAGCACAGGGTCGGGGTGTCGGCCTGCTCGGGCGTGCCCTCGGCCTTCATGGCCTGCAGGATCGTCGAGCCCTCGGGGACGCGGACCTCGCGGCCGTCGACGGTCAGCGTGATGACCCGCTTGATCTCCCCCAGCATCACCGGCGCGGTCGTCGTCATGTGCTCACCTTCCTGTGGCCGTTCGAGGACGGATCCGAGGGCGCGGTGAGCAGCTGCAGCGCCAGCGCCGACTGCACCGCCGCCGGCGCGGTCTGCCCGAGCCCGCAGATCGAGGCGTCGCGCATGACGCGGGCGAGGTCGTCGAGCAGCGCCAGCTCGGTGTCGCGGTCGCCGATCGGGGTGCCGCGTTCGAGCCGGGCCAGCGCCTCCTCCTGCCGGACGGTCCCGACGCGGCAGGGCACGCACTGCCCGCAGGACTCGTCGCGGAAGAACTCGGCGATCCGGCGCAGGGTGGCGACGAGGTCGGCGTCGGTGTCGAACGCGAGCACGACACCCGAGCCGAGGGTCGCCCCGATCTCGCGGGCGCCCTCCAGGGTCAGGGTGACGTCGAGCTGGTCGGGCATGACGAACCCGCCCGCCGCCCCGCCGAGCAGGATGGTGCGCAGCTCGCCGCGCAGCCCGCCGGCGAGGGTGAGCAGCTCGCGCAGCGTGGTGCCGAACTCGACCTCGTAGACGCCGGGGGTGTGCACCGCGCCGGAGACGCAGAACAGCTTCGTGCCCGTCGACCGCCCGCCGCCGACCGCGGCGAACGCGGGTCCGCCGGCGTCGAGTACCTGCAGCACGTTGTACAGCGTCTCGACGTTGTTGATCACTGTCGGCTTGCCGAACAGCCCCGAGACGCTCGGGAACGGCGGCTTGTTGCGCGGCTCGCCGCGGAACCCCTCGATGGAGTTCAGCAACGCGGTCTCCTCGCCGCAGATGTAGGCTCCGGCGCCGCGGCGCAGCTCGATGTCGAAGGTGAAGCCCTCGCCCATCACGTCCGCACCCAGGTAGCCGCGGCGGCGCGCCTCGGCGATCGCATGCTCCAGCCGTCGGGTCGCGAGCGGGTACTCCCCGCGGACATAGAGGTAGCCGCGTTCGCAGCCGGTGGCCCAGCCGGCGATCGTCATCGCTTCGACCAGCCCGAACGGGTCGTACTCCATCAGCACCCGGTCCTTGAACGTGCCGGGCTCGGACTCGTCGGCGTTGCAGACCAGGTAGTGCGGCCGGACCGGGGCGGCCGCGACACCCTCCCACTTGACCCCGGTCGGGAACGCGGCGCCGCCCCGCCCGGTCAGCGACGAGTCCTTGAGCTCGGTGATCACCCGGGCGGCGCCGAGGCCGACGGCGCGCCGCAGGGCCTCGTAGCCGCCGTGGGCGCGGTAGTCGTCGAGGCTTCCGGGGTCGACGACCCCGATGCGGCGCAACAGCTTCAGCGTCTCCGCGCGCGGGGTGCGGGTCTGCGGGACGCTGACGCCGGGGTCGGCGAAGGCGGCGTCGGCCGCGACGGCCGTGGCGCCGCCCCGCGCCGCCGCCACCACGTCGTCGGCGTGTGCGGGGGCGTGGCTGAAGTCGGGTTCCCCGGCCAGCTGGAACATCACCGCGGGAGCCCGCTCGCACAGGCCCAGGCAGGGGCTGCGGACCCAGCAGGCCTGCTCCCCCGTGCCCGCGGGGCCCAGTTCGGCGGTCAGCCGGGCGGCCAGGTCCTCACCACCGGCGGGGCCGCACGCGACGTCGTCGCACACGTGCACGACGCGTGGCGCCCGCGGCTCGACGGCGAACATGGCATAGAACGTCGCCACGCCGTAGACGTCGGCCGGAGGGACCGAGAGCCGGGTGGCGACGTGGTTGAGCGCCCCCTCCGACAGGTGCCCGACGGCGTCGGACACCGCGTGCAGCACCGGCAGCAGCAGATGCCGGCGGCCCCGGGCCTCGTGCCCGGAGTCCGGGCCGGCGCGATCGTCGGCGGCCCGGGGGCCCAGCAGCGGGTCGAGCAGGGCGTCGACGGCCGCCCGTTCCTCCGCGGTCGCCTCGGCGCCCGACAGACGCAGGTCCACGTGCCTCCCTACTCAGCTTCCGGCGGCGGGCAGCCGAGGCTCACCCGTGTCCGCCAGCTTCTCGATCCGGATCGCGGTCGCCTTGAACTCCGACGTGCCCGACTTCGGGTCCCAGGCGTCGTTGGTCAGCACGTTCGTGTCGACCTCCTCGGAGAAGTGCGGGGTGAACGACGCCAGCCCGGGCCGCAGCGACGGGTCCAGCGCCACCGGCGCCTCGACCGACCCGCGCCGCGACACCACGCGCACCCGCTCGCCGTCGCCGATCCCGAGCCGCGCGGCGTCCTCCCGGTCCATCCGCAGCGACTCCCGGCGCCGCATCGGCGACGAGTACCCGCCCGACTGGACGCCGGAGTTGTAGGCGTCGAGCAGGCGGACCGTCGTGAGCCGGATCGGGAAGTCGGCGTCGAGGGCGTCCACCGGTGGCACGTGCTCGACCGGCGTGAACGGCGCGGGCCTGCCCAGCTCGGCCGGGTCGTCCGACCACAGCCGGGCATGCATCAGCGGCGTGCCCGGGTGGTCGAGGGTCGGGCACGGCCACTGCAGCCCGCCGTGTTCGTCCAGCCGGGCGTAGCTCATGCCGTGGTGCCAGTTCAGCGACAGCGAGCGCAGCTCGTCCCACACCTGCTCGGCCGTCGGCTCGCCCCAGTCGTGGCCGAGGCGGTCGGCGACCGCGCAGATGATGTGGGTGTCCGGCCGGGCCTGCCCGGGCGGGTCGAGGGCCTTGCGGACCCGCTGCACCCGTCGCTCGCTGTTGGTGACGGTGCCCTCGTACTCGCACCAGTCGGCGGCTGCGGGCAGCACGACGTCGGCCAGGTCGGCGGTCGCCGTGCGGAAGATGTCCTGCACCACCAGGTGGTCCAGGCCCTCCAGCAGGTGCCGGGCGTGCGTGGCGTTGGCCTCGGACTCCGCCGGGTTCTCCCCGATGCAGTACAGGGTCGTGAGGGTCCCGGCCTCCATCGCCTCGAACATCTGCGACAGGTGCATGCCCGCCGTCGGCGAGATCGGGGCGCCCCACGTCGCCTCGAACCGGGCGCGGGCCTCGTCGTCGCCGAGGTCGTAGCCGCCGGGCAGCTTGGCCGGGATGGAACCCATGTCGCCGCCGCCCTGCACGTTGTTCTGCCCGCGCAGCGGCACGAGCCCCGACCCGTAGCGGCCGACGTGCCCGGTCAGCAACGCCAGGTTGATCAGCGCGAACACGTAGTCGGCGGCGTTGTGGTGCTCGGTGATGCCCAACGTCCAGCAGATCTGGGCGCGGTCGGCGCGGGCGTAGGCGTGGGCCAGCTCCTTGATCAGCGCGGCGTCGACACCGGTGATCTCCGCCGCCCGTTCCAGGGTGTACGGCTCCACGGTGCGCGCGTACTCGTCGAAACCCGTCGTCGCGCGGTCCACGAAGGCGTGGTTGACCAGGTCGGCGTGGATGATCTCGCGGCCGATGGCGTTGGCCAGCGCGATGTCGGTACCGACGTCGAGACCCAGCCAGCCGTCGGCCCAGCGGGCGGTGGAGGTGCGCCGCGGGTCGACGGAGTACATCCGGGTGCCCTTGCGCAGCCCCTGCAGGACGTGGTGGAAGAAGATCGGGTGGGTCTCACGCGCGTTGGAGCCCCACAGGACGAGGAGGTCGGCGTCTTCCGCCTCGACATAGGCGGAGGTGCCGCCGCCGGCACCGAACACTGCCGTCAGACCGACGACGCTGGGAGCGTGTCAAGTCCTGTTGCAGGAGTCGACGTTGTTGCTCCCCATCACCACCCGGGCGAACTTCTGGGCGGTGTAGTTCATCTCGTTCGTGGCCTTCGAGCAGCTGAACATGCCGAACTCGGCGCCGCTGCGGCCGCGGAACCCGGCCGCGGCGCGGTCGAGGGCCTCGTCCCAGGTCGCGGGGCGCAGCACACCGTTCTCGCGCACCAGCGGCTCGGTGATCCTCACGTGCCGGGGACGGCGGGGCATCGGTCCTCCACGGGTCGACTGCGGTGACGTCAGGGCTGACGGCGTCCACGATATGCCTGCGCCGCGGGCTCCGTCAGGCCCGGCGTGAGGCCGCGTGCCCCGCGACCACCCCGGCCGGGCCCGGCGTGACCCGCACCGCGAGGACGTCGCCGGGCACGAGCGGCGTGGCGGGATCGGTGACACCGACGGCTCCGGCCAGCACGATCCGGGCCGCCGAGCCGTGCCGGGCCGCCAGCAGCGTCGTCGCGTCGCCGAGGGTGCGGGCGGCGACCGGCGGCCCTTCGGCCACCACGACCCGCGGCGCGGGCCGGGCCCGCACGGCCGCCAGCTCGTCGGGGGTGTTGATGTTGCGCAGCGAGTCGAGCTCGGCATCGGCCCGGGCCAGCGCGGTGTCCGCCAGGAGCACCGCCTCGTCGGGGCGGGTCACCCGGCACCGGCTGAACAGGTCCGGTGGGCGGCGGACCCCGTCGTCGACGAGGCTGGTGACCAGCGGTGCGAGCGCGACCCGGTAGGCGGCGGCGAGCGGCTGCGGATGGCCGTGGGCCTGCGGGACGACGACGTCGGTGTGCTCGTCCAGCAGCGCGAGCACCCGGCGCACGTAGGCGGGGTGCAGCAGCGGCAGGTCGGTGGCGGTGACGAACGCCGCCCCGGCCCGGCCGGTGACGGCGTCGAGGCCGGTCGCGATGCCCTGCAACGGGCCCCGCCCTTCGACGGGGTCGTCGACCACCTCGGTCCCCGCCGGCAGCGGCGGCAGGCCCTGTCCGGGGGCGCGCACGACCACCACCGGCCCGTCGACGGCCCGCCCGACCAGCCCGACCATCCGGGCCAGCAGCGGCGTCCCGAACCAGTCCAGGTCGGCCTTCGACGTGCCCATCCGCGACGACCGTCCCCCGGCCAGCACGATCCCCGCCGCCCGCGCGGTCCCCGACAGCCCGCTCCTCATGGGCGGCGATGCTACGACGGGCCGCCGCGACGTGCCTCGGCGCGGTCCTCCCGCGATGTCGCGACCCGCGTGCATCTCGCGATCGGGGCCGGGCCGGGACCCGCGCGGCCGGGCGGGCGCGCCCGGGGCCGCCGTGACCGGTCTCCGGAGTAGGAACCGCGGCCCGCGGCTCCTACTCTGGAGGGCGGCGCGACCGACCGCGGCTGCGCCGGACGGGAGTGGACATGGGCCGGGTCACGGTGCGACGACCGGTGCTGCGGCTCGGGCCCGACGGGCAGGAACGCCGCCGCCCCGACACGCTCGCCGCCGAGGAGCCGCTGGAGATCCGCGTCGACGGCAAGCCCCTGTCGGTCACCATGCGCACCCCCGGCCACGACGTCGAGCTCGCGCACGGCTTCCTGCTCACCGAGGGCGTCATCGGCTCCCCCGGCGACCTGCTCTCCGCCCGCTACTGCGACTCCCTCGACGACGAGGGCAACAACACCTACAACGTCCTCGACGTCACCCTCGCCCCCGGCGTCGAGCCGCCCGACACGTCGCTGGAGCGCAACTTCTACACCACGTCCTCGTGCGGCGTGTGCGGCAAGGCCTCGCTCGACGCGGTGAAGCTCAAGTCCCGCTTCTCCCCCGCCGCCGACCAGGTCCGGGTGCACTACCGCACGATCGTCGAGCTGCCCGACGCCCTGCGGGAGGCGCAGAAGGTCTTCTCCTCCACCGGCGGGCTGCACGGGGCCGCGCTGTTCACCGCCGCCGGCGAGCTGATCGTCGCCCGCGAGGACGTCGGCCGGCACAACGCCGTCGACAAGGTGCTCGGTCGCCGCCTGCTCGACGGTGCGGTCCCCGCCGTGGGCACCGTGCTGATGGTGTCGGGCCGGGCGTCGTTCGAGCTGGTGCAGAAGGCCGTCATGGCCGGGGTGCCGATGATGACGGCGGTGTCGGCGCCGTCGTCGCTGGCGGTGGAGCTCGCCGCCGAGGCGGGGATGACGCTGGTCGGGTTCCTGCGCGGGGAGACGATGAACGTGTACGCCCACGAGGAGCGGATCGACCGGTGAGGGTGACCGCGCTCGACCACGTCGTGCTCGTCTCCGCCGACCCGGAGCGGCTCATCGCCTGGTACCGCGAGGTGCTCGGCCTCGAGGTGCTGCGCCTGCAGGAGTGGCGCCGCGGGGAGGTGCCGTTCGCGTCGCTGCGGGTCAGCACCGACACGATCGTCGACGTCCAGCGCGGGGTGCGCGACGGGCAGAACATGGGGCACCTGGCCCTCGTCGTCGACGGCGTCGACCTGGCGGCGCTGGCCGCCGAGCACGGGGTGGCCCCGCCGCGGTCGCTGTTCGGTGCCCGCGGCCAGGGCGAGGGCATCTACCTGCGCGACCCGGACGGCAACGGCGTGGAGCTGCGCCGCTACCCCTGACCCCGGGGCCCGGGCCTCACGCGTACGGGGTCGTCAGGACCTCGAGGTTGTGGCCGCTCGGCGAGTCGAAGTACATGCCGCGGCCGCCGTTGTGGGTGTTGTGCCCGGCGGTGCGGTGGCCCGGGTCGGCCCAGGTGTCGCGGCCCGCGAGCCGGGCGGCGACCTCGTCGAACTCGGACTCGCTGATCAGGAACGCGTAGTGCTGCGGGGTCGGCGAGGCGTCGGTCATGAAGTCGAGGCTCACCCCGTTGGCGACCTCGACCACGGTGAAGGGCCCGAACCGGGTCGGGACCGGGAGGCCCAGGATCTCGGCGACGAAGCTCGCCTCGGCGTCCGCGTCGGTGGAGTTGACGATCGTGTGGTTCAGCTCGACGGCCATGCCCACACGGTGCGCCCTCGACCCGGGTTCAGGTCAAGGGCGCACGGCGCATCAGCTCTCCGGCGTGGGGTCGGCGCCGGCGGCGGCCGGGGCGTCGTCGCCCCCGACCTCGGGCTCGGCGTCGTCGGCGCCGCGGTTGGCGGCGGGCAGCAGCTCCCGCAGCGCGGCGCCGGTGATGCGGCGGAACGAGCGTCGCGGCCGCCCGCGTTCGAGGACCGCGACCTCCAGGGCGCTGACCCCGAGGATCCGCTCCTCGGCGTTCGCGCCGTTGCCGGGTCCGGGGGCACCCCCGGCCTGCAGGCCGCCGACGGCGACACCGATCGCGTCGGCCAGCTCCTGTCCCGGCTCGAAGGTCTCGCCGAGCTTCGCGCTGATCGGCTCGGTCTGCCCGCCCATCACGACGAACTTCGGCTCGTCGGTGATGGAGCCGTCGTAGGTGATGCGGTAGAGCTGGTCGGCCGCTGCGGTCGCACCGACCTCGGCGACACACACCTCGACCTCGAACGGCTTCTGCTGGTCGATGAAGATCGAGCCGAGGGTCTGGGCGTAGACGTTGGCCAGCCAGCGGCCGGTGACGTCGCGCCGGTCGTAGGAGTAGCCGCGGACGTCGGCGGCGCGGATGCCACCGGTGCGCAGGTTCTCGAACTCGTTGTAGCGGCCGACGGCGGCGAAGCCGATGCGGTCGTAGATCTCCGAGACCTTGTGCAGCGCGGTCGAGTGGTTCTCAGCGACGAACAGCACGCCGCCGGCGTAGGTCAGCACGACGACGCTGCGCCCGCGGGCGATCCCCTTGCGCGCCAGCTCCGAGCGGTCGCGCAGCAGCTGGTCGACGGAGGAGTAGAACGGCATCGTCACGGGGAGCGCTCCTGGGTCGTGAGTACGTGCGGGGTGGTCGGGGACGACACGTCAGCCTCCCGGCTTCTCCGTGCGCCCGGCGATCACCTGGTCGACGATGCCGGAGATCTCCTCCTCCGGGCGGCGGTGGGCGCCCTCGGCGGTGATGCTCACGACGATCGGGTAGATGCGCCGCACCGTGTCCGGGCCACCGGTGGCGGTGTCGTCGTCGGCGGCGTCGTAGAGCGCCTCGATCGCGGTCCGGATCGTGCGCGGCAGGTCGTGCGCGGGGTCGTGCAGCTTCTTCATCGACGACTTCGCGAACACCGAGCCGGAGCCGACCGAGTGGTAGCCGAGCCACTCGTCGTAGCGGCCGCCGGTGGGGTCGTAGGTGACGATGCGGCCGGCCTTCGAGGCGTCGGCGGCGTCGGTGTCGTAGCCGACGAACAGGGGGACGACGACGAAGCCCTGCATGGCGGCGCCGAGGTTCTGCCGGACCATCCCGGCGAGCTTGTTGGCCTTGCCGTCGAGGGAGAGCGGGACGCCCTCGATCTTCTCGTAGTGCTCCAGGTCGACGGTGAACAGCCGGACCATCTCCAGCGCGATGCCCGCGGAGCCCGCGATGCCGACGGCGGAGTAGGAGTCGGTGACGAAGACCTTCTCGATGTCGCGCTGGGCGATGACGTTGCCCGAGGTGGCGCGCCGGTCGCCGGCGATGACGACGCCGTCGGCGCAGACGAGCGCGACGATCGTGGTGCCGTGCGGCACGTCGAGGCCCGCGCCCGCGTGCGCGGCGGCGTGGGCCCCGGTGGGACGGCCGGGCAGCAGGTGGGGGGCGGTGGCGGCGACGTAGTCGGTGAACGACGCGGTCGCCGGAGCGGTGAACGGGTCGAGCAGGCCGGGGTGTCGTGCGTCGAGCGGCGACCGGTGGTCCATGGTCGGGTGCGTACCTCTCCTTCGTGCGGCCGGAAACCCTCGACGGGTCACCGGTCCCTGATCGTGACGCTTCGGTCCCCACGTTCGTGACGCGGTGTCGGCGTCACACCGCCCGGCGGACCGGTCTCGTGGACCGGACCCACCGGGCGGCACGGTACTGCGGACGACCGGGCCGGCGCACGCCGGCCACGGTCGCGGCGGACGGCTACTGGCCGCCCTTCTGGACGTAGGCGCGGACGAACTCCTCCGCGTTCTCTTCGAGGACGTCGTCGATCTCGTCGAGGATCGTGTCCACGTCCTCGCCGAGCTTCTCGCGACGCTCCTGACCCGCGGCCTCGGCGCCGGAGCCGTCCTCGTCGTCCCCGCCGCCACCGCCCTGACGTTTGGTCTGCTCCTGCGACATCGCCGTCTCCTCCTCGCTCACCCCGAGTTCGGGGCTGGGTCCCGGCCGACACCCCGTACAGGAGCGCCGGGCCGAGGTCCGGTCCCGTCAGGATACCGACCGCGGAGCCGACACGCCCGTGATCGACGTCGGTGTCGTCGGCGCGTCCGGCCAGCGCCCGTTCCCCCGGACGGGGTGATCCACGGCGACGTTGCCCAGGTCAGCCCCGGGTGAGGGCCTCCACGAGCTCCTCGGCGGTACGCGAACCGTCGATCAACTCGCCGACGTGCCGGCGGGTCCCGCGCAGCGGCTCGAGGGTCGGGATCCGCACCAGCGACTCGCGGCCGAGGTCGAAGATGACCGAGTCCCACGACGCCGCGGCCACCTCGGCGGGGTAGCGCTCCAGGCAGCGGCCGCGGAAGTAGGCGCGGGTGTCGTCGGGCGGGGACTGCACCGCGGCGGCGACGTCGTCCTCGCTGACGAGGCGCTTGATCGAGCCGCGGGCCGCGAGCCGGTTGTAGAGGCCCTTGCCCATCCGCACGTCGGAGTACTGCAGGTCGACAAGCGCGAGGCGGCCGGCGTTCCAGTTCAGGCCGTCGCGCTCGCGGTACCCTTCGAGCAGTCGCAGCTTCGCCGTCCAGTCGAGCCGGTCGGCGGTGCTCATCGGGTCGCGGGCCAGGTCGTCGAGGACCTCGCCCCACAGCTGCAGGACCTCGGCGGTCGCCGCGTCGACGTCGCCACCCTGGGTGTTCTCGACGTGCGCGCGGGCCTTGTCGAAATAGATCCGCTGCAGGTCGACGCCCGTCATCTTCCGGCCGTCGAGCAGCTCCACGGTCGTGGTCAGGCCGGGGTCGTGGCTGATGCGGTGCACGGACTTCACCGGCTCGGCCAGCCGCAGGTCGTCGAACCGGATGCCGTGCTCGATCATGTCGAGGACCAGCGCGGTCGTGCCGACCTTGAGCAGCGTCGAGTACTCGCTCATGTTGGCGTCGCCGATGATGACGTGCAGCCGGCGGTACTTGTCGGCGTCGGCGTGCGGCTCGTCGCGGGTGTTGATGATGCCGCGCTTGAGCGTGGTCTCCAGGCCGACCTCGACCTCGATGTAGTCGGCGCGCTGGGAGAGCTGGTAGCCGGCCTCGTCGCTCGACGGGCCGATCCCGACCCGCCCGGACCCGGTCACGACCTGGCGCGACACGAAGAACGGGGTGAGGCCGGACACGATCGACGGGAACGTCGTCTGCCGCGACATCAGGTAGTTCTCGTGGGTGCCGTAGCTGGCGCCCTTGCCGTCGATGTTGTTCTTGTACAGCTGGATCCGTGGCGCGCCCGGCACAGTGGCGGCGCGCATCGCCGCCTCCTCCATGATCCGCTCCCCCGCCTTGTCCCAGGCCACGACGTCACGTGGCGTGGTGACCTCCGGGGTGGAGAACTCGGGGTGGGCGTGGTCGACGTAGAGCCGGGCGCCGTTGGTGAGGATGACGTTGGCGGCGCCCAGGTCGTCGAGCTCGGAGTCGTTCTGCGGGCTCAGCGTGGGCGCCGACAGGTCGAAACCGCGGGCGTCGCGTAGCGGGGACTCCACCTCGTAGTCCCAGCGGGCCCGCCGCGAGCGCGGGATCTCCTGCGCCGCGGCGTAGGCGAGGACGATCTGGGTGGAGGTGATGACCGGGTTGGCGGTCGGGTCGCCCGGGACGGAGATCCCGTACTCGACCTCGGTGCCCATGATGCGGCGGGCGGTCACGAACCGGCCCCGGCGGCGACGTCGACATGCATTGGCCGAGCCTATCCCGCGGTGTCGTCGGCGGGGCGGCGTGAGACGGACCCGGCGGGTGCGAGACTCGGCCACGTGTCCGATCCCGCCGCCGAGCCGATCGCCCTCTACGACGCCGCCGGCCACCAGATCGGCACCCTGGCGCGCGGCGAGGTGTACGCGCGGTCGCTGTGGCACGGCAGCGCCGGCGTCCTGCTGCGCAGCGTGGACGGCACCCGCGTCCACGTGCACCGGCGGGCCGACACGAAGCTGGTCATGCCCGGTGTGCACGACTGTGTGGCCGGCGGGGTCGTCGACCCGGGTGAGACGCCCGCGCAGACCGCGGCCCGCGAGCTGGCCGAGGAGCTGGGGGTCCGGGGTGTGGAGCTGACCCCGGTGCTGTCGAGGGCGTGGGAGTCCGGGCCCGGCCCGGGGCTGGGCGGGCCGCAGGGCCTGCGCTGCCACCTGTTCGCGTTCGAGGCCCGCTGGGACGGGCCGGTGGTCACGCAGGCCTCCGAGGTGGCCGAGAGCTGGTGGATGCCCGTCGACGAGCTGCGGGCGCGGCTGGCCGATCCCGCGTGGCCGTTCGCGCCCGACAGCCGGATACTCGCCGAGTGGTGGCTGGCGCGGCTCTGACCGCGCCGTGACTCAGAAGTTGATCATATGGCCGGCGAGGCCGTGGATCGCCTCCTGCAGCGCCTCCGAGAGCGTCGGGTGCGCGTGCACGTTGCGCGCCAGCTCGTGCGAGGTCAGGTCCCACTTCTGGGCCAGCGTCAGCTCGGGCAGCAGCTCGGTCACCTCGGGGCCGATCAGGTGCCCGCCCAGCAGCTCGCCGTAGGTCTCGTCGGCGATCAGCTTGACGAAGCCCGACGCGTCGCCCAGGCCCTGGGCCTTCCCGTTGGCGGTGAACGGGAACTTGGCGACGACGATCTTCCAGCCCTTCTCGTCGGCGAGCTCGCGGGCCTGCGCCTCGGTGTAGCCGAAGCTCGCGACCTGCGGCTGGCAGAACGTGGCGCGCGGCATCATCACGTACTCGAGCTCGACGGTCTCGGCACCCGCGATCGTCTCGGCGGCGACGACACCCTGCGCCTCGGCGACGTGGGCCAGCATCAGCTTGGCCGTGACGTCGCCGATCGCGTAGACGTTCGCCACGTTGGTGCGCATGTGGTCGTCGATCGCGATGGCGCCGCGCTCGGTGAGCTCCACGCCGATCTTCTCCAGGCCGTAGCCCTCGGTGCGGGGCTTGAACCCGATGGCCTGCACGACCTTGTCGGCGGTGAGCTCGCGCTCGCCCTCGGCGTCGGAGATCCGGACGGTGACCCGGTCGCCGCCGGCGTCGATCGACTCGACCTTCGTCGAGGTGAGGACCGTGACGCCGAGCTTGCGGTAGTGCTTGGCCAGCTCCTTGGACACCTCGGCATCCTCGAGCGGGAGCAGCCGGTCGAGGTACTCGACGATCGTCACGTCGACGCCGTAGTTGGCCATGACGTAGGCGAACTCGACCCCGATCGCGCCGGCCCCGGCGATGATCACGCTGCGCGGCAGGTCGCGCGTGACGATGTGCTCCTCGTAGGTGACGACCCGTTCCGACAGCGACGTGCCGGGCAGCAGCCGGGTCTCGGTGCCGACGGCGATGATCACGTCGTCGAAGGTGACGGTCTGCGTGCCGCCTCCGTTGAGCGCCACCTCGACGGTGTGCGCGTCGACGAACGTGCCGCGGCCGTCGATCTCGGTGATCTTGTTCTTCTTCATCAGGAAGTGGACGCCCTTGACGCGGCCGTCGGCGACGACGCGGGAGCGGTCGAAGGCGGCGCCGTAGTCGAACGAGGCCTCGCCGGAGATGCCGAACGTCTTCTTCTCGTGGTTGAAGATGTGGGCCAGCTCGGCGTTGCGCAGCAACGCCTTCGAGGGGATGCAGCCCACGTTGAGGCAGACCCCTCCCCAGTACTTGTCCTCGACGACCGCGACGCTGCGCCCGAGCTGCGCGGCGCGGATCGCGGCCACGTAGCCGCCGGGGCCGGCTCCGAGGACGAGGACGTCGACGTGCGTGTCTGCCATGTCTCCAGCCTAGGACTGTGTCGGGTCGGGGGTGGTCGTGCGGTGACGAGCGCCGCGTGCGCTCAGGTGTGGTCCGCGGTGGCGGGTTCGGGGGCGCCGACGCCGAGCGGGTGCGCCCCGTCGGCCAGGGCGGCGACGATGGTCTCCGCGACGTCGCGCAGGGCCGCCTGCTGGTCGCGGGTGAGCGGGTCGAACACGGCGGTGCGGACCGTCTCGACGTGCCCGGGCGCGGCGGCCTCGAGAGCGGCCATGCCCTCGTCGGTGAGCCGGGCGAAGGAGCCACGGCGGTCGGTGAGGCAGGCGCTGCGCTCGACCCAGCCGGTCTCCTCCAGGCGGGCCACGGCGTGCGAGAGCCGGCTGCGCGAGGACAGGGCGGTGTCGGCCAGCGCGCTCATCCGCAGCGTGCGGTCGGGCGCCTCGGAGAGCCGGACGAGCAGCTCGTAGTAGGTCTGCGGGATGCCGGACTCCTGCGACATCTGTCGCTCGACGCGGTCGAGGACGAGCCGGGTCGCGGCGAGGAATGCCCGCCATGTCCGTTGTTCCTCGTCGTCGAGCCACCGTGTGTGCTCCACGTCACCCTCCTCATGGTTGAACTGTCAAGTGCGTCGGGTCTAGCGTGACTCTCAACAGATGAGCGCTCAACAAATTATACGGAGGACGACATGACTGCCGCCACCACGCAAATCCCCGGCTACATCGCGGGTGTCTGGGACATCGACACGTCGCACTCGGACATCTCCTTCAGTGTCCGCCACATGATGGTCAGCAAGGTCAAGGGACGCTTCGGGACATTCAGCGGTGTCATCACAACAGGTGAGACCGTCGAGACCTCCGCCGTCGAGGTCACCATCGACGCCGACTCCATCGACACCAACAACGAGCAGCGCGACGCCCACATCCGCTCCGCCGACTTCTTCCAGACCGAGGCCCACCCCCGGTGGACCTTCCGCTCCACCGCCGTCCGCGCCGGCGGCGACGGCCTCATCGTCGACGGTGACCTCACCATCAAGGGCGTCACCAGGCCCGTCGCCCTCGACGTCGAGATCGGTGGCTTCGGCCCCGACCCCTTCGGCGGCACCCGCGTCGGCTTCAGCGCGAACATCACCATCAACCGCAACGACTTCGGCGTCGACATCGCGATGCCCCTCGACGGCGGCGGCGTCGTGGTCGGCGAGAAGGTCCAGGTCACCCTCGAGGTCGAAGCCGTCCTCCGGACCGCCTGACCCCCGGCACGACCCCGTCCTCCCTGCAGCGCTCCGGCGGTGCCGGGCTGCACCCGGCTACGGTCACCCCGTGACCGGATACCGCGAGCTCCCGGCACCGCCGTCGCTGCGTTCGGAGGTCGAGTGCGGCTGGCGCGCCGGCGTGCCAGCCGACGCCACACCGGTCGACGGCAACGTCCTGCCCGACGGCTGCATGGACCTCATGTGGATCGACGGCCATGTCGTCGTCGCCGGCCCGGACACCACCGCCCACCCCGTCCACCGCTCCCCCGGCAGCCTCACCCACGGCCTGCGGCTGCATCCCGGCGCCGCCCCCGCACTGCTGGGCGTCCCCGCCACCGAGCTGCGCAACCTGCGGGTCCCCCTCACCGAGCTCGCGCCCACCGCGGCCCGGCGTACCGCCGCCGCGGTCGACGACGGCCGTGACCCCCTCGCCGCCCTCGCCGACCTGGCCCGCCGCCTGCGCGCCGAGCACGGCGCCCCCGACCCGGCGGTGCGCGCCGCCGCCCGCCACATCGCCGCCGGTCGCAGCGTCGCCGACACCGCCGACACGATGGGCTGGACCCTCCGCACCCTGTACCGGCGCGCCGCCGCCGCGTTCGGCTACGGACCCGCCACCCTGCGCCGGGTACTGCGCTTCCGGGTCGCCGTCGCCCTGCTCGCCGCCGGCCGCGCCCCCGCCGACGTCGCCGCCCACGCCGGCTACGCCGACCAGCCCCACCTCAGCCGCGAGGTCCGCGACCTGGCCGGCGTCACCGTCGGCACGCTGCGCCCCTAGCCGGGGCGCCGTTGCGGGCAGGTCGACGCCGTCACGCGTGCGGGCGCCCCCTGTCGGCGCCGCCGCTGCCCGGCCACTCCGCCGCAGGAGGATGTCCAGTGAGGCGGTGCAAGAAAATCTCATGCCGCGGAGGTAGACATCCTTCGACTGGCGTGTGTAGTGTCGCGTTCGTCGAGAGACGAGGTCCAGAGGCGCGGGAGATGACGTAACTACCCGCGAAGCAACACCAGCAAGTCAGCAACACCAGCAAGTCAGCAACACCAGCAAGTCAGCAACACCAGCAAGTCAGCAACACCAGCAAGTCAGCAACACCAGCAAGTCAGCAACACCAGCAAGTCAGCAACACTGAGGAGAAGGAGAGCACTCGCTGTCAGACCCGCCGCACGCATCGCGCGGCGACGGGTACCCCGGCCTGTATGGAACGGAAGGTGGATATCGGATTTCACGCGGACCAGTACCCGCACGAACGGTTTCCGAGTTCTGCGGGTCGAGGAGCCGGCATTCCGATGCCGGTCGATGGTGATGAGTAGCTGAATCCCTGGGGCCCCGGTGCGACTGCACCGGGGCCCCTCGTCCGTGGAGGCGCGATGGCCCCAAACCCTGGAAGCGCGACCGACCGGCTCGACGACGAGCACTACCCCGCATACACGATGGGTCGTGCCGCGGAAATGCTCGGAGCCACCGCAGGTTTCCTGCGCAGTCTCGACGAAGTGAAGCTGCTCGTGCCGCAGCGCTCGGCCGGGGGGCACCGCCGCTACTCCCGCTATCAGCTGAGACTGGCCGCGCGAGTACGCACGTTGGTCGACGAAGGGCTGGGCCTGGACGCGGCCTGCCGCATCGTCATCCTCGAGGACCAGCTGGAGGAGGCCCGGCGCATCAACGCCGAGCTGAACGGGCGCGACCGGGCGGCCGAGCCGACGACGCCGTGAACCGGCGCGGTGCGGACCGTCGCCCCGCCCGCCGACCACCCCTTCGCCCGGACTCCCCGCTCGGCCGGGCGCGCGGCGCCGCTAGGCGGGCAGCGGGGCGAACAGGTCGACGCCGTTGCCGTCCGGGTCCAGCACGGTCGCATACCGCTGTCCCCAGAACGCGTCGAAGGGCTCCAGCTCGCCGTGGTGGCCCGCCGTCGTCAGCTCGGCATAGGCGGCGTCGACCGCGGCGGGATCGTCCAGCAGGAACGCCAGCCCGATCCGGCCCCCCGGCGGGGGCGGGGTGAACCCGGGGACGAACGAGCCGATCGTCGCCTCGGTGTCGAACGCCAACCGCAACCCACCGGGCAGGACCGCCTCGACGTGCGGTTCCGCGTCGGCGTCGGCCGGGACCTCGACGCCCAGCATCCGGTAGAAGGCCAGCGCCGCGGTCATGTCCGCGGTGATGATGCCGATGACGTGCAGCCGTGCGGAGATGCTCATGGCCGCAGACGGTAGGAGGCGCCCCGCCGGATCGTCGTGAACGGATCGGACACCTGCCATGCTTCCCGGCATGCCGCACGTGGACACCCTCGTGGGCCGCACCGCCGAGATGACCGCGCTCGCCGCGGCCCTCGACGCGGTCCGCGGCGGCGTCGGGGCGACCGTGCTGCTCGCGGGTGAGCCCGGGATCGGGAAGACGACCCTCGCCGCGGCCGTCGCCGGACTCGCCCGTGCGGCGGACGTGCCCGTGCTCACCGGCCGCGCCGACCCCGGGGTCGGCACCCCACCGCTGTGGCCGTGGTGGCAGGCCCTGCACGGGCGCCCCGAACACGACGTCCTCGCGGCCCTCCCCACCGCCGACGGCGACCCCGCCGCCCTGCTCGGACACCGGCTGCGGGCCTTCGAGGCCGTCGCCCGTGGCCTGGCCGACCGGCCCGGCGGGGTGCTCGTCGTGCTGGAGGACCTGCACTGGGCCGACGAGGCCACGCTGGCGCTGCTGGCCCATCTCACCGGGCGGCCCGGCGTGCTGGCCGTCGCCACCTACCGCAGTACCGAACGGACGCCGGTCCTGCGCAGCGGGCTCGTCGCGCTCGACCGGGCAGGGGCCCGGCGGCTCGACCTCGCCGCGTGGACCGGGACGGAGGTGGCCGCCGTCGCCGCCGACGTCCACCCCGGATGGCACCCCGTGCTGCTGCGCACCTCCGGTGGGGTGCCGCTGCACGTCCGCGAGCTCACCGCGAGCCTGCGCGCGGCCGGGATCGCCGCCGACCCGCCGGCCGGCCCCGGCTGGCCCCTCGGCGTGCCGGCGAGCCTCGCCGACATCACCGCCGACCGGCTCGCCCGGCTCTCCCCCGCCGCTCGTGACGCCGTCGGAGCGGCCGCGATCGCCGGCGGCGACGCCGGGTGCGCCGAGCTCGCCGCCCTCTGCGGTCACGACACCGACACCGCCCTCGCCGCGCTCGACGAGGCCGTCGCCGCCGGGCTCCTCGTCGCCGCCGGGCCCGCCCCCGACCGGCACACCTTCCCCCACGCCCTGCTGCGCGACGCCGTGCACGAGGGGCTGCCCGCCGCGCGCAGGCTCGCCGGGCACCGCGCCGCCGCGGCCGCCGTCGCGGCCGGGGCGATGGGCGGCGACGTCGTCACCCACCTGCTGGCCTGCGTGACCGACGCCGCCGGCCGCGCCGCAGCCGTGGGCGCCTGCCTCGACGCGGCCGCCGCGGCGCGCGCCACGCCCGACCGGGCCGTCGCCGTGCTCGACGCCGCGCTCGCCCTGCCCGGCGTGCCCGTCGCCGACCGGTGCGCCCTGCAGCTCGCCGCCGCCGAGGCGGAGTTCGCCGCCGGGCTCGCCGAGGCGGCGCTGGCCCGTTGCACGGCCGTGGCCGACCTCGCCGAGGGACCCGACCTGGGCGGCGCGGAGCGTGCCGACGCCCTCGCCCGCGCGAGCCTGGTCGTCCGGGGTCTCGGCGGGGCCGTCAACGCCACGGTCCTCGACCTGGCCCGCCGCGCCCTGCCCCAACTCGCGGCCCACGCCCCCGACGACGACGCCACCCGCGCCCGCGTCCTGGCCCAGCACACCCTCGCCGCCGCCGAGGTCATCGGCTTCGACGAGCTCGGCGACGACCCCGCGGAGGCGTTCCGGCTCGCCGAACGATCCGGTGACCCCCTCGCGCTCTTCGACACCCTGCGGGCCCGGCAGCACGCCGCGAGCGGCCCCGACGGCGTCGCCGAACGCCTCGACATCGCCCGTCGCATGGCCGAGCTGCCCCGCCCGCCCGACGCACCCCTGTGGGGCACCCTGTGGCGGATCGACGCCGCGTTCCAGCTGGGGCGCGTCGCCGTCGCCGAGACCGAGCTCGCGCGGCTCGCCGTCGTCGCCGACCGGCTCGGCTGGCCGCTGGCGCACTGGCACCGCCACCGCGTCGCCGCGGCCATCGCACTGCTGCAGGGCCGGCTCGGGGAGTGCGAGCGCCAGGCCGACACCGCACTCGACTGGGCCCGGCGCACCGAGGACGCCAGCGCGATCGCCATCGACGGCGCGCTGCGCGCCGAGCTGCGCCGCCTGCAGGGCCGCTCGGCGGAGATGGTGCCCGTCTTCGCCGCCTCCCACGCCGCCGAGAGCCTGCCGATCTTCTGGTCGGCGGTGGGGGTGGCGCAACTCGCCGTGGGCGACGAACCCGCCGCCCGTTCCCGACTGGCCCAGATCGCGGCCGTCCTGCCCGACCTGTCCCGCGACGGCCGCTGGCTCCCGACGGTCTGCGACGCGGCGGAGCTCGCGGCCGGCCTCGGCGACGCCGACGTCGGGCTGTGGTGCCACGACGCCCTCACCCCGTACGCCGGCTACTTCGTCGCGGGGGGCTCCGGATCGGTGCGGTGCGACGGCTCGGTGTCACGAGCCCTCGGACACGCCGCCGACGCCGCCGGGCTCACCGACGCCGCCCGCCGCCACTTCGCCGACGCCCTCGCCGCCGAGGACCGCGCCGGCGCGCTGCCCTACCGCACCCTGTCCGAGCTGCGCCTCGCCGAGCTGCTGCTGACCGACCGGTCCGCCGGCCCCGACCTCGACACCGCCGCCGCCCACGCCACCCGGGCCGCCGCCACCGCGCGGCGGATCGGCATGCCCGACGCGCTGCGCCGGGCCGACGCCGCGCTCGCCGCGATCACCCGCGCCCGCAGCGAACGCATCGGCCTCACCCCGCGGGAACGCGAGATCGCCGCGATGCTCGCCGAGGGCCGCACCAACCGCGACATCGCGACCCAGCTCGTCCTGTCCGAGCGGACCGTCGAGACCCATGTCGCCAACGTGCTCGGCAAGCTCGGGCTCGCCCGGCGGGCGCAGGTGGCGGGCTGGGTCGCCGAACACGGGCCAGCTCGGTAGCCGGATACGTACCAGCACGGATCCCGTCGCTACCCGCGAGGGCGACCGTAGGTGCACGACAGCGGGGCCGACGCCCCGACCGGCACCAGGAGGTCCGCCCGTGTACGCCACGATCCTGCCCACCGACGCGACGCCCGCCGCACCGGCCGACGAGGAGTTCGCCCTACGCCAGATCGCGGGACCCCGCGACGTCGTCCTACGCCTCTACCCCGGTGACGCCGCGGGCACCGACCACTGGGCCGTCGAGACCGACGAGGCGCTCGGCCCGCCCGGCACGAAGCCCGCCGTCGCATGCGTCGTGACGTTCACCGGGCCGATGTCACCTGCCGTCCGGGAGGCCGCGGACCGCGCCGACCGTGACCGCATCGGGCCGCTGATGGCCGCCCGCGCCACCACCACCGGGCGGGTGCTGCGGCTGTGGCAGCCCGACCGGTGTCGCAAGACCGTCGTCGTCATGGCGGTCGACCAGCCCACGCTGCAGGACGGTTTCCGGGCCATCGCGGAGGCGGAGCTGCTGCCCGGGGAGGACCCCGCGCTGCTGCCCGGCCCCGACCACGTCGAGATCTTCGAGGTCACGGCGGTGACGTCGTGACCACCCGGCACGCTACGGCGCCGACCGCGGCGCGCCATGTGGCGGCGCCGGCTGCAGCGCGCGGTGGGGCCGTGCCGCTCGCGGCGGGGGGTGGGGCCGTGCCGCTCGCGGCGCGGGGTGGGTCCGGGGTGCGAGGGGTCGCCCCGGGCCACTACCGCGTCGCGCCGACCCGCAGCACCGTCGCGTTCCGCGTCACCTCGCTCGGCCTCCTCGTCGTCGACGGCACGTTCGCCGTCACCGAGGGCGACGTCGAGGTCGCCGAGGGCCGCGCCCGGGTCCGGGTCGACCTCGACGCCGCATCGTTCACCACGGCACGACGCCGCCGTGACGTCGACGTCCGCGGCCCACGGTTCCTCGACGCCGTCCGGTTCCCCGTCCTGAGCTGGTCGGGCGAGCTCGCCGACGGCACCGCGACGGCCGACGGACAGCTGCGCGTGCGCGGCACCGACACCCCCGTCGTCGCCGACGTCGTCACCGTCGACGCGGGCCGGTCCGTGGTCCTGGTCACCGCCCGGCTCACCGTCGACCGGGTCGCCGCCGGCATCCGCCGCGGCCCCGGCCTCATCGGCCGCGACGTCGAGGTCGACGTGTCACTGACCCTGTTGCGGACCTGACCCGCACACGCGGGAGGCCCGCCGGAACACGTCCGGCGGGCCCCGATGCGCACCGCTTCTACAGGTACTGGCCGGTGTTCGACGCCGTGTCGATCGCCCGGCTCGTCTCCGTGTTCTTCCCCGTGACCAGCGTGCGGATGTAGACGATCCGCTCGCCCTTCTTGCCCGAGATCCGGGCCCAGTCGTCGGGGTTGGTGGTGTTGGGCAGGTCCTCGTTCTCCGCGAACTCGTCGACGATGGCGTCGAGCAGGTGCTGGACCCGCAGGCCCGGCTGGCCCGTCTCCAGCACCGACTTGATCGCCGACTTCTTCGACCGGTCGACGATGTTCTGGATCATCGCGCCCGAGTTGAAGTCCTTGAAGTACAAGGTCTCCTTGTCACCGTTGGCGTAGGTGACCTCCAGGAAGCGGTTCTCCTCCGACTCGTCGTACATCCGCTCCACGACGCGCTGGATCATCGCGTCCACCGTCGCCTTGCGGCTGCCGGCGAACTCCGCCACGTCGTCGACGTGGATCGGCAGCGTCTCGGTCAGGTACTTGGAGAAGATGTCCTTGGCCGCCTCGGCGTCGGGACGCTCGACCTTGATCTTCACGTCGAGCCGGCCCGGGCGCAGGATCGCCGGGTCGATCATGTCCTCACGGTTGGAGGCACCGATGACGATGACGTTCTCCAGGCCCTCCACACCGTCGATCTCCGCCAGCAGCTGCGGCACGATCGTCGTCTCGACGTCGGAGGACACACCCGAACCACGCGTCCGGAAGATCGAGTCCATCTCGTCGAAGAACACGATCACCGGCGTGCCCTCGGACGCCTTCTCCCGGGCCCGCTGGAAGATGAGCCGGATGTGCCGCTCGGTCTCGCCGACGAACTTGTTGAGCAGCTCCGGGCCCTTGATGTTCAGGAAGAACGACCGGGCCTCGTTCGGGTCGTCACCGCGCGCCGCCGCGATCTTCTTGGCCAGCGAGTTGGCGACCGCCTTCGCGATCAGCGTCTTCCCACAGCCCGGAGGGCCGTAGAGCAGCACACCCTTGGGCGGGCGCAGCTCGTACTCCCGGAACAGCTCCGAGTGCAGGAACGGCAGCTCCACGGCGTCGCGGATCATCTCGATCTGCCGGAACAGGCCGCCGATGTCCTCGTAGGAGACGTCGGGCACCTCCTCCAGCACCAGGTCCTCGACCTCCGCCTTGGGCACCCGCTCGTAGGCGTACCCGGCCTTGGTGTCGACCAGCAGCGAGTCGCCCGGCTTCAACGGCACGAAGTCGGGGTCGTCGGACTCGAGGGTGAGCGGCGCCGCCAGCCAGACGACCCGCTCCTCGTCGGTGTTGCCCGAGACCAGCGCACGGCCGGCCAGCCCGTCCCCGGTGGGACCGGACAGCACCTCCCGCAGCGCGCACACCTCGCCGATCCGCTCGAAGTCGCCCGCCTCGACGACCGTGAGCGCCTCGTTGAGCCGCACCGTCTGCCCCGCGCGCAGCTCGGAGGTGTCCACCGCCGGGGACACCGCGACCCGCATGCGACGGCCCGAGGTGAAGACGTCGACCGTCTCGTCGGGGAACCGGGTGAGGAACACGCCGTAGCCGCTCGGCGGCTGCGCCAGCCGTTCCACCTCCTCGCGGAGCGCGACCAGCTGGGTGCGCGCCTCGCGCAGCGTTTCCTGCAGCTTCTCGTTGCGCACGCTGAGCTGGGAGAGCCGGCTGGCCGACTCCGCCAACCGCTGCTCGAGCACGCGTGCCTGCCGGGGAGACTCGGTGAGCTTCCGGCGAAGAAGCGCAACCTCTTCTTCCAGGAAGCGGATCTGCGCGGCAGCCTCTGCGGGGGTCAGGCCCCCCGGATCACCCGCACCGTGCCTGCCGGGACCGTCGTAGGGGTTCACGGCATCCTCCCTCCGTGTTCCGTTTCCATACGGTACCCGGTGCGATGGGAGATGCGTGTTGCGTCGAATCGGTGATCCGTCACTCAGCCGGACGGCAGCTTGACGTCACGCCGTTGTCCTGACCCAGTAATCGGGTCGACGGCGGGCGTTGCGCCGTCCGTCGTCAACGACTGGTCGGTCTGCGCTGCGGACGCGGCGGGGCCACCCCGTCGGCGAGCCGCCGCGCGGTCACCAGGAACGCTGTGTGACCGATCATCCGGTGCTCCGGGCGCACCGCCAGGCCGACCACGTGCCACGGCCTGACCAGCGACTCCCACGACTGCGGCTCGGTCCAGCACTGCATCTCGCGCAGCGCCTCGGTGAGCCGCGACAGCTGCGTGGTCGTCGCAACGTAACCGACCAGGACCCCGCCCGGGACGAGCGCCGCACGGACGGTCTCCAGCACCTCCCACGGCGCCAGCATGTCCAGGACGACCCGGTCGAACTGCTCCGCACCCGGGTCGTGGTCCTTCACATCACCCAGGCGAAGTGTCCAGTTCGTGGGACGCGAACCGAAGAAAGTCTCGACGTTCTTCTCGGCGTGTTGCAGATGGTCGTCGCGGACCTCGTAGGACACGACGCTGCCCTGCGGCCCCACCGCCTGCAGCAGCGAGCACGTGAGCGCACCCGATCCGGCGCCGGCCTCCAGCACCCGGGCCCCGGGGAAGACGTCGCCCCACATCAGGATCTGGGCCGCGTCCTTGGGGTAGATGACGGCGGCGCCGCGGGGCATCGACAGCACGTAGTCGGCGAGCAGCGGGCGCAGCGCCAGGTACGGGGTGCCCACCGGTGACACGACGAGGCTGCCCTCGGGCTTGCCGATGAGGTCGTCGTGGGCGAGCCCGCCCCGGTGGGTGTGGTACTGCCCGCCCTCCTCGAGAAGGAGCGTGTACTTGCGGCCCTTCGGGTCGGTGAGCTGCACCCGGTCGCCCGCGCGGAAGGGCCCGCCGCGCGTGCGGCCGCCGGGGGGCGGCTCGTGGGACGCGGGGTCGACGGCGTCGCCGGGTGTCGGGTCGCCGGGTGAGGGGTCACCGAGTGAAGGACCGGCGACGGGTGGGTCGGCGACGGGTGAATCGGTCAGGGCGGGGTCGGGCACGGGGCGCAACGGTATCCGGTGCCCGTTCTGCGACCCGCCCCGGCCGAACGCCGGGCCCCTCGGCCGCTGCGCGCCGCAGCCGACCGTCACCGCTCACCCGCTACGCCCGGACCGTGGCGCGCAACCCCACTGTCGTCGACGGCGCTGCGCGCGACGGTCAGGTTGCGGCCGGATGATCGCGCGCAACCCCACTGTCGTCGACGGCGCTGCGGGCGACCGTGAGGTTGCGGGCGGGTGGATCGCGCGCAACCCCACTGCTGCCGGCAGGCCCCGACGCAGCAGGGAGGTTGCGCGCGGCCTCACCGCGGGCCCGGCGCAACAGCGGCCGGAGGCCGCGCACCGGGTTCGGCGCCGGGCGGCGTCGGTGTCCGGGAGTGTCGGGACGACCGCATACGGTGGTCCCGTGACCGAGCCGGGAGTGCGCACCGTCGACGTGGCCGTGCCGCGTCCGGTCGCGATCCCGGCTCCTGCCCTGCCGGTGGATCCTCTGCAGGAGGGCGGCGACGGCGCCCGGGTTCGGCGGCGGCCGGCGCTGTCACCATCGCGGGCGGGCGACTTCCGCACCTGTCCCCTGCTCTACCGGTACCGGGCGGTCGACAGGATCCCCGAGCGGCCGGGGCACGCCCAGCTGCGCGGCACGCTCGTGCACGCGGTCCTGGAGGGGCTCTACGCGCTGCCCCCGCTCGACCGCACCCCCGCGGCGGCGGCAGCCCTGGTCGGCCCGGCATGGGTGGATCTCGTCATCGCGTGGCCCGGGATCGCCGACGCGCTGTTCGGTCCGCGGCCGACGGACGAGGAGCCGGCCGAGGGTGGGTCGCAGCGGTACGGCTTCGCCGACTGGCTCGCCTCGACGTACGAGCTGGTGGAGGCCTACTTCGCGCTGGAGGACCCGCGTGCGGTCACGGCCGACTCGGTGGAGCTGCTCGTCGAGTCGGACCTGGGCGGGGGGTTGGTGCTGCGCGGGGTCGTCGACCGGGTCGACGTACTGCCCGACGGCGGGTTGCGGGTCGTCGACTACAAGACCGGCCGGGCGCCGCACGAGTTCGGTGAGGCGTCGGCGATGTTCCAGCTGAAGTTCTACGCGCTGGCGCTGCTGCACGAGCGCGGTGTGGTGCCGGGTGAGCTGCGGCTGCTGTACCTGAGCTCGGGCGAGTGGTTGAGCTATGCCCCCGATCGGGGGGAGCTGGAGCGGTTCACGCGCATCCTGGCGGCGCTGTGGGAGGCGATCCGGGAGGCGGGGCGGACGGGCGAGTTCCTTGCCCGCCGGGGGTCGGCGTGCCGGTTCTGCGCGCACAAGGCGATCTGCCCGGAGTGGGGTGGGACGCCGCCGCCGTACCCGGGCTGGCCGGAGGCCGACCCGGGCACGGAGCGTGCCGCCGACGGCGCATGATCAGGGGGTGAGCGAACCGGAGCCGTTCTACCTCCCCCTCGACCCGGACAAGGGCTTGTACCACGCCACGTACTCGACGACCGGCCCGTGGTTCGCCGATGCGCAGCACGCGGGGCCGCCCTCGGCACTGCTGGTGCGGGCGTTGGAGCAGTGGCCCCAGCCCGACCCGGCCGTCGCGTTGGCGTTGGCCAGGGTGACGCTCGAGGTCCTGGGCCCGATCCCGGCGGGTGAGGTCGAGGTGCGGGCCCGGGTGCTGCGCCCGGGGCGGCGGATCGAGCTGTTGCAGGCCGAGATGCTGGCCGGTGGCCGGGCGGTGCTGCAGGCGCGGGGGTGGCGGTTCGCGCCGGCCGACACGGGCGCGGTCGTGGTGGGAGCGGCGCCGCCGATCGCGGGACCGGAGGACGCGGTGCTGCAGGAGGCCCGTCCGCAGGGCTGGCTGCCCGGGTTCATGGACATGATCGAGTGGCGCTGGCTGGCGGGGGCGCTGGGTGAGCCGGGCCCGGGCCGGGCGTGGGTGCGCCAGCGGGTGCCGTTGGTGGCGGGTGAGGATCCGTCGCCGCTGCAGCGGCTGGTGGTGGCGGCCGACTCGGCGAACGGCATCGCGGCGCCGCTGGACCTGCGGCAGTGGTTGTTCGTCAATACCGAGCTGAGCCTGCACCTGCACCGGGCGCCCGTCGGGGACTGGACGGGCGTCGACGCGGCGACGGTGATCGGGCCGACGGGCGCGGGGACGGTGTCGGCGGTGCTGTACGACGCGGCCGGGCACACCGGCCGCGCCACGCAGGCCCTGACGGTCGGACCCCGGTGAGCGGGGCCGGGGTGTTCAGTCCTCGGCGGAGGTGACCGCCCGGCAGGAGCGGATCTCCGAGGTGAGGATCGCGCGGGCGCCGACGGCGGCCAGTTTGTCCATCACCGCGTTGGACTCGTTCTTGGTGACCATGGAGCGGACGGCGACCCAGCCCTCGCGCTCCAGCGGGGCGATGGTCGGCGACTGCAGGCCCGGGGTGATGGCGGTGGCCTGGGACAGCACGTCCTTGGGGCAGTCGTAGTCGAGCATCAGGTACTTGCGGGCGAAGACAACGCCGCGCAGCCGCTCCGTGAAGATCCGCTTGGCGGCCTTGACGTCGTCGGCCTCGTGCCGGTCCAGGCGCGGCTCGCGCTCGATGAGGGTGGCTTCCGACTCGGCGATCGGGTCGCCGATGACCTTGAGGCCGTGCTGGCGCAGGGTGCGGCCGGAGGAGACGACGTCGGCGATGGCGTCGGCCAGGCCGAGCTGCACCGAGATCTCGACGGCGCCGTCGAGCTTGATGATGTTGGCGCCGATGCGTTTGCCGCTCAGGTGGGACCGGACGAGCCGCGGGTAGGAGGTGGCGATGGTCTTGCCGTCGAGGTCCTCCAGGGCCCAGTCCTCGTCGGCCGGCACCGCGAAGCGGAACTTGGACGCGCCGAACCCGAGCGGGAGGACCGGCTGCACCTGGCTGCCGGACTCCTCCATGAGGTCGTGCCCCGTGATGCCCAGCTGCAGGTCCCCGGACCCGACGTAGGTGGCGATGTCCTTGGGCCGCAGGTAGAAGAACTCGATCTGGTTCTCCTCGTCGACCATGCTGAGATCGCGTGAGTCGGACCGCTGGCGGTAGCCGGCCTCACGCATCATGGTGCTGGCGGGCTCGGCGAGAGTGCCCTTGTTCGGGAGCGCGACGCGGAGCATCGGGGTGCCTACTTTCGAACTGCGTGGGTCGGGCGGTCAGAGGTACTTGTAGACGTGGTCGAGCGTGATACCGCGGCCGATCATGATCACCTGCGCCCGGTAGAGCAGCTGGGAGATCTCCTCGGCCAGTGCGTCGTCGGACTCGTGCTCGGCGGCCAGCCAGACCTCGCCGGCCTCCTCGAGCAGCTTCTTGCCCTGGGCGTGGACGCCGGCGTCGAGGGCGGCGACCGTGCCCGAACCGTCGGGCCGCGTCACGGCCTTCTCACTGAGCTCGGCGTAGAGCCCGTCGAAAGTCTTCACGTGGTGTATCTCCTTCCGTGCTCAGTGTCGTGGGTCGTCGCGGTGGCCACGAAATCGACGCGACCCTCGTGCTTCCACCGGGTGCCGTCGTGCGCCGGATGGCAGGCCAACCCCAGGTCAGGAGGGTATCGGCTGGGGTGTTCGCGGCGAACGGTACGTGCAGCGGAGGCTCAGCGGGCGGGGCTGCTCGTGCGTTCCCGCACGTCGGCGAACAGGGCGGCCAGGCCGTCGACGTCGAGCCCGGCGAGGGTGTCGCGGCGGGCGCGGCGGGGCCCGCCGGGGACGGGGACCTCGCAGGGGACGACGAGCACGACGGCGCCCGCGGCGTCGGCGGCGGCGGCGCCCGTCGGGGAGTCCTCGACGGCCAGGCACTCCCCCACCGGGACGCCGAGCAGGTGGGCGGCCCGCAGGTAGACGTCGGGGGCGGGTTTGCCGTGCGGGACCTCGTCGCCGCACACCGTCGCCGCGAACCACTGCTCGCCGATGGTGCGCAGCGCGAGGTCGGTGAGCCGGCGCCCGGTGTTGGTGACGAGCGCCGCCGGGACGGCGGCGTCGTGGAGCGCGGCGAGCAGCTCCCGCGCCCCGGGCCGCCACGGCAACCCGCGCAGGAACAGCTCCTCGGTGCGCGCCACGAGGTGCCGGGCGGTGTCGGTGACCTGTTGCGCGGTGGCCTCGACGCCGGCCTCCCGCAGCAGCACCCCGACGCTGAACGCGAGGTTCCCGCCGACGGTCTCGCGGCGGGCCTCGTCGGTCAGCGGCCCGCTGCCGAGCCAGGCCATGGTGTCGACCAGCGAGCGGTCCCACAGCTTCTCGGAGTCGACCAGCGTGCCGTCCATGTCGAACAGGACGGCGGCCGGGCGGTCAGCCCGCATTGAAGTACTTCGCCTCGGGGTGGTGGGCCACGAGCGCGTCGGTGGACTGCTCGGGATGCAGCTGCAGCTCCTCGGACAGCCCGACCCCGATCCGACCCGGTTCGAGCATGTCGACGATCTTCGTGCGGTCCTCGAGGTTCGGGCAGGCGCCGTAGCCCAGCGAGTAGCGGGCGCCGCGGTAGCCGAGCTTGAAGAACTCCTCGACGTTCGCGGGGTCCTCCTCGGCGAGGGTGCGCCCGGTCGACCAGGTGAGCTCCTCGCGGATCCGCTTGTGCCAGTACTCGGCGAGCGCCTCGGTGAGCTGCACGCTCAGCCCGTGGACCTCGAGGTAGTCGCGGTAGGCGTCCTTGGCGAACAGCTCTCCCGCGTAGTCGGCGATGGGCTGGCCCATCGTGACCAGGTGCAGCGGCAGCACGTCGACCTCGCCGTTGGCGATCGCGACGTCACGCGGGCGCCAGAAGTCGGCCAGGCACAGGTTGCGGTCGCGCCGCTGGCGGGGGAAGGCGAACCGGTACCGCTCGGGGGCCTCGGGGTCCGGCTCGGTGAGCACGACGAGCTCGTCGCGCACCGCCACCGCCGGGAAGTACCCGTAGACGACGGCGGCGTTGCCCAGCACGCCCTCGGTGGCCAGCCGGTCCAGCCAGTAGCGCAGCCGCGGGCGGCCCTCGGTCTCGACGAGCTCCTCGAAGGTCGGGCCGGAGCCGCCCTTGGCGCCGCGCAGGCCCCACTGCCCCAGGAACAGGGCGCGTTCGTCGACCATCCCGGAGTAGTCGGCGACGGCGATGCCCTTGACGACGCGGGTGCCCCAGAACGGGGGTGTTGGCAGCGGGTTGTCGAGGGCGACGTCGGAGCGTTCGGGCAGTGGCCCGGCGGTCTCGGCCTCCGCGGCCTTGCGCTTGGCCGCGATCCGCTTGGAGCGTTCGTGGCGGGCCTTGCGCTCGGCGGTCCTGGCCTCCTCGACGGGGTCGACGGCGGGGGCCTCGCCGCGGGCGCGGGCCATCGTGGCGTCCATCAGCCGCAGGCCCTCGAAGGCGTCGCGGGCGTAGGAGACGCGGCCGTCGTAGACCTCGGAGAGGTCGTTCTCGACGTAGGAGCGGGTGAGCGCGGCCCCGCCGAGCAGGACGGGCAGCTTCTGCGCGACCCCCCGGGAGTTCATCTCCTGGAGGTTCTCCTTCATGATCACCGTCGACTTGACCAGCAGCCCGGACATGCCCACGGCGTGGGCGTGGTGCTCCTCGGCGGCGGACAGGATCGTCGAGATCGGCTGCTTGATGCCGAGGTTGACCACCGTGTAGCCGTTGTTGCTCAGGATGATGTCGACGAGGTTCTTGCCGATGTCGTGGACGTCGCCCTTGACCGTGGCCAGCACGATCGTGCCCTTGCCCGCGGAGTCGGACTTCTCCATGTGCGGTTCGAGGTGGGCGACGGCGGCCTTCATGACCTCGGCGCTCTGCAGCACGAACGGCAGCTGCATCTGGCCGGACCCGAACAGCTCGCCGACGGTCTTCATGCCGGCGAGCAGGGTGTCGTTGATGATCTCCAGGGCGGGCCGCTCGTCGAGGGCGAGGTCGAGGTCGGCCTCCAGGCCGGGGCGCTCCCCGTCGACGATGCGCCGCTCGAGGCGTTCGAACAGCGGGAGCGCGGCCAGCTCCTCGGCGCGCCCGGCCTTCGCCGACGACGCGGTCACCCCCTCGAACAGCTCCATGAACCGCGACAGCGGGTCGTAGCCCTCGCGGCGGCGGTCGTAGACGAGGTCGAGGGCCACCGAGCGCTGCTCGTCGGGGATCTTGGCCATCGGCAGGATCTTCGACGCGTGCACGATCGCGGTGTCGAGGCCCGCGTTCACGCACTCGTGCAGGAACACCGAGTTGAGCACCTGGCGGGCGGCGGCGTTGAGGCCGAACGAGACGTTGGAGATGCCCAGCGTCGTCTGCACGGTCGGGTGCAGGCGCTTGAGCTCGCGGATGGCCTCGATGGTCTCCAGCGCGTCGCGGCGGACCTCCTCCTGACCGGTGGTGATCGGGAAGGTCAGCGTGTCGACGACGATGTCCTCGACGAACATGCCGTGGTTCGTGGTGAGGTCGGTGATCAGCCGGTCGGCGATGCGGACCTTCCAGTCCGCGGTGCGGGCCTGGCCCTCCTCGTCGATGCACAGCGCGACCACCGCGGCACCGTGCTCGCGCACCAGCGCCATGGCGCGCTGGAAGCGGGAGCCCTCGCCGTCGCCGTCCTCGTAGTTGACGGAGTTGACGATGCAGCGCCCGCCGAGGCGTTCGAGCCCGGCCTGCAGCACCTCGGGCTCGGTGGAGTCGAGCATGATCGGCAGCGTCGACGCGGTGGCGAGGCGGCCGGCGAGCTCGGCCATGTCGGCGGCGCCGTCACGGCCGACGTAGTCGACGTTGAGGTCGATCATGTGGGCGCCGTCGCGGGTCTGGTCGCGGGCGATCGCGACGCAGTCCTCCCAGCGCTCGGCGATCATCGCCTCGCGGAAGGCCTTGGAGCCGTTGGCGTTGGTCCGCTCCCCCACCATGAGCACCGAGGTGTCCTGGCGGAACGGGACGGACGCGTAGAGCGAGCTGACGCCGGGCTCGGGGCGCGGGTCGCGCCGCGCGGGCTGCGCCGCGGCGACGGCGTCGGCGACGGCGCGGACGTGGTCGGGGGTGGTGCCGCAGCAGCCGCCGACGAGGCGCAGCCCGTAGTCGCGGACGAACGTCGACAGCGCCTCGGCCAGCTCCTCGGGCGAGAGCGGGTAGACCGCGCCGTTCGGGCCGAGCTGGGGCAGGCCGGCGTTGGGCATCACCGACAGCGGGATGCGGGCGTGCTTGGACAGCGTCCGCAGGTGCTCACTCATCTCGGCGGGGCCGGTGGCGCAGTTGAGGCCGATGAGGTCGACGCCCAGCGGCTCGATCGCCGTCAGGGCGGCGCCGATCTCGCTGCCCAGCAGCATCGTGCCGGTGGTCTCGACGGTGACCTGGGTGATGATCGGGATGCGCCGGCCCTCGGCGGCCATGGCCCGCTTCACGCCGAGTACGGCGGCCTTGACCTGCAGCAGGTCCTGGCAGGTCTCGATGACGAACGCGTCGGCGCCGCCGGCGAGCAGGCCGACGCCGCACTCGGCGTAGGCGTCGCGGAGCCGGGCGAACGACTCGTGGCCCAGCGTCGGCAGCTTCGTGCCGGGCCCGACCGAGCCCAGGACGTAGCGGGGCCGGTCGGGGGTGGAGGCCGCGTCGGCGGCCTCGCGGGCCAGCCGGGCGCCCTTCTCGGCGAGCTCCCGGATGCGTTCGGGGATGTCGTACTCGGCGAGGTTGGGCAGGTTCGCCCCGAACGTGTTGGTCTCGACGGCGTCCGCGCCGGCCTCGAGGTAGCCGGTGTGGATGCTGCGCACGACGTCGGGGCGGGTGTCGTTGAGGATCTCGTTGCAGCCGTCGAGGCCCGCGAAGTCGTCGAGGGTCAGGTCCGCGGCCTGCAGCATCGTGCCCATCGCACCGTCCGCGACGACGACACGCTCCGCGAGCGTGTGGAGCAGAGACGTGTCGTGGCCATCGTGCAGACGGTCCGGGTTCTGTGCAGGCACGCCGACAAGGTTAGCCGGGCCGTCGTCGCGGCCCGGTCCGCCGTAGGCTGACGCGATGACCGATCGCGTGCCGGACGACGGGCCACGGCCCGATCTCCCCGAGCTCTCCGAGCCGGTGATGATCGCTGCGTTCGAGGGCTGGAACGACGCAGGTGAGGCGGCCAGCACGGCGCTGGAACACCTGGAGCTCAGCTGGGATGCCACGCCATTGGACTCGATCGACCCCGAGGACTATTACGACTTCCAGGTCACGCGGCCGTTGGTGCGCCTCACCGACGGGGTGAGCAGGCGGGTGGAGTGGCAGACGACGCGGCTCTCGGTGGCCGAGCTGCCGGGGACGGGCCGCCACGTGGTGCTCGTCAACGGGATCGAGCCGAACCTGCGGTGGCGGTCGTTCTGCGGTGAGCTGCTCGACTACGTCGACGTGCTCGGAGTGACGAAGGTCATCACGCTCGGGGCGATGCAGACCGAGACGCCGCACACGAGGCCCACCCCGGTGACCGGGTTCTCGTGGGACCGCGACTCCGCCGACGCGCTGCGCGTCGAGCCGTCGACCTATCAGGGGCCGACGGGGATCGTCGGGGTGTTCCACCAGGCGTGTGTGGAGGCGGGTGTCCCGGCGCTGTCGTTCTGGGCGTCGGTGCCCCACTACGTGTCGCAGGCCCGGGTGCCCAAGGCGGCGGTGGCGCTGCTGCACCGCGTCGAGGAGGTGCTCGACGTGGAGGTGCCCCTCGGCGGGCTGCCCGAGCAGGCCGAGGAGTGGGAGCGCACGGTCTCGGAGATGGCCGAGGCCGACGACGAGGTCCGCGAGTACGTCCGCCAGCTCGAGGAGCAGGCCGTCGAGGAGGAGCGCGCGGCCGCGACGGAACTCAAGGAGGCCAGCGGCGACGAGCTGGCCGCCGACTTCGAGCGCTACCTGCGCCGCCGCGGCTCGGGGGGTTCGGGCTCCTGACGGGCACGCCGTGTGAGTCGCGGTCCCGCCGGGAGCAGGAACCGGCGGGACGGCCACCGGGTCTTCGGTCGCGGCTCGCCCGGGGGGCGGTCTTCGCCGGGGCCTTCATGGGCCCGTTCGGCGGCGGCATCACGGTGTCGATGCTGCCCGAGCTCGGTGCGGGGTTCGGCATCTCGGCGGGCACGGCGTCGCTGTCGGTGACGGCCTATCTGGTGCCCTTCGCGGCGCTGATGCTCGTGTCCGGGACGCTGGGGGAACGTTGGGGGCTCCGGCGCGCCGTCATCACCGCCTACCTGGTGTTCGTGGTGTCGTCGCTGGTCGCGTTCTTCGCGACGTCGCTGCCGCTGTTCCTGGCCATGCGGGCGTTGCAGGGCGCCGCCAACGCGTTCACGACGCCGCTGCTGCTGGCCGTGGTCGCCGGCACGGCGAAAGCGGGCGCGCTGGGCCGGTCACTGGGCTGGTACGGGTCGCTGCAGGCCGCGGGCCAGACGTCGGCGCCGCTGCTGGGCGGGCTCGCCGCCGAGTTCGACTGGCGCTACGCGTTCCTGGGGGTCGCGATCGCCGCGGGGGTCCTGGCCGCGGTCGGGCTGCCGCCGTCGCCGCGGCCGCCGTCGCGGGCCAGACCGCGGCTGCGCAGCGCGTGGCGGGTCCGCGTGCTGCGGATCGGGTTGGTCGGCGGCCTGGGCTGGGGGTGTGTGGCGGGCCTGAACTTCCTGGTCGCGCTACGGCTGGAGGACGCGTTCGGCCTCGGCGCCGCGCAGCGCGGCCTGCTGCTCACCGCGCTGGGCGTCGCCGGGATCCTCACCGCCCGGCTGATCGGGTCGGTCGTGGACAGGGTGGGGCCGCGGCGCTGCATCCTCACCGGGGTCGTGCTGGGCGCGCTGGTCGTCGCCGGGGTCGGGCTGGTCCCGGTGGTGTGGGCGATCGGGGTGCTGTGGGCGCTCGGCGGGGTGTCGAGCCAGCTCGTCCTGGTGGGGGTGAACGCCCTGGTGCTGCGCTCGTCGGGGGCGAACCCGGCCGGGTCGACGTCGGTGGTGCAGTCGTTCCGGTTCAGCGTCGCCGCGCTCGCGCCCGTCGTGATCATGCCGCTCTACCACGCCGATGCGGCGCTGGCGTTCATCGTGCCGGCGGCGTTGCTGCTGCTCGTGGGCCCGCCGACGCTGCCCCGCCGCGAGGAGGACACCGGCGACACCGTGAAGGCCTGACCCGGTTCAGGTCGCGGCGTGCGCCTGCAGGTCGGCGAGGTCGACCCATTCCAGGGTGCGGGCGTGGGTGGCCTCCAGGACGACGGGCGGGGCCATCCCGGCCGCGTGGGCCTCGGCCCAGCGGTCGGCGCACAGGCACCAACGGTCCCCGGGCTGCAGGCCGGCGAACCCCCACTCGGGCCGGGGCGTCGACAGGTCGTTGCCCGCGGCCTTGCTGTACTCGAGGAACTCGGCGGTCACCTTGGCGCACACCGTGTGCACGCCGGCGTCCTCCGCGCCGGTGTCGCAGCAGCCGGTCCGGTAGAAGCCGGTCATCGGGTCGGTGCCGCAGGTCGCGAGCTCACCACCGAGAACGTTGCGTGCCATCGGGTTCTCCTCCCACCAGGATCGGACTGCTCAGAGCGCGACGCCCAGCAGCGCGTCGACCGCGGCGCGGACGACGCCGGGCGCCGAGGCGTCGGTGCCGCGACGCTCCAGCGCCGCGTCGGCCCAGGCGTCGACCGCGGCCAGGGCGCGCGGGGTGTCGAGGTCGTCGGCCAGGTGGGTGCGCAGGTTCGCGACCGTCTCCGTGGCGTCCGGGCCGGCGTCGAGGGCGACGGCCTCGCGCCACCGGGCGAGCCGCTGCCCGGCCTGGGCGAGCAGGTCGTCGGTCCAGGGCCGGTCGTCGCGGTAGTGCCCCGACAGCAGGGCCAGCCGGATCGCGCTCGGATCGACCTCGGCGTTGCGCAGCTTGGAGACGAACACCAGGTTCCCGCGCGACTTCGACATCTTCTCGCCGTCGAGACCGATCATGCCCGAGTGCACGTAGTGCCTGGCGAAGGGGTGGGCACCGGTGAGCGCCTCGGCGTGGGCGGCGCCGAACTCGTGGTGCGGGAAGATCAGGTCGGAACCGCCGCCGTTGAGGTCGATCTGGTCGCCGAGGCGGTTGAGCGCGATCGCCGCGCACTCCACGTGCCAGCCGGGCCGGCCCGCCCCGAGCTCGGACTCCCACGACGGCTCGCCCTCGCGGGCCATCCGCCACAGCAGCGCGTCGGTCGGGTTGCGCTTGCCAGGCCGGTCGGGGTCGCCACCGCGCTCCCGGGACAGCCGCAGCATCGTGTCCTCGTCGTAGTTGGACTCGTAGCCGAAGTGGCCGGTGGCGGAGCTGTCGAAGTAGACGTCGGGGAACTCGGCGTCGTCGATGCGGTAGGCGCTGCCGCCCGCCAGCAGCTTCGCGACGAAGTCCGAGATCTCCCCCATCGCCTCGACCGCGCCGACGTAGTGGCGCGGCGGGAGGACGCGCAGCGCCTCCATGTCCTCGCGGAACAGGGCGGTCTCCCGCATGCCCAGCACGATCCAGTCGTCCTGGTCGCGGGCGGCCCGCTCGAGCAGCGGTTCGTCGATGTCGGTGACGTTCTGCACGTAGTGCACGTCGTGGCCCAGGTCGCTCCAGTACCGGTTGACCAGGTCGAACGCCAGGTAGGTGGCGGCGTGGCCGAGGTGGGTGGCGTCGTAGGGGGTGATGCCGCAGACGTACATCGTGGCCTCGGGGCCGGGCGCCGTCGGGCGGACGCGACCGGTGGAGGTGTCGTACAGGCGCAGCGGCGGCCCGCCGCCCTCGAGCCGGGGAACGTCGACCGGAGCCCAGGATTGCATGAGCACAACTTACGCGGTGGCGCCCCGGGAACCGGGCACCGGCGATCACGACCACCAGGCGGGCGGCAGCCGGGCCTCGATGTCGCGGGTGTGGGCCCGCACGCACGCCGGGCACAGCAGCCGGCCGGGGCCCTCGTCGCCCGGTTCGCGTTCACGCGACCACGACAGCGCCGTCGCCGGGTCGTCGGTGTCACGCACCGCGCCGCACTCCCCGCACACCTCGGTCACGCGTTCAGCCTGCCCGCGCGGCCCGGGTGCGCACCAGCACCACCGGCAGCAGCGCCATGAGGACGACGAACCAGATCGCCGACCGCAGCGACGTCAGCTCCGCGAGCCCGCCGATGACGGTCGGCCCGACGAGGAACCCGAAGTAGCCGCCCGACGACACCGCCGCCAGCGCGGGCGCCGCCCGGGGCCCGGTCACCCCGGCCTCGGCCAGCAGCGCCGGGAACGTGATCGAGATCCCGGCGCCCAGCAGCAGGAACCCGGCGACGGCCGCGGGGACCGCCACGGGCGGCCCGGCCGCTTCGGCGACGAGCAGGCCCGCCGCCAGCCCGGCGGCACCGAACCCGGCGAACGACCGCACCGCCCGGCGCCGCCCGAGCCGGGTCAGGACCCGGTCGCCGACGAGCCGGCCCAGCGTCATCGTCGCGGAGAACGCCGCGAACGCCGCTCCCGCCGCGGCCGGTCCCGCGGCGAGGGAGTCCCGCAGCAGCACCGCCGACCAGTCCGCCGTCGACCCCTCCACCAGCAGCACCGCGAACGCCGCGACCGCCAGCGGGACCAGCGGACCGCGCGGCACCGCGAACACCGGCGGGCGGGGTGCGTCGTCGGGGACGGGTGGGTCGGGCAGGAACGCCGCCGACAGCGGGAGCACCACGGCGAGCCAGAACGCGCCCAGGACGGCGAACTGCCACAGCAGCGGCACGTGGTGCGCGGCGGCGAGGCTCCCGACGAGGGTCCCGCCGAGCGCCCCCAGGCTGAACACCGCGTGGAACGACGACAGCACCGACCGGCCGTAGGCCTGCTCGACGGTGATCCCCTGGGCGTTCATCAGCACGTCGAGGGCGCCCATCGTGGCGCCGAACAGCAGCAACGCCCCGAACAGGGCTGTCACGCCGCCGCCCGAGGCCGCCGCCCACGCGATCGGCAGCGACGACGCGAAGAACGCCAGCAACGCCCACCGCGTCGTCCGCCCGCTGCCCCACCGGGCCGCGATCCCACCCGCCAACGGCAACGTCAGCAGCGACCCGGCGCCCGGAGCGAGCAGCGCCAGCCCGAGCAGGCCGTCGGACAGGTCGAGCGCGGCCTTCACCTCGGGCACCCGCGGGGCCCACGACCCGAACACGGACCCGTTGGCGGCGAAGGTCAGCGCGACGGCGAGCCTGGCCCGGCGCGACAATGTCGTCGGTACGTCGGGTCGCATCCGTCCAGGCCTACCTCACGTGTGGGCCGACCGCAGGTCCGGGTGGCGGCCGTCCGCTCCTACCGCGTCGCCGTCGGCCGTGGGACTCTCGGAGCACCCGTTCCGACGGCGCCACGGGGGCCCAGGATGACCTTCGACCCGGCACAACGATTCGTCCGCATCGTCGCCGCTGGGCGGGGTGTCATTCACGCGATCCAGGCCGACGGCTCGCTCCGCTGGTACCGGCACGCCGGCTGGACGACCGGCGGCACGAGTTGGTCGAACGGCGTGGGTCGCGAGATCGGGACCGACTGGCACACGTTCCGGGTCGTGCTGGCCGGGGCGCAGGGGCAGCTGTACACGGTCTCCGGGGACGGGACCGTCCGCTGGTGGTGCTACGACCTCACCGACCCCGATGGCGGCGACGGCGCCGGCACCTGGCGCAGCGGGTCGGGCTCGGTCGTCCACGACGGATTCGACGACTACCCGCGGGTGTTCGGCGGCTACGACGACGTCCTGTACGGCATCCGGGCCGACGGGACACTCTGGTGGCACCACTACGAAGCGGGTGACGGCACTTCCGGCCCCGACGCGTGGGCGTTCGGTGGGGAGGGCCCGGATACCGCTCGACCGGCTGCGGCTACCCCGTCGCCGTCAGTGCGGTCGTCGGCGACTCCTGGACGTCGGGGGTCTACGACGTCGAGCTCGTCGGGCCCGACGGGCTGACCCGGCACGCCCCCTTCGTGGTGCGGCCCCCGGCGTCCCAGCAGGACCTTCTCGTGATCGTGCCCACCTACACCTACACCTACAACGCCTACAACACCTGGGGCGGGCACGACCAGTACACCGACGGGCAGGCCGGCGTCCGGCGCACCCTGACGTTCCTGCGGCCGTCGACTGCTGCCGAGGTGGAGCAGACCGGTGCGGTGTCGCACCTGCTGCAGTCCGACCTCGCGCTGATGCGGTGGATGAGCGCGGCCGGCTTCGCCTACGACTGTGTGGCCGACGGCGACCTCCACGACCAGGGCACAGCGCTGCTGAGCGACTACCGCGCAGTCGTGCTCTGCACCCATCCCGAGTACCTCTCCGACACGATGCGCGCCGCGTTCGTCGAGTACACCCTCGGCGGCGGCAGGCTCGTGTACACGGGCGGGAACGGCCTCTACGAGCGAGTCGTGCCGTCGGTGGACGGCACTGCGCTGACCTTCCGGCGCCGGGACGGCTCCCGCGACATCCTGAGCGAGGACGGCAGTCCCGAGAGCGACGTGCTGGGCGTCGACTTCGCCCCGGACGGGTTCCTGACCTTCACCGGCTACCGGGTGACGGACCCGGGCCACCCGTTCCTGGCGGGGACGGGCTTGTCCGCCGGCGACGAGTTCGGCGCGGTGTCGGCCAACATCGCTGCATCGGGATGGGAGACCGACCGTGTCCCCGACGGAGGTTCTGCCGTCGTGTTCGCGGAGGGGCTGGCGCCCTTCGGCGCGCAGATGAGCCGCCTCGACCATCCCGGCGGTGGCTGGACCTTCGCGGCGGCGTCCCTGTGTTTCAACGGTGCGCTCGGCGACCCGGTCTGCGCGGCGATCCTGCACAACGTGCTGGACACCGCGCTCGCCTGAGGGACGGGCCGCCCCGACAACGACGGCGACGACCGTGCCGCGGGCGCGGCGGGTCCCGCCCAGGTCGACCGGACCGGCGCCCGCACCGACCGTCCCGCGAGCGGGTCGTCGGTGCGGGCGCCCCCAGGTTCAGCGGCGCCGCGTCCGCAGGTAGTCCGACACGACCTCCGCGCCCAGCCCGTCGAGCGACGGGGCCACGACCCGGCCCCCGCAGCGGCGGGCCACGTCGTCCATGAACGCGGCCAGCCGCGGGTCGTCGCCGAGCACGAAGAACGTGAACGCCGCGTTGAGCGAGGTCAGCCGGTCGAGCTCGGACACCGTGGCGCGCAACGTGTGCGGGCTGGGCGGGTAGTCGAAGTAGGCCTCGCCGTCGGGTTCGAGGTGGGCCGTCGGCTCCCCGTCGGTCACCACGAGCACGACGGGCATCGCATCGGGGTGGCGACGCAGGTGCTGCCCGGCCAGCAGCATCGCGTGGTGCAGGTTGGTGCCCTGCGCGTACACCCCGTCGAGGCCGACGAGCTCGCCCAGCTCCACGGTGCGGGCATGGCGCCCGAACGTGATCAGTGCGAGGTCGTCGCCGCGGAACCGCGTGGAGATCAGCTGGTGCAGGGCGAGCGCGGTGCGCTTCATCGGCACCCACCGGCCCTCGGCCACCATCGACCACGACGTGTCGACGAGCAGCGCCACCGCGGCGCGGGTCCGCTGCTCGGTCTCGACGATCTCGACGTCGGTGACGTCGAGAGCGCGGGTGTCGCCACCGGCCCGGCGCAGCTGGGCGTTGAGCAGGGTCCGGGGCACCGACCAGGCCTCGGTGTCGCCGAACTCCCACGGCCGGGTCGCCCCGGTCGCCTCACCGGCGGCGCCGGAGCGGCGGGTCTCGCGTTCCCCGCGCCGCGACCCCATCTTGTCGACGACGTCGCGCAGCGCCGACTCCCCCAGCCGTCGCAACGCCTTGGGCGACAACAGGAGTGACCCGTCGGGGGCGCGTTCGAACAGGCCCTGGCGCTGCAGCTCGCGCTCCAGGTCGGCCAAGGCGCGGGCGTCGACGCGGGCGTCGTCACCGAGCAGGTCGGCGACGGCGTCGAGGTCGATGTCCTCCATCCGGGCGCCGGGGTAGCTCTGCGCCATCTGCTCGGCGAGCGCGTCGAGCTGCCCGAGCTCCTCCAGGGCGCGGGTGGCCTCGCCCATGCCCATGGGGTTGTCGCCGCGGAACCGGCCGGAGCCCTGCCAGTCCTCACCGGGCCGCAACCCCTGCAGGTTGGCGTCGAGCTGCGACAGGGCCTGGGCGAGGCGGGGGTCGCCGAACGCCTGCTGGGACAGCTCCATCAGCTCGGCCTGCTGCTCGGCCGACAGCGAGTTCATCATCCGCTGGGCCGCGGCGGCGCGGGCGGCGAGCAGGTCGGCGAGCTCGTCGGTGTTCTGCGGGTTCTCCGGGAAGAACTCCCCGTGCTTGTCCATGAACTCGGAGAACTGCTGGGACGTGTCCTGCCCGTCGGCATGGTTCTGCAGGAGCGAGTTGAGATCGTCGAGCATCTCGCGGATGGCCTCGACGTCCTGCGGTGTCGCATTCTCCATGGCCTGCTTCATGCCCTGGAAGCGCTGGTCGAGCATCTCCCGGCCGAGCAGGTCGCGGATCTCCTCGTAGGCCTGCCGGGCGTCGGAGGAGCGCCAGTCGTACTCCGAGAGCTCCCGCACCGCGCCGCCGGTGTCGTTCGGGAGGGCGTCGAGCTGCATCTCGCGGAAGCGGGCGTCGTCGCTGTCCTCGTTGCCGAGCGACTCCCGTTCCGCGTCCATCGCGCGTTCCAGCAGCTCGCGGACCTGCTGGAGGGTGCCGTCGAGCCGGTTGTCGCGCTGCAGGTCGCGGCGGCGCTGCCACACCTGCCGCGACAGCTCGTCGAGACCCCGCCGGCCCTCCATGCCGCGGCGCAGCAGCTCCTGCAGCGCCTGCCGCGGGGAGCTGCCCTCCATGACGTCGCGCCCGATCTGGTCCATCGCCGAGCGGATGTCGAACGGCGGCGCCAGCGGGTCGGGCCCGCCGGCGTAGGGGCCGTAGGCGAACCTGCGCCGACGCCGGCGCGGGTCAGCCATAGCTGACCGTGTCCCCGTCGTCGGAGGAGTCCTTGGCGAGCTTGCGGGTGAGGAACAGGTACTCCAGCGCCAGCTCCGCGGCCGACGCCATCGGGCCCGGATGCTCGGTGCCGGACGCGCCGAGCCGGGTCGCGACCTCGGTGAGCACCGCGACCTGCGGCAGCGCCGCGACGACCTCGGCGGCCGGGACACGCTCACCGGTGCGGACCGGGCGGGTGCCGACGGCGTCGGTCAGCTCCGCGAGGTCGACCCCGCGCAGCGCGAACCGGGCGGTGTCGGCCGTCGCGCGGCGCAGCAGGTGCTCGAGGATCTCCTCCTCGCGCCCCTCCTCGCCGGAGGCGAACTCCAGCTTGCCGCGCAGCACCGCGGGCACCGAGTCGAGGTCGACGGGCCGGGCGACGGCACGGGACTCCCCCGTGATCGCCGCGCGTCGCAGCGCCGCCGCGGCGACCGTCTCCGCCGCCGCCACGGCGAACCGGGCCGAGACGCCGGAGGACTGGTCGATCGCCGTGGCCTCACGCAGGTGCCGGGTGAACCGGGCGACGATCTCGATCAGGTGCCTCGGCACGTCGGCGACGAGCTCGGCCTCCTGCTCGACCAGCGCGATCTCGTCGCGCACCTCCAGCGGGTAGTGGGTTCGGACCTCGGCGCCGAAGCGGTCCTTGAGCGGGGTGATGATCCGCCCGCGGTTGGTGTAGTCCTCGGGGTTGGCCGAGGCGACGAGCAGCACGTCCAGGGGCAGCCGCAGCGTGTAGCCGCGGACCTGGATGTCGCGCTCCTCCATGACGTTGAGCAGCGCCACCTGGATGCGCTCGGCGAGGTCGGGCAGCTCGTTGATCGCGACGACGCCGCGGTGCGCACGCGGGACCAGCCCGAAGTGGATCGTCTCCGGGTCGCCCAGCGAGCGGCCCTCGGCGACCTTGACGGGGTCGACGTCGCCGATGAGGTCGGCGACGGCGGTGTCGGGTGTCGCGAGCTTCTCGGTGTAGCGCTCGGAGCGGTGCCGCCACGCCACGGGCAGTGCGTCGCCCAGCTCCGCGGCGCGCCGGATCGAGACGGGGGTGATGGGTTCGTAGGGGTGCTCACCGAGCTCGGAGCCGGCGATGACGGGGGTCCACTCGTCGAGCAGGCCGACGATGGAGCGGAGCAGCCGGGTCTTGCCCTGGCCGCGCTCGCCCAGCAGGACGAGGTCGTGGCCGGCGAGCAGGGCCCGTTCGAGCTGGGGCAGCACGGTCGACTCGAAGCCGACGATGCCGGGCCAGGGGTCGCGGCCCTCGCGCAGGGCGGCGAGCAGGTTCTCGCGGAGTTCGGACTTGACGTCGCGCTGCGTGTGACCGGAGGCGCGCAGCGTGCCGAGGGTGTCGGGAAGATCGGAAGGGAGTGTGACGGGCACGGCTTCACGCTACGCCGCGGGCGTCCGCGACGATCGCCGAAACAACCTGCGGTTGCGGTCAGGATCTGACCACAACGCCTCGTAACGTTCTCGGTGTCGGAAACGCCAGACCCACCCCGGAGGACGAGATGATCGACACCCAGGCCGCCCCCCAGGCCCTCACCGGCGACCGCGCCGACCTGCAGGAGGCGCTCGCCAAGCAGCGGTTCTTCCTGGTCAACACTCTGCGGGGGCTCAGCGACGAGCAGGTCGTCTCGACGCCGACCGTCTCCGAGCTGTGCCTGGTCGGACTGGTCAAGCACGTCACCGCGACCGAGGAGAGCTGGCTGGACTTCATCGAGAACGGCGCCCCCGCGCAGGAGGGCGAGCCCGACTACGAGGGCCACGCCAACTCGTTCCGGCTGCTGCCCGGCGAGACCGTCGCCGGGGTGCTCGCGGCATACGAGCGCGTCGCCGCCCGCACCACCGCCCTCCTGGCCGGCCTTCCCGACCTCGACGACTCGCACCCGCTGCCCGAGGCCCCGTGGTTCGAGCCGGGCGCGCGCTGGTCGGCGCGGCGGGTGCTGCTGCACATCGTCGCCGAGACCGCGCAGCACAGCGGGCACGCCGACATCATCCGCGAGGCGATCGACGGCGCGAAGTCGATGGGCTGAGGTGCGCCGACCCGGCGGTCCGGGCTGCTCTCAGGGGTGGAGCAGCAGGGCCGTCGGGACCGCGACCAGCGCCACCGCGGCCACCCGCACCAGCACCCGGAACGCCGTCGACGGGGGCGGGGGCGGGGCCGCGATCCGGGCGATCCGCGCGTCGACCGCCGAGGTGAACGACGACAACGCCGCCGACGGCGCCGACCCGCCGACGGTGCGCAGCGCCCCCGCGAGCTCCCGCTGCGTGGACCGTGACGCGGCCACGTCGTCGGCGCGCATCTCGATCAGCGCCGCGACCGCCAGCTGTGCCCGCACCATCCCCCGCACGAACGGCGCCGTCGCCCCCCAGGCGACGAACGGCAGCACGACGAGATCGTGGCGTTCGGTCAGGTGCGCGCGCTCGTGGGCGAGGACGGCCCGGACCCCCTCGGGCGCGAGCCGTTCGAGGACCCCGGCCGACACCACCAGCCGCGAGCTGCGGCCGGGCAGGCAGTAGGCGACCGGGACCGGATGGTCGAGCACCCGGGTGCCCGGCACCGCCGGCCACGGGGTGGCGAGCACGTCGAGCAGGTCCCGGTGCCGGGCCCTGGCCCGCAGGGTGCGCACCGTGACCGTCACGAGGACGAACAGCAGCCGGGCCCCCAGGAGCAGGGACGCGACCAGGGCCAGGGTGTTGCCCGCGTCGAGGTCGTCGAGTACCCGGCCCTCACCGATCGCGCGCGAGACGCCGCCGACGGCGGGGATCAGCGTCGGACCGAACGGGGCCAGCCCGTACAGGATCCCGGCGCCCAGCAACGACAGCCCGCCCGCGAGCCCGACGGCCTGCCACATCAGCAACGCCCCCACCGGGTCGCGCGCGGGCCACTCGGCTCCGGCCAGGATGCGGCTGACCGGCTCCGCGAGGAGCAGGCCGAGCACGAGCAGCCCGAGAGCGGTCAGCTCCATCGATGACGCCGGACCACGACGACGGCCGGGGCCGTCAGTCCAGCAGGTCGCGCAGGGCGGCGCGTTCGTCGTCGGGTATCGAGCCCAGGAAACGCGCGAGCGCGGCCCCACGGTCGGGGGCGGCGTCGAGAGCGTCGCGCATCAGCTCGGCCACATGATCCTCCCGGCTGGCCACCGGCTGGTAGTGGTGCGCCCGTCCGTCGCGGGTGCGGGTCACCAATTGTTTGCGCTCCAGCCTACCGAGGACCGTCAGAACCGTCGTCGTCGCCAGGTCGCGATCGGCGAGGGCCTCCTGGACCTCGCGCGCGGTCCGCGGTCCGTCGGCGGCCCAGAGGACCTCCATGACGGCACGCTCCAACTCACCCAGACTCGGCACGAGGTCGATTCTACCCTGCGTAGAAGTGAGAACGGTGCGTCCGGACGGGGGTTCACCCGGGGGATCTTGTCCGTCCGAACGGGACGGACCGACGACGTGTCCCCCTCAGTGGACCTGGACCTCGTCCCCGACCTGAAGGTAGGAGAACCACGCCTGCGCGTCCTCCTGCACGAGCTTCACGCAGCCCGCGGACGGGGTGTCCTGGCGGCCCTCGTGGAAGGCGACCCCGCCCGGCGCGAAGAAGACTGAGTACGGCATCGGGGTGCCGAACTCGCGGCTCGTGTACTGCTCGGCCTTCCACTGCACCGTGAACGTGCCGGTGGGCGTCGGGAACTCCGAACCGCCGTGCTGCATCGCGACGGGCCCGCGGACGATCCGGTCACCGTCGAGCAGCCAGGTGGTGCGGCTGGCGAGGTCGACGCAGGCGCGGGCGGTCGCGGTGCACGGCGTGCCGGCGACCCCCCCGGGCCGGGCCGCCCCAGTGGCCGGCACGGCGGTCGTGCCCGGGGGCGTGCTGTCGGGGGTCGTGCCGTGGGGGGTGGTGGCCGACGGGGCCGTCGAACGCGCGGCGGTGGTCTGCGCGGCGGTGGTCGTCGGGGCGGTGGACCGCGGCGCGGTGGTCGTCGGGGCGGTGGACTGCGGTGCCGGCGGGGCGGTCGCGGGCCGCGGCGCGGTGGCGAGCACGGGGAGATCGGCGCGGATCGGGTCGAGGACCGAGGTCGCGGGCGGCGGGTCGGCGGGTGCGGCCAGGGCGATGCCCGCCCCGGCGAGACCGGTGACCGCGGCCAGCGCGGCGGCCACCGCCAGCACCCGACGCACGCGAACGGGTCGCGAGGTCACTCTGCGCCACCTGTGTGCGCCCATCGCCGGCTACCTCCCGCGTGTCCACCTCGCCCAACGACCGTCACGTCACTCGGTGACGGCCTGGTCACCGACTGTGCCACACAGGGTCGTTCACCCGGCGAGTCGGCATCCCCCTCACGAACATCGCAGGAAGGCGACCACTCAGCGTCACCATCGGAGGGGAATGCCACCCGGTCCGCTGATCATGGCGGAGCAACCTCCGGGCGTCCCGCCGCCACACGGTCCGGGCGGCCCGCGGCGAGGGCTAGGGTCGGCAGCCATGGGCGATGCGGCCGGCGACCTGCGACTGCGCACCCCTGCGGGACGCTGGGTGCTCCTCACGACGGTCCTCGGGTCGGGCATGGCGCTGCTCGACGGGACGGTCGTCAACGTGGCGCTCGATCGCATCGGGCGCGACTTCGGTGCGGGGTTCACCGGCCTGCAGTGGACGGTCAACGCCTACACGCTCACCCTCGCCTCGCTCATCCTGCTCGGCGGCTCGCTGGGTGACCGGTTCGGCAGGCGCCGTGTCTTCGTCATCGGCGTGGTGTGGTTCGCGCTGGCCTCGGTGATGTGCGGGCTGGCCCCGAACATCGAGACGCTGATCGGCGCCCGCGCGCTGCAGGGCATCGGCGGGGCCCTGCTCACCCCGGGCAGCCTGGCCATCATCTCGGCGTCGTTCCACGGCCGCGACCGCGGCGCCGCCGTCGGCGCCTGGTCGGGGCTGGGCGGCATCGCCGGCGCGGTGGGCCCGTTCCTCGGCGGCTGGCTCGTCGGCATCGACTGGCGCCTGGTGTTCTGGATCAACGTGCCGCTCGCGGTGCTGGTGGTGGTCGTCGCCCTCCGGCACGTCCCGGAGACACGCGACCCGTCGGCGGCCCCGCACCTCGACGTCGCCGGCACCGTCCTGGCCGCCCTCGGGCTCGGGGCGCTGACGTGGTCGCTGACCGGACTGGGGTCCGGCACGTCGGCGGCACTGGTCGTCGGCCTCGTCGTAGGGGTGCTCGCCCTGGTCGGGTTCGTCGTCGTCGAACGACGCTCCTCGCACCCCCTCGTGCCGCCCGGCCTGTTCGCCGACCGCGTCTTCACCGCCGCGAACGTCGCGACACTGCTCATCTACGCGGCGCTCGGCACCGTGTTCGTGATGCTGGTGCTGTTCCTGCAGGTCGTGTCCGGGTTCAGCCCGCTGCAGGCCGGGACGGCGCTGCTGCCCGTCACGGTGATCATGCTGCTGCTCTCGGCGTGGGCCGGCGGGCTGGCCCAGCGGATCGGGGCCCGCATCCCGATGACCGTCGGGCCGCTCGTCTCGGCGGCGGGGCTCGCGCTGATGGCCCGCATCGGGCCCGACGCGTCGTGGCTGGTCGACGTCCTGCCCGCGGTCGTCGTGTTCGGCGTGGGGCTGTCGCTGACCGTCGCCCCGCTGACCGCGACGGTCCTCGACGCAGCGTCCGACCGGCATGCGGGCGCGGCGTCCGGGGTGAACAACGCCGTCGCCCGCGCCGCGGGCCTGCTGGCCGTCGCGGTCGTGCCGGGCATCGCCGGGATCACCGGCGACGCCTACACCGACCCGGTCGCCTTCGCCGCCGGGTACCGCATCACGGTGTGGATCGGGGTGGCGCTGCTCGTCCTGGCCGCGGGCGTGTCGTTCGTGTTCGTGCGGACGGGCCGCACCGCCACGCCGGACCTCGGCGGCGGCGCGGCGCCCGACGACGACCGGTTCGCCCTCGAACGGTGCCCGCACTGCGGCATCAACGGCCCGCAGATGGCCCCGGCGGACCGATCCGCGGACCCGGGGCAGCTCTAGGGCCCGACCCGCCCGCCGGCGACCCGGGCGCGCCGCGGACCCGGGTGCCGGCCCGGCCCCCCGGACAGACCCGGACCCCGCCCGACCCGGGCCGCCCCGGAGCCCGGGGTGCGGCGCTACAGGCCCAGGGCAGCGGCGAGCTCCGTCAGTCCCGGGACCGGATCGCCGTCGCCGGGCACGAGCAGCTGCGCGCACACGTGGTCGGCACCCGCGGCCAGGTGCTCGTTCAGCCGGGCCGCGACGGCGGCGGCGTCGCCGTGCGCGACGACGGCGTCGATCACCGGGTCGGCCGCGTCGTCGAGCTGGGCCTCGGTGAAGCCGAGCCGCATCAGGTTGCGCCGATAGTTGACCAGCCCCAGGTAGGGCGTGATGACGGCCGGGCGGCCGGTCTCGCGGGCCCGCTGCGGGTCGGTGTCGAGGACGACCTTGTGCTCGGCCACCAGCAACCGGTCGGCGCCCAGGATGGCCCGCGCCTCGCGGGTGTGCTCGGGCGTCGTCAGGTACGGCAACGCTCCCGCGGTGCGCTCGGCGGAGACCGCCAACACCTTCGGCCCCAACGCCGCCAGCGCCCTCGCCCCGACCGGGACCCCGGCGGCGTCGAGCGCGTCGAGGTAGCCGACGATCGTGTCGAACGGCTCCGCGTAGCGCTTGGTCGCCTCGGGGTGCCCGATACCGACGCCGAGCAGGAACCGGCCCGGGAACGCCTCCTCGATCCGGTGGTAGGAGCGCGCGACCTCGTCGGCGGGGCTGTTCCACATGTTCACGATGCTCGTGCCGACCGCGATCGACGCGGTCGCGGCGAGCAGGTCCTCGACGATGCCGAGGTCGGCGGGCGGGGAACCGCCGATCCAGATCGCCCCGTACCCGAGCTCCTCGATGCGCGCGGCGAGCGCGCCGTCGAGATCGCGCTCCCGGCGCCACACGCCGTAGCGCCCGACCTGCACCGTCATCGACACGTTCCTCCTCGACCGGCCTGCGCCGGCATGCGCAGCAGCGGCGCGGACCGGCTCGCTCTACGCTCTGCGCGTGGGCTCCCCCGGCGGTCGCGCCGCCCCTTTCCGGATGCGGCCGCGACTGCTCGTGGCCGCCGACCCCAGCCTGCCACGGCAGGTACCACCCGGCACCGCGGTGATCGTGGTCGGCGCCGGCGTCGCCGGTGTCAGTGCGGCCACGGTGCTCGCCGAACGCGGGGTGGCGGTGACGCTCGTCGAGGCCGCCGCGACACTGGGCGGACGGCTCGGCGCGTGGCCGGTGACGCTGCCCGACGGGTCCGAGCAGGTCGTCGAGCACGGCTTCCACGCGTTCTTCCGCCAGTACTACACGTGGCGGGACGTGCTGCGCCGCATCGATCCCGACCTCGGGTTCCTGCGCCCCGTCGAGGGCTACCCGGTGATCTCGCGCCACTTCCCACCCGAGGACCTGGGCGGGCTGCCCGCGGCTCCCCCGCTGAACCTGCTCGCCCTGTTCGCCCGCTCGGCGAGCCTGACGGCGCGCGACCTCGCCGGCGCCGACGTGGCGCTGGGCACCGAGCTGCTCACCTTCGACCGCCACCGCACCACGACCCTGCTCGACTCCATGAGCGCCGGGGACTTCCTGGCCGGGCTGCGGGTGTCGGACCGGGCGCGGGAGATGCTGTTCGAGGCGTTCGCCCGCTCCTTCTTCTGCGACCCCGGCGGGCTGTCGGCCGCCGAGCTGGTGGCGATGTTCCACTTCTACTTCCTCGGCAACCCCGAGGGCATCGGCTTCGACGCCCCCCGCACCGATCACCTGCACGCCGTGTGGGCGCCGCTCGCGGAGTACCTGCGGGCCCGGGACGCGACGATCCGCACGGGCTGCGCGCTGCGGTCGCTGCGCCCCGACGGCCCGGGCTGGGCGCTCGAGCTCGCCGACGGCGCCACGCTGAGCAGCCGCCACGTCGTCCTCGCGCTCGATCCCGCAGCGCTGCGCGACGTCATCGGCGCCTCACCCGAGCTGGCCGGGGTCGCCCCGCGGCTGGCCGGGCAGGCGGCGGCACTGACGACGGCGCCACCGTTCGTCGTCAGCAGGCTGTGGCTCGACGCGGACGTCGACCCGTCGCGGGCGGTGTTCAACGCTGTCGCCGGCGAGGCCACGCTCGACTCGGTGACGGTGTACTCGCGGCTGGAGGAGCCGTCGGCGCAGTGGGCGCGCGAGACCGGCGGCTGCGTGCTGGAGCTGCACTCCTACGCCTGCACCGAACCCGACGGCGCCGCGGACCGGATGATCGCCGAGCTGGCGGCCCTGTGGCCGGAGACGGCGGGCGTCGCGCACCTGCACCGCGTCGACCGGACCGACGCCACCGCGCCCGCGTTCCCGCCCGGCAGCGCCGGAACCCGGCCCGGGGTGCGCACGGACGCGCGGGGCGTCCGCGTCGCCGGGGACTTCGTCGAGGCGCCGCTGGTGTGCGGGCTGATGGAACGCGCCGCCGTCACCGGGGTGCTGGCGGCGGCCGACGTGCTCGCCGAGGTCGGCGCGACCGGGGTCGACGTGTACGGCGTGCCGCAGCGGGGGTTGCTGGCCGGGCTGCCGTCGCGGGCCCGGCACCGCGCGCTCGGCCACAGACCCCGGTGAGCGGCGATGGTCGCGATGGCGACCGTCGCCACCCACACGGATCGGCCGGGGCCGGTCGTCCGGGCCGGCGCATCGCCGTGCACGCCGACCCCGACGGGCCGCTGCTGATCCGACACCTCGACGACGCGGATGCGCCGCTCGGACCCGTGACGGCGGTCGGTGCGGCCGACCTGTCGGCGCTCGAACGCGGCGCGCCGCGCTGGGTGTGGCGCAACCCCCGCACCTACCGGGCGCTGCTCGCCGCCGGTGTGCGGGTCACCCGCGCCCACGACGTGGGGCTCGTCGAACGGCTGCTGGTGGCCGCCGCCGGCCGGTCCGGCGCCCCCCACGGGCTCGCGGCGGCGAGCGCCCGGCTGGCCGGGCTGCCCGAGGTGGCGGACCCGCCACCGGACGCCGACGACGAGCCGCCCGGCCTGTTCCGCAGCGCCGCCCCCGCCGGGCTGGAGACGATCACTGCGCTGGTGGCGGTGCACGCCGCGCAGCGCCGCGTCCTGGCCGCCGACCCACGGCTCGCGCTGTTGGCCACCGCCGAGTCGGCGGGCGGGATCGTCGCGGAGGAGATGCGCGCCGAGGGCCTGCCCTGGGACGCCGCCGTGCACGATGCGCTGCTCACCGAGGCCCTCGGCGCGCGCCCGGCCGGGTACGCCCGCCCACCCCGGCTGGCGGCGCTCGCCGCGGCGGTCGACGCCGCGTTCGGCCGGGCGGTGAACCCCGACTCCCCCGCCGAGGTGGTGCGCGCCTTCGCCCGTGCCGGGATCGAGCTGCCCAGCACCCGCTCCTGGGTGCTCGAACGCGTCGACCATCCGGCCGTGGCGCCGCTGCTCGCCTACAAGGAGCTGGCCCGCCTGCACACCGCCCACGGCTGGGCCTGGCTGTCGCGGTGGGTACGCGACGGCCGGTTCCGGCCCGAGTACGTCGTCGGCGGGGTGGTGTCGGGCCGGTGGGCCACCCGTGGTGGTGGGGCGCTGCAGATCCCGAAGGCCGTGCGGGCCGCGGTCCGCGCCGACCCCGGTAACCGGCTCGTCGTCGCCGACGCCGCCCAGCTCGAACCGCGCATCCTCGCCGCGATGGCCGGTGACGCCGCACTGGCCCGCGCCGGTGGCCGCGACCAGGACTCCGACCTCTACGCCGGGCTCGCCCAGGAGCTGTTCGGCCGGTCCGCCCCGGACGGGCGGGCCAAGGCGAAGCTGGCGGTGCTGTCGGCCGTCTACGGGCAGACCTCCGGCGACGCCGGCGTGCACCTGGCGTTGCTGCGCCGCCGGTTCCCGGCCGCGGTCGAGGTCGTCGAGGCCGCCGCGCGGGCAGGTGAGGAGGGCCGGATCGTCCGGTCCTGGCTGGGCCGCGCCTCACCGGCGGCGCAGCCGGGCGACGAACAGCCCGCCCGGGCCCGGGCCCGCGGCCGGTTCACCCGCAACTTCGTCGTCCAGGCCACCGCCGCGGAGTGGGCGCTGGTGCTGCTCGCGGAGCTGCGGGCGGCGCTGCACGCGGCGGGCGACCCGGCCCGGCTCGTGTTCTTCCAGCACGACGAGGTCCTCCTGCACGGCCCGGCCGACGGTGCCCCGCACGCCGCGCAGCTCGTGCAGGACGCGGCCGACACGGCGACGCGGCGGCTGTTCGGCGACACCCCGGTCCGGATCCCCGTCCCGGGCCGGGTCGTGGCGTCGTACGCCGAGAAGTAGCGGCTCAGGCCACGTTCGACGACGGCGCGAGCGCGCCGAGCACCGCGTCGGCCATGCCCCGCATGCCCGCGGCGTTGGGGTGCGCGGGCGCGGCGGGTGAGGTCGGGATCAGGCCCTCGACCCAGCGGGTGCCGTGTGCCGCGCACATGTCGTGCCCGATCGACGGCGTGTAGGTGTCGACGTAGTCCGCGCCCGCGGCGGCGGCCTGCTCGGCGAGCATCGCGTTGAGCTTCTTCTCCACACCGCGCAGGTAGTCGACGTCGCCCGCGCTGAACGGCACGACCGGGAAGCAGCCGGGCCCGGTGTCGGGCAGCAACGCCGGGTAGCCGACGAGCAGCACGCGCGCCTGCGGGGCGCGTTCGGTGATCTCCGCCAGCGCGGCGGCGATCTTCGGGGCGGTGGCGTCGACGCGGGCGGCCAGCTCGTCGGCGCCGGTCGAGGTGAAGTGGTCGCGGCACGCCGCGCCGCCGGGCCGCAGCGGCGACCGGGTCGCACAGTCGGCGATGATCGAGACGAAGCCGATGTCGTTGCCGCCGATCCCCAGCGTCACCAGCGAGACGTCGGGTCCCAGCGCGTCGAGCTGGGCGGCGTTGGTGCCCAGGCCTGTCCGCTGCGGACCGGCCAGGTCGGCGGTGGTGGCGCCGCTGCAGCTGACGTCCTGCGCGGTGGTGACGGCGAGCCCCTTCGCCACGAGCGCCGGGTAGTTGTTCGTCGACCGCAGGCAGCCGACGGGCTTCCCGGTCTGGATCGGGACGAGCGGCCCGGCGGTGTAGGAGTCGCCCATCGCGACGTAGCGACCGATCGGTGCCGGTTGCTGCGCCGACGCGGGCGCCGCGACCAGCACCGCGGCCGCGAGGGCCGCGGACACCGTCAGCGCCGCTCTCCACAATGGACCACGCGGCACGACCGGCCTCCCGGGACTCGCGACCCCCGACGGGCCGAACCTCGTCGAGCATGGCCTACCGGCCCGCCGTGGCGGAAGCACCCCGACGACTGATTGCGTCCGCCGACGGTGTCCGCCGGACGAGGGGGTTGCGTCGCAGCCGTTGCGTCGCAGCCGTTGCGTCTCAGCGGTTGCGCAGCCCCGCCGGGGCGACGGTGCGGGTGCGCAGGAACTCGGCGTCGATGCTCACCGGCTCGTAGGCCAGCCCGGCCAGGTCCGGATCGGCCAGGTCCGCGCCACCGACCAGGAACGACCACTCGTGCTCGTCGCTGCCCACGTAGCGGACCTGCGCGAAGACGGCGTGAAAGCGGTCCCACGCCGCGCGCAGCGTCGCGTCGCGCCAGACCGCGGCGCTCCCGGCCTGCGACACCACGACCCCACCCGCGGCGAGCCGGTCGCGGCAGTCGGCCAGGAAGTCGCGCGTGTAGAGGCGGTTGAGCTGGTTGTCGGCGTCGTCGGGACGTTCGTCGGGCAGGTCGACGACGATCACGTCGTAGCGCGGACCGTCGCCCCGCACCCACGCCCGCCCGTCGGCGTAGTGCACCCGCACCGGACCGTCGCCGCGCTCGGCCGCGGCGAGGGTCTCGGGGGTGTACCCGTAGGGCAGGTGCGCCGCGCACGCCCGCACCGCCGCGGCGTCGACGTCGACATGGTCGACGAGCGTTGCGCCACAGGCGATCGCCAGCTCGCTGACCACGCCCTCGCTCGACCCGACGACCAGCACCCGCTCGCGGCGGCGCGCCGACAGCGCGGCGGGGACGAACAGGGCCTCGTGGTAGATCAGCTGCGTCGACTCGGCGCTCTGCCGCTCGTCGTCGCAGAACAGCGTGACCCCGTGCGCGGTGTCGGCGATCAGCAGGTCCTGGAACGGCGTCGACTCCCGCAGGTGCACCCGGCCCAGCTCCCAGGTCCTGGCCAGCCCGGGCGACAACGGCTCGACGACCCGGACCGGTTCACCGCCACGGGCGATGGTCCGGATCTCGCGCAGCTCCCCGCCCGTGGCGCCCGCGAGCAGCGCCACCGCGAGCTCCGGGTCGGCGGCATCACCGCAGGTGAAGACGTCGACCAGGGCGCGGCCGTGCTCCGGCCACGTGTGCACCGAGGCGTGCGACTCCGCCAGCAGCGCGACGAGCGTCACCCCGTGCGGCTCGAACGCCTCCGCGACGACCTGGCGCACCGTGGCGCCCGCCGCGGTCAGCGCGTCCGACAGCGCGGCGCGCAGCCCGGCCACGTCGTCGAGGACCTCGGCATCGATGCCGTCGAGATCGGCGAGGACGTGGCGGCCGACGGGCGTGGGCGGATGGGTCACGGCGTGGAAATCTAGGCCTCGCCCGCCGCGCCGGCCGTCCCGGGTGGTTCCGCCGGGCCGCGGCGACGCGCCCCGGGCGGCTCACCGCCGGCCGTGGGCCGCCCGGGCGACCGTCGGGCTGCGGGCGACCCGCCGGTCCGTCCCCGGCACGACGTGCACCGGCAGGGGGGCGAACCCGTTGAACCCCACCGACGCGTAGGACGCCGTGTAGGCACCCGCGTGCAGGAGATCGACGTGGTCGCCCGCCCGCAGCGACAACGGCAACGCGTAGGCGGCGCGCCGGTAGAGGACGTCGTCGCCGTCGCAGGTGGGCCCCGCGACCACCACCGGCCCGGCGGGGCCGGCACGCCCCGGGACGCGCAGCGGGTACTCGATCGCCTCGTTCTCGGTCTCGGCCAGCCCCTGGTACCGGCCGGCGTCGAGGTAGACCCAGCGCCGGTGGTCGATTCCCGGGCGCCGCGACACCCGCAGCACGCTCGTGCGCAGCACCCCCGCCTCGGCGACGAGCGCCCGGCCGGGTTCCAGCACCAGGCGCACGTCCTCGAGCCCCTGCCCGGCCACGGCGGCGGCGAACGCCGCGAACGACGGCACACCGCAGCGGTACGCGACGGGCAGCCCCCCACCGATGTCGAGCACCGGACGGTCCAGCCCCGCCGCCCGCGCCACGGTCAGCGCGGCGGCCGTCCCGGCGGCGTACGTCGCGGGCCGGGTCTGCTGCGACCCCGCGTGGAACGTCACCCCGGTGGCGACGAGACCGCGGGCGGCGCAGCCGCGCAGCAGGTCGGCCGCGACCGCGGGAGTGGCACCGAACTTGCCGAAGAACGGCGTCGCCGACCCGGAGTCGTCGACCAGCACCCGGACCAGGACCTCCGCGCCCGGCGCGTGGAGGGCGATCTCGTCGAGGTCGTCGACGCTGTCGGTGACGAACCGGCGGACCCCGGCGGCGTGGCAGGCGGCGGTCGCCGCGGCGCCGCGGACCGGGTTGCCCGCGCAGATCCGGCCGACGTCGGCGCCGGCGTCGAGACACAGGTCGACCTCGGCGGGGCTCGCGGCGTCGAACCCTGCACCGGCGTCGACGAGGACCCGTAGCACGGCGGGGTGCGGACATGCCTTGACCGCGTACAGGATGTCCGCACCCGGGAACGCCGCCGCCAGCTCGGCGTAGCGACGCGCCACGACGAGCGGGTCGAGGACGAGGAACGGCGTGGGCCGTCCCCGGTCGGCGAGGAACTCCTCGAGGGGGGTCTGCACGACGCCAGTGTCGCCGGGGCCGCCCCCGCGGGAGCGACCGGCTAGCGTCGGTGATCGTGAAGCCGCAACGCCGCGCCCGCGCCATCGCCATGACCCCCGACGAGATCGACGCGTTCCTCGCCGAGGAGCGCACCTGCCGCGTCGCCACCAACGGCACCAACGGCCCGCACGCCACCCCGCTCTGGTACGCCTGGCACGGCAGGGCGCTGTGGCTGACGTCGTTGTCGCGCAGCCAGCGCTGGACCGACCTGATGGCCGACCCGCGGATCGCGGCCGTCGTCGACGCCGGGCACGACTACGGCGAGCTGCGCGGTGTCGAGCTGCGCGGCCGGGTCGAGGTGGTCGGGGAGGTCCCCCGCACCGGCGAGCCCTGCCCGGAGCTCGACGGCCCCGAACAGCTCATGGCCGACCGCTACCACGGCGGGCGGATCCACCACGACGGCCGGCACGCCTGGCTGCGGCTGCGCCCGGAGAAGATCACCAGCTGGGACTTCCGCAAGCTCCCGGCGGCGCGGCGGCGCTGAGGAGCCACCCACGAGGTCAGGCCGTCACCAGGGGCCACAGGCCGTCGGCCCCGGCGGCGAGGGTGAGCTCGCCGATGCGGACGGCCCAGTCGCCGTCGGTGCCGTCCTCGTCGCGCCAGGCCCACAGCCGGGTCGTCGTGAGCCGCAGGTCGTGCTCGCGGGTGAAGCCGATGGCTCCGTGGACCTGGTGGGCGATGCGGGCGACCTCGGTGGCCGCCTGGCCGGTGCGGACCTTCGCCGAGGCGACGGCCAGCTCGGCGGTCGGGGACGCGATGCCGTCGCGGACGACGACGCGCGCCGCGGACTCCGCCGCCGCCCCGCCTGCGGCGACCTCGGCCGCGGCGAGGGCGAGCTGCTGCTGGACGGCCTGGAACCGGCCGATCGGGCGGCCGAACTGCTCGCGCTCCCCCGCGTAGCCGACCGACCGGGCGAGCGCGCCGCGGGCGGCCCCGGCGAGCAGCAGCGACCGCGACAGCGCAGCCCGGAGGGCGAACCGGGTGGCCGCGTCCTCGGGGGCTGCCGCTACGGCGGCGGGGGCAGCCGACCAGGTGAGGGTGTCGCGGGGTTCCTCGGCCACGTTGGTGCCCTCGACGACCGTCGCCGCCGCCGGGTCCAGCACCACGACGGACTCCCCGGTGAGCGCGACGACCGCCGCAGCGCGGCGGCCCCACGGGACGCGGGGGAGCGTCCCGGACACGGTGTCACCGTCGAGGGTCAGCGGCGCATCGAGTGCGAACGTGAGTGGTCCGGACGGGACGTCGAGGCCCGCGGCCGCAGCGAGCCGGCAGGCGATGTCGGTCTCGGCGAGCGGCGCCCACGCGGCCGCCGCCCCGGCTTCGACGAGCACCGCGGCGAGGTCCAGCAGGGTGCCGCCGCTCCCGCCGGCCTCCTCGGTGACGGCGAGGCGGGCCAGCCCGGTCTGTTCCAGGGTGTCCCAGAGGGTGTCGTCGGTCGCGTCGGCGAAGACCGACGCGGCCAGCTCGACGAGGTCGGGATCGACGACGGGCAGGTCGGTGGTCATCGGAGCCCCAGTCCGCGCGCGACGATGCCGCGCAGCACCTCGTTGGTCCCCCCGCGCAGCGTGAAGCCGGGGGCGTGCAGTACCGCGTCGGCCAGCAGGCGGGCGTAGCCGCTCTCGGCCCCCGGGTCGGGCGGGATCGACACCAGCAGCCGCGCGGCGTCGATGATCTCGTTCTCGAACCGCGTCCCGAGGTCCTTCACCACGGCTGCCGCCAGCTCGGGCGCCGCACCGGAGGCCAGCGACCCGGCCACCGCGAGCGACATCCGCCGCAGCGCCCACAGCCGCGCGACGAGCGAGCCCAGCTCGCGTCGTCCGGCGGGGCCGAGGTCGGTACCGGCCAGCTCGCCGACGAGCGCGGCGAGCAGCGGGAACGTCGAGAGGAACCGCTCCGGGCCCGACCGTTCGAACGCCAGCTCCCCGGTGACCTGCCCCCAGCCGGAGCCGACCTCGCCCAGCACCATGTCGTCGGGGACGAAGACGTCGTCGAACACGACCTCGTTGAAGTGGTGCGCGCCCGTGAGCAGGGGGATCGGGCGGACGGTGACGCCGTCGGCGCGCAGGTCGACGATCAGCTGCGACAGCCCGGCGTGACGCTTGCCCTCCTCCGGCGGCGAGGTACGGACCAGCGCGAAGAACGCGTGCGCGTGGTGCCCGCCCGACGTCCACACCTTGGTGCCGGTGAGCGACCAGCCGCCGTCGACCTTCGTCGCCCTGCTGCGCACGGAGGCGAGGTCGGAGCCGGAGTCGGGCTCGGACATGCCGATGCCGAAGTACACCTCGCCCGCGGCGATGCCCGGCAGGTACTTCTGCCGCTGCGCCTCGGTGCCGTGACGCAGCAGCGACGGCCCGATCTGACGGTCGGCGACCCAGTGCGCCGCAACGGGTGCGCCCGCCGCGAGCAGCTCCTCGGTGACGACGTAGCGGTCCAGCGGTGAGGCGCCGTGCCCGCCGTACCCGGTGGGGATCGTCATGCCCAGCCATCCCCGGGCGGCCAGCCGCCGGGTGAAGTCCTCGTCCCAGCCCGACAGCCAGACATCGGATCGGGGGGTCCAGGCGCCCGCGGCGCGTTCGTCGGCGAGGAACTCCCGGACCTCGGCGCGCAGCGCCTCGGCCCTCGCGGGGAGCTCGGCGGCGGGCGGCGTCAATGCCGGCAGCCGCGACAGGGTCTGCGTCACCGCCCCATCGTGGCCGACCTCGCCCGGATCGGCATGTGACGTGCACCGCGCCGGCACCCGCGGGGCCGGTCCCCGCCGTCGTGACCGGGCCGCGTCGGCGGTGGCGCGGGCGTGGATACGCCGCAGATCACCGGTGGCGTCTCGCCAGCTGCACGCAGTCGCAGATCGAGTGTTCCCGCACATGTGTGGCAGGAAGCCGGTCGGGTGTGTTGTGCTGTCGCACGCGAAGGACCCGCACCGCGGGCCCGGTGAGGAGCGCAGGTGGCCACCACAGACGTCGCGATGCACATGAGCGACGGCATCGTGAACGCGCCGACGTCACTGATCTTCGGCGTGATCTCCCTCCTGTTCGTCGGGTTCGCCGCCGTGCGCGCCCGCGCCGACCTCGACGACCGCACCGCCCCCATGGCCGGGCTCGTCACGGCGTTCGTCTTCGCCGTCCAGATGATCAACTTCCCGGTCCTGCCCGGCGCGAGCGGTCACCTGCTCGGCGGGGCGCTCGTCGCGATCCTCGTCGGGCCGTGGGTCGGCACCCTGTGCATCACGATCGTCCTGGTCGTGCAGGCCCTGCTGTTCGCCGACGGCGGCCTCACCGCCCTGGGCACCAACGTGTTCAACATGGCGATCGTCGGCGTGCTGGTCGGCTGGGCCGTCGCCCGCGCCCTGCGCGGCCTCGCCCGGCGCGGCCGCGGCGGGCTGCTCACCACCGCGTTCGTCGCCGCGTTCGTCAACACCGTCGTCGCCTCCCTCGGCTTCGTCCTCCAGTACGCGATCGGCGGTGCCGCCGGTGCCACCACCGGCACCGTGTTCGCGCTGATGGTCGGCTTCCACGCACTCATCGGCATCGGCGAGGGCGTCATCACCGCCGCGACCGTCGGCGCCGTCGCCGCCGTCCGCCCCGATCTCGTCCACCTGCTGCGCACCGCACCCCGCGCCGCCCAGCCCGTCTCCCGCGGAGAGGGGACCCCGGCATGACCACACCCGACACCCGCCGCCGCTCCCGGTTCCTCATCGGGTTCCTGCTCGCCGCACTCGTCATCGCGGGCGGCCTGTCCTACCTGGCCAGCTCCTCCCCCGACGGCCTCGACTCGGTCACCCTCCACGGCTGCGAGGTCACCGAGACCGCCGCCGGTGAGCAGCTCGACGGGACCTGCATCGCGCAGAACGCCACCGAACACGCGACGGCGACCGGACCGCTGGCCGACTACACCGTCGGCGGCGCCGAACACTCCGTCGGCATCGCCGGGATCCTCGGGGTGCTCGTCACGGTGCTGGTCGCCGGCGGGTTGTTCTGGCTGCTGCGGGGCCGACGCGGCGGGTCCCCGGACACCGCCCCCCGCGACGACGGCTGATGGGCGCCGGGCACTCCCACCCGCTGTACCTGCCGGGGGCGTCGGTCGTGCACCGGCTCCCGGCCGAGGTGAAGATCGTCGCGGCGTTCCTCACCGTGCTCTGCGTGGTGGCGACGCCCCGCGAGGCGTTCTGGGCCTTCGGCGGCTACCTGCTGCTGCTCGCCGCGGTGTGGGTCGCCGCCCGCATCCCGCCGGGCTGGATGGCGCGGCGCGCCCTCATCGAGGCCCCCTTCGTCGTCCTCGCGGTCCTGCTGCCCTTCACCGGGCCCGACCCACGGTTCGACTGGGCCGGCATGTCGCTGTCCCACGCCGGCGTCCTGGGGGCCTGGAACATCCTCGCCAAGGGCACCCTCGGGGTCCTCACCTCGCTCACCCTCGCCGCGACCACCCCGCTGCGGGACCTGCTGCTCGGGCTGCAGCGGCTGCGCGCACCCGCCCTCGTCCTCACCATCGCGACGCTGATGCTGCGCTACGCCGACGTCATCGCCGGTGAGGCGCGGCGGATGCGCCTGGCGCGCATCTCCCGCGGCCACGACCCGCGGTTCCTGTGGCAGGCCGGGGCCACCGCCCGCGGCATCGGCAGCCTGTTCGTCCGCTCCTACGAACGCGGCGAACGCGTCCACCTGGCCATGCTGTCCCGCGGCTGGACCGGCACCATGCCGACGACCGGTGCCCCCGCCGCCGCACGCACCCAGTGGATCGTGGCGCTGGCCGTCCCCGCGGTCGCCGCGGCCCTCGCCGTGACGGGGATGCTGACGACGTGAGCGCCCACATCGAGCCCGCCCCGCCCACTGCCGGCCCCGGAGCCACGACCCCCTCCCTCGACGTGCGCGGGCTCGACTTCGCCTACCCCGACGGCACGCCGGCGCTGCACGGGGTCGACCTGCGCATCGAGCCGGGCGAACGCGTCGCGCTGCTCGGCCCCAACGGCGCCGGGAAGACGACGCTCGTCCTGCAGCTCAACGGGATCCTCACCCCCACCGAGGGCGAGGTCGTCGTCGGCGGGCTCGCCGTGCGCGCGCCGAACCTGCACGAGGTGCGCCGCCGGGTGGGCATCGTCTTCCAGGACCCCGACGACCAGCTGTTCATGCCGACGGTCCGGGAGGACGTCGCGTTCGGGCCCGCCAACTTCGGGGTCCGCGGTGCGGAGCTGACCGCCCGCGTCGCGGCCGCGCTGGAGGCCGTCGGCATGGCCGAGCACGCCGACCGCTCCCCACTGCACCTGTCGGGTGGGCAGCGGCGCCGCGTCGCGCTGGCCACCGTGCTGTCGTGCGATCCCGAGATCCTGGTCCTCGACGAGCCCTCGTCGAACCTCGACCCGGTCGCCCGCCGGGAGCTCGCCGAGGTGCTGCTCGGGCTGGACCGGACACTGCTGATGGTCACCCACGACCTGCCGTACGCGCTGCAGCTGTGCCCGCGCAGCGTCGTCGTCGACGGGGGCCGGGTCGTCGCCGACGGCCCCACCCGGGCGCTGCTGGCCGACGCCGAGATGCTGCGCGCGCACCGGCTGGAGCTGCCGTTCGGGTTCACCCTGGCCTGACGCACCCCCCGTGCCGCGGCCGGCTCAGCGTGGCGCGGGTGAGCTCAGCGCGGCGGGGGCGGTGCCGGGTACCCGGGCAGGCCGCTGCCGCCCTCGTCGTCACGGCGCGGCTGTTCGCCGCCCTCCGCCGGGGTGCCGCGCGGCGGCGTCGGCACCGCGCTCTGGGCCTGCTCGTCCCAGTCGCCCTGCTCGATCTCGCGCGGTGCCTCGTGGCGCGGTGCCGGCGACGGCGGCGCCGGTCGCGGCTGGTGCTGCCCGGCCGGGTGGGCACCGCCCTGGCTGCCCGGGCCGAGACGCCCGGGGGCGCCCGGGATGGCACTCGGCTCCGCACCCAGCGGCGGGACCTCCTGGCGCGCCTGCGCCTCGGCGTTCGCCACGACCGCGGCGATCTCGGGGTTGGTGCGGGTGTCGAACCACCCCTCCAGGCCCGGATCGTCATCCTCGGGGCGGACCGTCTGCGCCGCACCGTCGTCGGGGCTGGGCTGGTAGCGGAAGACCCCGTCGTCGCCGGGGGCGCCCAGCATGCGGGTGAAGCCCTCCAGCGCCTTGCCGAAGTCCGACGGCACGAGCCACACCTTGTTCGCGTCGCCCTGTGCCATCTGCGGCAGCGTCTGCAGGTACTGGTAGGCCAGCAGCTCCGGCGTCGGCTTGCCCGCCTTGATCGCCGCGAACACCTTCTCGATGGCCTTCGCCTGGCCCTGCGCCTGCAGGTAACGGGCGGCGCGGTCACCCTGCGCCCGCAGGATGCGTGACTGCCGGTCGGCCTCCGCGTTGAGGATCGCGGCCTGCTTCGCACCTTCGGCGGTGAGGATCTGCGACTGCTTCTGGCCCTCGGCCGAGCGGATCGCGGACTCCCGTTCACCCTCGGCGGTGAGGATCATCGCCCGCTTCTCGCGGTCGGCCTTCATCTGCCGCTCCATCGACTCCTGGATCGACGGCGGCGGGTCGATCGCCTTGATCTCGACGCGCGCCACACGGATGCCCCACCGGCCGGTCGCCTCGTCGAGCTCACCCCGCAGCTGGGTGTTGATGGCGTCGCGGGAGGTCAGCGTCTCCTCCAGCGTCATGCCACCGACCACGTTGCGCAGCGTCGTCGTCGTGATCTGCTCGACGCCGACGATGTAGTCGGAGATCTCGTAGACCGCCGACCGCGGGTCGGTGACCTGGAAGTACACGACCGTGTCGATGTTGACGGTCAGGTTGTCCTGCGTGATCACCGGCTGCGGCGGGAACGACACGACCTGCTCGCGCAGGTCGATCCGCTCCCGGATGCGGTCGACGAAGGGCACCAGGAACGTCAGCCCCGGCGGCTGGGTGGCCTTGTAGCGGCCCAGCCGTTCGATCACCGCGGCCGTGGCCTGCGGGATGATCTGGACGGCCCTGATCAGCGTCACCGCCACCAGCACCACGATCACCAGTACGACGACGAGCGTCACCGTGCCGTCCACCCCGATCCCTCCTTGCCGAAGGTCGCCCGACCCTGAGGGGGCGCACCGTATCGCCTGCCGATCAGTCCTCGGCGAGCACCATGGCCGTCGCGCCGGAGATCTCGATGATCCGCACGCGGGTACCGCTCCCGATGGTCTGCTCGTGGTCGTAGGCCTGCGCTGACCACACGTCGCCGCCGATCTTCACGCGGCCACCCGTGTGGTCGCCACGGATCTCCGCGACGACGGTGCCGTGCCTGCCCACCAACGCCTCGGTGTTCGTCGCGTGGTGCTCGATCGCGCGGTCGAGACGCCGCCGCAACGCCGGGCGCGCCGCGAAGATCAGCAGCACCGACACGGCCGCGAACACCAACGTCGCCGGCAGCACCGACAACCCCAGCAGGGAGCCACCGGCCGCGGCGAGCGCACCGACGCCGAGCATCAACAGGAAGAACTCGCCGCTGAGCACCTCCGCGGCGATCAGCGCGACTCCGGCGATCAGCCAGATCAGTGCGCCCATACCCCGATCCTGCCAGACCTCAGCCGGTCACCGTCACGAAATCGATCAGGTGCTCCACGGCCCCGATCAGGTCGGGCTCCAGGTCCCGGAAGCTGCGCACCGCACCCAGGACGCGCCGAGCCCCGTCGGCGGGCTCACCCCAGCCCAGGGCGGTGCACACCCCGGTCTTCCAGTCCGTCCCGCGCGGGATCACCGGCCATGCCCGGATCCCGACCACGGACGGCTTCACCGCCTGCCACACGTCGACGAACGGGTGCCCGGTGACCAGCACGTCCGGCCCGGCGACGGCGTGCGCGGCCCGGGTCTCCTTCGACCCGGCGACGAGATGGTCGACGAGGATGCCCAGCCGGCGGTGCGGGGCAGGCCCGAAGTCGGCGACGGCGGCGGCGAGGTCGTCCATCCCGTGCATCGGTTCGACCACGATGCCCTCGACGCGCAGGTCGTGACCCCACACGGTCTCGACGAGCGCCGCGTCGTGGATGCCCTCCACCCAGATCCGGCTCGCCCGGGCCGTGCGCGCCTTCAGGTTCGCGACGTGGACCGAGCCCGACGCCGACCGCCCCGGCCCCTTCGGCGCCGCCCTGGGCACCACCAGCGTCGCCGGCGCCCCCTCGAACAGGAACGCCGCCGGGCGCAGCGGGAACACCCGGCGACCGCCGTGGCGGTCCTCCAGCGTCACCTCGCGGACGTCGACCTTCACGACGGCACCGCAGAACCCGCTCGCCGGGTCCTCGACGACCAGCCCCGCCTCGGCGGGGACCTCCGGGACGGTGCGGCGCACCTGGCGGCGCACACCGTCGTCGCCGAAGCTGCCGCGGTAGTCGTGGGAGCGCAGTGACACGCCGTTTTCTACCCCGCCCCGGAACCACCATCGGGGCGACACGCCGGACGCACCCGCCGTCACCGGGACCGACCGGTCGTGACCGGCGGAAACCGGGCGATCACACGCCGTGTCCACTCTCACCCACACGGCGGTCGTGCCGTCGCCCGCCTGTGTTGCGTAGCCTGACTCGCGTGTCTCGTCCCTCCGCGACCCTGACGGTGTGGGCCTCCGCCTGGCTGGCCGGTGCCGCGGCACCCGACGACGTCCTCGACGCCCTGGCGCCCTGGGCCGACGCCCACGACGTCGTCGCCGCCGACGACACCGCCGCCGACGTGACGGACCTGCCGCTGCCGACGCGGCCCCCGTCGTCGCTGACGTTCCTGCTCGCCGCGCTGCGCCGGTCCGCGCCCCGCGGCCAGGCCCGGCTCGTGCTGCCCGTCGCCGGCGACATCCGCGGCCTGCCCGGCCCCGGCGCCTTCTCCGACGCCGCGCTCGCCGCCGGTGAGGGGGTCCTGTTCCCCGAGGCGAGCCTCGGGGCCGTCCCGGGCATCGTCGCCGACGGGGTACTGCGCTGGACCGTCCACGTCGTGCGCGACCAGCTCCCACCCGTCGAGTACGTGCCGCTCAACCACGCCGAGTTCGACCTGCGCGACCAGGTCCGCCAGTCCGCGTCCGTGCTGACCTCGCTGGGCGTCGCGCGGCACCGGCCCGGGGTGCGCGAGGAGATCGCCGCCGCGCTGCGGTCGCGGCCCCGGTCGCTGTGGCCCGACGGGATGCCCGGCCAGTCGCTGCGGGTGCTCCAGCACGCCGACGAGGTCGATGCGATCCTCGCCGCGGCGTCGGTCGACGAACCGGGCGGTGCGCTCTCGGCATCGGCCGCCGGTGCCCGCCGGGACGCCTTGCGCCCCATCGAGGCGGCGGTCCGGGTGGCCCGGCGCGCCGCCGTCGCCGAGGCGGTGCGGGTACTGGCCACCAGCCCGGCGGTCTGAGGCTCACCAGCCCGCGAGGTCGAGGACCTGGAAGGCCAGCCGGGCGGCGAGCAGCGCGTCGAGCTCCGCCGGGTCGGTACCGGTCAGCTCGCGGACGCGACCCAACCGGTAGCGGACGGTGTTCTCGTGGACGCCGAGCGCCTTGGCCGCGGCCTGCACCCTGCCCTCGACCGCCACGAACGCCCGCCACGTCGTGAGCAGCGGGCCGTCGTCCGCCTCGTGGGCGCGCAGCGGCGCGACCAGCTCGTGGGCGAACCGCACCGCCTCCTTGACCTGGCCGCTGTTCATCACCACCCGGAACAGGCCCAGCTCGTCGACGGTGCGCACGCCGTCACGCCAGCCGAACGACGCGGCGAGCTCCTCGACCTCGCGCAGCTCGCGGTGCGCCCGCGGGAAGTCCGCGGCCGCCCGGCACACCCGTGACACCACCGCGGTCCGCACGTCCAGCTGCGGGCCCACGGACGCCAGCACCTCGGCGACGTGCTCGCGCAGCTCCGCGGGCCCGACCACCCGCCCCCCGAGGCGCACGAGCACGACCACCGCGCCCGGCAGCCCGACCGCGGGCGGCTCGGCCCCGCCGAGCACCGCGGCGAACCGGCGCACCAGCAACCCGCGCCCCGCCGAGGCGCTCAGCTGCGAGACGCCCCCGCCCACGGCCAGCCGGACGATCACGTGCGGCTCGGACAGGTCGACCCCGAACTGTGGGGCCCGCCGCAGCAGCTGCGCCTCGTCGCGGGTGCTGCGCAGCAGATCGGACAGGAAGTCGTCGCGGGCCTGGCCCTCCGCCTCGATCTGGCGCCGCTCGGAGAGGATCTGCAGGGCCAGCACCGTCGCGCCGCTCTCGGCGAGCTTCGCGTCGAGGTCGCTCAGGCCCCGGCCCACCTCGACCACGGCCAGGTACCCGCCCGGCCTGCCCTCGATCGTCAGCCGGGTCAGCTGGTGGCGGCGGCCGAACCCGACGGCCGGCAACATCGGCACGACCGTCGACGGCCGGCTGGCCGACAGGGCGGTGAGCGCGGTGCGCACCGCCGGGTGCTCGCGGGTGCGGCGGTCGAGCACGGGCGGCGCGGTCATCCGCAGCGCCGCCGGCGCCGCCCAGGCCAGCACCCCGAACGCCTCGTCGTAGAGCACCACCGGCTTGGCGGCCAGGTCGCTGAGCATCGTCACCACCGCGCCGATGTCCGCGCCCTCGAGGACGGCGTCGGTGAGCTTGTGGTGGACGGTCGCGAGGTAGCCGAGGGTGTTCTTCTGCCGCACCACCTCGGCGGCCTTCGCCGCGAGCTGGCTGTTGAGCACCGCCTGCCGGATGAAGATCGCGGCCAGCCGGCCGAACAGCTCCGCGAGCCCGACGTCGTCCTCGGAGTAGGTGTGCGCCTCCTCCACGTTGTCGACGAAGATCAGCCCGATGACGTCGCCGTCGAACACCAGCGGGACGCCGAGCATCGCCTGCACCCGCCAGTGCTCCATCGTGCGCCGGTGCGGCCGGGGGTCGGCGGGCACGTCGCTGATCAGCACCGGCCGCCGGGTGGCGATGACCTCCTGGCTGAACGCGTCACCCGCGATGCCCGCCTCCTGGGCCTGCACGGCCGCGGAGATGTCCCCCTCGATCTCGCAGTGCCCGGCCGCCCCGCTGAACCGTTCGCCCCGGCGCAGGTAGAGCGAGCAGCGGTGCACGGCCAGCAACCGGCACAGCTGACGGCCGATGAGCTGGAGCAGGTCCTGCAGGCCGGGCGCGGTGATCGCCTCGGTGGTGATCTCGGCGAACGCGGCGATGACCTCACGTTCGCGGCTGCGCGCCCGCGCCGGCCCCACCCCACCGCGGTGTGCCACCGAGCCCGTCACGCATTCCACCTCCGACGTCCGGCGACCGCCCACGACCCAGTCTGCCTGCGGCGGCGCCGGGACGGAAACGCTGCGCCGCGCCCCGTCCCGGCAGCCGCGCGCCTCAGGCCGCGGCGCCCGTGCGCGCCTTCATCTTCTGCAGCTGCGGCACGACCTTCTCGCCGAACAGCTTCATGCTGGCGTGCACCTTGTCGTAGGGCAGCCCGGCGTAGGAGAACGCGAGGTTGGCCATGAAGTCGCCCATCGCGTCGCGGCGCTCCTCGTACTTGCCGAGGATCTGCTCGGGCGTGCCGTAGACGTTGGCGTCGACGTAGGCGTTGGCCGCCACCTCCATGCCCGCCTCGCGGATCATGTCCGCGCCGACCTGGTAGGTCTCGTAGCCCTTGGTCTCGCGCCAGTGCTTGCCCGCGAAGTCGTAGTGCTTGATCACCGACAGGAAGTACTTGGAGATGTACTCCGTCGCGATCGCCTTGGCCTCGTCCGGGTCCTCGTGGCAGTAGGTGAAGTCCTGCAGCAGCGGCGGGCCGGGCTCGGTGCCGTGCTTGGCCCGGTGCAGCTCGCGCCACCGGTTCACGGCCTCGGCGTGGGTGGCGGTGTCGTACTGCATGAACGTCATGAGCTGGGCGCCGAGGTCGGCGACGACCGGGATGGAGTCCGGCGACATCGCCACCCCGAACAGCCTGCCGTCCCAGTCACGGCCGGGACGCGGGCCGGGCCGGACCTGGACCCGTGGCTGCTTGTAGATCGGCCCGTCGTTCTCCACGTACCCGTCCCGGAGGCCGCGGATGATCATCTCGGCGGCCTCGTTGAACCGGGGCCGGGCCTCGTCCATCGGCGTGCCGAAGCCCTCGTACTCCATCTTCGCCAGGCCCCGGCCCATCCCGAGCAGGACCCGCCCGCCGGAGAGGTTGTCGAGCACGACGGCCTTCTCGACCACGCGCAGCGGGTCGTTCCACGGCAGGATCACCGCGCCCGTGCCCAGCTTCACCCGCGACGTCTTCGCCGCCAGGTAGGTCATGATCTGCAGGTTGTCCGGGCACATCGAGTAGTCGTCGAAATGGTGCTCGGCCGACCACACCGAGTCGAACCCGTACTGCTCGGCCAGCACGCCGAGCTCCATGTCGTTGCCGAAGACCTCTTCGTCGCTCATGTCCTCGAACCAGTTCTGGAACACGAGCAGCACACCGACGTCCATGACTCTCCTCTTCGTTGGGGATCGGGTTGGTACCTCTGGGATCCGGGCCGGGCCGGCGGTCTGCCCCCGGTCGCGCGGGTGTCAGCGGGCGAGCCCACCGAAGGACGCGAGCAGCCCGCCGTCGACCGGCACGACCGCGCCGGTCATGTAGGTCGCCCCGGCCACGGCGACGACCACGTCGGCGATCTCCTCGGGGGCGCCGACCCGCCCCGCGGGGATGGCCGCGAGGATCCGTTCCCGCGCCGGCCCGCTCAGCCCCGCCGTCATGTCGGTCTCCACGAACCCGGGGACCACGAGGTTGACCCGCACCCGGGCGGGCGCCAGCTCCACGGCGAGGACCTGGGTCAGGCCGCTGAGCCCGGCCTTCGCCGCACCGTAGGCGACGTCGCCGGGGAACCCGCGGAACCCGACGACGGCACCGACGTTGATGATCGCCGCTCCCGGCGACAACCGGCCCACGACGGCGCGGCAGACCTCGAAGGCCCCGGTGAGGTTGGTGGCCACGACCTCGTCCCAGGCTTCGCGGCTCAGGCTCGTCACCCGTCCCCCGCGGTGCGCCCCGGCGCAGTTCACCACGACGTCGGGGCCGCCGAGCTCGTCGGCGACGCGGGCGACCGCCGCGGTCACCGCCTCGGTGCTGGTGACGTCGCACGCGAACTCCCGGACGAGGTCGGGCACCGCGTAGGGCTCGGTGGCGGGCTTGCGGGCCAGCACCGCGACCCGCCCACCGCCCTTCGTGACCTTGTCGACGACGGCCTTGCCGATACCGCGCGACCCACCGGTGACCAGCCAGGTCATCGCTTGAGGTGACCGAGCAGCTCGGTCAGGTAGCGGTCGCGCTCCTCCAGGAACGGCGCGTGCCCGCTGGCGTCGAACGCGACGAGGCGGGCGTCGGGGATCAGCGCCGCGGCGGCCTCGGCGCCGTCGAAGGGGACGAACGCGTCCTGGCGCCCGTGCAGCAGCAGGACCGGAACGGTCAGCCCGCGCAGCAGGTCGCGCTGGTCGGTCGTGGCGAGGTCGCGCAGCGAGTCGTCGACCCGCGTCCCGGCCGCCATGAACATCGCCCACATCCAGTTGTTCACGTCGTCGCCGGCCGGGGCGGCCCAGACGGCCTGGGTGACCCCGCGGAACGTCGAGGCCCGGTCGGCCGCCGCCGCGCCCAGCACACCCTCGACGTCGTCGACGGTCCCGCCGTGGGGCCAGTCCGGTGCCGCGGTGTAGCGCGGGGTGGCGCCCCCGGTGAGCACCAGCCCGCCGGCGGCGGCGCCGAGCCGGGCGACGGCGGCCGCCGCGACGGCACCGCCGAGGGACCAGCCGTTGACCACCGGGTGGTCCAGCCCCAGGTGCTCGCACACCGCGACGACGTCGCCCGCCATCGCCTCGATCGACACGTCGGTGAAGTCGAGGTCGGAGCGGCCGCAGCAGCGCAGGTCGAGCACGACGACCTCGTGCCCGGCGGCGCGCAGGGCGGGCGCGACGGTGTCCCAGCAGCGCCCGTTGACCGCCCAGCCGTGCACGAGCACGACGGGGGTCCCGGTACCGGGATGGTGCTCGAAGTGGATCCGGCGCGATCCCTCGACGTCGAGACTGGCCATGGTCAGCTCCTCACTGGACGGGTGACGGGGGTCGGTCGGGAGCGGCGGCGCCGAAGCGGCCCCGCAGCGCCCGCTTGTCGATCTTGCCGACGCTCGTGCGCGGCAGTGCGTCGACGAACTCGACGCGGTCGGGCAGCCACCAGCGCGGCACCTGCCCGGCCAGGTGGGCGCGCAGCTCCTCGCCGGTCGGGGCGGCGCCCGCGGCGGTGACGACGACGGCCAGCGGGCGTTCCTGCCAGCGCTCGTGCGGCACCGCGACGACCGCCGCCTCGCTCACCCCCGGATGGGTGAGCACGGCCTGCTCGAGCGCGGCCGAGCTGATCCACTCGCCGCCGCTCTTGATCAGGTCCTTGGCACGGTCGACGATGCGCAGGTAGCCGTCGGGGTCGATGGTCGCGACGTCCCCGGTCCGCAGCCACCCGTCGACGAACGACTCGGGCCGCTCGTCGCGGTAGTAGTGGTCGGCGACCCACGGCCCGCGCAGCAGCAGCTCGCCGGTCGCGACACCGTCGTGCGCGTCGGCGCGCAACCGCCCCGCCGCCACGACGGCGGGGTCGACCAGCCCCCACACCACACCCGCCACCAGCCGCCCCAGGGTGCGGACGGCGGCCCGCCGGGCGGCGGGATCGGCCTCGGCCGCCGGGGTGGGCCGCGAGAACGTGCCCATCGGCGAGATCTCGGTCATCCCCCAGCCCTGGTAGGTCGCGACCCCCAGCTCGTCGAGCGCGCGCAGCAGCTCGTCCGACGGCGGGGAGCCGCCGAGCACGAGCGCACGCAGGCTGCGCAGGTCGGCGCCGGTGGCCCGGGCGTGGGCGACCAGGTCGACCGCGACGGTCGGCACCATCCCGGTGTAGCTGACCCGCTCGCCGGTGATCGCCGCCGCGATGTCGGCGACCGACGGGTGCGGCCCCGGCAGCACCTGCGCCGCCCCCGCCATCAGGGCCGCGAACGGGATGCCCCAGGCGTTGGCGTGGAACATCGGCACCACGTGCAGCACGGTGTCGCGCTCGCTGATCGCGTGCCCGTCGGCCAGGCACGCGGCGAACGTATGCAGGAACAGCGCGCGGTGGCTGTAGCCGACACCCTTCGGGGTGCCGGTCGTACCGGAGGTGTAGCAGAGCGCGGCGAGGTCGTCCTCGGCCACCGGTGGCGCCCCGGTGAGCGGCTCGCCGCCGGCCACGAGGTCCTCGTAGGCCAGGGTGCCGGGTCCGGCGCCGCCGTCGGTGACGACGACACGCATCCCCGGCCGTTCCCGCCGGGCCCGCTCCACCTGCGGCAGCAGCGACGCGTCGACGACGAGCACGGTGTCCTCGGCGTGCCCGACGACGTAGCCGATCTCGTCGGGACCCAACCGGAGGTTGACGGTGTGCAGCACACCGCCCGCCAACGGCACCGCCGAGTACAGCTCCAGGTGCCGGTGGTGGTTCCAGCAGCACGTCGCGACCCGGTCACCGGGCCGCACGCCCAGCTCCACCAGGGCCCCGGCGAGCCGCCGGACCCGGGCGGCGTGCTCGCGGTAGGTGCTGCGGTGCACCTCCCGCCCGCCCTCGTACCCGACGACCGCGGTGCCGCCGAACATCTGCTCCGCCCGGTCGAGGAAGCTCGTGACCAGCAGCGGGTGCTGCGTCATCACCTCACCCGCGCTCCCCCGCCGCGCGGGCCCGGCAGACCGGACCCGCGGCGGCGCGTCGCCGGCACGCTCACGTGACCGCGGGCTCGCGGGCCGCGGCCAGCCGCTCCCGGACCTGCGGGAGGACCTTCTCGGCCAGCAGCTCGATCCGGGCGTTGCCGCTCTCGACGCTCTCCCCCGGCAGCTGCGCCCAGAAGTGCACGTCCTCGATCTCGGGCCGGTCGAGCAGCAGCCGGGTCAGCTCGTCGACGGCGGTGGCCGGATCCCAGAGCGTGTAGGCGCCCGCGGCGACGATCTGGTCCGCGTCGGCGAACGTCGGGACCTGGTCGGGCGGGCCGAACGCACCCCAGCCGATGTACTCGTTGAGTTGGTAGAGCGCGTGCTCGCCGATGCGGGCCCACTCGCGCTCCGGGTCCTCGGCGATGACGGCCCACTGGCCGGCCATGATCGCGCTGCGGTCGGCGGGGGTGTCGTGGCGGGCCAGCGCGTCGACGTAGCTCTGGTGGTGATGGTTCTGGGTGCTGAGGAACCCGTCGCCCAGCCGTGCGGCGCGGTCGATCGCCACGTCGGCCATCGCCCCGATGAGCAGCCTCGGGGCCTGCTCCGGCACCGGGGTCACCGGCACCGCCGGGAAGCTGAACCGGCGGCCCTCGAACGGCTCGTCCGAACCCGACCAGGCGCGCCGGATCAGGGCGATGCCCTCCTCGAACAGGCTGGGCCGGTGCCGCAGGTCGCGACCGAACGCGGCGAACTCCCGTCCCCAGTAGCCGAGCCCGACACCCAGGTCGAACCGGCCGCCGGTGAGCAGCGAGACCGTCGCGGCGTCCTCGGCCACCCGGACGGGGTCGTGCAGCGGCAGCACGATGAGGTTCGTGCCGATCCGCATCGTCGAGGTCCGTTCGCCGACGGCGCCGGCCAACGTGAACGGCGACGGGGTGTACCCGTCGTCGCAGAAGTGGTGCTCGGTCAGCCAGACCGAGTCCAGGCCGAGCCGCTCGGCCCAGGCGATCTGGTCCAGCGACTCGCGGTAGACCGAGCTGAACGGGCGCCGCCAGGCGGCGGGATTGCGGAAGTCGTACCAGAGGCCGAAGTTGCAGCCGTCTCTCACGGGGGGCTCCCTCGTCGGTGCGCGTCGTCGCGCAGCGGATCGAGTCGGTGACGGGCCGAGCATGCGTGACGCGCGACGCCCGTCACAGTGCGACGTCGTCGCCGACTTGTGGATCTCCACAAACTGATGGGGGCGACAACGGTCAGCGGCGCCCGGCGGCGAGCCCGGCACACGCCATCGCCTCGTCGAGCAGCGCGGGCACGTCGTGCTCGAGCGCGGCGGCGTAGGGCGTGTCGAGTGCCCCCGCCCGGAACTGCGCGTAGGCGCCCTCGACGATCGCGGCGAGCTTGTAGAGCGCCAGCACCCGGTAGTAGGCCAGGTCGCCGACGGGCCGCCCCACGGCCGACTCGTAGCGCTCCAGCAGGTGCTCGCGCGGCGGCGCACCCGGTAGCCGCGACACCCCCTGCACCGCGGGCATCGCGACCGCCGCGCCCGGGCGCTCGCCCCAGAACGCGAGGAGCAGCCCCACGTCCAGCAGCGGGTCGCCGACGGTCGCGAGCTCCCAGTCGATCACCGCTCGCAACCGCGGGGTGTCCGCGTCGAACAGGCAGTTGTCCAGGTGGAAGTCCCCGTGCAGGAACCCGGTCGGCGCCGGGCCGGGGAGCCGGTCGGTCAGCCACCGGGCCAACGGCGCCATCGCCGGCAACGGCCGGCACGCGACCTGCTCCCAGTGCGCGTACCACCGGCCCGGCTGGCGGCCCAGGAACCCGTCGGGCCTGCCGAACCCCGCCGGCCCGACCGCGGCGGGGTCGAGACGGTGCAGGGCGGCGAGGGCGTCGACGAGGTCGTCGGCGGCGCGGGTCAGCGCGCCCGGGTCGCCCGCCCAGCCCGGCGGGACGGTGTCGGTGACCGACAGCGCGTCGGCGACGTGCTCCATGACCAGGAACGGGGCGCCCGCGACGGCCGGGTCCTCGCACAGCGCGATCGGGCGTGGGACCGGCACCGCGGTCGGGTACAGGGCCGTGAGCAGGCCGAACTCGCGCGCGACCCCGTGCGCCGACGACGACAGCGCCGCCCGTGGCGGGCGGCGCAGGACGTGGCGACGCCCGTCGCCGCCACGCAGCAGGTGCGTCTCGTTGGAGTTCCCGCCGGCCAGCGGCGCGCTGCGCCACGGGCCGTGCGGGCCGACGTGGCGGTCCAGCCACCGCGCCAGCGGCGCCGCGACGTCGGTCTCCCGCCCGCCGGGCGCCGCGGGGCCGCCCACCGCGTCGCTCACTGGACGGCCTCGGCGTCGAAACGCTCGCGGAAGGCCTCCAGCGCCGCGGCCCGCCGCGTCGGGATGTGCTCGGTCGGCGGCATCGTCGGCCGGTAGTCGCGCAGCAGCCGGCGTGCCACCGTCACCCGGTGCACCTCGTCGGGGCCGTCGTAGATGCGCGCCGCGCGGGCCCACCGGTACATCTGCTCGAGCGGCATGTCGGTGGAGAAGCCCAGCGAGCCGTGGACCTGGACGGCGCGGTCGATGACGTCGTGCAGCACGGTCGCCCCGAAGTACTTGATCATGGCGATCTCCGTGCGCGCCGCCGACGCGCCGACCTGGTCGATCGTCCACGCGGCCTTGAGGGTGAGCAGCCGGGCGGCCTCGATCGCGGCGGCGCTGTCGGCGACCCAGTTCTGCACGGTCTGCTTGTCGGCCAGCGGACCGCCGTGGACCTCGACGCTGACCGCGCGTTCGCACAGCATGTCGAAGGCCCGCCGGCACACCCCGATCCAGCGCATGCAGTGGTGGATGCGTCCGGGTCCCAGCCGCTTCTGGGCCAGCGTGAACGCCTCGCCGCGCCCGCCCAGCAGGTTCGCCGCCGGCACCCGGACGTCGTGGTAGCCGACCTCGGCGTGCGACCACACCGGCATGTCGTGGTTCGGGTCGTTCATCAGGCCGAGCTCGCGGACCTCGATGCCCGGCACCGTCGTCGGCACGATGATCATCGACATCCGGTGGTACGGGTCGGCGTCGGGGTCGGTCACGGCCATGACGATGTGGAAGTCGCTGCGCCCGGCGTTGCCGACGCACCACTTGCGGCCCTCGATCACCCACTCCCCGGACTCCGCACCGCCCTCCAGCCGTGCCGACGTCGTGAGCTGGCGCGGGTCGGACCCGGTGCCCTGCTCGGTCATCGCGAACGCGCTGAGCAGCTCACCGTCGAGCAGCGGACGCATCCACCGCTCGCGCTGCGCGGCCGTGCCGGCGACCGCGATCAGCTCGGCGTTGCCGGAGTCGGGGGCCTGGCAGCCGAACACGAACGGCGCCAGCTCGCTGGCCCCCAGTACCTCGTGCAGCAGGCCCAGCTTGAGCTGTCCGTAGCCCTGCCCGCCGAGCTCGGGGTCCAGGTGCGCCGCCCACAACCCGTTGGCCTTGACCTGTTCCTGCAGTGGCGCGGCGACGCGGCGGAACCCCTCGTGGTCGAGGTCGAGCACCTCCAGCGGGTAGATCTCGTCACGGACGAACCCCCGGGCCCACGCCAGTTTGTCCTCGAACCCGGGATCCGTGGAGAAGTCCCACGCCATCGATGTCCCCTTCCGTCGTCACGGGCCGGGCGGCCCCCGCGGCGACGGTAAGGACGGGGCAGCGGCCGGGGCGACGGCCCGACGCACCGGCGGTTGGAGGTCACTCCAAAGCCCCGGCCGCCCCGCGGTCACCGGCCAGGGTCGCGACGAGCAGCGCGCGCAGGTCGTCGGGCAGCGCGCGCTCGCGGGCCAGGGCGAGCTCACCGCGCAGCTCGTCGCGTTCGCGCCGCAGCGCATCCCGCTCGGCGCGCACCGGCCCGGAGTCCTCGTGCGCGGCCCGCATCGCGTCGAGCTCGCGGCGGGCGGCGTCCCGTTCGGCGCGCAGCCGGGCCGCCTCCGCGGCGGCGCCGGCGGCCGCCGCGGTGCGCGCGTCCCGCTCCCGGGCCAGCTCGGCGGCGGCCTCCTCCGCCGCCCCGGCCGCGGAGGCGGCCTCACCGCGGGCGGTCGCGACGGCGTCGCGGGCCTCCTCGCGCTGCCTGCGCAGGGCCTGGACCTCGGCCTGCCACTCGCCGGCGCGGCGGGCGGCGGCGTCACGTTCGCCCTCGGCCCGTTCGGCGCGGACGGCCAGCTCGCGGGCCTGGCGCTCGGCGTCGGCGCGGGCGCGGTCGGCCGCCGCGGTGGCGGCCTCGGCCGCGGTCCGGGCTGCCGTGGCCTCGTCGGCGCGCTGGCGGGCGGCCCCGAGCTCCTCGGTGGCCTCGATCGCCTGCCGGGCCGCGGCCGCGGCGCGGGTGACGGCGTCGGCGCGCTCCCGGTCGGCCTGCTCGGCCTGGTCGTGGCTGCGGCGGGCGGCCTGTTCGGCCTCGTCGCGGGCCTGTTCGGCGGCGGCGCGGGCCGTCGCGGCGGCGGCGGTCTCGCGCTGGGCGTTCTCGACGGCTGCGACGGCGTGCGCCTCGACCTCGTCGAGGCGGGCGCCGACGGCGGCGAGCGCATCGGTCAGCGCGGTCACCGGGCCCTGCAGGGCCGCGAGGTGCTCGCGCAGCCGGTCGGCGTCGAGGGCGAACCCGGTGCCGGAGGCGTCCAGGCCGAGCGCCCCGAGGGCCTCCCGTTCGGCGCGGGCCATCTGCGCGCAGGTGCGCCCACCGTCCCAGCGGGTGTCGCGGCAGAACGAGCGCGGCCGCCCGCCACGTGCGCCGGGCGGCTCCAGCTCGGCCCGGCATCGGCTGTACCCGCATCTGACCTGCGTGTCGATCACCGACCGACCCTATCCGTTCGGAGGTTTCAAACCTTGTAACCAGTTCGGTGTTTCGGAAAACTGTTGCTACGACCAACGAAACCATCATTTTGTTGGTACACCGGCGTGGCGACCGTCCGCGGACAGGGACGGACCCCACGATGGGCCCGTGATCGACGACCCCCTGCTGGTGCTCGAAGCGCGCGCCACGACACCCGGCCGCGCCGTCGCGGAGCGGGCCGGCGAGGAATGGCCCGGGGTCGCCGACCCCGACGCCCTGCGGGCGCAGCTGCTCGACTGGTTCGCCCAGTACGCCAACGCCGGCACCCGCCGCACCTACGCCTACGCCCTGGGGCTGCCCATCGCCTGGGTCGACGCCCTGGGAGCCGCCCCGCGCCCCGCGCCGTCGACGCGGACACCGCCGGCCGCAGCCCCCGGCCCGCTGCACGCGCTGGCCTGGTTCCGCTGGTGCGCCACCCGCGACCTCGACCCCCGACAGGCGACGTCCGCGCACGTCAAGGCCTGGCTGCACGCCCTGTCGGCGGCAGGGGCCGCCCGCCGGACACGGCAGCGGATGCTCGCGACCCTCTCCGCGCTCTACGGGCACCTGGCCGAGACCGGTGCCGTCACCGCCAACCCCGCCGCCATCGACCGGCGACGGCTGGGACTCGTCGTCAGCACACGGGAGCCGTCGCCGACGATCCGGCTGACCGCGGAACAGGTCGCCGCCCTGCTCGACGCGTCGACGACGCTGCGCCACTCCCCCGCGACCCGGGCGCTCTACGCGACGCGGGCCCGCGCCGTGGTCGCGCTGCTGACCCTTGGGCTACGGATCTCCGAGCTCACCGGTCTCGACCGCGACGACCTGGTCCGCACCGGCGGCGACCAGGTCCTACGGATACACGGCAAGGGAGGGGTGCGCCGGGAGGTCTACGTGACCGACCTCGTCCGGGAAGCCCTGTCGGATTATCTGGCCGAGCGGGACCGGACCGGCGCGACCGCGACCCCGGCCCGCCGCGGGACGACGAGAGCCACCGCGCAACCGCTCGTCGCGACCCGCGACGGACACCGCTGCTCCCGCGTCGACCTCTACCGGCTGCTGCGCCGCATCGCCGCCGCCGCCGGCCCCGAACTGGCCGACGTCGCCGACCACATCCACCCCCACGCCCTGCGGCACGCCTACGTGACGATCGCGCTCGAACAGGACGCCCGCATCCAGCACGTACGCGCGGACGTCGGCCACGCCTCGATCACGACGACCGAGCACTACGACCGCGGCATGCGCACCCGCGACACCACGGCGGCCGACCTCGTCGCCGCCGCCATCGCCGCCGCCGGCCGGCGGGCGACCACGGACGGCTGTGAGCAACGATGACCGCCGCGACGACCATCGCCGCTCACACGCTCAGCGACGCGGGCGCGGGCGCGGGACGCAGCAGTCCACCGCGCACGGTGCCCCGTTGACGGTGCACCCCGCCCGCGCGACGGTGCCCGACCCGCGGGCGGCGACGCCGTCGGTGTGCTCGGCCATCAGCTCGACGACCATGTCCGCGAAACGGGGATCCGGCCCCGCCGTCGCCGCCCGGGCGAACCCCAGCCCGAGGCCGACGGCGAGCTCCCGCAGCTCCTCGTCGAGATCCCAGACGACCTCGACGTGGTCGGAGACGAACCCGATGGGCGCCAGGACGACCGCGGGCACCCCGGCCTCGGCGAGGGCCTCGACCGTGGGCTCGGGCTCCGGGGTCAGCCACGGCACCTGCGGCGGCCCGGAACGCGACTGCCACACCAGGTCGTAGCCGTCGAGACCCAGCTCGGCGGCGACGAGGCGGGCCGCCTCGGCGACCTGGCGGGAGTAGCGGTGGTTGCCCTCGGCGGGGACCCCGTCGGTCTCGTCGGCGGCGACGGGGATCGAGTGCGCGGTGAACACGACGCGGGCGCCGTCCCGGACATCGGCCGGGAGCGACTCGCGGGCGGCGCGCACGGCGTCGGCGTTGGCGCCGATGAACGCGGGATGGTCGTAGAAGTGGCGCAGCTTGACCAGCTCGGGCGCGCCGTCCCCGGCGGCGGCGCGGCCGCGGGCGATGTCCTCGTGGTACTGGCGGCAGGCCGAGTAGCCGCCGTAGGCGCTGGTCGCGAAGACGAGGGCCCGGCGGACACCGTCGCGGGTCATCTCCGCGACGGTGTCCTCGACCAAGGGGTGCCAGTTGCGGTTGCCGAAGTACACCGGCAGGTCGGTGCGGGTGCGGATCGCGTCGATCAGCTCGCGGTTGCGGGCGTTGATCGGCGAGACCCCACCGAAGGGCTTGTAGTGCTCCTCGACCTCGTCGAGCCGTTCGGGCGGCACGTTGCGCCCGCGCACGACGTTCTCGAGGAAGGGGCGCACCTCGTCGAGGCCCTCGGGGCCACCGAACGAGAGCACCAGCAGTGCGTCGACATCCACCCGCCCATCACACCCCGATGGCGTGGAACCCGCCGTCCGCCATCACCATCGAGCCGGTGGTGACGGGCAGCCAGTCGGACAACATGGCGCACACGGTCTTCGCGACGGGCGTCGGGTCGTTGACGTCCCACCCCAGCGGGGCACGCCCGTCCCACGCGTCCTCGAACGCGGCGAAGCCGGGGATCGACTTCGCCGCCATCGTCCGGACCGGGCCGGCGGCACACAGGTTGACCCGGATCCCCTTGGGGCCCAGGTCCCGCGCCAGGTAGCGGGTGACGGACTCGAGCGTCGACTTCGCGACGCCCATCCAGTCGTAGGCGGGCCACGCCTGGCGGTTGTCGAAGTCCATCCCGACGATCGAGCTGCCCGGACCGAGCAGCGGCAGCAGCGCCGTCGACAGCGACTTGAACGAGTACGCGCTGACCTGGATGGTCGTCGCGACGTCCTCCCACGGCGCGTTCAGGAACGCACCCTCGCCCAGGCACGTGGCGGGAGCGAACCCGATGGAGTGCAGCACGCCGTCGAGACCCGGCTCGTCGCCCAGGTGCGGGCTGACCCGCTCCACGAGCGAGTCGAGCTGCGCCTGGTCGGACACGTCGAGCTCGACGACCGGCGCGGCCTCGGGCAGCCGCTGCGCGATGCGCTCGACCAGTCGCATCCGGCCGAAGCCCGTCAACACGACCCGGGCGCCCTGTTCCTGGGCGATCTTGGCCGCGTGGAACGCCAGCGAGGCGTCGGTGATCACACCGGTGACCAGCAGGCGCTTACCGTCGAGCAGTCCCATGAGGACCCTTTCTGGAGGAGAGGAAGGGGGAGGTCAGTGGCCCATGCCGAGGCCGCCGTCGACCGGGATCACGGCCCCGGTGACGTAGCCGGCGTGCTCCGAGCCCAGCCAGGTCACCGCGGACGCGACCTCCTCGACGGCGGCGTAGCGGCCGAGCGGGACCTGGGCGACGATCTCGGCCCGGCGGGCATCGGGCAGCGCACGGGTCATGTCGGTGTCGACGAACCCGGGCGCCACGACGTTGGCGGTGATGCCGCGCGAGCCCAGCTCACGCGCCACGGACCGGGCGAGGCCGACGAGCCCGGCCTTGGAGGCGGCGTAGTTGACCTGGCCGGCCGAACCCAGCAGCCCGACCACCGACGACACGAAGATCATGCGGCCGCCCTTGGCACGCAACATGCCCCGCGACGCCCGCTTCGCGACGCGGTACGCCGCGGTCAGGTTCGCGTCGACGACGCGGGTGAACGAGTCCTCGCTCATCCGCATCAGCAGGCCGTCGTCGGTGATGCCCGCGTTGGACACCAGGACGGCCACGTTGCCGTGCTTCTCCTCGACCTCGGTGAACGCCCGGTCGACCGCCTCGGCGTCGGTGACGTCGCACTGCACGGGCAGCAGGTCGTCGGGCAGGCCGTCGGCGCTGCTGCGGTACGTCACCGCCACCTGGTCGCCCTGGGCGGCGAACGCTTTCGCGATCGCGAGCCCGATCCCGCGGTTTCCTCCGGTCACCAGCACGCTTCGTCCCACGTACGGAGAACCTAGTGCACCGGGGTCGGCACCCGGACCGCCCGTCAGGGCAGCCTGCGGCCCATCGCGATGCCCGCGCCGAGCCCCAGGACCAGCAGCAGCGCGCCACCCATCAGCCAGGGCCGGCTGGTGTCGACGCGGCGCGTCTCGTAGCCGATCTGCTCACCCAGCTCCGAGTACACCTGCCGCAGCTCGGCCTCCGACGCCGCGGTGAAGAACTGCCCACCCGACAGGGCCGCGATCTCCTGCATCGACGCGTCGTCGACCGCGACGCGGGTCCGGCCACCCTCGATGTCGATCGTGCCGTACTCGGTGCCGAAGGAGATCGTCGACACGGGGATCTCGGCCGCCGCCGCCTGGCGGGCCGCGGTGAACGAGCCGCGGGGCTCGTTCTCGCCGTCGGGCCCGGGAACGGTCTGCTTCCCGTCGCTCATCAGCACGATCCGCGCCGGTGGCGGGCCCTCCGCGCCGGACGCGGCCACCGTGCGGGAGAACGAGTCGATCGACTGCAACGCCGCGAAGATGGCCTCGCCGGTCGCCGTGGACTCCGACAGCTTGAGCCCGTCGACGGCCTGGCTGACCGCGGTGCGGTCGGTCGTCGGCGACACCAGCACCGCGGCGGTGCCGGAGAACGACACCAGCCCCAGGTTGATGCCCGGGGTGAGCTGGTCGGCGAACGACTTGGCCGCCGCCTGCGCCGCCGCGAGCCGGTTGGGGGCGACGTCGGTGGCCTGCATCGACAGCGACACGTCGATCACCAGGACGACGGTGGCCCGGTTGCGGGCCACCCGGGCGTCGGCCTGCGGCCCGGCGACGGCGATCACCAGCACGGTCAGCGCGAGGATCATCGCCGCCGCCGGGAGGTGCCGGTACCAGCCGGGACGCTTCGGGGCGACGCTGTCGAGCAGCTCCAGGTTGGTGAACTTGACGACGTCGCGCCGCCGCCGGCGCAGCAGCCAGACGTATCCCGCGACGAGCGCGGCGACCACGAGCAGGCCCAGCAGCCACCACGGGTGTGCGAACGTCACCGGCCGCCTCCGGACCAGGCGCGCTTGCGGGCCAGCACGAACCGCACGATGTCGGCGATCCAGTCGGAGTCGGTACGCAGCGTGAGCTGGGCGGCGCCGCAGCGGCGCAGCGTGGTGGCGACCCGGTCGCGGTGGGCGCCCGCGGCCGCGGCGAACTCACGGCGCAACAGCGGTGTCACCTGCACCTCGCGCTGGCGGCCCGTCTCGGGGTCGGCGAGGACGACGGTGCCCGCGTCGGGCAGGTCGAGCTCGCTCGGGTCGAGCACCTCGATCGCGAGCAGGTCGTGACGCGCCGACAGGCCGCGCAGCGCGCGTTCCCACGTCGGCTCGCCCAGGAAGTCGGAGACGACGACGGCCAGCCCACGCCGGCGCGGCGGGCGGCGCAGCTGCTCCAGCGCCTCGGCCAGGTCGCCGCGGGTGCCCTCGGGGGCGCGGGGCAGCTCCGCGGCCCGCCGGACCAGCCCGCGGGCGTGCGCGGTACCGCCGCGGGCGGGGATGCGGGCGGTCTGCTCCCCCGTCGCGATGATCGCGCCGATGCGGTTGCCGCCCCCGCGGGTCAGGTGCGCGATCGCCGCCAGTGCGGCGACGGCCAGGTCGCGCTTCTCGCACGCCGCGGTACCCAGGTCGAGGCTCGCCGAGAGGTCCAGCACCACCCAGGTCTCCAGCTCGCGGTCGGCGACCGTCTCGCGGATGTGGGCCTCGGTGGTGCGGGCGGTGACGGCCCAGTCCATGCGGCGCACGTCGTCGCCCGGCTGGTAGACCCGCGCCTCGCCCAGCTCGCTGCCCGGCCCCGGGACGAGCCCGAGGTGGTTGCCCTGCAGCAGCCCGTCGAGCCGGCCGCGGACCGTCAGTTCGAGGTTGCGCAGCGCGGCCTCCAGCCGCCCGTCGCGCAACGACGGCGGCGCCGTGGCCCGCCGGCGGGCACCGGGCGCGGCGGACGCCGGACGGACGGGCGGCGCCGCACCGTTCGCGGCGTCGGGACTCACGTCGCGGCGCCGGCCGGGCTGTACTGCGGCCGAGCGCTGACCTGCGGCAACGGCACCGTCTGCAGTACCCGCGACACGATGTGGTCGACGGGGACCTGGTCGGCCACCGCGTCGTAGGACAGCACGAGGCGGTGGCGCAGCACGTCGGGGGCCACGTCGAGGACGTCCTGGGGCAGCACGTAGTCGCGGCCCCGCAGCAGGGCGAGCGCACGGGCGGCGGCCACGATGCCGAGCGTCGCGCGCGGCGACGCCCCGTAGGCCACCCAGCCCGCGACGTCGGACAGACCGTGCTCGGCGGGCGTGCGGGTGGCCACCACGAGCCGGACCACGTAGTCGACCAGGGCGTGGTGGACGAACACCCGCGACGCCGCGCCCTGCAACCGGATCAGGACCGTCGGGTCGATCACCCGGTTCGCGACGGGCGGCTCCGCGCCCATCCGGTAGACGATCTCCCGCTCCTCCTCGACCCCGGGGTAGTCGACGACGATCTTGAACAGGAAGCGGTCGCGCTGCGCCTCGGGCAGCGGGTACACACCCTCGTTCTCGATGGGGTTCTGGGTGGCCAGCACCAGGAACGGGTCGGGCATCGAGAACGTGCGCCCGCCGATGGACACGTGTCGCTCGGCCATGACCTCGAGCATCGCCGACTGCACCTTGGCGGGTGCGCGGTTGATCTCGTCGGCCAGCACGAAGTTGGCGACGACCGGACCGAGCTCGACGTCGAACTCCTCCCGGCCCTGCCGGTAGATGCGGGTACCGAGGATGTCGGCGGGCACCAGGTCCGGGGTGAACTGCAGGCGGGCGAACGAGCCGCCGACGACCTTCGCCACCGTCTCCACCGCCAGCGTCTTCGCGACGCCGGGGACACCCTCGATGAGCAGGTGCCCCTTGGCCAGCAACCCGACGAGCATGCGCTCGACGAGCTGGTCCTGCCCGACGATGACCCGCTTGATCTCGAACACGACGCGCTCGATCAGCTCGGCGTCGCGCGCGGGCGTCGCGGGGCTCTCGTCGGTGGCCGCGGGAGGGGTGGCCGCGGGAGGGGTCCCGGGGCTCGTGGCCGGGGTCGACGCCGGCGGGCCGGGGGGTACGGACTCGGGCACGCTCACGTCGCCCATCCAACCGCCTGCACCGTGTGACGACGGTGAGCCCTCCCCGGTCGGGGTCAGAGCATCCTCGCGACGGTCGGCAGCAGCCCCGCGTAGCGCACCGGGCTCACCCGCACCCGCGCGCCCGAGTAGGGCGCCTCGACCATCTTGCCGTTCCCGATGTAGAGCGCGATGTGGTAGACGCGGCCGTTGCGCGCCCAGGCCAGCATGTCGCCGGGGCGCATCTGCGACAACGGGACCTGCTTGCCGGCCGCGTGCTGGTTGCCGCTGTAGCGCGGCAACCGGATCCCCACTCCGGCGAAGGCGTAGAGCATCAGACCGGAGCAGTCGAAACCGATCTTCTTGTAGTCGCCGTTGGCGTCGGCCACGCCACCGTCGCGGATGCCGAGGCTGGGACCCCGGGCCGTGCCACCACCCCAGGCGTAGATGACGCCGAGCTGCGACATCGCCCGGTCGATGACGGTCTGCACCGACCCGCCGGTGCGCGGCGCCGACGGCGGCGGGGCGGTGCCGGCGCGGGCCGCCGCGGCCTGCTGCTCGGCGCGCTGGCGGGCCGCCTCGGCCTCGGCCTGCTGACGCTGCCAGGTGTCGAAGCGCTGCCGCTGGGCCCGCAGCCCGGCGTCGGCGTTCTCGGCGGCGTCGAGCCGGCGCTGCACGTCGGCCTGCTCGGCCGTGACCTCCTGCAGGCGCTGGGCCTGCGCGGCCGCGGCCTGCCGGGCCTGCGCGAGTGCGGCGTCGGCGGCCTGCTTCGCGGCGGCGGCGGCCGCCGCCTGCCGGTCGGCCTCCTCCTGCGCGGCACGGGCGGTGGAGTCGGCGTTGGCCTTCTCGGCGCGGGCGCGCTGCAGCGAGTCCAGCGCCGAGGTCTGCTGCTGGGTGATCGCCTCGGTGAGCTGGGCGCGGTCGACGAAGTCCTCCGGACCGCTCGACGACGTCAGCAACCCGAGCGGCCCCAGATCGAGACCGCCTTGGTACGTGGACGCGACGAAGTCGTCCAGCCGGGCGCGGGCGGCGTCGATCGAGGCACCCGCGGCCTCGGTCTCCGACCGGGCCTGCCGGGCGCGCTGTGCGGCGGCCTCGGCGGCCGACTGTGCGGAGTCGAACGTGTCCTGCGCGGCGTTGGCCGACTCGTGCTGCTCCGCGACCTGGATCTGGAGGTCGTCGGCCTGGGCCTGCAGGTCGGCGAGTCGTCCGGTGAGCTGGGCGACCTCTGCCGACCGGCCGGCGACGGCGTCGCGGCTGTTCTGCAGGTCCTGGTTGCTGGGGTTCGGCGGTGGCGGTGGGGACGGCTGCGCGAACGCCGCCGGCGTCCCCGCGGTGAACGCGAGGGCGGCCGACAACACCACCACCAGCACCGCGCGCCCGACCCGCACGACCCCTCCTCATCCGGCCGCGTTGATCACCGACGAGGCCGAGGGGACTGTGCCATTCGAGCGACGCGTTCCCAACTGTCACACGCTTCTCCGTGTGAACTTCCACCACATGGCGTAACGGATACTGTCCGTCCGGTGCGGGGGAGGTAGCACCCCCCGGGGCCGATTCCAGACGTAGTGCTGACCCCATTCCGCGCGACGGAGGGGGCCGGGACCATTCGACCCGACGATTTCGGCGCGGCCGCATCCGGCGGCCCGAGCGAGCAGGACCGAGGGGACTCATGACCGACGATCAGGGCCGTGGAGCGATGCCCCCCGGGCAGCCGTGGCCGCAGGGTGGGCAGCCGGGCTGGGGGGCCCAGCCCGGGGGCCAGCAGTGGCCGCCCCCACCGGCGCAGGCATGGGACCAGCAGAACGCCTACCCCCAGCAGGGTGGGTACCCCCCGCAGGGCGGATATCCGCAGCAGGGCGGCTACCCCCAGCAGCCCCAGCAGGGTGGCTGGCAGGGCGGCCCGCAGACCGCGCCGTACCCCGGCGGCTACCCGGGCGCCCCGGCGCCGGCCGGGCAGTGGGGCCACGACGGCCCCGGCGCCCCTCCCCCGCCGCCCGCGTTCGGTCCCCCGCCCGGCCCGCCGCCGCAGCCGCCCAAGCGCAAGCGCTGGCCGATCATCACCGCGCTCATCGCGGTCGTCGTCGTCGCGGCCGGTGTGATCGTCGGCTTCACGGTGTTCGGCAACCGTGGCGCCGGCACCCCCCACGACGCGGTCACCCTGCTCGCGCAGGACCTCGCCACCGACGACTACCTGGGTGCGGTGAAGACGCTCCACCCCGCGGAGCTGTCGCTGGCCACGGACATGAACCAGGTCCTGGGCGACCAGCTCAAGCGGCTCGACATCCTCAAGCCCGACGCCGACACCACGTCCTCGCTCGGCACCGTCGAGTTCAAGGACCTGAAGTTCGACGAGGGCGCCCAGGAGAAGGTGCGCGACAACGTCGTCATCAACAAGCTCGTGTCGGGCACGATCACGCTGAACCAGGACCCGGCGAAGATCCCGTTCACCGACGACTTCAAGAACCGCGTCTTCAAGGACGGCGTCCCCGGCGCGCAGACGAACACGATCGACATCGCCGAGGAGGTCCGCAAGAACGGCGAGCCGATCCGCATCGCGACCGTCCAGGTCGACGGCAAGTGGTACGTGAGCCTCTTCTACACGGTGGCCGACTACGCGCTGCAGCAGGAGAAGAAGCCCTGGCCGGCGACGTCGATCGCCGCCCGCGGCGGGTCGAGCGCCGAGGACGCCCTCAAGCAGACCGTGCAGGCGCTGATGGACCAGAACGCGCGCCGGCTCGTGGAGCTGGCCCCGCCGACCGAGCTCGCCGTCGTCCACGACGCCGGACAGGCGATCATCGACGCCGCGGGCCGCGGCGCCCCCTCGGGCCTGCAGGTGCAGTCGCTGGAGACCGAGTCGAGCACCGTCCGCGGTATGACGGCGCTGCAGCTCAAGAAGCTCGTCATCAGTGAGGGCAGCGGCCAGCAGATCACGGTCACCCGCGACAGCGACTGCCTGACCGTCGAGGTCCAGGGCTCGTCGCAGAAGTTCTGCAGCGCGGACCTGCTGCAGCAGTTCGGCGGGTCGTCCACGACCAGCCTCCCGGCGTCGGTGCAGCGGGTGCTGCCCAAGCTGGTCACGGCGGTGCTGAACGTGAAGGTGCTCACGGTCGAGGAGGGCGGTTCCTGGTACGTCAGCCCGTCCCAGACGATGATCCAGGCCTACGGCGACATCCTCGGCGTGCTCGACGCGCAGGACGTCAAGGACCTGCTGGCGCTCGCCGGCAACTGAGCCGACGGACACTCCGTCCCCTCGCCGGGGCGGCCGCTCCGACCGACGACGGGGCACGGGTGCACACTGCCCGTGCCCCGTCGTCGTGTGCCGGGGGTGGCCCCGCTCGACCTCTATGTAGGACGGGCGTACTGTTTGAGACAGAGGGGTCCGCCCGCACCGTGGACGGGTCCGAGACGCGCCGAACCGCGCCCACCACGCCAGGAGGTAGAGCCATCGTGGCCAGCACCGACAGCTTCGGAGCCAAGGCAACGCTCGACGTCGGCGAGAACAGTTACGAGATCTTCCGGCTCTCGGCCGTCGAGGGCGCGGAGAAGCTCCCGTACAGCCTCAAGGTGCTGCTCGAGAACCTCCTGCGCACCGAGGACGGGACGAACGTCACCGCCGACCACATCCGCGCCATCGCCGGGTGGGACCCGGCCGCCGACCCCGACACCGAGATCCAGTTCACCCCCGCCCGCGTGATCATGCAGGACTTCACCGGGGTCCCCTGCGTCGTCGACCTCGCGACCATGCGCGAAGCCGTCACCGAGATGGGCGGCGACCCCGCCAAGGTCAACCCGCTCGCCCCCGCCGAGCTCGTCATCGACCACTCGGTCATGATCGACTTCTTCGGCACCTCCGACGCCTTCGAGAAGAACATCGAGTTCGAGTACGGCCGCAACCAGGAGCGCTACCAGTTCCTGCGCTGGGGCCAGGGCGCCTTCGACGAGTTCAAGGTCGTCCCCCCGGGCACCGGCATCGTCCACCAGGTCAACATCGAGCACCTCGCCCGCACCGTCATGGCGCGCGGCGGTCAGGCCTACCCCGACACCCTGGTCGGCACCGACTCCCACACCACCATGGTCAACGGCCTCGGCGTGCTGGGCTGGGGCGTCGGCGGCATCGAGGCCGAGGCCGCGATGCTCGGCCAGCCCGTGTCGATGCTCATCCCGAAGGTGCTGGGCTTCAAGCTCTCCGGCGAGATCCCGGCCGGCGTCACTGCCACCGACGTCGTCCTCACGATCACCGAGATGCTGCGCAGGCAGGGCGTCGTCGGCAAGTTCGTCGAGTTCTACGGCGCCGGCGTCTCCGCCGTCCCGCTGGCCAACCGCGCCACCATCGGCAACATGAGCCCCGAGTTCGGCTCCACCGCCGCGATCTTCCCGATCGACGACGAGACCGTCCGCTACCTGAAGCTCACCGGCCGCTCCGCCGAGCAGATCGCGCTCGTCGAGGCCTACGCCAAGGAGCAGGGCCTCTGGCTCGACCCGGCCGCCGAGCCGACGTTCTCCGAGACCCTCGAGCTCGACCTGTCGACCGTCGTCCCCTCGATCTCCGGCCCGAAGCGCCCGCAGGACCGCATCGAGCTCGCCGGGGCCAAGGCCGCGTTCCGCACGGCCGTCTGCGACTACACCGACGACGCCGTCGCCGAGGAGCTCACCGGCGTCGACGAGGCCGGCGCCGAGTCCTTCCCCGCCAGCGACGCACCCGCCGTCAGCACCGACGCGCCCGCACCGGTCGTCTTCTCCGCCGCCGACGGCTGCGGCGGGCGCCCGTCGAAGCCGACCACCGTGAAGTCCGCGAGCCGCGGCGAGTTCGTGCTCGACCACGGCGCCGTCGTCATCGCCTCGATCACCAGCTGCACGAACACCTCGAACCCCAGCGTCATGCTGGGCGCGGCACTGCTGGCCAAGAACGCCGTCGAGAAGGGTCTCACGGTCAAGCCGTGGGTCAAGACCTCGATGGCCCCCGGCTCCCAGGTCGTCACCGACTACTACGAGAAGGCCGGTCTCTGGCCCTACCTCGACAAGCTCGGCTACAACCTCGTCGGCTACGGCTGCACCACCTGCATCGGCAACTCGGGCCCGCTGCCCGAGGAGGTCTCCGCCGCGGTCAACGAGGCCGACCTGTCCGTCGTGTCCGTGCTGTCGGGCAACCGCAACTTCGAGGGCCGGATCAACCCCGACGTCAAGATGAACTACCTGGCGTCCCCGCCCCTGGTCGTCGCCTACGCCCTGGCCGGGACGATGGACTTCGACTTCGAGACCCAGCCGCTGGGCGTCGACGGCAACGGCGACGAGGTGTTCCTCCGCGACATCTGGCCCTCGACCGAGGACGTCAACGCGGTGATGGACAGCGCCATCGACGAGAAGATGTTCGCCAAGAGCTACGCCGACGTCTTCCGCGGCGACGAGCGCTGGCGCTCGCTGCCCACACCCGAGGGCCGCACCTTCGACTGGGACCCGAACTCCACCTACGTGCGCAAGCCCCCGTACTTCGAGGGCATGCAGCCCGAGCCGTCCCCGGTGCAGGACATCGCCGGGGCCCGGGTGCTGGCGCTGCTGGGCGACTCGGTCACCACCGACCACATCTCCCCCGCCGGTTCGATCAAGCCGGGCACCCCGGCCGCCACCTACCTCGACGAGCACGGCGTCGACAAGAAGGACTACAACTCCTTCGGCTCGCGCCGCGGCAACCACGAGGTGATGATCCGCGGCACGTTCGCGAACATCCGGCTCCGCAACCAGCTGCTCGACGACGTGTCGGGCGGGTACACCCGCGACTTCACCGTCGACGGCGCGCCGCAGGCGTTCATCTACGACGCCGCGCAGAACTACGCGGCCGCCGGAACCCCGCTGGTCGTGCTGGGCGGCAAGGAGTACGGCTCCGGCTCCTCGCGCGACTGGGCGGCCAAGGGCACCGCTCTCCTGGGCGTCAAGGCGGTCATCGTCGAGTCGTTCGAGCGCATCCACCGCTCGAACCTCATCGGTATGGGCGTCATCCCGCTGCAGTTCCCGGCGGGTGAGACGGCCTCGTCGCTCGGCCTCGACGGCACCGAGACCTTCGACGTCTCCGGTATCGAGGAGCTCAACGCCGGCACCACCCCGCGCACGGTGCACGTGACCGCGACCCGGTCGTCCGGCGAGAAGGTGGAGTTCGACGCGGTCGTGCGCATCGACACCCCCGGCGAGGCGGACTACTACCGCAACGGCGGCATCCTGCAGTACGTGCTGCGCGGCATGCTCCGCGGCTGATCCCGGCACCTCCTGACGGGGGCGGTTCCCTCCCCGGGGGCCGCCCCCGTTGTCGTGGCCGTCCTTCTCGTCGTGCTCGACGCGCCCAGCGGGCATGATCGTTTTCGGTGCGTCAATGAATCGTTTACATCAGAGCAGAGCCTCCCGGAAGGACCTGACCGTGCGGGACCCCGCTGTCCGGGCGGTGGTCGACGGCCGCCGGGCTGCCGCCCCTTCGCTGCGTGGTGGCCGGGGTGTCGTCGACTCCCTCCGGCCGCGACATAGGCCACCCGTCCACGCGTGGTGTCAATGAGTCGTTTACAGATGGAGCGTCAGGCGAGCAGCCCCCACGACGCCGCCCGCGCCGCAGCCGCCGCGCGGGTCCGGCAGCCCGTCTTCGCCAGCACGTGCTCGACGTGCGTGCCCACGGTCCGCGCCCCCACGCCCAGCACCGCGGCGATCCCCGCGTTGCTTGCTCCCCCGGCCACAGCGGCCAGCACCTGCAGCTCCCGGACCGTCAGCCCGGCAGGCGCCGGCACCTCCCGGTGCAGGACCACGACACCCCTCGCCGTCGGGTACGCCTCGATCTCATGGACCCCGTCGCCGTGCACCAGCAGCCGGCGGACCGGCCCGCCCACACCCATGACCTCCCCGAGAAGGGGCGACGGCGGCGCCAGCAGCTCGGGACGCGGACCCGCTGACAGCGACACGACACGCCCTCCCGGCGCCACCAGGAAACCCTCCGTGACCCCGTCACCGAGCCGGGCGGTGACCGGCACCGGCGGCGGAACGGGATCGAGCGCGGCGCCCAGGTCCGGGCCCAGGAGCGCGAGCAACGCGACCGTGTCGTCGTCGGGATGGCGGGAGTCGAGGGTGCTCGCGTTCAGCATCCCCACGTAGCGGCCGTCGCCGGCGAACAGGCACTGCGTCACACCGTCGCGGAAGCCGTTGGGCAGGATGACGAGCTCGAAGATGTCGCCACGACGACGCTGCACCGGCAGGTCCCGCACCCTCGTCGGGGTGCCGGTGCGCCGGACCAGACCGAACAGCGGGTCGGTGTGCATGTCGTCGTCGAGGAAACCGGTCAGCACCGCCGGGTAGGTCGACGCGAGCGCCCGGTGCCGGCCCAGCACCGGGTCCCACACCGACAACGCCAGACAGTCCGACGGCACCACCGCCCGCAGCCCCTCCGCCACGGCCAGGGCGGAGCCGACGGTGCGGCTGCCGTTGCGCCGCAGGAACGACCGGAGGTCCTGGGCCGCAGCCAGCGCGGTCATGCCCCGGAACGCTACCCGCGCACGCGCATCCGTCAATCGACCGATCCCCGGCGCCGCGGCCCTCCCTAGCGTTCCCCGCCGACGGAGCACGCCGACGCCGACGGAGGACCCCATGGAGCTCAGCGAGTACGCCGACCTGGACGCGACCGCGCTCGCCGACCTGATCCGCAGCGGTCAGGTCCACCCCGACGAGGTGGCCCGGACCGCGGTCGCCGCGCTCGACGCCGTGCAGCCGGCGCTCAACGGCCTCGTGGCCGGCCCCTTCGAGCAGCCCCTCGACCACGCCGCCGACGGCCCGTTCGCCGGGGTGCCGTTCGCCCTCAAGGACCTCATCGCCCACGCCGCCGGAGTGCCGACCCGCTCGGGCACCCGCCTGCTCGGCGCCGGCGTGCCGATGCCGGAGGACACCCTCCTGATGGCGCGGTTCCGCCGCGCCGGCCTCGCGACCCTCGGCCTCACCGCGACCCCGGAGCTCGGCTTCAACGCCAACACCGAGGCCGTCGCGACCGGCTCGGTGCGCAACCCGTGGGACCTCGACCGCAGCCCCGGAGGGTCCAGCGGCGGGTCGGCCGCGCTCGTCGCGGCCCGGGCGCTGCCCGTCGCCCACGGCAACGACGGCGGCGGCTCCATCCGAATCCCCGCAGCCGCGTGCGGCCTCGTCGGGCTCAAGCCCAGCCAGGGCCGCGTCTCCCCCGGACCCGACTACGCCGACCCGCTCCTCGGGCTGGGCATCGAGTTCGCCCTCACCCGGACCGTGCGCGACTGCGCGGGCCTGCTCGACGCCGTCCACGGCCACGAACCCGGCGACCGCTACCTGCTGCCCGACCCGGCACGGCCCTACGCCGACGAGGTCGGTGCCGGCAGCAGGACACTGCGGATCGCCCTGCACACCGCGCCGTTCACCGGCAACGGGCCGGTCGACCCGCGGTGCGTCGCGGCCGTGGAGTCCGTCGGGCGCACCCTCGAAGGGCTGGGCCACGTCGTGGAGCCCGCGGCCCCGCCGGTCGACGCCGCCGCGTTCGACGACGCCAACCTGGTCGCCTGGTGCTCGTTCCTCGCCGACGGCGTCGACACCGTGTGCGCCGCCCTCGGCATCGAGCCGGGCCCCGACAGCCTGGAGGCGACCGTCCGCGCCTGCGCCGAGCTCGGCCGGACCATGTCCGCCGCCGACATCTACGCGGCCGAGCGGGCGTTCAACACGGTCCGCCGCTCGGTCGCGGCGTTCCACCAGACCTGGGACCTCGTCCTCACCCCGACGATGAACGTGCCCAACACCGCCGCCGGCTACCTCGACGCCGACGACCCGTCCCTGGACGCCCGGGGCTGGTACGACCGCATCTTCGCCACCGCCGGCTTCACCGCGCTGTCGAACGTCACCGGCAACCCGGCTATCAGCCTCCCCCTGGGCACCACCGAGGAGGGCTGGCCGATCGGGGTGCAGCTCATCGCCCCGTACGCCGACGAGTCGACGCTGATCGCGATCGCCGCCGACCTGGAACAGGCCCTCCCCTGGGCCGACCGCCGGCCCCCGGTCGTGGCGGGCTGACCGGGCGCGTGGCGGGGTCCGGGCCTCGCCACGCGGCCGCGTCGTGTCAATGATTCGGTGTCAGCAGAGGGGTCCGACACCGGGCCGGCCGGACGGCTCGCCGTGATGGCCTACCGCCGGCTGGGCCCGTCGACGAGCGGGCAGGCCCGGGAAACCTCATGCCGCCGCACGACCGACGGCCTCGACCTGATCGTGAGGACGGTCGGGTCCCGGTGAGACCCGGCCGGGCCGGTCACGGCGCCGGGTGGCCCGGGTCGACCCATGGCACGTGCTGGGGCTCCGGGACACCCTCGATGTCGAGGTTCACGACGATCGGCTCCTGCCCGCTGCGGGTCAGGACGCACTCCAGCGGCTCGTCGTCGAGAGCGTTGATCTCCTGGTGCGGCACGAACGGGGGCACGAAGATGAACGAGCCCGGGCCGCCCTCCGCGGTGAACTCCAGCTCCTGCCCCCAGCGCATCCGCGCCACCCCGCGCACGACGTAGATCACGCTCTCCAGCTCACCGTGGTGGTGTGCCCCGGTCCGCGCTCCGGGGTGGATCGTCACCGTGCCCGCCCACAACCGCTGGGACCCGGTGCGGCCGTGGGTGATCGCGGCCGCCCGGTGCATGCCGGGGGTCTGCGGGGTGTTGGTGTCGAGCGCGTCGGCGGGGACGACGCGCACGCCTGCGCTGCGCCAGTCGGGGGCGGTCATGTCGCGACCCTAACCACGGGCCCCGACCGGTGCAGCCGGCGCGCGCGACAGCCCCACCGTCACACCGCTGTCGCGAGGCTCAGCCCGAAGCGCTCGTCGGGGTCGGCCCACCAGCGGGTCAGCTCGAACCCGGCGCCCGCGTACATCTCCCGCACCCCGTTGCGGTGGAACTTCGCCGACACCTCGGTACGCAGCTCCTCCCCCGCCGCGAACCCGACGACGAGGTCGAGCGCGCGGACGTGCACGGTCATCGCCCGGGTCGCGCGCAGCCGCATCTCGATCCACTCGTTCTCGGCGTCCCACAGTGCGACGTGGGCGAAGTCGTCGGGTACGAAGTCGGCGTCGAGCTCGCGGTTGAGCACGTGCAGGACGTTGCGGTTGAACTCCGCGGTGACGCCGGCCGCGTCGTCGTAGGCGGGCACGACGACCTCGGGTGCGACGACGAGCCCGGTGCCCAGCAGCAGCTGCTCCCCCGGGTCGAGGACCGACCGGACGTGGGCGAGGAACGCGGCCCGCTCGGCGGGCAGCAGGTTGCCGATGGTGCCGCCGAGGAACGCGATCATGCGCCGGCCGCCGCGGGGCAGCCGCTCCAGGTCGCGGGTGAAGTCGCCGACGACGCCGCGCAGCTCCAGGTCGGGGTACTCGCCGGCGAGCGCGTCGAGGGCGCCGCGCAGGGCGGCCTCGCTGACGTCCTGGGGCACGTAGCTGCGCAGGGTGCCCGCGCGGGTGAAGGCGTCGAGCAGCAGCCGTGTCTTCGCCGACGACCCCGACCCGAGCTCGACGATCGTGTCGGCTCCGGAGGCGGTGGCGATGTCGTCGACGCTGTCGGCGAGCAGGGCACGTTCGGTGCGGGTCGGGTAGTACTCGGGCAGCTCGGTGATCTTCTCGAACAGCTCGCTGCCGCGGGCGTCGTAGAACCACTTGGGCGGCAACACCTTGGGCTCGGCCGTCAGCCCGGCCGCGGCGTCGGCGCGCAGGGCGGCGGCGGCGTCGGCCTCGGTGAGGTGGACGTCGAGCACGGCGAGACTCATCGAATTCCCATCCGATCACCGGCGGCGGCGTGGTCGCTGCCGTCGCCGTTGTCGCGGCTCACGGTCGTGAGCGCGTCGAGCTTGTACCGGCCGGGTGTGGCGTGCAGGAGGTGCCGGTCGGGCACCGGTTCCCAGCCGGGGTGGTCGTCGAAGGGTTCGGACACGACGGTGACGGCGGCTCCCGCGCCGCGGTCGGGGCACGTCCGGACCGACAGCGCGTGGTCCCAGGCGGTGGCCCAGATCGCGGTGCCGTCGGTGAGCAGCAGGTTCAGCCTCGACCCCGGTGCGGCCGCGGCGACGCCCGCGACGACGGCGGCGAGCGCCGCGCCGGGGTCCTCCCCGGCGCGCAACCGGTGCCGGACCAGCGCCCACAGGGTCGCGGAGTCGGTCGGGGCGTCGAGGGTGAGCAGGTCGGTGACGGGCAGCCGGGCGGCGGGCGCGGCGACCGATCCCGGCCAGCCGCGGACGACGCCGTTGTGGCTGAACAGCCACCGCCCTTCGGTGAACGGCGCGGCGGCGGTGGTGACCACGGGCATGCCGGCGGTCGCCGACCGGACCGCCGCGAGCACCGCGTGCGACGTGGTGGCCGGGGCGATCGAGGCGAACGAGGTGTCCGACCACATCGGCCGGTCGCTGCGGTAGCGGACCGGTTCGGCCCCGGACGCCGGGTACCAGCCGGCGCCGAAGCCGTCGGCGTTGACGGTGCCGCCACCGCGCATGTCGGCCGGCGCCCACGACTGCCGCAGCAGTGCGTGGGCCGGCTCGGTGAGCAGGGCGGACAGCGTCGTCGGCGGGCCGAGGTGTGCGAGATGGCGGCACACGCCGTCACAGCCCCCCGGCGGACTCGGCGGGTGTCGCGTCGCGGGCGCAGCGGAACCCGGCGAAGATCTGGCGCCGGACGGGGTGGTCCCAGTTGCGGAACGTCGCCCGGACGGCGGACGGGTCGGTGCCGAAGGAGCCGCCGCGCAGGATCTTGTAGTCGCCGCCGAAGAACACCTGGGAGTACTCCGGGTACGGGAACATCTCGAAGCCCGGGTAAGGGTGGAAGCCGGAGTCGCACCACTCCCAGACGTCGCCCATCAGCTGGTGCACGCCGTGGGCGGAGGCCCCGGCCGGGTAGGCGCCGACGGGCGCGGGCTGCAGGTGGCGCTGTCCCAGGTTGGCGTGGGCGGACGTCGGGTCGTCGTCGCCCCACGGGTAGCGCCGGGACCGTCCGGTGGCGGGGTCGTGGCGGGCGGCCTTCTCCCACTCGGCCTCGGTGGGTAGCCGCTTGCCCGCCCAGGTGGCGTAGGCGGCGGCCTCGTGGAAGCAGACGTGGACGACCGGTTCGTCGGCGGGCACGGGTTCGACGACGCCGAACCGCCGCCGCCACCAGACGCCGGTGCCGTCGCGCTCCCAGAACTGCGGCGCGACCAGGCCTGCGGCGACGCGGTGGGCCCAGCCCGCCGCGCTCCACCAGCGCGGGTCGTCGTAGCCGCCGGCCTCGACGAACGCGAGGTACTCGCCGTTGGTGACCGGGTAGGTGTCGATCACGAAGGCGGGCAGGTCGACCGGGTGGGCGGGGCGTTCGTTGTCGAGCGCCCAGGGTTCGACGGAGGTGCCCTGCTCGGACCGGCCGCCCGCGACGAGCACCTCGCGCGGGCCGAGGCGGACCGGGTCGAGGCCCGCGGGCGGTGCCGCGGCGTGCAGGACGGGTGCGCCGACGCGCAGCTGGTGGGTGGCCAGCATCGTCTCGTCGTGCTGCTGCTCGTGCTGCACGATCATGCCGAAGGCGAAGGCGTTGTCGACGAGGCGCCGCCCCCGCAGCGGGGTGCGGTCGAGCGCGTCGAGCGCCTTGTCGCGCACCTCGGCGACGTAGGTGCGGGCTTCGGCCGGGGTGAGCAGCGGCAGGTCGACGCGGCTGGCCCGGCTGTGCTGGAACGCGTCGTAGAGCCCGTCGATCTCCGGCCGCAGGGGTTCGCGGCCGCCGACGTCGCGGACCAGCCAGAGCTCCTCCTGGCTGCCGATGTGCGCGAGGTCCCACACCAGCGGCGACATCAGCGGCGAGTGCTGGGCCATCAGGTCGGCGTCGTCGACGGCGTCGGTGAGCGCGGTGCTGCGGGCGCGGGACCGGTCGAGCAGGTCGGCCACCCGCGAACGGACGGCGTGGTCGTCGAGGGCCGTGAGGTCGTCGAGGGCCGTGGGCTCGTCGGGTGTCGTGGGCGCGTCGGGTGTCGTGGGCGCGTCGAAGGTCGTGGGGTCGATCGTCACGACGGTTGTCCTTCCAGGCCGGGGTCGGCGCGGGTGGGCCGGGCCAGGCAGGCGTCGGCCAGGGGCGGGGCGTCGGCGAGCACGTCCCAGGCGTTCTGCGGGTCGACGGGCCAGGCGTGGTGTTCCTCGTCGAGCGGGTCGTCGGCCGGGCACCGGCCCCGCAGGACCTGCCGTGCCGTCATGTCCTCGAGTGCGTCCTGCAGGTCCGCGGGCGGGCCGAGGGCGCGCAGCGCCGAGCAGGCGAGCTCGAACACGGGTCCGGCCACCTCGGCGAGGGGACCGTCCTCCAGCCCGCAGCGGGCGGCCTCGATCCAGCGTCCGGCCACCGGCCGGGTCAGCTCGCGCACCTGCTCGGTGACCTCGCGGCGCGAGAGGAGCGCGGCGAGCACGGCCGTGGGCAACGCCCACCGGTCGCCCGCCTGCCCGTCGACGTAGCGGACCTCGAGATGGCCGTGTGCCCGGACCGGCGGGAACAGCGTCGACACGTGGTAGTCGAGGTCGGCCGTGGTCGGCGGTGTGGGCATCGCGCCGGCGATCCAGTCGGCGAACGTGACCCCGGGCGGTGCGTCCCACGGTCCGTCGTCGCGGCGCACGCACAGCAGCGGCGTGGACAGCACGCGAGCCGCCCAGTCGGCCTCCGGGTCGGCCGACAGCGGCGCGGGCGGGAACGTGCGGGCCGGGTCGGCCGAGAGCCAGCACGCCATGCGCGAGGACTTCCAGCCCGTGCGGCGCCCGTGCAGCACCGGCGAGTTGGCGAACGCGGCCAGCAGCACCGGGCCGAGGGCGTGCAGTGCCTCCCAGCGCAGCGGGAGCTCGGCCTCGGTGCCGACGTCGAGGCACACCTGGACCGCGGTGGTGGAGCACATGCCGCTGCGGCCGTGGGGGCCGTTGCGGTCGAACGCGCGCTCCATGGCCGTGTAGCGCGGGAGGTCGAGGATGCGCGTCGGAGGGCGCAGCGGATCGGTGGCTCGCGGCTGAACCGTGAGGCCGTGGGCGGCGAGGCGGCGGTGGAGCTCCGCGGCGTCGGCGCAGACGGCCCGGACGAGCGGTCCGAGGTCGGCGAGTGCCGGGCTGGCCAGCTCGACCTGGCCCCCGGGCTCGACCGTCACGGTGGAACCGTACGGGAGCGGTTGTGCCGGGGACGCCGGGGCGAGCGTCGTGGGGGCGTGCGGGCCGAGCGCCGCGGTGAGGGTGGCCCTGTCCGGCGGTGCCCCCGGCGAGGCACCGGCGTGGACGAGCCATTCGAGCTCGACCCCGAGCAACCGTGGTGGCCCGTGCTTGAAACACACCGACGCCACGTAGGCCTCCGCCTCAGACACGCTGCGCAGCTGCTGCACCCGTGCCTGGGAGGGGCCCGCCATCGGCTCGGCGACACCCGACTCCTGCATCACCCGGAAAACGGTACTCGGGGGGACCGACATTCGCCGACGACCGGAGGTCGCCCATCGGGTGGCGAGCAGACGTCCGGCAGGTCTCGGCTGCAATCCGTACGTACGGAATACTGGTTGTGTGCCCCGCGTCAGCTCCGACCAGCTCGAGGCGCGCCGCCGTCAGATCCTCGACGGTGCGCGCGCCTGCTTCGCCCGCCACGGGTACGAGGGCGCGACGGTCCGCAGGCTCGAACAGAGCACCGGGATGTCGCGCGGCGCGATCTTCCACTACTTCCGTGACAAGCAGGCGTTGTTCCTCGCGATCGCCGAACAGGACGCCCGGGTGATGGCCGAGGTCGTCGCCGAGCAGGGTCTCGTCCAGGTCATGCGCGAGCTGCTGTCCTCCCCCGAGAGCCGCCCGGCGGGCTGGACCGGGACCTACCTGGAGATGGCGCGCAAGGCCCGCACCGACCCGACGTTCCGTGATTCGTGGCAGGCGTACTCCGCGGAGCTCACGGGCGCGACCCGGGCCCGGCTGGAGCGGCAGGCCGGGTCGGGTGCGCTGCGCGCCGACGTCGACCTCACCGTGCTGACCCAGTACCTGGAGCTCGTCCTCGAGGGTCTGGTTTCACACCTCGCAATGGGGCTGCCGGCAGGTGACCTCGGCCACGTCCTCGACGTCGTGGAGCAGTCGGTGCGCCGTGCGGGCGGCTCGCCCGCCGACGTCTGAGACCCGACGGTAACGGTCCGGTGACGTCACCCGGACGGGGCTGGCACGGCGACCCGGGATCGGCGGGTTGACCGCGGTCACATCCGCTGACACCGTGGGCCCGGTCTGCTGGGTTCAACGTCGCACCCGGCGGACCCGAAGGGTCGGACGTCACCGACCTGCAGGTACGTGACGTCGACAGCCCGTGCGCGGCTCAGTCGACGAGACCGTCGACACGGTGCGGCCCGCCGTGGGGCACCGTGCAGCCGTCGATGCCGCACACCTCGTCGGGGACCGCCGCGGGGGCCTCGGCGAACTGTGTCCGGTACAGCACCGCGTACCGGCCGCCGGCGGCGAGCAGCGCCTCGTGCGTGCCGCGCTCGACGACCCGCCCGGCCTCCACGACGGCGATGGAGTCGGCGGCGCGCACCGTCGAGAGCCGGTGCGCGATGACGACCGCGGTCCGCCCGGCGAGCGCCTCCGCCAGCGCCTCCTGCACGGCCGCCTCGGACTCCGAGTCCAGGTGCGCGGTCGCCTCGTCGAGGATCACCACCCGCGGCCGGGCCAGCAGCAGCCGCGCGATCGTCAGCCGCTGCCGCTCCCCGCCGGAGAGCCGGTAGCCGCGCTCCCCCACGACGGTCTCGAGGCCGTCGGGCAGCGCCGCGACCATGTCGTCGAGGCGGGCGCGGCGCAGCGCCGACCACAGCTCGTCGTCGGCGGCACCGGGTCGTGCATAGCGCAGGTTCGCCGCGACCGTGTCGTGGAAGAGGTGCCCGTCCTGGGTGACGACACCGACCGCCCCGCGCAGCGACGCGAACGTCAGGTCCCGCACGTCGACGCCGCCGACCTCGACCGACCCGCTGTCGACGTCGTAGAGCCGCGGGACGAGGGACGCGATCGTCGACTTCCCCGCACCCGAGGAACCCACCAGGGCGAGCATCGTGGCGGGTGCGACGTCGAGGTCGACCCCGTGCAGGACCTCGCGGCCGGCGCGGTCGTCGAGCACCGCGACCTCCTCCAGCGACGCGAGCGAGACCTGCTCCGCGCCCGGGTAGCCGAAGCGGACGTCGCGGAACACGACGCCGAGCGGCCCGTCGGGCACCGCCGCGGCGCCGGGCCGCTCGGTGATCATCGGTTCGAGGTCGAGCACCTCGAAGACACGCTCGAACGACACCAGCGCGGTCATGACGTCGACACGGGCGTTGGCGAGCGCGGTCATCGGGCCGTAGAGGCGCGTGAGCAGCAGGGCGAGCGAGACGACCGTGCCCGCCTCGATCCGCCCGGTCACGGCGAGCCACCCGCCCAGGCCGTAGACCAGTGCCTGCGCCAGCGCCGACACCAGCGACAGCGAGGTGACGAACACCCGCGACACCATCGCCGTCCGCACCCCGATGTCGCGCACCCGGACGGCGCGGGTGCGGAACTCGGCCGCCTCCTCGGCGGGCCGGCCGAACAGGGTCACGAGCGTCGCACCGGGTGCGGAGAACCGCTCGGTCATCTGCGCGCTCATCGACGCGTTGAGGTTGGCCGACTCGCGGCGCAGGTCGGCGATCCGGTGCCCCATCCGCCGCGCCGGGACGATGAAGACGGGCAGCAGGACCATGGCGCACACCGTGACCTGCCAGGCGAGCCCGAGCATGACGACGAGCGCCAGCACGAGGGCGATCGCGTTGCTGACCAGGTTCGCGAGCGTGGTCGTGATGGCCGACTGGGCGCCGATGACGTCGTTGTTGAGCCGGCTCACCAGCGCGCCGGTGCGCGTGCGGGTGAAGAACGCGATCGGCATCCGCTGCACGTGCTCGTAGACCGCGCACCGCAGGTCGACGATCAGCTGCTCCCCCACGCGCGCGGAGAACCAGCGCGACACCAGGCCGAGCCCGGCGTCGGTGACGGCGAGCGCGGCGATCCCGCCGGCCAGGCCGAGGACGACCCCCGCCGCGATCCGCATCGCGTCGGGCTCGGCGCCGCCGCGCACGATGGCGTTGACGACCTTGCCCGCCAGCAGCGGTGTCACCACCCCGATCACGGCGGAGACGACCGTCAGGACGAGGAACGCGGTGATGCCGCGGCGGTGCGGGCGCGCGAACTCCCAGATGCGCCGCGCCGTCCCCGGCGTGATCTTGCGTGGCGGGTCGGCGGCGCGCACGACGCCGCTCATCACGCTGAACCTGTTGTCCACCCCGTCACCTTCCGGCGCCGTGCTCCCGGCGCCCGGCCGGGAGCCCGCTCAGCCCTCACCCGCCGCCAGCGAGCGCAGCCGGCGCAGCTGCGCGGCGCGCTCGGCGGCGAGCGCCCCGGCGGGGTCGATCCCGTCGGCCACGCCGGCGAGCAGGGCCAGTGTCTCCCGGGCGGCCTCCGCGGGCGCGGCGGTCAGCGCCGTGACGAGCGCGTCGGTGGCGGTGTCGAGCTCCGCGGCGGGCACGACCTGCTGGACCAGCCCGATCGCCAGCGCCTCCTCCGCGCCGACGCGGCGGCCGGACAGGCAGATCTCGACGGCGCGGGCGTAACCGACGGCCCGGACGAGCGGGACGGTGCCGCCGAGGTCCGGCACGATGCCGAGCGCCGTCTCGGCCATGCTGAACTTCGCGTCGTCGGCGGCGATGCGCAGGTCACAGGCGAGTGCGAGCTGGAACCCGCCGCCGATCGCGTGGCCCTGCACGGCGGCGACGGTGAGCCGCGCCGGGTCGCGGAGCCAGACGAAGCCCTCCTGGTAGCGCGCGATCGTGGCGTCGGCCTCGGCGTCCGGCAGCCCGGCGATGTGCCCGATGCCGGGGGTGCCGTCGAGGCCCTCGGGGGTGAACAGCCGCTTGTCGAGCCCGGCGGAGAACGCTCGGCCGGCGCCGCGCACCACGACCGCCCGGACCTCGGCGGACAGGCCGTCGCCGATCGCGGCGAGGGCGGCCCAGGTGTCCGGGGTCTGCGCGTTGAGCCGGTCGGGGCGGTCGAGGGTGACCGTCGCCCTGGCGCCGTCGACCGTCAGGGCCACCCCGCCACGGGCGAGGAGTTCGGTGTCGACCGGTCGATCCCCGGTCGCGGCGCCCACCGGGTGCGCAGCGCTCACGTCGTTCCCGCCTTCTGTCTCGGGCGGGGCGGACCGGGCGTCCACCCCCGGACGGCGACGCTACCCGTCGCCACCGGGGCGCCCACCGTGCACGTCGGACCAGGGCGTGCACGCCGGGCGTACCTCGTCGGACCCGCGGCTGCGGGCCGGTGGGCTACTTCTTCTTGGTGCGGGTCGCCCCACCCCGGCCGCGCAGCGTCACCCCGGTCTCGCTGAGCACACGGTGCACGAACCCGTAGGAACGTCCCGTCTGCTCGGCGAGCGCGCGGATGCTGGCGCCCTTCTCGTACTTCTTCTTCAGGTCCGTCGCGAGCTTGTCTCGTTGCGCCCCGGTGATGCGGGCGCCCTTCTTCAGGTCGGCCACACTGACCTCCTCCGCCGAACCGCGGGCTGTCCGCGGCCCCCGAGCCCCGCTCGGCTCGCGGTGCGGCAATGATCGGCCACATGCCGGGAACGTGCCAGGTGATCGACTCGATGATCGGTGAACGGTTCCCCCGAACGGATCACGCGGACGGGTGATCATCGCGCTGAGTGGCAGTTCGACGAGGTCATCCGGGTGTTTCGGGCCCGAACCGGCGCCGTGTCGTGATCATCGGACGCCGGCGCGAGGCGCTCAGGCGAGCTGCACGAGCTCCAGATAGTCGGCCGACCAGAGGTCCTCCGTGCCGTCGGGCAGCACGATCACCTTGTCCGGGTCGAGCGCCTCGACCGCCCCCGGGTCGTGTGTCACGAGGATCACCGCACCGGAGAAGCGGCGCAGCGCGTCGAGCACCTGCTCCCGGCTCGCCGGGTCCAGGTTGTTGGTCGGTTCGTCGAGCAGGAGCACGTTGGCCGAGCTCGACACCAGGCCGGCGAGCGCGAGCCGGGTCCGCTCACCACCCGAGAGCGTCCCGGCGGGCTGCTGCAGCTGTTCGCCGGAGAACATGAACGTGCCCAGCACCGTGCGCAGCTGCTGCTCGGGGGTGTCGGGCGAGGCGTGCCGGATGTTCTCCCACACGGTCGCCGACATGTCGAGGGTGTCGTGCTCCTGGGCGAAGTAGCCGGTGCGCAGCCCGTGACCGGGCAGGACCTTGCCCGCGTCGGGCTCCTCGGTGCCGGCGAGCAGCCGCAGCAGGGTGGTCTTGCCGGCGCCGTTGAGGCCCAGCACGACGACCTTCGCGCCGCGGTCCACCGCCAGGTCGACGCCCGTGAACACCTCGAGCGACCCGAACGCCTTGGACAGGCCCTCCGCCGTGATCGGGGTGCGCCCGCACGGCGCCGGGTCGGGGAAGCGGATCTTCGCGACGCGGTCGTGCTTCTGCTCGGGCTCCAGACCGGCGAGCAGCTCGTCGGCACGGCGCGCCATGTTCTTGGCCGCCACCGCCTTCGTGGCCTTCGCCCCCATCTTCAACGCCTGCGTGTGCAGCGCCGACGCCTTCTTCTCGGCATTGGCCCGCTCGCGGCGGCGGCGCTTCTCGTCGGTGGCCCGCGCGTCGAGGTAGCGCTTCCAGTCCATGTTGTAGACGTCGACCTCGCCGCGCGTGGCGTCGAGGAACCACACCTTGTTGACGACGGCGGCCAGCAGCTCCGTGTCGTGGCTGATCACGACGAGCCCGCCCTCGTGCGAGGACAGGAACGACCGCAGCCACGTGATCGAGTCGGCGTCGAGGTGGTTGGTCGGCTCGTCGAGCAGCAGCGTGGTGTTGCTCTGGGCGCCACCGTCGCTCGCGGCGAACAGGATCCGGGCCAGCTCCACGCGGCGGCGCTGACCGCCGGAGAGCGTCGCGATCTGCTGGTTGAGGACCCGGTCGGGCAGCCCGAGGTGGTTGCAGATGCGTGCGGCCTCGGACTCGGCGGCGTACCCGCCGAGTGCGGCGAACCGCTCCTCGATGCGCCCGTACTCGCGGACGGCCTTGTCGTTGTCGGCGTCGACCAGCTCGGCCATGGCCGTCTGCGCCTTCTCCATGCGCCGCAGCAGCTCGTCGAGCCCCTTGGCCGAGAGGACCCGGTCCTTCGCGGAGACCCGCAGATCGCCCTCGCGGGGATCCTGGGGCAGGTAGCCGACGGGGCTGTTGGCGCCGACCTTGCCGCCGTAGGGCTCGGACTCCCCCGCCAGCACCCGCATCGAGGTGGTCTTGCCGGCGCCGTTGCGGCCGACGAGACCGATCCGGTCGCCCGGCTGCACGCGCAGATCGGCCCCGGACAGCAGGATCCGGGACCCGGCACGCAGTTCCAGGTCGGTGGCGGTGATCACGAGAAGAGCTCCAGAATCCGGGGACGGTCGACGGGCAGGCGGGACGGCTCGCACTTCGCGCGAGAGCGCTACCCGATCCGGATCACCTGCCCAGGGTACCGGCCCGCCCGCGTGAACCTCGCGCCCTGTACCGGCCGACGTAGGCGACGTCACGTCCCGGGCCCGCCCCGCGGTGGTCGGGCCAATAGGGTCGACGCCGTGGAGGACATCAGCGGACCCGATCCGGCCACCCCGGTCGACATGGCCGGCCGGGCCGGTCTGGTCACCGGCGCGAGCCGCGGCATCGGGCTGGCCGTCGCCGCCGAGCTGCTGCGCCGCGGCGCCGCCGTCGCCGTCACCGCGCGCACGCGGCCGGAGCTCGACGACGCCGTCGCCGCGCTGGTGACCGGACCCGCCGGCGGCGACGCGGCGCGCGTGCTCGGGATCGCCGGCAACGCGGGTGACGCCGCCGCCCGCGACGCGGCCGTCACCGGCACCGTCGCCACGTTCGGCCGCCTCGACGTGCTGGTCAACAACGCGGGCGTCAACCCGGTCCACGGCCCGCTCGTGGACGCCGACCTCGACGCGGTCCGCAAGATCTTCGACGTCAACGTCGTCGCCGCGCTCGGCTTCGTCCAGCTCGCCCACCGCGCGTGGCTGCGCGAGCACGGTGGCGCCGTCGTCAACGTCGCGTCCATCGCGGGCCTGCGGTCCACCCGCGCCATCGCCGCCTACGGTGCGTCCAAGGCGGCGCTGATCCGGTTGACCGCCGAGCTCGCCGCCGAGCTGGGCCCGGGGATCCGGGTCAACGCCGTGGCGCCGGCCGTGGTGAAGACCCGGTTCGCGACCGCGCTCTACGCCCACGACGAGGAGGGCGTCGCGGCGCGCTACCCGATGAAGCGCCTCGGCACCCCGGCCGACGTGGCCTCCCTGGTCGGGTTCCTCGCCTCCGACGCCGCGTCCTGGATCAGCGGTGAGACCGTGCTGGTCGACGGCGGCCTGCTCGCGACCGGCGGCGCGGGCTGACCATGTCCGTCGCGTCGAGCACCGCGGACGTCCTCGTCGTCGGGGGCGGGCCCGCGGGCCGGGCGCTGGCCGCGGCCTGCGCGGACCGTGGCCTCGCGACGACCCTGCTCGACCCCGCACCGCGACGGCCGTGGCGCTCCACGTTCGCGGCCTGGGCCGGCGAGCTGCCCCCCGACCTGCCCGCGGACGTCGTCGCGTCCCGCTCGACGGGGCGCGCGGTCGCGCTCGGGGAGCACCGGCTGGGCTGGGACTACGCGGTGCTCGACACCCCGGCGCTGCGCGCCCACCTCGACGACGCGATGGACCGCTGCGGCGTCCGGGTCGTCACGGGCCGGGCCGCGGCGCAGCTGTCGCCGTACCGGGTCGCCGTCACCGGCGGCGACGCCGAGACGGTGACCGCACGCGTCGTCGTCGACGCCGGGGGCCACCGCAGGACCCTGGGCACCGGCCCGTGGCGGACCCGGGCCCGCGCCGAGCAGACCGCCCACGGCGTCGTCGTCGCGGCCGCGGCGGCCGCGCCGCTCGTGCCGGCGGGCGAGGCGTTGTTCATGGACTGGCGCCCCGACCACGGCGCCCGCGGCTGGCCCACCTTCCTCTACGGGGTCCCCCTGGGCGACGGCACGGTGCTGCTGGAGGAGACCTCGCTCGCGCGGCGCCCCGGCCTGCCCCTCGACGTGCTGCGCGACCGGTTGCACGCCCGGCTCGCCCGCCACGGCGTCCCGGTGCCCGCCGACGCCCGGATCGAGCGCGTCCGCTTCCCCGTCGACACCCCGCGCGACTCCCGCGCCGGCATCCTCGGGTTCGGCGCGGCCGCGCCGCTGATCCATCCCGCCACCGGCTTCAGCGTCGCCGCCGCGCTGACGCTCGCGCCGCGGGTCGCCGCCGTCCTCGCGGAGTCGCTCGCCGACGGCAGCACCGGCGCGGAGGCGGTCGCCAGGGCCGACCGCGAGGTGGTGTGGACGCCCGCCGCCCGCGCGGTGCACGCGTTGCGCCGCCGTGGGCTGGAGGCGCTGCTGCGCATGCCCGCCGAGGACGTGCCCGCGTTCTTCGACACGTTCCTGGCGCTGCCCGCCCCGCACCGGTGGGCCTACCTCACCGCCCGCGACGACCTCGGGGCCACCCTCGCCGCCATGACCGCCCTGTTCGGCAGGTCGGGCTGGGCGCTGCGCGGACGGCTCGTCGGACCGTCGATGCTGCCCCCCGCACCGGCGCTGCCACCCGATCCGGGTGCCGATCGGGCGCCGGGTGCCGCACAACACCGCTACCGGCGGTAGCCTCCGCGCACGGACCGTGCCGGTCCGCCCGATCGCACCCGCGGGCACACCCGCGAGCCCGCGGAGCCGGAGGACCCATGCCCGCCTACAAGACCATCGTCGTCGGCACCGACGGCTCGGCGACCTCGTTCGCCGCCGTCGACCGTGCCGGTGGTGTCGCCGCGGACACCGGGGCCCGGCTCGTCATCGTGTCCGCCTACACGCCGTCGGACCCCGGCGACACCGCCGGCGCCGAGGACGCGCTCAAGGGCGAGGCCCACCTCGTCCGCGGCTGGACCCCGACCGAGGAGGCGCTGCGCGAGGCCGCCGACCGGGCCCGGGCCGCGGGCGCGGGCGACGTGACGACCCACGCCGTCGACGGCTCCCCGGTCGAGGTGCTGCGCGCCGCGGTGCGCGAGCACGACGCCGACCTGCTCGTCGTCGGCAACCGCGGGCTCAACACGCTGTCCGGCAGGCTGTTGGGCTCCGTCCCGTCCGACGCGGCCCGCCGCGCGGGCGTCGACGTGCTCATCGTCCACACCACCTGAGTCCCGGACGCACGACCGCCGCCGGACCCCGGGGTCCGGCGGCGGTGACGCGTCGGGGCCGGCGTCAGACGCGGAAGCCCAGGGCGCGCAGCTGCTCGCGCCCGTCCTCGGTGATCTTCTCGGGGCCCCACGGCGGCATCCACACCCAGTTGATCCGGATGTCGTCGACGAGGCCGCCCGTCGGGCCGCTGGTCAGCGCCGCCCGGGTCTGCTCCTCGATCACGTCGGTCAGCGGGCATGCCGCCGACGTGAGCGTCATGTCGATGACCGCGGTCTTCTCCTCGACCGCGAGCCCGTAGACCAGGCCGAGGTCGACGACGTTGATCCCCAGCTCGGGGTCGACGACGTCGCGCATCGCCTCCTCGATGTCCTCCAGCGAGGCGTCTGCGCCGGCCTGCGCCGCGGGGGGCTCCGGCATACCGGCAGCGCCGCGCACGACCTCGTCGGTCTCGTTCGCCGTCTCACTCATGCATCTGCTCCCTTGCCGTCCTGGACCCGGACGACGGCGTCCTTGAACGCCATCCACCCGAGCAGCGCGCACTTGACCCGCGCCGGGTACTTGGCCACCCCCGCGAAGGCCACGGCGTCGCCGAGGACCTCCTCGTCGGGCTCGACCCTGCCACGGCCCTGAGCCATCTCCTGGAACGCGGCGAGAACCTTCATCGACTCCTCGACGGTCTGCCCGACGACGAGGTCGGTGAGCACCGAGGCCGACGCCTGGCTGATCGAGCAGCCCAGCGTCTCGTGCGAGACGTCGAGGACCTTCTCGCCGGCGTCGTCGAGCTTGACGCGCAACGTGATCTCGTCGCCGCACGTCGGGTTGATCTGCTGGGACTCGGCGTCGTACGGGTCCTTCAGGCCCGACCCGTGCGGCGACCGGTAGTGGTCCAGGATGATCTCCTGGTACATCTGCTCGAGCTGCATCAGGCGACCCCTCGCGGAGGCTCACCGGAGCGGGCGTCGACACCGAAGAACTGCTGCGCCGCGCGCACGCCGTCGGCGAGCTGGGCGACCTCCTCGACCGTCGTGTAGACGTGGAACGACGCCCGCACCGTCGCCGCGACGCCGAACCGGCGGTGCAGCGGCCACGCGCAGTGGTGGCCGACGCGCACGGCGATGCCGCGGTCGTCGAGCACCTGGCCGACGTCGTGGGCGTGCACCCCGTCGACCACGAACGCCACGGTCCCGCCACGGGACTCCAGCGACTCCGGCCCGATGATCCGCACGCCCGGCACCTCGCGCAGCGTGTCGAGCGCGACCCTGGTGAGCGCCATCTCGTGGGCGTGCACGTTCTCCATGCCCAGCGCCGTGAGGTAGTCGACGGCCGCGCCCAGCCCGACGGCCTGCGACGTCATCGGCACGCCCGCCTCGAACCGCTGCGGCGGCGGCGCGTAGGTGGAGCCCTCCATGCGGACCAGCTCGATCATCGAGCCGCCCGTCAGGAACGGCGGCATCGCCGCGAGCAGCTCGGTGCGCCCGTAGAGCACCCCGACCCCCGACGGTCCGAGCATCTTGTGCCCGGAGAACACCGCGAAGTCGACGTCGAGCGCCCGCAGGTCGACCGGCAGGTGCGGCACCGACTGGCACGCGTCGAGCAGCACCAGCGCACCGACGGCGCGGGCGCGGCGCACCAGCTCGGCCACCGGCGCCACCGTCCCCAGCACGTTGGACTGGTGGGCGAACGCCACGACCTTGGTCCGCTCGGACAGCTCGACCGAGTCGAGATCGATCCGGCCGTCGTCGGTGACGGAGTACCAGCGCAGGGTCGCCCCGGTGCGCCGGCACAGCTCCTGCCACGGCACCAGGTTCGCGTGGTGCTCCAGCTCCGTCACGACGATCTCGTCGCCCGGCCCGAGCGCGAACCGCTCCGACTCGGGGCCGAGGCCGGTGCGGATCGAGGAGTTGCTCATCGCGTACGCGACGAGGTTGATCCCCTCGGTGGCGTTCTTGACGAACACCAGCTCGTCGGGATCGGCCCCGACGAACGTGGCGATGCGGGCACGGGCCGACTCGTAGGCGTCGGTGGCCTCCTCGGCGAGCTGGTGCGCGCCGCGGTGGACCGCCGAGTTGTGCTGCTCCAGGAACTCACGCTCGGCGTCGAGCACCTGCCGCGGGCGCTGCGAGGTCGCCCCGGAGTCGAGGTAGACCAGCGGGCGCCCGCCGCGGACGGTGCGCGACAGGATCGTGAAGTCGGGGCGCAGGACCGCCGGGTCGAGCCCGGCCAGGCCCGCCCCGGCGGGGGCCTGCGCCGTCGTCACGACGCAGCCGCCGCGGCACCGGTGAACTTGACGTACCCGTTGGTCTCGAGCTCGTCGGCCAGCTCGGCGCCGCCGGACTCGACGACCCGGCCACCGGCGAAGACGTGCACGAAGTCGGGCGTGATGTGCTTGAGGATGCGGGTGTAGTGCGTGATCAGCAGGACGCCGGTGTCGCCGGCCGCCTTGTAGCGGTTCACGCCCTCGGAGACGACGCGCAGGGCGTCGACGTCGAGGCCCGAGTCGGTCTCGTCGAGGATCGCGATCTTCGGCTTGAGCAGCGAGAGCTGCAGCACCTCGTGCCGCTTCTTCTCACCACCGGAGAAGCCCTCGTTGACGCTGCGCTCGGCGAAGGCCTGGTCGATCTCCAGGTCCGCCATGGCCCCCTTGACCTCCTTGACCCAGGTGCGCAGCTTCGGCGCCTCCCCGCGCACCGCGGTGGCCGCGCTGCGCAGGAAGTTCGCCATGGACACACCCGGGACCTCGACGGGGTACTGCATCGCGAGGAACAGGCCGGCGCGGGCGCGCTCGTCGACGGACATCTCCAGCACGTTCTCGCCGTCGAGGAGGACCTCGCCGCCGGTGATCTCGTACTTCGGGTGACCGGCGATGGCGTAGGCCAGCGTGGACTTGCCGGAGCCGTTGGGCCCCATGATCGCGTGGGTCTCGCCGGCGCGGACCGTGAGGTCGACGCCGCGCAGGATCTCCTTGGCACCGGCGTCGGTGGTGACCGACGCGTGCAGGTCCTTGATCTCCAGAGTGGGCATGGTGTTCTCGATGACTCCGTGGCTCTGTGAAGCTCTGTGGCGGGTGGGGATGGTCCGGGCTCAGACGCCGGTGACGGCCAGCTCGGCCTCGACGGCGGCCTCGAGACGCTCGCGCAGCTCGGCGATCGGGACGCGGCTGAGGATCTCGCCGAAGAAGCCGCGGACGACCAGGCGGCGCGCGACGTCCTCGGGGATGCCGCGGCTCTGCAGGTAGAACAGCTGCTCGTCGTCGAAGCGGCCCGTGGCGCTGGCATGGCCGGCGCCGGCGATCTCGCCGGTCTCGATCTCCAGGTTCGGCACCGAGTCGGCCCGCGCGTGCGCGGTGAGGACCAGGTTGCGGTTGAACTCGAAGGTCTCGGTCTGCTCGGCGGCCGCGCGGATCAGCACGTCGCCGATCCAGACGGTGTGGGCGTCGGTGACGCCCTCCTTGCCCTGCAGGGCGTTCTTGTAGAGGACGTTCGACGAGCAGTGCGGCGCCGAGTGGTCGACCAGCAGGCGCTGCTCGAGGTGCTGGCCGGCGTCGGCGAACCCGAGACCGAACAGCTCCGCCGAACCACCGGGGGCGGTGTAGTTGACGGTCGGGCTGACCCGGACCAGGTCGCCGCCGAACGCGATCGACGTGGCGACGATCGTCGCGTCGCGGCCCAGCGCGATGTGCTGGCCGCTGACGTGCACCGCGTCGTCGGCCCACTCCTCGGTGACGATCACGACGAGCTTCGAGCCGTCGGCGACGACGAACTCGATGTTGTCGGCGAGCGCGCCCGAACCACGGCCCTCGACGACGACGGTGGCCTCGGTGTGGGGGGTGGTGCGGATCTGCAGGTGCGCGACCGCGGTCGCGCCCGTGCCGGGCCCGGTGAGCGTGATCGCGACCGGCTCCGGGGTGCCGTCGAGGGTGACGACGGTGGCCTCGCGGAACGCCGACCACGCCTGCGCGGCGACGCGGTCGGACGGGACGCCGCCCTTGCCGATGCGGGCGTCGTCGCGGCCGACGGTCTCGACGGTCACGCCGTCACCGGCGACGACCTCGATCGTGGCGGTGCCGTCGAGCGGCGCGGTGCCGTCGTGCAGGCCCCGCAGCCGCTTCATCGGCGTGAAGCGCCAGTTCTCCTCACGACCGCCGGGGACCTCGAAGGCCTCGACGTCGTAGGAGAGGAACCGCTCCATCGCGCCGGAGGGCGGCGTGCCGCCCTGTCCGTACTTGCCCTCCGCGGCGACGGCGACGTTCTGCGCCGCGCCCGCCTGGGCACTCGTCGGGGACGAGCTCATCCGACCGAACCCTCCATCTGCAGCTCGATGAGCCGGTTGAGCTCCAACGCGTACTCCATGGGCAGCTCGCGCGCGATGGGCTCGACGAACCCGCGCACGACCATCGCCATGGCCTCGTCCTCGGTCAGGCCGCGGCTCATCAGGTAGAAGAGCTGGTCGTCGCTCACCTTCGAGACCGTGGCCTCGTGCCCCATCGAGACGTCGTCGGTGCGGACGTCGACGTAGGGGTAGGTGTCGGACCGGCTGATCGTGTCGACGAGCAGCGCATCGCACTTCACCGTCGAACGCGAGTTCTTCGCCCGCGCGTTGACCTGCACCAGCCCGCGGTAGGACGTCCGGCCGCCGCCGCGCGCCACCGACTTCGAGATGATCGTCGACGACGTGTTGGGCGCCAGGTGGACCATCTTCGCGCCGGCGTCCTGGTGCTGGCCCTCGCCCGCGAACGCGATCGAGAGGACCTCGCCCTTGGCGTGCTCCCCCATCAGGAACACGGCCGGGTACTTCATGGTCACCTTGGAGCCGAGGTTGCCGTCGACCCACTCCATGGTCGCGCCCTCCTCGGCCTTGGCGCGCTTGGTGACCAGGTTGTAGACGTTGTTCGACCAGTTCTGGATGGTCGTGTAGCGGCAGCGGCCGCCCTTCTTCACGACGATCTCGACGACGGCCGAGTGCAGCGAGTCCGACTTGTAGATCGGCGCCGTGCAGCCCTCGACGTAGTGCACGTAGGCGCCCTCGTCGACGATGATCAGCGTGCGCTCGAACTGGCCCATGTTCTCGGTGTTGATCCGGAAGTAGGCCTGCAGCGGGATGTCGACGTGCACGCCCGGCGGCACGTAGATGAACGACCCGCCCGACCACACGGCCGAGTTCAGCGCGGAGAACTTGTTGTCCCCGGACGGGATCACCGAGCCGAAGTACTCCCGGAACAGCTCCGGGTGCTCGCGCAGACCCGTGTCGGTGTCGAGGAAGATGACGCCCTGTTCCTCCAGGTCCTCACGGATCTGGTGGTAGACGACCTCCGACTCGTACTGCGCCGCGACACCGGCGACCAGACGGGCCTTCTCGGCCTCCGGGATGCCCAGCTTGTCGTAGGTGTTCTTGATGTCGGCGGGCAGGTCGTCCCAGGACGTGGCCTGCTTCTCCGTCGACCGCACGAAGTACTTGATGTTGTCGAAGTCGATCCCCGACAGGTCCGAACCCCAGCGCGGCATCGGCTTGCGCTCGAAGAGGTTGAGCGCCTTGAGCCGGAACTCGAGCATCCACTCGGGCTCGCTCTTCAACCGGGAGATGTCGGCGACGACGTCGGCGGACAGGCCGCGGCGTGCGGAGGTACCGGCGACGTCGGGGTCGCTCCAGCCGAAGTCGTACCGGCCGAGCGTCGCGAGCGTCTCCTCCTGCGTCAGCTGAGGCTGCACCTCAGGAGCGGTCGTCATTCGGGCTGCCTCCCTGTCGGGACCGTGGTGGTCGTCCCTGTGGTGGTCGTGAGGGCGTGATCCTCCGGCGGCACAGGCGCCGTTGCCTGGGGCCCGGAGTGATCCGTTCCGAGCCGCCGCAGGACATCAGAGGTGTCCTCCAGCGGAACGTGTGTGGTGCACGTGGCATCGCCACGCGCGATCGTGGCCAGCCGCTGCACGTGGGTGCCCAGCAGCTGCGCGAACGCCTTGGTCTCGGCCTCGCACAGCTCCGGGAACTCGGCGGCCACGTGGGCCACCGGGCAGTGGTGCTGGCACAGCTGCACGCCGTGGCCGGCCGAGCGGGCCTGGGCAGCGTAGCCACGCGCCGAGAGGACCTTCGCCAGCGCGTCGGCCCGCGCGTCCGGGGACTCGGCCTCCCGGATCTCCGCGGCCTGCGGGCCGAGCAGCTCGTGCACCCGGTTCTCGGCGAACGCGCTCACCGCGGTGCCACCCGCCGTCTCGGCGAGGAACCGCAGCGCGCTGGCCGCGAGGTCGTCGTAGCCGTGGCCGAAACGGACCCGGCCGGCGTCGGTGAGCAGGTACTCCCGCGCGGGGCGGCCCCGGCCGCGGTTGGCCCGGCGCGAGGCCTGGCGGGCCTCGGCCTCCCCGTCGGCGATCAGCGCGTCGAGGTGGCGGCGGACCGCGGCACCCGAGAGCTCCAGCTCCCCGGCGACGGCCGCGGCGGTGATCGGGCCCTGCTCGAGCAGCAGGCGTGCCACGGCCAGGCGGGTGCCCCCGTCGGCGGCGGCGCCCTGGTCGGGCCCCTGCTCCGCGACGGCGCTCTCGCCCTCGTGGGGGCGCCCGGCTGTTTTCACAACACCAGTGTTGCTTATTTACGGCCGAGGGGCAAAGGCGCCCGCCCCCTCGGGTGAGCGCCGTCACCACACCCCCCGCTCGCTACCCTCCCGACATGGCCGCACCGGGGCTCGACACGTCCGGGCCCGGCGCCGTCCCGTCCCCCGGTCCGCCGCCCGCCCCGACCGGCCCGCGCGCCCGTGACCGCCGCGACCCGTCCCGCATCGCCCGCCGGTTCGGGCTGACCGGGGCGCTGCTCATGGCGTTCGGCGCCCTCGGCGCGGGCGCACTGCCCGTCCCCAACCCGCTCAACGGCCTGCGCATCCTCGGGCTGCCCGGGCGCAACGTCACCGTCGCGATCGCCATCACCTACGCGGGCATGGGCATGCTCGTCCTCGCGTGGCTGTGGATCGGCCGGATGCTCAACGACAAGGGCGCCGTCGCCCCCGCCCCCGACCGGGTCCAGCTGGCGCGCACCGGGCTGCTCTGGGCCCTGCCGCTGAGCGCCGCGCCCCCGCTGTTCTCCAAGGACGTCTACAGCTACCTCGCCCAGTCGGCCATCACCGCGCGCGGCATCGACCCCTACATGCTGGGCCCCGCACAGGCCCTCGGCGTCGACGACCCGCTCACCCGCGCCATCCCGACGATCTGGCGCGACACCCCCGCCCCCTACGGACCGCTGTTCCTCGGACTGGGCCGCGGCATCACCGCGCTCTCGGGCGACGACGTCGTCCTCGGGCTGTTCCTGCACCGCGTCCTCGCCCTCGCCGGCGTCGGGCTGATCCTCTGGGCACTGCCCAAGCTCGCCCGCCGTTGCGGCGTCGAACCCGGACTCGCGCTCTGGCTCGGCGCCGTCAACCCGCTCGTGCTGTTCCACCTGGTCAGCGGCATCCACAACGAGGCGCTGATGATCGGGCTCATGCTCGCGGGCCTCGAAGTGGGCCTGCGCGCCACCGGCCCGCTCGGCTGGGTCCCGGGTGCGGCGCTGATCACCGCGGGCGCCGCCGTCAAGGTCCCCGCGCTGCTCGCGCTCGGGTTCCTCGGGATGTACCTGGCCCGTCGGCGAGGTGGACGGGTCCGCGACGTCGCGTTCGTCGCCGCCGTCCTGGCCGCCGTGGCCGCCGCGGTGCTCGTCGTACTGGGCTGGGCCACCGGTCTCGGCTTCGGCTGGCTGCACACCCTCGGCACCGCCAACAGCATCCGCAGCTGGATGTCGCTCGCGACCGACCTCGGGCAGCTCTCCGGCCAGCTCGGCATCCTCGTGGGGCTGGGCGACCACACCGACAGCACCCTCATGCTCACCCGCGGCATCGGCGGCATCGCCGCCGCCGCACTGTGCACGCTGCTGCTGTTCGCGACGCTGCGCGGACGCGTCGACCCCGTCACCGGGCTCGGCGCCGGACTCGGCGCCGTCGTGCTCCTCGGGCCCGTCGTGCACCCCTGGTACCTGCTGTGGGCCGCCATCCCGCTCGCCGCGACCCGCGGGCTGCCCCGCTACCGGCGTGCCGCGCTCGCCGCCTCCGCCGTGCTCGCCGTCATGGTGCCGCCCACCGGAGCCGACTTCGACTTCCGCGCCTACCAGCTCCCCATGGCGATCATCGCCGGATTGCTGCTGGTCGCGGCCGCGGTACTCGTCGTCCGCCGCCGCCACCGCGCCACCGGCGGCCCTGAGCGGCCGGACCCGCGGGCACGCTCCGTAGACTCCGCGACGTGAGTCTGCCTGCCGACGGGCCGCCCGGACCGACGTCGCGCGGATCGGCCGTCACCGTGCGGGGCCTCGTCAAGCGCTACGGGACGACGACCGCGGTCGACGGCGTCGACCTCGACGTGCCCGCCGCGAGCGTGGTCGCGCTCCTGGGCCCCAACGGCGCCGGGAAGACGACGACCGTCGAGATCTGCACCGGCTTCCGCCGCGCCGACGCCGGCGAGGTCCGCGTCCTCGGGATCGACCCCGCCGGGGGCCCCGACGCGCTGCGCGCCCGGATCGGCGTCATGCCCCAGGGCGGTGGCGCCTACCCGGGCGTGCGGGCCGCCGAGATGCTGCGGCTGGTCGCCACCTGCTCGGCGCACCCCCTCGACGTCGACGAGCTGATCGAGGTCCTCGGGCTCGGCTCCTGCGCCCGCACCCCCTACAAACGCCTCTCCGGCGGCCAGCAGCAGCGCCTCGCGCTGGCCTGCGCCGTCGTCGGCCGCCCCGAGCTGGTGTTCCTCGACGAACCCACCGCCGGGATGGACCCGCAGGCCCGCCGGCTGGTGTGGGAGCTCGTCGAGAGCCTGCGCCGCGACGGGGTGGCCGTGCTCCTCACCACCCACCTCATGGAGGAGGCCGAGGCGCTGGCCGACGACGTCGTCATCGTCGACCACGGCCGTGTCGTCGCCCACGGCAGCCCGGCCGAGCTCACCACCACCGGCGACAGCCAGGAGCTGCGTTTCCGCGCCCGCGCCGGCATGGACGTCGCCCAGCTCGCCGCCGCGCTGCCCACCGGCTACCAGGCCGCCGAGCCCGCAGCCGGGCGCTACGTCGTCCAGGGCCGGATCGACCCGCCCGTGCTGTCCGCCGTCACCACCTGGTGTGCCGCGCAGGGCGCGCTCGCCGACGACGTGCGCATCACCCGCCGCAGCCTCGAGGACGTCTTCCTCGACCTCACCGGACGGGAACTGCGCTCGTGACCGCCCCCACGCCGCTACCGGGCCGTTTCGCCCCCGGCACCTTCACCCCGCGGCCCGGCCGCGGCGACCTCGGCCGGATGCTCGCCGCGCAGTCCGCGCTGGAGCTGAGGCTCGCGCTGCGCAACGGCGAGCAGGTCCTGCTCACCCTGCTCATCCCGATCGTGCTGCTCATCGGGCTCACCCTGGTCGACGTCATCGACCTGCCGGAGCCGCGGGTCGACTCCGTCTTCGCGAGCGTGCTGGCCCTCGCCGTGATGTCGACGGCGTTCACCGGCCAGGCCATCGCGTTCGGGTTCGACCGCCGCTACGGCGTGGTGCGCCGGCTGGCCGCGACCGCGCTGCCGCGCTGGCTGCTCGTCGCCGGGCGGCTCGTCGCCGTCCTGGGCACCGTCGTCGTGCAGGTCGTGGTGCTCGGGCTGATCGCGCTGGCCCTCGGCTGGCGTCCCGGCGGCGGCGTCGTCACCGCGTTGCTGCTGGTCCTGCTGGGCTGCGCCGCGTTCGGCGCGCTCGGCCTGCTGCTGGGCGGCACGCTGCGCGCCGAGATCGTGCTCGCGCTGGCCAACGTCGTGTGGTTCGTGCTGCTGCTCGGCGGCGGGATCGTCGTCCCGCTCGCCACCCTGCCCTCCGGACTCGCCGCCGTCGCCGCGCTGCTGCCGTCGGGGGCGCTGGCCGAGGGGCTGCGGATCGCGCTGGCCGCGGGCGACGGGTCGCTCGTGCAGCCGGTCCTGGTGCTGGTGGCCTGGGCGGTCGTCGGCGGGGTCGCCGCGTCGCGGCTCGTCCGCCTGACCTGACCGGCGCGTACCGGAGCCGAGCTCACCCACCGAGCGTGTCGTGAGCGCAGGTCCGCCGCGCTCACGACACGGCCGGTCGGGGCGAGCCGGCGGCTCGGGTCGTGGGCGAGCCCCGGCGGCCGGTCGGGCGAGCGCCCGCCGCGCGTGTCGTGAGCGCGCCCGCGCCGCGCTGGTGACACGCCGGGGCGGGCGAGCCCCACCGGGCGTGTGAGCAGCGCGACCCGGCCGCGCTCGTCACACGCTCGCGGTGCCGCCCGCCCCGCGCACGCCCACCGAGCGGGTCGTCGGCGCGCGTTCCGGACGCTCACAACACGTTCGACGGCGAGGCCCGGCGGCTCGAACCTGCCCGATTCGTCTGCTTCTACACGCTGTAGCGCGAGACCGACCGCGGTGCGGTGGGCCCGGTCGGGGCCGCCTACCATCGGGTCGTGGCCCGATCCTCCCTGCTCGACCGCCTGCCCGTGACGCCGCCGGTGCTGATGGTGCGGCTCGCCATCGCCGCCGTGGTCGCCCAGATCGGCATCGCGGTCACCGGGTCGGTCGTGCGCGTCACCGGCTCCGGGCTGGGCTGCCCGACCTGGCCCAACTGCAACCCCGGAAGCCTGATCCCGGTCACGCACCCCGAGCTGTTGCCGCTGCACCAGTGGGTCGAGTTCGGCAACCGGCTGCTCGCCGTCCTCGTCGTGCTCGTCTCCGGGGCGTGCCTGATCGCCGCCGTGGCGACCCGGCCCCGTCGGAAGCGGCTCGTCTGGCTGGCCGCCGCGATGCCGCTGGGTGTCGTCGCGCAGGCCGTCATCGGCGGCATCACCGTCCTCGCCGGGCTCGCCTGGTGGAGCGTGATGCCCCACTTCCTCGTCTCGATCGCGCTGATCTGGCTCGCGGTCGAGCTCGTCGCCGAGGCCCGTGAGGGCGGCCCGAGCGTGCCGGCCGTGCCCCGGGCCGTCCGGGCCCTCATCGTGGTGTCGACGGTCGCGCTCGGTGCACTGCTGGTCGTCGGGACGCTCGTCACCGCCGCCGGCCCCCACGCGGGCGACTCGGCGACGCCACGCCTCGACCTCCCGGTCGCGGCGCTCGCGCAGCTGCACGCCGACGTGCTGTTCACCTACCTCGGGATCGTCGTGGGGCTGGGCTTCGCGTTGTGGGCCACGTCCGCACCCGCCCGGCTGCGGCGCCGCTACTGGTGGCTCGTCGGCGTCGTGCTCGCCCAGGGCGCGCTCGGCGGCATCCAGTACGCCCTCGGGGTGCCGGAGGTGCTCGTGTCGTTCCACGTCCTCGGCGCGGCGCTGGTCACCGCGGCCGCCGCGGCGGTGTGGGCGGCGACGCGCCGCCCGGTCCGCGGCGTCGCTCCCGTCCACCCCGGCCTCGGCGCCGCCCCCGGCGCGCAGGCAGATCGGGGCACCGAGGCGTCCCCGGCGCCCGACCGTGCGCCGGAGGGCAGCTCCACGGCCCGCGCCCGGTCCTGACCCGCGGGGTCGGCGCCCGGCCGGCCGGTCGCGTCGTCCCGCACACCCGCACCCGGCAAGGAGGCCGTGAATGCGCGCAGTCCAGGTGAGCCGACCCGGTGGGCCCGAGGTACTCGCCCTCGTCGACCTGCCCGAGCCCGAGCCCGGCCCCGGCGAGCTGCTCGTCGACGTCGCCGCCGCGGGGGTGAACTTCATCGACACCTACCAGCGCAGCGGCCTCTACCCGATGGACGTGCCCTACGTCCCGGGCCTGGAGGGCGCGGGCCGCGTGCGGGCGCTCGGCGAGGGCGTGTCCGGCGTCGCCGTGGGCGACCGGGTCGCGTGGAGCGAGCAGCTGGGCAGCTACGCCGACGCGGTCGCGGTCGCGGCGGAGAAGGCCGTGCCCGTGCCCGACGGGGTGCCCGACGACCAGGCCGTCGGCGCGCTGCTGCAGGGCATGACCGCGCACTTCCTCGTCACCGACACCTTCCCCGTCTCCCCCGGCGACACCGTGCTGGTCACGGCGGCCGCGGGTGGGGTGGGCCTGCTCCTGACCCAGATGGTCACCGCGCGGGGCGGCCGGGTCGTCGCCACCGTGTCGACTCCCGAGAAGGAGGAGCTGGCGCGCGCCGCGGGCGCCGCGGAGGTGGTGCGCTACACCGAGGTCGACGACCTGGCCGGCGCCATCCGCGAGGCGGCGGGCGGCGAGGGGGTGGCCGTGGCCTACGACAGCGTCGGCGCCACGACGTTCGACTCCAGCCTCGCGAGCCTGCGCCGGCGCGGCATGCTGGTGCTGTTCGGCGCCGCGAGCGGGCCGGTCCCGCCCGTCGACCCGCAGCGCCTCAACGCCCAGGGCTCGGTGTTCCTGACCCGGCCCAAGCTGTTCGACCACATCGCCGACCGCGACACCCTGCTCGCCCGCGCCGCCGCGGTGTACGGGGAGGTCGCCTCCGGCGCGTTGGACGTGCGCATCGGCGGCCGGTACGCCCTCGCGGAGGCCCGCACCGCGCACGAGGACCTGGAGGGCCGCCGCACGACGGGCAAGCTCCTGCTGCTGCCCTGAGCGTCGCTCAACCGGTCTGTTCGAACAGGGACACGACGATGCCCTCCGGGCCGCGTACGTAGGCCATCCGCACGGCGCCCTCGTAGCCGCCGACGCCGCCGACGAGGCCGTACCCGTCGGCGGCCACCGCGGCGACGGCCGCGTCGAGGTCCTCGACCTCGAACGACACGTTGCGCAGGCCGAGCTCGTTGGCCATCGCCGCGGGCGAGCCGGGCACGTGGTCGGGCGTCACGAAGCGGGAGAGCTCGACGCGCGCCCCGTCGCCGGGCGGCCGGAGCATCACGATCTCGCAGTGCGCGCCGGGGATGGCGCAGACCGTCTCGACGAACTCGCCCTCGACGGTGCCGGTGCCCTCCACCTCCAGCCCCAGCCCGACGAAGAACGCCGTGGCGGCATCGAGGTCGGCGACGGTGATGCCGATGTGGTCGAGGCGTCGTACGTGTCCCATGGGTCCGTCCTCCGCAGGTCGGTGTCGGAGCCGGGACGGAACCGGGAACGTGTTCTCGACACCCTGCGCGGCAGGGCGCGGCTCAGAAGGGCAGGCCGAACACCGGCAGGGCGACGGCCGCGTCCACCGCGATCGCCGCGAACAGCACGCACAGGTAGATGTTCGACAGGTGGAACAGCTTCATCGGCGTCACGTCGCGGCCCGCCTTGACCGCGGCGTGCATGCGGTGGCTGCGGTAGACGAAGTACGCCCCGCCCAGCACGGCGACACCGGCGTAGATCCACGACGTCACCGGGAACAGCAGCAGCGTCCACAGCGCCATCACCCAGCTGTAGACCACGATCCGCACCGACACCTGCGTCGGGGTCGCGACGACCGGGAGCATCGGGACCCCGGCCGCGGCGTAGTCGTCGCGGTAGCGCATGGCGAGCGCCCAGAAGTGCGGCGGCGTCCAGAAGAAGATCACACCGAACATGACCAGCGCGGGCCAGCCGACGTCCCCGGTGACCGCGGCCCAGCCGATGACGACGGGCATGCAGCCGGCAGCGCCGCCCCACACGATGTTCTGTGCCGTCCGCCGCTTGAGCAGCAGCGTGTAGACGAGCACGTAGAAGGCGATGGCGGCGGCCGACAACGCGGCGGCCAGCAGGTTCGTGGTGAGCGCGAGCCACACCGAGCTGATGGCGCCCAGCACGAGACCGAAGATCAGGGCGTTGCGCGGCGGCACCACACCCTTGGCCAGCGGGCGCCGCGCGGTGCGCTTCATCTTCGCGTCGATGTCGGCGTCGACGACACAGTTCAGCGCGTGCGCGCTCGCGGCGGCCATCGCGCCGCCGACCAGCGTCGCGAGGATGAGCCACACCGACGGGACGCCCCGCTGGGCGAGGAACATCGCCGGGACGGTGACGACGAGCAGCTGCTCGATGATCCGGGTCTTCGTGAGCGCGAGGTAGGCGTCGACGACCTCGCGCGCCCGCTGCAGGCGGGTCGCGCCGCGGTCGCGCCGCACGTCCGCATCCGGTGTCGGGACCGGGTCCGCGGGTGTCGCCGGGGCGCTCACCAGTTGGTACCTCGCTCGATGTGGTGGGGCGGACCGCGTGGCCCGTCGGGGGGCCGGCGCGGGATCCGGGGCAGTTCAGTGCCGCACTTCTACAGCGTGTCGATGGTAACCGGGCGCATGACGGGCGGGAGCGTGGGGTAGACCGCATCACGGCCCCACCGCCGGCGCCGGCCACCGGACCCACCCACACGATCACCGACGGTGATCGTGACGGTTCCCGACCGCACCGGGTCGGGTCCACCTCGCGTCCACTGTGCAGCGCCTCCCACGTCGCGAGTCCGACCCGGTCACGTCGGCCGGAAGGCCCCTGGCGGAGCAGGGCTGCGTGACTAGGCTGAACCCGACCGGTCCCGTGACCACGCGGGCCCCCACGATCCGAGACGACCCCAGGAGCGCAACCCGTGTCAGCGACCGACGTCTCCCCCCTCCTGCATGCCGACGTGCCCGCCGACTGGACCGACCTCGACCGCAAAGCCGTCGACACGATCCGGGTCCTGGCCGCCGACGCAGTGCAGAAGGCGGGCAACGGCCACCCCGGCACCGCCATGAGCCTCGCCCCGCTCGCGTACACGCTGTTCCAGCGCGTCATGCGGCACGACCCGGCGGACGCCGACTGGGTGGGGCGCGACCGGTTCGTGCTGTCGTGCGGCCACTCGAGCCTCACGCTGTACCTGCAGCTGTACCTGTCGGGCTACGGCCTGACGCTCGAGGACCTCGAGGCGTTGCGCACGTGGGGCTCCAAGACCCCCGGCCACCCCGAGCACCGGCACACCCCGGGCATCGAGATCACGACGGGCCCGCTCGGGCAGGGTCTCGCGTCGGCGGTCGGGATGGCGATGGCGGCCCGCCGCGAGCGCGGCCTGTTCGACCCCGACGCCCCCGAAGGTTCCAGCCCGTTCGACCACCACGTCTACGTGATCGCCTCCGACGGCGACATCGAGGAGGGCATCACCTCCGAGGCGTCGTCGCTGGCCGGCCGCCAGGAGCTGGGCAACCTCACCGTCGTCTACGACGACAACAAGATCTCGATCGAGGACGACACCGACATCGCGCTGTCGGAGGACACCGCGGCCCGCTACGAGGCCTACGGCTGGCACGTGCAGGTCGTCGAGGGCGGCGAGAACGTCACCGGCATCCTCGCCGCGCTGGAGGCGGCCAGGGCGGAGACGCAGCGGCCGTCGTTCATCCTGCTGCGCACGGTCATCGGCTATCCGGCGCCGAACAAGATGAACACCGGCGCCGCGCACGGTGCCGCCCTGGGCGCCGACGAGGTCGCCGCGGTGAAGGAGGCGCTGGGCTTCGACCCCGCCAAGAACTTCGACGTGGACCCGAAGGCGCTCGCGCACGCGCGTGAGGTCCGCGACCGCGGGCAGCGGGCGCACGAGGAGTGGACGAGGTCCTTCGAGGACTGGGCCGCGCGCGAGCCGGAGCGCAAGAAGCTGTTCGACCGGCTCGTCGCCCAGCAGCTGCCGGAGGGCTGGGCCGACGCGCTGCCCCACTGGGACCCCGACCCCAAGGGCGTCGCCACCCGCAAGGCGTCCGGCGAGGTGCTCAACGCGCTCGCCGACGTGCTGCCCGAGCTGTGGGGCGGCTCGGCCGACCTGGCCGAGAGCAACAACACGACGATGAAGGGGGCCGACTCGTTCGGCCCCAAGGACGCCGCCACGAAGATGTGGAACGCCCATCCCTACGGGCGCACCCTGCACTTCGGCATCCGGGAGCACGCCATGGGCGCCGCGCTCAACGGCATCGCGCTGCACGGCCCGACGCGTCCCTACGGCGGCACGTTCCTCGTCTTCTCCGACTACATGCGCCCCGCGGTGCGCCTCGCCGCGCTGATGAAGGCCGGCCCGATCTTCGTGTGGACGCACGACTCGATCGGCCTGGGCGAGGACGGCCCCACGCACCAGCCGATCGAGCACTTCGCGGCGCTGCGCGCCATTCCCGGGCTGGCGTTCGTCCGGCCCGGCGACGCCAACGAGACCGCCGCGGCGTGGAAGGCCACCCTCGAACGGCACGACGGTCCGGTCGGCCTCGCGCTGACCCGGCAGAACCTGCCGGTACTGGAGGGCACGTCCACCGAGGGCGTCGCCCGGGGCGGCTACGTGCTGGCGAAGGAGTCGGGTGCCGACGGTCCCGCGCTGATCTTCATGGCGACGGGCTCGGAGGTGCAGATCGCCGTCGAGGCGCGCGAGGTGTTCGAGGCCGAGGGCGTCCCCACCCGCGTCGTGTCGATGCCGTGCGTCGAGTGGTTCGAGGAGCAGGACGACCTCTACCGCGAGGACGTGCTGCCGGCCGCGACCCGCGCCCGCGTCTCGATCGAGGCCGGCATCGCGATGCCCTGGTACCGCTACACCGGCGACGCCGGGGAGCACGTGTCCATCGAGCACTTCGGCGCGAGCGCCGACTACAAGACGCTGTTCCGCGAGTTCGGGATCACCACCGAGGCCGCCGTCGCCGCGGCCCGCAGGAGCCTGGCGCGGGTATGACGGGCCCCGTGCCGGGACACGAGCAGAGGAGATCTACATGAGCACCCACGAACGGCTCGCCGCGCTGTCCGCGGCGGGCGTGTCCATCTGGCTCGACGACCTGTCCCGGGAGCGGCTGCGCAGCGGCAACCTGCGGGAGCTGATCGAGGACTGGAACGTCGTCGGCGTCACCACCAACCCGACGATCTTCGCCGGGGCCCTGGCCAACGGCGAGGCCTACACCGACCAGATCCGTGACCTGGCCGCCCGCGGCGCGTCGGTCGCCGACGCGGTGCGCGAGATCACGGTCGCCGACGTGCAGCAGGCCTGCGACGTGTTCTCCGGGACCTGGGAGGCCACCGGCGGCATCGACGGGCGGGTCTCGCTGGAGGTCGACCCGACCCTGGCCCGCGACACCGAGGCCACCGTCGCCGAGGCCGTGGACCTGTGGAAGGCCGTCGACCGGCCCAACCTGCTGGTCAAGATCCCGGCCACGGAGCAGGGCCTGCCGGCGATCAGCCGGGCGCTGTCCGAGGGTGTCAGCGTCAATGTCACGCTGATCTTCTCGGTCGAGCGCTACCGCCTGGTCATGGAGGCCTACCTCAGCGGCCTGGAGCAGGCGGCCGCCAACGGGCACCCGCTGGCACCGATCACGTCGGTCGCGTCGTTCTTCGTCTCCCGCGTGGACACCGAGATCGACAAGCGGCTCGACGCCATCGGCACCGACGAGGCAAAGGCACTGCGCGGCAAGGCGGGCGTCGCCAACTCCCGGCTGGCGTACGCGGCGTTCCAGGAGGTGTTCTCCGGTGCGCGCTGGGAGGCACTCGCGGCCAAGGGCGCCAAGGTCCAGCGGCCGCTGTGGGCGTCGACCGGGGTGAAGAACCCGGACTACTCCGACACCCTCTACGTCACCGAGCTCGTCGTCGCCGACACGGTGAACACGATGCCGGAGAAGACGATGAAGGCGTTCGCCGACCACGGCGAGCTGCAGGGTGACCGTGTCACCGGCACCGGCGCGCAGGCCCAGGAGGTGTTCGACGCGCTCGAAGGCGTCGGCATCGACCTCACCGACGTCTTCCTCGTCCTGGAGAACGAGGGTGTCGAGAAGTTCGACAAGTCGTGGGACGAGCTGGGCGCCACCGTGCGAGAGCAGCTGGACGGCGCACGCTGACGCGCCCCGTGACGCTCGTCGAACCGGGCGACGGTCCGCTCGCCGCCGATGCCGCGCTCGTCGCGGCGCGGCTGGCGGGTGAGACCGTCGCGTCCCGGATCGGCGAGGGCGACCCCAGCGTGTGGGGCCGGGCGGCGACCGACGCCGTCGGCTGGGCCGCGCTCGCGCGCACGTCGCGGCCGCTGGTCGGGCAGATCACGGCGCTGCGTGAGCGGTTCCGGGTCGACGGCGCGCGTCGCGTCGTCCTCGTCGCCGCGCCCGGTCAGGCGCACGGCGCCGCGCTGCTGGCCCGGGCGTCGGCGGCCCCGCTGGAGGTGCTCGACTCGGCCGACCCGGGCCCGCTGGCCGACGTCCTCGACGGCGACATGGGCTCGACGGTCCTCGTGCACGTCGACACGGCCGGCCCGGCCGACGGACCGACCGACGCGATCGTCGCCGTCCTGCAGGACGCGATCCGCGCGGAGGGTGTCCGTGCCGAGGGCCGGGTCGTCGTCGTGACCGAGGCGGGCTCCCGGCTGGAGAAGCTGTCGCTGTCCTCGGACGTGCCGGTCGTCACGGCCGAACGCGACGTCCCGTCCCGGTTCGCCACCCTGGGGGCGACGGCGCTCGTCGCGGCCGGGCTCGCGGGCGCCGACGTCGAACGGGTACTGGCCGACGCGTCGGCGGCCACCGCCGCGGTCACGGCCGACCACCCGGACAACCCCGGGCTGGTGCTGGCGGGCCTGCTGCTCGCCGGGGACGGCGGCCCGCTCGTGATCGACCCGGACAGCGGGCCGGAGGGGCTCGCCGACTGGGTCGAGCACATCGTCGGCGGCTCGACCGGCGGGCTCGGCCCGCTGCCGCTGCTGGTCCCCGGCGGAGGCGGGCGCGGGCCGTCGCTGGCGCTGCGCCGGGGGACGGACACGTTCCGGACCCGTGGCGAGGTCGGGGCGCAGGTCGTGCTGTGGCAGTACGCCGTCGCCACCGTCGCGCGGGTGCTCGGCGCCGACCCGTTCGGCGGCGGCGGCGCGCCGGCCGCGGGCGCGACGCCCCTGCCGTGCATCGCCGTCGACGGCGGGGTCGAGATCCGGGCGGGCGGCGGGTTGCACGCCGCGACCGTCGTGGCGGCGTTGCGCGCGCTCACCGGCCCGGCCGGCGGGGCGCTGGCCGTCGAGGCCTGGCTCGACCCGCGGGAGGACGCGTCGGCGGCGGTGCTCGGACCCGAGCTCGCCCGCCGCACCGGGCGGGCCACGACGTTCGGCTGGGCCCCGCGCACCCTCGACGGCGTCGGCCGCCACCACCGCGACACCGCGGACAGCGCGTTCCTCGTGATCACCGGCACCGCAGAGCACGACCACGGCCTGCCGGGCGGCGGCACCCTCGACGACGTCGTCGCCGCACAGGCGGGGGCCGCCACCGCCGACCTCGTCGCCGCGGGTCGCCCCGTGCTCGCCCTGCACCTGCGGGACCGCCTCGGCGGCCTCGTCACCCTCGCCCGCGCGGTCCAGGAACTGTGACCGCCCACCGGCACGCGAACAACCGGCCATGACGACGCCTCGCACGCGACGAGGAGAACGGGGATGACACCGATGACGGCTGGCAGTACCACCGCCGGTCCGGGTGCGCTCGGCTGGACCAACCCGCTGCGCGACCCCCGCGACAAACGCCTGCCCCGCATCGCCGGCCCCTGCGGGCTGGTGATCTTCGGCGTCACCGGCGACCTCTCCCGCAAGAAGCTGATGCCGGCGATCTACGACCTCGCCAACCGCGGTCTGCTGCCACCGGGCTTCGCGCTGGTCGGGTTCGCCCGCCGCGACTGGGGCGCCGAGGACTTCGGCAAGGTCGTCCTCGAAGCCGTCCGCGCCCACGCCCGCACCCCGTTCCGCCAGGAGGTGTGGGACAAGCTCGCCGAGGGCTTCCGCTTCGTGCAGGGCACCTTCGACGACGACGACGCCTTCGACCGGCTCGCCCGGACCGTGCACGACCTGGACCGGGTCCGCGGCACCGGCGGCAACCACGCCTTCTACCTGTCGATCCCGCCCGCCGCGTTCCCCGTCGTCTGCAAGCAGCTGGCCCGCTCCGGGCTGTCGGCGCAGGACGGCGAGCAGTGGCGCCGCGTCGTCATCGAGAAGCCGTTCGGCCACGACCTCCGGTCGGCGATCGAGCTCAACGAGATCGTCAACGAGGTGTTCCCCGAGGACTCGGTGTTCCGCATCGACCACTACCTCGGCAAGGAGACCGTCCAGAACGTCCTGGCGCTGCGCTTCGCCAACCAGCTGTTCGAGCCCATCTGGAACAGCCACTACGTCGACCACGTGCAGATCACCATGGCCGAGGACATCGGCCTGGGTGGGCGCGCCGGCTACTACGACGGGATCGGCGCCGCCCGCGACGTCATCCAGAACCACCTGCTGCAGCTGCTCGCGTTCACCGCGATGGAGGAGCCCGTCTCCTTCTCCTCCGACGAGCTGCGCGCCGAGAAGATCAAGGTGCTCAACGCCACCCGGCTCGTCGGGCCCATCGAGGAGACCACCGCCCGCGGCCAGTACACCGGCGGCTGGCAGGGCGGCGAGCTCGTCCGCGGGCTCAAGGAGGAGGACGGCTACGACCCCGACTCCCGCACCGAGACGTTCGCGGCGATCACCGTCGAGGTCGACACCCGCCGCTGGGCCGGGGTGCCGTTCTACCTGCGCACCGGCAAGCGGCTCGGACGTCGCGTCACCGAGATCGCGGTGATCTTCAAACGCGCCCCGCACCTGCCGTTCGACGCGACCATGACCGAGGAGCTGGGGCAGAACGCGCTGGTCGTGCGGGTGCAGCCCGACGAGGGCGTCACCATGCGGTTCGGGTCGAAGGTGCCGGGCAGCCAGATGGAGGTCCGCGACGTCACCATGGACTTCGGCTACGGCACCGCGTTCACCGAGGCCTCCCCGGAGGCCTACGAGCGGCTGATCCTCGACGTGCTGCTGGGCGAGCCGTCGCTGTTCCCGGTGAACTCCGAGGTCGAACGTTCCTGGCAGGTGCTCGACCCCGTCATCGAGGCGTGGGCGGGCGCCGACGGCGGCCCCGACCCCTACCCGGCCGGCAGCTGGGGGCCCGAGTCGTCCAACCGCATGATGGCCCGCACCGGACGTCACTGGCGGCGACCGTGACCACCGCTGTTTCCGGGAGGAACCCCCGATGATCGTCGACCTGCCGTCGAGCACCACCTCCATCGTCAACCGCAAGCTCGTCGAGCTGCGGGAGAAGGGCGGGGTGATGGCGCTGGGCCGCGTCCTCACCCTCGTCATCGTCACCGACGACGGCGGCGGCGCCGAGGACGCCATCGAGGCCGCCAACACCGCCAGCCGCGAGCACCCGTGCCGGGTCATCGTCGTCGCCCGGGGCGCCCGCAAGGCCGCGCCGCGTCTCGACGCCCAGATCCGGGTCGGTGGCGACGCGGGCGCCAGCGAGGTCGTCGTCCTGCGCGGGTACGGCCCGCTCGCCGCCGAGGAGGCCGGCGCCGGCATGGTGGTGCCGCTGCTGCTGCCCGACGCGCCCGTCGTCGCCTGGTGGCCCGGCGACGCACCCGCCGTCCCCTCCGACGACCCGATCGGCCGCCTGGCGCAGCGCCGCATCACCGACGCCCTGTCCGCGCGCAACCCGACCAAGGCGTTCGAGCAGCGCCGCGCCGGGCACGTCGCGGGCGACACCGATCTCACCTGGACGCGGCTCACCCACTGGCGGGCGCTGCTCGCCACCGCGCTGGACAACCCGCCGCACGAGCCCGTCACCGGAGCCGTCGTCGCCGGGGAGAGCGTGTCCCCGTCCACCGACCTGCTCGCCGGCTGGCTCGCCGTCCGCCTCGACGTGAAGGTCAAGCGCTCGCCCGCCACCGGCAACGGCGGCGGCATGTCGTCGGTGCAGCTCACGCGCCGGTCCGGGGCGATCGAGCTGTTGCGTCCCGACGGCCACACCGCGACGCTGCGCCAGCCCGGCCAGCCCGACCGGATGATCGTGCTGACCCGCCGCGGCGTCCCGGACTGCCTGTCCGAGGAGCTGCGCCGGCTCGATCCCGACGAGATCTACGCCGAGGCCCTCACCGGCATCGGGCGTGTCTCCCGTGGCCGGTCCCCCGTCAACCTCGTCCCCTGACCCACCCCGCGAGAAGGTAGGCCTGCCCATGGCGCCCCAACCGGACGTCGTCGTCCACCGCACCCCGGACGTCCTGGCCGCGGCCGTCGCGGCCCGGCTGGTCACCAAGCTCGTCGACCTGCAGGCCGCCGGGCGCACACCGCGGCTGGGCCTCACCGGAGGCGGCATCGGCATCGCCCTGCTCGAGCAGCTGCGCACCGGCACCGCCCGCGACGCCGTCGACTGGTCACGGATCGAGTTCTACTGGGGAGACGAACGGTTCCTGCCCCGCGGGCACGCCGACCGCAACGAGACCCAGGCCAGGGAGGCGCTGCTCGACCACGTCGCCATCGACCCCGGCAACGTCTTCGCGATGGGCGCCGACACCGGCACCGGCCCGGCGGGCGCCGACGCCGCCGCCGAGGCCTACGCCGACATGCTCGCGGGCCGGGCCGCGCCCGAGGACCACGGTCCCATGCCGGCCCTCGACGTCCTGTTGCTCGGCATGGGCGGGGAGGGGCACACCGCGTCGATCTTCCCGCACTCCCCCGCCGTCTACGAGACCGAACGCACCGTCGTCGCCGTCCACGGCTGCCCGAAGCCGCCCCCGACGCGCATCTCCCTGACGCTGCCCGCGATCCGCAACTCCGTCGAGGTCTGGGTGATGACCACCGGTGAGCCGAAGGCCGCCGCCGTCGCCATGGCCCTGACCGGGGCGGGCGAGGTGGCCATCCCGGTCGCCGGGGTGAGCGGACGCAGCCGCACCCGCTGGCTGCTCGACAAGGCGGCCGCGTCGAAGCTGCCCCGCGACCTCGTGCCCCCGATCGCCTGACCGGAACCCCGTGACCGTCCTGGTGGTCGACGGCGCCAACGTCGTGGGGTCGCGGCCCGACGGGTGGTGGCGCGACCGGGCCGGTGCGGCCGCACGGCTGACGAGCCGGCTCGCGGCGGCGCTGCGGGCCGGGCCCGCGTCGACGTCCGGCCTCGCCGCCGACGTCGAGCGGATCGTCGTCGTCCTGGAGGGCGCCGCCCGCGCGGCGGTGATCGACCCGGGCGACGGGCTCCGGGTCGTCCGGGCCGAGGCTGACGGCGACTCCACGATCGTCACCGTCACCGCCGACCTGGTCGCCGCGGGAGCCGCGGTCGTCGTCGTGACCGCCGACCGGCTGCTGCGCGCCCGCGTCGAGGCCGTCGGCGCGGGTGTCGCGGGGCCCGGGGCGCTGCTGCGCGCCCTCGACGCCCTCTGAGGCGGCAGTGGTGGCCGCGACGTGCGGACTCCCCCACATCGGGGAGGAAGGCGGCCCGCGCGGGACCTATCGTGATCGTCATGACCGCGACCGGCGATCGCTGCGACGACCCGATCCGCCTCGGGACACCCCTGACCCCCGGCGCGACGCGCGTCATGCTGCTCGGCGCCGGTGAGCTCGGCAAGGAGGTCGTGATCGCGCTGCAGCGGCTCGGCGTCGAGGTCGTCGCCGTCGACCGCTATCCCGACGCCCCCGCCCACCAGGTCGCCCACCGCGCCCACACGGTCGACATGACCGATCCGGCCGCGCTCACCGCGGTGATCGAGGCCGAGCGACCGCATCTCGTCGTCCCCGAGATCGAGGCCATCGCCACCGATGCGCTGCTCGCCGTCGAGGCGGCCGGCACCACCACGGTCGTCCCCACCGCGCGGGCCACCCGGCTGACGATGGACCGCGAGGGCATCCGCCGCCTCGCCGCCGAGGAGCTCGGCCTCCCGACCTCGCCCTACGCGTTCGCCGACTCCCGCGAGGAGGTCCGCGCCGCGATCGAGGGCCCCGCCGGGGTGGGCTACCCCTGCGTCCTCAAGCCCGTGATGTCGTCGTCGGGCAAGGGGCAGTCGGTGCTGCGCTCGGACGCCGACCTCGACCGGGCGTGGGAGTACGCGATGGCGGGCGGGCGCGTCGCCCGGACGCGGGTGATCGTCGAGGGCTTCGTCGCGTTCGACTACGAGATCACCCTGCTCACCGTGCGCGCCCGCGAGGCCGACGGCACGACCGGCACACATTTCTGCGCGCCCATCGGGCACCTGCAGCGCGACGGCGACTACGTCGAGTCCTGGCAGCCGCAGCCGATGAGCGACGCCGCGCTCGCCGAGGCCCGCCGGATCGCCGGTGCCGTCACCGCCGACCTGGGCGGCTGGGGGGTGTTCGGGGTGGAGCTGTTCGTGGCGGGCGACCGCGTGCTGTTCTCCGAGGTGTCCCCGCGCCCGCACGACACCGGTCTGGTCACCCTCGCCACCCAGCGGCTCTCGGAGTTCGAGCTGCACGCCCGCGCGATCCTGGGCCTGCCGGTCGACGTCACGCTCACCGGCCCCGGGGCGTCGGCGGTCGTCTACGGCGGGGTCGAGGCGGCCGGGATCGCGTTCGACGGGGTCGCCGACGCGCTCGCCGTGCCGGGCACCGACCTGCGGTTGTTCGGCAAGCCGGAGAGCTTCACCCGGCGCCGCATGGGGGTGGCGGTCGCGTCGGGCGCCGACGTCGCGCAGGCCCGCGAGCGGGCGACCGAGGCTGCCGCCCGCGTCCGTCCGGTGGCGCTCTGACCCCCGCGCCGGGGGCGGCCGCCGGCAGCGCCCTGCCGCAGGGCCGGCCCGCCGGGCCCCCGTCGCGCCGGTCCGGCGTCGGGCCGGTGCCGACCGGGATCTGACCGGCGCGGGGTCCGGCTCGGCGCCGGTCCGGGTGTACTCGTCGGGGTCTCAGCCCGTGATGCGGACCGCGACCTGCTCGTCGGCGACCGAGTAGGCCTCCCACGCGAACGTGCGCCCCGACGCGGCGACGTACTCCCGCCACGCCCGGGCCTCGTGCTGCTCCCAGCCCGGATAGTTGAAGAACTCGTCGAACAGCACGACGCTGCCCGGCCGCAGCCTCGGCCCGACGAGGCCGAGCACCGTCGCCGTCGACGAGTACAGGTCGGCGTCGAGGTGCAGCAGGTCGACCGGCCCCGGGTGGGCGTCGAGGAAGCCGGGCAGGGTGTCGGCGAACAGCCCGACGACGATCTCGGCGCCCGGGACGTCGGGCGGCCCGGTGACGTCGTCGAACACGCCCTCCCGGAAACCGGCACGCCACGTCTCGGGCAGGCCGTCGAACGAGTCGAACCCGGCGACGCCACCCGGGTCACCGGCGCGCGCACCGGCGATGCGGGTCAGCGTCCCCCCGGTGTAGACGCCGAACTCCAGCGCCAGCCCACCGCCCGGGGCCTTCGCGATCGCGTGGTCGAGCGTCGACGCCGCGTCGGGCAGGGCGACGGCCTCGCGCAGCTCCGCCTCGACGAACCGCGAGGTGGACGCGACCGCGGCCCGCTCGGCGGCGGCCACGAGGTCACGGCGCGACCGGCGCTCGGCGGCGTGCAGCTCGGCGACCACGGCGGCCCGGGACCGGTCGGTCGCGTCGGCCAGCTCGGCGCGCAACGCCGTGATCTCGGCGCGCAACGCCGTGGTCTGATCGTCGACGCGACGGGTGACCACCTCGTCGACGGCGCGGATCAGCTTGGCGCGCAGCGCCTCACGGACTCTGCTGCGCACGAGCCCCGGTCGGGACCGGACGAGGATCAGAGCTCGCGCGACGCGCGGAGCCGGCCGAGGGCCTCTTCGAGGATGGCGGCGCCGTCGGCGTCGCTGCGGCGCTCCTTCACGTAGGCGAGGTGCGTCTTGTACGGCTCGTTGCGGGGGGCCGCGGGCGGGGCGGTGTGGTCACGCCCGGCGGGCAGGCCGCAGCGGGGGCAGTCCCAGGTCTCGGGGATCTCCGCCTCAGCTGCGAACGACGGGCGTGTCTCGTGGCCCGTCGCGCAGAAGTAGGCGACCCGGACCCGCGGCGCGGTCTCGCCCCGCTCGGACTCGCCCATCGGACCGGCCCCGACCCGGGTGCCGCGGATCGCGTTGCCACCAGACATCGCCATGTCTCGTACTCCTTCTTCCGACCGGTCCGCCCGGCCTGTCAGCCGATCTTGATCAGCACGCCGGTGCCGACGATCGAGATCAGCCAGATCGCGGCGGTGAACAGGGTCATCCGGTCGAGGTTCTTCTCCGCGACGCTCGATCCGGACAGGCTCGACTGGACGCCGCCGCCGAACAGGCTGGACAGCCCGCCGCCGCGGCCGCGGTGCAGCAGGATCAGCAGCACCAGCACGAGGCTGGAGACGATGAGCACGATATCCAGGGCGAGCTTCATCCCATCCTCATTCACATCGGGGTCCACCAGGCTACCTGTCGGGCGCGGGCATCCGCCCGGGAGGTCCTGATGTTCCTCTCCGGTGTCCTCGCGCACCGCAGCGCGGGTGTTACGCAGCGCACCGCGGGGACGAACGGCGGCGAGGACGGGCACGGACGACGAACGGGGTGGGGCCGCGGCCCCACCCCGTCGCCTGCCGTCGCGCGGTCAGGGCAGCGGGCCGCCCGCCGCGATGGCGCACAGCTTGGCGAACTCGTCGGGGTCGAGGCTCGCCCCGCCGACGAGCGCGCCGTCGACGTCGCTCTCCCCCACGATCTCGCCGACGTTGCCCGACTTGACCGAACCGCCGTAGAGCACGCGGACCGCACCGGCGACCGTGTCGCCGTACAGCCCGACCAGCTCGGCGCGCAGCGCCCCGCAGACCTCCTGGGCGTCGGCCGGGCCCGCGACCCGGCCGGTGCCGATCGCCCAGACCGGCTCGTAGGCGACGACGATCGTCGCGGCCTGCTCGGCGGTGACGCCGGCCAGCGCCGCGGTCAGCTGCGAGGCGCAGTGCCCGACGTGGCCGCCGTTCTCCCGGACCTCGAGCCCCTCGCCGACGCACAGGATCGGGACGATGCCGTTGGCGAACGCGGCGTGCACCTTCGCGTTGACGACCGCGTCGTCCTCGTGGTGGTACTCGCGGCGCTCCGAGTGCCCGACGACGACGTAGCGGCACTGCAGCTTGGCCAGCATCTGACCGGAGACGTCGCCGGTGTAGGCACCGGACCCGTGCTGCGAGATGTCCTGCGCGCCGTGCGTCATCAGCAGACCGTCACCGTCGATGACGGTCTGGACGCTGCGGATCGCGGTGAACGGCGGGAGCACCGCCACCTCGACCTTGTCGTAGTACTTCTCCGGCAGCCCGTAGGCGAGCTTCTGCAGGAAGGCGATGGCCTCGAGGTGCGTGAGGTTCATCTTCCAGTTGCCGGCGATGAGCGGCTTGCGGCCGGTCCGGGTCACAGTCGTCCTCGCGTTCGTCGGTCCGCGATCAGTGATCGAGGACGGAGAGGCCGGGCAGCGCCTTGCCCTCCAGGTACTCCAGCGACGCGCCGCCGCCGGTCGAGATGTGGGAGAAGCCGTCCTCGGGCAGGCCGAGGGCCCGCACGGCCGCGGCCGAGTCCCCACCGCCGACGACGCTGAACGCACCGGTGGCCGTGGCGTCGACGATGGCCTGCGCGACACCCCGGGTGCCGTCGGCGAACGGCGCCATCTCGAACACGCCCATCGGGCCGTTCCAGAAGATCGTCCGCGCCTCGGCGAGGGTCTCGGTGAACAGGCGGACCGTCTCGGGGCCGACGTCGAGGCCCATCCAGCCGTCGGGGATCGCGTCGGCGGCGACGAGGCGGGTCTGTGCGTCGGCGGCGAACGCGTCGGCGACGACGACGTCGGTCGGGAGCAGGATCTTGCCCGACTCGAGGAGCTTGCGGGCGTTGGCGATCTGCTCCGACTCGAGCAGCGAGGTGCCGACGCCGTAGCCCTGCGCGGCGAGGAAGGTGAAGCACATCCCGCCGCCGACGAGCAGGCTGTCGACGCGCGGGAGCAGCGCCTCGATGACGGCCAGCTTGTCGGAGACCTTCGAGCCGCCGAGGACGACCGTGTAGGGGCGGTCGGCCTTCTCGGTCAGGCGCTGCAGCACCTCGACCTCCGACGCGACGAGGCTGCCGGCGTAGGCCGGGAGGTCCTGCGCGACGTCGTAGACCGACGCCTGCTTGCGGTGCACGACCCCGAAGCCGTCGGAGACGAACGCCCCGTCGTCGCCGACCAGCGACACGAGCTCGTCGGCCAGTGCGGCGCGCTCGTCGTCGTCCTTGCTGGTCTCGCGGGGGTCGAACCGGATGTTCTCCAGCATCACGACGTCGCCGGCGGCGAGGTTGGGCAGCTCGGAGCCGCGGACCAGCCGCACCGGTGCTCCCAGCAGCTCGCTCAGGCGGGCCGCGACCGGCTCCAGCGACAGCGCCGGGTCCGGGCCCCCCGCGGGGCGGCCCAGGTGCGCGGCGATGACGACGATCGCGCCCGCCCCGGACAGCTCCGAGATCGTCGGCAGCGAGGCCCGGATGCGGCCGTCGTCGGTGATCGTGTCCCCGTCGAGGGGGACGTTCAGGTCGGACCGCAGCAGGACGGTCCGCCCTTCGACGCCCTCGTCGACCAGGTCGTCGAGCGACCTCACAGCTTGGACGCCACGAGCGCGGTGATGTCGGCGAGCCGGTTGGAGTAGCCCCACTCGTTGTCGTACCAGCCGACGATCTTCACCAGCTTGCCCGTGACCTTGGTCAGCCCGGCGTCGAGGATGCAGGAGTGCGGGTCGGTCACGATGTCCGAGGACACGATCGGGTCCTCGGTGTACTTGAGGACGCCCTTGAGCGGGCCCTCCGCGGCGGCCTTCATCGCGGCGTTGACCTCCTCGGCGGAGACCTCGCGGGCGACGTCGACGGTGAGGTCGGTGGCCGAGCCCGTGGGGATCGGTACCCGCAGCGCGTAGCCGTCGAGCTTGCCCTTGAGCTGGGGCATCACCAGCGAGATGGCCTTGGCCGCACCGGTGGAGGTCGGCACGATGTTCAGCGCGGCGGCGCGGGCCCGGCGCAGGTCCTTGTGCGGGCCGTCCTGCAGGTTCTGGTCCTGGGTGTAGGCGTGGATCGTGGTCATCAGGCCACGCTCGATGCCGGCCAGGTCGTCGAGGACCTTCGCCATCGGCGCCAGGCAGTTCGTGGTGCAGGAGGCGTTGGAGATGATCGTCTGCGAGCCGTCGTAGTCGCCGTCGTTGACGCCCTTGACGATCGTGATGTCCTCACCGGTGGCCGGCGCGGAGATGACGACCTTCTTGGCGCCGCCGTCGAGGTGCTTCGACGCGGCCTCGCGCGTGGTGAACAGGCCCGTGGACTCGACGACCACGTCGACGCCCAGGTCCTTCCACGGCAGGGCGGCGGGGTCGCGCTCGGCGAAGGCCTTGACGGCCTTGCCACCGACGACGATGTCCTCGTCGGTCGAGGACACGTCGTACGGGAGCCGGCCCAGGATCGAGTCGTACTTCAGCAGGTGCGCCAGTGTCGCGTTGTCGGTGATGTCGTTCACCGCGACGATCTCGATGTCCGTGGTGCCGGCGGCGCGCTGGGCGTCCACCGCCCGCCAGAAGTTGCGGCCGATGCGGCCGAAGCCGTTCACGCCGACGCGAACCGTCACGAGTACCTCCCGGGAGTGGAAAACAGGCGAACCTGCCCGCCAGACTAGCGTCCGCGCTCGGGCCGCCTCACACCCCTGTCGGAATCGATTCATGTCCCCCGACCTGCGAGGCGAGCGCGGTCACGCGTCCTCGAGCATCTCCGGTGTGACCGCCGACTCGGTGTCGGGGATGCCGAGATCGGCCGCGCGCTTGTCGGCCATGTGCAGCAGCCGCCGGATCCGGCCCGCCACCGCGTCCTTGGTCATCGGCGGCTCGGCCAGCTGACCGAGCTCCTCCAGCGACGCCTGCGTGTGCTCCGCGCGCAGCCGGCCCGCGGCCAGCAGGTGCTGCGGCACGTCGTCGCCCAGGATCTCCAGCGCCCGCGACACCCGCGCCGCGGCCGCCACGGCCGCCCGCGCCGACCGGCGCAGGTTGGCGTCGTCGAAGTTCGCGAGCCGGTTGGCCGTCGCCCGGACCTCGCGGCGCATCCGCCGCTCCTCCCAGGCCAGCACCGACGAGTGGGCACCCATCCGGGTCAGCAGCGCGCTGATCGCGTCGCCGTCGCGGACGACGACCCGGTCGGCCCCCCGCACCTCGCGGGCCTTCGCCGTCACCCCGAGCCGGCGCGCCGCACCGACCAGCGCCAGCGCCGCCTCCGGGCCCGGGCACGTCACCTCGAGCGCCGACGAGCGGCCCGGCTCGGTGAGCGAGCCGTGGGCGAGGAACGCCCCCCGCCACGCCGCCTCCGCGTCGGACACGTCGCCCGACACGACCGGCGGCGGCAGCCCACGGACCGGGCGGCCCCGCGCGTCGAGCAACCCCGTCTGGCGGGCCAGCCCCTCACCGTCACGGACGACCCGGATCACGTACCGCGCGCTGCGGCGCAACCCCCCGGCCGTGATCACGTGCGCCTCGCACTGGTGCCCGTACAGGTCGTGGATCTCACGGCGCAGCCGACGCGCCACCGAGCCCGTGTCGACCTCGGCCTCGATCACCACCCGGCCACCGACGATGTGCAACCCGCCCGCGAACCGCAGCAGCGACGCCACCTCGGCCCGCCGGCACGACGGCTTGGTCACCGTCAGCCTGCTCAGCTCGTCCTTCACCGCGGCCGTCATCGCCATCGGTGACACCTCCTGACCTCACGTCCTGCCGGGCTGCACGGGGTGCGCACCTCAGGTCCTCCTCTCACCGGCTCCCGCCGTGGCACCGCGAGCCGGTCTGACCAGGACCGGACGCAGGGCCGCGGCGAGTGCTGCCGGGTCGTGCCTCGGCGCCGCGGGATCGTCCGCGGCCACCGGAGCCAGGTGCACCGTCCCGTCCGGGACGAGCATGGAGCGAGCGGCGCGGCGGAGCCGGTCGGGGACCGGGACCGCCGCCTCGTCGGCGAGCACCGCGTCCACCCGCAGCGCGGGAGCGTGTTGCGAGAGTACGTCGAGGTGCTGTTCCGGGGAGAACCCGGCGGTCTCCCCCGGCTGCGGCGCGAGGTTGAGCACGACGACGCGGCGCGCGGTCGTCGACGTCAGCGCCTCCCCGAGTCCGGGCACGAGCAGGTGCGGCAGCACGCTGGTGAACCAGGACCCGGGACCCAGCAGGACGAGGTCGGCGTCGCGCACGGCGGCGACCGCGTCCGGGCAGGGCGTCGGCCGCCCCGGCCGCAGCCACACCCGGCGCACCCGGCCCGGGGTGGACGCCACGGCCACCTGCCCACGGATGAGCCGCACCGCACCCTGGTCCTCGTCGAGGCCCGTGACCTGGGCCTCGATCGTCAGCGGATCGCAGCTCATCGGCAGCACGCGCCCCTGCGCGCCGAGCAGGCGGCCCATCTCGTCGAGCGCGGCGACGGCGTCGCCGAGGACGTCCATGAGGCCGGCGAGCATCAGGTTGCCGACGGCGTGCCCGGCCAGCGCACCGGTGCCCCCGAAGCGGTGCTGCACCACCCGGACCCACAGGTCGTCGGCGTCGCCGTCCACGGGTGCCGCGGGCTCGGCGAGCGGTGCCGCCAGCGCGCACAGGGCCATCCGCAGATCACCCGGCGGCAGCGACCCCAGCTCGCGGCGCAGCCGGCCCGACGAGCCGCCGTCGTCGGCGACCGTGACCACCGCCGTGATCTCGTCGACGACGTCGCCCAGCAGGCGCAACGCCGTCAGGGTCGCGTGCAGGCCGTGCCCGCCCCCCAGCGCCACGGCCCGCAGGCCGCGTCCCCCCTCGTCGCTCATCGACCGCTCATTCGCGCCCCAGGTCCCGGTGTGACACGCCCACCACGACGTGCTCCGACCCCGACAGCCGCCGCGCCAGCTCCTCGCTGATCGCGACGCTGCGGTGCTTGCCACCGGTGCAGCCCACCGACAGCGTCAGGTACCGCTTGCCCTCGCGCCGGTAGCCCGCCCCGATCAGGGCGAGCAGCTCCAGGTAGCGCTCGATGAACTCCTCGGCGCCCTCCTGGCTCAGCACGTAGTCGCGCACGGCCTCGTCGCGGCCGGTGAACTCCCGCAGCTCCGGGATCCAGTGCGGGTTGGGCAGGAACCGGACGTCGACGACCAGGTCGGAGTCCATCGGCAGGCCGTACTTGTAGCCGAACGACAGCACCGTCACCCGCGTCGCCGGGGACAGCTCGTCGCCGAACGTCCGCTCCAGCGTGGCGCGCAGCCGCGGCACCGACATCGTCGTCGTGTCCACGACGAGGTCGGCGTCCTCGCGCAACGGACGCAGCAGCTCCCGCTCGGCGGCGATGCCGTCGGAGAGCCTGCCGTCGCCCTGCAGCGGGTGGCTGCGCCGGACCTGCTCGAAACGGCGCACGAGCACCGCGTCGGTGGCCTCCAGGAACAGCACCCGCGGCCGGTAGCCGCGCGCGTCGAGATCCTTGATCACGGCACCCAGGTCGTGGCTGAACGCCCGGCTGCGCACGTCCATGACCACGGCGATCCGGGTGATCTCGCCCCGGGAACGGGCGCCGAGGTCGACCATCGTCGCGATCAGCTCGGGCGGGAGGTTGTCGACGACGAACCAGCCCAGGTCCTCCAGCACCTTCGCCGCGGTGCTGCGTCCCGCCCCGGACAGGCCGCTGACCAGGGCGACCTCGATCCCGGTCGCGCCGGTGCCGCCCTGCGGGGCCCCCTCCGGCGCGCTCACGAGGACTCCCCCCGCACGGCGGTCGTCGCGGTGCCGCTGGGCTCGTCGCCGTGCAGGGCCGCGACGACCGCCTCGGCCGTGCGCCTGCCGAAGCCGGGGACCGCGGCGATCTCCTCGACGCCCGCGGCCCTGAGCTTGCGGACCGAACCGAACTGCTTGAGCAACGCCTGGCGCCGCGAGGGACCGAGTCCCGGGACGGCGTCGAGCTCGGAGACCACCATGCCCTTGGAACGACGCTGACGGTGGTAGGTGATGGCGAAGCGGTGGGCCTCGTCGCGCAGGCGCTGCAACAGGTACAGCCCCTCCGACGTCCGCGACATGATCACCGGGTCGGGATCGGCGGGCAGCCAGACCTCCTCCAGGCGCTTGGCCAGCCCGCACACCGCGACGTCGTCGATGCCCAGATCGGCCAGCACGTCGGCCGCCGCCTCCACCTGGGGCGGCCCGCCGTCGACGACGAGCAGGTTCGGCGCGTACGCGAACTTCCGCGGCCGTCCGGTGGTCGGGTCGATGCCCGTCCGGACGGTCGCGGCCGAGGAGCTCGCCGTGTCCGTGATGCCGGGGGGTTCGGCGCCGGATGCCGCCGCGTTACGTGTCCGTGACCCCTCGTCGCCGACCGGAGCCGGGGCTGTCGCCGAGCTGTCGTCCGGACCGTTCGTCGCATTCGCGTCGTCGGTGCCGGGGTCGGCGCCGGGGTCGTCGCCCGCCGTCTCCTGCAGGTAGCGGCGGAACCGCCGCCGCACGACCTCCGCGATCGCCGCGACGTCGCCGCCCTCGGCGCCGCCCTTGACCTCGAACCGGCGGTAGTCCGACTTGCGCGCGAGCCCGTCCTCGAACACCACCAGCGAGGCCACGACGTCGGTGCCCTGGACGTGGCTGACGTCGATGCACTCCATCCGGAGCGGGGCCGAGCCGAGCTCCAGGGCGTCCTGGATCTCCTGCAGCGCCGCCGACCGCGCCGTCAGGTCGCCCGCCCGCTTCAGCTTGTGCCGCGCGAACGCCTCCGAGGCGTTGCGCGCCACCGTCTCCGCCAGTGCCCGCTTGTCGCCGCGCTGGGCCACCCGCAGCTGCACCCGCGACCCCCGCAGCCCCGAGAGCCACTCCACCAGCGCGTCGGCGTCCGGGGGCAGCTCCGGCACCAGGATCTCGCGCGGTACCGGCTGGTGGGCGTCGTCGGCCGCCCCGGCCAGCGCGGCCTGCTCGCCGTAGAACTGGCTGACGAACCGGCCCACGAGCTCCCGCGTGTCGGTCTGCTCGACCTTGTCGATCACCCAGCCCCGCTGACCGCGGACCCGCCCGCCGCGGACGTGGAAGATCTGCACCGCGGCCTCGAGGTCGTCCTCGGCGAACGCGACGACGTCGGCGTCCGTGCCGTCGCCCAGCACCACGGCCTGCTTCTCCATCGCCCGCCGCAGGGCGCCGATGTCGTCGCGCAGCCGCGCCGCCCGCTCGAACTCCAGTTCCTCGGCCGCCTGCTCCATGCGGCGCTCCAGCTCGCGCACCAGCCGGTCGGTGCGGCCCGCGAGGAAGTCGCAGAAGTCCTCGACGATCCGGCGGTGCTCGGCGGCGTCCACGGTGCCGACGCACGGCGCGCTGCACTTGTCGATGTAGCCGAGCAGACAGGGCCGCCCCATCTGGCCGTGCCTGCGGAACACACCCGCGCTGCAGGTGCGGGCCGGGAACACCCGCAGCAGCAGGTCGAGGGTCTCGCGGATCGCCCACGCGTGGGCGTAGGGCCCGAAGTAGCGCACACCCTTGCGGCGCGGCCCCCGGTAGACGTGCAGCCGCGGGTACTCCTCGTTCAACGTCACCGCGAGCACCGGGTAGGTCTTGTCGTCGCGGTAGCGGACGTTGAACCGCGGGTCGAACTCCTTGATCCAGTTGTACTCGAGCTGCAGCGCCTCGACCTCGGTGCCCACGACGGTCCACTCGACGGCCGTCGCCGTCGTGACCATCTGCCGCGTCCGCGGGTGCAGGTTGGAGAGATCGGCGAAGTAGGAGTTGAGCCGGCTGCGCAGGCTCTTGGCCTTGCCGACGTAGATCACCCGGCCGCGCGGGTCGGAGAAGCGGTAGACGCCCGGCTCGTCCGGGATCGAACCCGGGGCGGGGCGGTACGTGGCGGGGTCCGGCATGACCACCCCAGCGTAGAACCGTCGTCACCCGTCGGCTCGGCACCGGGGTCCGCGGTTCTGTCGGCCCGGGGTGGTAGGACTCGCCTCGTTCGAACAGAGGTTCGGGCGATCGTGTGGCGGACGGGGGCCGGACGTGACCGTGGAACCAGGCGGCGAGGGCACCGGCAGGCGGGGGCCCGATCCCGTCGCGCGGGTGCGCAAGCTGCTGGCCAAGGCCGAGCGGGCCGGCACCGAGGCCGAGGCCCGCACCTACAACGCGAAGGCGGCCGAGCTGACCGCCCGGCACGGGATCGACGCCGCGCTGCTCGCCGCCGCCTTCCCGGGCTCCGACCCGGTGGGCGGCACCCGGGTGGCGCTGTCCGATCCCTACAGCGCGGCCAAGGCCCGCCTGCTGGGCTGGACGGCGGCGGCGCTGCGCTGCCGGTGGGTGCTGCACCGGGCCGCCCGCGGCCGCGTCGCGGCCGTCACCGTGTTCGGGCACGCCTCCGACCGGGAACGGGTGGCGCTGCTGTTCGAGTCGCTGCTCCTGCAGGCCACCCGTGAGCTGGTGCGGTGCCGCCCGCCGGACGCGCGGGAGTCCGTCGCGGCCTACCGGCGGTCGTGGCTGCTCGGGTACGCCGCGCGGGTGCACGAGCGCCTCACCGCGGCCGAACGCGCAGCCGCAGCCACCCCCGGCGGCGGGACCGCGGTCGTGCTGGCCGACCGGTCCGCGGCCGTCGAGGAGGCGTTCACCGCCGCCTACCCGCACCTGGCCACCGCCCGGCGGGCCGGCCACTCCGGCAGCGGGTTCCGCGCGGGGGCCCACGCCGGCGCAGCGGCCGACCTCGGCGGCCCCCGGCTGGCGGGGGCCTCGTGAGCGCGGCCGCGGCGGCGGGCCCCGGATCAGGCGGGAAGCGCGAGCAGCCGGTCCACACACTGGTCGAGCCGTTCGGCACGCACGTGCGGCTGCTCCATCATCGCCGGCGGCGGGCCCTCACCACGCGCGACGAGACCGGTCAGCAGACCCGCCCGGGCCGCGCCGTGCACGTCCCACGCGTGCGCGCTGACCAGCGCGGTGCGTGCCGGCTGCGCGTGCGCCACCCGGCAGCCGTGGTGGTAGGCCCCCGCACCCGGCCGCAACCGGGCCAGGTCGTCCACGGTGATCGTGCCCCGCAGGTAGGTCCGCAGGCCGGAGCGGTCCAGTGCGTCGGCCAGCACCCGTTGGTTGCCGTAGCCGAACGCGTACACCGCCACCCGCGCCCGGGCCAGTGCCATCAGCGCGAGCTCGGCGTCGGGCTGGGGCGGCAGCGAGGCGAAGCCGCTCATCACGTGGTCGAGCGCCTCCTCCGACAGCTTGTGGCCGGTCGTCGCCCGCAGGGCCTCGCGCACGTAGGAGCCGAACGCGCCGTCGGCGCCCGCCATGCTGAAGGCGATCCCGTCGCGCATGGCGCGGGCCAGGAAGACGTCACACTCCAGCTCGTGGCGCCCGACGTCGACGAAGCGTGCCCGCAGCACGTCGACCCGCAACGTCGTGTCGTAGATGTCGAGCAGGACGGCACGGGGCCGCTGGGCGGGCGCGCGGCCCACCGCGGCCGGGGACGGTCCTGCGGACATCGAACCACCCGCCTCTCAGCCGGCCGGCCGCGCTGCCGGCGCACCACCACCCTACCGGCCCGGTCACCGACGGTCACCGGTACGACGCGGTGGGTCGGTGACCGGAGCGCGGGGTTCGCCGGGGCCGCGGGAAGGGTGGTCGCCTCAGTCGCGGGTGTCGGTGGGGCCGGCCGCCTCGTCGCGGGCGGTCGGGTCGTGGTGCGCGGCGGTCTGCTTCCCTGCGTCGTTCGACGCTGCGTCGTTCGACGCCGGGTCGTTCGGCGCCGCGTCGTCGGGGACGGCGGGCTCCTGCGCCGCGGCCTGCTCGGCGGCCTCCCGCCGGGCCGCGGCGAGGCGCGCGTGGGCGGCCGTGCGCAGGGCGCGCAGCTCGCGGATGCCGTCGACGGCGTACATGCGGTCGACGGCCTGCACCGCCAGGACCGGGAGGTACTCGTCGTCGGGGAGGTCGAGCCGTGCCCAGCTCGCGCCGTCGGGGAACGCGATGCCCACGATCTCGCCCCACGCGAAACGTCGCGTCTGCAGGATGTTGCGGACCTCGATGCCGTCGGCGTCGGCGCGGACCCGCGGCCGGGCCAGCAGCAGCAGACCGGCGGCGATCAACAGCCCGAGCAACACCATCGACACCTGGTCGGCGAAGCGGAAGTACACGCCGGTGTCGGTGTTGCGCAGCACGATCGCGATCGCCACGAACAGCGCCACCACCACGACCGAGCCGATCCACGACAGCCGCACCACGCGCCGCGGCCGCAACGTGACCGCCGGGGTGGTCGGCCCCGCCGAACCGGTGTCGTCCGCGGCCCGCTCCTGCGGGGTGCTCAGCGGCCGGGCGCTCACCGCGACGCCGCCAGTCCCCGCAGCACGAGCGCGGTGTGCAGGGCCGCGACCGTCGCCTCGGCGCCCTTGTCCTCGGCCGAGCCGGGCGCACCGGAGCGGTCGACGGCCTGCTCGACGGTGTTGCACGTCAGCACGCCGTTGCCCACGGCGACACCCTCGTCGAGCGACACGCGGGTGAGTCCGGCGGTGACGGCGTCGCAGACGTACTCGAAGTGCGGGGTACCGCCGCGGATCACCACCCCGAGCGCCACGACGGCGTCGTGGGTGCGGGCCAGCGCCTGGCACACCACGGGGAGCTCGATCGTGCCGCTGACCCGCACGACCGTCGGGACCGCGCCGGCCTTCTCCGCGGTCGCGACGGCGCGCTCCAGGAGCAGGTCGGTGATCTCCGCGTGCCAGCTCGCGGCGGCGATGCCGACGCGCAGTCCGTCCGCTCCTTCGAGGTCACCGAGATCGACGGGCCGTCCCTCACCACTCATGGGTCCCATCCTGCCCCGCCACCGTCGCACCCGGCCACGCGCCCCGGGACACCGTCGCGCCGGCAGCGCACCCCGGGACACCGTCGCGCCGGCCGCGGCCCCGGGACGACGACGGCCGCGCACCCCGTCGTGGGATGCGCGGCCGGGTCGTGGTCGATCGGGCCCGCGGAGATCAGAAGCCGGAGCCGCCCGCGGCGCCCTCGGCGGCCTCACCGAGACCCGGGAGCTCGTGGCCCATCCGGTCACGCTTGGTCCGCAGGTACCGGAGGTTCTCCGGGGTGGGGCGCACCGGCATGGGGACGCGGCCGTTGATGGCGAGGCCGTAGCCCTCCAGCCCGGCGCGCTTCTCCGGGTTGTTGGTGAGCAGCCGCATGCTGCGCACCCCGAGGTCGGCGAGGATCTGGGCGCCGATGCCGTAGTCGCGGGCGTCGGCGGGAAGACCCATGGCCAGGTTGGCGTCGACGGTGTCGGCGCCGGCCTCCTGCAGCTGGTAGGCCTGCAGCTTGTGCAGCAGGCCGATCCCGCGGCCCTCGTGCCCCCGCATGTAGAGCACGATGCCGCGGCCCTCGGCGGCGACGGCCTCGAGGGCCGCGTCGAGCTGGGGGCCGCAGTCGCAGCGCAACGAGCCCAGCACGTCGCCGGTGAGGCACTCGGAGTGGACGCGCACGAGGACGTCCTCGCCGTCGCCCTCCGGGGTGGCCACGTCGCCGACGACCATCGCGATGTGCTCGATGCCGTCGAGCAGCGAGTCGTAGCCGTAGGCGACGAACTCGCCGTGCGCGGTGGGGATGCGGGCCTGCGCGACGCGCACGACGTGCTTCTCGAAACGCCGCCGGTAGGCGATCAGGTCGGCGATCGTGATGAGCGTGAGCTCGTGGTCCTCGGCGAAGACGCGCAGCTCGTCGCCGCGGGCCATGTCGGTGTCGTCCTTCTGCGAGACGATCTCGCAGAGCGCGCCGGCGGGCGCGAGCCCGGCCATGCGGGCCAGGTCGACCGCGGCCTCGGTGTGCCCGGGCCGGCGCAGCACGCCGCCCTCGCGGGCCCGCAGCGGCAGCACGTGCCCGGGGCGGACGAGGTCGCCGGGGGTGGCCTCGGGATCGGCCAGGAGCCGGATCGTGTGGGCCCGGTCGGCGGCGGAGATGCCCGTCGACACGCCGTCCTTGGCGTCGACGGTCACCGTGAACGCGGTGCGGAAGTTGTCGCTGTTCGTGTGGTGCATCGGGGGCAGGTCGAGCCGGTCGCAGTCGGCGTCGGTGAGCGCCACACACACGTAGCCGGAGGTGTAGCGCACCGTGAACGACACCAGCTCGGGCGTCGCCTTCTCGGCGGCGAAGATGAGGTCGCCCTCGTTCTCCCGGTCCTCGTCGTCGATCACGACGACGGGCTTGCCCTCGGCCAGGTCGGCCACCGCCCGCTCGATCAGCTCGAACGCGCGACGCCGGTCGGCCGCCGTCGTGCCGGCGCTGCTGCTCGCCACGTCGCTCACTGGTTCCCTGCCTCCTCGCCGGCGCCGTGCCGGTATGCGACCGTCAGCCGCTCCACGTATTTGGCAACGACATCGACCTCGATGTTGACGGTATCCCCCGGAACGCGGATCCCGAGTGTGGTGTCCGCCAAAGTCGTCGGGATCAACGCCACGGTGAAGGTGTCGCCGTCGGTGGCGGCCACGGTCAGTGACACCCCGTCGACACAGATCGAGCCCTTCTCCACGACGTAGCGCGACAGCTCCGGCGGCAGGCCGAACCGCACCTCGTCGCTGCGCTCACCGGGAGTGCGCCCGAGCAGCGTCGCGACCCCGTCGACATGGCCCTGCACGATGTGCCCGCCGAGCCGCCCGCCCGCGGGCAGCGCCCGTTCGAGGTTGACCTTGGAACCCGCGGCGGCCCCGCCCAGGGAGGTCCGCTTGAGCGTCTCGGGGACGAGCTCGAGACGGAAGCGGTCGTCCGCGGCCTCGTCGTCGACGACGGTGAGACAGCAGCCGTTGACGGCGATCGAGTCGCCGTGCGCGGCGTCGGACGACACCCGCGGGCCACGGACGGTGAGCACGACGACGTCCGCGTCGTGCCGTACGTCGACGATCTCGCCGACCTCTTCGACGATCCCGGTGAACATCTCCGGACGTCCTTCCTCGTTCAGGGCCCGCCGCCGTCCGGGGTGTTCCCGGACGGGCCTGCGGGCCGCGGGGCCGGCACCGTGACGACGACCCGCCGGTCCGCCGACCCGCCCGCCGCTGTGGCCGCGGGGCCGGTCGCGGCGGCGGGTGCGGCGCCGATCAGTGCGTCGATCAGGATGTCGCCCCCCACCATTTCCACATGTGCCACCTGCAACCGCAGGATGTCGGCGATCGTTCCCACGCCTGCGTCGCCCAGCGCGGCGGTTCCTGCGCCGAGCAGCGCGGGGGCGATGTGGGCCAGCACCCGGTCGACGCGGCCGGCCGCGAGGAACGCCCCCGCGAGCCGGGGACCGCCCTCGAGCAGGACGTCGACGACGCCGCGGGCGTGCAGCGCGGCGAGGACCTCGTCGGGGTCGTGGGTGCGGACGTGCAGGACGTCGGGGGCGTCGAGGTGCGAGCCGGGGGTGAGCTCGCGCAGCCCGGCGACGACCCGCAGCGGCTGGCGCGGCAGCGGGGCGCCGCCGGCGTCACGGGCGGTGAGTGCGGGGTCGTCGGCGAGCGCGGTGCCGGTGCCGACGACGACGGCGTCGCTGGTGGCGCGCAGTGCGTGGACGCGGGCGCGGGCGGCGGGCCCGGTGATCCAGCGGCTGGTGCCGTCGGCGGCCGCGCTGCGCCCGTCGAGGGTCGCGGCGAACTTCCAGGTGACGTGCGGGCGGCCGGTGCGCTGGGCGTGCAGCCACGCCCGCAGCGGGCCGGCGGCGACGTCGGCGGCCAGCGTCCCGACGGTGACGGTGAGCCCGGCGGCGCGCAGGACCTCGGCGCCGCCGGCGGCGACGGGGTTGGGGTCGGTGATCGCGGCGTGCACGGCGACGACGCCCGCCGCGCGCAGGGCGTCGGTGCAGGGCGGGGTGCGGCCGTGGTGGGCGCAGGGCTCCAGGGTGACGGCGGCGGTGCCGCCACGAGCCCGTTCCCCCGCCTGCGCGAGGGCGGCGACCTCGGCGTGCGGGCCGCCGGGCGGCGCGGTGGCGCCGACGCCGGCGACGTTGCCGTCGGCGTCGAGGACGACGCACCCGACGGGCGGGTTGGGGCTGGTCGTGCCGTGCACGCGCGCCGACGCGGCGAGCGCCAGGCGCATCGCGTCGTCGGGGGCGAGCGGCCGGGCCGGCGGGCCGGGGTGCCCCGGGCCGGTCACGGGGCCGTCCGGCCACACCGGTGCCGGGCGGGTCCGGGGATCCGGACCGCGCACGCCACCGGTGGACGGGTCATGCCGTGGCCCACCGCTGGGGGTCGGCCTTGACGACCTTGCTGCGCAGCGCCTGGACGGCCTTCATCGGGTCGTCGGCGCCGTAGACGGCCGAGCCCGCGACGAAGCAGTCGACACCCGCCTCGGCGGCCTGTTCGACGGTGTCGGCGTTGATGCCGCCGTCGATCTCCACGAGCACGGTGAGGTGCCCGGTGTCGACGAGGCGCCGCGCGGTGCGGACCTTGTCGAGCACCTCGGGGATGAACGACTGGCCGCCGAACCCGGGCTCGACACTCATGATCAGCAGCGTGTCGTAGTGCTTGAGGGTGTCGACGTAGTCCTCGAGCGGGGTGCCCGGCTTGAGCGACAGGCCCGCCTTGGCCCCGGCGGCCCGCAGGTTCTTCGCCAGCCCCACCGGGTCGTGGGCGGCCTCGACGTGGACGGTGACGTTGTAGGCACCGGCCTCGGCGTAGGCGGGGGCCCAGCGGTCGGGGTCCTCGATCATGAGGTGGCAGTCCAGCGGGACGTCCGTCGCCTTGAGCAGCGACTGGACGATCGGCAGGCCCAGGGTGAGGTTCGGCACGAAGTGCGCGTCCATGACGTCGATGTGGAGCCAGTCGGCTCCCTCACCGGGTGCGCCGGTGACCACGTCGGCTTCGTCGGCGAGACGGGCGAAGTCGGCGGAGAGCATGCTGGGGGCGATCAGGGGGTGCACACCTCAGAGGCTACTGGTGAGCCGGTCCGGGGCACACAACTGTGGGCGATGTCCCGCAACGGTTTCGTGGACCGGCGGAACCTCACCTGCACGGTCACCGTACAGGGGGATCAGCGCACCCGCCGCAGCAGTGTAATGAACATCGCGTCCGTGCCGTGGCGGTGCGGCCACAGCTGCACGGCGGGTCCGTCGCCGAGGTCGGGGACACCCGGGAACGCCTCCCGCGCGTCGAGCCGCTCCACGTCGTCGCGGCGGCGCAGCACGGCCGTCACCACCCCCACCGTCTCCGACAGGTGCGGTGAGCACGTCACGTAGCCGACGACCCCGCCCGGGCGCACGTGGCGCAACGCGGCGGTGAGCAGCTCGCGCTGCAGCCGTGCGAGCCCGGCGACGTCCTCGGGGCTGCGCCGCCAGCGCGCCTCCGGCCGCCTGCGCAGTGCCCCCAGTCCTGTGCAAGGTGCGTCGAGGAGCACCCGGTCGTACACGCCGTCGGGCAGCGGCGCCGCCCGGCCGTCGGCGGTGTGCACGGTGACGGGCAGCCCGTCGACGGCACGGCGGACCAGGTCGGCGCGGTGCTCGGACTGCTCGACCGCGTCGAGGGTCCCGCCGTCGATCCCGACGAGCCCGCCGAGCAGCGTGGCCTTCCCGCCGGGCCCGGCACACAGGTCGAGCCAGCGGCCGGTGTCGTCACCGGTGAGCTCCGCACGGGTGAGCGCGAGGGCGACGAGCTGGCTGCCCTCGTCCTGGACGATGGCGAGCCCCTCGGCGACGGCGTCGATCTCCCCGATGTCGCCGGATCCGGGTTCGAGGTGCACCCCGTACGGCGAGTACGGCGCCTCGCTGCCGCCGGTGACGAGCGCGAGCTCCTCCGCGGTGATCTCCCCGGGCCGGGCCAGCAGGTGCACCACGGGCCGCGCGTCGTCGGCGGCCAGGGCCGTGTCGAGCTCGGCGGTGCCCCCCAGCGCGTCCGCGAAGGCCTGGGCGATCCAGCGCGGGTGGGCGTGCACGAACGCGCTGTGCCCCAGGAGGTCGTCGTCGGCGGACGGGGCGAGGCGCTCGGTCCAGGCCGCCTCGTCGTGGGCGCTGACACCCCGCAGGATCGCGTTGACGAACCCGGCCGACCGGGAGCCGGCGCGGTCGCGCACGAGGTCGACGATGGTGTCGACCGCGGCGTGCGGGGGGATGCGGGTGCGCAGCAGCTGGTAGGCGCCGATGCGCAGCGCGTCGACCAGCGGCGGCTCGATGCGGTGCAGCGGCCGGTCCGCGCAGGCGGCGACGACGGCGTCGAGCAGCCCCAGGGCGCGCAGCGTGCCGTAGCCCAGCTCCGTGGCCAGCGCGGCGTCACGGTCACGGAGCCGGAACCGGCGCAGGATCGCGGGCATCGCGAGGTTGGCGTAGGCGTCGCGCTCGCGGACGGCCGTGAGCAGCTCGTGCGCGGCCGCGCGGGCCGGGTCGACGCTGATCGGCCGCGGCGGGCCGCTGCGGCCGCGGGGCGGTCCGGCGTTGCGGCGCGGGCCGTCGCCACGCCGGCGGTCTCCGGTCGACCGCCGCGGCTCGTTCACTGGACGCCCTCTCCCTCGATGATGCGGACACCGCGCGCCCAGTCGGGCGCGGGCATCGCCTTCTTGCCGACCGGGCGGACCTCGCCCAGCTCCACCGGCACGGTCGCGGTACCGACCAGCACCCGCTTCTTCTCGACGTGCAGCGCTCCCGGGGCGAGCGTGAACTCGCCGGTGCGGACGGGCCGGACCGGTCCCAGGCCCAGGCGCTGCTCACGGAACGTCGTCCAGGCGCCGGGTTCGGGTGTGACCGAACGCACGAGCCGGTCGGTCGTCACCGCGGACACCGACCAGTCGACGCGGGCGTCGGCCACGGTCACCTTGGGCGCCGACGAGACCCCGTCGCCGGGCTGGGGCACCGCGGTGAGCGTGCCGTCGGCGATCCCGTCGAGGGTGGCGACGAGCAGCGCGGCCCCGCTCACGGCGAGCCGGTCCAGCAGGGCGCCGGAGGTGTCGGTCTCCCCCACCGCCTCGGTGACCACTCCGTAGGTGGGGCCGGTGTCGAGGCCCTCCTCCAGACGGAACGTGGTGGCGCCGGTGACGTCGTCGCCGTGCCGGATCGCGGCCTGCACCGGGGCCGCGCCCCGCCACGCCGGCAGCAGCGAGAAGTGCAGGTTGACCCACCCGTGGGCGGGGATGTCGAGGGCCGCGCGCGGCACGAGCGCACCGTAGGCGACGACGGGAGCGCAGTCGGGGGCGAGCCCGGCGAGCGCCGCGAGGAACTCGGGCTCGGACGGCTTGCGCGGGGTGAGGACGGGGATACCGGCCTCGTCGGCCAGGGCGCCGACCGGGGAGCGCTGCAGCGTCCGCCCGCGGCCCGCGGGCGCGTCGGGGCGGGTGAGGACGGCGACGACGTCGTGCCGGGGCGAGTCGAGCAGTGCGCGCAGCGACGGCACCGCCGGCTCCGGGGTGCCCGCGAACAGCAGCCGCACTAGCGCGTCCGGCCGAACATCGGGTGCGGGCTGACCTTCACGACCGGCTCGTGCTCGCCGAACCACTCCGCGGCCCGGATCTCGGCCATCGCCAACCTGCGGGTCTCGGCGTCGAGCCGGTCGACGAACAGCACGCCGTCGAGGTGGTCGGTCTCGTGCTGGATGCAGCGCGCCAGCAGCTGCGAACCCTCGACGGTGACGGGCTCGCCGTGCATGTCCCAGCCGCGGGCGACAACATGCAGGTGGCGGCGGCAGTCCCAGCTCAGGCCCGGGATCGACAGGCAGCCCTCGGGCCCGGTCTGCTCCTCGTCGCCGACCACGTCGAACGTCGGGTTGACCAGGTGCCCGGAGAACTCGTCGCAGTCGTAGGTGAACACCCGCAGACCGACGCCGATCTGCGGCGCGGCCAGGCCGGCGCCGCCCTCGTCGTGCATGGTGTCGGTGAGGTCGGCGACGAGCTTGCGCAGCTCCGCGTCGAAGGTCGTGACCTCGACGGCGGGAGTGCGCAGCACCGGGTCGCCGAAGAGCCTGACGGGCTGGACGGTCACGGAGCTCCCTGGACGGTGGAACGGACCGGTCGATTCTGCCACGCAAGCGGCACCGCACCGGTGGCGCGTCAGTCGATCTGCAGGGGATCCATCCGCACCCGGACCGGATCGGCGGCCTTGCGGGCGCTGCGGGTGGCCTGCGCGGCGGCGAGCGTCGCGGCCAGCCCGCGCCCGCGGGCCCGCGGGACGCGCAGCAGCGCCCGCTCCTTCGGCTCGTCCCCCGGTGGGCCGCCCTCGATCTCGACCGGCCCGAGGATCTCGGCGCCGTCGCGCTCGGCCGCGGCGGCGATCTCGGCGACGGCCGCCGCGGGCCCCTCCACCGACGCCATCCGCACCGCGGGCGGGAACCCGACCTCGGCGCGCGCCGCGAGCTCGGTCGCGGCGTGCCCGGCCGGGTCCCAGCGGACCAGCGCCTGGACGACGGGCACCCCCGCCTCCTCGACGACGACGACCCGCCCGCCGTCACCGTGCGGCACGACCAGCGCGGCGGCCGCGAGCCAGCGCCGCAACGTCTCCTCCGCGACGCGCAGGTCGGGGCGCGAGAGCATCGCCCAGCCGTCGAGCAGCAGCGCCGCGCCGTACCCGCCGTCGGCGGGTGGCTCGGCACCGGGCGTCGCGACGACGATCCCCGGTCCCGGGCCGACCCCGGCGAGGACGTCGGTGCCACCGCCGGACTGGCGTACCCCGACACCGGGGAACGCCCGGCCCAGCTCCTCGGCGGTGCGCCGCGACCCGGTGACCGAGGCGCGCAGCGCCCGCCCGCCGCAGGCCCCGCACCGGTACGACGACTCGACCCGGCCGCACCAGCGGCAGTGCGGCAGTCCCGGCGCACCGTCGGCGCTCGCCCCCGACGGCAGTGCGAGCGGTCCCGCGCAGTGCCGGCAGCGCGCGCTCTCCCGGCAGCGGCTGCACGCCAGCCACGGCACGTAGCCCGCCCGCGGCACCTGCACCAGGACGGGTCGCCCCGCCTTCAGGGCGGAGCGGGCCGCCTCGAACGCGATCGCCGGGACGCGGGCGACGCGGGCGTCCGGGTCGCGGCTCACCGCCCCCGCCGTGTCCTCCAACGCCGTCACCCGGGGCATCGCGGCACGCAACGTGGCGCGGTCGGCGACGATCTCGCTGGCCCATCCCGACTCGACGAGCAGCTGCGCCTCCGCCGTCCGCGCGTACCCGGCCACCAGCAGCGCCGCCCCGACGGCGTGCGCCCGCAGCACCAGCACGTCGCGGACCTGCGGGTACGGCGCCCGGGGCTCGGCGTGGGAGTCGTCGCCGTCGTCCCACACGGCGACGAGGCCGAGGTCGGTGAGCGGAGCGAACGCCGCCGACCGGGTGCCGACGACGACCCGCACCTCGCCGCGCAGGATGCGCAGCCAGCGCCGGTACCGCTCGGCGGGGCCGAGGTCGGCGGCCAGGGCGACGACGCCGTCGTCGCCGAACCGGGCGGTGCAGGCGGCGTGCACCGTGTCGAGGTCACGCTGGTCGGGCACCACCAGCAGCGCTGCGCGCCCCGTGTCGACGGTCGCCGCCGCGGCCTCGGCCAGCCGCGTCGCCCACCGCTCCCCCGGCAGCACCTGCCAGACGGCGTGCGCCGCCCGGCCGGCGCCGAGCGCGGCGAGGAACGCCGGCCCGCGCGGGTAGCGGGACCAGCCGCCGGCGGCAGCGCCCGCGACGTCCGCACCGCGCGGCTCGGCCCCGGGCGAACCGCCGGTCCCCCCGGCCTGTGTCCCGTCGCGGCCCGCGGCGGCGTCGCCCGGTACCGCCCCGGCGGCGCCGTCCCGATCCGCCCCGGCGGCGTCGTCCGGGACCCCCGTGGCGTCCGGCCCGCCCGCTGCGACGTCCGCGGCGGGAGCCGCCGGGCGGGCCTCGGCGCGCGCATGCCGCGGCGGCACCGCGAGCCGGACGACGTCGGCGAAGACCCCCGCGTAGCGGTCGGCCACCGCCCGGCACAGCGCGGCGACCTCGCTCGTCAGCACCGGCTCCGGCGAGACGACCTTCTCCACCCACGCCAGCCGCCCGCCGTGCCCCGACTCCGCCACCCGCTCCAGCAGGAAGCCGTCGACGAGCCGGCCCGCGAACCGCACCCGCAACCGCACACCGGGGACGGCGACGTCGTCGAGATGGGTGGGGACCCGGTAGTCGAAGGGCCGGTCGAGGTGCGCGAGCGGGACGTCGACGGCGACCCGGGCCACCGGCGCCACCGGCGCCTGCTCCCACTCGCCGCGCGCGGCTGCCCGCCGCCGCGACCCCGCTGCGGCGGCACGGGTCGCGGCGGTCGGGGTCCGCCCGGGTCCGGCCACACGATCACCCTGGCATCCGCCCCCGACGCGTCCGGCCCTGGCCCCGGCGCCCACCCCCGCGTGCGGGGGAAACGTGGTGTGACCTGGGACCGGCCTCCGGCACCCACGCGCCCGGCTTGCGACACTGGACGCATGGACCCCGCCACCTCCCCCGTCCCCGGTGCCACCGACCTGCTCGTGGTCGGCGCGGGGCCCGCGGGATCCGCCGCCGCGGCGTGGGCCGCGCGGCACGGCATCGACGTCGTCCTCGCCGACGCGGCGGTCTTCCCCCGTGACAAGGCCTGCGGTGACGGGCTCACCCCGCGTGCGGTCGCGGAGCTCGACCGGCTCGGCCTCGGGGAGTGGCTGCGCGGGCACGGCTCCAACCGCGGTCTGCGTGCGGCCGGGTTCGGTCAGGTCCTGGAACTCCCGTGGCCGGGCAGGTCGTTGCCCGCCCACGGTTCCGCCGTCCCCCGCACCGAGCTCGACACCCGCATCCGCCAGGTCGCCCTCGACTCCGGCGCGGTCCCGATGGAGGGCGCGAAGGCCGTCGACGTCGAGTGGGACGGCGAGCGGATCAGCGGGGTCGTCTTCACCCTGGCCGACGGCTCGTCGACGACCGTGCGCTGCGAACGCGTCGTCGTCGCCGACGGGCACCGCTCCACCCTCGGCCGGGTCCTGGGCCGGGTGTGGCACAAGGACACCGCCTACGGCGTCGCCGCCCGCGCCTACATCCGCTCCGGCCGCAGCGACGACCCCTGGATCTCCTCGCACCTGGAGCTGCGCGGCACCGGGAACGAGGTCCTCGCCGGCTACGGGTGGGTGTTCCCGCTCAACAACGGCGAGGTCAACATCGGCGTCGGCACGCTGGCCACCGACCGGCGGCCCGCCAACATCCAGCTGCGCGCGCTCATCGATCTCTACACCGCGGCGCGGCGCGACGACTGGCAGCTGGCGGGCGAGCTGCGGATGCGGTCGTCGGCGCTGCTGCCCATGGGCGGCGCGGTGTCGGGCGTCGCCGGGCCCAACTGGGGCCTGATCGGTGACGCCGCGGGCTGCATCAACCCGCTCAACGGCGAGGGCATCGACTACGGCCTGGAGACCGGGCGGGTCCTGGCCGAGCTCATGACCGGTGAGAAGGACCTCGCGCTCGCCTGGCCCGCGACGCTGCGCGAGCACTACGGGAGGGCCTTCTCCATCGCGCGACGGCTCGCCGGGCTGCTCACGCTGCCGAGGCTGCTGCCGCTGGCGGGCCCGGTGGGGATGCGCTCACGGGCGCTGATGACGGTGGCGCTGCGCGTGATGGGCAACCTCGTCACCGACGAGGACCGTGACCTGACCGCGCGGGCGTGGCGGGCGGCGGGCACGCTGTCGAGCCGGTTCGACGACCGGCCCCCGTTCCCCGCCGCCGACCTGCGCCGGGCCTGAGCCCGGCCCGCCCGGCAACGGCGCTCAGGACGAGGGCTGGGGCACCGTGCAGTCGATGCGGGGGTTGACCCCCACGTAGTTGAGCGGGCCGACGACGACCGTCAGCAGCGTGGTGCCCACGCCCGTGCAGGACGCCTCGCTGCCGCCGAAGTATCCGCGCTGGTAGGCGGCGAAGGCGCCGACGATCAGCCAGAGCACGACGATCACTGCCAGCACGCGCACTACGGCCTCCGCGGGGTCTGTCGCCGGGATGGACACATCGGACGGTCCGCCGAGGGTAGCGGCGCGCTCCGGGTCCGGCAGCACGGAACGCCGCGCAACCCCACTGCTCCCCACGCCCCACCCGACGACCGTACGGTTGCGCGCGAACGACGGTCCGCAACCGCGCACGGTGTCAGAGGTTGACCTGGTCGTGGCGGGCGTAGAACTCGCGCCACTGCTCCTCGTCGAGCTCGCGCCCCTCGTCACGGATCGCGCGCAGCTCGGTGAAGAAGTTCTCCCGCGCGATGCCCGGCGCGAAGAGGATGAGGAACGCCGTCTCGACGTCGGCGTCGTTGCGGAACGCGTGCACCCCGGTCTCGCCGACGTGGACGTAGTCCCCCGGTCGGTAGGGCGCCCACCGGGCCCCGTCGAAGATCGTCAGCTCGCCGTCGAGCACGTAGAAGGACTCGGAGAAGGTGGAGTGCACGTGCGGGCCGGGGCCCGGGCTCCGCGGCGCCATCCGGTACTCGAACAGCCCGAACCGCCCGCCGGTCACCGAGCCCGGCGCGACGAACCGCACCGACGGGGATCCGCCCAGGTCGGGTGGGTCGTCGCCCCGCGAGACGACGACCCGCCCGGCCGGGTCGGGGAAGCTCACGCGCCGGCGGCCGACTTCAGCGCGTCGGCGCGGGAGGTCGACTCCCACGGCAGCTCGACGTCGGTGCGGCCGAAGTGGCCGTACGCGGCGGTCTGCGCGTAGATGGGCCGCAACAGGTCGAGGTCGCGGATGATCGCGGCCGGGCGCAGGTCGAAGACCTCGTCGATCGCGGCCTGGATGCGGGCCGGGTCGACGTGCTCGGTGCCGAAGGTCTCCACGAACAGGCCGACGGGCGCGGCCTTGCCGATGGCGTAGGCGACCTGGACCTCGATCTTGTCGGCCAGGCCTGCGGCGACGGCGTTCTTCGCGACCCAGCGCATCGCGTAGGCGGCGGAGCGGTCGACCTTCGACGGGTCCTTGCCGGAGAAGGCGCCGCCGCCGTGGCGGGCGAACCCGCCGTAGGTGTCGACGATGATCTTGCGGCCGGTGAGGCCCGCGTCGCCCATGGGCCCACCGACGACGAAGCGGCCGGTGGGGTTGACGAGCAGCCGGGCGCCGTCGGAGTCGATGCCCGCGCGCTCGAGCTCGGGGTCGACGACGTGCTGGCGGATGTCGGGGGCGAGCAGCGCGTCGAGGTCGACGTCGGCGGCATGCTGGCTGGACACGACGACGGTGTCGACGCGCACGGCCTTGTCGCCGTCGTACTCGATGGTGACCTGGGTCTTGCCGTCGGGGCGCAGGTAGGGCAGCACGCCGGACTTGCGGACCTCGGTCAGCCGCCGGGCGAGCCGGTGCGCGAGCGCGATCGGCAGCGGCAGCAGCTCCGGGGTGTCGGTGTTGGCGTAGCCGAACATCAGGCCCTGGTCGCCCGCGCCCTGGCGGGCGATCTCGTCCTCGCTGGACTCGACGCGCGACTCGTAGGCGGTGTCGACGCCCTGGGCGATGTCGGCCGACTGCGCACCGATCGCGACGTTGACGCCGCAGGAGTTGCCGTCGAAGCCCTTGGCCGAGGAGTCGTAGCCGATCTCGAGGATCTTCTCGCGCACGAGCGTGGGGATGTCGGCGTAGGCACTGGTGGTGACCTCGCCCGCGACGTGCACCTGACCGGTGGTCACCAGTGTCTCGACGGCGACGCGGCTGCGCGGGTCCTGCGACAGGAGCGAGTCGAGGACGGTGTCGCTGATCGCGTCGCACATCTTGTCGGGATGACCCTCGGTCACCGATTCGCTGGTGAACAGCCGGCGGGCCGGGTTCGTCACGCGTGTCTCCGTCCAGTCTCGTCCTGATGTCGACGCCGAGACTAGTCCACGTCACCGATGTCCTCCGCGGCGCTGACCTGGAACGACGGACGTCGTCCATCACGTCACCGACAGTGATCGCGGGTCCCGACGCGCCGGGGACCGTTCACCGCTTCCGGTGACGTTCGGGCGGATGGCGAATCGGCAACGGCCGGGCTCGTTGGGCCTGGTGACGCATCCACCCAACGGAGGTACCCCCCAGATGAAGGCGTTGTTGCATCGTCGAGGCCGCGCGGCCGCAGTCGTCGGCGGCCTGGTCGCCGCCGGCGCCACCACCGTCCTGGTCATGGTCGGCACGGCCTCCGCCGCGGAACAGGGGCGTTGCACCGACAACGTCAACGTCCGCTCCCAGCCGAGCGCGACGGCGTCGGTCGTCACGGTCTGCAAGCGCGGGACCGACGTCACGATCGGTGAGCGCCGCAACGGTTACGTGCAGCTCACCAACCTGAACGGCTGGGCGTCGGAGCAGTACGTCTCCGCGAACCCGGGCCGCACCGGGACGGCGACGACCACGAAGAGCACCACCACCAGCAGCCCGACGACGAGCGGCTCGGCGCGCGGCGAGCAGGTCCGCCCGACCACGCCGTCGACCACGACGATCCCGACGACCACGACGACCACGACGTCGGCGGAGCGTCGCAGCACCGGATCGGCCTCGCCGAGCACCACGGCCCCGCGCACCACCACCACGTCGCAGGCCCCTGCCGACACCACCCGCGACGCCGCAGCCCCCGCCGGCGACCAGGGCGGCAGCAACGAGGCGACCCCCAGCACCCCGAGCCGCTCGGGTGGTCTCCTCGGCTGACCGCCGGTACGCGGCCGGCGTCCGACGTCGTGCCGCAACGAGAACGGCCCCACCCCGGGCGGACCGGGGGCGGGGCCGTTCTCGTTGCGGGACAGGCTCTTCGCCCGGTCCGGCTCCGGCGGTGCCGTCAGCCCAGACGGGTGGCGACGGCGTCCCACACCCGGGAGGCGAGCAGCGCCTTCGATCCGTCGGGCAGCTCGGCCTCCGAGCCGTCCGCGGCCAGCAGCCAGCCGGCGTTGTCGGCGACCTCGAACGCCTTGCCGTCGCCGACGGCGTTGACGACCAGCAGGTCACATCCCTTGCGCCGCAGCTTGATCCGGCCGTGGTGCAGCGCGTCGCCGGTCTCGTCGCCGGTCTCGGCGGCGAACCCGACGACCACCTGTCCCGGCCGTCGGGCGGCGACGAGCTCGACGAGGATGTCGGCGTTGGTGGCCAGCGCGAGCGGGTCGGGTGCCGCGCCCGGCGTCTTCTTGATCTTGGTGGTGACGAGCGTCGCGGGCCGGAAGTCGGCGACCGCGGCCGACATCACCAGCACGTCGGCGGCGGCGGCCGCCTCGTGCATGGCGACACGCAGCTGCTCGGCGGTGCCGACGCGCACGACCCGGACCGACGCGGGATCACCGAGGTCGGCCGTGGCGCCCGCGACGAGGGTGACCGAGGCACCGCGCTGCGCGGCGACCCGGGCCAGCGCGTAGCCCTGCCGGCCCGAGGAGCGGTTGCCGAGGAACCGGACGGGGTCGAGCGGTTCGCGGGTCCCCCCGGCGGAGACGACGACGCGGCGGCCCTCCAGGTCACGCGGTAGTGCGTCGCCGCGTTCGAGCAGCAGCCGGGACAGCTCGGCGATCTCGGCGGGGTCGGGCAGCCGGCCGGGCCCGGTGTCCTTGCCGGTCAACCGGCCCGACGCGGGCTCGAGGACGACGGCGCCGCGTGCGCGCAGCAGCGCCACGTTGTCCCGGGTGGCCGGGTGCTCCCACATCTCGGTGTGCATGGCCGGGGCGAACAGCACCGGGCAGCGCGCCGTGAGCAGCGCGGCGGTGAGCAGGTCGTCGGCGCGGCCGTGGGCGGCCCGCGCGAGCAGGTCGGCCGTGGCCGGGGCGACGACGACGAGATCGGCCTCCTGGCCGAGCCGGACGTGTGCGACCGACGGGACGTCGTGGAAGACGCCCGTGTGCACCGGCTGCCCGGACAGCGCCTCGAAGGTCGCGGCGCCGACGAACTCGAGCGCCGCCGCCGTGGGCAGCACCCGCACAGAGTGCCCGGACTCGGTGAAGCGGCGCAGCAGTTCCGCGCTCTTGTAGGCCGCGATCCCGCCGGCGACACCCAGCAGGACGCGGGGCGCGGTCACCTCGGGACTACTCGCCCTCGGTGTGCTCGAGCATCCCGCTCTGGATCTCGCGCATGGCGATCGACAGGGGCTTCTCGCGCGGGCCCGGCTCGACGAGCGGGCCGACGTACTCGAGCAGACCCTCACCCAGCTGGGAGTAGTAGTCGTTGATCTGGCGGGCCCGCTTCGCGGCGTAGATCACCAACGCGTACTTCGACGACACCTGATCGAGCAGGTCGTCGATGGGCGGGTTGGTGATGCCCTCGGGGATGGAACCGGCGACCGCGCCGGTCAGAGGCATGCTCACTGAAAAGACTCCTGCGGGGAGAGATCGTCGTCGGTGCCACCACGCCCGCTCTCCGGCGGCGTGGGGCCGATCGCCAATCCTACCAACCTGTCGACGACGACCCGCAGGTCGTCGTTGACGACCACGACGTCGAACTCGTCACGGGCGGCCAGCTCCTCGCGCGCGGTCTGCAGCCGACGCTCGAACTGGGCGGCCGACTCGGTGCCGCGGCCCTTGAGCCGCCGGGCCAGCTCGTCGAACGACGGGGCGTCGACGAAGACCGTCACCGCCTCGGGAACCGCGGCCTTCACCGCGCGGGCGCCCTGCAGGTCGACCTCGACGAGCACCGGCAGCCCCGCTGCGCGCGCCTGCTCCACCGGGGCCGCAGGAGTGCCGGAGCGCTGCAGGCCACCGTGGATCTCGGCCCACTCCAGCAGCTCGCCGCGGGCGATCAGGTCGTCGAACTCCGGCGCCGAGACGAACCGGTAGTCACGGCCGTCCACCTCCCCGGCGCGGGGGGCGCGTGTCGTCGCCGACACGCTGAAGTGCAGCTCCGGGAGCCGCTCACGCAACCCGGCCACCACACTGCTCTTGCCGACGCCCGAGGGACCGGCCAACACGATCAGCCGGCCCCTCGATGCGGCAGAGGTCGCGGGGGCGTCACCGTCACGGGCCCTGCGGCCCGTGACGTCGGCCGGCCGGTCCGCCTCAGCGGTCCGGGCGGCAGGGTCTGGGGCGCCGTCCACGCCTCGTCCTCACTGTCGTTCCGACGGCCGCGAGCGGCCGTCCACCCGTCGCCCGGCCACCGTCACGGCCGGGCGGGAAGGTGTTCTCAGCCCTCGAACTCGGTGAGCAGCGCCTTGCGCTGCCGGTCGCCCAGGCCACGCAGGCGGCGGCTCGTCGCGATCTCCAGGCGCTCCATGATCTGGGCCGCCCGCACCTTGCCGACACCCGGCATCGCCTCGAGCAGGGCCGACACCTTCATCTTGCCGAGCACGTCGTCGGTGTCGGACTGGGCCAGCACCTCCTTGAGGGTCGTCCCGCCTCGCTTGAGCCGGTCCTTCAGCTCTGCCCGGGCCCGGCGCGCTGCGGCCGCCTTCTCCAACGCGGCTGCGCGCTGTTCCTCGGTCAGCTGGGGAAGGGCCACGATCTCCTCCGTCTTTCGTAATGCACATCGCTGGTGGGACCGCCGCCGGGACCTGCTCGGAACCTGCGTCGGTGCATCCCTCGCGGTTACCCGCAGGGACTCGAACGAACGTACTCACGACCCTTACGGGGCCGTGAACGGGGGGTCACACCAGGCGGTTTGCCGTCGGCGACCCCAAAGGGTGATACCACGAACGGGGCCGAACGGCGGTGATCGACCCGGCCGTTCAGCGATACGTCACAACCGCGCGGCTCTGCCGGCTCCCGCGAGGTCGTCCACGGCGCCGTCCGGCGCACGACGACGGCGCGCCCGACGGGACACACCGACCCTTACCGGCACACCGCCGGTGCGGCAGGTGTTCTTCCCGACACCGGACCACCCGCCCACCCCGTTCGGGCCCCCGCTCGGCGGGCCCGGCACCGCGGCGGTGCGACGTACGTCAGCCGACGTGCAGGGCCCGCAGCGCAGCCGGTGTGAGGTCCTCCTTGCGGATGTACGCCGCGGCGCCGCAGTCGGCGGCGTCGGACGGCAGGTCGTCCACGGTGTAGGTCGACAGCAGCACGACGGTCGTCCCCGGCGCCCTCGCCAGCAGCCTCCGCGTCGCCTCGATGCCGTTGATCCCGGGCAGGTTGATGTCCATCAGCACCACCGCAGGGTTGTGCCGTTCGGCCTCGTCGAGCGCGTCCTCGCCGCTCCCGGCCTCCGCCGCGACCCGCCAACCGCCGACGAGCCCCACGACCGTGCGTGCCACCCGTCGGAACGGCCGCTGGTCGTCGACGATCAGTACGTCCACCAACCGGCCCTCCTCCTTCGCCTCTGGTGTCCCAGGATCGACCCGCGGCGGCGACCGGGCGAGGGTGGTAGTACCACTCGCCCACGGCCTGCCCCCATCCGGCGGAGGGCGGGCTCAGCTCGCCGTGCGGGCGGCCTCCAGCTCGTCGCGCAACGCCTCGGCCGCGCCGCGCAGCGCCGCCGGGCCGGGACCGGCGCGCAGCACCGACCGCGACGCCGTGGGGACCACGAGCCCCGACAGCCCGGCGAAGCGTGCGGCGACGTCGGCGGGGCTCGCGCCCTGCGCACCCAGGCCGGGCGCGAGGACGGGGCCGCCGAGCGCGGACAGGTCGAGCCCGTGGTCGTGGGTCGCGCCGATCACGACGCCCACGTCGCCCAGCGGCGCCCCACCCGACACGGCGCCGGCGTTCGCGCCGGCCGCACCGTCGACGATCCCCTGGGCCACGCTGCGCCCCGACCAGTCGGCGAGCTGCACCGGCCCGCCCTCGGGGTTGGACGTGCGGGCCAGCACGAACACGCCGCGCCCCGCGTCCTCCGCCACGCGCAGCGCGGGCGCCAGCGAGCCGAAGCCGAGGTAGGGCGACAACGTGACCGCGTCGGCACCCAGCGGCGCGCCGACGCCCAGGTAGGCGTCGGCGTAGCCGTCCATGGTCGAGCCGATGTCGCCGCGTTTGACGTCGAGCAGGCTCAGCGTCGGCGTCTGCGCCAGCCCGTCCAGCAGCCGTTCCAGCACCGCGACACCGGCCGAACCGTGCCGTTCGAAGAACGCCGACTGCGGCTTGACCAGCCCCACGTGTCCCGCGAGGCCGTCGAGGCACGCGTCGCAGAACCTGGCGAGGCCGTCGGCGTCGTCGGTCAGCCCCCACTCCGCCAGCAGCGACGGGTGCGGGTCGATGCCGACGCACAGGGTGCCGAGCTCGTCGGCCGTCCGGGCCAGGCGCACCCCGAACCGCTCGGTCATCGGGCGGCCCTCGCCAGCGCGGCGTGGGCGTCCTGCAGCGACCTGACCCCGACGCTGCCGGCGATCATCGCCTCGATCCCTTGCACCGCAGCGGCTGCGCCCTGCACCGTGGTGATGCACGGCACACCCTTGGTGACGGCGGCGGCGCGGATCTCGTACCCGTCGGCGCGGGGCCCGACATTGCCGTAGGGGGTGTTGACGATCACGTCGACGTCACCGGCGAGGATGCGGTCCACGACCGTGTCGCCGTCCTTGCGGTCGGACCACTTGCGCACCTCGGTCACGTCGATGCCGTGGCGGCGCAGGACCTCCGCGGTGCCGTCGGTGGCGAGGACCTCGAAGCCCAGGTCGGCCAGCCGCCGGACCGGGAACACCATGGCGCGCTTGTCGCGGTCGGCGACCGACACGAACACCCGTCCCGACGTCGGCAGCGAGCCGTAGGCCGCGGCCTGCGCCTTGGCGAACGCCGGCCCGAAGGAGGCGTCGATGCCCATCACCTCTCCCGTCGACTTCATCTCCGGGCCGAGCAGCGGGTCGACCCCCTGACCGGTGGGCGTGCGGAACCGGTTGAACGGCAGCACCGCCTCCTTGACCGCGACGGGGACCGACGCCGGGGTCGTCGCGCCGTCGACCGCCGCGGGCAGCATGCCTTCGGCGCGCAGCTCGGCGACGGTGGCGCCCAGCATGACCCGGGCCGCCGCCTTGGCCAGCGGCACCGCCGTCGCCTTCGACACGAACGGCACCGTGCGCGACGCACGCGGATTGGCCTCGAGCACGTAGAGGGTGTCGCCGTGCAGCGCGTACTGCACGTTGAGCAGCCCCAGCACCCCGACGCCGCGGGCGATGGCCTCCGTGGACCGCCGCACCTCCTCGAGGACACTGCGCCCCAACGTGATCGGCGGCAGCGTGCACGACGAGTCACCGGAGTGGACCCCGGCCTCCTCGATGTGCTCCATGACGCCACCGAGGTAGAGCTCGGTGCCGTCGAACAGGGCGTCGACGTCGATCTCGACCGCGTCGTCGAGGAACCGGTCGACCAGGACCGGGCGCGTCGGGCTGATCTCCGTGGCGCGCGCGATGTAGCCGGCGAGGGTCTCCTCGTCGTACACGATCTCCATCCCGCGCCCGCCCAGCACGTACGACGGCCGCACGAGCACCGGGTAGCCGATGCGGTCGGCGATGTCGCGGGCCTGGTCGAACGAGGTCGCCGTGCCGAACGCGGGCGCGGGCAGCCCGGCGCGGCGCAGGACCTCCCCGAACTCGCCGCGGTTCTCGGCGAGGTCGATCGCGTCGGCCGGGGTGCCGACGACGGGCACGCCCGCCGCCGTGAGCCGCTGCGCCAGCCCGAGCGGGGTCTGGCCGCCGAGCTGCACGATCACCCCCGCGACGGTCCCCGACGCCTGCTCCGCGTGCACGACCTCCAGGACGTCCTCGAAGGTCAGGGGCTCGAAGTAGAGCCGGTCCGCGGTGTCGTAGTCCGTGGAGACGGTCTCGGGGTTGCAGTTGACCATGACGGTCTCGAACCCGGCCTCGCGCAGCGCCATCACCGCGTGCACGCACGAGTAGTCGAACTCGATGCCCTGCCCGATGCGGTTGGGCCCGGAGCCGAGGATGAGCACCTTCGGCTTCCCGGTCTGCTCCGTCACCTCCGACTCCGCCGACGGGTCGGTCTCGTAGGCGCTGTAGTGGTACGGCGTCCGGGCGGCGAACTCCGCGGCGCAGGTGTCGACGGTCTTGTAGACGGGCCGGATGCCGAGACGGTGCCGCAGCACGCGGACGCCGTCCTCGCCGGCGAACTCCGGTCGCACCGACGCGATCTGCCGGTCGGACAGCCCGGCCCGCTTGGCCCGGCGCAGCAGGGTCTCGTCGAGCACCGGCGCGTCGAGGATCTCCGTGCGCAGCTCGCCGAGGGCGGCGATCTGGTCGACGAACCACGGGTCGATGCCCGAACGGGCGGCCACGTCGTCGACCGTCGCGCCCTGGCGGAGCGCCCGCTCGACGGCGTAGATGCGACCGTCGGTCGGGCGGGCCACGTCGGGCTCGCCGTCGGGGTCGGGGCGGGTCCAGAAACCGGCGTCGGGCGTCTCCATCGAGCGCAGCGCCTTGCCCAGCGCCTCCGGGAACGACCGGCCCAGCGCCATCGCCTCGCCGACGCTCTTCATCGTCGTCGTCAGGGTCGTGTCCGAACCCGGGAACTTCTCGAACGCGAAGCGCGGCACCTTCACCACGACGTAGTCCAGGGTCGGCTCGAACGCCGCCGGGGTCTCACCGGTGATGTCGTTGCGGATCTCGTCGAGGGTGTAGCCGACGGCGAGCTTCGCCGCGATCTTCGCGATCGGGAACCCGGTGGCCTTCGACGCCAGCGCCGACGACCGCGACACCCGCGGGTTCATCTCGATCACGACCAGCCGGCCGGTCCGCGGGTCGACCGCGAACTGGATGTTGCAGCCGCCGGTGTCGACGCCGACGGCACGCAGCACGGCGATCCCGATGTCGCGCATCGCCTGGTACTCACGGTCGGTGAGCGTCATCGCGGGCGCGACGGTGATCGAGTCGCCGGTGTGCACCCCCATCGGGTCGATGTTCTCGATCGAGCAGACGACGACCACGTTGTCGGCGTGGTCGCGCATGAGCTCGAGCTCGTACTCCTTCCAGCCGAGGACGGACTCCTCGATGAGCACCTCGGTGACCGGCGAGGCGTCGAGCCCGGCGCCGGCGAGGCGCTCCAGGTCCTCCGGCGTGTAGGCCAGGCCCGAGCCCAGCCCGCCCATCGTGAACGAGGGCCGGATGACGACCGGCAGCCCCAGCTCGGCGACCGTCGCGCGGACCTCGTCCATCGAGTGGCACACCGCGCTGCGCGGCACGTCACCGCCGACGGACTGCACGATCTCCTTGAACTTGAGCCGGTCCTCGCCACGCTGGATGGCGTCGACGTCGGCGCCGATGAGCTCGACGCCGTAGCGCTCCAGGACCCCGTTGTCGTGCAACGCGATCGCCGTGTTGAGCGCGGTCTGCCCGCCCAGGGTCGCGAGGATCGCGTCGGGCCGCTCGGCCGCGATCACGAGCTCCACGAACTCCGGGGTGATCGGCTCGACGTAGGTGGCGTCGGCGAACTCCGGGTCGGTCATGATCGTCGCCGGGTTGGAGTTGACCAGCGACACGCGCAGGCCCTCGGCGCGCAGGACGCGGCACGCCTGGGTGCCGGAGTAGTCGAACTCGCAGGCCTGGCCGATGACGATCGGGCCGGACCCGATGACCATGACGTGGGAGATGTCCTCGCGGCGCGGCATCAGACGTCCTCCCCGTCGGGTCGCTCGATGAGCCGGTGCCGGCCCCCGGATCCCTCGTGGCCGTCGCCGGCGTCCTCCTGGTCGTCCGGTCCGGGGGCGACGCGGGGCAGCGCGACGGTCTCGTCGACGCCGCGATCGATCTCGGCCGCGGGTTCGGCGGGGTCCGCCACGGCGACCGTCTGTGGCAGGAGCATCGTCGGCTCACCGTGGACGGTGATGTCGATCCGCTCGCCGGTGTCGGCCGCGAACTCCGCCGGTACGGCGCCGGGCGGGGCGTCGGGCGGGGTGTCGGGCGCCGGGACGTCCTCGACCGCATCGTCATCGGCGGCGACGTCCGCGGCTGCGGCGTGCTCGACGGCACCGTGCTCGACGGCACCATGCTCGACGGCACCGTGCTCGACCGCAGCGTGCTCGACGGGGCCGTCGGCGGCGGCGCTGTCCGCGGCGGCGACGGGCGCGACCGGGACATCGTCGACCGGCGCTCCGGTGGCCTCGCCACCGGCCGCGGGGGCGGGCTCCTCGCGGACCCGGGGCGCCGGCGACGGGCGTGCGCCCCCGGTCGCGGGCTGGTCGGCCATCATGGCGACGAAGCGGTCGAACAGGTCGGCCGCGTCGTGCGGGCCGGCCGCCGCCTCCGGGTGGTACTGCACGCTGAACGCCGGGAAGCCTTCTCCCGCAATGCCTTCGACGCAGCCGTCGTTGGGGCAGGTGTGGGTGACCCGGGCCGGGCCGAAGGGGGTGACGAACCGCTCCCCCGCCTCGCCCTCGACCGCGAACCCGTGGTTCTGCGACGTGATCGCCACCCGGCCGGTGGCGTGCTCGACGACCGGGATGTTGATGCCGCGGTGGCCGTAGCGCATCTTGTAGGTCCCCCGGCCCAGGGCGCGGGCGAGGATCTGGTTGCCGAAGCAGATGCCGAAGGTCGGGATGCCGCGTTCCAGGACCGCCCGGGTCAACGCGACCGGCTCGTCGGCCGTGGCCGGGTCGCCGGGCCCGTTGGACAGGAAGAACCCGTCGACACCGAGGTCGACGATCTCCTCGATCGACGTGGCCGCGGGCAGGACGTGCACCTCGACGCCGCGGGCGGCGAGCATCCGTGGGGTGTTGGACTTGATGCCGACGTCGAGGGCAGCGATGCGGAAGCGGGCCTGCCCGTCGGGCGCCACGACGTACGGCTCCGCGGTGGTGACGGCGCCGTAGAGGTCGGCGCCCTCCATCGCGGGGCTCGCGAGGACGCGGTCGACCAGCTCGGCGTCGCCCGCGAGCGCGTCGCCGGAGAACACGCCGGCACGCATGGCCCCGCGCTCGCGCAGGTGCCGCACGACGGCGCGGGTGTCGACGCCCGCGACCCCGACCACGCCCTGCTCGACCAGCACGTCGCCCAGGGAGCGTCGCGACCGCCAGTTCGACGGCCGCCGCGCCGGGTCGCGGACCACGTAGCCCGCGACGTGCACGCGGCCGGACTCGTCGTCCTCGTCGTTCCAGCCGGTGTTGCCGATCTGCGGCGCGGTCTGGACGACGATCTGGCGGTGGTAGGACGGGTCGGTCAGCGTCTCCTGGTAGCCGGTCATACCGGTGGTGAAGACGGCCTCGCCGAGGTTCTGGCCGGTGGCCCCGAAGGACTCGCCGCGGAAGATCCGGCCGTCCTCGAGGACGAGCAGCGCCGTGCCCGCGGCGGTGCTCATGTCGTGACCTGCTCGACGATCCGCCCGTCGCGGGCGGTCAGCCGCCCGCGCAGGACCGTCGCCACGACGACCGCGGGCAGCCGCATCCCCTCGTAGGGGGTGTTCGACGCGATGCTCGCGAGCGACGCGCCACGGACCGTCCAGGGCTCGTCGGCGTCGACGAGTGTCAGGTTGGCGGGCTCGCCGACGGCGATCGGGCGGCCCTGGTCGGGCAGCCCGGCGATCTCGGCGGGGCGCTCCGACATGACGCGGGCGACCCCGTGCCAGTCGAGCAGGCCCGGCTCGACCATGGTGTGCGCGACGACCGACAGCGCGGTCTGCAGGCCCAGCATGCCGGGCTTGGCGACCTGCCACTCGGTGTCCTTGTACTGGCTGGCGTGCGGCGCGTGGTCGGTGGCGACGACGTCGATGACGCCCTCGGCCAGCGCGGCGCGCATCGCCTGGGTGTCGGCGGCGGTACGCAGCGGCGGGTTGACCTTGTTGACCGGGTCGTAGCTGGTCAGCGCGGCGTCGGTGAGCAGCAGGTGGTGCGGGGTGACCTCGGCGGAGACGGTGACGCCCGCCGCCTTTGCGCTGCGCAGCACGTCGACGGTGCGGGCCGACGACACGTGGCACACGTGCAGCCGGGCGCGGGCCTCGCGGGCCAGCGCGCAGTCACGCGCGACGATCGTCTCCTCGGCGGTGGCGGGCCAGCCGGCCAGCCCCAGCCGGGACGCGACGACGCCCTCGTTGGCCTGGGCACCCGCGGTGAGGCGGTGGTCCTCGGCGTGCTGGGCGATGACGACGTCGAGCGCGGAGGCGTACTCCAGCGCGCGGCGCATCACCAGCGGGTCGTTCACGCAGTGGCCGTCGTCGGAGAACATCCGCACCCCGGACGCCGACGCCATCGTGCCGAGCTCGGCGAGCTTCTCGCCCTTGAGCCCCACGGTGACCGCACCGACCGGGTGCACGTCGACGAGGCCGACCTCGGCGCCGCGGCGGCGCACGTGCGAGGTGACGACGTCGGTGTCGGCGACCGGGCTGGTGTTGGGCATCGCGAACACGGCGGTGAACCCGCCGAGCGCCGCGGCCCGCGACCCGGTCGCGATGGTCTCGGACTCCTCGCCGCCCGGCTCGCGCAGGTGCACGTGCAGGTCGACGAGGCCGGGCAGCAGGACCCGGCCCCGCGCGTCGAGGGTCTCGACGCCGTCGGGCGCCTCGAGACCGGTGCCGATCTCGGTGATGACGCCGTCCCGGACGACCAGGTCGACAGCATCGTCGCCGTAGGGGCGCGCGTTGCGGATGAACAGGTCGGTCATGCTGGGCTGGCTCACTCCGGGGCTCCCGCGAGAAGGTGGTAGAGGACGGCCATCCGCACGTGGACGCCGTTGCGGACCTGGGCGAGGATCGCGGCGCGGGCCGAGTCGGCCACGCTCGGCGCGATCTCCATGCCACGCACCATCGGTCCGGGGTGCAGCACGACCCCGTGGTCGGGCAGCATCGCCGCGCGGGCGTCGTTGAGCCCGTAGGAGACCGCGTACTCGCGCGAGGACGGGAAGAACCCGCCCGTCATCCGCTCGGCCTGCACGCGCAGCATCATCACCGCGTCCAGCCCCGGGAGCTCGGCGTCGATGTCGTGGGAGACCCGGCACGGCCACTGCGCCACACCGACGGGCAGCAGCGTCGGCGGTGCGATCAGCACGACCTCGGCGCCCAGCGTCGCCAGCAGGAACACGTTGGACCGGGCGACGCGGCTGTGGATCACGTCGCCGACGATCCCGATCCGGCGCCCGGCGACCGACCCGAGCCGGTCGCGCAGGGTGGCCGCGTCGAGCAGCGCCTGGGTGGGGTGCTCATGGGTGCCGTCGCCGGCGTTGACGATCGAGGTGTGGGTGCCGGTCGCGGCCTGGTCCTTGTCGGCCCAGCCCGCGAGCCGGTGCGCCGCACCGGATGCGGGGTGGCGGACGATCACGCAGTCGGCGCCCATGGCCGACAGCGTCAGCGAGGTGTCGCGCAGCGACTCGCCCTTGGAGACCGAGGAGCCCTTGGCACTGACGTTGACCGTGTCGGCGCTCATCCACTTGCCGGCGATCTCGAAGGAGACCCGGGTGCGGGTGGAGTCCTCGTAGAACATCGTGATGACGGTCCGCCCGCGCAGCGTCGGCAGCTTGCGGACCTCGCGGCCCAGCAGCGCCTGGCGCAGCCGGTCGGACGTGTCGAGCAGCGCGGTCGCGGTGGCCGCGTCGAGGTCGGTGACCGTGAGGAGGTGCTTCACTCGCCGGCCCCCCTGCGGATCGCGACGCGGTCCTCGCCGTCGATCTCGGTGAGCGACACCAGGATCATCTCGCTGCGCGAGGTCGGCACGTTCTTGCCGACGTAGTCGGCGCGGATCGGCAGCTCGCGGTGGCCGCGGTCGACCAGCACCGCGAGCTGGACCGAGCGGGGCCTGCCGTGCTCGGACAGCGCGTCGAGCGCGGCGCGGACCGTGCGGCCCGACATCAGCACGTCGTCGACGAGGACGACGAGCGCGTCGTCGACACCGCCCTCGGGGAACTGCGTGTCCTCGAGCGCGCGGGTGGGGCGGCGGCGCAGGTCGTCGCGGTAGAGCGTCGGGTCGACGGTGCCGACGGCCGGCTCGGTCCCGCCGAACTCGGCGACGGCGGCGGCAAGCCTGCGGGCGAGGACGGTGCCGCGGGTCGGGATCCCGATGAGCACGACGTGCTCGGCATCCGCGGTCTTCTCGATGATCTGGTGCGCGATGCGCGCGATGGTGCGGGTGACGTCGGAGGCACTGAGGAGCTCGTGGTCGGGCAGACCACTCCCCTCGCCACCGGCGTCCCCGCGGCGGTCGTTCGCCACGGAGTCGCTCTCCTTCCCCGCCTCGCAGGACGGGTCGTTAAAGGATCGGGTTGCGCGGCCACGCTATCAGCGGCACCGACGTGGCGGGACCGTCGCCCGGACGCGCCGACGCGGGTCACACGTCATGCCGATCACACTCGTCTCAGGCGTGGTGGCGACACGGTGTCCATGGTCCGGACCCGTGGCGGACAGGCCTCACGGAGCCGAACGGTCACAGTCCGATAACACTCACGCAAGTCACATCAGCCACAGTGACCACTCGCGACACGCGGGTTCGCCCTGGATGTACCTGTTCCGTGCCTGGATGCGGCGTGTCGACCAGCCGATCGAGTGAAGAACACCTGAGAGGGCACCGGGACGGCCCACCCCGCTTGACCCGACGACGGAGCGAGGCGCATGATTACTCTCCGTATTGATCAGTTGGCTCACGGGTGGCCGCGGAAGCGGGGGGCACCGGCCGTGGCCGGCTGGCACGGCGGGCAGGCGGAGGGGCCGGCCCGGCCACGCACGACCAGCACACGGACGTCGGTCCCGCGGCCGGACGTCCAGCGAGAGGGGATCGCCACATGGGCGACTACGCCAAGGCGCTCGGCAGCAAGCTCCGCGCCATCCGGCAGCAGCAGGGACTGTCGCTGCACGGCGTCGAGCAGAAGTCGGGCGGCCGGTGGAAGGCCGTCGTCGTCGGGTCCTACGAGCGCGGCGACCGCGCCGTCACCGTGCAGAAGCTGGCCGAGCTGGCCGACTTCTACGGGGTGCCGGTCGCCGAGCTCCTGCCCGAGGGCCGCGTGCCGTCGGGCTCCGAGCCCGCCACGAAGATCGTCATCAACCTGGAGCGGCTGCAGCAGCTGCCCGCCGACAAGGTCGGCCCGCTCGCGCGGTACGCGGCGGCCATCCAGAGCCAGCGCGGCGACTACAACGGCAAGGTCCTCTCGATCCGCGCCGAGGACCTCCGCTCGCTCGCGATCATCTACGACAAGACCCCCGGCGAGCTGACCGACCAGCTCATCGACTGGGGCGTGCTCCCCCCCGAGGCCCGACCGGCCCACCGGGTCGACTGACCCGCCGCACGCCGGGTTCGACACGACGCCACCCCGCCCACCTCGGCGGCGTCCCCGGTCGGACCCGGCGCGCCGGACCCCGTCAGCGGCGGTCACACGACGGCTGCGGCGCGGCGACGAGCGCTGACGCGCAACGACACCAGTGCGAGCAACGCGCCCACCGCCGCCAGGACCGCCCCCACCGCCGACGGCGCGCCCAGCCCGAACCCCGCCGCCAGCACCATCCCACCCAGCGCCGCGCCGATCGCGTTCGCGACGTTGAACGCGGAGTGGATCGCCGCCGACGCCAGCACCGGCGCCTCACGCGCCGCGTCGAGCACGACCGACTGCACCGCCGGGATCAGGGCCAGCCCGAGCAGCCCGACGCCGAACACCACGAGCGCCGCGAGCCACCGCGTGTGCAGCGCCACGACCGCGACCGCCAGCAGGACCGCCTGCGCCGCGAGCAGCGCGACCATCACCCGGCGCGGGTCGACCCGGTCGGCGAGCCGCCCGCCGAGCACCGTCCCGAGAGTCATGCCCAGGCCGAACACGCCGAGCAGGATCGGGACCGCACCCGTGCCGAACCCGGCCAGGCCCGTCATCACCGGCGCGATGTAGCTGTAGAACGCGAACAGCCCGCCGCAGCCGAGCACGATCATGCCCAGCACGAGCAGCACCGCGGGCTGGGTGAACACCGCCAGCTCCGAGCGGAGCCGGGCCGGGGTACCGACGGCGATGCGCGGCACCAGGACCGCGATACCGGCGACCGACGCCAGCGCGACGACGACGATCACCGCGAACGCGATCCGCCAGCCCACGACCGACCCCAACGCCGTCGCCGCGGGCACCCCGAGCAGGTTCGACACCGTCAGCCCGAGGAACACCGCCGCGATCGCCCGCGCCCGCCGCGCCTGCGGCACCAGCGACGCCGCCACCAGGGACGCGACCCCGAAGAACGCCCCGTGCGGCAGACCGGTGAGGAACCGCAACGCGACCAGCACCCCGAACGACGGGGCGACCGCGGCGAGGGCGTTGCCCAGCGCGAACATCCCCATGAACAGCATCAGCATCAGTCGACGCGGCAGGCGCAGGCTCAGCGCGGTCAACAACGGGGCCCCGACCACGACGCCGATCGCGTACGCGGTGACCAGCGTGCCCGCCGCCGGCACCGACACGTCCAGGCCCTGCGCGATCTGCGGCAGCAGACCCATCACGGCGAACTCGGTGAGGCCGATGGCGAACGTGCCCAGCGCAAGGGGCAGGATCGCGATGCGCAACAGGGACTCCGGGGTCGGTCGGGGCCCACCGGGACCGCCCGGTGGCAGGCTGCCCGTCCTCGCGCCGGCCCGGGTCACACGCTATCCCCGTGGCGCACCGCCGCGTTGTCCGCCTGGTCACGTCCACGGGTCCGGGCCCGGGTCGCCACGCTCCTCACATCGGGCCCCGCGGGCCGGCCCCCTTCTCCCGCCCGGCCAGGACGGCCGCGAGCCGGGTGTGCCCGGCGTGCGCGGCCCAGCCCGCCGGCGTCGCGTCGAAGCGGGCGTCGCGCACCGCCGGGTCGGCGCCACGGTCGAGCAGCAGCGTCGCCATCGCCTCGTCACCGCGGAACGCCGCCTCGTGCAGGGCGGTGTGCCACCGCTCACCGCCGGCCGCGTCACCGCGGCCCCGGGTGTCCACCGGGACCCCCAGGTCCAGCAGGAGCTCCACCCCGCGGCGCCGCCCGTCGGCAGCCGCGACGACGATGACACCGGCGCGGTCGGCGACGACCTGCGCACGCAGGTCGTCCGGCGCGGCCGCCACCGCCGCCGCGTCCCCGGACAGGGCGGCGGCCAGGAGGGCCTCGACGGGCGTCAGCTCCGGGCGCGCCGCACCGTGCGCGACGAGCACCTCGACGATCTCCGGGTACCCGAGCCGGGCCGCCGTCCCCGCGACCGACGTCGCCGCCAGCCAACGGCCGCCACGGATCGCGACGCCGTTGCGCGCCAACAGCTCCACCCGCGCCACCATCCCGTGCAGCACCGCCCAGTCGAGCTGGTCGGCCAGCATCGCCGCGGGCGTGGGCATGGCGTGCCCGAGCCGCGCACGCCACACCCCGCCGTCCCCGCTGCCCAGGCCGTGGGCGAACAACAGCTCCAGGTGCGAGTCGTCGGCACCGAACATGCGGTTGTAGAGCGTCTGCGCGTCGTTCGGGTCGGCGCCCCGTTCGAGCAGCAGCCGCGCCAGCGGCTGCTCGGCCGGGTGCCGCGGCTGCGCGACGGGCCCACCCTCGCCCTCCCCGAACACGCCGGTCAGCACCGTGAACGGCGACGGCAACCCGTGCCAGAGCCGGCCCGCATCCGGATCGGCACCACGGTCGAGCAGGATCGTCGCGGCCTCCACCACCGCCGCCACGTCGATGCCCGGGTCGTGGCGGGCGTAGGCCAGGTACATCAACGGCGGCCACCGGTTCGGCCCGCCCTCGGCGTCCACCGTGCCCGGACCGGCCAGCCGGGCGAGCGCCTCGACGTCGGCGGTCGCCGCGGCCGCGTGCACCGACGCCGCCCCGACCCCCGGGTGCGCGGCGAGCAGCGCTGCGGCCCGCTGCGCGCGGACCGGGTCGTCACCGTCGTAGCGCAGGCACGCGAGCGACAGGAAGTCGTCGACCGGATCGGCGCCCATGGGCCCGTCGCCGGTGGGCGGTACCCAGGTCCAGCGCAGCACCGTCTCCACGTGGCGGACCAGCGGCGGCCACCCGTCGAAACCGTGCATCCGGGCCAGCACCAGCTGGGCGAGGTTCAGCGGGACGTCACCACCCGCCCGGTCCGGCGCCCAGCGCGCGACCAGCTCCAGCGCCCCGGCGTCACCGGCACGGCCGGCGCGGCTCAGCTCACGCGCACGACGGCGCAGCTGACCCGGATCAGGATCCTGCGGAAGCGGAACAGGGGTGGGCACGACGCCCTCCTCTCACCCGCCGGGGTCCGCGTACCGGGGGTTCGGGAGGAGGGTGTGCGGACACGCATCCACGCCGGGAACCACCCAGGTGGGCTCGGCCCTGCCCGCGGACCCGGCGGCGCCCTGGCGCGCCGGCGCAGACGCTACCAGCGCGACGGCCCCCGCGGGCGCCCGTGACGCACGGCGCCCCCGACCGGGCCGGGCCGACCCTCAGCGCGCGGCGCGCAGCTGCTCGGCGATGTCGGCGATCCGGCCGAGGACACCGTTGAGGAACCGCGGCGAGTCGTCGGTCGACAACGTCCGCGCCAGCTCGACGGCCTCGGTGATCGCCACCGGGTCGTCGATCTCGTCGACCCACAGCAGCTCGAACACACCGATCCGCAGCAACGTCCGGTCGACCGCCGGCATCCGCGCCACGGTCCAGCCCTCCGCGTGCTCGGCGAGCAGCTGGTCGATCCGGTCGCGGTGCTCGACGACGCCCTGCACCAGCAGCGCCGCGTAGTCCGAGACCGGCGGCGCGTCGGCGGTCTCCCGACGGTCGCGCAACACCTGCAGCGGGTCGTCCCCACGCGCCTCGGACTCGAACAGGATGTCGAGCGCGCGTTTGCGTGCCTTGGTGCGGGCCCTCACGTCAGGCGCTGACGCGGCCGAGGTAGCGGCCGTCGCGGGTGTCGACCTTGACCTTCTCGCCCGTGGTCACGAACAACGGGACCTGGATCTCCGCGCCCGTCTCCAGCGTGGCCGGCTTCGTGCCACCGGTGGACCGGTCGCCCTGCAGACCCGGGTCGGTGTGGGAGATGACCAGCTCGACCGACGTCGGCAGCTCCACGTACAGCGGGACGCCGTCGTGCAGCGCGACCATCGCCGTCTGGTTCTCCAGCAGGTACCCGGCCGCGGTGCCGACCGTGGGCTCCGGGATCGGGATCTGGTCGTAGGTGTCGCCGTCCATGAACACGAAGTCGGCGCCGTCGCGGTACAGGAAGGTCATGTCGCGACGGTCGACCGTCGCCGTGTCGACCTTGGTGCCGGCGTTGAAGGTCTTGTCGACGACCTTGCCCGTCATGACGTTCTTCAGCGTCGTGCGGACGAACGCGCCGCCCTTGCCCGGCTTGACGTGCTGGAACGCCGTGACCGACCACAGCTGGCCGTCCAGGTTGAGCACCAAGCCGTTCTTGAGGTCGTTGGTCGAGGCCACGTGCGGATGACTCCTACGGTCGAAGCGGGGGCGAGCGACGAACACCGTGCTGCCGGAAGGACGGGCCCGGCCGGAACCGGGCCCCGGGCGGACCGCCGATCGACGCCGCCGCGAATGCCGGGAACCAGGATAGCCCCGCACCGGGCGTCCGGACGCGACGGCCCTGGTGGGCGCCGGGTCCCCGCCCGTGGCGGCCCGGTCAGACCTCCACGAGCCCGTGCGGCGCAAGCGTGAGCGGGCGGCTTCCGGCGTCGAGCACCGCGAGGGTGTCCTCGATCCGTACCCCGCCCCGGCCCTCCAGGTAGACGCCGGGCTCCACGGTCACGACCATGCCTGCGACCAGCTCGCCCGCCCCGCCCGACGACAGCCACGGCGCCTCGTGGATCTGCAGGCCGACACCGTGGCCGAGGCCGTGCACGAACCGCTCCCCCAGCCCCGCCGCGACCACGACGTCGCGTGCCGCCGCATCGACGGTCGCCACGGCCGTACCGGGCGCGAGCGCGGCGCAGCCCGCGCGTTGGGCCCGCGCGACCAGGTCGTGCAGGTCGCGCTGCCAGCCGGCGGCCGGCCCGATGACGAACGTGCGCGTGGTGTCGGAGTGGTAGCCGTCGACGAGCGCCCCGAAGTCGATCTTCACGAGGTCGCCGCGGCGCAGCGCGGCGTCGGTCGGGCGGTGGTGCGGGATCGCCGAGTGCGCGCCCGCCGCCATGATCGTCTCGAACGCCGGGGCGCTCGCACCATGGCCGCGCATCCTGTTGTCCAGGTCGAGCGCGACCTCCCGCTCGGTCCGGCCGGCCGCGATCCCACCCGCGGCGACCAGGTCGGCCAGCGCGGCGTCGGCCACCGCGCAGGCCGTGCGCAGCGCCGCGACCTCCACGTCGTCCTTCACCGCACGCAGCCCGGCGGTCAGCCCCGGGGTGCGGACGAGCTCGACCCCGGCGGACGCCTCGTCGATCGCGGTGAACCCGTCGACGGTCACCACGTCGGACTCGAACCCCAGACGCGCCACCCCCGACGCCGGCGCAAGCCGCGCCAGGGCGAGGGCGCTGCCGCGGTCGACGACCGTCTCCAGGTCCGGGACCTCCTCGGCCGCCTGCGTCACGTAACGGCCGTCGGTGCAGAACCGGGTGCGCCCGTCGCCGTCGGCCGCGAGCAGCAACGCCGCGTTGGAACCGGTGAAGCCCGTCAGGTACCGGACGTCGACCAGGTCGGTGACCAGCAACGCGTCCACGCCGGCACCGGCCAGCAGCGTGCGGAGGCGGTCGCGGCGCGCCCCGAACGGCCGCACGCCCTCACGCCCCGCTGATCGCGGCGTAGGCCCGCTCGATCAGCGCCGGCGCCGGACCCTCGAGGCGGCCCGGCTTCGCGAGACCGTCCAGCACGACGAACCGCAGCATCCCGGCGCGGGCCTTCTTGTCACCCGCCATCGTCGCGACGAGCTCGGGCAGGACACCCGGCTCGTAGGTGGTCGGCAGGCCGATCGAGGTGAGGACGCTGCGGTGGCGCTCCACCGTCGCGTCGTCGAGGCGGCCGGCCGCCCGGGCGAGCTCGGCGGCGAACACCATCCCGACGCTGACCGCCGCGCCGTGGCGCCACGTGTACTCCTCACGGCGCTCGACGGCGTGCCCGAGGGTGTGGCCGTAGTTGAGGATCTCGCGCAGGTGCGACTCGCGCAGGTCCGCGCCCACGACGTCGGCCTTCACCCGGATCGCCCGCTCCACCAGCTCGGGCAGCACCCCGCCTCGCGGGTCGAGTGCCGCCGCCGGGTCCTTCTCCACGAGGTCGAGGATGACGGGGTCGACGATGAAGCCCGCCTTCACGACCTCCGCCATCCCCGCGGCGAGCTCCGCCGGCGGCAGGGTCTCCAGCGTCGCGAGGTCGACCAGCACCGCGGCCGGCTCGTGGAACGCCCCGACGAGGTTCTTGCCCGCCCCCGTGTTGATGCCCGTCTTCCCGCCGACGGCCGCATCGACCATCGCGAGCAGCGTCGTCGGCACATGGACGACGTTCACGCCGCGCATCCAGGTGGCGGCCACGAAACCGGCGAGGTCGGTGACCGCGCCGCCACCGAACCCGACGACGACGTCGCGACGGGTCAGCCCGACGGTGCCGCACACCTCCCAGCAGTAGCCGGCGACCGCGAGCGCCTTGCCCTCCTCGGCGTCGGGGACCTCGACGCGGTGCGCGTCGAGCCCGGCGGCCTCCAGGCTGCGGCGGACCTCCTCGGCCTCGTCGGCCAGCGGCGGCTGGTGGACCAGCACCACCGCGCGCGCACCGGTCCTGGCCACGACCTCGGGAAGCATCGCCCGCACGCCGCGACCCACCACGACGTCGTAGGGCCGCTCGGCCGCGACGCGGATCCGGACGGGTTCGGCGGTGGTCACGGGGTCCTCCAGGGGTCGTACGGTGGCGCGCTCCGGGACACCCCCGGGTGCGCGGGGCTCAGGGCCCCGACGGGTCGCGGACGAACGGGTCCGGCAGGGCGACGCCGTCGTGCGGGGTGGGCTGGTCGAGCGGGTCGCCGGCGACCGGTTCCGGTTCGGGGGCGTCCTCCCCGAGCGCGGCCAGCACCGCGGTGGCGACCTGGTTGGCGCTGCGCTTCGCGGTGTCGACCGTGACCGTCGCGACCTCCGCGTACAGCGGGGCCCGGGCGTCGAGCAGCGCCTTGAAGGTGGCCCGCGGGTTCACCCCGGCCAGCAGCGGCCGCGCGGTGGACATCCCGGTGCGGCGCATCCCGTCGGCCAGCGACACGGTGAGCGCGACGACCCGGTGCCCGCGCAGGGCCTGCCGGGTCTCCGGCGCCAGCACGGCACCCCCGCCGAGCGCGAGGACGCCGCAGTCACGGCCGAGTGCCTCGGCGACGACCTCGCGTTCCAACGCCCGGAACGCGGGCTCGCCGTCCTGGGTGAAGATGTCGGAGATCGCCTTGCCGGCGCGCTCCTCGACCAGCGCGTCGGCGTCGGTGAACGCGACGCCCAGCCGGCGGGCCATCACCTTGCCGACGGTGCTCTTGCCGGACCCGGGCGGCCCGACGAGGACGAGGACCGGCCGGTCCTCGCTCACCCCTGCGCCCCGAAGGTCGGCGCCGCCTGCTCGTAGGAGCGCAGGTTGCGAACCGTCTCGGCGATCGAGTCGCCGCCGAACTTCTCCAGCGCCGCGTCGGCCAGCACGAGGGCCACCATCGCCTCGGCGACCACACCGGCCGCGGGCACCGCGCAGACATCGGAACGCTGGTGGATGGCCTGGGCCGGTTCGCCGGTCGCGACGTCGACGGTGCGCAACGCCCGCGGGACGGTGGAGATCGGCTTCATCGCGACGCGGACCCGGACGGGCTCGCCGTTGGTCATGCCGCCCTCGATGCCGCCGGCGCGGTTGCTGAGCCGGTCGACCGGGGCGCCCGGGACCATCTCGTCGTGCGCGACGCTGCCGCGGCGCCGGGCGGTGCGGAAACCGTCGCCGATCTCCACACCCTTCATCGCCTGGATCCCCATCAGGGCCGCGGCGAGCTTCGCGTCGAGGCGCCGGTCGGAGTGCACGTAGGAGCCGACACCGACGGGCATGCCGTAGGCGATGACCTCGACGACCCCGCCGAGGGTGTCGCCGTCGACCTGCGCGGCGTCGACCTCGGCGACCATGGCCTCGGCCGCGGCGGGGTCGACCGCGCGGACGGGGTTGGCGTCGACCTTCTCCAGGTCGTTCGGGCCGGGGACGACGTCGTCGGGCGCCTCGGCGGCCCCGAGCGCCACGACGTGGGACACGATGTCGACGCCGAAGGCCTGCTTGAGGAACGCCTTCGCGACCGTGCCGAGCACGACGCGCGACGCCGTCTCCCGCGCGCTGGCGCGCTCCAGGACCGGGCGGGCGTCGTCGAAGCCGAACTTCGTCATGCCGGACAGGTCGGCGTGGCCGGGACGCGGCCGGGTCAGCGGCGCGTTGCGGGCCCGGTTGGCGATCAGCTCCGGGTCGACCGGGTCGGCGGCCATGACCGTCTCCCACTTGGGCCACTCGGTGTTGCCGATGCGCACCGCGACCGGGCCGCCCTGCGTGAGGCCGTGGCGGATACCGCCGATGATCTCGAGCTCGTCGGCCTCGAACTTCATCCGGGCGCCACGGCCGTAGCCGAGGCGGCGCCGGGCCAGTTCGGCCGCGATCTCCTTGGACGTGACCTCGACGCCAGCGACCATGCCTTCGAGCACGGCGACCAGGGCCGGACCGTGCGACTCCCCTGCGGTGATCCAACGCAACACGCCGACCATCCTCTCACCCGTCCACCTGCACTCACGCCGCGGTCGGCACTGCCCGCGCGCGGGGTCAGCCCGGCGGCCCGGCGCCGGCGACCACGGCCAGCGCGCCGCCGACCATCGCGGGCCCGAACGGCACCTCCACACCACGGGCCCGGCCTGCCACCACCGCCGCGGCGACGGCGTGCACGGCGCCCAGGACGGTCGTCGTGACACCGGCGAGGACGAGCGCGGCCCAGCCGTCGCGCCCGACCGCCGCGCCGAGTCCCGGGGCGAGCGCGCAGTCGCCGCCGCCGATACCGCCCCGGGTCACGGCCCGCAGCACCACCAGCACGCCTGCCGCCACCACGCCCGCGACGACGGCCCGGACCGCCGCGGCGGGATCGTGTCCTGCGGTGAGCAACAGCGCCGTCCCCGCGCCGGCGGCGGTCGTGGCGGTGAGCGGGGCGGGCAGCCGGTGCACGGCGGCGTCGACGGCGACGAGCACGATCCCGCACAGCACGACCCAGCACCCGAGCACGGCCGCCGGCCCGGCCCGGGCGGCCACGACGACCCCGCAGCCCAGCGCGGCGACGAGCTCCACCGACCACGCGGGCGGTCCGACCGGTTGCCCGCAGCAGCGAGCGCGTCCCGACACGGACGGCGCGCCGAGGGGCGCCGCGCAGCAGGCGCACCCGGACCTGCGCGCACCCGGGGCGGCCACGGTGTGGCGCACGATCGCCGCGCGCAGCCACGGCCCGGCGGCGGCCCCGGCCGGTGCGGCGAGCAGCACCGGCAACGCACCCTGGACTCCCGTCCCGTAAGTCCCCATGACGTCGATGATCGACGTGTTCGCCGCGACCGGGGCCCGCGCGGCGTCGCCTGTGGACAATGTCGCGGCATGGGGACAGCCCGCACCGGGCGGGACCGTCGCTCCCCCGTCGCACCGCGGACCGGGCCGCCGTCGCCCGCCGCGTCGAGCCGCGATCCCCCGCCGACGAACGTGTGACGAGTGCTGCCCCCTCGCGCTGACGACACGTTCGCGCGCGGTCCGGCCCGCGAGCGTGTCACCAGCGCCGGGCGGGCGCGCTGGTGACACGCTCGGTGCACCCGCGCCCGCGCCCGCGCCGGGCGCCCGGCGCCCCGCGCCCGGCGCCCCGCGCCCCGCGGCCGGCGCCCCGCGCCCCGCGCCCCGCGCCCCGCGGCCGGCGCCCCGCGCCCCGCGGCCCGCGGCCGGCGGCCCGCGCCCCGCGGCCGGCAGCCCGGTCGGCGGCGGCCGGCGGCCGGTCGCCGGCGGCGCGACCGGGTCGGGCGTCAGCCGGAACCGGGTGACGGCTCGGCGGGCCGGCCGAAGAACCCGGCCGGTGGCACGGGAGACGGTGTCGCCGTCCGGTCGGTGACGACGGCCGCGGTCCGGGCGAACCGCCGCAGCTCGGCGCCGTGGCGCACCGCCGACGGGAACGGGTCGGCCGCGCAGGCGCGGGCGAGGTCGGCGAGCGGCAGCTCGGCGGGCGAGGCGAGCAGGACGAGGTTGCCGAAGCGGCGCCCGTGCCAGACGTCGGCGGCGGCCACGACGGCACGGTGGCCGAACACGGCGGCGGCGGTGGCGACCTGCCCCCGGGCGAAGTCGAGCGGCCCGCCGTCGGCGAGGTTCACCGCGAGCACCCCGTCGGGGGCCAGCGCGCGGGCGACGAGCGTCGCGAACTCGACCGACGTCAGGTGCGCCGGGATGCGGGCGCCGGCGAACACGTCGACGACGACCAGGTCGACGGCCCCGGGGGCCAGGTCGAGGGCCATGGCGCGGGCGTCGCCGATGCGCAGGTCGAGCAGGGTGTCGTCGGCGGGGAGGCGGGTGCGGACGAGGTCGGCCAGCGCGCCGTCGAGCTCGACGACGGTCTGGGGCGACCCGGGCCGGGTGGCGGCGACGTAGCGGGCCAGTGTCCAGGCGCCGCCACCGAGGTGGGCGACCCGCAGCGGGGCGCCGGGCGGGGCGAGGACGTCGACGACGTGCCCGAGGCGCCGCAGGTACTCGAACTCCAGGTGGGTCGGGTCGTCGAGGTCGACGTGGGACTGGGCGGTGCCGTCGACGAGCAGCGTCCACGACGAGGGCCGGTCGGGGTCGGAGACGAGCTCGGCGAGGCCGTGGTCGACCTCGGCCCGCACGACGAGTGACGATCCGGCGGGCTCGTCCGGTGCCTCGGACACCTCAGATGGCGCCGTCGGCGATCGCCTGCCGGATGTTGGCCTGGTGCTCGGCGAGTGTCGTGCCGAAGCAGGAGGTCCCGTCGGGCTTGCACCGTACGAAGAACAGCCACGGCCCGGGCTCCGGTCCGAGCGCGGCGGCCATGGCGGCCTTGCCGGCGGCTGCGATGGGGGTCGGGGGCAGGCCGGTGACGGCGTAGGAGTTGTAGGGGCCGACGCGGGCGCGGGCCTCCGCCGTGGTGCGCAGGGCCTGCACGTCGAGCGGGTAGTTGACCATCGAGTCGAGCTCGAGGCGCTGGTTCACGGCGAGCCGGTTGTAGACGACGCGGGCCACCCGCGGCATGTCGGGCGTGATGCCCTCCTTCTCGACGAGGGAGGAGATGATCAGCGCCTGGTAGGGGGTGACGCCGGTGCGGGCGGGCGCGTCGCCGAGGCCGGCGGCCTCCAGCCGGGGCACGGACGCGGCGAGCAGCTCGCGCCACACGTCGGGGGCGGCGGTGCCGGGGGCGATGTCGTAGATGCCCGGGGAGACGAGGCCTTCGAAGCGGCGCGCCGGTTCGGCCTTGCGGATGTCCTCGAGTGCCCAGCTGGGCGCACCGAGCTCGCCGGGGTCGGTCTTCTCCATGGTGGAGCGCAGGTCGTCGGCGCTGACGCAGCGGCGCTGCCCGTCGATCTGCCCGCAGCTGGCCTGGGAGATGAGGCTGAGCACGCCGGGGGCGGTGGCGCCGTCGGGTGAGCGGGTGTCGTCGAGCTGGGTGCCGCCGCGGACCTCGAGGCGGCCGACGCGGGCGGCGGGGTCGACGAGGCGGGCCACGGCGGACTCGGCCGACATCTGCCCGCTCATCTGGTAGTAGCCCGGCTGGACGGCGAGGATCCGGGAGTCGTCGGCGGCGGCGCCGGTGAACGCCCCGGAGCTCGCGACGACGCCGCGGCGGGTGAGCATCTGCCCGATCTGGCTGGTCGAGTCCCCGGCGACGACCTGGACGATGACGTCGCCGGTGCCGGGGCCGTCGTAGTCCGCGTCGAAGAACGAGGAGCCGAGGACGTAGGCGCCGCCGCCGACGACGCCGAGGAGCACGACGACGGCGAGCGCGAGGACGCCGATGCGGCGTCGTCTGCGGATGACGGCCTCGCGGCGGGCGGTCCGCGCGGACGTGCCCGCGGTGCGGCGGGGTCCGGCCCGGTCGTCACCGGGGGGCGGGCCGGCCGGGGACGACGCGGCGGGGGTGGCGGCGCGGTGGGTGTCGTCGTCGCCCGCGGAGCCGGACCGGGAGGACCGGACGGGTGCGTCGTAGGCGTCGTAGGGGTCGTCGTGTTCGGTCGCGGCGGCCCGCGGTGCGGTGTCGTCGCTGGTGTGGCGGGGGCGGACGCTACGCGCGCGGACGGTCTCGGCGACCGCGTCCGGCGGCGGGACGGGAGCGGCGGCCGGGCGGGGACGGCTCGGGTCGCGCGGCGCGCCGGCGCCGCGGCGGTGCCCGGCGGCGCGGGGCGGCGCGGGCTCGTCGGGGCGGCGGCGCCGGACGGCCGGCACCCGGTCGGTGCGCTGGTCGGTCTCGTTGTCGGGGCGTCGGCGGCGGCCCGACGGCGGGACCGCGCCACGACCGCCCGGGTCGGCGTCGCCGGCGCGCGAGGCGTGCCGGGAGGGTTCGCCCGGCCCGGGGGTGCGCCGGTCCTCCCCGCGCGGGCCGGCCCGGCGCGGCGCCGGGGGCGGTGCCCAGCCTGCGTCGTCGCGCCACGGGTCACGGTCGCCCCGCGCCGGCGTCCGCCGGACCGGGCGCCCGTCGTCGCGGCCGTCCATCCCGTCGGTCACCGGGTACGACCGGGGCGGCGGGGGCGGACAGGCGTGGTCACGAGGCCCGACAATACCGACGGCGCCTGCGCGCCGGACGGGGTCGCCTCCGGGCTCGCCGGGACAGCGGGCGCGAACCCGACGAACCGGCTCTGTTCACCGGCCGCGGGCGTCGAGCCAGCCCTGCAGGATCGCGACGGCCGCGGCCTGGTCGACGACGGCGCGCTGCCGCTTGCCCTTCACCCCGCGCTCGCGCAGCTGCCGGGTGGCGACGACCGTGGTGAGCCTCTCGTCGACCAGCTCGACGGGGACGTCGAGGACCGCGACGAGGTCGTCGGCGAACGCGCGGGCCGTCCGCGCCGCGGGACCTTCGGTGCCCGCGAGGGTGCGGGGCAGGCCGACGACCACCTGCACGACGTCGTGCTCGGTGACGAGCGCGGCGATCTCACGCAGGTCGGACCCGGTGCGGTCGCCGGGTTCGCGGACGTCGCGGGCGACGGTGACCAGCGGCGTCGCGAGCAGGCAGTCGGGGTCCGACAGCGCGACACCGACCCGGACGGCGCCGACGTCGATCCCGAGCCGCCGGCCCCGTCCGGGTGCGGTCACGCGTTCGCGAGTGCGGTGCGCAGCGCGACGATCGCGTCGGGGATGCCGGCGGGGTTCTGCCCGCCGCCCTGGGCGAGGTCGGGCTTGCCGCCGCCGCGGCCGCCCACGGCCGCGGCGAACGACGGGATGAGCTTGCCGGCGGCGAGGCCGCGGTCGCGGGCGGCCGCGGTGGTCGCCACGACGAAGGACACCTTGTCGTCGTCGGCACCGAAGAGGGCGACGACGCCGGGGCGGTCGCCGAGGCGGCCGCGGACGTCGGAGGCCAGGGCGCGCAGGTCGTTGCCGCTGACCCCGGCGGGCGCGGCGACCGCGACGAGCGCGATGCCGGCGACGTCCTCGGCGCTGTCGGCAAGCGCGCCCGCGGCACCGAGCGCGGCGTCGGCGCGGTGCTTCTCGAGGTCGCGCTCGGCGGTGCGCAGCCGCTCGACGAGCGCGGCGATGCGATCGGGCAGCTCGTCGGGGCGGGCCTTGAGCTGGTCGGAGATCTGGGAGAGCAGCAGGTGCTCGGTGGAGACCTGGCGCAGCGCGTCGTTGCCGACGAGCGCCTCGACGCGGCGCACCCCGGAACCGATGGAGGCCTCCGAGAGCACCTTGACGATGCCCAGCTCGCCGGTGCGGGCGACGTGCGTGCCGCCGCACAGCTCGCGGGAGTAGTCGCCCATGTCCACGACGCGGACCCGGTCGCCGTACTTCTCGCCGAACAGCATCATGGCGCCGAGGGTGCGGGCCTCGTCCATGGAGGTCTCGTACGTCTCGACCTCGCGGTTCTGCTGCAGGACCGTGTTGACCTCCTCCTCGATCTCGGCGAGTGCCGCGGCGGGCACGGCACCGGTCGGGGAGGTGAAGTCGAACCGCAGCCGGCCGGGCGCGTTGAGCGAGCCGGCCTGCGCGGCGGCGGTGCCGAGCGCGCCGCGCACCCCCGCGTGGACCAGGTGCGTGGCGGTGTGCGCCCGCGAGATCGACGCGCGGCGGGCGACGTCGACCTCGGCGACGACGGTGTCGTCGACGGCGATCGTGCCGGCCTCGACGGTGCCGCGGTGCACGCGCAGGCCCGCGACCGGGGACTGCACGTCGTCGACGCGGACGATCGCGGAGCCGGCGCGCAGCACACCGTGGTCGGCCTGCTGGCCGCCGGACTCGGCGTAGAACGGGGTGCGGTCGAGGACGACCTCGACCTGCTGTCCCTCGGACGCGGCGGGGGCGGCGGCGCCGTCGACGACGAGGCCGACGACGGTGCCCTCGGCGGCGAGGTCGGTGTAGCCGAGGAACGTCGTGGTGCCGTGGGCGTCGAGCAGCGGGCGGTAGACCGAGCCGTCGTGGTGGCCGGTCTTGCGGGCCTTGGCGTCGGCCTTGGCGCGGTCGCGCTGCTCGGCCATGAGCGCGGTGAAGCGGTCCTGGTCGACCGCCAGCCCGGCCTCGGCGGCCATCTCCAGCGTCAGGTCGATCGGGAAGCCGTAGGTGTCGTGCAGCTGGAACGCCTTGTCCCCGGCGAGGGTCGAGCCGCCCGCCTTGCGGGTGTCGGCGACGGCGACGTCGAAGATGCGCGAGCCGGCGGTCAGTGTCTGCAGGAACGCCTCCTCCTCGGCGCGCACGACGGCGGAGATCCGCTCGAAGTCGGTGACGAGCTCCGGGTAGGAGGGGGCCATCTCGTCGCGGACGACCTCGGCGAACGAGCCGAGGACCGGCTCCTGCACCCCGAGCAGCCGCGACGAGCGCACGATGCGGCGCAGCAGCCTGCGCAGGACGTAGCCACGCCCGTCGTTGGACGGGGTGACACCGTCGCCGATGATCATGACGCCGGACCGGGCGTGGTCGGCGATCACGCGGAACCGGACGTCGTCCTCCGGGGTGGCGCCGTAGCGACGGCCCGACAGCTCCTCGGCGCGGGTGATCACCGGGCGGACCAGGTCGGTCTCGTAGACGTTGTCGACGCCCTGCAGCAGGTAGGCGACCCGTTCGATCCCCATGCCGGTGTCGATGTTCTTCGCGGGGAGCTCGCCGATGATCGGGAAGTCGTCCTTGGTCCCGCCGGCGGCGCGCTCCTTCTCCATGAAGACCAGGTTCCAGATCTCCAGGTAGCGGTCCTCGTCCACGACCGGGCCGCCCTCGCGGCCGAACTCGGGGCCGCGGTCGTAGTAGATCTCCGAGCACGGCCCGCAGGGCCCGGCGACGCCCATCGACCAGTAGTTGTCGGCCATGCCGCGGCGCTGGATGCGCTCGGCCGGGATCCCGGCGAGGCGCTGCCACAGCGCGGCGGCCTCGTCGTCGTCGTGGAAGACCGTGACCCAGATGCGGTCGGGGTCGAGGCCGTACCCGCCGTCGGAGGTGGACGACGTGATGAGGCGCCACGCGTGCTCGATGGCGCCTTCCTTGAAGTAGTCGCCGAAGGAGAAGTTCCCGGCCATCTGGAAGAACGTGTTGTGCCGCGTGGTGCGGCCGACCTCGTCGATGTCGCCGGTGCGCACGCACTTCTGGATCGACGTCGCGCGCGGGTAGGGGGCCGGTGCGTCGCCGAGGAAGTAGGGCTTGAACTGGACCATGCCGGCGTTGACGAACAGCAGGGTCGGGTCGTCGAGGATCAGCGACGCGCTGGCGACGCGGGTGTGGCCCGCGCTGGTGAAGTGGTCGGTGAAGCGGCGGGCGATCTCATGGGTCTGCACGGGAACAGCTCTCTGCGTGGTGCGGTCGGGGGCCGTGATCGGGCGGGCGCGAGGGCCGGGGCGGGTCAGCGACCTGCCCGGCGCGCTCGCTGCGGGCGCAGCGCGGGGTCCTCGGCGACGGCGTCGGCGAAGGTGGGGACGGTCTGGCCGGTGCGGCGCTCGACCATGTCGGCCAGCTCCTGCTCGCGCGACTCCATGCCGGCGCGGACCTCGGCCCCGAACGCCCCGAGGCCGGCGCCGAGCTCGCGCAGCCCGTCGGCGATGTTGGCGCCCATCCCGGCGGGGGTCAGGCTCTGCGCCGCGCGGGTGGCGCGTCGGCTGCCGTACACGCCCGCCGCGACGCCGACCCCGAGCCAGAACAGCCGCTTCACTTGCGGCCCTTCCGGATCCCGGCGGCGGCCTTGCCTGCGCGCCGGGCCTTGATCGCCCTGTTGACCCCGTAGGAGAACGCGGCGGCGCGCACCAGCGGGCCGCCCAGGGTCGCGGTGAACAGCGACGACAGCACCGACACGTTGGCGGTGACGGTACGGGCGCCCGCGGTGATCCCGTCGACACGTTCGAGCTGGGTGTTGACCTGGTTCAGCGTGGTGTGCGCGTCGGACAGCAGCGGGGCGCTGCCCTCGTGGGCCTTGCGGATCGCGACGGTGGCCTCGTCGAGCGTGCGGCCCAGTTTCAGCAGCGGCACCGCCGCCAGCAGGACCAGCACGACGAACGCGCCGGCGGCGATCAGCGCGGCGATCTGACCAGCCGACACGTGTCCTCCTGACCCGGACGACGAAGGCCCGGTGACGATGGTGGGTGATCGTCGCCAGGCTACTCCCCGACCGGGTCCGGCCTCAGCCGACCCGGGGGTCGCGGTACCCGTCCGCGGCGGTGTCGCCCACGTCGTCCCCGGCGGCCGCGGCGACGGCGCCGCCCGGCGGCGGGTCGGCGAGCAGCGCGGCGGCCTCGTGCTCGACGAGGACCTGGCGCAGGCGGGTGAGCGCGCGGTGCTGGGTGACGCGGACGGCGCCCGGCGTGGAGCCCACGGCGTGCGCGGCCTCCTCGGCCGACAGGCCCACGGCGACGCGCAGCACGATCACCTCGCGCTGGCGCGGGGTGAGGGTGTGCAGCAGCTCGCCGAGCCGTTCACCCAGTTCGACGGCGAGGGCGCGGTGCTCGGGCCCCTCGGCGCCCGACACCGAGTCCGGCACGTCCGGCATCGGCTCGGACCGGTTGCGGCCGATGGCCCGGAACGCGTCGGTGACCTTGTGCGCGGCGATGCCGTAGACGAAGGCGCGGAACGACAGTCCCTTGACCGTGTAGTTGGGCAGCGCGCGGACGACGGCGAGGCAGACGTCCTGGGCGACGTCCTCCGCCGCGCCGACGACGCACTCCTGGCGTCCCAGGCGGGCGCGGCAGTAGCGCAGCACCATCGGGTGGATGACCGACAGGAGCGCGTCCCGGGCCCGGGCGTCGCCGGCGACGGCGTCGCCGACGAGCGCCTCGATCAGCTCGGCCGGCCCGTTGGGCTCGTCGTCGGTGATCCCGTCCGGGACATCGTCGGGGGCGTCGTGCAGGGCGCCGACGGCGGGGACGACGGCGGGGACGACGGCGACCGGGCCGGGCTCCGGGAGGCGGGGCGCCGGGATCACCGGGTCGAACGTGGCGGGGTCGAGCAGGTCGGTATCGCGGAGCGTCCGTGGCGCGGCCGCTGCGGTGGTCATCGCGGTGGTGCGGCCGGCGCGGCCGCGCGCGTGAGGTCGATCATGGGGGTCCCCTCCCTGCACCGGACCGCGCCGGCTTCTCCGCCGGCGCGACTCTGCGTCCGGGCTCCGACCCGCGGCAGGGGTCGACGCACCCGTCGTGCGCGAAGGACGTCCCGACAGACCGGTCCACACACCGCGGTCCCCCGACCGCCGGCGAGCGAGGCCTCCCCCGTTCGGCGCGACACGTCCCGCTGTGCCCTGCGAGGGCGTGTCGTTCACCTTTCACCTACAGCTCAGTATTCTGGGTGAATGTCGATTTGGGGTCAAGGGTAATTGGGCCCCATTTGGTTACGCTGGGTGCAATGAGTCCGCCCCGAAAACCCCATTCGTCGGATCCGCGTGCCCGCGCCGCGGCCACGAAGCGCAACCGAACGCGCCGGGCGCTGCTCGAGGCGGCCGACGCGGCGTTCACCGCGCGCGGCTGGGCCCGGACCCGGATCGAGGACGTCGCCGCGACCGCGGGGGTGAGCCCGGCGACGGCGTACAACCACTTCCCGGCCAAGCACGCGCTGATCGCCGCGGTCTACGCGCCCCTGATCGCGCCGCTGGTCGCCACGGAGCACGCCCGCGCCGCGAACGGCGACGACGCCACCGCTCCCGACTCCGCCACCCTGCTGGTGGAGCAGATCCGGGCGCTGGCACGTGTCTGCGTCCGCAACCGCGGCCTGACCAGCGCCTACTGGGCCGCGGCCCAGGACTACGCGGTGCGTGTCGAGGCCCCGCCCGACCCCGAGGACGAGCAGGACCCCCGCACCATCGCCCCGGTCGCCGACGTCCTGCACGACCTGGTCGAACGCGCCCAGGCCGCCGGCGAGCTGCGGCCCGACCCACCGGCGGCCACCGTGTGCCCGATCCTCGTCGACGTCCTGCTGGCCCGGATCGCGCTGCACCCGACCGAGACCGTCGAGGCGCTCACCCGGCTCGTCGCGGGACTGGCGCTGGGCGTGCTCGCGCCGGACCGCCCCGCCCGCTGACCGCCCTGCGCGCTCAGGCCCGGCGAGCTCGGGCCCGGCGCGCTCAGGCCCGGCGCGATCGGTCCCGACGCATGTCCGCGAGCACCTCGCCGAGGACGCGGACGGCGGTGCGCAGGTCGGCCTCGGAGATCACCAGCGGCGGGGACAACCGGACGGTCGCGCCGTGGGTGTCCTTCACCAGCACGCCGCGGGCGCACATCCGTTCGCAGACGTCGCGTCCCGACCCGAGCTCCGGGTCGATGTCGACACCCGCCCACAGCCCGGCGTGACGGAACGTGACGACACCGCGACCCACGAGCATGTCCAGTTCAGTGCTCAATAAGTGACCGAGGGTGACGGCTCGCCGGAGCAACGAGCCCTCCTCCAGAAGGCCGATCACGGCCCGGCCGACCGCCGCCGCGAGCGGGTTCCCGCCGAAGGTGCTCCCGTGCTGACCCGGCCGCAGGACCCGCATGACGGCCGCGTCCGCGACGACCGCGGACACCGGCAGGATGCCCCCACCGAGCGCCTTGCCCAGCAGGTACACGTCGGCGTCGACCCCGCCCAGACCACGGGTCGCGAGGACGTGACCGGTCCGGCCCAGCCCAGACTGGACCTCGTCGGCCACGAACAGGATCCCGGCCTCGGTGCACGCCGCCCGGACCTCGGCCAGGTAGCCGGGCGGCGGCACGACCACGCCCGCCTCGCCCTGCACCGGCTCGATCATCACCGCGACCGTGTCGGGGCCGATCACCGCGCGCAGCGCAGCGGCGTCGCCGTACTCCACGACGTCGAAGCCGCCGGGGAACGGGCCGAACCCGTCGCGCGCCTCGGGGTCGGTGGAGAAGCCGACGATGCTGATCGTCCGGCCGTGGAACGCCCGGGCCGCGACGACGATCCGTGCCCGGTCCCGGGGCACGCCACGCACCTCGTAGCCCCACTTGCGGGCCAGCTTGAGCCCCGACTCCACGGCCTCGGCACCGGTGTTCATCGGCAGCACCATGTCCTTGCCGACGAGTGCGGCCAGCTCGGCGCAGAACAGGCCGAGCCGGTCGTTGCCGAACGCGCGGCTGGTGAGGGTCAGCCGGTCGAGCTGCGCGTGGGCGGCCGCGAGCAGGTCGGGATGGGCGTGACCGAAGTTCAGGGCGGAGTAGCCGGCGAGGCAGTCGATGTGGCTGCGCCCCTCGACGTCGACGACCCGGGCGCCGCTGCCGCGGGCGAGGACGACGGGCAGCGGCGCGTAGTTGTGCGCCGAGTGCGCCGCGAGCAGGGCCTCGTGGTGGGCGGTCGCCTCCCCGGGGCCGGCGTGCTGGGGCGGGGTCGTGAGGGTCACGGTGGCGCCTCCCGTCGTCCGTGTCACCGTCGTCCTCCCACGCTAGGAACGCCTCGGACGTGCCACAACGCCGCGACGTTGCACGTGCGCGCGGGATCGTTGCGTCCTGACCGCGATCGCCGACCGATCGTTGCGCGGGCGCGTCAGGCGGTGCGCGGACCCGCTCCACGGCGCAGCAGCGGCGACAGCACCAGTACCGACTTCGTGCGGGCGACGAACGGCTCCGCCCCGATACGCTCGAGCACCCGCTCGAAGTCGCGCATGTCGGCGGCCAGGATGTGCAGCAGCGCGTCGGCCTCGCCCGAGATCGTGCTCGCGTCGACCACCTCCGCGTGCTGCTCGACCGCGGCGCGGATCGTCTCCGGCGGCGTCGACGAGCGGCAGTACAGCTCGACGTAGCCCTCGACTGTCCAGCCCAGCGCGGCCGGGTCCAGCGTCACCGTGAACCCCGTGATCGCCCCGCCCTCGCGGAGCCGGTCGACGCGCCGCTTCACCGCCGACGCCGTCAGCCCCACCCGGGCGCCGAGGCCGGCGTAGCTGCGCCGGGCGTCGGCGGCGAGCAGCGCCAGCAGCTGCTCGTCGAGCCGGTCCAGGTGCATCGGCCCATCATCGGCCACGATGGGCACATGGTGGAGCCTTCGCTGCGTGCCGGCCCGTCGTTCCGGGTCGACTCCGAGGTCGGCACGCTGCGCCGCGTCGTCGTCCACCGGCCCGGGCTGGAGCTCAAACGGCTCACCCCCGGCAACAAGGACCGGCTGCTGTTCGACGACGTGCTGTGGGTCGCGCGGGCCCAGGCCGAGCACGACCGGTTCGTCGCCGTCCTGCGCGAACGCGGTGTGCGGGTGGACCTGTTCGGCGACCTGCTGCGGGCGACCCTGGCCGTCCCCGCGGCCCGCAAGTACGTGCTCGACACCGTCGTCGACGACCGGGTCTACGGGCCGCTGGCCGTCGACGGGCTGCGGGCCTGCATGGACGCGATGGACGTCGACACCCTGGCCGAGCACCTGGCAGGCGGGATCACCAAGCGGGAGGTGCTGGAGCGGATCGCCGAACCGGCGTCGATGGCCTTCCACGTCCTCGACCTCGACGACTTCGTCCTCGAGCCGCTGCCCAACCACCTCTACACGCGCGACACCTCGGTGTGGATCCACAGTGGTGTCGCCGTCAACTCGATGCGGCGCGAGGCCCGGATGCGCGAGACCGTGCACTGGGAGGCGGTCTACCGCTGGCACCCCGAGTTCGCCGCCGCCGAGTTCGCCACCTGGTCCGACGGTGCCGCCGACGGCCCGGCGACCGTCGAGGGCGGCGACGTGCTCGTCGTCGGCGGCGGCGCGTTGCTGGTCGGGCTGTCCGAGCGGACCACCCCGCAGGGGGTGGAACGGCTGGCGCGCAGGCTGTTCGCCGGGGGCGAGATCGACCGGATCGTGGCGCTGCGGCTGCCGTCGTCGCGGGCGCAGATGCACCTCGACACCGTCATGACGATGGCCGACCCCGAGACGCTCGTGACCTACGCCGGCCTCGGCGAGCTGCCCGCCTACACCGTCCGGCCCGGGCCGCGCCCCGACGCGATGCACGTGACCGACCATGCGCCGCAGCAGATGTACACCGCGATCGCCGCGGCGCTCGGCGTCGGGACGCTCCGGGTCCTGACCGCCGAGCAGGACGTCCACGCCGCCGAACGCGAGCAGTGGGACGACGGGTGCAACGTGCTCGCGGTCGCGCCGGGCGTCGTCGTCGCCTACGAGCGCAACGTCACCACCAACTCGCACCTGCGGCGCAACGGGATAGAGGTCCTGGAGATCCCCGGCGGCGAGCTGGGCCGCGGTCGCGGCGGACCGCGGTGCATGAGCTGCCCGCTGCTGCGCGACCCCGCCTGACGGGCCCGCAGGCGCCGCCGACGGCGACAAGGGGTGACGAACACGACCCGGACGTGCACCGGGCGTGACCGCCGTTGCCGACGATCGTTCACCGGGAGACGCCTCCCACGAGAAGGGCTCCCCGCCGTGTCCGTCCGTCTCCGCCGTGTGATCTGCGGTGTCGCCATCCTCGCTGCCGCAGTCACCACGCTGCTGGCCGCGACACTCGCGGCGCCCGCGTCCGCGGCCCCGGTGACCGCCCTGCTCGACCCGGCCGCCGTCAAAGCGCTCCTCGACGGCCGCGCCGCGCTCGGGCTGCCCGCCGAGGTCGCCGACTACGGCGTGGACCCGCAGAGCGGACGCCTCGTCGTCGACCTCACCGGCTCCCGGACACCCGCCGTCGACGAGCTGCTCGCCGGCGTCGCCCCGGACGTCCTCGACGTCCGGACCGACGCCCCCGCGCCCCGCCACCACGCCACCACGCTGAAGGGCGGCGACACCATCATCAGCGGCTCACGGCGCTGCACCCTCGGCTTCCCGGCGACGGGCGGCGGCCGCACATGGCTGCTCACCGCGGGCCACTGCACCCGCGGGTCCGGGACGTGGAACGTCGAGACGGCCGGTGACGCGCTCATCCCCGTCGGCTCCGGCGCGCGCACCGCGTCGTCGGGCACCGACGTCGGTGCCGTGCCCGTCTCCGGGACCGGGGTACAGGTCCGCGGCATCGTCGGCGCGGTCGCGGTGCGGGGCTCGACCCCGGCCGCCGTCGGGTCGTCGGTCTGCCTCTACGGCTCCACCAGCGGGCGCGTCTGCGGGACCATCACCGCCCTCGACCGGACCGTGAACTTCGAGGGCACCATCCAGTACGGCATGACGGCGACGTCGATCTGCTCGGCGGAGGGCGACTCCGGCGGCCCCTACATCACCTCGTCGGGCCAGGCGCAGGGCATCCACTCCGGCGGCGGCACCGGCCGCGGCTGCACCAGCTACTTCACCCCGATCAGGCCGGCGCTCTCGACGTTCGGGCTGACGCTGCTGACGAGCTGACCCGCACTCACGTCGGCTCGCGCGCGGCGGTGTCCCCGCGCACCGCCCGGCGCAGCCTCGGGACCCGCTCCGCGAGTACCCGCTCCGCGCCCCGCGACGTCGGGGAGTAGTAGTCGCGGCCGACGAGGTCGTCCGGCGGGTACTGCTGGGCCAGGACGCCGTCGGCGACGTCGTGGGGGTAGCGGTAGCCGATCGCGTTGCCCAGCTTCTCCGCCCCCGAGTAGTGCCCGTCGCGCAGGTGGGCCGGCACCGACCCCACCTTGCCCGCCCGCACGTCGGCCATCGCCGCGTCGATCGCCGTGATCGCCGAGTTCGACTTGGGTGCCGTGGCCAGGTGCAACGTCGCCTGCGACAGCGCGATCCGCGCCTCCGGCATGCCGACGAGCTGCACCACCTGCGCGGCCGCGGTGGCCGCCAGCAGCGCCGTCGGGTCGGCCAGGCCGATGTCCTCGCTCGCGTGGATCATCAGCCGGCGCGCGATGAACCGCGCGTCCTCCCCCGCGACGATCATCCGGGCCAGGTAGTGCAGCGCCGCGTCCGGATCGGAGCCGCGGATCGACTTGATGAACGCGCTGATGACGTCGTAGTGCTGGTCGCCCGCCCGGTCGTAGCGGACGGCGACCTCGGTGACCGCGCGCTCCACCTCGGTCACCCCGACCTCGGTGCCCCCGTCGGCGCGCACCCCGTCGGCCGCGGCCTCCAGCGCCGTGAGCGCCCGCCGCGCGTCGCCCGCCGCGAGCCGGACCAGGACCTCCTCGCCGTCGTCGGTGAGCGCGACGGCACCGGCGAGGCCGCGCTCGTCGGTGACCGCGCGGCGCAGCAGCCCCCGCAGCTCGTCGGGCTCCAGCGACCGCAGCTGCAGCACCAGCGACCGCGACAGCAGCGGCGCCACCACCGAGAACGACGGGTTCTCCGTGGTGGCCGCGACGAGCAGCACCACGCGGTCCTCGACCGCACCGAGCAGCGCGTCCTGCTGGGTCTTGGAGAAGCGGTGCACCTCGTCGATGAACAGCACCGTGCCGGTGCCGTCACGGTCGAGACGGCGACGGGCGTCGTCGATCACCGCCCGCAGCTCCTTCACCCCCGCCGAGAGCGCCGAGAGCGCCACGAACCGGCGCGACGCGCCGCCGGAGCCCGCCATCAGCCGCGCCAGCGTCGTCTTGCCCGTGCCGGGCGGGCCGTAGAGCAGCACCGACGCCGCCGAGCCGCCCTCGAGCAGCCGCCGCAGCGGGGCACCGGGCCCCAGCAGGTGGCGCTGGCCCGCGACCTCGTCGAGCGACCGCGGGCGCATCCGCGCCGCGAGCGGCGCACCCGGGCGGACGTGACCCTCGTCGGGATCGGCCCCGTCGTCCGGGGAGATGTCGAACAGCCCGTCGATGCTCATCGGGGTGCAGCCTGCCATCGGGCACCGACGACCTCGCAACGACCTCGGAACCACCCGATCCAGGTGTGCCACATGTTGAGATCACAGTTCCGGATCGCAGAAACGCGACGACAATCGTGGGCAGGGTCCGGCCCAACCGGCCACACCCCACACCTCTCGCAGTGATCGATCCGCGCGGGACATGCGGTCGGGCGCCCACCAGCGCCCGACCCGACCCCGCCCGGTGCTGCGGCCCCGCCACCGGGCACCGTCCCGTGCCCCGGAGGCCCTCATGAGCTCCCTCGCCCCACACCCCTACCCGCTCTCCGCCCGGCTGCGCGACGTCCGCAGCTCCGCGATCCGCGACCTGCTCACCCTCACCGCCCGCGCCGACGTGCTCAGCCTCGCGGGCGGCCTGCCCGCCGCCGACCTGCTGCCGCACACCCGGATCGCCGACTCCGCCGCCCGCGCGCTCGCCACACCCGGCGCCGCCCAGTACAGCGAGACCGCCGGCGTCGCCACCCTGCGCGAGGTCGTCGCCGGGCTCGAGTCCGCCCGCACCGGCCGCGACATCGGCACCGGCGACGTCGTCGTCACCAGCGGGTCCCAGCAGGCCCTCGACCTGCTGGCCCGCGCCACCCTCGACCCCGGCGACGCCGTCGTCGTCGAGGACCCCGCCTACGTCGGCGCGCTGCAGGTGTTCCAGGCCGCCGGCGCCGTCCTGCACGGCGTGCCCGTCGACTCCGCGGGCATGGACGTCGACGCCCTCGAGGTGCTCCTGCTGGGCGGGCTGCGGCCCCGGCTCGTGCACACCGTGGCGAGCTTCCACAACCCGCGCGGCGTCACCCTGTCGCAGGCGCGGCGGGCCCGGCTGTGCGCACTCGCCGACCGCTACGGCTTCCTCGTCGTCGAGGACGACCCCTACGGCCTCCTCTCCTTCGACGGGCCGCCGCCGGTCCCCGTCGCCGCCCACGGCGAACGCGTCGCCCGCCTCGGCAGCGCCTCCAAGGTCCTCGCACCCGCCCTGCGCGTCGGCTGGCTCGTCGCACCCCCCGAGGTGTGCGCCGGCGTCGAACGGCTCAAGCAGTCCACCGACCTCTGCGGCTCCGCACTCACCCAGACCGTCGCCGCCGAGCTCCTCGCCGACAGCACCTGGTTCGACGAGCACCTGCGCGGCCTGCGTACCGCCTACCGGTCCCGGGCCCGGGCCCTCACCGACGCGCTCGACGACGCCTTCGGCGACACGATCACCCGCAGCACACCCACCGGCGGGATGTTCTGCTGGGTCGAGTTCCGCGACGGCCGCGACACCGGCGCGCTGCTGCCACGGGCCGTCGACCACGGCGTCGCGTTCGTGCCCGGAGCCGCGTTCGCCGTCGGCGCGCCGCTGACGTCGGCACTGCGATGCAGCTTCGCCGGCTACCCCGAACCGGTGCTGCGCGACGCGGTCCTGCGGTTCGCGGCCGCGGCGACGTAGGGTTGTCGATCGTGCGGGAGATCCTCGAGTTACTGGAACGCGACTCCTCGTTGAGCCACGACACCATCGCGACGATGCTCGGCCTGCCCGTCGAGGAGGTGTCGGCCCGGATCGCGGAGTGGGAGACCAGCGGCGTCATCCGCCGCTACAAGGCCGTCGTCGACTGGGAAGCCGTCGACGACGCCATCGCCCGCGAGAGCGTCGTCGCCTTCATCGACGTCTCCGTCGCCCCGGCACGCGGCGTCGGGTTCGACGACGTGGCGCTGCGCATCTCGCGCTTCGACGAGGTCACCAGCGTGCACCTCGTGTCCGGCGGGCACGACCTGCGCTGCACCGTCGTCGGCCGCGACATCCGCGCCATCAGCGACTTCGTCAGCCAGCGGCTGTCCACCATCGACCGGGTCATGTCGACCGCGACGCACTTCGTCCTCAAGACCCACAAACGTGACGGCGACGTCTTCGCCGAGCCGGAGCCCGACCACCGGCTCCGCGTCACACCCTGACGGGCGCCCCATGGCCCCCTCACCGCGGTCCCGGCGCCCGGACGGCACCCGGCGGCGTCGCGGCGCCCCGGTACACCCGCGCTCCGTCCCGCCCCGAACCGCCCGGATCACCGAGCCCGTCGACGGCGACCGACCAGACACCCCCTTGGAGACCCCGTGAAGCCCCTCAACGAGGTCATCGCCGCCTGCCCGCCCTCGGGGATCCGGCGCTTCTTCGACATCGCCGCCGAGATGGACGACGTCATCTCCCTCGGCGTCGGCGAGCCCGACTTCGTCACACCGTGGCGCATCCGCGAGGCCGGCATCTACGCCCTCGAGCACGGCTACACCACCTACACCTCCAACGCCGGGCTCCCGGCCCTGCGCATGCTGATCTGCTCGGACCTGCAGCAGCGCTACGGCGCCGAGTACGCGTGGGACACCGAGTGCCTCATCACCACCGGCGTGTCCGAGGGTCTCGACCTCGCCCTGCGGGTACTGCTCAACCCCGGCGACGAGGTGATCATCCCGGAACCCTGCTACGTCGCCTACGAGCCGTGCGTGGCCTTCGCCGGCGGCACCACCGTGCGGGTGCCGACGCGCTGGGAGGACCGCTTCACCGTCGACGTCGACGTCGTCGCCGCCGCGATCACCCCGCGCACCAAGGCGATCCTGATCGGGTCGCCCGCCAACCCCACCGGTGCCGTACAGCCCCGCGAGACTCTGCAGGCGCTCGCCCGGCTCGCCGAGAAGCACGACCTGTACCTGATCTCCGACGAGATCTACGACCGGCTCACCTACAACGGCAGCCACACCTGCCTGGGCGCCGTCCCCGAGGCCCGCGACCGCACCGTCGTCCTCGGCGGGTTCTCGAAGGCCCAGGCCATGACGGGCTGGCGCGTCGGCTGGATCTGCGCGCCGCAGGCCGTCGCGGAACTGTGCGTGCGGGTGCACCAGTACACGATGCTGTGCGCACCCCACGTCTCCCAGCTCGCCGCCGTCGAGGCGCTGACCTCGGCCGAGACCGACGTCTCGGAGATGGTGGCCGACTACGACCGCCGCCGGCGGGTGTTCGTGAAGGGGCTGCGCGAGATCGGCCTGGAATGCCCGGAGCCCGACGGCGCCTTCTACGCCTTCCCGAGCATCCGCACGTCCGGCCTCGACTCCGAGACCTTCGCCGAGCGGCTGCTCAAGGAGCACGGCGTCGCCGTCGTGCCCGGCAACGTCTTCGGACCGTCCGGCGAGGGGCACGTCCGCTGCTCCTACGCCACCGCGCTCCCCCAGCTCGAGACCGCCGTCGACCGCATGGCGACGTTCCTGCAGAGCCTCTGACATCGCGCCGGTCCGGGCTGCTGCCCCGGGTGCCGCCGGGACCGGTCCACGGCTGGGGCGGCCCGGACCGTTGCCCACCGCGACGGTCGGACCTCCGAGTGTCCACACCGCGACCGTCCGGGCCCCGAGTGTCGGGGGCCGAGCGGAGTTGCACGATCGCAACGCCCCGGCCGCCGGAACGCGGGTGTCGTTCACCGTTGCGCAACACCGCCGCGGGACGCTGAGGGCATGGCTGCCACGAGCACCCCCGACACCTGCCCCAGCTGCGCCCGGCCGCGGACCACCACGGACCCCGGTGGGCTCGCCTGGAGCAGCGAGCACCTCGCCGACGGCACCGTCGTCCTCACCTGCGGTGACTGCACCCGTGCGCAGCTCTGGCGCATCGAGGCCCTCCTCGCGCCCGAGCCCGTCGCCGTGCCGGCCCCCGCCCACGCCGCCTGATCCGCACGTCGGGGCCGCCCGGCCCCGGATGCGGGGTGTCGATCCCGGCACCGGGGGACGCCCTCGCCCGGTGCCGGGCGACGTCCCCGCCCCGGCGCAGCGCGCCGGGGGGCCGCGGCGACCCCGCGCTGCACCGACCACGGCACCAGGTGGTTCTCAGCCGGCGGCGCGGACCTCCACGGCCGCAGGACCGGCGGCGCCGCCCGGGCCGGCCGTCGTCGGCACCGCGGACAACGGCGCCGCGTCCCGGACCCGACACGACCCGCCCCGGCCCGCCCGCACCCCGTCGAGCAGCCCGGCGAGGATCACCGGGGCGAGGTCGCGGCCGCGGCGCACCAGCCACGGAACCCCCTTCACGACGAGCCACGCCACCCGGTGCACGGTCGTGACCCGGCGCCCGCCCGCGCAGGTCAGCGACACAGGTCCGGCAGGCTCGAAGGTGCCGGCGGCGATGTCGGCGAGCGCCGCGGCGAGCCTGCGGTGCCCGAGCTCGGACGGGTGCAGCCGGTCGACGGCCCAGGCGGACCTGTCGTAGCCGCCGGGCAGCCCGTCGAGATCCAGGACGGCCGCACCGGCGCGCCCGGCGGCGGCGTCGACCGCGGCGTTGAGCGCGGCGATCCGGGCGTGCAGGGCCCGGCGCAACGGCGCCGGCAGCCGGAACACCCGGGTGTGGTCGTGGTAGCGCATGACGACGACCAGCGCACCCGACGCGCGCAGCGCCGCGATCGTCGTGGCGCAGTCGGCCTCGATGGCGACCGGGTCGAAGTCGGCGCGCAGCGTGTCGTTCATGCCGGCGCACACGACGGCCACGTCGACCGGGGTGTCCACGGCCGACTCGACGACCGACGGCAGCTGTTCGCGGAGCACCGCACCCATCCGGGCACCGGACCGTGCCCGGTTGTCGAGGACGCAGGCCGGGCCGAGGGCGTCGCGCAGCAGCACCGGGAACCCGCGCCAGCCGCCGTCGACGGGGTCGCCGATGCCGACGGCCGTCGAGTCGCCGAGCACGACGAGCCGGCCCGCCGCACGCCGCGGCGGGGCCACCGGTCCGGGCGGGCGGCCCGGCCGTGGGGTGCAGGGGCGGGCGGGCTGCGGGCCACGCGGGGGCGCTGCGGAAGCGGGTTCGGAACGCAGCGGCGGGGCAGACGGCGGGGTCACGGCGGTCACCCTCGCTCCGGCGCCCCGACCTGCGGTGTGCGTACGGTGACGTGTCACGGGCGACCCGCGGAACGTCCGGTGCCCCGGGCCCGTCCGGCCCGACGGGCGGGGTCAGGCCGTGCTGCGGAACGCCGGGTAGAGCGGAAGGGCCGCCGGGGCGTCGGAGAAACGGGCACGCAGCGCCGCGGTGATCGACTCGGCGAGCTCCACCGTCGCGTCGAGGCCCCCCGCTTCGGCCGCGGCGACGCCGAGCCGGCGCCAGTAGTCGCACAGTGCGGTGCTGATCCGGGGCGACCGCCCCGTCTCCGGGCCGACCGACGTGTCGCGTTCCCGGATGCGCGGCAGGAACCACCAGGTGCACAACCACACCCACAGCAGCTGCGCGTCGAGGAGGCGGCGGTCCAGGCGCAGCGGGTCGTCGAGGTCGGGCCAGACGACGGCGATCTCGTCGCGCCAGGCCTCCAGCATCGCCTCGCTCATGCCGTCGGGCATCGCGAAGCTGGCCCGGCAGCCGGGGAACGGGACCCGGAAGTAGGCGGCGTCGAGCGCGACGTCGCGGAAGCAGCCCCACTCGAAGTCGACGAACCGCACACCGCGGCTGGTGACGAGGTTGTTGTCGGGGCAGGTGTCGGACGGGCTGAACGCCCGGTACCGGGTGCCGCCGAGCAGCCGTGCGGTCTCGTGGGCCTGTGCCTGCGCCGTGGCCGTGGTGCTCACCCCGAGGACGGACCGGAGCAGGTCGGGCACCCCGGCGATGGCGGCGCGGGCCTCGTCGGCGATCGGGTCGCGCCAGGCCTTCTCCCCCAGCCTGCGCAGCAGCGCCCCGAAGTCGTTCTCCCGACCGGCGGTGGCGGCCTGCATCCGGCCGAGCGCGCGGGCCCAGCCGACGAGGTAGCGCTGCGCGGCGGCCGGGTCGGGCCCGAAGAGCTTGTCGGCGAGCGTGGAACTGCGGCCCAGGTCCTCCAGGACGAGGAGCCGGGCCTGCGGGTCGTGGGCGATGATCACGGGGCTGGGCCGGGCGTCGGCGGGCAGCGCCGTGAACAGCTGGCAGCTGGCGACCTCGAAGTGGAACGGGTCGGGCCGGTCGGCGTCGGGCTCGGCGACGTAGTGCTTCACCACGACGCTGCGGCGCATCGAGAACGGGTTGCGGGCCACGCGGGCACGCGCGACCACGGACCGGTCGCTGCCGCCGAGGTCCTCGGGATCGGCGAGCACGACAGATGCGCCGTACCGGCGGGTCAGCAGGCGCTCCGCAGCCGCCAGCGCCGCGAGCACCGGCCTGGGGAAGTCGGCCAGGTCACGAACCATCGTGGTCGACCTTACCCGGCGCGGCCCCGGTCGAACCCACATGTCCGACGCAGACTCCGGATACGCCCCGGCCGCGGTGTCGGCGCCCGGGCCCGGCCGGGGTCCGGTGCACGCCGCTGCGCCGCCCCGATGCTCACAGCAGGCTCAGCTGTTCACCCTGGTCCGAGGCCTGCGCGCCCCGTTGCGCCGCACCACTGCCCGGGACGTCGCCACCGGCGCCGTCCGCAGCATCGACCCGCCCCCGCAGCCGCATCGTCGTCACCGGCCGGTCGAGGCCGTGACGACGCAGCAGGGGCGTGACCCGCTCCCCCAGCGCCCGGCGGTACTCGGGGTCGACGTAGGCACCACGCCGGTACAGGTGCGCGTACCGCTCGACCAGACCGGGGTGCTCCCGGGCGAGCCATTGCAGGAACCACTCCCGGGTGCCGGGGCGCAGGTGCAACGCCAGGACGGTGGCTCCCGTCGCACCGGCCGCCGCGATCCGGCCCAGCACGGCGTCGAGAGCCTCGGCCGAGTCGCTCAGGCAGGGCAGCACCGGCGCGACCATCACCCCGCAGGGCAGTCCGGCGTCGGTGATGCGGCGGACGAGGTCGAGCCTGGCCCGCGGCGACGGCGCACCCGGTTCCAGCCCGGAATGCAGTTCCTCGTCGAGCAGCGCGATGGAGACACCGAGCCCGACCGGCACGTCGTCGGCCGCCGCGGCGATGTCGGGCAGGTCGCGGGTCAGGACGGTGCCCTTGGTCAGCACCGAGAACGGTGTTCCCGTGTCGGCGAGCGACCGCAGGATGGCCGGCATCAGCCGGTACCGGCCCTCGGCCCGCTGGTAGGGGTCGGTGTTGGTACCCATCGCGACCGGCTCGCGGCGCCACCGCGGCCTGCGCAGCTCCCGGTCGAGGACGCGCGCGGCGTTGACCTTGACGACGATCTGGTTGTCGAAGTCGGCTCCCGCGTCGAGGTCGAGGTAGGTGTGGGTGTTGCGGGCGAAGCAGTTGTGACTGATCACGCCCTCGGCGACGAAGTCGCCCGTGCCGGTGGTGATGTCGAACATCGGCTGCCGCCGACCCAGCACACGAATCCCGACGACCTGCGCACCCACCGCAGCCACCGCAGCACCGGCCATGTCGCGCACCGCGGCCGAGCTCGGGTCGACGCGGCCGACGAGCCGTACGACGGTGTTGGCGTCGCCCGGCAGGACCGCCTCGACGACGCCCTCCACACCGACGCACCCGGTGGACGACGAGGCGAACCGCAGGCCCAGGCCACGACCGGCCGCGACCAGGCGCTCGACGAGCTCCTCGCCGCGGGGCCCCGCCGCGCGCACCACCAGACCGTCGGCCGTCCGCTCACCCGCCGCGTCGAGCACGCCCGCGACGAAACCGGCGCACCAGTCGAGCCCGGGGCGCAGCGGCCACCCGCTCGGACGGGCCACGACGCCCGCCGCACGGACACCCCCGCCGGACGGCAACGGGACGCGCCGCAGCCCGGGCTCACCGGCCTCGCGGCCGGGTCCGCGGGTCCGGACCCGCGGACCCGCCGCCGGGCGGTTCGCCGGCGAGGACCACACGCCGGGCTCGCCGCGGAGCCGCGTCCACCGCCCGGGACCCGCGGGGGTGGGTCGCCCGGCGGCGACCGGTCGGCCGGTGCCGGAGGCCTGCGGGCGACCGGGTGCCGGAACGGCCGGACCGCAACGCCCGGCGGCCGACGACGTCGCGGGGCCACTCTCGTCGACCGGTACGACGACCGCTCCGCCCCGCGCGGCGGAGCCGGCGGCCGTCTCGTCGCGCGCTGCGCGGCGGGCCGCCCCTCCCGTCGCGAGCTCGTCGGGGGCGGGGACCTGCAGCTCACCCGGCGCGGCCTCGGCGGTGACCGACACCATCCGGTGCAGCCGGGCAAGCGTCTCCAGCGGAATCCGGTCCGACGGGAACGTCTCGTCGGACTCGGCAGCCGGATGGGCCGCGTCGGCCCTCGCGACACCGCACAGGTACCCGGCCCGGTAGCCGGGGGTCCACTCCGGCGGCTGCGTCGGCGCGCCCGGACCGAGCAGCGTCTCGCCCGGACGCAGGTGCGGGCGACGGCCGCTGCGACACCATCCCGGCGCGACGTGCCGCCAGCCCCGGGAGGTGAGGAAGCGGTGCTCACCGCTGGTGACGAGGCGCGTCCCGTCACTCAGCTCGACCTCCCAGCCCTCGCGGTCGGTCTCCCAGTGTGCGAGGACCTGGGTCCGGACGTAGCGGCGGACACCGTCGGCCCCCCTCTCGGTGCCGAGGACGGCGTCGCCCACCCCCAGCTCGGCGATCGGACGCGTCCGCCCGTCGGCCAGGAGGACCCTCGTGGCGCCGTCGAGGCAGTAGACACACGCGTGCGAACAGCCGCGGTAGGGGTTGACCGTCCACGAGAACGGCATCGGCGAGCCGCCCGGCACCCTGTTCAGCATCGACTTCGCCTCCACCTCGTGGAACACCGTGCCGGCGAACTCCGGCGTCCGTACGCTGCGCAGCAGCCCACGCAACCCCGGCAGCGCCGCATCGCCGCCCACCCCGTCGTCCCCGACCTGCTGTCCGCTCCACCGCACCCACTGATTCGAACATGTGTTCGAACTCCGGGCAAGCTCTCGACCCGCGCCGGGCGCCGACCGTGCATCCTGAGCCGGTGAGCGGCACCAGGGCACCCGGCCGTCGGCGACCCGGCCTTCCGCGACCCGACCACGCAGCCGCGACGACGACGCTGGTGGTCGCCGGGGTCGCGGGCTCCGGGAAGTCGACGGTCGCGCGCGCGGTGGCCGAGCGGACGGGCTGGGCGTTCGTCGAGGGCGACGACCTGCACCCCGAGGCCAACCGCCGCAAGATGGCCGCGGGCGTGCCGCTCGACGACGCCGACCGGCTCCCGTGGCTGCGGCGCATCGCCGACTGGGTCGGGGCGCGGGAACAGGAGGGGCGGTCCGCGGTGGTCGCCTGCTCGGCGCTGCGCCGCCGCTACCGCGACCTGCTCCGCGACGGGCACCCGTCGGTCCGGTTCGCCCTGCTGGAGGTCCCCGCCGACGTGCTCGACGCCAGGCTGCGGGCCCGACAGGGGCACTTCATGCCGGCGTCGTTGCTCGGCAGCCAGCTCGCGACGCTGGAGCCGCTCGACCCCGACGAACCAGGCTCGGTCCATCCCGCGGACGGTCCGGTGGCCGCGTCGGTCGCCGCGGTCCTCGCCGGTCTCGGCAGGCTGCCGCCGGCACCCGGGGGCTGACCGCGGCGGGAGCGGCCGTCGCCCGGTGGCCGCCGGACCGGGGTCGGGTTGGGAGGATGCGCACGTGCCCCCGCCCGAGGACCGACGCCGGCGCACCGCGCCGACCCCGGACACCCGGCCGCGCCGCCACCGAGCCCCCGAGCCGGATCGCCGCTCGGTTCACGGCCCGGGCCGCGAGCAGGACCCCGGCCCGGGCCCCGAACCGGAGACGCCGGTCCTCGGCGTACGGGAAGTCGACGTACGGGAAGTCGACGTACGGGAAGTCGACGTACGGGAAGTCGACGTACGGAAAGTTGGCATACGGGAGGTCGGCGTACCGGACGGCGGCGAACCGGACCTCGGCGTGCCGGACAGCGGCGAACGGGGGGTCGGCGTACCGGACCTCGGCGAGCGCCCGCCGCACAGGGCGCCGGACCCGCCGCCCACGTCCCGGGCACCGCGCCCGGCCCCCCCACACCCCGGCCCCGACACCGACCGCGACCCGGCGCCGCCCGCCACAACGGCTCACAGCGAACCCCGGCACCACAGCGAACCCCGGCACCACAGCGCCCCGCAGGAGCCGCACGCCCCCCGCGGCCGCAGCGACCCCGCGACCACCGACCACCCCCGCCGCACACCACCCCGCGGAGCTCGCCGCCGAGCCACCCCCACCGGCCACGGACACGGACACGGACCGACCGGACCGTCGGCACGTCGTGTCCGCGTCCTGATCGCCGCGCTCCTCGTGCCCTGCGCACTCGCGACGCTGGTCGGCCTGGTCGTGCTCTGGCCACGAGGCGGCCCGCCGACGACGGTCGCGCAGCCCGGCACACCCGTCGACGCCCAGGTCGTCGCGGCCCAGCGCGCCGACTGTTCCCCCGGTGACGGCACGAACGCCTGCCTCGGGCTGACGGTGCGGATGGAGGACGGCCCGCTGCCGGGTCGCGATCTCGTCCAGATCCTGCCGGTGGAGCCCTCGACACCGCGGTTCGCGGTCGGCGACGAGGTCGTGCTGCAGTGGTCGGGCGCCGACCCCCTCGACCCGGGCTCCTACCAGGTCGTCGACTTCCAGCGCGGGGCGCCGCTGATCTGGCTGGCGGCGCTGTTCGCGGCGGCGGTCCTGGCGCTGGGCCGGTGGCGCGGGCTGGCGGCGCTGGTCGCGCTGGGCCTGACGTTCGTGGTGCTGCTGATGTTCGTGCTGCCGTCGATCGTGTCGGGGCACGACCCGCTGGCGGTGGCGATCGTCGGGTCGTGCCTGGTGATGTTCGTGGTGCTGTACCTGACGCACGGGCTGTCCGCCCGGACGTCGACGGCGGTGCTGGGGACGTTGGCGTCGCTGGCGTTGATCGGGGTGCTGGGCGCGGTGTTCGCGGGCGCGGCCCGGCTCACGGGTCTGGACGACCAGACGGCGAACCTCATCGCGACGCTGGGGGCGCCCGTCGACGCCCGCGGGCTGCTGCTGGCGGGGTTCGTGATCGGCGCGCTGGGGGTGCTGGACGACGTCACGGTGACGCAGACGAGCGCGGTGTGGGAGCTGCGGGCGGCGAACCCGGACCTGTCCGCCGCGGCGCTGTTCGCGGCGGCGATGCGGATCGGGCGCGATCACGTGTCGTCGGCGGTGAACACGCTGGTGCTGGCCTACGCGGGTGCGTCGCTACCGTTGATGCTGATCTTCTCGGTGTCCGGCGACGGGCTGGGGCACGTGCTGACGATCGGGGACGTGGCGACGGAGATCGTGCGGACGCTGGTCGGCAGCATCGGGCTGGTGGCGTCGGTGCCGATCACGACGGGTCTGGCGGCGTTGGTGGCGAGCCGGGAGCCGCGGCCGGCGGCGTGACCGCGATCAAGGTCGCAGCGCCGTCGCCCTCCTCGTGGGCGACGACGTCCAGCCCGGCGAACGCCGCCGCCAGCTCGCCCGGTACGGCCCGGAAGGGGCCGGGCTCGTCGTCGATCTCCGACAGCACGGTGAGGACGAGCATCCCGCCCGGCGCCAGCACGGCCGTGAACGCCGGGTAGAGCCGTGGGTCGCGGAACCGCTGGCAGACGATGAGGTCGTAGGGTCCCGCGCAGTCGGCGGGCAGCCCCGCGTCGAGGTCGGCGAGGATCCACCGGACCCGTGGTTCGAGCGCCGCGCCGGCCGCGAGCGCGACGGGTGACACGTCGACGGCGTCGACGACGAACCCGCGCCGGGCCAACCATGCCGCGACCGTCCCGCGTCCGCAGGCGACGTCGAGCGCCCGGCCGCCCGCGGGCAGCAGGTGCTCGCGTCCGCGCAGCGCGTCGGGTGGGGCCGGGGCCCCGGCGCCCGCGACGGTGTGCCGGGCGTCCCAGCGTTCCCGGTCGGCGACGGCCACCGGCGTCAGCCGGCGACGCGCGCGGCGACCGTGTCGACCACCGCGTCGAGCGCGACGGCATCCTGGTCGCCGGAGGCGAGGTCCTTGACGCCGATCGTCCCGGCCTCGATGTCGCGCTCGCCCAGGACGAGCGCGAACCGTGCACCGGACCGGTCGGCGGACTTCATCGCGCCCTTGAGCCCGCGCCCGCCGTAGGACACGTCGACGCGTACCCCGGTGCGGCGCAGCGCCGCGGCGACGACGACGAGCCGGTCGAGTGCCCGCTCGCCGAGGGGTACGCAGAAGACGTCGACGCGCGGGGCGTCGTCGACCGCGATGCCTTCGGCCCGGCAGGCCAGCAGGGTGCGGTCGACGCCGATGCCGAACCCGACGCCGGACAGCGCCTGCCCGCCGAGGACCTCCATGAGCCCGTCGTAGCGGCCGCCGCCGCCGATGCCGGACTGGGCGCCGAGGCCGTCGTGGACGAACTCGAACGTCGTCTTCGTGTAGTAGTCCAGGCCGCGGACCATGCGCGGGTTCTCGACGTAGGCCACGCCCAGGTCGTCGAGGTGGCGTTTCACCGCGGCGTGGTGCGCGGCGGAGGTGTCGGAGAGGTGGTCGACGAGCAGCGGCGCGTCGGCGAGCAGCGCGCGGACCTCGGGGCGCTTGTCGTCGAGCACGCGCAGCGGGTTGATCGCGGCGCGGTGGCGGGTGGCCTCGTCGAGCGGCAGCCCGGCGAGGAACTCCTGGAGCCGCTCGCGGTAGGCGGGCCGGCACTCGGCGTCGCCCAGCGACGTCAGCTCCAGCCGGTAGCCGGTGAGCCCGAGGGAGCGGAAGCCCTCGTCGGCGACGGCGATGACCTCGGCGTCGAGGGCCGGGTCGTCTACCCCGATGGCCTCGACGCCGACCTGCTGGAGCTGGCGGTAGCGGCCCGCCTGGGGGCGTTCGTAGCGGAAGAACGGCCCGGCGTAGCGCAGTTTGACGGGCAGGCCCTGCCGGTCGAGGCCGTGTTCGATCACGGCGCGGACGACGCCGGCGGTGCCCTCGGGGCGCAACGTCACCGAGCGGTCGCCGCGGTCGGCGAACGAGTACATCTCCTTGCTGACGACGTCGGTGGACTCCCCCACGCCGCGGGCGTAGAGGCCGGTGTCCTCGAAGATCGGCAGCTCGATGTGGCCGTAGCCGGCGCGGTCGGCGGCGGCGACGAGCGCGTCGCGGACGCGGACGAACCCGTCGGCGGGCAGGTACTCCGGGATGCCCTTGGGCGCGGCGAACGGCTGCAGCCGCGCGGTGCCGGTCCGGGTGGCGGTCACATTCCCCTCCGTGCGGGCGGCATCTCGCCCAGGTCCTGCAGGAACGGGTTGGTGGCCCGCTCCCTGCCGATGGTGGTCGTCGGGCCGTGGCCGGGTAGTACGAACCCGGAGTCGTCGCGCACGAGCAGCTTGTCGCGCACGCTGGCCAGCAGCTGCTGGTGCGACCCGCCCGGGAGGTCGGTCCGGCCGACCGACCCCGCGAACAGGGTGTCGCCGGCGAGGATGACCTCGGTCCCGTCGTCGGACGGGGTGCTGAACACGACCGAGCCCGGTGTGTGGCCGGGGGTGTGGTCGACGCGCAGGGTCAGCCCGGCGAGCTCGAGGTCGGACCCGTCGGCGAGCAGTTCGACCGACCGCGGCTCCCGCAGTTCCAGGCGGCCGCCGAAGAACGCGGCGGACTCCGCGGAGATGCCCTTCAACGGGTCGGCGAGCATGTCCCGGTCGTCGGGGTGGATCCAGGCGGGGATGTCGTTGCCGTCGCACACGGGCGCGACACTGAACGTGTGGTCGAAGTGCCCGTGGGTGAGCAGGACGGCGACGGGGCTCAGCCGGTGCTCGGCGAGCAGCTCCTCGAGGGGCTCGACCGCGTCCTGTCCGGGGTCGACGACGATGCACGCCTCCCCCGCCGCGCGGGCGAGCACGTAGCAGTTGGTCTGGAACGACCCGGCCGGGAAACCTGCGACGAGCACCCCGCAACAGTAGTCGCGCCCGCCCAGGTTCCTCTCAGGGACGGTGGATAGGCTCGCGCGACCGGCCGCTCCCGCCGGAAATGCCGGATAACCAGGCCAGGAGGATGCACCGCGGTGGCCACGAACCAGATGCGACGCGAGGCGGCCAAGCGCAAGCTCGCGCAGCAGCAGATGCGCCGGGCCGAGCAGGCGCGGCGCCGCAAGCAGGTCGCCACGATCACGACGGCCGTCGTCGTGGTGGTGGTCGTCGTCGGCGTCGTGCTGCTCACGACGATCGGGTCGGGCGGCGGGTCGAGCACCCCGTCGTCGACGGATCCGAGCAGCAGCGCCGCCGCGGGCGTCACGCCCGACGCGATCCCGACGGCCACGGTCCCGCTGCCGACGCGCCCGGACCCGTTCCCCGCGACGGTGTCGTGCGACTACAAGGCCTCCGGTACGCCGTCGAAGCCGGTGAACCCGCCCCCGGGTGCCGACGTGAGTGCCCGCGGCACCGTCCCGGTGACGTTGCAGACCAGCGCGGGTGCCATCCCGATGACGCTGTCGCGTGACCTGGCGCCGTGTGCGGTGAACAGCTTCGTGAGCCTGGCCCAGCAGGGCTACTTCGACGGGTCGGGCTGCCACCGGCTCACCACGTCGGCGGGGCTGCAGGTGCTGCAGTGCGGCGACCCGACCGGCACGGGCTCCGGCGGTCCCGGCTACCAGTTCGCCGACGAGGTGTTCCCGCAGCTCACCTACGGCCGCGGCCTGCTCGCGATGGCCAACGCCGGCCCGGACACCAACGGCAGCCAGTTCTTCATGATCTACGGCGACGCACAGCTCCCGCCGAGCTACACGGTGTTCGGCGAGATCTCGCCCGAGGGCCTGCAGGTGATCGACACGGTGGCGAAGGCCGGCAGCGACGGCTCGATGGAGTCCGGCGCGGGCGGCGGCAAGCCGATCACCCCGGTGACGATCGAGAAGACCACCGTCAGCTGACGACGCGACTCGCGAACGGCCCCCGTGCACGGCGACGAGCACGGGGGCCGTTCGGCGTCCGGCAGCCCCCGCGGGTCGGGGCCGTGCCGTCCCAGGCGGCCCGCCAGGTCCGCGGGCCGAGCTTGCCCGACGGGGTCGAGCCGTTGGCGCGCTGCAGGTCCAGGACGGCGAGGCGGGGCGTCTCCAGACAGCAGCCGGTGCCCTGGAAGCCGTAGCCGTGGCGGTTCATCTGCAGCTGCCACTTCTTCAGGGCGGGGTCGCAGTCGCCGTAGGTCCAGACCTTGCCGGGCCATGCGGGCGGTCCGGCCGGGGTGGGCGGCGGCGTGGCGGGCGAGGTGCCGAGACCGAGGATGCTGTCACGCGGTGTCGCCACAAGATCACGAGGCGGAACGTTGGGGAGCGACCACGGCCGTCACAAGAGTTGTCTCGGGTACCGCACGTGTGCGTGCGCCACGTGCGGTACCCGATCGAGTAGGGGCGTCGGACCCCGAGCGCCGTCGGTCGCGCCGCGGTCGTGTCTCAGCTCGCGGAGGTCACGCGGTAGACGTCGTAGACGCCCTCGACGTTGCGGACCGCGCGGAGCAGGTGCCCGAGGTGCTTCGGGTCGCCCATCTCGAAGCTGAACCGCGACACCGCGACCCGGTCGCGCGACGTCGTCACCGACGCCGACAGGATGTTGACCCGCTCGTCGGCCAGGACCTTCGTGACGTCGGAGAGCAGCCGGTGCCGGTCGAGCGCCTCGACCTGGATCGCGACGAGGAACACCGACCCCGGCGACACCGCCCAGGCCACGTCGAGCAGCCGTTCGGAGCGGGCCTGCAGGTCGAGCGCGTTGGTGCAGTCGGTGCGGTGGACGCTGATGCCGCCACCGCGCGTCACGAAGCCGAGGATGTCGTCGCCGGGCACGGGCGTGCAGCAGCGGGCGAGCTTGGTGTACATGTCGCCCGCGGAGCTGCCGTCGGGGTTGACGACCATGACGCCCGCGTCGCCGGTGGGCCTGCGCTGTCGCACGGTGGACGGGGTGGAGCGCTCCGCGAGCTCCTCCTCCGCGTCCTCCATGCCGCCCAGCAGCGCGACGAGGCGCTGCACGACGTGGCGGGCGCTGGCGTGGCCCTCCCCGACGGCGGCGTAGAGCCCGGACAGGTCGGGGAAGTGCAGCTCGCGCGACAGCGCGGCCATCGAGTCGGGTGAGGCGAGGCGCTGCAGCGGCATGCCGGTGCGCCGCGCCTCACGGGTGATGGCGTCCTTGCCGGCTTCGATGGCCTCTTCGCGGCGTTCCTTGGCGAACCAGTGCTTGATCTTCGTCTTGGCCCGCGGGGACGCGACGAACGACAGCCAGTCGCGGCTCGGGCCGGCGCCCTCGGCCTTGGAGGTGAAGATCTCGACAACGTCGCCGGACTCCAGGGTCCGTTCGAGCGCGACGAGGCGGCCGTTGACCCGCGACCCGATGCAGCGGTTGCCGACCTCGGTGTGCACGGCGTACGCCAGGTCGACCGGTGTCGAGCCGGTGGGCAGCGTGACGACGTCACCCTTGGGGGTGAAGACGAAGATCTCCTGCGACGCCAGGTCGAAGCGCAGCGACTCGAGGAAGTCGCCGGGGTCGGCGGCCTCCCGCTGCCAGTCGAGGAGCTGGCGCATCCAGGACATCTCGTCGATCTCGACGGTCTGGGCCCCGTTCGAGCCCTTCGTCTCCTTGTAGCGCCAGTGCGCGGCGATGCCGTACTCGGCGGTGCGGTGCATCTCGCGGGTGCGGATCTGCACCTCGAGCGGCTTTCCGTCGGGACCGATCACGGTGGTGTGCAACGACTGGTAGACCCCGAAGCGGGGCTGGGCGATGTAGTCCTTGAACCGGCCCGGCATCGGCTGCCACAGGGCGTGGACCATGCCCATGGCCGCGTAGCAGTCGCGGACCTCGTCGACGAGCACCCGGACCCCGACGAGGTCGTGGATGTCGTCGAAGTCGCGGCCCTTGACGATCATCTTGCGGTAGATCGAGTAGTAGTGCTTGGGCCTGCCCTCGACGGTCGCGGCGATCCGCGCGCCCTCGAGCTGCTGCATGACCTCGTCGATGACCTGCTTGAGGTAGGTGTCGCGCGACGGCGCCCGGGTGGCGACGAGCCGGACGATCTCCTCGTACTTCTTGGGGTGCAGGATCGCGAACGACAGGTCCTCGAGCTCCCACTTGACCGTCGCCATGCCGAGCCGGTGCGCCAGCGGCGCCATCACCTCGAGGGTCTCGCGGGCCTTCTTGGCCTGCTTCTCCGGCGGCAGGAAGCGCATGGTGCGCATGTTGTGCAGCCGGTCGGACAGCTTGATGACCAGGACCCGGGGGTCGCGGGCCATGGCGACGACCATCTTGCGGATGGTCTCGGCCTCCGCGGCCGAGCCGAACTCGACCTTGTCGAGCTTGGTGACGCCGTCGACGAGGTGCGCGACCTCGTCGCCGAAGTCGGTGGACAGCCGCTCGAGGGAGTAGTCGGTGTCCTCGACGGTGTCGTGCAGCAGGGCCGCGACCAGCGTCGTCGTGTCCATGCCCAGCTCGGCCAGGATCGTGGCGACGGCCAGCGGATGCGTGATGTACGGGTCGCCCGACTTGCGCTTCTGGTGGGCGTGCTTGGCCTCGGCGACGTCGTAGGCGCTCTGCAGCAGCCCCAGGTCGGCGTTGGGGTGCATGGTGCGGTGCACGGTCGCCAGCGGCTCGAGGACCGGTTTGACGATCGCGACGCGCTGCGGGGTCATCCTGCGGGCGATGCGGGCGCGGACACGGCGCGTCGCCGAAGGTTTCGTCACCGCCGAGCCGGGGCCCTCGGGACCGGGGACCGGCGGCGCGGCCGGTTGCAGATCCGTCATGCGCGCTCCACCTCGAGAAGGATAGCCCCGGCTCAGTACGTCAGCAGCGAGTGGACCTCGACACCGCCCAGCGCGCCGCGCCCGCCCAGCGCCACGAGCTCGACGAGCGTGCCGAACCCCGTCACGGTCGCGCCGACGTCGGCGAGCAGCGCGCACGTCGCCGCCGCGGTCCCGCCGGTGGCCAGCACGTCGTCGACGACGAACACCCGCGCCCCGGGCGCGACGACGCCCTCGGGGAGCTCCAGGGTGGCCTCGCCGTACTCGAGGGCGTAGCTGCGGCTCGCGGCGACCCGCGGCAGCTTGCCCGCCTTGCGCACCGGGACGACGCCGACACCGGCGACGACGGCCACCGCGGACCCGATGAGGAACCCGCGGGCCTCGACACCTGCGACGAGGTCGGCCTCGCCGACCAGGGCCGCGAGCTCGGTGGCGACGACGGTGAGCGCCTGCGCATCGGCGAGGACGGGTGTGATGTCGCGGAACAGCACTCCCGGCTCGGGGTAGTCCGGCACGTCCCGGACCAGCGCCGCGAGCTGCTCGGCCGGGTCGTCGTCCGGGTCACCGACCGGCTGGGCCGTCATCGCCTGCGCTGCTTCCCGGAGGGCTGCCCGGTGGGCCTGCCGGACTTGCCCGTCGGCCGCCCGGCCCCGCCGCCCTGGGGGCGGCGGCGGCGCTGCGCACGGGCGGGGGTGCCCGCCGCCGCGGCGACGGCACGCTCGCGGCGCAGGTCCGCCGCGACCGACTCCTCGTCGGTGGCGTCGAGCTCGTCGGCGGCGGCCGAACCGTCGGAGGTCCCGGCCCGGGCGGCCCGCGCGCGGCGGGCCTTGACCCGTTCGGCCTGTTTGCGGAAGCGCGGGTCGCGCATCTTCAGGTCGACCAGCAGCGGGGTGGCCAGCAACAGCGACGACAAGGCGCCCGCGACGATACCGACGAGCTGCACCAGCGCCAGGTCGGCGAGCGTGCCGACGCCCAGCAGCCCGACCCCGACGACCATCAGCCCGAGGACGGGCAGGACGGCGATGAGCGAGGTGTTGATCGAGCGCATCAGGGTCTGGTTGAGCGCCAGGTTGGCGGCCTCCCCGTAGGTGCGCCGTGTCAGGCCCAGCAGCCCGCGCACGTTCTCACGCACCTTGTCGAACACGACGACCGTGTCGTACAGGGAGAACCCGAGGATCGTGAGCAGGCCGATGACCGTGGCCGGGGTGACCTCGAAACCGATGATCGAGTAGATGCCGGCCGTGACGATGACGTCGTGCAGCAGCGCGACCAGCGCCGCGACGGCCATCGCCCGTTCGAAGTAGAACGCCAGGAACAGCGTCACCAGCACCAGGAACACCGCGAGCGCGATGACCGCCTGCCGGGTGATCTGCCCACCCCAGATGCCGCTGACCGCGCTGTCGCTGATGGCCTGCGGCGACGGTGTGCCGTCGGGTCCGAGGGGCTGGAACGCCGCGAACAGGGCGTCCTTGAGCGCGAGCGTCTGCGCCTGGTCGATCGGCTCGGACCGCAGCTGGATCGTGGCCGACGCGCCGCTCCCGGCCACCTGCACCGACGCCGGCTCCTGGCCGACGCTGCGCTGGTAGACGTCGGAGACCTGCTGGGTGGAGATCGGGCCGGCCGCTCCGGTGGCCGAGAACTGGATCTTCGTGCCGCCGGTGAAGTCGATCCCGAGGTTGAAGCCGCGCAGGACGATCGACAGCAGGCAGATCAGCACCAGGGCGCCGAACGTGACGTACCAGATCTTGCGCTTGCCGACGATGTCGAACGCGCCGGTGCCGGTGTAGAGCCTGCTCAGCGTGCTGCCGCGGGGCTTGCCCGCGGTCGTGCCCGCGCTCCGGTCAGCCACGTCAGACCCCCTTCCCGGCCGTCGCGGCCGCCCGCCGACGTTCTGCGCCGATCTTCGCGACGCTGCCGAGCCCGGACAGCGCCGGGCTGGAGAAGATCTTGGAGTTCGACGCCAGCGCGACGAGCGGGTGCGTCACCAGGAACACGACGAGCAGGTCGAGGACCGTCGACATGCCGAGGGTGAACGCGAAGCCCTTCACCTGGCCGACCGCGAGGACGTAGAGCACCGCGGAGGCGAGGAAGCTGACGGCATCGGCCGACAGGATCGTGCGCCGGGCCCGCACCCAGCCCCGCGGCACGGCCGCCCTGAAGGTTCTGCCCTCGCGCATCTCGTCCTTGAGGCGTTCGAAGAAGATGACGAACGAGTCGGCCGTGATGCCGATGGCGACGATGAACCCGGCGACGCCGGCGAGGTCGAGGGTCAGCCCGACCCATCTGCCGAGGAGCACCAGGACGGCGTAGACGACCACTCCCGACAGGACCAGCGACAGGATCGTCAGCACGCCGAGGATCCGGTAGTAGAACAGGCAGTAGACGAACACCAGGGCGAGCCCGATGGCACCCGCGATGAGCCCGGCCTCCAGTGACGCCGTGCCGAGGGTGGCCGAGATCGTCTCGGCCTGCGAGGACTGGAACGACAGCGGCAGCGAGCCGTAGCGCAGGATGCCGGCGAGGTCCTGGGCACGCTGCTGGTTGAAGTTGCCGCTGACCTCGGTGGCGCCGAAGATCGGCTGGTTGATCGTCGGTGCGGACACGACCTGGCCGTCGAGGACGAAGGCCGCTTGCTTGCCGACGTTCTGGCTCGTGAAGTCGCCCCACTTCGTGGCGGCGGCGGACTTGAAGGTCAGGCTGACGACCCAGTCGACGCTGTTCTGGTTCTGCCCGGCCTGGGCGTTGTCGATGTCGGTGCCCTCGATCAGCGTGGCGTCGAGGATGTACTTCGCCTGGCCGTCCTCGCTGCACGCGACGAGCGGCAGTGCCGGGTCGTCGTAGCCGAGCAACGGGTCCTGCTTCGAGCAGTCCAGCGCCGCCAGCGCGGCCTGCAGTACGGCGGGGTCGGTGCTCTGGCGGGTGGCCTTCGCCTGGTCGACCGCCGCCTTCAGGGCCGGGTCGACCGGCTCGGACGCGGTACCGCCCGGGGCGGCGGGCGCCGTCGGGGCACCGGTGCCGGGCGTCGGCGGCGGCGTCTGCTGGGCCGGCAGCGGCGTCGAGTACGACGCCGGCGCGACCGCACCGTGGGAGGTGTCGAGCGAGCCCAGACCCTGCGGCTGCCCGGTGGGCGGGGGCCCGGAACCGGCCCCGGTCCCGCCCTGACCGGTCGTGCCGCCCGGGGTGGCGGGCACGCCGGCCGGCGGCGGGCCTGCGGCCGCGGACTGCAGGACGGGCCGGATCCGGAGCTGGGCGGTCTGCCCGAGCGACTTGGCCTCGTCACCACCGTCACCGGGGACGGTGATGTTGATGTTCGTCCCGTCGAGGACGACCTCGGCGCCGCTCACGCCGAGCCCGTTCACCCGCCGTTCGATGATCTCCTGGGCCTGCACGAGCTGGTCGCGCGGCGGGGCCTCACCCGTCGTGGTCCGTGCGGTGAGCGTCACCTGCGTGCCGCCCTGCAGGTCGATCCCCAGCTTGGGGGTTGCCTTCCCGTCGCCTGTGAAGAACACCAGTGCGTACAGGACGACGACGATCCCGACGAACGACGCCAGGTACCGCCAGGGGCGGATACGCCCCGGGGTGGTTGCCACGTACAGGTCTCCAGAGGTAGCCGAGCACCCGACGGCCGGGGCCCGGGCGGGCAGCCCGGTGCGCCGATCACATCGACCGGCGCGGCTGCCCTCGGGTCGTCAGTTGCGCGAGCCCGGCGTGCCGCCCGTCTGGGCGTCGTCGTCGGTGGAACCGGCCGTGCCGTTGGTGCTGGTGCCGTTGCCGGCGGCGCCACCGGTGGGGGTGGCGTCGGTGTTCTTCTCCAGCGACGGCCGCGTCGGCTCGGCCGGAGCCGGCGCGATGGCGTCGTCCCCGGTCAGCTCCGACGCGTCGTCGGGGGTGGTGTCGACCTTGTCGCGGACGGCGGCACGCAGCCACGTCGTGACGACACCGTCGGCGATCTCGAGGTCGATCGTGTCCTCGTAGGAGGAGTCGACGATGGTGCCGCGCAGGCCGGACGTCGTGGTAACGACGTCGCCGACCTCGAGGGCGGCCTGGAGGCGCTGGGTCTCCTGCATCTGCCGGCGCTGCTTGCGCCCGGACAGGAAGATCGGGATGAACAGCAGGAGGATGAGCAGGGGAAAGAGCAGCGTTTCCATGATCTTCTGAGATCTCCGTATCTTCGCAGGTCGGCCCGAGTCTGCCAGCACCGCGGATCGCGCGACGCCGGGGCCTCGACCGCCTCGTTCAGAACAACGCCCGGGACGCCTGACCGGTGACGTCCGGAGGAGGAACCATCCCGAGATGGGCCCATGCCGCGGCGGTCGCGACCCGGCCCCTCGGCGTGCGGGCCAGCATGCCTGCGCGCACAAGATACGGCTCGCAGACCTCCTCGACGGTACCGGGTTCCTCGCCGACCGCCACGGCCAGTGTGGAGACGCCCACCGGGCCCCCGCCGAACGACCTGACCAGCGCGGACAGCACCGCCCGGTCGAGCCGGTCGAGGCCGAGCGCGTCGACGTCGTAGACGGCGAGCGCCTCGCGGGCCACCTCGAGGGTCACCGCACCGTCGGCGCGGACCTCCGCGAAGTCGCGGACCCGGCGCAGCAGCCGGTTGGCGATGCGGGGTGTGCCGCGGGAGCGGCGGGCGATCTCGACGGCCCCGTCGGGACGCAGGTCGACCCCGAGGATGACGGCCGCGCGCCGCAGCACCAGCTCCAGCTCGGCGGGCTCGTAGAACTCCATGTGACCGGTGAACCCGAAGCGGTCGCGCAGCGGCCCGGTCAGCGCACCGGACCGTGTCGTGGCCCCGACCAGCGTGAACGGCGCGATGTCGAGCGGGATCGACGTCGCCCCGGGCCCCTTGCCGACGACCACGTCGACCCGGAAGTCCTCCATCGCGAGGTAGAGCATCTCCTCGGCGGGCCGGGCGATGCGGTGGATCTCGTCGATGAACAGGACGTCGCCGGGCAGCAGGTTGGACAGCATCGCGGCGAGGTCTCCCGCGCGTTCCAGCGCGGGACCCGACGTCAGCCGGATCGCCGCACCCAGCTCGGCCGCGACGATCATCGACAGGCTCGTCTTGCCCAGCCCGGGCGGGCCGGACAGCAGGATGTGGTCGGGCGGGGCACCGCGGCGCCGGGCCCCTTCCAGCACGAGCTCCAGCTGTTCGCGCACCCGCGGCTGGCCGATGAACTCGTCGAGCCGCCGCGGCCGCAGTGAGCCCTCGACGTCGAGGTCCTCGTCGAGCGCCTCCGCGGTGACGTCCCTGTCCGGCTCGTACTCCTCCGCGGCGCTCACGGGGTGTCCTCCCGGTTCACGTGCGGCCCAGCTGCGCGAGCGCCGAGCGCAGCAGCGTCGACGGGTCGGCGTCCGGCGAGCCCGCGAGCACCCCGTCGACGGCCGCCTCGGCGGGCCGGGCGGTGAAGCCCAGCCCGACCAACGCCTCGACGACCTGGTCGCGGCGGGTGTTTCCGGTGACCGGGGGCGGCGCGTCGCCGTGCACGACCGGGACGGGGGCGACGACCTTGTCGCGCAGCTCGACGACGAGACGTTCCGCGCTCTTGCGCCCCACGCCGGGGATGCGGGTGAGCGTCGTCAGGTCGCCCTCGGCGAGGGCGCGGCGCAGGGTGTCCGGGTCGAGTACCGCCAGCGTGGCCAGTGCCAGCCGCGGACCGACCCCGGTGACCGTCTGCAGCAGCACGAACAGCTCGCGCTCCTCGACGTCGGCGAACCCGTACAGGGTCATCGAGTCCTCGCGGACCACCAGCAACGTCGCCAGCCGGGCCTCGTGTCCGCGGCGCAGCCCGGCGAGCGTTCCCGGGGTGGCGTGAACGGCGTAGCCGACGCCGTTGCCGGCCTCGACGACGGCGTGGTCGAGGCCGATCGAGAGCACCTCGCCGCGGACGCTGGCGATCATCGGGACGCTCCCTTCGCCGCGGCGGCGAGCCGGGCCCTGTGCTTCTTCGCGAGCTCCGCGGACCGGGCCTGCGCCTCGGCCATCCGCGACTGCATCGGGCCGCGCCAGCAGTGGCAGATGGCCAGCGCCAGCGCGTCCGCCGCGTCGGCGGGCCGGGGCGGGGCGTCGAGGCCCAGCAGCCGCGTCACCATCGTCGTGACCTGGGCCTTGTCGGCCCGGCCCGCGCCGGTGACGGCCGCCTTCACCTCGCTGGGGGTGTGGAACGCGACCGGCAGCCCCGCCCGGGCGGCGGCCAGTGCGACGACGCCGCTGGCCTGGGCGGTGCCCATCACGGTGCGGACGTTGTTCTGGCTGAACACGCGCTCGACCGCCACGACGTCGGGCGAGAACGCGGCGATCCACCGGTCGGCCGCGTCGGCGACGGCGAGCAGCCGCCGGGCGAGCGGCACGTCGGCGGAGGTGCGGACGACGTCGACGGCGACGAACGAGACCCCCCGGCCTCCGGTGGCGTCGACGACACCGATACCGCAGCGCGTCAGCCCCGGGTCGACGCCGAGCACCCGCACCCGCATCTCCTCCTCGCACGAACAGCCGTTCGAGGCCGAAGGCTACCGGCCGGGCCGGTCGGGGCCGTGCGGGGCACGCCGGGGCGCCGTCACCCGACCGGTGTCAGCTACCGGGATCCGCCTTGTCGTTCACGAACAGCACCCGGCCCTCGGGGTCGACGACCTGGATGTAGCTGCCCGACGGCTCGTGGGTGGGGCCGTCGACCTCGACGCCGGCGGCCCGCAGCGTCTCGGCGGTGGCCAGCAGGTCGTGGCACGACAGCGTCAGCGTGGCGAGCCGGTCGGGTTCGCGGTGGTAGGCGCGCGCCGGGGTGAGCACGATGCTGGTCTGCGCACCGGGCAGCGCGACCTCCACCCAGCGCGCGCCCGGCCACAGCGCGCGGTCGACGGTCTTCGCGAAGCCGAGCTTCGCGAAGAAGGCGACCATGACGTCCTGGTTCTCGACGGCCAGCATCGCCGAGGCGATGCGGGCGATGACGGGCGGTCCGACGTCCATGACGATCATCCTGACCGACCGGGCGAGGCCGCGCACCCACCCGGCGGGTGAGCACCCGGGTACGCCCGGCGGCAACGCGCCCCCGGCACAGCGGGCTCACGACGCAGCCAGGCCGCCTGGGTCTGCGGGGTCGCCGAGGTCGTCGAACAGCCGGTTGGACAGGCATGCGCGCAGGTAGGGCACGCCTGCGGTGTAGCCGGAGCCGGGCGCGTCGCCGAGCATCCGGACGGCCAGCCCGTGGTGCGCCGCCTTCCAGCGCTGGTGCTGGGCCTCGAGCCTGCGCAGCGCCCGGGCGAGCGCCGCACCGTCGACGGTGCCGGGATCGGTGCCGGGCCTCGCCGCGCGGCGGGCGTCGGAGAGCGTGTCGACGCCCGCCTCGACCGCCGACCGCACACGCGGCACGTTCGCGAACGCCGCCGACTCCAGGCGCACCGTGGCGGGCCTGGCACAGGCGGCCTCGAACCGCTTGTACTGCTCGGACTGGATCGCGCTGGCACCCTCGGTGTGCACGCGGAAGTCGGCGAAGGCCTCGACCCGCAGGGTCGCGACCAGCCGGAACAGCATCGCGGCCCGGGCGAACACGAGGTCGGCGTACTCGACGTGGGCGACGGCCTCGCGGGCGCGGCCCGCCCGCAGTGCGGCGGTCGCGGCGACCATCGCGTCGGCCAGCGTGGTGAAGATCATCTCGTGGGCCTGCAGCGCACGGATGAAGAAGTACTCGTCGTGGCGGGTCGACACCGGCTGCACCGTCAGGTCGAACCAGCCGGCGAGCCCGGTCGCGGGCAGCGCCGGCAGCGCGACCGCGTCGAGCTCGTCGTCCGCGGACACCGGGCGGTCCTCGGAGGCCGCGACGATACGCAGCGCGTGCCGGATGCGCTTGCGCCGCGTCGCCGCGTCGGGCAGGTCGGGGCCGGCGGCGCGGCGCTCGAAGCGGACGACGTCGGCCAGCAGCAGCGCGGCGAGCCGTTCCGGGGTCAGCCCGGCCGCGGCCTGGACCCGTTCGAGCAGCGGCAGCGCCAGGTAGGTGCGGTTGTGGAAGCGGCCCTCGTGGCGGGCGAGGACGCAGCCGAGGTAGGCGTCGAGGAACGGATGTCCGGCGCCGTGGCGGCGGCGCAGCTCCCCGAGCCGGACCAGCATCGCCACCGGCAGCGCGTGGGTGCCGGTCCGCCGCACCTGGGCGGCGACGACGGCCGCGATCGCCGGGGCGTCCAGCGCAGCGCCGCGCGGGATCATCGGCACACCGGGGTACGGCGCGGGCGCGGGACCCGGATCCCCGCTGGTGGTGGCGTCCATGACGGTCCACGGTCGCGGACCGGGCCCGGTCACGCGATCGGGTCCACCCCCGGATCGCTCCCGCCGACCCCCCGGGGGAGAACCCCCGGCCCCGAGGGCGCAGGCGAGCGCCCGCCCACCCGGGCGGAGCCGGGTCCGTCGGCCGCCGCTAGTGCGCCGCGGTGTCCCAGCTCGCGCCGTAGCCGACGGAGACCTCCAGCGGCACCGACAGCTCGTGCGCCGCCGCCATCTCGCGACGGACCAGCGTGTCGACCGTGTCCCGCTCGCCGTCGGCCACCTCGAGCACCAGTTCGTCGTGCACCTGCAGCAGCATCCGGCTGCGCAGCCCCTCGGCGGCGAGCGCGGCGTGCACGCGCAGCATCGCGACCTTGATGATGTCGGCCGCGCTGCCCTGGATCGGCGCGTTGAGCGCCATCCGTTCGGCCATCTCGCGGCGCTGCCGGTTGTCGCTGGTCAGGTCCGGCAGGTAGCGGCGGCGCCCCAGCATCGTGGCGGTGTAGCCGTCCTTGCGGGCGACGTCGACGATGCTGCGCAGGTAGTCGCGCACACCGCCGAAGGTCTCGAAGTAGTCGTCCATCAGCCCGCGCGCCTCCTCGGTGGAGATGCGCAGCTGCCCCGACAGCCCGAAGGCCGACAGGCCGTACGCGAGGCCGTAGTTCATCGCCTTGATCTTGGCGCGCTGCTCGGGGGTGACCGCCGTGGCCTCGACGCCGAACACCTTCGACGCGGTCTCGGAGTGGAAGTCACGCCGGGAGTTGAACGCCTCGATGAGCGCCTCGTCCTCCGACAGGTGCGCCATGATCCGCATCTCGATCTGGCTGTAGTCGGCCGTCATCAGCTGCGCGAAGCCGTCGCCGACGACGAACGTCTCCCGGATCCGGCGGCCCTCGGCGGTCCGGATGGGCACGTTCTGCAGGTTCGGGTCGGTCGAGGAGAGCCGGCCGGTGGCCGCGATGGTCTGCGAGTACGTGGTGTGGATGCGCCCGTCGGCCGCGATCGACTTGAGCAGCCCGTCGACCGTCACCTTCAGGCGGGTGGCGTCGCGGTGCTGGAGCAGGTGCATCAGGAACGCGTGCTCGGTCTGCTCGAACAGGCTCTGCAGCGCGTCGGCGTCGGTGGTGTAGCCGGTCTTGGTGCGCTTGGTCTTGGGCATGTTCAGCTCGTCGAACAGCACGACCTGCAGCTGTTTCGGCGAGCCGAGGTTGATCTCCTTGCCGATCACCGCGTAGGCGTCCTGCGCGGCCTGCTGCACGCGGCCGGCGAACTCGGCCTCCAGCGACTCCAGGTGCGCCCGGTCGACCGCGATGCCGGCCGCCTCCAGGTCGGCCAGGACGAACGCCAGCGGCTGCTCCAGCTCGAGCAGCAGCCCGTTCTGCTCCTTCTCGGCCAGCTCGGCCCCGAGTGCGTCGGCCAGCTCGGCGACGGCCGACGCGGCGACCATCTCGGCGTCGGCGTGCGCGCGGTCGGCCTCCTCCTCACCGCCGAGCAACGACAGCTGCCCGTCGGCCGGGGCGCCCTCCATGGCCAGCTCGCGGCGCAGGTAGCGCAGCGCCAGGTCGGCCAGGTCGAACGAGCGCTGCCCGGGCCGGGCCAGGTACGCGGCGAGCGCGGTGTCGCTGGTGAGGCCCGCCAGCGTCCAGCCACGCCCACGCAGCGCGTGCAGCACCGCCTTCACGTCGTGCGACGCCTTGGGCACCGACGGGTCGGCCAGCCACTCCCCCAGCGCCGCCTCGTCGTCCGGGGTGAGGCCGCGCACGTCGAGATAGCCCGCGACGGGGACGCCGGCCTGCGCGCCCTCGGCGCGGTCCTCGACCGTGGGCTCGCCGGTGGCCAGCGCGATGCCGGTGAAGTCGCGCTCGGTGATGGCGCCCGAGACCCCGGAGAACGCCACCCCGACCCGGCGGCCGTCGCGGGCGTTCGCGCTCAGCCAGGTGCGCACCGAGCCCGGCGCGATCACCGCGCCCTCGACGTCGAACCCCGACTCGGCCTCGGGCTCGGCGCTCTGCAGCGTGGAGAACAACCGCTCCCGCAGGACCCGGAACTCCAGCTCGTCGAACAGCCGGTGCACCGCGTCGCGGTCCCAGGGGCGGACCTCGAGATCGTCGGGGACGCCGTCGAGCGCGACGTCGCGTACCAGCTCGGTGAGCTGACGGTTGAGCAGCACGTTGGCCAGGTTCGCCCGCAGCGCGTCGCCCGCCTTGCCCCTCACCTCGTCGACCCGGTCGGTCAGCTCGGCGAGCGACCCGAACTCGCGCACCCACTTCGCCGCGGTCTTCTCCCCGACCCCGGGGATGGAGGGCAGGTTGTCGCTGGGGTCGCCGCGCAGCGCCGCGAAGTCGGGGTACTGGCCCGGGGTGAGCCCGTAGCGGCTGTCGACCTCCGCCGGGTCGATCCGGCCCAGGTCGGACACGCCGCGCTTGGGATAGAGGACGGTCACGTTGTCGGTGACCAGCTGGAACGCGTCGCGGTCGCCGGTGGTGATGAGCACGTGGTAGCCGGCGGCCTCGGCCTGGGTGGTGAGGGTGGCGATGACGTCGTCGGCCTCGAAGCCCTCCACGGCGAACACCGGGATGTTGAGCGCGCCCAGGACCTCCTTGATGAGGTCGACCTGGCCCCGGAAGTCGTCCGGCGTGGACGACCGGTTCGCCTTGTAGTCGGCGTAGCGCTCCGAGCGGAACGTGCGCCGCGAGACGTCGAACGCCACGGCCAGGTGCGTCGGCTGCTCGTCGCGCAATAGGTTGATCAGCATCGACGTGAAGCCGTAGACCGCGTTGGTGGTCTGCCCCGTGCCGGTGCGGAAGTTCTCCGCCGGCAGCGCGAAGAAGGCGCGGTAGGCGAGGGAGTGCCCGTCGAGCAGGAGCAGCCGCTTGCCGCCCGCCGGTGCGGGCGCGGCGGCGGCGGCCTTCGCGGGTGAGGCGGGCTTCTTCGCGGTGGTACCTGTGGCGGGGCTCATCGCGGGCGAGTCTAGGACCGGGCACCGACGATTCCGCCCGCGGCGTCCACCCGCGCGCCACCGCGCCGCGGGGCCGCCGTGCGGGGGCCCGCAGGGGTGCCCTGCCGCGCACCGCCGTGCCAGGATCGGCGACGGACGGTACCGAACGGAACGGGCCGGCCGGCGTGGCGCGCCGGGTCGTGGAACCAACCGCCGTGCCCACACGTTCACCGTGCACGGACCGCCCCATCGATCCCGTTCGTCCCGATATGCTCGCCGACCGTGCGAGCGGGGCCGGTTCACCGGCCGGGTCCCAGGACCCACGCCGGCACGAGCGACACCTGCGGCGAGAGCACCACCGGCCGCGGGGCGACACGAGCCACACCAGCGACAACCGCGACACCGACAGAGTTCAACTCGACAGATTCGGAGCACGACGTGAGCGTCAGCCTCACCAAGGGTGGAAACGTCAGCCTGACCAAGGAGGCGCCCGGCCTCTCCAACGTGGTCGTCGGCCTCGGCTGGGACGTGCGCACGACCACCGGCACCGAGTTCGACCTCGACGCCTCCGCCATCGTCCTGGGTGCCGACGGCAAGGTGCTGTCCGACAAGCACTTCATCTTCTTCAACAACCTGACCAGCCCGGACAACGCCGTGGAGCACACCGGCGACAACCTGACCGGTGAGGGCGAGGGCGACGACGAGCAGGTCAAGGTCAACCTCAGCGGCCTGGGCGCCGACGTCGACAAGGTCGTCTTCCCCGTCAGCATCTACGACGCCGACACCCGCTCGCAGAACTTCGGCCAGGTGCGCAACGCGTTCATCCGCGTCGTCAACGCCGCCGACCAGAAGGAGCTCGCCCGCTACGACCTCACCGAGGACGCCTCGACCGAGACCGCGATGGTCTTCGGCGAGCTGTACCGCGCCGGGTCGGACTGGAAGTTCCGCGCGGTCGGCCAGGGCTACGCCTCCGGCCTGGCGGGCATCGCCCGCGACTTCGGCGTCAACGTCTGACGTCCGTCGTGGCGATCGACTACACGAAGCGCCCCGGCAAGGCCTCCGCCCCGGCTCCGGCCGCGGGCGGGGCCCCGGGGGGCGCCGCGCCCGCAGCGGCCGGCGGCGCTCCGGTGTCGCTGTCGAAGGTGACGCTCACCAAGTCCGCGCCGTCGGTGTCGCTGTCCAAGCGGGGCGCGACGGGCGGGCAGCTGCGGGTCAACCTGCAGTGGAGCACCGGTGCGCAGCCGGTGAAGCGCGGCCTGTTCAGCCGCGGCGGGTCCGGGGCCATCGACCTCGACCTCGCGTGCCTGTGGGAGTTCACCGACGGCAGCAAGGGCGTCGTGCAGGCTCTCGGTAACGCGTTCTCCGCCCCCGGCTACGGCCCGCCGATCATCCATCTCGACGGTGACGACCGGTCGGGCTCGGCCGCCGGCGGCGAGAACATGTTCATCGACCTGTCCCGTGTCGCGGAGATCCGGCGGATCCTGGTGTTCACCTTCATTTACGAGGGTGTCCCCAACTGGGCCAGCGCCGATGGGATCGTCACGCTGTTCCCCGCCTCCGGACCCGAGATCGAGGTGCGTCTCGACGAGCCCGACCCGCAGGCCCGCACCTGCGTCATCGCAATGCTCGAGAACCGCGGCGGCGACCTCGTCGTCAACCGCGAGATGCGCTACATCCGTGGTGGGCAGTCCGACGTGGACCGCGCCTACGGGTGGGGCATGCAGTGGGCACGCGGCAGCAAGTGACGACGTCCGCGGCGTGACCCACGCCGCGTACGTCGTGCCCGGCCGCGGACCCGGGGGCCACACCGCGGTGGCGTCGACGTCGTGCAGGACTGCTCCGCGCGGGCGACACCTCCCGCGCGGGGAACCCATGAGGAAGACGAGGAAGAACCCGTGCGCCACTTCGGGTCCCTGACCGCGGCCGACGCCGCGGCACTGTTCGAGCGCCTCCCGCAGGACTTCGGCCGCGACAGCGGGTCCGACCTCCTGTCGGTGGCGCTCGGCGCGACGCTCTACATGCCCGGCGACCGGCCCGCGCTGGCCGCCGACATCGCCAAGCAGGCGACGGCCGGGGTCACCTCGGTCGTCGTCTGCCTGGAGGACGCGATCGCCGACGACCGGGTCGCCGACGCGGAGGCCAACATCGTCGCCTCGCTGGGCGAGCTGCACCGGGGGGCGACCGCCGACGGCGACCCCGGCGCACCCGGTCTCCCCCTGGTGTTCGTCCGGGTCCGCGAACCCGGTCAGATCACCGCGCTCGTCGACCGGCTCGGGGACTCGGTGGAGGTGCTCGACGGGTTCGTCCTGCCCAAGTTCACCGCCGCCACCGGCACCCCGTTCCTCACCGCGCTCGACACCGCCGAACGCGGCTGCGGGCGCCGGCTGTGGGCGATGCCGGTGATCGAGTCGGGCACGGTCCTCTACGCGGAGTCGCGTGTCGACGAGCTGGCCCGGCTGCGCGCGCTGCTGCACCGCGACCGCCACCGCGTGCTGGCCGTGCGCCTGGGCGCCACCGACCTGTGCGCCCTCTACGGGCTGCGGCGCACCGCCGACTTCTCCATCTACGACGTCAAGGTCGTCGCCGACCTGATCGCCGACGTCGTCAACGTGCTGGGCCGCGCCGACGGCACCGGATTCACGGTGACCGGCCCGGTCTGGGAGTACTACGGGCACGCCGAGCGCCTGTTCAAGCCGCAGCTGCGGCGCACCCCGTTCGAGGAGCACGACGAGTCCGAGCTGCGCGGCAGCCTCGTCTCGCGGGCGATCGACGGGCTGATCCGCGAGGTGCAGCTCGACCGCGTCAACGGCTTGCAGGGCAAGACCGCGATCCACCCGAGCCACGTCGCGATCGTCAACGCGCTCTCGGTGGTGAGCTCGGAGGAGTACCACGACGCGCGCGACGTCGCGGGCACCGACCGGCCGGGCGGGGTGATGGCCTCGGGCAGCGGCGTCCGGATGAACGAGATCCGCCCGCACGCCGCGTGGGCGCGGCGCACCCTGTTGCGCGCCGAGGTGTTCGGGGTCTCCGCGCCGGGGGTGTCGGTGGTCGACCTGCTCGCGTCGAGCCTGTCGCGGTGACCGCCTCCGCACCGCGCACCACGTCCCGCTCCGTCGTCGAGGGCATGGGTGTCGTGCTCCACGACGCCGGTGGCGCCGGGGACGCCGACCCGCGCGTGCTGCTGGGCCTGGCGCTGCGCCGCAACCCCCGCCGCGCCCAGCTGCTGGTGTCGCGGGTGCTGGGCAAACACGTCCCGACCGACCCGAGGCTGGTCCGCGCGGCGGGGCTGCTGCTCGGGGCGCGCGTCGCCGACGTGCTCGACGACCGCGCCCCCCGCCCGGTGCCCGTCGCGCTGCTGCACGCCGCGGTCGGGGGCAACCGGGCCGCGGCGGCCGACGTCCACGCGGGCGCCGTCGCGGCGACCGCCGCCGGCGGGGGCCCGTCCCACGACGTCGCCGTCGTCGGGTTCGCCGAGACCGCGACGGCGCTGGGGCACTGCGTCGCGGAGGCCCTCGGCGCCGACTACCTGCACTCGACGCGCCGGCCGGTCGCGGACGTCGCCACCGCGGGCGGGTTCACCGAGGAGCACTCGCACGCCACCGACCACCTGCTGCTGCCCACCGACCCCGCGTTCCTGGCCACCCCGCGGCCGTTGGTGCTGGTCGACGACGAGCTGTCGACCGGCCGTACCGCGTTCAACACCATCGCCGCGCTGCACCGGGCCGCACCGCGGGGGCGCTACGTGCTGGCCGCACTGGTCGACTCCCGCCCGCCCGACAGCCGCCTCGTCGACGACGTGGCGGCGCTGGGCGCGCGGCTCGACGTCGTCTGCCTGGCCCGGGCGTCGATCGAGCTGCCGGCCGACCTCGCCGAGCGTGCCGACGCACTGCGTGCCGCGATCGATGCCGTTCCCGGCGCCGGCCCGTCCGGTCCCGGCGCACACCCGCCGCAGGTCGCGCGGCTCCGGCTCGCCGGCCTCGGCTGGCCCGCCGCCACCCCCGAGGGCGGGCGGCACGGCTTCGGCCCGGCCGACCACGCGCGCCTCGGGGCCGCGCTGCCGGCGATGGCCGCGGCGCTGGCCGGGGCCGCCGGGCTGCGCCCGGGGGCGCGGACGCTCGTCCTGGGCACCGAGGAGCTGATGGCGGTGCCGCTGCGGCTCGCGCAGGAGCTCGCCGACGCGGGACACGACATCGCCTTCTCGACCACGACACGCTCCCCCGCCGTGGTCACCCACGACCCCGGCTACGCGCTGACGTCGGGCATCACCTTCCCCGCCCACGACGACCCGGCCGACGGGCCCGGGCCCCGCTACGCCTACAACGTCGGCGTCCCGGGCGACGTGCGCTGGGACCACGTGCTCGTCGTCGTCGACCCCCCGGCCGACACCCCCGCGCTCGACACCGGGCTGCTGGCCGCACTCGCCGACCGGGCGTCCGTCCTCACCGTGGTGGTGACCCCGTGAACTTCCCGAAACCATTGCGCGGCAGCACTTCCGACGGTGACGCCGGCTTCGGCAGCTACGCGCCCGACGAGGTGGGCTGGCTGCTCACCGACCTCTCCGGCGTCGAGCTGGAGGCGCCGACCGAGGAGCGCGAGGAGGCAATCCAGAGCGGCGGCGCGCACTACGCGGAGTCGCTGCCGAAGGAGTTCCAGCCCGACCCCGACTACCTGGCGCTGTACCGGCGCGCCCTCGACGGGTCGGCGCTGCGGCTGGCCCGGGCGGTCGCGACCGTCACCGAGCTGGTCCTCGCCGAACGCGGGCGCGACGTCACGCTGGTATCGCTCGCCCGGGCGGGCACGCCGGTCGGGATCCTGGTGCGCCGCTGGGCCGCTCACGCCCACGGTCTCGACCTGCCGCACTACGCGGTGTCGATCGTCCGCGGCCGCGGCATCGACACCGTCGCGCTCGGCTACCTGGCCGCGCACCACGACCCGTCGCGTGTCGTGTTCGTCGACGGCTGGACCGGCAAGGGCGCGATCTCGCGCGAGCTGACCGCCGCCCTCGACGGCCACGCCGCCACCACCGGGACCCGGTTCGACCCCGACCTCGCCGTCCTGGCCGACCCGGGACGCTGCGCACGCACCTACGGCACCCGCGACGACTGGCTCGTCGCCTCGGCCTGCCTGAACTCGACGGTGTCGGGCCTGGTGTCGCGCACGGTGCTCAACCCGGCGCTGCTGCGCCCCGGCGAGTACCACGGCGCGAAGTTCTACCGCGGGCTCGCCGACGCGGACGTCTCCGCCGACTTCCTCGACACCGTCACCGCCGCCTTCGGGCAGGTCGGCGACGTGTCGGCGCCCAGCGACCGGACCGTCGACCCGGACCGCACGGCCGAGGTCGCGCGGGTCGGCGCCCGCTACGGCGTCGACGACGTCAACCTCGTCAAACCCGGCGTCGGTGAGACGACGCGGGTGCTGCTGCGCCGCGTGCCGTGGCGGGTGCTGGTGCGCGCGGGCGCGCCCGCCGAGGACATCGCGCACGTCGTGCTGCTCGCGCAGCGCCGCGGCGTCCCCGTCGAGGAGGTGCCGGGCCTGCCGTACAACTGTGTCGGGCTCATCCATCCCCGCTTCACCCGCGGCGCGACCGGCGCCGACGGCCTGGCGGTGGCGGGGTGAGCGCTCCGGTGAGGCCCGTGGTGTGCCTCGACCTCGACCGCACCGTCATCTACTCCGCCGCCGCGCTGGCCCTCGACGTGCCCGACGAGCTCGCACCGCGGCTGCTGTGCGTCGAGACCTACCGGGCCGCGCCGCTGTCGTTCATGACCGAACGGGCGGCCGCGACGTTCCTGCGGCTGCGTGCGGCGGCCACCGTGGTGCCGACGACGACCCGCACGGTCGCCCAGCTCGCCCGCGTCAGGCTGCCCGGCCCACCGGCGCGGTTCGCGGTGGCGGCCAACGGCGGGCACCTGCTCGTCGACGGGGTGCCCGATGCCGGCTGGGCCGCGCTGGTCCGCAGCCGCCTCGCCGGGGTCGCACCGATCGCCGAGGTGCGCGCACACCTCGACGGGATGGCGGGCCCGTTCGTGCGGACGCTGCGCGACGCCGACGGGATGTTCGTCTACGCGGTCGTCGACCGGGACGCGCTGCCGGCGGGCTGGGTCGACGACCTCGGCGCCTGGTGCGGGCCACGGGGCTGGCGGGTGTCGTTGCAGGGCCGCAAGGTCTACGCCGTCCCCGTGCCGCTGACGAAGGCCGCAGCGGCGGAGGAGGTCCGGGCCCGCTGTGGCGGCGGAGCGCTGTTCGCGGCCGGGGACTCGCTGCTCGACACCGATCTGCTCGAGGCCGCCGACGTCGCCGTCCGCCCGGCGCACGGGGAGCTGGCCGACACCGGGTGGCGGCGCCCGCACCTGACCGTCACGGCTGCCCGCGGGGTGGCGGGCGGCGAGGAGCTCCTGGAACTCCTTGCGAGCCAGGTGATTCGTACCGAAATTCCCGTTTCTGGCAGTCTGGGGGCGGGCGCCTGAGCGTCCGCCACATCGAGGAAGGAAGCCATACATGGCGCTGTGGGACCAGCTCAAGGAACGGGCGGCCGACATGTCCGCCAACGCGAAGACCCAGGTGGGCAAGTTCAAGAACAAGGACTTCGCGAACGCGAGCATGGCGATCTGCGCCCTCATCGCGGCGGCCGACGGGACGATCTCGCCGGAGGAGCGCACGAAGACGGCCAACTTCATCACGAGCAACGACGTGCTGTCGATCTTCCCCGCCAGCGAGCTGCTCGAGAAGTTCACCTTCTACGCCTCGAAGCTGGAGAAGGACTACGACTTCGGCAAGGTCGAGGCGATCCAGACGATCGCGAAGCTCAAGAGCAAGCAGGACGCCGCCCGCGCGGTGATCCAGGTCGGCATCATCATCGGCGGCGCCGACGGCAACTTCGACGACGACGAGAAGCAGGCCGTCCGCGAGGCGTGCAACGCCGTCGGCATCGCGCCGTCGGAGTTCGACCTGTAAGCAGCTCCGCCCACACGAACGGCCCGCGTCCCTCACGGGGCGCGGGCCGTCGTCGTCGGGCGAACGCCTACAGGTAGCCGGCCGTGGCGGGCACCAGGTCCTGCACGGTGCGGCCGCTCGCGGTGGCGCCGATCGCCGTCATCGTCCACTCCCCCGAGCCGGCGCGCGACACCTTGGCCATGATCTGGGCGTTGTGCTGGCCCGAACCGCTCAGGTCGTAGCGCGCGAGCTCCTCGCCGGTGGTCTCGTCGACGAGGCGGCAGAACGCGTTCTCGATCTGGGAGAAGTCCTGGCCGGTGAACGAGTTCACCGTGAACACGATCTGGGTGGTGCCCGGCGAGAGCCGGGTGAGGTCGACGATGACCGACTCGTCGTCGCCGTCCCCGTCGCCGGTGAGGTTGTCGCCGGTGTGGCGCACCGACCCGTCGCGACTCTGCAGCTGGCGGAACCAGACGGCGTCGACGAGCTGGCCGGCACCGTCGAACAGCAGCGCCGACGCGTCGAGGTCGATCGACTGCGACTTCGACCCGCCGAACAGGCCGCGCTTCTTCACCGCGTCCCAGCCCAGGCCCATACGCACGACGGACAGGGTGCCCCCGCCGCGCTTGGCCAGCGACACCTTCTGGCCCTTGGTCAGGTTCACGCTCATGCAATGGCTCCGTTCACAGGGTTACGGGGTCATCCGGTACGAGCGGGCGGGCGGCCGAGGGACCGCCCGCCCCGTGCTACTTGCGGACCTGGTCACCGGACCCGGTCGTGGGCGCGTCGACGTCCGCCCCGGCGGCCGCGGCACCGTCGGGCGTGTGGTCGGACGCGGCCTTCTCCGCGGCGAGCTCGTCGACCGGCTGCTCGGTCTGCACGCCCTGGCGGGCCAGCCTGCGGTTGCGCAGGATGCTCGACAGGAACGCCGCGCCGATGAACGCGACACCGATGAGACCCGTGACGATCTCGTTGACGTGGAAGCCGATGCCGACCAGCAGGATCACCGACAGCGCGCCGATGGCCCAGTGCGCGCCGTGCTCGAGGTAGACGTAGTCCTGCAGGGTTCCCTTGCGCACCAGGAACACCGTCAGCGACCGGACGAACATCGCGCCGATGAGGCCGAGGCCCAGGGCGATGAGGATCGGGTCGGTGGTGACGGCGAAGGCACCGATGACGCCGTCGAAGGAGAACGCCGCGTCGAGGACCTCGAGGTAGAGGAACAGGAAGAAGCCGGCCTTGCCGGTGGCCTTCGCGAGGGTCGACGGGCCGCCGCTGCGCCCGGCCTTCGCCGCACCGTCGTCGTCGCCGCCCGCGAGGGCGTCGGCCCCGCCGGCCTGCTCGAACAAGTCACCGAGACCGTTGACGAGCAGGTAGGTGACCAGGCCCAGCGAGCCCGCGACGAGCACCTTGCCCGGCTCCGCGGCCAGCGTGCTGGCGAGGATGACGAGGGCGCCGATCGCGATGACGATGGAGACGCGGTTCAGCGCGCCGATCTTGACGAGCGGACGCTCCAGCCACGTGAGCCAGCTGTGCTCGCGCTCCTCGAACACCCAGTCGAGGAACAGCATGAACAGGAACATGCCGCCGAAGGCCGCGATCTCGGGGTAGGCCTGGTTGAGCAGGTAGGCGTAGCTCGTCGGGTCGGACTCGGGTCGTTGCTCGAGGGCGAGCTGGAACGCCTCGATCGGGCCGAGGTTCGCCGTGACGCCCACGATGAGCAGCGGGAACACGAGCCGCATCCCGAAGACGGCGATCACGATGCCGATCGTCAGGAAGATCTTCTGCCAGAACGGGCTCATCCGTTCGAGCACGGTCGCGTTGACCACCGCGTTGTCGAAGGAGAGCGAAATCTCCAGGATGCCGAGGATCGCGCACAGGATCAGCGCCTCGACACCGCCGTAGAGGAAGGCGACGACCAGGGACACGATCGTGACCGCGTACGACCATCCGAAGATGCGAAGGTTCATGTCCTCTACTTCTGTTGCGCTCGTATGGGGCCTCACGGCCCGGCGGGCTCGTGCCCGTCACCGGTCGCGGCAACGGTATCGCCGGTGATCAGGACACCGGTCGGCGGTCTCCTGAAACAGGACATCCCGCCCGATCCCAGTGTGCCCGGACCGGCCGGGAGCGCGGCGGGCGTGGAGCAGGTCACCCGTCCGAGCACGCCCGGGGCGCGACGTCGCCCGGGGAGGCGCCGTCGTCGAGCAGAACGACCTCGTACACCGGAAGGTTCCCGGGTGGGACGTTCGCGTCGTCGACCGACGTACCGAACACCCGCCCCACGACGCTCCAGCCACCGTCCGGGCGACGCCGCCGGACGCGGTAGCAGGAGGTGGGCTCCCCCGCCCAGCCGACGTGCACGACGCCACCGGCGCCGCGCTCGGCACGCACCGCCGACGGCCCGGCGCCCGGCGGCGACACCTGCTGCGCGGCAACGGGTTGCGGAGCGTCGTCGGAGCGGGTGGGGGCGGAGGCCCGGCCGTCGACGAGCGCGGTGACCCGGTAGACGGGCGCCTCGACGCCGGGTGGTGCGCCACCGTCCTCGATCGCCGCGTCACCGGTCCGGCCGACGACCCGCCACACCCCCTCGGAGGTGAGCCGCTCCACCTTGTGCGTCACCCCGGCGCCCGCCGTCGGTTCCCACAGCACGACGACGGCGCCGGCGCCGTCGCGGGCCGCGGACACCCAGGCGGGACACGCGGGCGGCGCCTGCTCCGAGAGCGCGTCCAACGCGCCGGCGTGGTCGACGCAGGCCTGGAGCACCGCCCTGAGCGCACGCACGCGGTCGGCGGGGGGCCCGGCCGGCGCCTGCGCGACGGCGCGATCGGCGGCAGCGACCCGGTCGCGGGCCTCGGCCGCGGCGTCGGCGGCGGTCCGGCCGTCGCCGCTCGGCACGTCCGAGGCGGTGCGGCACAGCCGGTCGGCGAGGCCCTCGGCCTCGACCCAACGCCGGGCGGCGCGGGCGGCGTCGAGCACGAGCCAGGTGCGGGTGGCCTCGGCGAGGACGGCGTCGATCTCGCCCGCGAGCGCGCGGGCCTGGGTGCCGGGCGCCCCGTCGAGACCGCCGACGTCGCCCAGCAGCGCCGCCGCGGCGCGGGGCCTGCCCTCGCGCAGGGCGCGACGGACCTCGCGCAGGTCGGGGCCCGGACGCGGCGGGGCGGGGTCGCGGCGCCGGGGCGCGGGGGCGGCGGGTACCGGTTCGACCTCCGCGCCGAGCTCCGCCGCCAGCCGCCGCACGAGGGCGGCAGCGGCCGCCCGGTCCAGACCTCCCTCGACGGCGGCATCGACGAGGTGGGCGTGGTCCTCGGCGACGAGCCGGTCCTCGACCAGCACCGCCGCCCGGACCTGCGGCCGGAGCCTGTCGGCGACGTCGGCCGCCACGGCGGCGAGGTAGCCGGTGATCGCCCGCGGCCCGGTCTCGAGCAGGTCCGCGACGTGCACGAGGAGCTCGTCGACGACGACGCGCAGCCGGTCGGGGGGCAGCTCCCGGGCCCGGGCACGCCAGCCGGCGGCCCTCTCCGCGACCTCCTCGGGGCCGGCGTCGGTACCCAGGCCGAGCAGCGCCAGCAGCGTCGGTGGCGCCGTCGCGCCGGTGAGCCTGCCGAACTCGTCGAGCAGTGCGCGGACCTCGCGCCGCCGCGCCGGGCCGACCACGGGCACCTCGGGCGCGGGGACGGCGACCGCGGGCAGCAGCCGGTGCCGGTTCAGCCGCGCGGTCACCTCGGCGCGGTCGAGCCCGGCGAGCGCGCCGACGTCGTACAGGCCCTCGACCTTGTCGGCCGGCACCCCGCCGTGCCGGTCGACGAGCCGCCCGATCGCGGCATCGAGGAGGCGGTAGCGAGCCGCGTCCCGCTGCTCGCGCACCGCCCGGGCCGCCACGGCGGCGACCCGGCGCCGCCCCGGGTCACGCAGGTCGGCGCTGCGCTCATCGTGGCCCGCGACCAGCTCCGCGACGAGCACCCGGTACTTCGGGTGGTCGCGCTGGCGCTGCCAGAACCCCCACACCTCGTCGACGCGGGCCTGCACGGCGGCGTCGTCGAGGGCGCCGGCGGCCGCGGCGTCGACGGGGATGTCGTAGAGCTCGAACGGGTCGGACGTGTCGGGGCCGCCGCGGCGCTCGACCGCCGCCAGCACCCGCTTGCGGTAACCGTTGGGGTCGAACGGCTCCAGCGTCCCGGGGTCAGCCACGACGGCGGGCCCGGCCCAGCTGGTCGCGTTCGCGGGCGACCTCGGACTGCGACAACGTGGCGCCGGTCGTGGCGGTGAGCTCCAGCGGCAGCGCGGCGTCGACGTGGAACGCGGTGACGTGCAGGACCCCGTCGAACCCCATCTCGAACGTCACCCGGATCTCCGAACCCTCGTCGTGGCCGGGCGGGATGCCGGTGATCTCGCCCTGGATGAGGACCTTGACGTCCTGGGCGCGCTGCGACTCCGCCTGGCCCTGCTGCTCGACGACGGTGAGCTGCACGACGGACTGGTCGGCCCGCACCGTCCCGAAGGAGCGGCTGGTGCGCACGGGGAGCCGGTCGTTGCGGTGGACCAGCCACGTCGGTTCGAGGCGGCCGGCGTCGCCGAGCGCGAGGACGCCGAACCCGCGGGACACCACGGTGTCGACGCGGATCTCCACGGCCCGGCGGACCTGCGCGAGCGGGACCGCGAAGGCGTCGGCGACGCGGCGGCAGGCGTCGTCGAGGTCCGCCGACGCGGCGTCCTCGACGGGCTCGCCGTCGCGCAGCCGCCCCCGGCTGCGCAGGTCGGCCCCGACCATGCGCTCCAGCTCCTTCTTCTCCCCGTACAGCGCCGCACCGCGGGCCACGGCGAGGTCCGGGTCGTGCAGCAGCGGCTCCAGCCCGAGCTCGTGGCGCAGCGCCTCGGCCACCGCCGGCATCCGCGACGACCCGCCGACGAGCAGCACCCGGTCGACGCGGTCGACGCCGCGCCGCGCCGCCTCGGCCAGGCAGGACCGGGTGAGGTCGATCGTGCGGCGCAGCAACGGCGCGGTCAGCTCGGCGAGCTCCGTGCGGGTCACCGGCACCGTGACCCGGGCCCCGTCGTGGGCGACGACGACATCGGTGCGCTCGGCGTCGGACAGCTCGCGCTTGGCGCGCTCGGCGGCCAGGACCAGGGCCTGGGCACCGGCCGAGTCGTCGAGCGGGTCCTCGGCACCGGGTTCGGCCCCGCCGAACTCCCGCGACAGGTGCAGCGCGAGCCGCTCGTCCCAGTCGGCGCCGCCGAGCTGGTGGTCGCCCTCCACGGCGAGCACCGAGATGCGGCGGTCGGCCAGCTCGATGACGGTCACGTCGAAGGTGCCGCCACCGAGGTCGTAGACGAGGACGGTCTCCGGGTCGGCGACGTCACCCTTGCGCATTCCGACGCTGCCGTCGAGGCGGCCGAACCCGTAGGACAGGGCGGCGGCGATCGGCTCGGACAGCACGTCGACGACGTCGAGGCCCGCGTAGACACCGGCCTGCACCGTCGCGCGGCGTTCCTCGTCGCCGAAGTACGCGGGCACCGTGATGACGGCCGACCCCGGTTCCACGCCGTCGGCGAAGCGTGCGTCGGCGACCAGGCTCGACAGGATCAGCGACGACACCGCGGGGGCCGACCACGCCTTGCCGTGCGCGACGAACCGCCACGCCGCGTCGCCCATCCGGCGCTTGACCAGGGCGCACACGTGCTCCGGGTCGAGCCGGGCCTCGCGGCGGGCACCCTCACCGACGACGTACTCGTCACGGGAGGCGAACAGCACGACCGACGGGGTGGTCGGCTCCCCCGACATCCCCGTGAGCACCACGGGGCTCCCGTCGGGGGCGATGCGGGCGATGGCGGAGTTGGTCGTGCCGAGATCGATACCGTGGACGGCCACGGCGTCAGGCTATCGATAGGTTCGAGCACCGTGAGCGAACCTTCCCTTCGCGACATCGCGGACAAGGTCGACGACGTGGCCCGGCTGCTCGCGCGGCAGGCCACCGCCTCGTCCGCGCGTCCCGCCGCCACCGGCCCGGACCCCGACACATCCCTGCTCGTCGACCTGCACGCGCTGCGCGCCGACGCCCTGACCTGCGCGGCGACCGCCGCGGGGGCGCCGGACGCCGAGGCGTTCGAGGCGCTGGCCGCCGGGCTGGAGCGGGTCCTCGCCGGACGCGGTGGGCTCGTCGTGACCCCCCTGCCCGGCGACGTGTTCGACGCGGCGACCATGGAGGCCGCCGAGGTCACGCCGACCGCCGACGCGACCCTGGACCGGACCGTGGTCGCGACCCTGGCAGACGGCCTGCGCGCGGGCGGGCGATGCGTGCGGCCGGCCCGGGTCCGGGTGCACCGGGCGCGGTGAACCCGCCGGGACACCGCACCGCGCGGCCGCCACCCTCGCGGGTGGCGCCGCTGCCGTCAGCGCACCTTCCCCGCGAGTTCGACGGCCAGGTTGCAGTTGGCGTCGTCGGTGGCGAAGCCGACCGCGGCGCCGGGGCCGGCACCGGGGTCGAGCTGGATCTGCGGCAGGCCACCCTCCCCGCCCGCGGTCGTCGACACGTAGACCAGCAGGTCGCCACGGCGCACCAGGGCACCCGCCGAGCTGGTGCCGTCACCGGTCGTGCAGAACGCCTCGTCGCCCGCCTCGACGGACTTCGCGAAGTACGCCGACGAGGACACCGTGATCCCGTTGCCGCGGTCCTCGCTCGTGCCCTGCGCCTTGACCAGCTCGGCCTGGAAGCGGGCCGCGGCGTCGCCACCGGAGTAGCGGGCGATCCGGGCGAGCTTGCCGAGGTCGCTGTCGCCGGAGCCTGACTGGACGGCCCAGCACGTCTGCGCGTCGGGCAGCACCCGGGAGTCGAGGATCGGGGCCGCGATGGACCCGATGCCGCCCATCGCGATCACGTCGAAGGTACCGCCCAGCACGGAGTCGACGTCCTCGGTCGACACCACGGGGCACTCACCACCCGCACCGCCGGTGACGCCCGCGGCCACGCTCGTCACGGCCCGGTAGGCGAAGAAGCCGCCCACCCCGATCAGGACGACCAGCGCCACCACGACGATCGCGACGATCAGGCCCGTGTTGCTCCTGCGCGGCGGCGCGGGCGGCGGCGGGGGCGGCAGGTGGTTGCCGCCCCGCTGCGGGCCCAGCGGGTAGCCCCCACCGGGCGGCGGCGGGTGGCCACCGCCCGGTCCGAAGGGCGGATGCGCGCCGGGCGGCGGCGGACCGGGCGGCGGGGGCGGGTACCAGCGGCCGTCGGGGCCCTGCGTCCAACCGGGAGTGCTCACGGCGGGTCTCCGTTTCCCGTACTCCTGCCGTCCACGCCCAGGTCCGGGACGCGCGGTTCGCGCGACATTGTCCGCGGACGGGTGCGGGGCCCCGCAGCGGGGCCCTCACACCTCGGCCGGCAGCGGTTCCCGGTCGCGCTCCATGCGCACCAGCCCGACTCCTGCGTCGTCGACGACGGTGCCGGTCCTGCGGTAGCCCGCCGCACCGTAGAACCGCAGGTTGTCCTCACTGCGACCACCCGTGACCAGCCAGAACGAGCGGACCGACGCGGGCGCCGCGGCATGCAGGGCCGCCAGCAACGCCCGGCCCACCCCGCCGCCCTGCACGTCCGGGGCCACCGTGAACCGGACGACCTCCATCGCCGCCCCGTCGATCCGGCCCCGGACCGACCCGACGAGCCGGGACCCGAGCCACGCCGCCCGTGCCACCAGCGCGGGCCCGGCACCGGCGAGGTCGGCGCGGATCTCCTGCACGGTCTCGCGCAACGGCGGGATGCCGGGTGCGTGGTAGCGCTGCGCCTCGGTGACGTAGGCGGCGCGCTGCACCGTCAGCATCTCGCCGGCGTGCTCCGGGGACGGGACCCCGATCCGCAGGACCGTCGCGACATCGGGGGCCACCATGGCGGCGACCCTATCCAGCGCCGGATCCGGTCAGTGCGTCCCGGCGCGGAAAGGGAGATCGTCGAACGGGTCCGACGACCCGTCGTCGTCGTGCAGCTCGAAATGCATCACCCGCGCCCAGGCGCCCTCCTTGGTCTCGGAGGGCTGGATCGCATCGGCGACGACCGAGTGCGACCGCGTCGCCAGGAAGTCGAACACCGGATCGAAGGCGGGGTCGGTCATCTCCGTGAGGAGCGAGAACTCCGCGATGACGTACGACCCGACCAGGACGGCGTCGACCACGCCGACGTTCGCCGCGAGCACCGTCAACTCCTCGTCATCCACGCCTCGATGTTGCATGCAAAGAGTGGGTAAAGCAAGGCTAAAGGCGCTCGGAATGACGTGGCTCTCGAATTCGGGTCGGCAAAGAATGTGAAACCAAGCGAATCCGATATCGGAGGCGAATCGCCTGTGGCGTGACGATCCCGACGAACCGAACGACTCCCTGCGGTCCGCGACGGGCGCGGCCGGCGGTCAGGCGTCGACCGCCTCCATGACCTCGTCGCTCACGTCGAAGTTGGCGTAGACGTTCTGCACCTCGTCGGAGTCCTCCAGGGCGTCGATCAGCTTGAAGACCTTCTTCGCGCCGTCGGCATCGAGCTCGACCTGCATCGTCGGCAGGAACGTCGGGTCGGCCGAGTCGTAGTCGATGCCCGCGTCGACCAACGCCGTGCGGACCGCGATCAGATCGGTGGCCTCCGAGACGACCTCGAAGGACTCCCCCAGGTCGTTGACCTCCTCGGCACCCGCATCGAGCACCGCCAGCAGGACGTCGTCCTCGCTGAGCCCGGCCTTCGGGACGATCACGACGCCCTTGCGGTTGAACAGGTACGCCACGGAACCCGGGTCGGCCATCGCCCCGCCGTTGCGGGTCATGGCCGTGCGCACCTCGGTGGCGGCCCGGTTGCGGTTGTCGGTCAGGCACTCGATCAGCAGCGCGACACCGTTGGGGCCATAACCCTCGTAGGTGATGTTCTGGTAGTCGGCACCCCCGGCGTCGGCACCCGAGCCACGCTTGACGGCGCGGTCGATGTTGTCGTTGGGGACGGAGCTCTTCTTCGCCTTCTGGATCGCGTCGAACAGCGTCGGGTTGCCGTCGGGGTCACCACCACCGGTGCGCGCCGCGACCTCGATGTTCTTGATCAGCTTGGCGAACATCTTGCCCCGGCGGGCGTCGATGACGGCCTTCTTGTGCTTGGTCGTCGCCCATTTGGAGTGGCCGCTCATCGGCAGGACCTTCCTTTCCGCTGCTCACGTGCGGCACATCTCGGCGACCGGGCCGGGCCCACCAGGGCCGCGCAGCCGGGAACACACCGAACCTGCCGGAAACCGTTCGATCCTACCGGCGGCCCGCGACCGCCTCACGCACCATGTCGCAGAACAGCGCATGCACCCGGGTGTCGCCGGTCAGCTCGGGGTGGAACGCCGTCGCCAGGACGGGGCCCTGCCGCACCGCCACCGCCCGGCCTGCGGCCTCACCGGCGTCGTGGCCCGCGCTGGTGACCGGCGGGACCGAGGCGAGGACCTCCACCCCGGCACCGACCTTCTCCACCCACGGCGCCCGGATGAACACGGCCCGCACCGGGTCGCCCTCGACACCGTCGAAGTCCAGGTCGGTCTCGAACGAGTCGACCTGACGACCGAACGCGTTGCGGCGCACCACGACATCGAGCCCGCCGAGCTGCTGCTGGTCGGGGCGCCCGTCGAGCACCTCCGACGCCAGCAGGATCATGCCCGCGCACGACCCGTACGCGGGCATGCCGTCGGCGATCCGGGCCCGCAGCGGCTCGAGCAGCTCGAAGACCCCGAGCAGGTTGCTCATCGTGGTCGACTCCCCGCCCGGGATCACGAGCCCGTCCACGGCCGCGAGCTCCGCGGCGCGGCGCACGGGGCGCCCCTCGGCACCGCAGGCCGACAGCGCGGACAGATGCTCACGGACGTCGCCCTGCAGGGCGAGGACTCCGATGACAGGCGCGTTCACGGGCACCCAGGATAGTCGCCGCGACCGGGGTAGAACGCCACGCTCACGCGGGCCGACCTGTGGGCTCGGACTCCTTCGCGTCGCGCGTCGCCGCGGCGCGCACCGCCTCCGCCACCGCCGGCGCGACCGAGGTGTCGAACACGCTCGGCACGATGAACGACGGGTTCGGCTCCGCGACGACGTCGGCGATCGCCGCCGACGCGGCGAGCAGCATCGTGTCGGTGATGTCGCGGGCATGGGCGTCGAGCAGGCCGCGGAACACACCCGGGAACGCCAGCACGTTGTTGATCTGGTTCGGGTAGTCCGAACGGCCCGTCGCGACGACCGCGGCGTGCTGGTGCGCGACCGCCGGGTCGATCTCCGGGTCGGGGTTGGCGAGGGCGAAGACGACCGCGTCGTCGGCCATCGTCGCCACCTCGGTGGCGCCGAACAGGTTCGGCGCCGACACCCCGATGAACACGTCGGCACCGACGAGCGCGTCGGCCAGCGAGCCGGATGTGTTCCGCGCGTTGGTGATCGACGCGATCTCGACGAGGTTCGCGTCCATGCCCGCGCGGTCGCGGTGCACGATGCCGTCGACGTCGACGGCGACGACGTCCGCGGTCTGCTCGGAGGTGAGCAGCCGGATGATCGCCGAGCCCGCCGCACCCACCCCGCAGACGACGACGCGGACGTCGGCGAACTTCTTGCCCACCACACGCAGCGCGTTGCGCAACGCCGCGAGCACGACGACGGCGGTGCCGTGCTGGTCGTCGTGGAAGACCGGGATGTCGAGCAGCTCGCGCAGCCGGCGCTCGATCTCGAAGCACCGCGGCGCGGCGATGTCCTCGAGGTTGATGCCGCCGTAGGCGGGCGCGAGGATCTCGACGGTCCGGATGATCTCCTCGGTGTCCTGGGTGTCCAGGCACACCGGCCACGCGTCGACGCCGGCGAACCTCTTGAACAGGGCCGCCTTGCCCTCCATCACCGGCATGGCCGCGGCCGCGCCGAGGTTGCCCAGGCCCAGCACCGCCGAGCCGTCGGTGACCACGGCGACCGTGTTGCGTTTGATCGTCAGCCGCCGGGCATCGGCGGGGTTGGCCGCGATCGCCTGGCAGACCCGCGCCACGCCGGGGGTGTAGGCGCGGGAGAGGTCGTCGCGGTTGCGCAGGCTGACCTTCGACTGGATCTCGATCTTGCCGCCCAGGTGCAGCAGGAAGGTCCGGTCCGACACCTTGCGCACCGAGACACCCGGCAGCGCCTCGAGCGCGGCGGTGATCTCCTCGGCGTGCGCCTCGTTGAGCGCGTTGCAGCTGATGTCGACGACGATCGTGTCGGTCCGCGCCTCGACGACGTCGTACGCGGTGACGACACCACCGACGCGGCCGACCGCGACGGCGAGGTCACCTGCGGCACTGGCGGACGCGGGCGCCTCGACGCGCGCGGTGATGGCATAACCGGGACCGGGGATGGGCACGGCCGACGACCCTACTCCGCGCGTAATCCCGGTTCCGGGGGTTGTGACCGACCCGGTACGGGTGTGAAATCGAGCACAGCCCGGCGCAACGGGGCGCCGCGCTCGACACCACCGTGGAGGTGGTCGCGATGGCCGGCAGAGCAGACAGCGGGCAACGTGCGGGGGCCGGCCGGGCCCCCGCCGTCACCGATCCCGCCCACGTACGCAACGTGGTCCTCGTCGGGCCCAGCGGAGCAGGGAAGACGACGCTCGTCGAGGCCCTGCTGGCCCACACCGGCGTCATCCCCCGCCAGGGCACCGTCCTCGACGGGACGACCGTCTGCGACCACGACCCGGCCGCCGTCCGCCAGCAGCGCTCCGTCGCGCTGTCGGTCGCCCCGTTCGTGCACGACGGGACGAAGATCAACCTCATCGACACCCCCGGCTACGGCGACTTCGTCGGCGAGCTGCGCGCCGGGCTGCGCGCCGCCGACGCCGCCCTCTTCGTGATCCCGGCGTCGGAGGGCCACGAGGGCTCCGTCGACCCCGCGACGGTCGCGCAGTGGGAGGAGTGCGCCGAGGTCGGGATGCCCCGCGCCGTCGTCGTCGCCCGCTGCGACCACGCCCGCGCCTCGCTGGAGGCGACCATCGACGCCTGCCGCGACGCCTTCGGCGCCGGCGTCGCACCCCTCTACCTGCCGATCCGGTCCGCCGACGGCGGCCTCGCCGACCTCTACGGGCTGCTCTCCCAGACCCCCGAGGGCGCGGCACCCGACGGCGCCGACGACGCCCGCGGCGAGCTCATCGAAGGCATCATCGAGCAGTCCGAGGACGAGTCGCTCATGGAGCGCTACCTCGGCGGCGAGGACATCGACGTCGCCACGCTCGTCGACGACCTCGAGACGGCCGTGGCACGCGGCTCGTTCCACCCCGTCGTCCCGGTCTGCGCCTCCAGCGGCATCGGGCTCGACGCGCTCCTGGAGGTCGTCGTCGGCGGCTTCCCCTCGCCCCTGGAGCACCCGCTGCCCCGCGTCTCCGGCGTCGACGGCAGCTCCCACGACGCACTGGCCGCCGACCCCGCCGGGCCGCTGGCCGCCGAGGTCGTGCGCACCTCCGCCGACGCCTACGTGGGCCGGGTCTCGCTGGTCCGGGTGTTCTCCGGCACGCTGCGCCCGGACGCCACCGTGCACGTCAGCGGGCACATCCCGGTACAGCGCACCCCGTCCGACGACGGCGTGCCGGGCGAGGTCGCCGACGACAACGGCCACGACGTCGACGAGCGCCTCGCCCACGTCTACTCACCGCTGGGCGCCACGCTCCGCGAGGTCGACAGCTGCATCGCCGGCGACATCTGCGCGCTCACCAAGCTCGGGTCCGCCGAGACCGGCGACACCGTCTCCGCCGCCGACCACCCACTGCTCCTGCAGGCCTGGGAGCTGCCCGACCCGCTGCTGCCCGTCGCGGTCGTCGCACACTCCCGCGGCGACGAGGACGCGCTGATCAAGACGCTGTCCAAGATCGTCGCCGCGGACCCCACGCTGCGCCTGGAACGCAACTCCGAGACCCACCAGACCGTGCTGTGGTGCATGGGCGAGGCACACGCCGACGTCGTCCTGTCGCGGCTGCGCGCCGGCGGCGCCGAGGTCGACACCGAACCCGTGCGCGTCCCCATGCGAGTGTCCTTGGCGCGCAAGGGAAGGGTCACCGGACGCCACGTCAAGCAGTCGGGCGGGCACGGCCAGTACGCTGTCTGCCACGTCGAGTTCGAGCCGCTGCCGCGCGGCAGCGGGTTCGTGTTCGCGTCGAAGGTCGTCGGCGGCTCGGTACCGACGCAGTTCGTCCCCAGCGTCGAGAAGGGCATCCGCGCCCAGCTCGAACGCGGGCTCACCGCAGGCGGCGAGACCGCCTACCCGGTGCTCGACGTCAAGGCCACACTCGTCGACGGCAAGGCGCACAGCGTCGACTCCTCCGACGCCGCCTTCCAGACCGCCGGCGGGCTCGCGCTGCGCGAGGCCGCCGAGGTGTGCGGGACGGTCCTGCTCGAACCGCTCGACGACGTGCGCGTCCGCATCCCCGACGAGCACCTCGGGTCGGTCCTGGGCGACCTGTCCGCGCGACGCGGACGCGTCCTGGGCACCGAGGTCGCCGGCCTCGGTCGCACCCTGGTCGTCGCCGAGGTCCCGGCGGTGGAGCTGCTGCGCTACGCCGTCGACCTGCGGGCCACGACCTCCGGCACGGCCACCTTCACCCGCACCTTCGCCCGCTACGACGCCGCCCCGGCATCCGTGGGCGCCTGACCCTGTCGGTGGCGACGGTCGCGTCGGCGACCGTCGCCACCCACGACCGCTCGTCACGGCACCCCGAGCAGCCGCAACCCCGCCGTCGTACCCGCGGCCAGCAGGACGACCAGCACGAACGGCACCCGCAGCAACGCCGAGAGCGCCCCCACCGCCACACCCGCCGGGCGCGCCCACCCCGCGAAACCACCCGCCTCGGTGAGCGCAGCCGTCGCCGCGAGCGCCACGAGCAGCGCCGTCGCGCCCAGGTCGAGCAGCCGCTGCACCTTCGCGGGCACCTCGACACGCCCGCGCAACAGCAACCCCGACAGCCGCATCAGATAGGTGCCGACCCCGAGCACCAGGACCGCCGTCCAGGTCACGACGACACCGTCGCCAGGGGTGCGCCGCCCGCCAGGGCCAGACCCGCGAGCCCGGCCAGGACCGGCAGGCCGGGCGGGAGGAACGGCGTCGCCGCCAGGGCGACCGCCGCGGCGCCCAGACCGACCCGCCGCGCGTCCGCGGCCCGCAGGCCCGGCAGCAACAGGGCCAGCAGGGCCGCCGGGAACGCGGAGTCGATGCCGAACGCGTTCGGGTCGGGCACCGCGGCACCCGCGACCGCACCGAGCAGCGTGCCGATGTTCCACAACAGGAAGAACGAGATGCCGCAGGCCCAGAACGCCCGGCGCGCCCGCGGACCCGCGCCGCGCGCCCGGGAGAACGCGACCGCCTCGTCGATCAGGATGTGCGCGCCGAGCACCCGGCCCAGTGGCCGGTCGGCGACCACGGGCGCCATCGCGAGCCCGAACGGGATGTGCCGGGCGTTGAGCAGCAGCCCACCCATGACCGCGGCGAGCACTCCGCCGCCCGCGGCGACGACCGCCACGACCAGGAACTGCGACCCGCCCGCGAAGACGATCACCGACATGCCGACGACCATCGGCAACGGGATCCCCGCGGCGGCCGCGAGCGCCCCGAACGACGCCCCGACGACGCCGAGGGCAACAGCCAGGGCGAGGACGTCGCCGAGGTCGGCACGCGACCCGTCGGCCGGGCTCCCCGACGCGGGTGTTCGACAAAACGAACGCATGGTGTTCTACACTGAACACCCAGCCCAGTGTTCGTCAAGTCGCACGAGGAGACCGGTGGAGCGAACGGACGAGACGACGACCGTCGACGCACCCGAAGGCCCACCCCTGCGCGCGATCGCCGACGCGGTCCGCCGCGAACGCACCCGGCGCGCACTCTCCCTCGGCGAGCTCGCCCGCCGCGCGGGACTGTCGAAATCCACGTTGTCCCAGCTGGAGAGCGGCGCCGGCAACCCCAGCGTCGAGACACTGTGGGCATTGGCCGTCGCACTCGGCGTCCCGTTCGCACGACTGGTCGAGACACCCGCCCAGCCCGTCCGCGTCGTCCGCTTCGGCCACGCCGCCCCGCTCACCTCGGAGTCGGCACCCTTCACCAGCGCGCTGCTGTCGGCCTGCCCGCCCGGCGCGCGGCGCGACCTGCACCTGGTCACCGGCGAACCCGGCGCGGCACGCGAGGCCCACGCCCACATCCCCGGCACCGTCGAACACATGCTGGTCACCGCGGGCCGCTGGGTCGCGGGCCCCGAAGGCGAGCAGGTCGAGCTGGGCCCCGGCGACTACGCCTGCTTCCCCGGCGACCGCCCCCACACCTACACCGCCCTCGCCGCCGGCAGCGCCGCGATGCTGGTCATGGAGTACACCTGACCCCCTCGCCCCCGCTCAGAGCGCAACCCCACTGCTCCCGCAACGCCGGTCCACGACGCTGAGGTTGCGCGCGAGCGTCCGGCCACAACCCCACTGCTCCCGCAACGCCGGCCGACGACGCTGAGGTTGCGCGCCGTCCTCTCACCGCAACCGCACTGCCGCCGCAACGGCTACCGCCGACGCCGAGGTCGCACCCGCTCGTCCGCGCGCAACCCCACTGCTCCCGCAACGCCGGCCGACGACGCTGAGGTTGCGCGTGAGCGTCCGGCCGCAACCCCACTGCTCCCGCAGCGCCGGCCGACGACGCTGAGGTTGCGCGCGAGCGTCCGGCCGCAACCCCACTGCTCCCGCAACGCCGGTCCACGACGCTGAGGTTGCGCGCCGTCCTCCCACCGCAACCTCACGGCTGCCGACGACGCCGAGGGTGCGCCCCGGGCCTGCCGGGGCGCACCCTCACCGCTGTCGGTGCCGGATCAGCGGGTGGCGTCCGCCGGGGCCACGCCGGCGGGGTCGGGCGTGCTGACCGGCGCCGTGGTGGGCGGCACGGCGACGCCCGGAGCCGGGGTCACCGGAGAACCCGGCGTGGTCGGCGTTCCCGGAGCGGCCGGGGCCGTGGGCGTACACGTCGTCACCGGCGGCGCCTGCGCCGTGCCCGTGGAGGCACCGGGGTCCGGGGCGCTCGCGTCACCACTCGTGTCGCCGGCGCTGCGGTCGTCATCCGCACTCTGGTCGTCATCCGCACTCTGGTCGTCACCAGCACTCTGGTCGTCACCCGAGTCCCGGTCGTCGACGTCGCCCGCGGACCGGTCGTCGTCGGAGCCCTGGTCGTCGGCGGACCAGTCGTCCGAGCCCTGGTCGTCGCCGCTGTCCTGGTCGTCCCCGCCGGAGTCGTCGTCCCAGGCATCCGAGTCCTCGGCGTCCTCGTCGTCACCGCCCTCGACCGCCGCGGCCTGCGGCGTGCCCGCGAGCGGTGCCCCCGGCGGGGCGGATGTTCCCGGTGCGGCGGGCGCGCCGGGCGGCATGGTCGTCAGCGGCACGAGGCCGGGCGCCGCGGGCCCCTGGGCGCCGCACGAGACGGCGGGCGGGACCGGGTCCGCGGACGCCGCGAACGCCAGCGACCCGCCGAACAACGTCCCGGCGATCACAATGCCGCCGATGCTCACGTAGCGCCTCATCAGGCTCCTCCCTCACTTCCGTCACAGGAACCACCGGGAGGTTAGGAGCACAGCGTGACCCCCGTGAGGGCTCGTCACCGATACGTGGGGACGCTGAGCCGCTGGATCTCGCGTTCCGTGACCGAACGGGCCGTCGCGACCCGCAGGTGGACCACGCCGCCGTGACGGACGGTCACCACGGGCCCGGCGTGTCGCCCGGACCGGTAGGTCGACCCGTTCGAGCGACAGCCGCGAACGGCGACGGCCCCGCCACACGTGTGGCGGGGCCGTCGCGGGACGTGCGGGATCAGCGGCAGGTCACCAGCCGCGGGAGGCGTAGCGCTGCTCGGCGGGCAGGTCGGGGATGTTGATGCCGACCATGGCCTCGCCCAGACCGCGCGACACCTTGGCGATGACGTCGGGGTCGTCGTGGAACGTGGTGGCCTTGACGATCGCCGCCGCACGCTGGGCCGGGTCGCCCGACTTGAAGATGCCGGAACCGACGAACACGCCCTCGGCGCCCAGCTGCATCATCATCGCCGCGTCGGCCGGGGTGGCGATGCCGCCCGCGGTGAACAGCACCACGGGCAGCTTGCCCGCGGCGGCGACCTCACGGACCAGCTCGACCGGCGCCTGCAGCTCCTTGGCCGCGACGAACAGCTCGGTCTCGTCGAGCGTGCCGAGGCGGCGGATGTCGGACCGGATCTGGCGCATGTGCCGGGTGGCCTCGACGACGTTGCCGGTGCCCGCCTCGCCCTTGGAGCGGATCATCGCCGAACCCTCGGCGATGCGGCGCAGAGCCTCACCCAGGTTGGTCGCGCCACACACGAACGGCACGGTGAAGGCCCACTTGTCGATGTGGTGCGCCTCGTCGGCCGGGGTGAGGACCTCGGACTCGTCGACATAGTCGACACCGAGGGACTGCAGCACCTGGGCCTCGACGAAGTGCCCGATCCGGGCCTTGGCCATCACCGGGATGCTGACCGCGGAGATGATGCCCTCGATCATGTCGGGGTCGCTCATCCGCGCGACGCCACCCTCGACGCGGATGTCGGCGGGGACACGCTCGAGCGCCATGACCGCGACGGCGCCCGCGTCCTCGGCGATCTTCGCCTGCTCCGGCGTGACGACGTCCATGATCACGCCGCCCTTGAGCATCTCCGCCATCCCGCGCTTCACGCGCGCGGTGCCCTGCGCGGCGTCGCTGGTCTCAGGGCTGGAATTCACGGGAACGGCCTGGTCGGACGACACGGTGGAACCCTTCTCGACGACAGAACGACCTCCCGATCCTACGTCAGTGAACGGGGTCACCCGGTGCCGCGGCGGTCGCGCTGTGACCGACGTCGGGATCGGCGATCTCGAAGTACTCCGGGACGGGCGCGGTACCGGCGAGGCGCAGCCACCGGACGAGCCTGCGGGAGCGCAGGCCGAGGGTGTCGCGGACGGCGTCGTTGTGGACGCGGCGGGCCAGGACGACGAGCTGTTCGGCGTCGGCGAGCTCGGCGGCCGGCCCGGCAGGAAGCCCGGCGCGGTCGACCGCGGCGAGTGCCCTGGTGAGGGCGTTCTCGACGGTTTCGGCGCGGCCGTCACCGGGACGTGGCCGCAGCCCGGTGCGGGCGTCGAGGGCGGCGCGCAGGCCCGTCGCTGCCGGCCCGTGCAGGGCCGGCAGTGCGGCGACGGCCGCGGCGGCACGGCGGTCGAGGGCGTCGTGGAGGCCGTCGCGGGCGGCGTCGGTGCGGACGTGGAGCCGGTCGAGGCGCCGGGCACGACCGACACAGGAGACCACCACCGTGGCGACCAGGATCACGCCGACGGCGACGAGGAGCCAGACCAGGACAGTCATCGGGCCGCGGCGACGACACGACGCGGGTCGGCTGCCACCGCCGCCCGGTACACCTGCAGCACCGCGGCGGCGACGACCGGCCAGTCGAACGCGGCGGCGCGGACGCGGCCCGCAGCGCCCAGCGCGGCGCGGCGGGCCGGGTCGTCGAGCAGCGCCCCGAGAGCCGACGCGAGCGCGGCCGGGTCACCCGGCGCGGCGAGCACCCCGGCGGCGGGCCCGCCGAGCGGGTCCGCGACGACCCGGCGGAACGCGTCGATCCCGCTCGCGAGCACGGGAGCGCCCGCGGCCATGGCCTCGGTGAGGACCATCCCGAAGCTCTCGCCGCCCAGGTTCGGCGCGCAGTAGACGTCCATCGACCGCAGAGCGGCCGCCTTGGTGGGGTCGTCGACCGGGCCGAGGACGTCGAGCCTGTCGGCGACGGGCCCGGCGCGGCGGACGAGGGCGGCGGCGTCACCGCGGCCGACCACGAGCAGCCGCAGCCCGGGCCGGTGCGGCGCCAGCCGGGCCACCGCGTCGAGCAGGACGGGCATGCCCTTGCGGGGCTCGTCGAACCGGCCGAGGAACCCGACGGTCTCGATCCCCGGGCGGGGATGGCCCGGCAGCGGCGGGCCGTCGGCGAACAGGCCGACGTCGACACCGTTGGGGATCTCGACGGCGTCGCCGCCCAGGTGCTCGACCTGGACCCGGCGGGCCAGCGCCGACACGGCGATGCGCGCGGTGACCTTCTCCATGAGCGGGCGCAGGACCCCGCCGAACGCGGACAGGGCCCGGGAGCGCTCGGTCGAGGTGTGGAACGTCGCGACGATGGGGCCCTCGGCGGCCAGCAGCGCGAGGACGGAGATCGAGAACGTCGTGGGCTCGTGCAGGTGGAGCACGTCGAAGGTGTGCTCGGCGAGCCAGCGCTTCACCCGGGCGTAGGAGACCGGGCCGAACGTCACGCGCGCCACCGACCCGTTGTAGGGCACGCCGAGCGACCGGCCGGCCGAGGTGACGAACGGCGGCAGCGGCGCCTCGCCGGGCTCGCGGTCGTCGTCGGCCGGGGCGAGCACGTCGACGCTGTGGCCCAGCCGGATCAACGCCCGCGCCAGGTCGAGGACGTGAGCCTGCACCCCGCCCGGCACGTCGAACGAGTACGGGCACACGATCCCGATCCGCAGAGCGCTCATCGCACTCCCTCGCCGGGGCTCGGTCGGCGCTGCGCGCAGGCACTGCGCCGATGACTCGCTCGCCGGCGCTCGCTCATCGCACCCCCCAGCCAGGGCTCGGTCGGCGCTGCGCGCAGGCACCGCGCCGACGACTCGCTCGCCGGCGCTCCCCCGGCGCGCCTCCGCGCCACGGCCCGCTCATGGGACCGCCACCGGCTCGGGCACGTCGGCGGTGAAGATCGGCTGCAGCATGTGCCAGTCCTGCGGGGCGCGGCGGATGCCGGCGGTGAACGCGTCGGCCAGTGCCTGGGTGGCGGCGGGCACCGCGGCCCGGTCGGGGACGTCGATCGGGTCGCCGATGTCGACCCGCCAGCCGCGCCCGTCGAAGGAGGTGTGCGCGGGCATGAGCAGCGCGCCGGTCATGGCCGCGAGCCGGGCCGGGCCGGCGGGCATGCGGGCGCGCTCCCCGAGGAGCGTGACGTCGACACCCGCGGCCGACAGGTCGCGGTCGGCGACGAGGCACACCAGTCCCGACGCGCGCAGCCGCGCGACGAGGCCGCGGTAGACGGCGGCGCCGTCGTCGGAGGCGAACACCTCGAACCCGAGCGACTCGCGGTAGCCGACGAAACGCCGGTAGACGTCGGCGGGCCGCAGCCGTTCGACGACCGTGCCGAAGCCGGCCGGCAGCCCGGCCCGGCGCAGCATCTCGATGACCCACACGCCGGCGGCGTCCCAGTTGCCGCTGTGCGGCAACGCGAGCAGGACGCCGCGCCCGCCGCGCATGGCCTCGAGCGCCGGTTCGAGACCGGTGCCGACGGTGTCGCGCGCGATGGCCGCCGGGTCCATGACGGGCAGCCGGAACGCCTCGCACCAGTAGCGGGAGTAGCTGCGCATCCCGGCACGGACCAGCGCGTCGAGCTCGGCCGGGCCGGCGTCGGGGACGACGCGGGCGAGGTTGGCGCGCAGCCGCTGCGCCCCGGGGCCGGCGCGGCGGGCGGCGAGGACCCCCGCGGTGTCGAAGACGCGGGACGCGACGCCGGACGGGAGCGCCTTGACCACGCCCCAGCCGGCGCCGTAGGCGAGGCTCGCGAGTCTCTCCCCGGCCGCGGTCACTGCTCGGCCCGCTCGGCGGCCTGCGCGCTGCGGTGGACCGCGACGATCCGTTCGCCCACCGTCCAGATCGACAGCGCCGCGAGCAGCCACAACGCCACGGCCAGCGCGTAGGGCACGCCGACGCCCTCGAGGAAGGTGCCGAGCAGCGTGATGATCAGCCGTTCGGCGCGCTCGACGAGGCCGCCGTCGGCGCGCAGGCCCGACGCCTCCGCGCGCGCCTTCACATAGGAGGTGATCTGGCTCGCGACCAGGCAGATCAGCGCCGCGATGCCCACGAGGCGCTGCTCCCCCGCCCCGAGGCACCACCACACGAGCCCGGCGAACAGGGCGCCGTCGGCGATCCGGTCGCACACCGAGTCGAGCACACCGCCGAACAGGGTCGACCGGCCACGTGCCCGCGCCATCGCGCCGTCGACGAGGTCGAACAGCACGAACAGGGTGATGATCCACGGGCCGATGGCCAGCTGGCCCCGCGGCAGGAACCACAGCGCCGCCGCGACCGACCCGACCGTCCCGAGGACGGTGACCACGTCCGGGGTGACCCCGCGCTCCACCAGCACGCGACCGATCGGGTCGGTGACACGGCTGACGGCGGCACGAGCGAAGACGTTGAGCATCGGCTGCAGCCGACTCCTGGCGTTCGGACGGACGTTGGGTGAGGACCTGACCGTCCCCAGACTAGTCGTGCGCCGACCTCGACCCGGTGACGGGCACACCGCTCTCAGGAGCTTCCCAGGCTTCCGCGAGCAGCTCACGGGTCTCCGAGAGCAGCTGCGGGATGACCTTCGTCTGGCCGACGACGGCGATGAAGTTCGCGTCGCCACCCCAGCGGGGCACGACGTGCTGGTGCAGATGGTCGGCCAGCGAGCCGCCCGCGACCGTCCCCAGGTTCAGCCCGACGTTGAACGCGTGCGGGGCCGCGACCTTCTTCATCGCGCGGATGGCGTGCTGGGTGAACGCCATCAGCTCCGCCGACTCCTCCGGGGTGAGGTCCTCGAGTTCGGCGACGTGGCGGTACGGGAGCACCATCAGGTGGCCCGGGTTGTACGGGTGCAGGTTGAGCAGCGCGAACACGCTCGTCCCCCGCGCGACGACGAGACCCTCGTCGTCGGGCAGGCGGGGAATGCGGCAGAACGGGCAGCCGCTCTCCCCCGCCTCCTTGATGTAGGCGAGCCGGTGGGGCGTCCACAACCGACGGAACCCGTCGGCCGTGCCCACCCCGTCCTGGGGTTCCAGCACCGGCTCGCTCATGGCCCGAATCCTATGCGGGGGACTACCGGCCGGCGCCGAAGGTCTCCGCGGTCGGCGACGCGTTCTCCCGGCGGTCGATCCAGCCGCACAACGCCTCGACCGCGTCGGCCACCGGCACCCCGTTGACCTGGGTGCCGTCGCGGAACCGGAAGCTCACCGCGCCCGCCTCCACGTCGCGCGCACCGGCCAGCAGCATGAACGGCACCTTCTGCAGGGTGTGGGTGCGGATCTTCTTCTGCATCCGGTCGTCGCCGGCGTCGAGCTCGACGCGCACGCCGCGGGCCTTGAGCTGCGCCACGATCTCCTGCACGGCCGGGACCTGGTCGTCGGTCACCGGGATGGCGACGGCCTGCACCGGCGCGAGCCACGCCGGGAACGCGCCCGCGTAGTGCTCCAGCAGCACCCCGAAGAAGCGCTCGATCGACCCGAACAGCGCCCGGTGGATCATGATCGGCTCCTGGCGGGAGCCGTCGCCGGCGGTGTACTCCAGGTCGAACAGGCCGGGCTCCATGAGGTCGACCTGGATCGTCGAGAGCTGCCAGGTGCGCCCGATCGCGTCCTTGGCCTGGACGCTGATCTTCGGCGCGTAGAACGCCGCACCCCCCGGGTCGAGGACCAGCTCCAGGCCGGAGGCCTCCGCGGCCTCGCGCAGCGCCTGGGTGGCCATCTCCCAGTCCTCGTCACTGCCGATCGACTTCTCCGGGTCGCGCGTCGACAGCTCCAGGTAGAACTCGTCGAGCCCGTAGTCACGCAGCAGATCCAGCACGAACGTCAGCAGCGAGCGGATCTCGTCCTGCATCTGCTCGCGCGAGCAGTAGATGTGCGCGTCGTCCTGGGTGAACCCGCGGGCGCGGGTGAGACCGTGCACGACGCCCGACTTCTCGTAGCGGTACACCTGGCCGAACTCGAACAGCCGCAGCGGCAGCTCGCGGTAGGACCGCCCCCGCGACCGGAAGATCAGGTTGTGCATCGGGCAGTTCATCGGCTTCAGGTAGTAGTCCTGGGCCTGGCGGCGCAGCTCCCCGTCGGCGCCGTACTCCGCGTCGACCTGCATGGGAGGGAACATCCCCTCCGAGTACCACTCCAGGTGCCGCGAGGTGTGGAACAGCTGCGCCTTGGTGATGTGCGGGGTGTTGACGAACTCGTAGCCCGCCTCCTCGTGGCGGCGCCGCGCGTAGTCCTCCATCTGCTTGCGCACCACCCCGCCCTTCGGGTGGAACACCGGCAGCCCCGAGCCGATCTCGTCGGGGAAGGAGAACAGGTCGAGCTCCGCGCCGAGGCGGCGGTGGTCGCGCTTCTCCGCCTCCAGCAGCCGGTCGAGGTAGAGGTCGAGCTGCTCGGTGGACTCCCACGCGGTGCCGTAGATGCGCTGCAGCATCGGGTTCTTCTCGCTGCCCCGCCAGTACGCGGCCGCCGAGCGCATCAGCTTGAACGCCGGGATGTACTTCGTCGTCGGCACGTGCGGGCCGCGGCACAGGTCCGACCAGACGACCTCGCCGGTGTGGGCGTGCACGTTGTCGTAGGCGGTGAGCTCGCCCGAGCCGTCGACCTCGACGACGTCGTCGGCCGGTGCGCCCTTGAGGTCGATGAGCTCGAGCTTGTACGGCTCGTCGGCCAGCTCCTTGCGGGCCGCCTCGAGCGAGTCGTAGCGGCGCCGGGAGAACCGCTGGCCCGCCTTGATGATCTTCTTCATCGCCGACTCGAGCTTCGACAGGTCCTCGGGCGTGAACGGCTGCGCGACGTCGAAGTCGTAGTAGAAGCCGTCGGTCACCGGCGGGCCGATGCCCAGCTTCGCGTCCGGGTCGACCTGCTGCACCGCCTGGGCCAGCACGTGCGCGGCGGAGTGCCGGATGACGCTGCGCCCGTCCTCGGTGTCGGCGCCGACCGCCTCGACGGTCACGTCGGTGTCCGGGGTCCACGCGAGGTCACGCAGCCGGCCCTCGGCGTCGCGGACGACGACGACCGCACCGGGACCGTTGGACGGCAGGCCTGCCTCCCGCACCGCGGCACCGGCCGTCGTACCGGCCGGCACCTCGACGGTGGCGGACGGGGGCTGGGCGGATGGTGCGGACACGACTTGCCTCCGGAGGACACGTACGGATGTGTGCGGTCGAGGCTATCGCCCGGGGTCGACCCGGTTCCCGCCGTCCCGCCCGGGGTCCGCGGAGGCGGCGCCCGCCGGGGCCGTGCGGAGCGGTGCGTCGTCGAGCGCCGCGCGGGCATCCGGGACGCCGACCCCGGCGCCCGCGTCCTCGGGGTTGCCCGGCACCGCACCCAGGTCGGTCCCGGTGCGCCGGGCAGGCTCGAACAGCGATCCCGCCGACGCCGGGGGCGCCGCACCGTTGCGTCCGGCACCCTGCAGGGCCGCCGCCACGACGCGGTCGACCGGCGTGGCCGGCTCGGCGGCGCGCGGGCCCGGGAGCGGACGGGGCTGCGCCGCAGCCGGTTGCGCGACCGGGGAGGCCGGTCCACCCCTGGCCGGGGCGGACACGGTCACCGGTATCGCCGGGAAGGAGCCGGTGGTCGTGTGCCGGCCGGGGCCGGGACCGGCCGTGGTCGCCGGGGGCGCCCCGTCGGGACGCGCGTGCCGGCCGCCGAACCACGGGTGCGGCTCGGCGTCGCCGTCGGGCGCGGCGGCGGCCGGGGCGGTCGACGTGGGGCCCGCGGACAGCGGCCCTGCGTCCCACGCGCGCGGCGGCGGCTCCCATCCGAGCGGGGGCTGCTGCTCCCACCCGAGCGGGGGCTGCTGGTCCCACCCGGGCGGGGGCTGCGGGTCGTCGACGGGCGGCGGCTGGACGGCCGGGACGACGCCGGTGAACAGCGCGGCGCCGGAGAGGCCGGCGGCGCCGCGGTCCAGGGCCTCGACGACGTCCGCCGGGGTCGACGCGCCGCCGGGTCCGGCGCCGTGGCCGAGCACGGACGCGGTGGACCAGCCGGCGGCCCGGCCGCCCGCGGCGGGGCGGGTCTCGGGACCTGCGGACGTCCCCGGCGTCCCGGTGGGCGCCGGCGGGACGGACGTCGCGGACCCCGGCTCCGGTGGCGGCGGTTCAGCGGGCCGGGCCGGGACGGCAGGCATCGCGACGGGTGTCGCGGGCCGCGCCGGGCCCGGTGCGGCGCCGGGGGCCGCCGGCGGTGTCGGGACCGACGGGCCCGTGGGTGTGCCTGCGGGGCGCGCCGGCAGGGCGGCCGGATTGGACCCGATGCTCACGGTGATCGGGCGGGGTCCGGTCGCGGCGGGTTCGGGAGCCCGGGGCGGGGACACGGGCAGCGCGGTGGTGACCGGATCGGGTTCCGCGTCCACCGCCGAGGCCGGGTGGTCGTCGCGTTCCGGCACTCCCGCCGACACCGTGACCGGCGACGCGGCCGCAGCCGGCGCAGCGGGTGCGGTCTCGCCCGGCGCGCTGGACACCGGCGGGGCGCTCGACACCGGCAGCGCGGTCGACACCGGCAGCTCGGTCGACACCGGCGGTGACGTGGCATCGGACGACGACGGGGCGGTGGCATCGGACGACGACGGGGCCGTGGCATCGGACGACGACGGGGCAACCGCCGACACCGGCGACGCAGGAGCGGCCGGCACCGGCGGAGCGGCCGGCACCGGCGGGGCGGCAGCAGCCGGGACGGGCGGTGCGGCTGCCGGGGCGGGCAGGGCGGCTGCCGTCGACGCCGGCGGGGCGGGGGCGTGCGCGGCGATCCGCACGGTGGCCTCGATCGCCGAGTCGATGACCTCCGCGCTGAACCCACCCGGTGGCGCGGCGACCGGACCGGCCCACGGCGCCGGGGCCGGGGCGGGCGCCGGGGCTGCGGCGGGCGCCGCGGGAGGTGCGCCCCCGACAGCCGCGCCGGCGGGCGCCGGGCCGGTGGGAGGCGCCCCTGCGGGAGGCGCGGCGCGCAGGCCGTCACCTGCCCACCAGGGGCCCTGGGCACCCTGCTGCGCCGGGGTGAAGAGGTCGGTTCCGGACTGCGCGGGCGGCACGTGGCTCCGCTGCGGCAGCGGCACCAGCGTCGCCGTGTCGATCCGGCCCAACCGCCGCCGGACCCGGCGCAGGGCCCGTGGCGGGCCCTGCACCAGCAGCGACAGCACGAGCCGGTCGCCGAGCGGGTCGTGCACCGTCTGCAGCAGCTGGTACAGCCGGTCTCCGTGGGAGACCACGACCTCCGTGGGCTCGGGGCCGCCGATCGAGACGTGCGCGGCGTCGAACGCGGCACGGATGACGTCGGCCTGGCCGGCGCACACCGTCTCGAGATCCTCGGGAGCGCCGTCGCGGGAGCGGGACGTCAGCAGCATCCCGCTACCCGCGTCGAGCAGCGCCGCGACCACCACCGCCCGGTCGCGGACGAGTGCTGCCAGGGTGTCGTCCGGCGATCGGGCCGGAGCGCCGCCCCCGGTGGCACGCGGAGGGACGCCGGGCTGGAGGGGGCCGTTCGCGTTCACCTCGCGTGGGGGTCCCGGGTCAGCGCTGGGCGTTCGAGGGGAAGAACTGACCCTCGGGCCCGGACTGGACGGGGCGGGCGTTCGCGGACGGGTGCGCCAGGTAGAAGTCCTGCTCGATGACCCGCAGGTCGCGTCGCGCCATGGCGAGGTTGGCCTGCGCCCGGTTGAGCACCAGGTAGAAGAACAGCTTCTCGTCGGTGCCGCGGATGAGCCGCAGCAGGTGGTACTGGGTGTCGAGGGTGATGAGGATGTCCTCGATGTTCTCCCGCAGGCCGAGCTTCTGGACGACCTCGAGCTTGGTGCGGATCACGTCGCTGTTGCCCGGGCCGGCGACGTCGAGGTCGAACTCGGCGCTGCCGCCGCGCGACCCCAGCATCATGCCGCTGTCCCAGTCGACCAGGGCCACGGCGAAAGCGCCCTTGATATTCGCGGCCATGTCGAGCGAGTGCTCGATGTTGCTCATTTTCTGTCTCCTCGTCGGGGGTTGTTCGAGGGTGTTGCTCGGTCGTTCTCTGGGCCGAGGGAAACCGGAGCCTAGCGCACCGCTTCCGACTCGCCAGAACCTTTCGGTGAAAGATGATTCCGGCCGCCCGGAACTACATCATTCGGCGTAGTCCGGCCAGCAGTCGCTTCATCGTGGGGACGTCGTCGGCCCACGAGCCCGGCGCCCCGGCGGCCGTCCGGGACGGCGTCGCGCGCGGCGGGGGCGCGGGCGCGGGCGGGGTGGCCCCGCGGGTCCGGCGCGGCAGCGCGGCCGGGGGCGCGGCCGCGGCCGTCGCACCGGGAGCCCACCGGCCGGCCCGGCCCGTCGGTCCGGCCGTGTCGGCGCGCGCGGGTTCGCCCGACCGCTCGGACGTCGCGGGCCGCGCGGGTCCGGAGCCGGCGAGGCGGGGCGCAGGCAGGGCCGTCGCGCCCGCCATGGCGGCGGGCGGTGAGGGGCGCGCGGCCGGGCCTGACCGGGGGTCGTTCGCGTCGCCGTTGGACTGCAACGGGCCGTTGGACTGCAACGGGCCGTTGGACTGCAACGGGCCGTTGGACTGCAACGGGATCGCGGGCGCCCCTCGCGCGTTCTGGGGCGGCTGGGCGCGGTCGGCGACCCG
>NZ_JBFWOY010000003.1:0-266792 GCF_050250275.1 Pseudonocardia sp.
GCGTCTTCACCCGCACGACCAGCGGAGCGATCCGTAATCTCAAGGCCCAGAACCGCTCAGTTTCCTAGCCCGGACGTCAACCATCACCCGGGACAGGAACGTCAAGCGTCAGGTGAGACCAGACAACATCGAGGCCGCGCCTCGGGCAGGTCAGATGAGGCGGTCGGTGTAACCGCGATCGATCAGGAGCGCCATGGCGTCGCGGACGTCGACCGGCATCGCTTCGGGGGCGGCGAAGCCTCGTTGGGCGTAGCCGTCGATGCGTTGGGTGTCGCCGACGAGCATCGAGATCACCCGGTGCTCGTCACCGATGCTCGCGACGTACTCGCGCAGCTCCGTTGACGCCCCGGCGGCGACGACGTCGACCTCGGGCCACAGCTTCCGACACGTCGCTCGGGCTCGGCGCTGCTGGTAGGGCCTGCTGATGAGCGTCACGGTATGGACGTCGTGCCCGGTCGCTGCGAGGAGGTCGCGGGTGCGGGCGATGTTCTCGCCGGTGTTGGTGGCCTGGTCCTCAACGAGGATCGCGTCGGCCGGGACGCCCAGCTCGATGGCGTGCTCGCGGTAGTGCACCGCCTCCCCTCGCGGGAACCGCTCGACGGTGGTCGGGGCGTTGGCGCCGGTGAAGACGATGAGCGGGAACAAGCCGCGGTGGTAGAGTTCGGCGGTCACGGTGGCGACGGACAGGTCATGGCTGCCCAGGCCGATCCCGACGTCGGTGCGGGTATCGAGACCGGTGTCGAGTCGGTGGTAGCTCCACAGGGTCTCGACGGCGCGCGCGATCTCGGGATCGTCGAGCGCGGAACCGTTGCGAGACATGGCCGTCAGTCGGGGATGGCGAACGAGTAGGTCCAGGCGAACCGACTGGCCGCGTGCACGCCGCGGGCGAACTCGACGCAGCGGCCGTCGGCGGTGAAGGTCTGGCGCTCCAGGATCATGACCGGCTCCCCCGCGGGCAGCTCCAGCGTCTCGATCTCGTCGGGCGTGGGCATGCGGGAGTGGATCGTCTCGGTCATTGTCTGCGGTTCGAGCCCGCGCGCGGTCAGCGCTCCGAACCCGCCGCCACCGGGGACCGGGCCGGGTGTGGGGTCGACGATCGGGGTGCCCTCGACGTCCTCGGGCCGGTAGTAGCTGGCGAGCGTGTGGGTGGGCTGGCCGTCGTCTTTCACCAGGCGGGCGCGCTCGTAGACCTCCGAGCCGGGCTCGACGTCGAGGGCCTTGGCGGCGGCGTCGTCGGCCGCGACCTTGGCGACGCTCTGGGTCTGGTCACCAGGCTTCCATGCGACGCCGGATGCCTCACGGTCCGCGGAGAAGCCGATGATGCCGGCCTTCCATCGACTCTTGGCGTAGCGCTCCGTACCGAGGCGGCGCAGCCGTGGCCGCGCTCGCACGACGGTCCCCCGTCGCCGGACCGGCGTCACCAGCCCTTCGGCCTCCAACACCGACACCGCCTTGCGGACAGTGTGGATGTTGACGTCATGGCGCGCGGCGATCTCGTCCTGCTTGGGCAGGGTCGAGCCCGGCGGGTACTCCCCCGCCTCGATCGCCGCCCGCAGCGCGTCGACGACGTCCCGATACCCGGTCGCCACGTCACCTCCCGTGTGCAGCCATGTGCAGGAGCCTGCACATGGGCAACAACGCTAGCCCTATCCCTCAGTTGTCAACCAGAGCATCGATAGAAATAGCTCTATTGACTCCCCCCGCCCCGTCATGCTCCTATAGAGCTAGCTCAAACCACACAGCTAAGGAGCACGCGATGCGCGACATCCCGGTCAACCTCGGCGGCTACAAGCTCACCGTCGTCGAGCCCCCCGCCCCCAAGATGCGCGAGGACGTCAACGGCGCCCAGGTGCCCGTGACCGACCGCGACGGCGCCACCCAGTTCACCGTCTCCCTGTTCGCGAAGCTGCGCGTCAAGGTCGGCGAGCGGGCGCCGAAGGGCGAGGAGATCAAGGTGACGCTGGGGACCGACCCTGGTCCGGACTTCGGCGAGGACGCCCGCGTGGAGCTGATCGACGCCCGGGTCTCGCCGTACCAGGTCGAGAGCGCGGGACGGGTCAACTCCGGACTCGCCTGGCGGGCCATGGGCATCAAGCACGCCCCGGCCCCGGCACCGCGCGGCGACAAGTGACCGGCCTCGAAGCCATGCCCGGCATCGTGCTGACCACATCGGTTCACGTGTACCCGAGCACCAGCCTGAGCCACCGCCTCTACCGCGCTGAGGGTCGCGCCACCGTCCGCATCGGCAGCCGCGACACCGACGTCACCCTCTACGCGAACCGGAACGACCTCGCGCGGCTGCGCGACCTGCTCGACAACGCCCTCACCCAGCTCGACGCCGCGAGCGGTCCCACCGCCGCCTGACCCGCTTCTCGGGCACGGGGGTAGCCACCCCCCTCTCACAACAATCCCAGCAATTCCGCAGTGGCTACCCCCTGCCCGAAAACAGGTCCCCACCAGCACCAGGAGCACCCGATGCCCACCTGTGAGGACTGCACCGACACCGGCCACTGCGACCCCTGCCAGGGCTACGGCACCACGCCCGACAGCCACCCCGGCGCCGACGACAGCACCGACTGCCCGGCCTGCGACGCCACCGGCACCTGCCCCACCTGCCCGACCGACCGCGACCAGGAAGCGAGCCCGTCATGCGTCTGACCCACCCCCACCCGCTCCACCGCCCGCAGCGGCCCGCGTCCGGCATCGGCCGGCTCCTGCGCCGCCTCGAGCGCGAGCGCCGCCGCTTCCTGCACTCCGACCACCGCGAGGTCCCCACCGAGCTGGCCTGGCGCTCCGGGGTCGCCGAGGGCCTGCGCCTGGCCCAGCTCGCCATCCGCAAGGGCGTCTGAGCCCACCCGCACGAGAGGAGCCGTCATGTTCGTCGAGACCGACCACCGCGCCCGCCGACCGCACCACCGCGACCACCACACCCGCCGCCGGACCACCCGCCCCACCGGTGGCGAGTTCCGCGCGCTCGGTTGGCTCGCCCGCCACCCGCTGTTCCTGCTCGTCCCCGCCGCCGTCGTCACCGCCGCCGCGCTGGTCGGCTGGCTGCCCACCCTCGTCACCGTCGCGGTGCTCGCCGGATCGGTCGCGGTCTGGGGTCGGCTGCACCCTGCCTCGTTCGACCACACCGCCGGGCCGCTGCTGCGCGCCTGCTGGCGACGCTGGACCCGCTACCGTGGCCGCCGCTGGTCCGGGGTCCTCTCCGACTGCGGCCTCGCCCGCGAGAACCACCACACCGGCCGCCTCATCGTCCCCCGCCTCGTGCGCGTCAGGTCCTCGTCGCGCTCGATCGACACCCTCTACGTCCGGCTCGCCCGCGGGCAGGACCTGCGCACCTGGGAACAGCGCACCGAAGCCCTCGCCGACGCCCTGCTCGCCCACCGCGTCGCCGTGACCCGGCTGCGCCCCGGCCTGCTCGCCCTCGTCGTCGAGCACACCATGCCCTTCACCCACACCATCCCCGCACCGCCGATCCCCACCGACAGCGCCGAGATCGACCTGCACGCCCTCGACGTCGGCGACAACGAACACGGCCGCCCCTTCCACCTGTCCGTCCTGGGCACCCACGTCCTCGTCGCCGGAGCCACCGGCGCGGGCAAGGGATCCCTGCTGTGGGCACCACTTCGCGCGCTCGGCCCGGCCATCCGCGACGGCCTTGTCCGGGTCCGGGCGATCGACCTCAAGGGCGGCGCCGAGACAGCCCGCGGTGCAGCGCTGTTCCACCGCTACGCCACCACGATGGACGACGCCCTCGCGCTGCTCACCGAGGCACGCGACGACATGCGCGCCCGCCAGAACCACATGCGCGACAACGGCCTGCGCCGCCTCGACGTCTCTGCCAAGCACCCGCTGGACCTGGTCGTCGTCGACGAGCTCGCGATGCTCACCGCCTACGGCGAACGCGCCCAGGTCCGCGACGCCCTGCGCCTGCTCGCCGAACTCCTCACCCAGGGCCGCGCCTGCCTGACCACCGTCATGGGCTACGTGCAGGAACCGTCCAAGGACGTCGTCGACGTTCGCGAGCTGTTCCCCACGCGCATCTGCCTGGGTGTCACCGCCGCCTCCCACGTCGACATGGTCCTCGGTGACGGTGCCCGCGAACGGGGTGCGCTCGCCGACGAGATTCCCGGCGACCCCGAGCACGCGGGCATCGGGTTCGTCATCGACACCCGCTCCCGGCTGCCCGTCCGGTTCCGCGCCGCGCACATCCTCGATGCCGAGATCGACGAGCTGGCCGACACCTGCGCCCCGGTGGGGGTGGCGTGATGTGGGCCGTCACCGGTTGGGCCGCCGTTACCTGGCTCAAGCTCACTGCGCTTCTCGCGGCCGCCGTCGGGGTGTGCTGGCTGTTCCTCGGCACCGGTTCGGGCTGGTTCTGGGGCATCACGCTCGCCGCGGTCGCCATCGAGGTTCAGGCCACCCGCGCCCTCGCCGCCGAGTGGTCGGCTGAGGCCCGTCACAGCTGGTGGTGGACCCGATGACCCGCCGCCCGGCTCACCACAGCGAATCCGCCGGCCAAGACCTCCTGTTCGACGACGACCTCACCGATCGGGTCCTGCGCGACGCCCGCGACCCCGGCTACGTCCTGGTCGGCCTCGCCGAGAGGGTCCACACCCGCGCGATCGGCACCCGCGCCGCGGAGTTCGCCATCCCCACCCGACCCGACGAAGCCGCGACCGTGCACCACCTGCTCGCCGCCGGACGGCTCGTCCCCGGCGCCCGGATTCCGGTCCAGCTCGACGGCCGCCCTGAACCTGAGCAAGCGACCCTCGTCGACGTCGCCGCCACCGCGACCACCGGACCCGCACCCGGGGACCGCGTCCTCGTCCACGTCGACGTCGTCCGCCCCGGGCACGGTCTGGTCACCTGCGGCGCCGCCGACTTCTCCGGATCCATCGTCCGCCAGGACGGCACCTACCTCGTCGAGACCGAGCACGGCGACGTCATCGGCCGCGCCCGCTCCTACCGCGCAGGCGCCGAACGCCTCGCCCGTCACCACGGCTTCCGCGCCGACCCCGTCGAGATCGAACACGAACACGAGGTCTACGGATGAGCACCGACCAGCTGACCGCCCGCCTCCGCGCCTTCGACTACCCGATCTGGCGCGCCCGCATGGAAGCCACCGGCGGATGCGCCCACCCCGTCCGGCTGCGCGGCTCCTCGACGGTCACCGCCCAGGACGGGCGCGTCCTGACCCAGCGCACCGGAGAGGTCTGGGCGCCGTGCGGGAACCGCCGCGAGACCGTCTGCCCCGCATGCTCGGACCGCTACGCCGCCAACGCCTTCCACCTCATCCGCGCCGGACTCGCAGGCGGGGAGAAGGGCATCCCGTCCACCGTCACCGACCGGCCCCGGCTGTTCGTCACCCTCACCGCACCGTCCTTCGGTCCGGTGCACTCCCGACGTCTCTCGACGCGCGGGCGGGTCATCCCCTGCCCGTGCGGGCGCCACCACCGCGACCATGACCCCGACCTCGGCACCCCGCTGGACCCGGACGCCTACGACTACACCGGGTCGGTGCTCTGGCAGGCCCACGCCGGAAAGCTCTGGCACCGCTTCACCATCGCCCTGCGCCGCACCCTCGCCAACGCCCTGAGCTGGACCACTCGCGAGTTCACCGCCCGCGCCAGGCTGTCCTACGCCAAGGTCGCCGAGTACCAGCGTCGCGGGCTGGTCCACTTCCACGCCGCCATCCGCCTCGACGGCCCCGATGGACCCAGCGACCCGCCGCCCTCGGGCGCCACCCACGAGCTGCTGCGTGACGCCGTGACCGCTGCCGCCCGCGGCGTCACTGTCGACGTCGACAGCCCCGACGGCCCACCGCTGACGCTGCGCTGGGGTACTCAGGTCGACGTCCGCCGGATCAACGCCCAGGCCGCCGCCGGCGTCACCGACGAGACCGGCGAGATCACCGACCAGCGGTTGGCCGGCTACATCGCCAAGTACGCCACCAAGGGCACCGGCAAGACCGACGACCACCCCGACCGCCCCATCCGATCCTTGGCCCACCTCGACCACCTGCGCCTGCACCCCCACCACCGCCGCATCATCGAGACCGCCTGGCACCTCGGCGGCCTCGACACCTACGCCGCGCTCAACCTCCGCAAGTGGGCCCACATGCTCGGGTTCCGCGGCCACTTCCTCACCAAGAGCCGCCGCTACTCCACGACGTTCCGCGCCATCCGGCAAGACCAGCGCACCTGGCGCCTCGCCGAGCACCTCGAACGCCTCGGCCACCCACCCGACGAGCCCGTGATCGTCGTCAACGACTGGCACCTCGTCGGCATCGGCCACCACACCCAGACCGACCGCGAACTCGCCACCGCCCACGCCGAACGCATCCGCGAGCAGCGCACCACCAGGAGGGACAGGCCGTGAACGCCAAGGAGCTGTACCGGGTGCCGGACGTCATGGCGCTGCTCTCCCTCGGCCGCAGCACGCTCTACGAGGAGCTGCGAAGCGGTCGGCTCCGCTCGGTCCGCGTCGGCCGCGTCCGGCTCATCCCCGCCGCCGCCATCGCCGACTACATCGCACTCCTGGAGCAGGAGGCCGGCGACGCCGTGGGGATCGCCTCGTGACGACGCGGAGGAGCCGCGGGGAAGGCGGCCTGCACTGGGACGAGCGGCGGCAACGTTGGATCGCCACCGCCTCGCTCGGCTTCGACGCCCGCGGCAAGCGCATCACCAAGAAGGCCAGCGGCGCCACCAAGACGGCCGCCAAGAAGAAGCTGCGCGACATGCTGCGCGACCACGAGGACGGTCTCACCTCCCTCGCGCCGCGCTACACGGTCGCCGAAGCGGTCCGGTACTGGCTCGACTACGGCTTGTCGGGACGGACGCCCACGACCGTCTCGAACTACCGCGTCATCACCGAACACCGGATCGTGCCCCAGCTCGGCCGCCGACGACTCGCCGACCTCTCGGCCGAGGACGTGGACCGCTGGCTCCGTGCCGAGGCCTCGCAGGTCAGCACCCGGACACTCCGCCTGATGCACTCGATCTTGAACCGCTCAGTCACCTACGCGATGGCGCGCGACAAGGTGCGTCGAAACGTCGTCGGGCTGTGCGAGATCCCCACCGGCAAGACCGGTCGGCCGTCCAAGTCACTGACCTTCGAGCAGGCCGAAAAGCTGCTCACCGCGGCCGAGGGCTCTCCGCTGCGCGCGTACATCGTGTTGTCGTTGCTCGTCGGTGCCCGCACCGAGGAGCTACGCGCCCTGCGATGGGCCGACGTCGACCTCGACGGCCTCCCTGACGCCGAACCGCCGGTCCCGCCGTCGATCTCCGTCCTGCGGTCGGTCCGGCTCGGTGGCGACACCAAGACCCGGCGCTCGCGACGACGGATCGCCATGCCGCTCCGTTGCGTCGACGCCCTCCGTCGGCACCGGATCGGACGGACCACAGAGCCGGAATCACTCGTGTTCGCCGCTGCGAGCGGGGCCGGCATGGACGCGCACAACGTCCGGCGCTCGTTCCGTCGGGTCGTTGAAGCCGCCGGGCTCGATCCGATGGCGTGGACACCTCGCGAGCTGCGGCACAGCTTCGTCTCGCTGCTCTCGGAGTCCGGGGTGCCGTTGGAACAGATTTCCCGGCTCGTCGGCCACAGTGGCACGGCCGTCACCGAGGCGGTGTACCGAAAGCAGCTCAAGCCAGTTCTGGACGAGGGCGCGGCAGCCATGAACGACCTGTTCCCGCTGGCGGCGGACAGTCACTCAGATAGTCGCTCAGCCGCTGGACGGGCCGGACATGAAAACAGCCCGGAACGATGTCCGGGCTGATCAGGAAGGGTGGAGCTGAGGGGATTCGAACCCCTGACCCCTTGACTGCCAGGTCGGAGGGTTGGCGATTCCCGCACGTCAATCACGTCACGCACGTTCCAGGCGGTCCCGAACGTGCAGGTGGCGACGCACGGTGTAGAGATCGCGGTCCCCGAACGGTCCCCAGCCATCGTGTCGACCGATCGCATGACAACGGCGGCCACGAGGTGTCCTTCCGCCCAACCCCATGGCGCAGCTTGGCGAGCCAGGACCCCACCAAACCCGAGCGACGGCACGTCCGCGTCGGATCCCAGCCGGTCGATGACCGGCCTCAAGCAGAGCTTGGCGACCGCCGATCGATATACGCGTTGCGCCATCAGCCCGGCGTCGTCACTGATCGCGGCCGCCGTCCGACGACAATAGATCGCCGGCGGGAGTCGGCTCCACGACGATGAGCGACACCTCACCGCGCGCGAGCCCATCGGCGCTCTCGGACGTCGCAGTCCAGGTGAGCCGCAACTCGGTACCGGGAGGCTCGTCGACGAGCAGCGGTACCGGCGGGAGTTCCACCGGCATGTGCGGGTGCAGGTGAACCGGCTCGAAGTCGATGTCGACCGAGCCACCATCGCGCGCGGTGAAGCCCGGCGATTGGAACGACGACGGCGAGCTGTACAGCGGAGAAGGCACGATGCTGGGGTACAGCGTTCGCTCATACGGCGACGGCACACGCTTCTCCTGCCCCATCCGCCGAGGGCGTGACGGGAAGTCTGAGGGGTATTCGATCTTCTCGACGAGTTCCTCCGGCCAAGTTCGTACCCCGCCAGCTATGTGCACGTGGACCCAGACCTGCGCGAAGTTGCGCGGCGTGAGGTTGTCCACGGCGAGCATCAGCATCCCGCCCGGCCGACGCCAGTAATAGTTCGCGATGCGCTCCGCGAGCCGGGGGCGAAGCCTGTCGAGGAACTTCTCCACCTCTTCGGCGTACTCGTCCTCCGTGCGCTCGTCCGGCTCGTAGGTCGGCTGCCCGAGCGGCACGCGCGGTACTCCGTAGCTGCGCGGCGTCGGAGCCGCACCAGCCAGCCACGAGGACGTGCGCGTGGGCTTCGGAGCGGGCCGGGTCGAGCGGTCCGGGTGCATCAACAGCTCGCGCTCAGCGGTGATCGCTGCCTCGACCTGCTCTCGCAGGTCCGCCGGACCGCCCTCAACGGTGCTGTGGACCGCGCGGGCGTCGATCGTGATCGTGTTCTGGTTCGCCTTCGCACGGTCCACCAGCGCTCGGTGCTCGCCCGGCTCCGCCTGGTCGGTCTTCCCGGTGCGCCGCACAAGCACCTGACCGAGCTTGTGGGGGCCGAGATTCTTCCGCAGCGTGTGGACCGGATCGCCGTGCTTGGGCGGATTGATGACGACGACGAGCACCGTGCGATCACCCACCGACACGTACTCCGTGTCGTACCCTGGCCCGTCGGTTCCGACGTAACCGATGATCACGTCGGTCAAGGTGGCCGGGTCGATGGTCTCCACGCCCAAGATCGAGCCCGGCTCGACGCCGATCAAGATGTAGCCGTACCCGCCCATGTGCAGTGCCGCGGTCTGTACGAGGCGGTTGGCGAAGCCGAGCACGTGCTTCGCGATGTGCTCGTGCGACGTCTTCGCTGTGAGATCGAGGCTGCGCTTCCACTCGATCCAATTGTGTTCACCGTCCCGGTCAGCCTTCTCGACGGCGGCCACGAGGGCCACGAGCTGACTCGGTAAGAGCAGCGGGGCGCTGGTGTCGATCGGGACTGCCACTCTTGCATTGTTCCGTACGACCCTGACAGAACCGGTGACCCCGCCACGCTCACACAGCCCGCTCCGCGGCGATAGGAACGCGAGGCGTGGCGTCCGCGTGCCAACGGCAGCGCGATAGTCGTGCCGCTCATTCAGGACCGGTGCCCTGCCGGCCGTGCCGCAGCTGCCGTTCGACCGCGGTGGTCGATGAGCTGTCGGCGACCTCTCGACGCCGCGCGAACTCGATGGCGGCGGTGCCGCCGGTGATGGCCGTGAGCCGGGCCCAGCTGACCCCGGCGAAGCGGGCGGCCTGGCAGGCACGAGCCAGGCGCTCCTCGACCTCGGCAAGCTGCCGGGCGAGGTCGTGCACGGCGAGTTCGGGCAGCACCCGGTTGAGATGGCGTTCCCATTCGCCGAACGCGGCCGTCCCGGTGTCCCAGCCGTCCACGCCGTCCGGCGCGAGTGCGGAGGTGCTGGGCCACTCGCGGCGCGAGTAGAACTGCATGCCGCGCCAGCCGCAGTCGCACGCCGACCGCCAGCCGATGACCTCCAGCGGTGTCCGCACCGTGCTGCTGGCGGTCTCGGTGCCGTCGATCTGGACCGCGACGGGATACCCGACATGCGCGTAGGCGGGCTCGTACCCGCTGTCGTGAACCCAGGCCATAGCTCCCGCTCCCCTGTCGCCGGGCGATGTGTCGCCGCACGCTTCTGGAGGGCATGGACGGCAGCGTGGTCGCGCGTGGTCTCCGCGTTGTCGGTGATGACGTGCCATCACGCCGCGAGCCGTTGTCAGCCGCTCGCAAGGTGGTTCGCCGTGGTCGAACCGTGGTCGGGCTCTGGTCCGCGACGACCACGCGTCCTCGAGATCCGCGGCCGGCTCCCGATCCGACGCTGTCGAGTCGCTTCTCCCTCGGCCACGCCGAGCAACGCATCCGCAGCGACCTGACCGTTGCCTTCCCGGCAGCGGAAGGAGGAACGCCGGTGACGACCACAGATGATCACCGCTCCGGGTTCGGGCGAGTCGGTGCACGCGAGTCCCGTCGAGGGCGGTTGGCCGTCGCCGGCGTCGCGGGCGGCGTCGGGACTACGACGGTCGCGACCGCGCTCGGCGCCGTGGACCGTGGGGTCTTCGTCGGTCGGGCGGTGGATGTCCTGGTGTGCCGGGCGACCGGCGACTCGTTGATCCGCGCCGGCCGGGCCGCGCAGCTGGTCGCTCAGGTGACCGGCCGCCAGCCGGTGCTGGCGGTGACCGCGGCGGACGCGCACGGCCCCAGCAGGCCGGTCAGGGCGCGGCTGCGGCTGCTGGAGCCGCACGCCGCCGCGGTGGTCGTCCTGCCCTACGTCCGCCGCTGGCGGGAACTCGCATCCCCGCTCGACGAGGTCCGCGGGCTCGCTGCCGCGCATCCCGCCGAGCTCCCACGACGGCTGCGCCGCTACGCCGACGCCCTGCGCGATCTGCGCTCCGCCGTGAACGGCCGCTCCCCGGCCTCGGCCCGCCCGGTCCCCGGGCGGGCCTCCCCCACCGCGACGATCGGAAGGACACGATGAGCATGTTCACGGCGTCAGTACCGGACCCGGGCCCGGTAGCCCCACCGGGGTTCGCCGACCTCGCGAGCGACCTGCTCGGGTGGCTCAAGTGGGGCGTGCTGGTCGCCGGCGTGCTCGGCATCCTGATCTGCGCCCTGATGCTGATCATTGGCCGGAGGAACCGGTCGGCCACCGCCTACGAGGGGCTGGTCGGGTCGGCGTGGGTGATCGGTGGGCTCGCGCTCGCCTCGGTCGCGGCGCTGCTGGTCGGGGCGTTCCAGATATGAACCGCCTCCTGTTACCCACGGTGTGCGCGGTCGCGGTGCTTGCGGCGGCGATCAGTTGCGCATCGGCTCCACCCGCCCCCGGGACGGCGGAGGACCAGGTGGTGCTGGTGGCCGTGCCCGGCGGTACCGCAGCCTCCTCGCCGCGCCACGGTCCGTTCGGGCAGGACGGGGAACGGGCATTCGGCTTCAGCCACGACGAGGTGGGCGCGGCGATCGCCGCGACGCACATCGGTCCGCGGATCAGCCCCGGCGCCGAAGCGGCCCTCGTCGAGGCGACGCTGAGCGCCCAGTGCTGGGGTGACGTCGCCGCCGCCCGCGAACGGATCGCGACCACGCTGCCGGTCCCGGATCAGCGCGCGCGGGCGGACCTGACGCCCGTCGCGATCTTCTTCCGGGTGATCGCCGGAGACGGCCGGGGCGACCACGTCGTCGTGTCCCTGCTCGCCCACACGCCCCAAGCCCGTGACCGCGGCGGGGTCTCCCGTGTCGACGCGACGCTGCGGTGGGAGGACGGCGATTGGCGGCTGCGGGTTCCCGTACCCCGCGCGAGCCCGCACCCCGACACCGCCGGCTACGCCCTGCTGGGACCGACGTCATGACGGTGCTGGCGCAGCCGCCTCCGGAGCAGGAGTGCGGCACATTCGATCTCGGGTGCCAGGCCGGGCAGGCCGTCGGATCGGCCTTCGAGGGCATCGTCGCCGAGGTCGCCAGGGGCGCCGCCGAGCTGGTGGTGTCGACAGCAGCCTGGTGGGTGGAGACCGACAGCGTCGACCCGCTCAACCCGGCTGTCGCCGCCGCGCAGGGCGCCACCCGCGACCTGATCCTCGTGATCCTGGTCGGGGCGGTGCTGGTCCAGTCGATCCGGTTGATCCTCTCGCGCAAGGGCGAGCCGCTGATCATGGTCGCCACCGGCCTCATCCGCTACGCGGTGGTCTCCGCACTCGGGCTGACCGTCCTGCAGATCGCGCTGCGCGCCGGCGACGCGCTCGCCACCGACCTGCTCGACGGCGCCGCAGGCAACTTCGCCCTGCTGATGGAGGACATCCTCGTCAACGGCGAGGGCGACGCGGTCTTCCTCGTCCTGCTGGTGTCCCTGATCGCGGCGGTGCTCTCGCTGGTGCAGTGGGTGCTCATGGCGATGCGCCAGGCCGGGCTGCTCGTGCTGGCTGCGATGCTGCCGCTTGCCGCGTCGGGGTCGCTGACACGCTCGACCCGGGGGTGGCTGGACAAGCTGCTGGTGTGGCTGATCGCGATGGTCGTCTACAAGCCGGCCGCCGCGTTCATCTACTACATCGGCTTCTCCTACCTGTCCTCGCCCAGCGCCACCGACGCGGGCAGCACCGGCACGATGATCACCGGGATCATGGTGCTGCTGCTCGCGGTGATCGCGATGCCGGTGCTGCTGAAGTTCTTCGCCTGGTCCGGGACGCAGATCGGTGGCGGGAGCGGCGGTGGGTCCGGGTTCCTCGGCGCGGTCGGCGCCGTGGCCATGACGCAGGGCTACGGCCGGGGCGCGGTGGACCGGGCCGCGGCGATGGAGGCGAACGGCCCCGGCTCCTACGCCACGTTCGGCCGCTTCCCGCCACCGTCCGGCGCCGTGCCCGCGGCAGGTGCCGCCCCCACCGCCGGCGCGTCGAGCGCGGCCGCCGGCGCCGCGGGTGCTGCCGGGATCGCAGTCGCCGGCGCCGCGTCGGCCGGCGCGGCAGCAGTGCGCACCGTCGCAGGCGACATGACCGGCGGCGACGGAGGTGAGTCGCAGTGAGCACACGGGAGCAGCGCGGTCTCGCCGACGGACCACGGCTGTACGGCAACTGGCGCGCCGAACGGGGCTGGGGCATCGGGTCGCTGTCGACGACCGCGACGATCGTCCTGTTCGGAGCGGTGCTCGTCCCGCTGCTCGCAGTGTCGGCGTTGCCAGCCGCAGCACTGCCGCTGCTGGGTCTATCGGCATCGGTGATCGGCGCGGTCGTGGTCCGGGTGGGCGGGGTCAGCCTCACCGACGTCGTCCTGCGCCGTGCGCGGTTCCACCGCGCCCAGGCCGCGGGATGGACCGAGCTGTCGGGCGGGATCCTCACCGAGCATCCCCGCGGGACGGACCTGCCGGGCGTGCTCGCGCCGCTGCGCCCGCTCGACGTCGACGACGGGCGCGGCGGGCGACATGCGCTCCTGTGGCACCGCCGCACCGGCACGCTGACCGCGGTCCTGCGCTGCTCTCCCATCGGGCTCGACCTCGCCGACCCCGACCGCGCCGACTCCTGGGTCGCGGCCTGGGGCGCGCTACTCGCCGACCTGGGCTACCTGCCGCTGATCCGGCACCTCGCGGTCACCGTCGACACCTCCCCCACCGGCGGCAGCACCGTCCGCGACCACATCGCCGCGGCACTCGACCCGACCGCGCCCGCGCTATCGCGACGGATCATGGCCGAGCTGGCCGAGCTCACCCCGGCCACCGCCGCCGAGGCCGACGCCCGGGTCGCGATCTGCCTCGACCCCGCCCGCGCCACCCCGCGCCCGGCCGACCTGCTCGCCGCCGCGGTGGAGGTCAGCCGGCGACTGCCCGCGATCGAGAGCCAGCTCGCCGCATGCGGCGTCGCCGTACTCGACCGCGCCAGCACCAGCTGGCTGACCACCCGCATCCGTGCGGCGTTCGACCCACACCACCGCCCCGACCTCCACCAGAGCGACGCCGTGCTCGACTGGCGCGACGCCGGGCCGGTCGCCGCCCGGGAGCGGTGGGACACCTACCGCCATGAAGGCGGGCTCTCGGTGAGCTGGGCGCTGCGGGAGGCGCCGCGGCAGGCGGTCGGGTCCGGGGTGCTGGTGCCGCTGCTGGCGCCGGGCGCGTTCCCCAGACGCACCACCTGGCTGTACCAGCCCTATCCCGCCGAGCAGGCCGCAGCGAGGGTCGAGAACGAGGTCACCTCCGGCCAGGTCCGGCGCGCCTGGGCCGAACGCACCCGCCGCGACGAGACCCAACGCGAACGCGACGACCGCGACCGGGCCCTGCAGTCCGCCCGCGAGGAGGCCCAGGGCGCCGGCGTCGGCCGGTTCACCCTCTACGTCACCACCACCGTCCTGCACGACGACGACCTGCCCGCCGCGATCGCCGACGTCGAGCAGCGCGCAGGCCAGTCGAAGCTGCGGCTGCGTCGACTGCGCGGCGCCCAGGCCGCCGGCTTCGCGGCGTCACTCGGGGTGGGCATCGATCCCGCCGACCTGCTCGCCCATCGCCGCCACCGCTGACGGGAGCACACCATGGACACGACCGTCGCAGACCAGGTTCCCCGATCCTGGGGCTGGCCGGTACCCGGCGGAGGACGAGCCGGGCACGTCGAGGCCGGGAACCGGTTCGCCGGCACCACCAGCCAGGTGTGCGGGCTGTTCCCGTTCGCCACCGCGTCGGGCTCCGACGTCCGTGGGGTCCCGATCGGCCGTCACCTGCACACCGCCGAACCCGTCGGCCTCGATCCGGCTCACTGGTTGCGGACCGGCCTGGTGTCCAACACCGGGGTGTGGGTGCAGGGCCAGCCCGGGATCGGGAAGTCCTCGATCACCAAACGCATGCTCGCCGGACTCGTCGCCTTCGGCATGCGCGCCGTCGTGCCCGGCGACGTCAAGGGTGAGTACACCCCGCTGGTCACCGCCCTCGGCGGGTCGGTCTGGCACCTGGGCCGCGGCCTGCACGCGCTCAACCCGCTCGACGCCGGCCCGCTGCGCGCCGCGCTGGCGACCGCCCCTGCCACAGACCGGACCCGGCTGCGCGAGACCCTGCGCGCCAGGCGGTTGACCCTGCTGGAAGCCTTGATCACGATCGTCCGCCACGACGAACCCGACGTCACCGAACGGCGACTGCTCGGGGCGGCGCTCGACCTCGCCGTCGACACCGCCGCCGAGCGTGAGCCGCTGATCCCCGACGTCCTCGCCGTCCTGCTCTCCGGCGCCGCACCGCTGCTGACCATCGCCGCCACGCAGGACGACATCGAGTTCCGTCGCACCTCACGCTCGCTGGTCAACGCGCTCGGACTGCTGTGCGAAGGCGCGATCCGCGGCATCTTCGACCGCCCCAGCAGCGCCCGCTTCGACCCCGACACCCCGGCACTGTCCCTCGACATCAGCGCCCTCGACGACGATGACGACGACGTCGTGGCCGCCGCGATGCTGTGCTCGTGGGCATGGTCGGCGGCGCTGGCCGACGCCGCCGCCTACGGGGAGCGGCGCCGCAACATCGTGCAGGTGCAGGACGAGCTGTGGCGCGCCCTGCGCGTCGCACCGGGACTGGTCGAGCGCTCCGACCGGATCACCCGCCTGGGGCGGCACCGCGGCGTCGTGTCATTCCAGGTCACCCACTCCCTCGACGACCTCGACGCCCTGCCCACCGAGGCCGACCGCGCCAAGGCCCGCGGGCTCGCCTCCCGCAACGGAGTGCTCCTGCTCGGCGGCATGGCGGAGAAGGAACTCGACGGGCTGCGCCGCATCACCTCGCTCAGCGAAGGCGAGGCCGCGCTGATCACCTCATGGGCGGCACCCCCCACCTGGCACGCCGGACGAATCCACCCGGGACGCGGCAAGTACCTGATCAAGTCCGGGCAACGAGTAGGGCTGCCGGTCGCGCTCACCCTCACCCCCAGCGAGATCGCCCTGCACGACACCGACACCGCGTTCCGGCCCGGTGCCCGATGACCAGCCCCGGTCTGCTGCGCGAAGCGGCCGCTCCCCTGCTGCTGCTCAGCGCCATCGCCACGGCGGCGCTACTCGCCGCGGACGTCTCGGTGGCGGCCGGAACCGCCGCCCTCGCTGGAACCGGGCGCTGGACAGCGCCACCGGCCGGGCCGGCGCTGATGCTCCGGCTCCTGCGCGACGGCCCCGACGGAATCCTCACCGACGGGGCCAGCACGCCGGTGTTCGTGACTGTCCTGGTTTCGACCGTGGCCGTGGAGGCGGCTGTCGGGATTGCGGTCGCGGTGCTGATCGGCAGCCGGGGCGGATCGCGTGACCCGCAACGCTCGCTCCTGCGTGCCCGCGAACTGGGCGACCTCACCGGGCAGGCCGCGAACGAGCGCGCGCGGACGCTACGCCCGGGGATGGGCGAATGCGGCCCGTCGGATCAAGGGCTGCGGCTGCTGACCATCGGTCGCCGCGAGGTGTGGATGTCCTGGGAGGACGTCGCCCTGATCATCATGGGCCCGCGGTCGAACAAGACCAGCGCCATCGCCGTCCCCACCGTGCTCGCCGCGCCCGGGCTGGTCGTCGCGACCTCGAACAAGGCCGACCTGTGGGCGCTCACCTCCGGCATGCGCGCCAGCGCCGGACCGGTGTGGACGTTCGACCCGCAGCGCATCGCCCACGTCGAGCAGACCTGGTGGTGGGACCCGCTTCGCGCCATCGCCGACGCCGACCCCGCCGAACGCGTCGAGGCCGCCGCCCGCCTGGCCGGGCACTTCGTCGGCACCATCGGCGGCGAACGCCGCGACCCGTTCTTCCACGCCGCCGGCGAACAGGTCCTCACCAACACCCTGCTCGCCGCCGCGCTCAGTGACGGCACCATGCGCGACGTCGTCACGTGGCTCCAACCCGGACAGCGCGGCGCGATCGCCGCCCTCGACAAGGCCGGCGCCGGCACCGAGGCGGCCGACCTCGAAGCCACCCTGTCCGGGGCCGACGTCACCACCAAGGGCATCTACCAGACCGCGCGCACCGCCACCAAGGCGCTGACCTCCGAGCGGCTCATGCGCTGGATCAGCCCACCCGACACCTGGCGCGACCCGCCCGACGCCACGACGCCAGTCGAGCTGGACCTGTGGGACCTGCTCGCCGCCGCCCGCCACGGCCGCGCCACCATGCACCTGTTGTCGAAGGAGGGCGCCGGCACCGCTGCCCCCGTCGTCACCGCGCTGGTCGACCGCATATTGGAGATCGCCGAACTCCTCGCCCAGGCCTCCGGCGGGCGGCTCGAACCACCCGTCGTCGCCGTGCTCGACGAGGCCGCGAACATCTGCCCCATCCGCGCCCTGCCCCAGCTCTACAGCCACTACGGCTCCCGCGGCATCCAGGTCCTCACCATGCTGCAGAGCTACCAGCAAGGCGTCGGCGTCTGGGGCGAGCAAGGCATGCAGGCCCTCTGGTCCGCCGCCACCGTCAAGCTCGTCGGCGCCGGCGTCGACGACCACGCCTTCCTGCAGAAGCTCTCCGGACTCATCGGCGACCACTACGTCGAACGGATCTCCACCAGCGTCGACCACAGCCGCACCTCCCGCCAGTACGCCCAGGCCCGTGAACCCGTCCTGCCCGCCAGCGTCCTGCGCGCGATCACCCGCGACCAGGCCGTCCTGCTCTCCACCGGACGTCGGGTCGGGCTCGGCCGGCTGCACCCCTGGTACCGCGAGCACGACCACGCCGACATCGGCGCCTACGCCGACACCGCCCTCACCGAGCTGCGACGCGCAGCCGCACGGGCCCTCGGGCCCGACAACCCCGTCAACCAGGCCGAAGGAGACCGACCGTGACACCCCACGACCCGCCACCGACGACGGACGCCCGACTGGTGGCCGAACTGTGCGCCCGCGTCCAAGCTCTGGAGGCCTGGCGGACCCACCAGACAGACCTGCTCGACCAACTCCTCAACGGCATGCCCGCCACCGACCAGAACTCGTCGGCCACGGACGAGGACGAGGACATCGACGACGGACTCGACGTCGACAACCTGATCGTCTGGGTGCACGACACCATCACCTCGATGATCGCCCGGCCGCTGCGCGGGGAGCTCACCTGGTGCCCGTCCTGGTGGGAGCACCCAGAAGCGGTCTTCCGGCTCGAAGCCCTCCGACGGGCGTGGACCGAGCTCGCCCCCGAGCCCGGCGCCGCCATGTCGATCTGGATCCGCGACCACCTCGACCCCTGCCTGCGCGAGCTGCTCACCCCGCTCGGCCCCTTCGCCGACTGCGTCCACAGCGAGCGCTACCGCGCCCTCAACGGGCACACCCCCATCGCGACCCTGCCGACCCGGACACCCGAGTGACGGCATGCGCGGGATGCTCATCACGAGTGGAGGGCTGGTCGCCGCTCTGCTCATTCCCCTGCTGCTGATCGCAGCCCTGCTCGGTGGGCTCACCACCGCGGCGCCGTCCTCCTCGGTGAACACCGCAACCGTCCCCGCGCTCGCCGCGCAGCACCTCGACACCATCACCGCGGTGACGACCACGACCTGCCCGGAGCTCCCACCCCTGTGGGTGATCGCGCACATCCAGGCCGAGTCCAGCTGGGATCCCGCAGGCTTCAGCCTCGACCGCAACGGCGGCGCTGCCGGGCTCTACCAGCTCAACGAGGCCAACTGGACGGGCGCCGGAGGCGCACCCTGGGGCGCGACGCCACCACCGGATAACGCGGACGTCCTGCAACCCGAGGAACACCTGCGCCGCGCGATCCCCTGGGTGTGCGCCAACCTGCGCACCGCCGCGGCGCACCTGCAGGCCACCGGCAAGCCCACCAGCGCGCTGGACGGCATGCTCGTCTGCCACATCGCCGGCTGCGGCCGCCTCACCGGCTCGGCCACCGGCGTTCCTGCCGCCGGCGAGGCCGCCTGCGACCGGACCTGCTCCGACCTCGTCGCGACCTACATCGACCGCGTCCACGGTTTCGTCCAGCAGTACGGCGCTGCCTCGGGACCGGTAGCCGTGGACGACCTCCCCGCGCCGACACCGTTCACCGGCGTGAGCGCCGTCTGCAGCGCCACCGACCCCACCGGCGGCCGATGCCTCACCCCCGCCACCCGCCACGCCCACGACGAGATCGTCCGCGCCTTCGGTCCGCCCGGGCCGGGCTCGCCGATCCGCTCGGCGGGCTGCTGGGACGAGCACGCCTGGAACCCCAGCAGCGACCACCCCCAGGGTCGCGCTTGCGACTACTTTCCCGACGCGGCCGGGGTCTTTCCCCAGGGGCAGGAGCTGGAGAACGGCTGGCGGCTGGCCACCTGGCTCCGAACCCATGCCGACGCGCTCAAGGTCAAGTATGTGATCTGGCAGGGGCGTTTCTGGTCTCCGGACACCCCCGATACCGACGGGTGGGGCCGCCCGTACACCGGTGGCGGCGTCTACGACCCCCGCGACGCCACCGGAGGGCACCACGACCACGTACATCTGTCTGTCGCATCCTGAGCCCACGGAACGAGCACCGAACTGGTTTAACCCGATCGCGGCGGGTCAGCGGCCGTGGCCGGTGCGGCCCGATCAGCGTGGCCGCCCGGTGCCGGAACGCGCGGCGGCGCCGGGTCAGGGGGTCGGGTTGAGCGGCGGCGTCCGCACCTGGATGTCGAGCCAGGAGTGTCGGTGCCTGAGGACATACTACTTCCATGGTCAGGAGGATGACGCCCGCGCAGTTCGACGCAGCAGTTAAGAAGCAGCAGCGCGACCAGAAGCAGGCGATCGACAAGTACAACCGCGAGGTTCGCCGGCACAACCACGCGGTCAAGAAAGCCGTGGACGACAACGATCGTGAAGTTCGGGCGTACAACTCCAGGGCGCGTGCCCACAACGCCAAGGTCGACAATCAGCGTCGGCGGCTCAACCAGGAGATCCGGAGGTTGAACTCGCGTCCGGCGACGACGACCTTCGTGACGTACCGCTCCTCGGTCGAGACTCTGACGCGAACATATGCCGCGACGGAGGAGTGGCTGGCCGGCCGGAGCATCACGCCGGCAGGGCGCGAACTGGTCGACCGCGGCAGTGAGGAGGCCGCGAACAGTGTTTACCTGCTCAACGCCATGGACGGCGACGGCGCGCCGGAGGACGACCCGACCGAGGACGAGCTGCGGAGCCCGAGCATGCAGACGGAACTGGTCGCGTTCGGGCAGGACCTGGTGGACCGGTGGACCGGCGCGCTGTTCTCGCTCAGCCCGCGCAACCCGGACGCCGCTCGTCACTTCTGCACTAGCGCCCGCGAGGTGCTGATAGCCATGCTCGACCATGCAGCGCCGAACTCGGGAGTCGTTCTTGCGAACCCGCGGTGCGACAAGACGGACAAGGGAGTGCCCACCCGTCGGGCCAAGGTCAGCTACCTCTTGCATCGCAAGGGCATCGACGAGGAGTACATCAAGAGCCTCGTTGAGGAAGACATGGACAACGTCCTGACGCTCTTCCGCGACTTCAACAACGGAACCCACGGGCATGCGGGACGGTTCACGATCACCCAGCTGAATGCCCTGCGGATTCGCGTCGAGTCCGCGATCGGCTTCATCCATACCCTCTGCGCCTCCTGAGCCTCGAACGCGGAGGACCTGTTTGGACGCTACCGAGCACTCAGCCGACACGTATTTCGGCCAGTTATCCACAGGGTGGCGAGCTGCGGCTTGTGGATCGGACGGGCGGTCTCGAATCTTGATACATGCCGACTCTCATCGTCCGGTTACTCGTCGTGCTCGGCCTCAGCGTGCTGTTCGGAGTCGGGTGCTCGTCGATGCCCAGGTCGTCAGGCGATCTCGACCAGCGGTCGGGCTGTTCGTTGGTCGTGGCCGAGCGGACGCAGGTCGGCACACAGGTGGTGATGGACGTGCACGTATCCGGCTGCCGCGATCAGAACGGGAACCTGCTGGAACGCACCCCGGCCGTCGACCGGGTCGCGCACGCCATCTGGCAGTCACTCGAACTCCCCGTCGACGCCGTACGCGTGAGCGTCTCCGCGCCGGGAGCATCAGCCGAAGGCACGTTGACGACGATCGCCCGCGACGAGCTCACGGAGCGGTTCGGACGGGGCCCGTCCGGAGTCGTGTGGCCGGTGCGCGACTGGCCGAACGAGACCATCTGGGTCGTCCTGCCTCTGGCCTACCTCGCCGTCGGTATGGCCATGCTGCTGCTGGTGCGAGGCATACGACGCGCGGGACTGGTGGTCGTGCTCCTGCGTCGTTGATCGGACAGGCGAGGTCGCGCGCAGCGACAGACATCGGTGCTGCTGGATGTCGGACCGGGGATGGCGTCCGAAGCGGTGCCGATCCTGTCCCACCTGCGAGCGAGTTCGGAGCGCAGCCGGGCTGCTCGATCACGTCCACCCGTCCAGGCGGCCACCTCGAAGGTAAGTTCGTCTCGTCGGCAACTGCAAGTGGTAGGAGAACGTACGCGTGGCGCAAGCGCAGGAAATCGACGGCACGGGTCGGCTCCGCGTGGCCGGTTCTCCTCGGCAGAACGGTGCGGTGATCGATTCGATCGAGGCCGTCGTGTTCGACGTCGGCGAGTGCCTTGTCGACGAGACCCGCGAGTACGGGACGTGGGCCGACTGGCTCGGTGTTCCGCGACACACGTTCGCCGCGGTGTTCGGCTCGGTGATCGCCCGGGGACTGGACTACCGGGAGACCTTCCAGGTCTTCGCGCCGGGCTTCGACCTCGCTGAACAGCGGCAGGCCCGCGCGGAGGCGGGCCTGCCCGAGTCGTTCGGCGAGGACGACCTCTACCCCGACGTGCGGCCCTCCTTGGCGGCGCTTCGCGCAGCCGGCTGCTGGGTGGGCATCGCCGGAAACCAGACCGTGCGGGCCGGCGGGATCCTCAGGTCCCTGGACCTTCCCACGGACATGATCGCCACCTCGGACGACTGGGGCGTGTCCAAACCGGACCCGGCGTTCTTCGACCACGTCATCGCGGCCGCACCCTGCGCGGCCGACCGCATCCTCTACGTCGGTGACCGGCTCGACAACGACATCCGACCGGCCGCCGCACGTGGCCTGCGGACCGCGCTGATCCGTCGCGGCCCGTGGGGCGTGATCCAACAGCAGGACCCGGACGCCGACCTCGTGCCGGCCGTGCGCATCGACAGCCTGGCCGAACTGCCGGTCCTCATCGGAGCGAGATCGCGTTGAGCGTCGTGGCCCAGCCGTAGAGCCGGTCGTCCAGCGCCCGGACACACGCCTGGTCCTGCCACTGACTCAGCGACCGCCGGACGTCCCGGACGCGGTCCATCCCGGTCGCGTACCAGGTGCGCGACAGCTCGCCCAACGCAGCTTCTGCCAGGCGGCAGGCCTCCTCGACATCGCCGGCAGCCACCGCGGCGGCGGCCAGATCGCCGAGGACGACCGACCGTTGCTTCACGTCGGTGACGGGAAGCGTGTCGAGCACGGCGCCCAGGGTCGCCCGCGCCCGCTTGACCTGCCCGGCGGCCAGCTCGGTGTTGCCCTTGAACGCCGCCAGCCGGACCGGGGTGAACCAGTTCATCCAGTCCGGCACCGGGTGCTGGCCATCGTCAGCAGCCAGCTCGGCCTCGGCCCTACTGATGAGGCTGAGCGCGCCATTCCCGTCACCGCAGCGGCTCGCGCATTCGGCGTCGACGGCGTCGATCCAGGCCCGCATGAACGCGGGGGCGGCTCCGCGGCGCGCATACGCCCGGGACGCCGCCAGGCGCTCCGTCGCCCCTTCCCGGTCCCCCGCCCAGCCGGGAACGAAGGCGGCGTGGGCCAGGATCGCCGCGCCGAGCAACTGGTCCTCGGCCTCGCCGGCAAACTGTAGGGCCCGGACGAACGTCTCCGCCGCGTCGTCGGGACGGCGCAGGTCGAAGAACTCGATACGGCCCGCGAGCAACGCCGACTCGGCGAGCGCGCCGGCGATTCGCTCGCGCACCGTGCCGTCGGTCTCGCGCAACAGCAACGCACCCAGCCCGACCTGCTCCAGCACCGACGTAAGCAGGTGTGCGGGATCCACCGACCAGTACAACCGCCGATGCGCCACGGTGACGGCCACGTAGTCCGAGGCGACGGACGGCGGATGGGTCGGTCGCTGCCGCGACCCGGGCGGCGTCGAACGTCGCGGACTGGTCGTTCGACGCCTCTCGGGTAGCGGTTCCCCCTCCGACCACGGCGCGACGAACCCCAGCTCATCCATTCGCAGGCCGAGCACGTGCGTGAGGATCTGCTGGTGATGGGGCTGCGGCCACGGCGGATCAGCGGACTCCCACCGACGCACCTGCCGCGGCCCGATGCTGACACCGCGCAGCCCGAGCTCCTCGGCCGCAGCGGTGAGCGCGGCGGCGAGCCCTTCCTGCGAGCCGAACCCGCTCCCCTGGCGGGCGGCTTTGAGCATCCGGTTCCCGGGCGGGCGCGGCATGGATACCTCCGTCGGCTACGACATCAAGGTCGCCAGACTACGCCAGGACGTCCGCTGAATGTCCCTTACACGGCCTGTTTTAGGAATCAGATGGCGTCGATAGTGGGATTACCTCGACAGATCGGCTCCCGATGACTCCCAGCCAACCACCGCCCGGATCGCGTGAACACGGCTGCATCTCCGAGGCCGCCCTGCTGCTCGCGCGCAACGACGGCGCCGCCGAACGGCTGCTGACCACCCACCGCCCGATGCCGGACGGCCGTTGCGGCGGGTGTGGGACTTCGCCGTCACGGTGGCCCTGCGTCCTCGTGGTGATCGCCGAGGAGGCCCGGGACCTGATCCCAGCGCTCAGCGCATCGGCGCGGCAGCCACGTGATCTCCACGCAGGTCGGGCGCGATCCGAACCCTATTCAACCGGACACCGCGGTTCTCGCGAGCAACCGATCGCGGGCCGGTAGCCCCCAACCTGTGGGACTGGAGCCGGACCGATTCCCGACGCTCGAGCATGATTTCGGCATGCGGGCGGGATCACCCTGCGCACCGCCCCCAACCAAGAGGTGATGTTGACGGCCACGGTCACTGAGGCCTACGCCTGCCGGTCGGTACCAAACGCGCCGCCAACGGGACGGCGGTGGTGGTGCCCGTCCGGCTGCACAGCAGCGGCCTGACCAGGTCCTGTCGTTGGTCCTCGTCGAGGCGGATCGCATGGTCAGCACCGCGGCGGTAGTTCGCGGTTTCGTGCCGATCCGCGGTTCGGCACGAATGACCCGAGAACCACCTCCGTCTCGCCGAGGAGGTCGTGCTGGCGATCGACGACGCCGACGAACCCGACCACGGCAGGCTCGCTCACGCACTCGACCACCCAGCCCTGCGGCATTGAACAGGCATCACAATGATCACGGTGCGCTCGCCGAACACCTCGATCTCTGGCTGCCACGAACGCCGGTGGATGCGGGCTTCGGACGGTTGTCGGTCAGTACGGCGCCAACGTGTATGGGACCGGAGGACCCCGCCGAGTACGGATTCACATCGAACCAGTGCCGTCATGTTCGCGTGCGGCGGCGGCGATGCGTGCGGGCGCGGCCCGGTCGTCGGGGGTCGCGGGGCGCCAGAGCCGCTCGACCCGCCCGTCGACAACCAGCGCATCGCCGCCCATCTGGCGGGTGTCCTCCACCGGCTTGTGCAGCGTCGCGCCGCGGAGCTTGAGCAGCGCGTAGCGGGCGATCGTGCCCGGCGAGTAGACCTGCCAGATCGGCGCCCGGCGCAGCCCCAGCCGGTGGTAGAGGAGTCGGTCGGGATCGGAGAGGACCAGCCCGGTCAGTCCGAGGTAGCGCCCCAGCGGGGCGAGCGCGTCGGCCGGGCTGAACCCGACGACCACCAGCGGGACGGCGCCGTCGAGCTCGCTCTGCACCTGGACCAGGTGCTCCTGGCACGGCAGTCAAAAGCGGTGCCGGATCAGCGTCACGACCGTCACGCCGGTCAGGCGCCCGAGGTCGACGGGGTCGCCAGTGGCGACGTCGGTCAGCTCGACACCCGTGAGCGGGGTGTCGACGGTCTGTTCACGCACGGGCGTCCTCGTTCTCGGTGGTGGTGACGGTCGGAAGTGCGGTGGTGGGCAGCACCCGGCAGGCGGCCGGGGGGAGCTGGAGGTGGACGCGGTCGCCCGCCTCGACGGGGACGGCGGGTGCCACGGTCGCGGTGAGCACCGTTCCGGCCGCGACCGCGACGACGGTGCGGTGGGTGCCGCGGAACCGCGTCTCGCGCACGGTGGCGGTGACGGTGTTCGGGGGGCCGTCGGCGCCGAGCAGGCGCACGGTCTCGGGGCGGACGACGAGTACCCCGGGCCCGTCGGGTGCGGGACGGCCGAGCTGCAGCTCGCCGAGCGGGCACGTGAACGCCGACCCGGTCGCGGTGCCGGGGACCTCGTTGGTCGCGCCGAAGAACCGGGCGGCGGCCAGCGTCGGCGGGTCGGTGTAGAACGACGACGGCGTCCCGGCGCCCTCGACCCGGCCGTCGAGCATGAGCACCACGGCGTCGGCGAGGTCGACCGCCTCCTGCTGGTCGTGGGTCACGAACAGCATGGTGATCGACAGCTCCCGCTGCACCCGGCGGACCAGCTCCCGCATCCGGTGCCGCAGCTCGGCGTCGAGCGCGGAGAACGGCTCGTCGAGCAGCAGCACCCGCGGGTCGAGCACCAGCGCCCTGGCCAGCGCCACCCGCTGCTCCTGCCCGCCGGACAGCTCCCCGACCCGGCGCCCGGCCAGCTCCGGCAGCCCGACGAGCTCCAGCATCTCCGCCACCCGCCGGCGCCGCGCCGCCCGCCCGGCCCCGCGCATCCGCAGCCCGAACGCGACGTTGTCGCCGACGGTGAGATGGCCGAACAGCAGCGGCTTCTGGAACACCATGCCCACCGGCCGGCGCTCGGCGGGCGTCGCGGTGAGGGAGATCCCGTCGACGCTCACCTCGCCCGCGCCCGCGGTGAGCAGCCCGGCGACGACCTTGAGCACCGTGGTCTTGCCGCAGCCCGACGGGCCGAGCAGCGCGGTCAGCGTGCCCGCGGGCACGGCCAGGTCGATCCCGTCGACGACCGGGACGCCCGGTTCGTAGGCCACCCGCAGCCCGTCGACGACCAGCTCCCCGCCCCTCCGGGGCTCGTGAGCGGAAATCGTGGTCCTGACCGCGGTTTCCGCGCACGGGCGGCGCAGCCGCATCACAGGCGGCCGAACCCGACGACGGCCGCCCGGTCCCCGGTGAGCAACCGCGCGGTGAGCCCCACCAGCAGCAGCGGCGGCGCGGCGATCACCAGCGACAGCGCCGCCGCCGCGGTGAGGTCGGCCGAGCCGATGGCGGCGAACAGCAGCAGCGGCAGCGTCGCCACGGTGCCCCCGCCGATCAGCAGGGTGAGGATGTACTCGCTCCAGGAGATCAGGAACGCGAACAGCGCGGCCACGGCCAAGCCCGGGGCGACGGCGGGCAGCGTCACGTGCCGCAGCCGGCGCAGCGGGCCGGCGCCGAGGACCCGCCCGGCGTCCTCGACGTCCGGGTCGAACGACGCGAACGACGCCGCCATCACCAGGCTCGCGTAGGGGACCGTCGGGATCAGCTGCACCAGCACCACCCCGGCAACGGTGTCGGCGAGGCCGTAGCGGATGAAGAACACCTGGATGCCCAGGGTCACCGCCAGCGTCGGGACGAGCACCGGGGCGAGGAGCAGCAGCTGGACCGCCCGCCGCCCCCGGAACGCGTACAGCCCGAGCGCCCGGCCGGCCGCCGCCCCGACGAGCGTCGCCACCGCGGCCACGCTCGACGCGATCAGCACGGAGGTGCCCAGCGCGGAGCGGACGGCGTCGTCGCCCAGCAGGGCGAGGCCGCGACCGGAGAAGGTCGGCAGCAGCGCGGGATAACGGAACTCGCCCGCCACCGCCCACAGCAGCAGCGGGACCAGTGGCGCGAGCAGCCCGACGGCGAGCAGGCCGGCGCCCGCCCCACGCCTCACCGCCGCAGCCGTTCGCTCAGCGACAGGTACGCCACCGCGCAGGCCCCGACGAGCAGCGCGGTGACCACGGCGATCGCCATCGCGAGCGGCCGCGCGGACAGGTCCGGGTCGCGGAACTGCTGGTAGGCCACCACCGGCAGGGTCGCCGGGAAGGGGCGCCCGAGCAGGAACGGCACCTCGTAGGAGCCGAGGGTGAAGGCGAACACCAGCACCGACGCCGCGGCGACCGCGGGTGCCAGCACCGGGGCGAGCACGTGCCGCATCCGCTGCGCGGCGGTTGCGCCGAGCGCGCGGGCGGCGTCCTCCAGCTCGGCCACCCCCGACGACAGCGCGGCCAGCACCACGACGGCCACGAACGGCGCCTCCTTCCACATGTAGGACCCGATGATCCCCCAGCCGAACGCGTCCTGGGTCAGCGCCGGGAACCCCGACGGGTCCTCGACCAGCCCGAGCGCGGCCGCGACCCGCGACAGCGCGCCGCTCTGCCCGAGCAGCAGGATCATCGCCAGCGCGGCGACGGCATGCGGCAGCGGCAGCGTCACCTGCACCAGTGCCGCGAACCGTCGCCGGTGCCGGCCCAGCGACCGCACCAGCAGCGCGGCGGCCGTCCCGAGCACCGCGGCCGCCGCGGTGGAGATCAGCGCGACCCGCAGCGTGATCCCGATCGACGCGCGAACGGCCGGGTCGGCCCACAGCGCGCGGTAGGCGTCGAGCGAGAGCTCCCGGCCGGGGAGGAACGGCTGGTAGCCGAGGCTCTGCGCCACGGCCTGCGCGAGCCCGCCGCCGAACAGCCCGACGACGACCACCAGCGCGGGCGTGAGCAGCAGCGCGATGCGCAGCCCGCGGGGCAGCCGGGCCGGGCGTGTCGCCAGGCTCACCGCTGCAGCACCTGCGCCGTCCATCCGTCGTCGACCGCCGCGGCCTGCTCGGCGCCGAGTTCGGGGACCGCGCGGGCGGTCAGCTCGGTGAGCGGCAGGACCGACGGGCCGAGGTCGACGGCAGCGAACTGCGCGCGGAGGTCGGCAGGCACCCGGTCGAGGTCGATCACCGGGTAGATCCCGCCGTCGGCGTAGAACCGCAGCTGCGTCCGCGGGTCCTGCAGCAGGTTCGCCAGCACCAGCGCGGCGGCCCGGTCGGCGGCGTCGGCGGCGATCGCGAGGTAGCTGGTGTTCGCGATGTTCCCGACGTCCGGCACGGTCGTGCGGGTGCCCGCCGGGAAGACGCCGTCGGCGACCTTCGACGACACGGTGCCCGGGCCGTAGGTGAAGTAGGCGGAGATCTCGCCGGAGGCGTAGAGCTGCTCCACGGCGTCCTGGCTGGTCGGATAGGTCTCCCCGCCCCGCCACAGAGCGGGCTCCAGCTCGTCGAGGCGGGTCCACAGCTCGTCGGCGAGCGCCGGGTCGAGCGGGCCGGTGAGCGCGGCGGGGTCACCCGCGGTGTCGTAGAGGAAGGTCCGCACGGCCATCGAGCCTGTGAAGTCCGGCGGGGCCGGGTAGGTGAAACGGCCCGGGTTGGCCCGCGCCCAGCCGGTCAGGGCGGTGAGCGAGGCGACGTCGGCCGCACCCAGCGCGGCGCTGTCGTAGACGAGCGCGGAATTGGCCTGCTGCCAGGCCGCCTCGCAACCGTCGACGGGCACCCCGAAGTCGGTGGCCACCGCGGGCGCGGTGAGGTCCACGTACTGCGCGTTCGGCAGCTGCTCGGGGTACCCGCAGGCCCATAGGTCGGCCTGCCTGCCGGTGGCGAAGTTCTCCCCGTTGATCCAGATCGCGTCGACCGTGCCGGACCCGGCCCGACCGGCCTGGCGCTCGGCGAGGACCTTGTTCACCGCGTCGCCGGTGTCGGCCACCGACACCACGTTCAGCGTCACCCCGAACTCCTCGGCCAGCCGCGGGGCGACGTAGCCCCCCACCACGGCGTTGATCGCCTCGTCGCCGGTGTACATGTACCAGTCCAGCGTGGTGCCGCGGGCCTGCTCGAGCACGGCGGGCCAGTCCGCGGCGTCGGGTGCCGCGGGGCCGGTCGGCGCGGGTGCGGCGCACGCGGTCAGCAACGCGGTGGCACCGCAGAGCAGGGCGACGAGTCGGCGCACGTCAGGGCCTCCGTGGGGCGCAGGGGGAGCCCGGCCGGTCTCGCTCGGCCGGTGTGGGTCGGGAGGGGAACCCGGCGGGCGGGCAGATGCTTCCGCCTTCGGGGAAGAGATCCACCCGCGGTGCGGGTTCCGATCGGTGTGGACGACGACCCTTCCGACGACAGCTCCGCGCCCGGCGACCGGACCGACCGATGGTGGATCCGCCCGCTGGTGCTGGTGGCCCTGCTCGGGATCGGGGTGGCCGTGGCCGTCTCGGTCGGGATCCCGCCGGTCGAGGACGTCCGGGCCTGGGTGGCCGCGGCGGGCTGGGCCGGCCCGGTCGTCTACGCGGGCCTCTACGCGGTGCTGGCCCTCACTCCCGCCCCGGCCACCGTGCTCAGCATCGCCGCCGGGGTGCTGTTCGGGCTGGCCGGCGGGCTCGCCGTCGTCATGGCCGGGGCCCTGCTGAGCGCGGTCGGGGCGTTCGGGCTGTCCCGCGGCCTGGGACGGCGCGCGGTGGAGCGGGTCGACAGCGACCGGCTGCGCCGCCTCGACGCGCTGCTGCGCCGTCGCGGCCTGCTCGCCGTGATCGGTGTGCGGCTGGTTCCGCTGCTGCCGTTCAATGCGCTCAACTACCTGTGCGGCCTCACCGCCGTCCGTACCCGCGACTACGTCGTGGGCACCGCGGTCGGGATCCTGCCCGGGGCCACTGCCTTCGTCGCGATCGGCGCGTTCGGAACCGAGCCGGGCTCGCTGCCGTTCCTGCTCGCCGTCGGTGGGCTCGTCGCGTTGTCGGTAGCCGGGCTCGTCGTCGCCCGACGCCGCCGCGCCGAACCGGCCACCTGATGTTCGACGCCCGCGCCCGCCGGCTGCTGGAACGCCCGCTGGACCGCGCGGCCGGCGCGCTCGACGTCCCCGCCGTCACCCCGGACCGGATCACCGCCGCCGGGCTGGTGCTCGGCCTGGGCAGCGCCGCGACCGCCGCAACCGGCTGGTGGACCGCGGCGGTGCTGCTGTGGCTGGTCTCCCGGCTCGCCGACGGGCTGGACGGCCCGCTCGCCCGGCGCCGGCGTCGTACCGCTCAGGCCGCGGGGGCCGGCGCCCGAGGAGAGGGCGACGCGGGAGCGGGCGGGTTCTTCGACATCACCGCCGACTTCACCGTCTACGGCGCCACCGTGGTGGGGGTCGGGATCGGAAGTGGCGGCCCGCTATGGCCGTTCCTGCTGGTGCTGCTCGCCTACTACGTCAACGGGACGGCCTTCCTGGCCTTCTCCTCCATCGCCGAGCGCTCCGGGCGCGCCCTCGACGACGGCCGGTCGCTGTCGTTCCTCGGTGGCCTCGCCGAGGGCGGCGAGACGATCCTGGTGCACACCCTGTGGCTGCTGCTGCCGTTCTGGGCGCCGCAGATCGCGGTGGTGTGGGCCGCGGTGGTGGGCGTGAGCGCCGCCCACCGGATCGTGGCGGGTTACCGCGCGCTGCGGTGAGACCCCGCGCCCCGGTCCAGCCAGCGGCGGCGCAGCGCGGTGGCCGTGTGTGTGGCGCGCTGCGCTACCGGTCCGGCCAGCTGCTCGCGGACCTCGGCGACGGCGGCGTTCCACGGGCCGTCGCCCCAGGTGGGATAGGGGTGCATGACCCCGGCCAGGTCCCGGGCCCGCAGTCCCCGGTGGACGGCCAGGGTGAGCTCGGCCAGGGTCTCCCCCGCCCGCGGGCCGACGACTGTCGCCCCGACGACGCGGCCGCGCCGGTCGAGCACCAGCCGGGTGAAACCCATGGTGCGGCCCTCGACGATCGCCCGATCGACCTCGTCGTGCCACCGGGTGCGGGTGGTCGTGCCGGGGGAGCCCGCGGGCACCCCGACCGACGCGACCTCCGGGGAGGTGAACGTGACGCGCGGGATCGCGGTGACCTCGGCGGCCCGACGCACCCCCAGCACCGCGTTGGACGCCGCAGTCGATCCGTGCACCCCCGCGACGTGGGTGAACTGCGGGTGGCCGGTGACGTCCCCGGCCGCCCAGATCCGCGGGTTGCCGGTGCGCAGGTGCGCGTCGACGGCGACGAACCCCCGGTCGTCGGTGGCGACACCGGCCGCGGCGAGCCCGAGGCCGCCGGTGTCGGGGCGGCGGCCCACGGCGACGAGCACCCGGTCCGCGGGGATCCGGCGCCCGTCGCCGAGCACCACCTCGGCCCCGTCCACCGCGGTGACAGGGGTCCCGGTCAGTACCGTCGCGCCGTCGCGGGCCAGCGCGTCGGCCACCAACCGGGCGGCGTCGGGGTCCTCGTTGCCCAGGATCCGCTCGGCGGCCTCGACGATCGTGACGGTGCTGCCGAGGCGGGCGAAGGCCTGTCCCAGCTCGCAGCCGATCGTGCCGCCGCCGAGCACGACGAGCCGGTCGGGCCGCTCGGTGAGGTCCCACACCGAGTCGCTGGTCAGCGGGTCGGCCTCGGCGAGCCCGGGGATCGGTGGGATCGCCGGGTCGGATCCGGTGGCGACCAGCGCCTGCCGGAACCGCAGCTGCCGGCCGTCGACCTCGGCCGTCGCCGATCCGGTGAACATCGCTGTCCCGGCCGCGTACACGACATCCGCAGCGCGCATCGCCTCCGGCGAGTCCACGGGCTCGATCGTCGCGATCGCGGCCCGCACGTGGGCCATCACCTCGTCGAACGCGACCCGGACCCCGTCGACGTGCACCCCGAGCCGGGCGGCGCCGCGGGCGTCCGCCGCGGCCGACGCCGCGGCGAGCAACGCTTTGCTCGGGACGCAGCCCGTCCACAGGCAGTCCCCGCCAGGGCGCTCGCGCTCCACCATCAGTACCGAAGCCCCGAACGACGCGGCCGTGCGCGCCCCGACCAGGCCCGCGGTGCCGCCGCCGATAACGAGCAGGTCCCATGCGCTCCCATCGGGCGGCGGCGGGAGGGCTGATGAGGTCATCGGGTTCCGTTCCGGCGGCGGGCGGTGGGCATCGGGAGCAGTACGGTCAACTCGGCGTTCTCCTTCGGGTCCAGCAGGCTGTGCTGCACGCAGGCCGGGACGAGCGTCCCGGTCTCGGGGTGGGCCATCGCGTAGTGGCACGCGGCCAGCCGTTCCTGGGTCTCCCGCAGCCGCGGGTCGTCGCTCACGATGCCCTGCTGCGTGAGCTCCCAGGCGGGTGCGACGTCGACGGCGTCCATGAACCGGTGCATCACGAACGTCACCGGGCGGGCGCCGTGGCGCAGTAGCGGTCGTAGCCCGACCCTGCGCACCGTGCGCACCGCCCAGCCGAGCGCCACGGCCAGGACGCGCGGGTGCCGCGCCACCAGCCGCGCCAGCTTCACCGCCAGCAGCGGCCGGGGTGTGGCGGCGAACCCGATCCCGGAGAGCCGGCGGAAGACCTCGTCCCGGACGCGCAGGTCGCGGGGATCGGCGCCGTCGAGCACCGGGTACCAGCGCGGCCCAACGACGAACCCGTAGGCGGTGCGGTTGCAGCGCACGTCGCCGTTCTCGAACACCCGGTGATCGAGCCGGGTGCCGGCCCCGCGCTCGATCTGCGCCCACACCGCGTCGGCACTCACGTCCCCGGCGCGGTACTCCTCGCGCCAGCGCCGGTCGTCGCCGACGAAGGCGGCAGGCTGGAACGACAGCATGCCGAACCCCATCGCCCCTACCTCCCGGACGACGTCGGCCACCTGCCCCACATTGGCCGGGGTGACCGTCATGTTGTGCGCCAGGAACGAGCGCACCCCGTGTTCGCGGCGCAGCCGGGCGAACCGCGCGACGAACTGGCGCCGGTACGGGTGCAGCGACGTCTCGTCGGGCGGGCGCGGGATGCCGCGGCGGCCGAACATTAACGAGTCGAAGTGCCCCGCGAACGACACCCGGTCCAGCCGCCTGCGCCCGTCCGGGCCCAGGACGAGCCGGTCGAGGTAGTCGTCGTCGATGTCGCCGTGGGTCATGCTCATCGGCTCGCGCCCGTGCCGGCGCATGATCAGCAGCGCCGCGGCGTGGTCGTCGGGCGGCAGCAGCGTCACCTCGCCGCCGATGAGCTGCGCGTGCGCCCGCGGCCCGCGCAGCCGTTGCAGCACGGCCATCTGTGCCTGCACCTGCTCGCGGGTGTGCGCGCCGTCGACGCGGACCCGGTTGGCGTCGCGCGAGTGGTAGCAGGGCGTGCAGGCGAGGTTGCAGGCCGGGAACACGCCGTGTGTGCCCTCGCACCCCGGCCCGAACCGGCCCAGCACCTGGCCCGGGGTCTTCACCACGTCGGGCAGCTCCGCCCAGCGATGCGCCAGCACCGCGGCGAACGCGGGGTCGGCGGGCCGGGTCCGCCGCTCCCACTCGCGTAACCGATCGAACACGTCGTGATCCCTTTCCTGCGCCGACGGTGGTGGTCGCGCAGGGAACCCGGGCCGGGTCACCGATCTTCCACGAACTCTCAGCCGCGCGACTCGCAGTAGGACTTCAGCCCCTGAAGGCCGTCCTCGATCGCCGGACCGAGGGTGCCCGCGACCTCGTCGGGGGTGACCTCGGTGCTGTAGACGACCAGGCTGACGCCGCCCTGCTCGAGCACGTCGACCGTGCCGAGGTGCGACTCCACCGGGACCCCGCCGCCGACGATCCGGTACTGGAAGCGGCGCAGGTCGGCGTCGTTGGTGACGATCTCCTCGTCGAGCGGGACGTCGCCGTCGAGCATGCAGTGCCGCTCGCCGCCACCAGCCTCCGAGGTCTTCACCATCGGGAACCACGCCGAGATGCTGCCGGCGTCGCTCACCACCGACCACACCTCGTCGGCCGGACGGTCGATCGTCAGGTGGGTACGCAGGGTTGCCATTAGATACTGCTCCTTCTTCTCGGGTGTTGCGTCATCGTTCAGCGGGCGGGCAGAGCCGTGAGAGCCTTGGCCACGTCCACCAGGTCGTCGCCGAGCACGTCGGCGGGGGTGAAGATCTCCGCGTAGTGCCGCTCCAGCCGCCCCGCCCACCCGGTGGTGAGCCCGGCGGCGTGGGCGCCGTGGCAGTCGAAGGCGTGCACCGCCACCAGCGCCACCTCCTGCGCCGGACGTCCGATCCGGGTCAGCGCGTGCTCGTAGACCGCACGCGGCGGCTTCCACATCCGCACGTCGGCGACGCTGATCACCTGGTCGACGAACCGGTCCAGGCCGCTGCGGCCCAGGAACGCCTCGGTGGTCTCCCGTGCCCCGTTGCTCAGGCACACCACCGAGATGCCGGCGTCGGTGAGCACCTGCATCGCCTGCTCGGCGTCGGGCTGGGCGGGCAGCGTCGCGAACCCGTCCATCACGTGCGCCACGTCCTCGTCGGAAAGCCGACCGCCGCCGATCACCCGCAACGCGGCCTGGCCGACCGCGGGGAACGGTTCGTAGTCCCCGGCCAGGGTCAACGCCATGCCGTCGCGCAGCATCCGGTCGAACCAGCGCTCCAGCGTCGAGGCGTGCAGCCCGATCTCGACGAACCGTCGGCGCAACGGCTCCAGCGAGATCAGGGTCTCCACGACGTCGAAGGCGACAGTGTGCGGGCGGTGGACCACGGGGGCTCCTTCTGCAGGACATGTTGGGCGGAGCGAGGATCCACCCCGGACGCGGTGGCCGCTGACCAGAGCAGGGAACCCGCCTACACCGGCCCCCAATCAGGGAATGTCAGCGAGATGACACCATCGGAGTGTGGAGTTCAGCCGGTGGTCGGAGGCGCTGAGGACCGCCCGCGCCGGATCGGTGACCGCTGACGCCACCGTCCGCGACGCGGCGTGGGTCGCGCGCTGCGTCGGGCGGGGCGCCAACGCACCGCTCGCCCCGGCCGACGTGGCCGCGCTGGCCGCGACCCTGCAACCCGTCGACCTGGCCGCCGGGCAGCCGCTGTTCGGCACGTCGACCAGGTCCGACCCCGGGGTCTGGATCATCCGGTCGGGCCAGGTCGAGCTCAGCGTCGCCTCCGGGAGCAACCGGGTCGTGGTCGGGGTGCTCCGCCCCGGCGACGTCGAGGGCGACATCCCGCTGCTGCTCGGCCTGCCCCTGCCCTACGCCGCGCGCGCCGTCGACCCGGTCACCTGCCTGCACCTGCGCCCCGCGGACTTCGAGAACCTGCTCGCCCGGCACCCCGCGATCGCCCGCCGGTGGCTCTCCAGCGTCGCGCAACGCCTCGCCGCCAGCCACGAACGGCTCATCGCCCTGCTCGGCCGACCGCTGCCCGCCCAGCTGGCCGGGCTGCTGCTCGACGAAGCGGATCACGACCCGGACGGCAACGGGGTGGTGCGCCTGCCGCAACGCACCCTGGCCGCGATGCTCGGCGTCGCCCGACCCTCGCTCAACAAGATCCTCAAGGACTTCGAGCGAAACGGGCACGTCGAGGTCGGCTACTCCTCGGTGCGACTGAACGACGTCGCGGCTCTCCGGCGGATCCGGTCGGCCTGAACCTGTCGGCTCGCTGACACTGCCGGTGTGGTCCTCGGCCGGTCCCGGTTACCCCGGTAGTACGAGCACGACAGTCGACGACCCAGGAGTCACCATGCCCCGCGTTCCCGTCCACACCCTCGACGACGCCCCCGAGCAGACCCGACCCACGCTCGAGACGCTGAGCAAGAAGATGGGCACGCTGCTCAACATCCACGGCGAGATGGCCCACTCCCCCGTCGTCCTCGCCACCTACGCCGCCATGCAGGAGGCCATCGCCGCCCACGGCACCTTCGACGGCAAGACCCGCGAGGCCATCGCCCTCGCCGTCGGAGCGGCCGACAACTGCGACTACTGCCAGTCCGCGCACACCCTCGGCGGCAAGGCCGCGGGCCTCGACGCCGACACGATGCTGGCCGCCCGGGCCGGGCGGCCGACCGGTGACGACCGGCTCGACGCCCTGCTCGCCGTCGTCCGCGAGGCCACCCTCGACGTTGGCGCCGTGCAGGACAGCACCTGGAAGCAGGCCCAAGCCGCCGGCTGGAGCGACCAGGAGCTCACCGAGGCGTTCGCTCACATCGGCGCCAACCTCTACACCAACTACTTCAACCACTACGTCGGCACCGAGCTCGACGTCCCCCAGGCCCCGGCCGCCTGACCCCGAGCATCAGCCCGGCCCCGGTCGTCCGCTGCGGACGACCGGGGTTCCGCTCTATGACGAGTAGCCGCGGCCCCCACGACCTCGTTCGGGAAGGAACCCCATGGCAGATGACGGGTACAACTACGTCGACTTCGCCGAGCACGTGGAGCACGGCGGCCTGGCCGGTTTCGACCGATTCGCCGACCGGATGCACGCCGGGTCGAGGGCACCGTCGTTCCCCCTGACCCGCCTCGACGACGGCACGACCACGGAGCTGGACCAGCTGTGGCGGCGCACGCCCACGGTGCTGGAGTTCGGCTCGTTCACTTGACCGTACTGCTCCGCAGAGGGTCCTCTGCTCGACGATCTCGCTGCGCGCTACCCCGAGCTGAACTGGCTGTTCATCTACACCCACGAGGCACATCCCGGTGAGCGCGTGCCCCACCACGACAGCTTCGAGACCAAGCTCGCGAACGCCCGCCTGCTGCGCGACGAGGTCGGGATCAGCCGGCCGATCCTGGTCGACGACCTGCCCGGCACCGCGCACCGGGCCTACGGCGGTCTGCCCAACATGACCTGGGTGGTCGACCGCGGCGGCACGATTGCCTACAAGGCGAGCTGGACGAGCGCAGCAGGCGTCGAGTCGTTCGTCAAGCGCTACGTCCATGCCCGGCGCGACCGACCCACCGGTGCCCGGATCGGTCCGTATCACACCGAGCAGCTCGAGTGGCGTGCGATCGACCGAGAGGCGTTCCTGGGTCGACTTGAGCGTAACGGCCCGGCCGCCGTCGAGCAGTGGCACCGCGCAGGTCTCGAACGCAACACGTAGCCGCGCGCCGGCGAGCCCGGCCCTCCACCCACCGCAGCTCCGGTGTCGTCGACACACCTCGCAGGAATGACCGCGCAGGAATGACAGTGCCTCGGGTCGGGTTCCGAGGCGGTGACACTTGCCCGACACACCATCGGCGGCGCCGGAGCCCCGCTCGCCGCCCACCTCGACCTGCCGGCGCGGCCACCGCTGGGGCTCGCCCTGCTGGCGCACTGCTTCACCTGCACCAAGGACCACAAGGCCACGGCGCGGACCGCCCGCGGCCTCACCGCCCGCGGCATCGGGGTGCTCCGCCTGGACTTCACCGGGCTGGGCGAGTCCGGCGGGGAGTTCGGCGACTCGACGTTCTCGATGAACGTCGAGGACCTCGTTCGGGCCGCCGACTGGCTGCGGGCCGAGGTCGGCGCCCCGACCCTGCTCGTCGGGCACTCGCTGGGCGGCGCCGCCGTCATCGCTGCGGCCGCCCGGATCCCGGAGGTCCGGGCCGTGGCGACGATCGGCGCCCCGTTCTCCCCCGACCACGTGACGCACCTGTTCGAACCACACCCGTTCGGCGCGGCCCGTCCAGAGATTGAAGCCGGCGGGACCGCCGTGGTGCACATCGGCGGACGCCCGTTCCAGGTCCGGCGCACCTTCCTCGACGACATCGCCGACCAGCCCCAACACAGCCGCCTCGCCGCGCTCGACCGCCCGCTGCTGGTGCTGCACGCCCCCGACGACGACATCGTCGACGTCGGCAACGCCCGGTCGATCCTCGACGCCGCGGGGCCGACGGCGTCGTTCGTCGCCCTCGACGGCGCCGACCACCTGCTCACCCGCGCCGCCGACGCCGACCGGGTCGCCGCCCTCATCTCCACCTGGGCCGCGCCCTACCTCGACCAGGTCCAGCTCGACCAGACGGCCCCCGAGCCGGGCACCGTCGAGGTGAGCGAGAACGGTGCCGGCCGGTTCACCCAGCGCATCCGCACCGCGCAGCACGAGTGGTCGGCCGACGAACCGCCGTCCGCCGGTGGTCTCGGCAGCGCCCCCGACCCCTACCAGCTGCTGCTCTCCGCTCTCGGGGCGTGCACGACCATGACCATGCGGATGTACGCCGAACGCAAGGGGTGGGACCTGCGGCGCAGCACCGTGACCCTCACCCACGACAAGCTGTACGCCGCGGACTGCGTCTCCTGCGAGACCGACATCGGCAGACTCGACCGGATCGTCCGCGAGATCCACCTCGACGGAGAGCTCGACGACACCCAGCGCGCGGCGTTGCTCGCGATCGCCGACCGCTGCCCGGTGCACCGCACCCTGCACTCCGAGATCGTCGTCGAGACCGACGCGGTGTGACCGATGAGCACCGACAGCGGTTGGGTCCGACCGTCACCCGGTGACGTGCCGGCGCTCCGGCGTCCACGCGGGTTCGCATCCCTCTGTCGCCTCCGCCGGGGCGCACGAAACACCCGAGTCGTGCCGGTGATTCCGATCCGCCCGACCTGAGCCGGAAGGTGTGAAAGACGCCATCGACACCGAAGACGACAGAGTCGATCCGGGTTCCTGGGGTGTGGGTCACCGAAATCCCGCAGCGGGATGAAGTGTCCGGCAACCCGGACACCGCCCGTCCCAGAACCACGGAAGGACATCCTCACATGCGTATCGTCACGCGTTCTCTCGTCGCATCGGCCGTCGCTGTGCCGCTGCTGTTCGTCGGCACCGGAGCCGCCTTCGCCTCCGAGGACACCTTCGCCAACGTCGGCGTCGACACCGAGACCAGCCTCAGCGCGAGCTACGACAGCGACCGCTACGACGACAACAACGGCGTCCTCGGCGACCTCGTCGGCGACGACGACAACCGCTACTCCGACAACGACGACAGCTACGACGACGACATTCTGGGGGACCTCCTGAGCAACGACGACGACAACGACAACAACGACGACATCCTGGGCGGGCTCCTGGGCTGATCGCCGCCACACCCTCGCTCCGGGGCCCGGCCAACCAGGCCGGGCCCCGGGGCGCGGCCCGTCTCACCCCCACCAGCACAGGATCGCGGTCCGCGTGGACATGCAGGACGACACCCAAGACATCACCGGCGGCAGTCGAGGCGAGCTGTTCCGGCGCCACGTCGTGCCACACATCCCGGCCCTGCTCGCCGGCGCCCGCGCACTGACCGCCCAGCCCGCCGACGCCGAGGACCTCGTCCAGGACACCCTGGTCCGCGCCTACCGCTCGGTCGACCGCTTCGACGGCGCCCACCCCCGCGCCTGGCTGATGACCATCATGCGCAACGCGGGCGCCAACAGCCACCGAGCCTGGCGGCCCGACCTGCTCACCGACCCCGGCACCGACCTCGACGACATCGACGAGGCCGCCCCTACGGACTCCGCCGAGAGCACCGTCCTCGGCGCAGAGTTCGACCACACCGTGCGACAGGCCTTCCGCAGACTCACCGCGCACCAGCAGGCCGCCGTCACCCTCATCGACGTCGAAGGCCTCAGCCACGCCCAGGCCGCCCGCCGCCTCGGCATCCCCGAGGGCACCGTGATGAGCCGACTGCACTCCGCCCGCACCCGAATGCGACGCCTGCTCGCCGCCGCCGGCACAGTCCCGAAACAAGGTGACACCCTGTGAGCCTCTGGTCCCGCCTGTCCTATCGCGCGCGCTGCTCCCCGATCTCCCGCAGCCGGTGCCGCCGCGCAAGCCGACTCCTGCAACACCATCTCGACGGCACCCTCGACGCCCACGACACCGCCCTCCTGCGAGACCACCTCGAGCGGTGCAGGCAATGTGGGCTGGAAGCCGAAGTCCACGACCAGATCCGGCGCGCACTGGTGCGCGGCGCCCAAGCGCCCGACGCCGCAGCAGTCCACCGTCTCGAGGAGTTCGCGGCGCAGCTGCTCGACGACGACACCGTCGGGTGAACGCGGACCGCGGTTCACCGTTCCAGGGCGAGCCGGTCGTCGCGCCGGTGAACCTGCCGTCGGGCGACCGGGTGAAGCTCAGTCGGCGCCCGTGGAATCACCGGGTGTGGTCACGCCGCGGCCGGGCGGACGCCGGTCCATCCGATGGCGGCGGCGAGCAGCAGCAGGGCGCCGCCGAGGGCGTAGACCGCCTGGATGCCGAGGGCAGCGGCGAGCAGTCCGCCGACGAGCAGCGAGACCAGCCGCCCGAGCTGCCAGAGCATGTCTAAGCCGGCGAAGATCCGTCCGCGGAGGGCGTCGGGGGTGTGGGACTGGAGCAGGGAGTTGAAGGTGACCGCGCCGGTCGAGGTGCCCAGCCCGTAGGCGGCGAGCGCGACCAGCGCCAGCGGCAGCGCGGTGAAGACGGCCAGGACGACGTCGACCACGCCGCGCAGGACGTAGGGGCCGAACACGAACACCGGACGGCGGGGATCGTCGACCAGCCGGGTCAGCAGGAACGGGCCGAGCACCGCGCCGACACCGATGGCGCCGAGCAGCAGCCCGTACCCCGACGGGGCGACGGCGAGGTGGTCGCGGGCCAGCACCACCAGCAGCGCGCTGGTCGCGCCGGCGGACAGCGCCGCGAGCAGCTGCCCGGCCGCCAGCACCCGCAGCAGCCGGTCGCCGGTGAGGACCCGCAGCCCGGCGGCGGCGTCGGCGAGGAACCCCCGCCGTTCGGTCGAGGGTGGTGGTGCGGGTAGGCGCAGCCCGATGAGCAGGACGGCGCTGACGGCGAAGCTGGCGGCGTTGATCCCGAACGCCGGCCCGGCCCCGAACGCGGCGTAGAGGACCCCCCGCAGCCGGGGCGAGCGCGATCTGCGAGAGCACCGCGGCGGTCCAGATCCCGCTGTTCGCGGCCACCAGCTCGTGGTCGCGGACCAGGGTCGGCAGGGCGCTGTTCGCGGCCGGGTTGAACAGCACCGCGCCGACCGAGAGCCCGAACGCGATCACGTACACGGCGACCACGTTGTCCCCGACGACGATCAGCGCCGCTGCCAGCACGCCGCGCCACAGGTCCGCGGCGACCATCACCAACACCCGCGGGAGCCGGTCGACCAGCGTGCCGGCCAGCGGGGCGAGCAGCAGCACCGGGGCGATCTCGGCGAACACGACCGCGCTGACCCCCAGCGCCGAGCCGGTCAGGTCGAACACCAGCAACACCAGCGCCACGGTGGCGAACACGTCCCCGGCCTGCGAGGCCGTGCGGGCCGACCAGAGTCGCCGGTAGCCCGGCCGGGCGAACACCGCGCGCAGCCCGACCCGGGCCGGCGAGCCACCGGTCATGTCGCCGCCGCACACGACCAACCGCGGAGCGGTCCGGGGCTCGACTCAGCCCGAGTTCTGTGTCGCCGGGTCCCGTCGCGCCCGGTTCCGTCCCGACGCCATCCGGGTGCAGGTTCGATCACAGGTCGGAGGGATGGACCGTGCCCAGCAGGCGCCCGTCCGGGTCGGCGACGATCGCGTAGGTCAACCTCTTGTCGATGAGCCGGTCCTTGATCGCGGCGACGGGTTCGTGCGGGCGCAGCGTCGACGGCCCGGCCTCCATCACCTCACCGACCGCCCGGGCGGGATCGGTGTCGTCGAGGACGGCGGCGCGCAACCGCCCGAGCAGGATGCCATCGACGGTGGTGACCAGCGCGAAGCGGTGTGCGGATCGGGCGACCCGGGCCCGGACCTGCGAGATGGGCTCGTCCGGCCGGGCGGTGGTCACCTGTTGGCGCAGGTGCCGCCCGATCGTCGGGGCGTCGGCGGCGGTTCCCTCGACCGGCTGGTTGCGGGCGAGCCAGTCGACCTTGCCCGGCACGTAGTCGTAGACCTGGGTGAATCCGAGCGTGGCGAGCCGGCACGCGGCTCGTGGGCTCATGTCTCAAAGGGCGTCCCAGCAGTACACGATCACCGGCCGCGCGGGGTCCAGACCGGCGGTGGTGGCGGCGTCGAGGATCTTGAGCGGGATGTTGACCGCGCCGGGCAGGTGCATCTCGGTGTACTCGCCCGCGGGTAGGACCTCGACCAGCTGGGCGCCGTCGTCGAGCAGCCGGCGCAGCGCCGGGTAGAGAACCGGTGTCATGGTGGGACCTTCCTGGATGTGAGACGGGATGTTTCGGTGGGGAAGATCAGGGTGTCCAGCGCGCACCACGTGTAGAGCGCCTGGCCGTCCACGGTGAACCGGTGCGGGGTCTCGCGCAGCGTGATCCCGTGCCCGAGCACCGCGCCGGTCTCGTCGTACTCGGTGTCCGCCAGCCGGCCCATCGCGTCCGCCCCAGTGGTGGAGCTGACGGTCTCGCCGAGCCTGGTCGCGAGATGATCGACGTCGATACTCATCACACGAACGTCCCTTCTGAGGTTCGGGGAGCCTGAGCGGCGGGGTCAGGCGCAGCAGGAGGTCGGCATCTCGTTGCGGAACAACCCGGCCGCGATCCGCAGGCTCTCGGCCATCGTCAGATACGGCGCCCAGGTATCCGCGATCTCGTCGACGGTCATGCGAGCCTTGATCGCATAGGTGGCGGCGAGCATGAACTCCCCGGCGCCGGCGGCCGCGGCGTGCACCCCGAGCAACCTGCCGGTGTCGGCGTCGGCGACGAGCTTCACCACGCCGCGGGTGTCGCGGTTGGCCAGGGCGCGGGGCACATCGGCCAGGGTCAGCGCCCGGCACTTGCAGCGATAGCCGGTGGCCAGCGCCTGCGCCTCGGTGAGCCCGGCCGTGCCGAGCTGCGGGCGGGTGAACACCACCCCGGGCATCCCGGTGAAATCGACCGTGGCCGGGCGCGACCCGGCCGCGCCGGTGGCGTTGAGCGCGGCCACCCGCCCGGTCGCGGCGGCGACGTAGACGTACTGCGGGGCCCCGGACACGTCACCGGCGGCATAGATCCGCGGGTTCGAGGTGGCCTGCTGGGCGTCGACCACGACGAAGCCGCGGTCGTCGGTCTTCACCCCGCCCGCGTCCAGGTCGAGCGCGGCGGTACGCGGGGCGCGCCCGGTCGCTACCAGCAACCGGGCCCCGCGCGCCCGTCGCCCGCCGCGGGTGAGGACGTCGACCTGGCCGTTCACGGTCTCGACCGCGACCGCGCGGTCCTCGATCACGGTGATCCCGTCGTCGGCGAACACCCCGCGCAGCGCGTCGGCGACCTCGGGCTCGGCGGCCGGGGCGAGGCGCCCGACCAGGGTGACCCGGGCGCCGAGGTGGGCGAACAGCTGCGCCTGCTCCATCCCCACGTAGCCGCCGCCGATCACCACCAGCGACTCGGGCAACCCGGGCTGCTCCATCGCGGTGGTCGAGGTCAACCAGTCGACCTCGTCGAGGCCGGGCAGGTCCGGAGGCGCCAGCTCGGCGCCGGTCGCGACCAGATACGCCCGCGCCGACAGCGGTGTCCCGTCGACGGCGAGGGTGTCGGCGTCGAGGAAACGCGCGCGACCGGGCCGGACCTCGAACCCGTACGCGTCGGCGACGTCGGCGTACTTGGCCCGGCGCAGCCGCCCGACCAGCTCGTCCTTCTGCCCGACCAGCGCCGCGAAATCCACCCCGGCGGCCGAGGTCGGCGCGCCGGGGAACGGGTTGACCAGCGCGCCGTGCCGGGCCTCGGCCGCGGCCAGCAGCGTCTTCGACGGCACACACCCGACGTTCACACACGTCCCGCCCAGCATGGCCTGCTCGACGAGCACCACGGACCTGCCGGCCTGCCGGGCCGTGATCGCCGCGGCCATCGCCGCCCCACCGGAACCGATCACGGCCAGGTCGAGCAATGAGGTGTCGATCATGTGGGACCTCCGGCAGTCCATGCGGTGTGCCGAGCCGGCGCGTGGTGCACGGTCGGGTTCGGCGGATGGGGCGAACACGGCACCATTCCATGCGCTTACCCGAATGTATGTTAGCGTCTGACATTCGGCAAAGCGGATGCATCTACGGGAGGGCCGACGCATGGCCGGTAGCTCGGGCACGACCGCCCGGCCAGACTCGGCGACAGCTGCCACGTCGCCGTTGCTCGGTGGGCGCGGCGAACAGGTGGGGATGGTCGCGAAGTTCTTCCGCGCGCTGGGGGACCCGACCCGGCTGCGACTGCTGGAGTTCCTGCTCGCCGGCGAGCACACCGTCAGCGAGTGCGTCACCCATGTCGGGCTGTCCCAGGGCCGGGTGTCGGTGCACCTGGCGTGTCTGGCCGACTGCGGCTACGTCGCCGCCCGCCGCGAGGGCCGGTTCACCCACTACCGGGTGCTCGACCCGCGGGTGGCCGACCTGGTCGTGCTGGCCCGAGCCCTTGCCTCGGACAACTGCGCCGCGCTGGCCGCCTGCGCACGCATCGCACCCCCCACCTGAGAAGGACGACCCCTCCCGCCATGTCTGTCGACCCCACCGACCACTCGCTGCGGGACTCCCTCGGTATCGCCGCGATCGCCGGACTGGCGGTGCTGTGTTGCGCCGGGCCGGCCCTGCTCACCGTCGGTGTCCTCGGAGGCCTCGGGGCGTGGCTGATCAACCCCTGGCTGATCGGCGCCGCGGCGCTGCTCACCCTCGGCGTGGTCGGCCGGCGAGTGCGCCACCGCCGGCGGTGCGGCCCGCGGTGAGCTCTGCGTCTCGCCGACCCAGCAGTACTGGTCGACCTGGGCTCGTAGTCCTCCGTCGGCCCCCTCCCACTGCGCCCGCGGCCCAATGAGTCACCCCACGCGCACATCGGCCGGGGACGGTGAGCCCCACCGGCCTGTACCCGGCGGCCACCGCGCCGGCAGCCCGGTGCAGGCCGGGCCGACCCCGCGGGCTCGCGCGTCTGCTCGACGACGGGACGCCGGCCGCACGCGGAAGGTGTCAGCGCACTGACAGAAGGTGCCTCGCCACGGGGTGGAGCGGGTTCTCCCCCTGAGGGAACCGCGAACAGGCCGCGGGAACTGTAGCGATGGGAGAGCAGATGGACCGGCAGGAGTACGACGTCATCGTGATCGGTGGCGGGTCGACCGGGGAGAACGCGGCCTGGTACGCCCGGCACAACGGGTTGACCGCGGCGGTGGTGGAGAGCGAGCTGATCGGCGGCGAGTGCTCCTACTGGGCGTGCATGCCCAGCAAGGCCCTGCTGCGCCCCGGCGAGGCGCTCGCCGCCGCCCGCCGGGTACCCGCCGCCGCGAACGCGGTCACCGGCGGAGTCGACGTGGCGAAGGCGCTGTCCACCCGGGACGCGTTCAGCAGCGGCTGGGACGACGGTCCGCAGGCCGACTGGCTCGCGAACATCGACGTCGACGTCGTCCGCGGGCGCGGCCGGCTCACCGGCGAGCGGGCCGTCGAGGTCACCGCCGCGGACGGCACCACGACCGCGCTCACCGCTCGCAAGGCCGTCGTCGTCGCGACCGGCACCGCCGCCGCGATCCCCCCGGTCGACGGGCTGCGTGACATCGCGGTGTGGGACAACCGCGACGTGACCGCGGCCAAGCAGATCCCGCGCCGGCTGCTCGTGCTCGGCGGTGGCGTGGTCGGCACCGAGATGGCGCAGGCCTACCGTTGGCTGGGCGCCGAGGAGGTCACGATCGTCGAGCAGGCCGACCGGCTGCTGTCCCAGGAGGAGCCGTTCGTCGGCGCCGAGCTTGCCGACGCGCTCACCGCGCAGGGGATCACCGTGCGAACCGGAGCCCGGGCGCAACGCGCCGCCCGCCCTGCCCCGGACGGCCCGGTCACCCTGGTCCTCGACGACGGCACCGAGCTCACCGCCGACGAGCTGCTCGTCGCCGCGGGCCGCCGGGCCAACACCGACGACATCGGCCTGGAGACCCTCGGGTTGACCGCCGGCGGATACCTCGACACCGACGACCAGCTCCGCGTGCGCGGCGTCGACGGCGGCTGGCTCTACGCCGCGGGCGACGTCAACGGGCGCGCGCTGCTCACCCACCAGGGCAAGTACCAAGCCCGCCTGGTCGGCGACATCATCGCCGGGCACGACCGGGCCGCCTGGGCCGACCATGTCGCCGTGCCCCGGGTGAGCTTCACCGACCCGCAGGTCGCCGCCGTCGGCCGCACCGAGCAGCAGGCCCGCGAGGCGGGCCTCGACATCCGCACCGTGCGCTACGACATCGGCTCCACCGCGGCCGGCGCGCTGGCGGGCAAGGGCGTGCACGGCACCGCGCAGCTGGTCATCGACACCACCCGCCGGGTGGTCGTCGGCGCGACGTTCGTCGGCCCAGGCGTCGGTGAGCTGCTGCACGCGGCGACCATCGCCATCGTCGGGCAGGTGCCGCTGGACACGCTCTGGCACGCCGTACCCGCTTTCCCGACCCTGAGCGAGGTGTGGCTGCGGCTGCTGGAGGCCGAGCGCGGGGTGTCCTGACCGGCGGGACCCCGCGCCGGCTCCGACCCGAGCCGGCGCGGGGTCACTCCTGCCGGACCGCCACCCCACCCCAGAACGCGATCCGGCCCTTCACCCGCCGGGCCAGCGGCAGCGGTCGCGGGTAGGTCCACGCCCCGTCGGGCAGCTCGACACCGTCGACGGTCACCGTGAAGTACCGGGCCCGCCCCTTCCAGGGGCACACCGACGTCGTGGCGCTCGGGGTCAGCACCCCCGGCCGGACCGCCGAGGCCGGGAAGTAGGCGTTGCCCTCGACCATCACCACGTCGTCAGACACTGCGATCCGCTCGTCGCCGACCCAGGCCGACCGCGTTACCGTGATCCGCAACGCCCGGTACAGCCCAATCAGCACGGCCAGCAGCGCGGCCCCGCCGCCGAGCACCAACGCCTCGGTCACCACGTCCGGGAACCCCTCGAACACCGGCCCGCGCAGCAGATCCGCGCGGGCAAGCCCGAGCGCCGCGATCCCGGTTACCGCGACGCCCGCCAGCCCCGCCCACCCGATGCGGACGGCGCCGCGGCGGTCACCGGAACGGACGTCCTGCCCCGCCACCCAGGGCCACGCCACCGCGAGCAGGGCCGGCGCGAGGTGCCAGGTTGTCGTGGGCCGCCACAGGGCGAGTAGGACCCAGGCCAGCAGGACCACCGCGGTCCACCCGGCCCCGGTCCAGCCCGACGAGGCGGCTGGCGCCGCAGTCGGCGCGGGATCGTCGGGGAACTCCTCCCGCACCGCGGCGTGTACCTGCGCGACCGACGGGTTCACCAATGCCCGCGCGCCGATCACCACCGTCGGCACCGTCTCGTCCCCTCCGGTGGCCTCGCGGACCCGGGCCGCGGCGGACGGGTCCGCCCAGATGTCGTGCTCGACGGTCGCAACGCCGGCCCGGTACAGGCCCCGCCGCAACCTCGAGCAGAACGGGCACCCGGGCCTCCACAGCACTTCGACCCTAGGTACCGACGTCGTGTCCATCTGTTCCTCCGGTCCGGCTCGTCACCGGTCGATTCAGTGCAACCGGGCAAGGAACCCCGGCCGGGCGAGGACCGATTCCATCCCGCACCCCGGCGTCGTCACCTGCGGGCATCGTCAGCCAGGGGGCCATCATCGGGTCGGACCCGGCATGCGGAGAGGAACCCGATGCTCGCCACACAGAACGGCACCAGGAAGTTGACCGCGACCCGCACCCACGTCCCGGTCCCGGCCGCACCGCCGAGCAGCACCTCGCCCTGGTTCACCGCCGACAGGATCGTCCCGACGACCACCGCCACCGGGGCGGCCGTGCGGACGGTGCGGCCCCGCAGGACCAGCCCGAGCGCCTGCGCGGGATGTGACCAGGTCGTCCCCCCGGGATGTCGGTGCTCTGCGCTCACGCGTCGGGAACCCGCTGATCCGGCATCCGATTCCCGGGAGGGGAATCGCGGCGGCCCGTGCCGGGTTCCGAACCCGTGAACGACCACGCGGCCCCGACGCCCGACCCGGGCCCGGGCCGTCCCTCGTCCGCGGCCGCGTTCGCCCGCTACGTCGAGCCGGAAGTCCCGGTCCTCTACCGCGTCGCTCTGACGATGGCGGGTCAGCCCGCCGACGCCGAGGACCTGGTCCAGGACACCCTGGTGCGCGCCTACCGCGCCATCGACCGCTTCGACGGGGCCCACCCCCGCGCCTGGCTGCTGACCATCCTGCGCAACACCCAACGCAACCGGGCCCGCACCCGCATCCCGGCACTCCTGCACGACGACGAGCAGGAGACCGGGCGCCTCGACCGCGGCGGGGACGCCCGCAGCGCCGAGGACGTCGTGGTCGACGCCCAGTTCGAGGCCGTCGTCGCCGACGCCCTCGCCGCGCTGCCCGCCATGCACCGCACGGTGGTCCAGCTCGTCGACGTCGACGGCCTCACCTACGCCGAGGCCGCCCTCGCCCTCGGAATCCCGCGGGGCACCGTGATGAGCCGGCTGCACCGCGCCCGCGCCCGCATCCGCACCCGCCTGGTGGCCGCCGGGCTCGTCCCCCACCGGAGCCGACCGTGACCATGATGTCGTTGTCCGAGATGGCCCGCTGCCTGCGCACCTCCCGGGTGCTGCAGCGCTACCTCGACGGCGAGGCCGACGACCTCACCGCCGCCCGGGTCGCCGAGCACCTCGAGACGTGCCGTCGCTGCGGCCTGCAGGCCCGGACCTACCAGGCCATCAAGGAAGCGCTGCGCTCCGGTTCCCGCGACGTCGACGACCTCGCCCTGCGCCGGCTGCACGCCTTCAGCCGGTCCCTGGCCGACACCGACGACGCAGGCTGATCACAGGCAGACCCTGGCGGATCGCGCGGCCGGAGCCTTATCACTGCTCCGCTCATCGGCCGCATCGCCATGACACGACGGAGGACCACCGCGGTGACCCGCACACAACAGCTGCTCGCGGACGACCCGATCTGGCTGATCCTGCTCAAGGTCGTGGTGCTGTTCGGGATCGGCGTCGTGCTGACGCTGGTCATGATCAACGCCGAGCGCAAGGTCGTGGGCCGGATGCAGCAGCGTCCCGGCCCCAACCGGGTGGGCCCGAACGGCTGGCTGCAGTCCCTCGCGGACGGGCTCAAGCTGGCGTTCAAGGAAGACATCATGCCGGTGATGGCCGACAAGCCGGTGTACTTCATCGCGCCGGTCATCGCCACGATCCCGGCCTTCGTCGCGTTCTCGGTCATCCCGTTTGGCGGCGAGGTCACGATCTTCGGCGAGGAGACGGTGCTACAGCTCGTCGACCTGCCGGTCGGCGTGCTCGTCGTGCTCGCGGCGAGTTCGATCGGCGTCTACGGCATCGTGCTCGGCGGCTGGGCCTCCGGCTCGCCCTACCCGCTGCTCTCCGCACTGCGCAGCGCCGCTCAGGTGATCTCCTACGAGATCGCGCTGGGCCTCTCGATCGTCGCGGTGATCCTCTACGCGGGCTCGATGTCCACCGCCGACATCGTCGCGGCGCAGGCGGGCGGCTGGTTCGGCTGGCTACTGATCCCGAGCTTCGTGGTGTTCGTCATCGCGATGGTCGGGGAGACCAACCGGGCGCCATTCGACCTCCCCGAGGCCGAGTCGGAGCTGGTCGGCGGCTTCCACACCGAGTACTCGTCGCTGAAGTTCGCCCTGTTCTTCCTCGCCGAGTACGTCAACATGGTCACCGTCTCGGCCATGGCCACCACGCTGTTCCTGGGTGGCGGGATGTGGCCGTGGCCGCTCTCGTTCCTCAACGCCAGCGGCTGGCTGCAGTTCGTCGCCTTCCTGCTGAAGACGATGATCTTCCTGTTCCTGTTCATCTGGCTGCGCGGCACGCTTCCCCGCCTGCGCTACGACCAGTTCATGCGGCTGGGCTGGAAGGTGCTGGTCCCCGGCAGCCTGCTGTGGATCCTGACGATTTTCGCGATCCGCACCTGGCGCAACAGCGCGGGCGGCGACCTCACCGCGCTGCTGTTCGCGATCGGCATCATCCTCGCCGTCGTGCTGCTGGTGGCGTTCCTGGTGCCCGACCGCCAGCAGCCCGAGTCGGTGATCGAGCTGGCCTCGGACTACCCGGTGCCGCCGATCGACCTCGTCGTGCCCACCCGGGCGCGGCACCGGATCGCGGGCCGAACAGATCTCCCTGCTGTTGACCGTGACCGGGCGAGCGGCGGTAGGTAGCCACGTCTGCCCCTGATCATGGCCGAGAGCTGCGCCTGGTCGCCGGCCTCTTCCGCAGCCAGATGCCCACCTCCTACTGTGCCTGAGGCGGCCGGCCCGGCCACGTTCACGTCGCCCCAGGGCCGGGCCCGACCGCACCGCGGCGCCGCGACCGGCGAGCGACGACCGCGCCGCCGGCGGTGAGACCGACGAGCGCGACGACCGCGACGACGAACGGCCATGAACCGGGCGACGTGCCGTAGGCCCCCAGCGCCACGAAGGCGATCGTGCCGGGGATGATGCCCAGCGCGGTGCCCAGGGCGTAGTCGCGGATCCGGACCGCGGTCAGCCCGGCGGCGTAGTTGACCGCGGTGAACGGCACCACTGGCACCAGCCGCACCCCGATCACGGTGAGCAGCCCGCGCCGCCGTAACAGCTCGTCGACCCGGGCCACCCGCGCGCCGGTGAACCGTTCGACGGCGCCGCGCCCCAGCAGGCGACCCAACCCGAACGCACCCGCCGCGCCGAGCAGGGCCGCGAGCAGGACCAGGGCCACGCCAGGCACCAACCCGAACAGCACCCCGGCCACGGTGGACAACACGTTCTTGGGCAGCGGGGCCAGCGTGGCGACCGCGTAGAGCAGCACGAACAGCACCGGCGCCGCGGGCCCGGCCGCCGCGATGCCGGCTCGCAACGACTCGACGTCGGGCAACCCCACGACGACCGCGACGACGACCCCCGCAGCGACGAACACGGCGAGCACAGCAAGCCGCACCCACATCGCGCGGCCGACCGACCGGACCTCGGAGGTCACGCCGCGGTCGGGTTGCCCGGGCTCCGCGCCCGCCGCGTCATGCTCGACCACCTCGCGCCGCACCGTCGGTCCGATCCCCGATCATGGCTGCCCCTCCACGCTGCGCCCCGGTGTGGACATCGTCGATTCCCCAGTCCGCTGGCGATGTGCGCTGGCGTGCGGGAGTGTCCTCCGACCCGTCGGCCTGCACCGTCATCGTCGTCACGATCTGCGACCTCCCGGAGCGATCATCAGGCCGTGCGGCGCAGACACCGTCACCGTAGAACCTTGCCCCGAGGTTAAGGTCAAGTCGAGGCCACCGACTCGGACAGGGAGGCCACATGCAGCCGATGACCGTCGGCCGAGCCGCCGCACTGGCCGGGCTCAGTCCCAAAGCTGTGCGGCTCTACGAACACAGGGGACTGCTCCCCACCGCGGAGCGCACCGAATCGGGGTACCGACTGTTCACCGCCGACGACCTCGACGTGCTGCACTTCATCCGGCAGGCCAAAGCCCTCGGTCTGACCCTGGACGAGATCAAGGACGTGCTGAACCTGCAACGGGGCGGCGAACAGACCTGTGCGCGCGTGACCAGCCTGCTCGACGAGCACCTCGCCGGAGTCGACCGCAAGCTCGCCGACCTCCGCCGGCTGCGTTGCGCGCTGTCGGCCGCCCGCCGCGCCGCCGACACCGCCCGAAGCGAGGGCTGCGACGCCGTGGTCTGCCGGATCATCGAGCACGCACCGACCGACGCCACGACCCGGCCCGGCGGGTGCAGCTGACCGGTCACGCCGCCGATCGTGTCAGCGCGCTGACACATGGCGGTTGTCGCATTCCAGGTCGGGCACCTGCAAGTGAGCAGGCCGCGCCACGCGGCCCCGACCACCGAGGAGATCGACGTGAACCCGACCGACACCGCCCTCGTCCTGACCGACCCGCAGAACGACTTCCTCAGCCCCGACGGCGCCACCTGGCAGCTCGTGGGCGCCAGCGTCGAGGACAACGGCACCGTCGAGCACATCGAGCAGCTGCTGGTCGCGGCCAAGGAGGGCGGCTACCCGGTCTTCGTCTCCCCGCACTTCTACTACCCCACCGACCACGAGTGGCTGTTCGGCGGCACGCTCGAGAAGATGATGCACGAGATCCACATGTTCGACCGCACCAGCCCGCTCACCGGCGAAGGACTTCCCGGCTCGGGCGCGGACTGGCTCGAGCGCTACAAGCCCTACCTCGACGACGGCACGACCGTCATCACCAGCCCGCACAAGGTCTACGGACCGCAGAACAACGACCTGGCCCTGCAGCTGCGCAAGCGCGGCGTCTCTAAGGTCGTTCTCGCCGGGATGTCGGCCAACCTGTGCGTCGAGAGCCACCTGCGCGACCTGCTCGAGATGGGCTTCGACGTGACGGTGGTGTCCGACGCCACCGCCGCGGCCAACCACCCCGAGCTCGGCGACGGCTACGCCGCCGCCATCACGAACTTCCGCTTCCTGGCCGGCGCCGTGGTCACCACCCAGGACGCGGTCCAGGAACTCAAGGTCTGATCCGGCCACGGACCGGATTCACAACGGGTCGAGAACGAGGAACGGAGAACGGGCATGCCAGGGATCGCCATGATGGGCGGGGACATGATGGGCGGCGGGATGATGGCGGCCATGGGGATCTGGGCCGTCGTCCTGATCGCCACCGTGCTGGCCGTACTGGTCGCCGCGGTGCTCGCCAGCATCTGGCTCGTCCGCCGATTGCGCCACGACCGTGGCGACCAGTCGATGCTCCGGGACGGCGCCGACGCCGCGGACATCCTGCAGCGGCGCTACGCCGCCGGTGAGATCGACGACGACGAGTACCAGCGTCGACGATCGGCGCTGAGCAGACCGTGAAGCGAACGGAAGTGGACCCCGTCGCTCCCCCTCCGACAGCCCCCTGCTGGCATGATCGGAACATGATCTCCAGCGGGCCGCGATGAGCGCCGGACCGAAGTTCCCGCAGGTCGAGTACTCCGAGTCGAGCGGCGCGCTGCGACGGTGCTACGACGACATGCAGTCGGTCCTGCGGGTGCCGTGGGTGATGTTCGCCGCGCGCAGCCTCGCCGTGTTCGGCGGGTTCGTCCCGGCCGCCTGGCAGGCGGCCGCACCCGTCTTCCGCACCGACCGGCTCGAGCGCGCCGCCGACGACCTGCGCGCCCTGGCCGTGCTGCCGGTCGCCGACCCGCCCGACCCGCGCCCGCGGCTGGCCGAGCTCGGGTTCGACGAGGCCGGGATCGGCCAGGTCCGCCGCGCACTGGACGCCCTGAACTACGGCAACGTCAAGTACCTGCTGCTGATCACCGCCTGGTGCGAGGGCATCCAGGGACGCTCCAGCGGAGGCACCACGCCCGACCGGTCCGAACCCGCGACGCTGCCGGCGGGCCCGCCGGAGTCGATGGCAGCGCTGCACCTGGTGGACCCGCGTGACGCGGACGAACGGGTGCGCCGGCTGCTGACCAGGGTCACCGACCTGCACCTGCACCACGGCCCGTCCAGCGACTTCCGGGTGCTCGCCGGCTGGCCGGACTTCCTGGAGGTGGCCCTGGACGACGTCCTGGGCCCGGTGGTCCGCAGCGCCCCCTACGAGACCACCGCCCTGGCCCTCCTGGAACGCGCCCGCAGCCACGTCCGGCGGTTCCCGGCCCCGGCGGGGCTCTCCCCCGAACAGGCGCTCGCGGTCTGCACCGAGACCGAGGTCGCGGCGATCACCGGGCTGCTGTTCCTGTTCCAGCGCTTCATCCTCGACGTCACCATCGACATGGTGCGCTGCACGCAGTCCCTCGACGGGCGCGACGCCGCGGCGTCCTCACCGTTCTCGGCGCGGTAACGCGGCAGGCCGGACGGGCTCACCGGTACTCGGGGTTGGGGTGGTCGAACCGGGCACCCGCCGCCCAGGCGTTCCGGTCGTTGCCGTGCGACGGGATCCCGCCGGCCGCGCGCAGCATCGCGGCCAGATGCACCAGGTTCCAGGACATGATCGTGGTGTTGCGCCGGGTGAAGTCGTTCTGCGGGCCACCGGAGCCCTCGTCGAGGTAGCTCGGGCCCGGCCCGGCCTCGCCGATCCAGCCGGCGTCGGCCTGCGGCGGGATCACGTAGCCCAGGTGCTGCAGCGAGTACAGGACGTTCATCGCGACGTGCTTGATGCCGTCCTCGTTGCCGGTGACGATCACGCCGCCGACCTTCCGTAGTACGACGACTGCCCGGCGTCGTTGAGCTCGCCGGAGTTGCCGTAGAGCCGCTCGACCACCCGGGTGCACACGCTGGACTTCTCCCCCAGCCAGATCGGTGTGCCGAGCACCAGGATGTCCGCGGCGCGGACCCGCTCGTAGAGCGCCGGCCAGTCGTCGCGGTCGGCGCCGTGCTCGGTCATGTCCGGCTGCACCCCGGGGGCCAGGTGGTGGTCGACCGCCCGGGCCTCGTCGACGTGCACCCCGTTCGCCGCCATGATCGCGGTGCTCATCGCCATCAGCCCCGCGGTGTGCGAGCGGCCCGGGGACGGGGTGAGGGTGCAGTTGACGAACAGCGCGCGTAGGCCGTCGACGTCGGGGCCGGTCACAGGTGCCTCCAGGGTCAGGGGATGTCGGTGATGCGGGTGCCGGGGTGGAAGGCCGCCCAGGCGAACCAGAACGTGTCCACGTGCTCGACCGGGTCGAGCCGCGCTCCGGTCAGCGGGCCGTCGACGGCCTGGCCGAGCACGTTCCATGTCGAACCGGTCCCCGCGTCGGTGAACTCCCCGCTCGCGGTCCGGGTGAAGCTCAGGCGCCGCCCGTCGAGCACCGGGTCGAACGCCCCCGTCGCCCCGATGGTGCGGCCCCGCGTGATCTCCCGGGTGTCCAGCGCGGACCGCAGCCCCTCCACCGACCACACGACGACCGGCCGCCCGGCCACCTGAAGCTCGAGGACACCGGCCTCGACGAGGGCCGGCAGTGGCACGGCGACCGGGTCGGTGTCCCCGCCCAGCCCGGCGACACGCTCCTTGGGCGGCAGCCTGGGATCGGGTTCGCCGTCGAACAGGAACGGCTGCGACGACGGGTCGTCGTAGCCGGTGTAGGGGTTGGCGCCGTAGTCCCGGTCGACGCCGGTGTCGCGGCTAAGCACGAACCCGTCCGGGTTCGCGTCGCGGAACTGTGCCCAGGTGATGGTCTGCACCGGGACCCGGTCGAGTTCCTCCCCCGCGAGCACGCCGGCGATCGCGCGGCCCTCGAGCTGGGAGAACAGCGACTCGGTCTGCCGGTCGTACATCACCAGGTCGGACTGGTAGAGGCTGCCCGAGGTGCCGAAGGTCAGCAGCCGCTCCCCCAGGCGCCGGTCGAAGCCCAGCGCGGAGTTGCACAGCGGGCAGTAGGTGATCGCCACCGGGCGCCCGTCGATGGTGTCGTTGACGATCTCATGCCAGACCAGGATCTGTACCGGGTAGGCCCGGGCGGGAGCGCCGATCGCCGGTGCCAGCACCGGCTCGTCGTCGGCCAGCCAGTCCACTTCGGCGGCGCGGGAGAAGGTGGGCTCGTCGATCGGCGGAATGCCGTCGGGCGGCGGCCCGCCGGAGATCACCCGGGCCGGGTCCACCAGCGGTGCCGGCAGCGCCGGGTCGTCGATCCGGTCCAGTGCCGACGGCACCTCCTCGCGGGGCGATCCGGTCACCGGCTCCAGGGTCACCGCGGACGGGGCGGACCCGGGGGGCGGCGCCGGCTCCGGCGCCGCGCAGGCCGCCAGCAGGACGACCACCGCCAGGGCCGTCGACACCAGTGCCGCCCTCATCGGACCGCCGCCGTCCTCATCCGACCCGCTCCTCCCGATGCGCCGCACGGGACCGGCGCGCGAGCACCGCCGCCGCCCCGATCGCGGCCAGCACGGCGGCGACACCGAGCAGCCCGGCGGGTCCGAACCCGCTCACCCAGCGCGCCACCGCAGACTGCACCGACACCGCCGCGGAGATCACCGGGTCCGACGTGGTGGCCCCGGCGAGCACCCGGATCTCGAACCAGCCGTACCACGCGACGTAGGCACCCGCCACGACCAGCAGGACCCCGCTCCCGCGGCTGATCAGCGCCCCCACCCGGCGCATGGACCCGACCAACGAGGTCCGCGCGGTGACCACGGCCAGGGCCAGCACCAGCACCACGATCCCCATGCCCAGCGCGTAGGCCAGGAACGCCGAGGCCACCCCCAGCGCACCGCCGCTGCTCAGCGCCCCCGCCGTGACCGCCAGGAACGGCGCGATCGTGCAGGACAGCGAGGCCAGCGCGAACGACACCCCGTACCCGATCTGGGAGAACCAGCTCGCCGCCGTCGGCGCCGACCCGTGGCCGGCCAGCCCCGGGATCCCCAGCTGCCGCCCGGCCAGCAGCCAGCCGCCCAACCCGACCAGCACCACGCCCATCACGACCGTGACGATCGGCAGGTAGCGCTCGATCGACAGCGCCAGCGGAGCCAGTACGGCCCCGACGAGCCCGAACACCGCCACGAGACCCACAGTCATCCCCGCGGCGAACCGAGCAGCCCGACGTATCGCCGCCGCCCGCCCACCGGGCGCCTCGTCGGAGACCAGCAGCCCCAGATACGCCGGCAGCAGCGCGAACCCGCACGGGTTGAACGCCGCCACCGCACCCGCAACGAGGGCGAACGCCAGCGCTGCGGTGCTCACCGCCTCACCCGGCCAGCAGCTCGTCGGCAGCCTGACGCAGCGACTCGGGATCGAGGCTCCCGGAGAAGGTCCGCGCCGTCCCGTCGGCACCGATGAACGCGAACGCCGGCTGCGAGAAGACCTCGAAGCGCTGCCACAGCGCGCCGTCGCCGTCCACGATGTGGGTCAGGCCACCGGTGCCGGTGTCGGCCACGAACTCCCGCATCTCCCCCACCGCGCCCCGTCCGGGCATCCCCAGGAAGGTGACGCGTCCCTCGTACTCGGCAGCGACCGCCGCCACGCCGGGTCCCTCGACCCGACACGAGGGTCAAAACGGGGCCCAGAACCACAACACCACCGGAGTCCCGGCCAGCGTGGCCGCATCCAGCATCGAGCCGTCGAGGGTGGCCCCGGTGAAGGCGAGCGGGCCGACCGCCGCCACCTCCTGCGCGCTCCCGGCGCCGGGAGCCGAAGCCGGGCCCGCACCCGAGGAACACCCCGACAGACCCAACGTGAGCGCGACGAGCAGGACGAACCCGCCGCGGGTCGATCTCGAAAACATGCTCACGACCGCGGGAACCCCTCGTCTCCATCATTGCTTCCCTCCGATCGGCCACCGGTCGCGTCGCCGCGCGCGGCGCCGTCGGCGAGCGCCACCAGCCCCGCCCGGTCCCGGATCCGGATCCGGCCGCGGTGCAGTGACACCAGCCCGCGCTCGGCGAGCTCGCCGAGCGCGGTCGTGGTGCGCTCGCGGGTGGCCCCCACCAGCCCGGCCAGTTGCTCGTGGGTCAGCCGAACCGGCCCCGGATCACCGCTTGCAGGCGCCGCGCCGACAAGGACACCCAGCGTGTGGGCCGTGCGCTCGATCACCGACTTGCCCACCAGGTCGGCCAGTCGCTGCTCCAGATCGGCGATCCGGGCGCCGAGCTGCTCGGCGATCCGCATCGCGATCCGGGGATCGCCGAGCAACATCGAGCGGACGTCGCCACGACTCATCAGGCACAGGTCGCCAGGCTCCAACGCCTGCGCCCACGTGCCGCCCATCCTCATCCCGAGCAGATCCATCTCGCCGAAGATCGCACCCGGACCCGGGACCGCGGTGGTGACCGTTCGGCCGTGCGCCAGCACCCGGTGGAGCCGGAATCGGCCGGTCTTGACGATGAACAGCACGCTGACCGGGCGGCCGGGGTCGTAGACGACCTGACCGGTCGCCACCGTCCGCATCGGCGCGGCCGCTGCCATCGCGGCCATGTCCCGGCGTGACAGGTCGCGGAACAGCGCGACCTCCGATAGGCAGTAATGACCTTCATCCACCCCCGGCACCTCCGCCCGCAGCTTCGTCACGACCCGGTCGCCGGCGCCGTCGCGTCCAGTGTGGCGAGCAACATCTCCAGAGTGGGGTTCCCCAGTGACACGACCTGCTGCCCGAGCAGGAACGTCGGAGCACCGACGACCCCATCGGGCACCGGAGCCGAGTGGTGGTCGAGATCGATCATCTCGATCGGCTGGGACGGCCGCATCCGCCGCACCGTCTCGACCAGTTCGGCAGCCCGGCGACACGCCGCGCAACCGGCCGAGACGAACACCCGCAGCGGGAGCCGGCCGATCACGCCCGGACGGCGCGGCGGCGCAACGCCAGCAGCACGCCGGCGGCGACGACCCCGAACAGCACGTGCCCGACCAGGCTCATGAGGGCCGCGGAGTCGACAGTGAAAATCATCTGTGTCATGCCCAGCAGGGTCGGCATGATCAGCAGCGGGCCGAGTACCCACCAGACCACGCCGTAGACAGCACCGGCCACCACCATCATCCCCGTGCTCAGCGACGGCACCACCAGGGCGAACAGCGTGCCGAGACCGGCCGAGATCACCAAGTGCACCACCGCTCCGACCACCGCACTGGTAGAGCCGACCAACATCGCCACCATCGGCAACATGCCCATCATCGCCATCAGCGCGCCGAACACCAGCCCGCCCCCGAGGCCGGCCAGCACACCGTTCATCGCCCGGGTCAGCATTGCCGCCCCCGTCCGCACACCTGAGACCATCATCGACTCCTGTTCTCGGACCCGCGGGTGCAGGCCATGTGCGGACAACCTGCCCCGGCCATTCGAGGCTGTCGGTGACCTGGGATACACAACCGACGAAAGTCGTTTCGACCCCGGTGCGCGCTGTAACCGCACGACGACGGCCCAACAGGGCGAACTGACCTCGCACCTGGAGATCGCCCTGGCGGTTGCCTCCCGCATCGCGGACGCCGCGCTCGGGCTGCGCGCCACCCTCGCCGAGCTCGGGCTCAAGTTCATCCCGGCTGGCCTGGGAGTCCTACGACATGGCCCTACCCCGCGCCGCGCTCGGCGCCGCCCGCCCGCTGATCACCGCCGTCACCGACCCCGACGTCCGCGCCGCGATCGCCGCGCTCGGCGACTACGACCTCACCCCCGCCGGTACCCTGACCGACCTAACCACCCCGCCGGCCGGGGCCTCACGGATCGCCTGAAAGACCAGGACCAGGCGGATTGTCCTGGTCGGACGGCCTGCGGCGCGGCAGCAGGAGCCGCAGGACGCTGATCGCTGCTCGGCGACGGCCGGTGTTGTTCGTCACCGCGGCCAGGGCCACGACCGCCACCAGGGCGAGATAGATCGTCGGTGCGAGGGCGAGGGTGTCGAGCTGGCCCAACACGGTGGGCACGAGATCGGCCGGCACGCGGTACTCCGTCTGCGCTTCGTCCGCGCTGACGGGGCGGCTGGCCGCAGCGCGAGGACACCGATCCGTTGATCATGAATCAACAGCCGGTTCACCCGATCTCATCGGCCACCGAGGTGCCCTCATCGCTACGCGTTCCCTGGCGGCATCGAACCGCATCGTCGCCTGGCTACGACGAGAACCTGTGCTCCCCGGGGCGCCCCGCAACCACATCGAGGCGACAGTGAGAGAAGGCAAGGTCCACACGGAGCGCGTTTCGTTCCCGTGGGGCCGCGCGGCCTTCGACCGTCAACGTTGGTCCATTCGAGGGACACGGTCCCGTTCGCCCACGAAGTCCCGGACGCACTGGTACGTCTGTGACCGGCGTCACGACCGGCGGTGACCACGCGGGAACCACGGAGAAGCAACGCGACGACCACGTCCGACCGCATCATCGACTCGTCCAGGACACGAGGGGGTCGCGTGACCACAACGCAACGGATCGCGTTCCTGCCACTGCTGCTCGCCGCGGTGTTGTCGACGAGCTGCACCGCGACGTCGACACCGGCCGAGCCCGTGCCGACCACGGCGTCGCAGCAGGCGTTGCTCGCGTACGAGCGCTACTGGTCGGTGTCGCAGGAGGCGTTCTCCGCACCGGGCGAGCGTGACTGGACGGCGGAGCTTGGAGGAGTGGCGTCGGGGTCCGCGCTGGACAGCTTGCTCGCGGACGTCCGGAACTACGCCGACTTCCCGGCGCACACCGAGGGGGCCGTGACCCGATCCCCCGCTGTCGGCACCGCGGCGGACGACCGGGTCGAGGTCGTCGACTGCGTCCAGCTCGGCGACTCGCGCCTCGTCTCGGACGCCACCGGCGAGGTGCTCGACGACCTGGCCAACCGTGCGCCCCGCTACCGCTTCCGCGCCGAGGTCGTTCGGAGCGGCGACCGGTGGTTGGTGTACCGCACCGAACCGATGTTGGAGGAGCCGTGCTGACCGCAGCGGGACTGAGCGTCGTGTTGCCGATGCTGATCGTCGCAGCGGCGGGCGGTCCCGAACCGCCCGGATGTGCCGTCACCGACAGCCACGGCCGCTGCCTGGTCATCGCCGTCGATCCGGGTCGTCCGGGACGTCCCGCTGCCCCGGATCGCGACGAGCCCTCGGGAGCCTCCGATCCCCGCGGTGACGATCCTGGCGCCGACTCCGCGACACCACCGCAGCGGGAACGACCTCGCCTGCAGGCGGTGCCGTTCGGCGACGGCGGGTGGACTCAGCAGGTGGCACCCAACCCCGCCGACTTCCTCGGTCCCCTGCCCGCTGGCGCCCGGCAGGCCGCCGACCCCGAGGCCGTCGCGCAGGCCCTGTCGCAACGGGCGATCGAGGAGTTGCTGCTCGACCCTCCCGAGCCACGCACCTCGGTCGAGGGCTCCGGCTACGTGGGGGTGCCGGTGTGGCTGTGGATCGAGGACGACGTCGCTTCTACCGGCCCGGTGTCGGCCACGGCGACCGCCGGAGCGGCGCGGGTGACGGCGACCGGTCGGCTGACCGCGGTCGAGTGGTCCATGGGGCCGCCCAGCGCCGACGTCCGGTGCACAGGCCCGGGGACACCCTGGACCGGGCAGGTGGGCTCTTCGCCGGACTGCGGCTACACCTACGAACTGCGCTCCCTGCCGGAGCGGACCGGTGGCGCGGGCCGCTGGACGGTCACCGCCACCAGCGTGTGGACGGTGACGTGGACCGGGGTGAGCGGCGGGGTACCGGTCGCCGGAGAGCAGACCGTCCGCGTATCGGCGGATACGACCCTGGGCGTCGGTGAGGTCCAGGTACTCGTCGGAGGCGCGCGATGACCGCGACAGCGACCCGCAACCCGGAACGAGGGGACGCCGCGGCCCCTCGTCCGCTGCGTCGCCGCCGCTCGTCGCGGCGCCTGCTGCTGGCCGTGACGCTGGGCGTGATCGGCGCGCTGCTCGGTGCCTACGCCTACCGCGGCGCCGTGGCGCGCGAGGGGGTCGTGGTGATGGCACGACCGCTGCCGTTCGGTTCGGTCGTCCAGCTCACCGACCTGCGCGAGATCCAGCTCCCGCTCGACTCGGGACTGATGTCGGTGGCGTGGGACGACGTCGGCACCGTGGTCGGGCAGCTTGCCGCCACTGACCTGCGGGTGGGGCAGACGGTGACACCGGACTCGGTGACGTCGAATCGCGTTCCCGCTCCCGGCGAGGCGGTCGTCGGGTTGTCGGTGGAGGCGGGGCGGGCGCCCTCCGCGACGCTTGCCCCGCGGGACGAGGTTCTGGTCGTCACCGGAACCGGGTCCCCGCCGAGACGCGCCACGGTCGTCCGGGCGGGCGACGTCGACGTGTCGGGCCGCCGCACCGTCGACGTGCTCGTGCCGCAGGCCGACGCGGAGGAGCTGGCGCTGGCATCCGTCGACGACCGCGTGGCGATCGTGCTGCTGGGGCGGGGGTGAGCGGCGTGCTGGTCGGACTGGTCTCGGCGAAAGGCAGCCCGGGCGTGACGACGTCCGCGCTCGCGCTGGCGTCGCAGTGGCCGCGCAGATCGCTGATGCTGGAAGCGGACCCGTTCGGGGGTGACGTCCGGGCCGGACTCGGCAACGGCGAGTGGCCGCCCACCGCCGGGATCATGGAAGCCGTCGTCGACCTGCGTTCGACGGATCTCGACGCGGCATTGGGTCGCCGGGTGCACCGGCCCACCGAGTACTCGCCAGCGGTGCTGGCCGGGATCGGCTGCGTCGGGCAGGCCTCGACGCTGCCGTGGTCCCGGATCGGGGCGGCGTTGGCGCGCCTGCCGGGTGCCGATGTCGTCGCGGACTGCGGGCGGTTCGCCGTCGCGGACGGCGTGACACCGCTGCTGCGGGCGTGCGACGTGATCGTCGTAGTGACGGGTTCCTCGCTGCGGGCGGTCCGCGCGGCGTCGCGGATCGCGCCGCTGCTGCAGGAGGAACTGGAGGTACGTGCTGGGGATCCGCGGGTGTCGGTGCTCGTCGTGGACGCGGGCGCCCCGTACCCGGCGGCGGAGATCGCCGGGGCGTGCCGACTGCCGTTGCTGGGCGAGCTGCCCGACGACCCGCGTGCCGCGGCGGTCTGGAGCGATGGGGATCGGCCGGGCCGCGGCTTCGGGCGCAGTCCCCTACAACGCGAGGCCCGGGGGCTCGCGGGAGCGCTTGCGGCATCCGGCGGCCGGCGAGGTGCGGCATGACGCGCGGGATCAACGGTGTGTCCCAGCGTGCCGGGTCCCGGAGACCGCCCGGGCCCGCGGTGGACCAGGCGTCGACCCGGCGGATCCATGCCGCCGTCCTGGCGCGGCTGGCCGAGGAGCTCGACGGCCGCGCGCTCGACCCGACCGATCAGCGCCAGCTCGTGCTGGCCTGGATCCAGGCCGAACTCGACGCCGAGGCTCGACGACGCGCGGTGAACGGCGAACCACAGCTCGACCAGGCGACCGAACGCGCCATGGCCCGCGCGGTGGAGAACTCGCTGTGGGGGCTCGGCCGGATACAGGAACTGCTCGACCTGCCAGGCGTGGAGGACATCCACATCACCGGGTGCGACCTGCCGGTCTTGCGAATGTCCGACGGATCGGTTCGCACCGCCGGGGTACCCGTGGCGGACACCGACGCCGACCTGGTGCAGCAGCTGCAGCACATCGCCGCCCACCACGGCAGCTCCGAGCGGGCATTCTCACCTGCCCAGCCGTGCCTGAACATGCAGCTGCCGGACGGGTCCCGTCTGGCCGCGATGCGCGAGGTCGTCCCCCGCCCGGTCGTGACGATTCGCAAGCACAAGCTCGTCGACGTCCGCCTGCGGGACCTGATCCGTCTGGACACGGTGTCGCTGCAGCTCGCGCGGTTCCTCGCCGCGCTGGTGAACGCCCGTCGGAGCATCCTGGTCACGGGCATGCCGTCGAGCGGCAAGACCACGCTGCTGCGGGCGCTGGCGCGCGAGATCAGCCCGGACGAACGTTTCGCGACGCTGGAGACCGAGTTCGAGCTGAACCTGCACCGCCTGCCGGACAAGCACCCGCTGCTCTACGCCGCCGAGTGCCGCTCGGGGTCGACCGAGCGCGACCCCGCGACCGGCCGCCCGGCGGGCGAGATGACGCTGTCGGACCTGCTGCACCAGACGCTGCGGATGTCGGTCACCCGCGTGATCGTCGGCGAGGTCCGGGGCGCCGAGGCGCTACCCATGCTGGAGGCCATGAACGCCGGCATGCCCGGCTCGATGTGCACGCTGCACGCGGGATCGGCGGCCGAGGCGTTCGAGCGACTCGTCACCGCGACGATGAAGGGCGCCGGGGCGGGGTGGTCCGACACGTTCGTGACCAGGCTGGCCGCGCAGGGCATCGACTACGTCGTCCACCTGCGCCACACCAGCACCCCGGGAGGCCGGCGGGCACGGTTCGTCGCCGAGGTCGCGGAGGTGACCTCCGTCGGGGAGGGCGGCGGGGTCGCGATGAACCGCGTCTTCGCGCCGGCGCCAGGCGACGATCCGCGCGCGGTCTTCCAGCTGCTCCCGCAGAACCGCCGCCCCTTCGACGAGGCGGGCATCGACCTCGGATTCCTGCACGAGCCGAGCGGGTGGACCCGGTGACGCCGGCCGAACTGGCCGCCGCCGCGGCAGGTGGCTGCGTCGCGGTGGCCGTCGCGCTGCTCGTCACGGGCCGGCGCGGCTCGACCGACGGCAGGCCTGTCGCCGCACCAGCGTCACCATGGACACGGCGGCTCCGCCGCGCCTGGGCCGTCACCGGTGATCCCGCGCGGCCCCACGTCGATCGACGGCGCCGGGCCCTGGGGTGGGCCGTCGCGGGTGTCGTCGTGTGGGCACTGTCGGGCTGGCCGGTCGCGGGGTTGGCGACGACCGTCGCGGGGCTGTGGATGCCATGGCTGCTGGGCTCGACGCGGGTCGTGCGCGCCCGAATTGAGAAGCTCGAGGCCCTGGAGGGCTGGTGTCGCCGGATGGCCGACACACTCAGCGGCGGCGGGGCGATCGGCCTGGCGCAGGCCGTCGTCACGACCGCGGCTCGCGTCGACGAACCGATCGCCCCGGCGGTGCGCACGCTGGCCCGCCGCCTGCGCGACGGGGCCGGGGACCGGAGCGATTACCACGCCGCGGCGATGCGCGAGTTCGCCGACGACGTCGACGACCGCACCGGCGACGTCGTCGCGGCCGCCTTGCTCCTCGCTCTGCACCAGCAGAGCGGCGGCATCGCCGGCGTTCTGCGTCAGCTCGCCGACGGGGTCGCACGAGATGTGCGCGCTCGGCGCGACATCGAGGCCGCCCGCGCGGAGTCGAGGCAGTCGATCCGCATCCTGCTGATCATCCAGGCTGCGCTACTCGTGCTCATCGGCCTCACCCCGAACTTCGCCGCGCCCTACAACACACCCGTCGGGCAGGCTGTGATGGCCGTCCTGCTGTCCGGGTCGGCGTTCCTGCTGGTCTGGATGCGTCGGCTGGGCTTGGGCCGACCCGCGCCACGGTTCTTCGGGAGTTCTGGAGAGTTCGCGAAGACGGGTGCGCCGTGAACAGCGGTGCGGGGCTGGCGCTGGTCAGCGGCGGCCTCATCGGCGTCGCGGTGGCGCTCGCGCTCGTCGCGGGCAGCCGCCGGCACCCGGTGCTGGTCGACGCCCTCGCCGCACTCGACGAGCGCACGCCTCGACCGGACGAGCCGAACGACGGGGCACGGGACCCGGCGCGGATCCTCTTGCCGCTGCTGCGCCGGCTGCCGGTGGACGTGCCGTCCGCTGATCTGGTGCTGCTCGGACTGAGCCGGGACCGTTTCCTCGTCACCGCAGCGGGTTCGGCGGCCGGGCTCGCCGCTGCAGGTCCGGCGCTCGCCGCGGTGCTGACACTCCTCGACACCGGACTACCGCTCGTCGTCCCGGCCGGTCTCACGGCCGTGGGCCTGCTGGTCGGCTGGACCGGACACGCTCGCCGCATCCGCGACCGTGCTGACGATGCCCGCGAGCAGCTGCGCTCGGCACTGGTCGCCTACCTGCAGCAGGTCAGCCTCCTGCGACGAGGCGGGGCGGGAGTCTCGACCGCGCTGACCGTGCCCGGACAGTTGCTGGCCGACAGTTGGCCGATGCGGCGTCTGCGCGACGAACTCGAACTCGCCGAACGCGCCGGGGACATGCCGTGGGACGGGCTGCGCAGGTTCGGCGAGCGCATCGACATCGACGAGCTGACCGACCTCTCGGCCATCGCCGCGACCGCCGGACAGGACGGCGCGGCCGTCGTCGGGACGCTCCTGGCCCGCGCGGAGAGCCTGAGCGACGAGCTGCTCGCCGACGAGCACGCCGAGGCCAACCGCGCGAGCGGGCAGATGAGCACCCCGGGCGCGCTGCAGGTCTTCCTCATCGCCGCCTGGGTGCTCTTCCCCGCTGGAGCGGCACTGCTCACCACCGTCTGACCACAGCGATCCGACCGGGAAGGAACCCGACATGATCCACGAACTCTGCACCCGAACCCGAGACCTCGTCCACCGGATGATCTGGGCGGTCCGGCTGCGGCTCGAACCGCTCGACGAGCGCGGCGGCGGCCGCAACTCCGACGAAGGCATGCACATCGGTGCCGGCGCGGTGATCGCCGGCACGATCGCCGCCGGGGTCGGCGCGTTCATCGCGAACAAGCTCGGCGCCTTGAAGTAGGTGCCCCGCTGTGGACTGTCTGCGCCCGGGCACGGCTGACGACGGTGAGCGTGGCGGCGCCACCGGCGTCGAGATGGCGCTGCTCTGGGTCGTCCTCATCGGGCTCATCCTCGCGGTGGTGCAGGTCGCGCTGATCTTCTACGCCGGCCAGCTGGCACTGACCGGCGCCCAGGACGGGCTGCGGTCCGGGCGCGCCTACCTGGCGGAGTCGACCACCGATGCCGCCCGGCGGGACGCGGAGGCGTTCCTGTCCCGCGCCGGTGGCACCGTCCTGACTGACGTCGTCGTCACCGCGTCGCTCGACGACGACGGCGGGATCCTCCGCGTGCGGGTCACCGGGTCGGCCTTGTCCCTGGTGCCGGGCGTACCGCTCGCGATCAGCCGCGAGGCTGTCGGTGGCGTCGAGAGGGTCGCCCCGTGAGGCCGCCGATGCCGGAGTACGCGGGCGAACGGGGAGGGAGCCCGTCTGTCGAGGCGGCCGTCCTCGCCGTGGTGCTCGGGCTGCTCCTCGCGTTCGCCATCGCGGGCGGCCGCCTGGTCACCGCGGAGGCGGCCGCCGACCACGCGGCGCGCTCCGCCGCCCGCGTGGCGTCCCTGCACCGGGAGCCGGGCACCGCCACCGTGGCAGCTCGGCAGGCGGCGGAAGCCGGCCTCGCCGAACAGGGCCTGCGCTGCGCCGATCTGCGGATCACGCTCGATACCGCGGGCTTCGCCGCGCCGCTGGGCACGCCCGCCTCGGTCACCGCGACGGTGCGGTGCGACGTCGACTGGTCCGACCTCGGCCTGCCCGGGGCAACCGGCACCCGGACCATCGAAGCCAACGCGGTCAGCCCGATCGACCGTTGGCGGGAGCGGGCATGACAACTCACCAGGATCGGGAACGCGGCGGGGGTGCGGTCAGCGCGCCGATGGCGATCGCCGCGCTCGCGCTGCTCGCCGCGATCGGGCTGGGCATCGACGGTGTGCGAGCGGCCCAGGGCCTCGCGACGGCCGACTCGGTCGCCGAGGAGGCCGCACGGGCCGCCGGCCAGGCACTCGACATCAACCAGCTGCGTCGGGGCACAACCGCCGTCGATCCGGCGGCCGCCGTCGCTGCCGCCCAGGAACACCTGGCCGCTGCCGGGGTCGACGGCACCGTCACCGTGATCGGTCCGCAGCGCATCCGGGTCGAGGCCCGCGTCACCCACCCCACGGTGCTCCTGGGCCTGGTCGGTCACAACGAAGTCACCAGCACAGGAGCAGCGGAGGCTCTGTTGGTCCCGGTACCTCCGGAAGGAAGCGCGTCATGAGAGTCGCGTCCCGGATCGCCGCCGCGGTTGCCGCCGCGGCGGTCACCATCGGCATCCTGTTCGGCGTCCCGATCGCTCTCTGGCTGCTGAGCAGCTCTTTGCTGGACGGCGGCCTCCCGGCGGGAACGTCTGTCGTCGACATGCTGCTGGCGCCCGACGACGGCACCGCGCTGATCGGGTTCCTCACCGTTGTCGCTGCCGGAACGTGGGTGGTGCTCGCCGCCTCGATCGTGCTCGAGTTGGCCGCCGCTGTGACCAACCGGCCCTCGCCGCGGATCGACCTGCCCGGCTTCCGGCTGGGTCGCAGCATCGCGGCCGCGCTGGTCGCCGCGATACTCGGTGCGGGCCCGGCGATGGCCGCACCCGCGACATCGGCCGCGGCGACGGTCCTGACGGCCACCGTGTCCGAACCCGCCGTCGCCGCTCCCGCCCGAGCCGTCGACGCGGTACCGGCGGGACCTGTGCACACCGTGGAACGTCGGGACACCCTGTGGCGGATCGCGGAGACAAGCCTCGGCGACCCCCTGCGCTGGCGCGAGATCTACGACCTCAACGCCGGCCGGATCCAGCCCGACGGTGGGCGCCTCACCGAGGCGGCGGAGCTCGTCGTGGGCTGGCGCCTCGTCCTGCCTCCCGACGCCCGAGCAACCGTGCGGGTGGAGTCTGGCGACACCCTGAGCGGGATCGCCGGCGAACACCTCGGCGATCCCACCCGGTCCGACGAGGTGTTCGCGGCCAGCATCTCCGTGCCGCAACCCGGCGGCGAGTCCCTCGCCGACCCCGACCTGATCCGACCGGGATGGACACTCGTCCTTCCCGACCCCGCACCGTCGCGAGACCTCCCACCCGGTGACGAAGTCGTGCAACCCGACGTGGCATCCCCGACGACAGCGGTCCCCCTACCCGAGACATCGCGACCTCCAGGGCCTCCGTCGGTCGACGTGCCGACGTCCGACCCCACGCGGCCGTCAACCACGCCGGTCGAGGCACCAACCGGATCGACAGCCACCACACACGACACCGCCGACCGGGGCGAGGACTCAGGACCGGCTCTCGCGGTCACCGCGCTCGGCGTGTCCGCGCTCGTCGCGAGCGGGGTTCTCGCGTCGCTCCTCGTGGGCCGCCGCCGGCAGCTGCGGCTCCGCCCCCAGCGACACCGCATCGCGGTGCCCGCGGACGATGACGGACGCGTGGAATGGTCGCTGAACACACCCGACACCCACGAGGGAGCCGTGTCCGCCGCTCGCCACCTGGACCTGGCCCTGCGCTCGCTCGCCCACCCCGACCGGGAGATCGACGACGGCGCGCCCGCACCGGTGCTGGTCTCGGCACGGTTGACCGCCTCGGACGCCGTCCTCGCGACCTCGACCGAGACCCGGCTGCCGCCACCGTTCACGGCGGTCGAGCCGGGCGACGGCGTGTGGGGCCTCGACGCCGACGACCCGCTGCCGGAACCCGCCGCGGAGGTCGCCGGGTGCTGCGCCCCGTTCCCGACCCTGGTGTCGATCGCCACCGACGACGACCGCACCCTCATGATCGACCTCGAACAGCGCGGCGTCCTGCGGATCAGCGGTGATCGGGCGCGGTGCGTCGCGCTGCTGCGCCATCTCGCCGCCGAGCTGGCCACGAGCGGCACTGCGGAGGACGTCGAGGTCCTGCTCGTCGGCCTCGAGGAGGAGGTCGTGACCCTCAACCCCGATCGTCTGGCCACCGCACCCGACCTCGACACCGCGCTCGCGGAGATCGAACGTCGAGCCTCGACGGTTCGCGCCGCGCTGGACCAGTGGCAGATCGAGACGGTCGTGGAAGGGCGACTGCGCGACATCGCCTCCGACTCCTGGCTGCCCACGGTGCTGCTCGCCACGGAGGAACCTGACGACGGGCACCGCGCCCGGCTGGAGGCACTGGCTGCCGAGCCGCAGCGGAACGCGATCGCCGTGGTCGTCATCGACGCCGTCCACCCCGATCTGCGAGTCGGTGATGACGGGCTACTCGACCTGCCGGACGTCACCGACGGCCCGTGGGAGGTCGCGCAACTGACCGAGAACGCGGGCACCCACCTCGCGGCCATCCTCGGACCCACCAACGCCCCGGCGGTTCCCGTCGGTCCGACAGCCTCCGCCGAACCGTGGGCCGCGGACATGAACGAGGACGGCTCCCTCGGCACCGGCGATCCCCTCTCGTCGGATTCGCCTGCCAAGAGCAATCCCGAACCCGGCAGCGCGGAGGACTCCGAGCTGCCGACCCGTTCCGCCCCAGATCCAGCGGCCATCCGGCGACTCACAATCGTCGACCACCAGGACCCCGGCCTGGACGACGACCTCACCTCATGGCACCACACCGGCCCGCCGTCCAGACCGATGATCGCGATCCTCGGCGAGCCGACCATCGCCGCGCCCGGGCCGACTCCCACAACGCGCAGAACCTGGTTCGCCGAAGTTCTCGTCTACCTGAGCCTGCACCCGGCCGGGGTGACCGCGGCGAAGGCCGTCACGGACCTGTGGCCCGACGGTCGCCGGATCAGCCCGGCGACCCTTCGGCACGCGCTCTACGGGGCCCGCAAGTGGGCCGGCCACGGGCTGAACGGCGATCCGGACGCGTCGTTCGTCAGCGACATGCAGCACGACAGCAGCTACCGGCTCCGCGGCCACCTGCTGGACTGGGACCTGTTCCGGCGGCTGCGCAAGCGCGGCCAGGCCCGCCACGAGGCGGGCCATCCCGGTGCGACCACCGACTACGAGGCGGCCCTGAACCTCGTGCGCGGGCCGGTGTTCAGCTCGCTGCGACCCGGTGGGTACGGCTGGCTCAACAACCACGACCAGCGTCACGACCTGCAGATACCGGGCTTCATCGTCGACACCGCGCACGAGCTCGTCGACATCGCGCTCGGCGCAGGCGATCTCGGGCTGGCCCGGTGGGCGGCAGAGCGAGCGCGGATGATCGATATCGACGTCGCGTTCGACCGCCCGTTGACCGACCTGATGCGCATCGCGCACGCCGAGGACAACCAGTCCGAGCTGGAGCTCTACGCGGCGGTCCTGCTCGACGCCCGCGGCTTCGACGTGCCGGAGGAGCTCGCGCCCGACAGCTTCGCCGTGCTCAATGACCTGCTGCCCGCCGGCCCACGCCGTCCCCGTCCATGACCGGCATCGGGAGCACGGTCCCCGTCGCCGTCCTCGCCGGACCGACGGTGCTGCTGATCGCCCGGCACTCCGTGCGAACCGTCCTCCGGCTCCGGCCGATCGAGGTCACCGCCGTCTCCGCGGTGGCCGGGCTGATGGCCGGGCTGGTCCTCGCCCTCCCGCCGGAGCGCGCGGTCGTACTGCTGCCGCTGGCCGTGCTGGGGTGTGCCGCGGCGGTCGTGGACGTCCACGAGGGGCGGCTACCCGACGTTCTCACCTGGCCGCTGCTGGCCGTGACGGTGCTGGCCGGGGTCTCCACAGGCGTCGCAGCCACCGCCGTTCTCAGCGCTCTGGCCGGCGGGTGCGTCGCGGTCATGCTGAAGATGCTGATCAGCGCCGGATTCGGGTGGGGCGACGCCAAGCTCGTCCCGACACTCGCCGTCGTGCTGGTCCGGCACGACGCGATCGTCACCGGGGTCGTGTCGATGTCGGTGCTCGTCGCGGTCACCGCGTTCATCGTCGGCATCGGGGCAACCAACCGCTCCGCGCTGGTGCCCTACGGGCCGGCGCTGGTCGTCGGCACAGTGGGCGCCGCGGCGCTCTGACCAGCCGGCCGGCGGATACCCGGTGCGCGCCCGCGCGCCCTGGCAGCGGCCGGGCGCCGCGGGCGAACCACGCCACGGGGCCGGGAGTCGGAAGGTATCGCCGGCGGGGCGACGACAGCCGGGGCATCAAGATCGACACCGGCGAAGCGGCCGCGGATGGCCGCGTCCGTACGCCGGTTGTCGCCGCGCAGATTGCGCGCCACAGCGCGGTCGTCGTCCCGGGCGGGGTCGAGGTGTTCCACGAACGCAGCCAGGTCGACCTGCTGGGGCAGGGTCGGGACCCGCTGCGGGGTCCGGGTAACCGCCCACGGGGCCAGCTCGTCACACGGCCGGGTGAGGAAATGCGTGCGCAGCGCATCGACGATGTCCCTTGACGCGGCCGTGGCGCCGACGGCGCCGAGCCCCGGAACGTGCCCGACGACCGCGAACCCGGCCTGGCCCAGGCCCGCCAAGGCGACGACGTCCGCGGACCGTGGCCCGGTAGCGAGCAGCTGTCGCGCCGCGGTGAACGTGTCCATGTCCAGAGGGCGAGGCAGGTCGTCGTCCGGGATCGACCTGCCGTTGGCGTTGCCCAGCGCGGTGGCCGCACCGGCGATGTCGCGCACCGCTTCCGCGCGCGCCACTCGCCCGTCGCGACCCCGACCGGACCGGTGGTGCCGGCCGAGCCGCTCGGCGATGTAGGTGGCGATGTGCGCGAGCTGATAGGTCTCGTAGCTCCCCAACGCCATCAGCGGGTAGTCCGGCGTGGTCACGTCGCCCTCTCGATTGCCGCCCGGGCGGCGGGAAGCGCTCTCGCCGGCGGGGTCGGCCTCGACGCGACCCTCGCCGGGGTGGCCGGAACACGGGGCGGAGTCGCGAACAATCGCGCCGCCATGCGGGCAGCCTGATCGCAGGCCCGCTCGTCCGCAGTCGGCGGGAACACCGATGCGGCCAGGTGATCGGCCCGTCGGAACGCCACGATGGTCGAGCGAAGAGCGGCATGGTCCCGCACATCGAACCCGATCCGGCCGAGCGTGACCCACAGGCTGGTCCTCCGGCCGGGCGCCTGGTCCAAGCGAGCCCCGGCCGGTGGAGCCTCCGCTGCTTCCATCATCACCGCCGGCTCGGCGACACCAGCCACCGGCATCACCCGCGTCGGATCCGACCGGACCGGCAACGACCTGGCCTGCCGGGCGCCTGCCTGCCACGCCCGATGGAAACTGCTGGCGGTCTCCGCGTCATGGATGTAGATCAACGACCCACCGACCCGCACGCTGATCGCGGCACCATCGGTGCCCGGCCGGTGGGCCACGACCGCGATGTCCTGCGGGCCGACCAGCGAGACGACGACCTTGATCGCCTGGCCGCTGCCTGACATGCGCGCCACCCTCCACCCGTTCGCCGACCCGGCGGCCGAATCAGCCGCGAGGCGATATGGAGGGTCGCCGCGCCCCTCGGTCGGGACGTGGTTCGAGCCGTGGTCGACGCGCTGTGAACCCGTGGTCGACCAGGTCGGCGTCACGCGCACTCGGGATGGCCCGGTGCGCCGCCCACCGGTCCAGCGCGTCCGCCGCCGCGGAGGCGGCGACCGCCTGGTGCGGCCGGCTGGTGTCCTGCTGCCAGGCGGCGATCTCACGAACCAGCGCCGACAGCGCCACGACCAGGGCGACCGCGGCCGCCCCGGGCTCGTCACGGACATCGAGCATCCGGCGCTGCCGGACGAGCTGGCGCGCCACCCGCCGCAACCCTGCGGCCCGCGCACCCTCGCGGCTGGCAACGCCACGCGGTGAGCGCGCGGCCCGGTCGAAGGTCTCGGCCGCCGCGCGGAGCTCGTCGGACCAGAGACCGACGGCCGACAGGACGGGCAGCGTGGCCTGGGCAATGCCCTGCGCATCGCGCTCGGCTCCGCCGTGCCGGACCGAGCCGACGAGCGCGCGGGCCGCGTCAACCCGCCGTCGCGCCGCCTGGAGCGGCGCCGCGGCCTCCGTCCCCCGCGCGGCCGACTCCCACGAGCGCAACAGCCGTGGCAGCGACAGGTCGGGAGCGAGCTTGCTGCCGCTGTAGAACACCGGCTCCCCCGAGGCGCTGACATCCCCGGGCCGGGCGATCTTGTAACCCAGCGGGTCACCCGACGGGCCTCTCCGCACCTCGACCAGGTACCCGTCAGCGCGCAGGGCGGCGAGGAACCCGACGAGATTCTCCGCTCCCACCGCCGCCGCGCGCACGGCCCTGGTCAACTCGACGCGCGCAGGCAGGCGCCCCTGCCGGCGAGCCTTCTCGAGCTCCCCCCGCTGCGGAGCCTTCGCCGCCGTCCCGTCCGCGGGCGCGGTCACGGTCAACCCCAGCCGCCGCTCCACACCCCGCGCCGCCTCCCGCAACCGCGGATAGTCGTGCGCGGGCCAGATCCGCCGACCGGTGTCCTGCCGCACCAGCACCACCGCGATGTGGATGTGATCATCGGCGTGCCGGATGGCCACCCACCGCGGCCCACCCGCGTCACCCCGCGCGGCCACACCGGCACCGTCGAGCAGATCCCGCGCAACCTCGGCCCACTCGGCGTCCGACAACACACGATCCGCCGCCGCCACGCGCGCCGAGCAGTGCCACACATACCCGCGCTTGCCCTCGTCGCCATGCTCGGGCAAACCGGCCGCCACCGCGGGCGCGCGCAGCGCCCGGATCAGCGGCCCAAGATCACGGTCGAACTCACCCTCGCCGACCTGCGGTGGCTGCCACGCGGCGTCCCGGCCGTCCCAGCTCGCCACCACCCGCGGCTGCACGTGCTCCTGCGCGCGGCCGGGTCCCATCAGGTAGGTGATCAGCCCGCCGACCCGCCACCCACGAACCACCTTCGTGATCACCGCGGTGCGCTCTCGCTCGCGGCGACGACCGCGTCGATGGCGGCATCGAGCCGGACAAGCATCTTCGCTACGTCCTCGTGCCGGATACCCGCGACCCCCGCGACGGCGACGACGTCCGCGTGCAGCCGCACAAGGTCCAGCAGGCCAATCGGGTCATCTGCACCGCGCAGCGCGACGCCGAGCACCGTCTCACCGATCCAGGCACCCACCGCCAGACCAGCCACCGCGGCGCGCTCCCGGATCAGGACCAGCTCCGCCTCGGAGAACCGCACCACGACCTGACGCCCCCGACGGCCGTCAGCCGGCAGCCGACGACGCGCCGACGCAGAACCCTCCCCGATGACGCGCTCCATGACCGCCGATGACATCAGCCGGGCGCTGCGGGAGCGTGGTCACGGGCGACCGCGAATTACAAATCGTGAACGATTCCTCTCAATCAGCGGCCTGCAGCATTTGCGCGTTTTCGCGACCGCGCCGACCAAGGAACGCCCCCGTTCCGCGGTGACCACGCATCGACCACACCTTCAAAGAATCGCAAGGTCGATATCTCGCTGCCCCGTTGTCCACGGGTCCAGCCTGCATGATCTGCCTTCAGAACGAACCCGACGCCTTTCGGTCGCTGAAACCCGTATCGCGTCCGCTTCGTACGGACTTCTGATGATCATGCCCGATCGCCTGCGGGTTCGACCACAGCTGGTGCTAGGTGCCCGCATCCGACGTGAGGCCGGTTGGCCAGGTCACCCCGCACGCGCTGCAGCACGGAGCGAATGGGAAGGCGTGCCGAGCTGGCTCGCCGTCCACCGGATCCGATCGCTGATCGCCACGGCACGGTGCCGATCCCGCCCGCTGCGCTGGATGTCGATCGTGCTGCACCCCGGGTGTCTACGGCAACACACCCCGGCTGGCCGGACGTTCGTCTGATGGTACGTGATCACACCGCGGTCACCGACGCCGCGAGATGGGCCGCGACCTGCCTTGCCGGGGTCGTACCGCCGACCACCACCTACGTGTAGCGGATCAGTGACGCCGCGCGAAGACAATCGAGCCAGAGAAACACAGGAGCTGAATGACCGTGCGCATCGACCGACTCGTCGTCGAGGGCTTCCGCTGCTTCGGCGAGCGGACCGAGATCGACCTCGACCCCGACCTCACAGCACTCTTAGGAGCAAACGGATCCGGGAAGACCGCGGCCATGCAGGCCCTGCTCCGGGTGTTCGGCTCGACGACCGCGCAGCGGAATCTTCGACGGGGTGACTTCCACGTCCGGCGGGGTGAGAGCCCAGCTGCCGAGCGCCGACTCTCGATCGAGGTGCACCTGTCATTCCCGGAGCTGGACCAAGACGAGACGGCGGCCGAGTCAGGCGTTCCCGCGTTCTTCCAACACGTCTGCGCGGATGTGAACGGCGACATGCGATGCCGAGTCCGACTGGAGGCCACCTGGCAGGACAACGGCCTCGACGGCCTGATCGACTCGCGCATTGATGCGATCACTTCGTTCGAGGACGAGCCGTCGGACGACAACCGGTTCCCGCTCCCCCTGCACGAGCGCAGCTACCTGCAGGTCGTCTACGTCCCTGCCGTACGCGACGCCATGTCCCAAGTGGGAGCGCTCATGAAGGGCCGTCTTTGGAACGCGATCAAGTGGTCCCCTGAGCTGAAGGCGGCACTCAACACGACCGGGAAGGCGCTCGGCGACGTGTTCGCCGCCGAGAAGGGATTGAAATCGATCGTGGCTGCGATGGACTCCAGGTGGAAGGAGGTCCACTCGGCCAACACCGATGCCCACCTGGGAATCCGGGCGATCGACGTGCGGCTCGAGGAGTTCGTCCGCGGGGCGTCCTTCTTCCTGCGACCTGACGAGGAGGGCCGAGAGCGGGACGTCGACGACCTCAGCGACGGTCAGCGGTCGCTGTTTTACCTCGCCCTCACGTCCGCCACCATCGACGTCGAGCAGGTCGCCGCCGCCGACGCCGAGCGATTCGAGAGCGCCGGGTTGCAGCTGCCGGCGCTCACCATCGTCGCGGTCGAGGAGCCGGAGAACAACCTCTCGCCCTTCTACCTCGCCCGCATTGTCGGGCAACTGCAGGACCTTGCGGGACGGAATCGGGTGCAGGCCGTCATCTCCAGCCACTCGGCGAGCGTGATGTCGCGGATCCGACCGAATCAGGTCCGCTACTTCCGGTACGACGAGGGACGCTCGCTCATCAGACGCATCACCCTGCCGGCCGACCCCGAAGTGGAGGCCAAGTACGTCCAGGAAGCCATCATGCGCTTCCCCGAGATGTACTTCGCGAGCTTCGTGATCCTTGGTGAGGGCAGTTCGGAGCAAGCCGTGCTGCCGAGGATCGGCGACGCGCTGGGGATCCCGGTCGACCGGTCGAGCGTTGCCGTCGTCCCGCTGGGTGGGCGGCACGTCAACCACCTGTGGAAGCTGCTGACCGACCTCGACATCCCGCACGCCACGTTGCTCGACCTTGATCGTGGGCGCCACGCTGCAGGAATCGGGCGGATCAGGACCGCGGTCCAGGAGTTCGGCAAGTACCGGCCCGACGCGGCGGTGTACGGCGAGGGCCCGTTGTCGGCGGAGTCGCTCGCCGGCGCTGAGCCCAGCACCCCGGAACACGATGCGGTCTTGACGGCGTGGGTTACGCACCTGCGCGAGTACGGAATCTTCTTCTGCGACCCGCTGGACCTGGACATGAGCATGCTGACCGCCTTTCCCGACGAGTACCGGCAGCTCGAGCCGGGCCAGTACGGACCGGGCGGACGCGGTGACGCGCAGAACTCGGTGCTCGGCAGCGGGTACGAGGAGCGGGCGCCCGTCGCGGGACTCGACTACGACTTCTACCGCTACCTGTTCCTCGGGCGGGGCAAGCCCTCGACCCACGCCCGCGCGCTGGCCGTCATCCCAGACCAGGGACTCGCCGCGCACGCACCGGCCGAGATCACGGCTCTCCTTCGTTACGTGCAGGGCTACATCGAGAAGGTGGCCGATGCCTGAGCCGACTGACGAGTGGGCCCCGGTCGGCATCGACGACCTGGAGCCCGCCGCCATGGACGCCGTCCGCCACCCGGGCAACGCATACGTCAAGGCCGGACCCGGCGCGGGAAAGAGCGAGTTCCTCGCCCAGCGAGCGGCCTACCTACTGATGACCGGACGGTGTGCGCCGCCGCAGCGGATCCTCGCCATCTCGTTCAAGAAGGACGCCGCCGACAACCTCAGAAAGCGGGTCCGTTCCCGCGTCGGCCCGGCCCTCGGCCGCCGGTTCGTCTCGATGACCTTCGATGCCTTCGCGAAGTCGATGCTCGACCGGTTCCGGCTGTGCCTTCCGCCCGAGCACCGGCCCCGCCCCGACTACGAGTGGATCAAGGTGCCGAACGTGCGCGGCAGGACTTTATTGGAGACTCTCGCATCGAACTCAGAGGTGACGGAAGAAGCGGGCCTCGACTTCGAGTCGAGGGTCCTGGGCCGGCACCGCCTGAGCGACACCGACCGGCCCACGGATTCGCACGCCGCGAAGATCGCCGCCTGGTGGTCCAGCAACGATCCGGTCTCGACCGGACAACTGACCTTCTTCATGATCAACCGGCTCGCGGAGCTCGCACAGCGGGCCTCGGCTCCGCTCGCGCGTGCCATCCGGGTCAGCTTCCCGTACGTGTTCGTCGACGAATTCCAGGACACGACCTACGCCCAGTTCGATCTGCTCGAGTCGCTGTTCGGCGGCTCGGACGTCGTCGTGACGGCAGTGGGGGACAACAAGCAGCGCATCATGGGCTGGGCCGGTGCCCGGCCGGACGCCTTCGATCAGTTCGCGTCCTCGTTCGTCGCACAGGCCTTCACCCTCCGCCTGAACCGCCGTTCCTCCACGGGCCTAGTGGCGTTGCAGCACGTGGTCGCCGTGAGTATCGACAGTGATTCGCCCGTGGTGGAGTCGTCGACCACGACGACGATCGACGGCGATCACGCGTGGATCTGGCGGTTCCGTCGGCGACGCGACGAAGCCGAGACGATCGCGGCGTGGATCCACGATGACGTCGCCGAGCGAGGAACTGTACCGGGCGACTACGCCCTCCTCGTCCGGCAGAAGTCGGAACAGGCCGAGGGCGAGATCTCCGACGCATTCGCGAAGGTCGGGCTTCGCGTGCGGAACGACAGCAAGGACGTGGTCCCGGGAGTCCCGCTCCAGGACCTACTCGCCTCGCCCCTGACCGGGATCGTCCTTCCGCTGCTCAGGCTGATGGCCGGCGCGCGCGACCCAGGCGCATGGACGGCGGTCACTGAGCACCTCACTTGGCTCCGAGATGTCGATGCTGACGTCGAGCGACGACAGGTCTCCGAGGACCTCGGCAGATACGTCGACCGGTGGCGGCAGAGCGTCGCGAGCTGTCCGCCCGACGAACCGCGCGCCAGGTCGCTCGTCGACCACGCATTGGAATACGTGGGGGGTCCGGCGACATTCCGCAGCATCCATCCCGCGTATCGCGACAAGTGGCTGCTCGACAGCACCGTCGACGCCCTCCGCCACCAGCTCGGGAAGTGCAGCGGCATGCCAACATGGCCGGGCGTGTTCGACCACTTCGCCGGACGCGATGCCGTGTCACTACTGACCATTCACAAGAGCAAGGGGCTCGAGTACGACACCGTGATCATGCTCGGCCTCGACGACAACACTTGGTGGAGTCACCGCCGCGACGATCGAGAAGGAGCGTCGACCCTGTTCGTCGCGATCTCGCGGGCCAAGCAGCGGATGCTGTTCAGCCACGCACACACGCGAGGCGCGACGGATCGAGTGTCTGACTTGTACGCCTTGCTTCATTCCGCAGACGTACGCGAGATAGCCCAGTGAGATGGCACCGATCGTCGCAGTCGACGAAGGAGTTGTCGGCACGGAGGAGGTCGGATGGGCCAGGCGGCCCGATGCGGTCCGCTCCACCGGCGCGGACCGCCTGGAGGGTCAGCGTGGGCTGACCTCGCGGGCGAGGCAGGCGAGTTCCTGCAGCGTGTGCTGCAGCAGGGTCGCGAGCTGTTCGGTGGTGTGCAGGGCGTAGCCGATGTCGGCGCTGGCTGCGGCGCAGGCGAGGTCGTCGCGGGCCCGGCAGACCTGGGCTTCGAGGGCCTCCAGGCGGGTCGCGCGGGTGTCAGTCTCGGTGATCTCGCGGGTGGTGACGTACATGAGGGCCTCCGGTGCTCGGTGTCGCTGGAACGCGGCTCTGCCTCAGCACGCCGGCGCGGGGGCCCGCAGGGCCGGCGGGGGTCCGGGCTCGTCCGACCGGGTGGGAACGCCCGCAGGGCGTCCGAGCGCAGCGAGGCTCGTCCCACCCGGTCGGATGGGCACGGGTTCATCGCCGCCTGCCCCGCCCCGGTGTGCTGACCCTTGGGGCGGTCCATCGGTGCCGTGCGCCGGAGGCCCGCCCCCGTCGCCACCTGCGCAGCCGACCTCCCGACGAGCGCGGCCCGGTCCGATGCGGCGACGATTGAGCGCGGATCCGGCTGAACCACGCATCGGCCACCGGCCGGAACCACGGGACGACTACGGCCGGGGGTGGCGTGCTGGCTTGCGGAGGAGAGCCGCGGACACCGTCGAGGCCGCTCAGTCGCGCCGGGCGGACCGGCGTCGGCGCTCCGCTGCGTGTCGTTCACGGCGGCGCGCTCGACGAACCCTCGGCCGCCGCCTCGCGCTCAACGGCCCGGGCCGTCCCGGTCTGGGGTGGGGCGGTCCGGGATGCTGTCGACGTGGCGGGGTCGGTGGGCGCCGTAGGCAAGTCCGTCGGTGATGTCGCGGTCGACCTGCTCGCTGGTGTAGCCGCCGACTCCGATGTAGCAGGCGGCGGCGGTGGTGAGCACGCCCCGAGCGGTGCACTCGGCGAGGACGCCGCCGCCGACCCAGTGCCCGAGCCGTCGGGCCGCCCGAAGCAGGGTGCGGTGTCGCTGCCCCACGGGGGCGGTGACGACGTGGCGCCGCTCGCCCTCGACGACCGCCCGCAGGTATGCCTGCACCCGCCATCCGGACACTGCCGGCCGATCCGTGGACTGGGCCTCGACAGCCGGTTCGGGCGTGGACGTCAGGGCGCCGGTAATCCAGTCAGGGAGCTCGGCCACGGGGTGCGGGAGTGCACGGTAATGGCCCTGCGGAGAGCGGGAACCGGCAGCGAGCACGAAGCCGCCGTGACCGCGGGTGTCGATGCGCCAGCCGAGGGCGCCCTGGGTGTTGCGCAGCTGCGTGCCGGCGGGCTGGCGGAAGTACAGGTGCCGGCCGCCCGACGGCGTCAGCACCGTGTACGTGCCGGTCGGCGGTGGCTGGCCCGCTGCGGCGGCGAGCCGGTCCAGGACGTCGACGCCGTCACGGGCGCCGGCCCACTGCGGGGGCGGCTGGTCGCCGCAGCCGACGTCGAGGTCGACGACCAGCAGCCCGGCGCGGCCGGTGCACAGCCCGATGTTCCATGCACGGGCCGACCACCAGGCGGTGATCCGGTCGGGATCGGTGGTGGCCGCATTCTCCCAGTCGGTGACGGCCGGGATCTTCACCCGCGGGCGGACGGGGAACACCGGCCACCCGGTGGCGGCGGCGCGGAGCGCGGCGGCCAGCAGGGGTGGCGATGCGTCGCGGTGCCGCTCACGTCGCGGCGGCCCACTGTGGTGGCCGGCCGGGTGGGTGCGGGTCATGGCGGTCTCCTCGCGTCGGGGCAGCGAGACCGGCCCGCCGCCGGCGTCGCCGCGCGCCACGACCGTGCCGCCCGCGCGTGGCGGCGGCGTGGCTGGCGCGTGGCAGTCGGTGGCGGGCACGCTGCCCGGCCGACGCGAGAGACCCGCGTAGCCCGCCGTGAGGGCAACGACGGGTTGCGTTGCGGCGATCGTCGCGGACAGCGGCGATGCGTGGGAGAACACGGGCGGCGGGCCCGGATGGTCCGGGCCCGCCGCTCGCAGCGGTTCAGTCCGAGCCGACGACGACGAGCTCGGGCCGGGCGCCCGACTCCGGCGCGGCCTCCTCGGCGGGCGCATCGCCGTCCGGCTGCGCGCCGTCGGGCTCGGCGTGATCGACCCGGTCCGCGTCGCGGGCAGGACGGGCGTTCTTGACCAGGGTGGCGGTGGCGTAGCGCAGGCTCGCGGCGACGTCAGCGGCCTCGATCTGGATCCGGCGCACCATGGTGCCGTCGTCGCGCTTGTAGCTGTCGTCGGCGAACTCGCCGGTGACCGCGACGGTGGCGCCCTTGTCCAGGCTGGCCGCGATGTTCTCGGCCAAGCCGTTGAAGCACACCACTCGGTGGAACACCGGAGGCAGGTCGACCCAGCGGCCGGTGCCGCGGTTGAGCCGGCGCCGGTTGGCCGCGATGGTGAAGGTCGCGACCGGGACCCCGGAGCGGGAGAACCGCAGCTCGGGCTTGCCGGTGACGTTGCCGTGGACGGTGATCTTGTTCATCGTGGGTTCCTTCTCTCGGAGCGGGGTGTCAGTGGGTGACGCGGCCCTGGCCTCAGCGCGGCGCGGGTGGGGTCCCGTAGGGACGGCGGGGGTTCCGGGCTCGTCCGACCGGGGTGGGAACGCCGCAGGCGTCCGAGCGCAGCGAGGCTCGTCCCACCCGGTCGGACCTGGGCCCGGGTTCATCGCCGCTCGCCCCACCCGTGCTGTGCTGACCTCCGGGCGTCCCCCCGGACACCGCCACCGAAGGCAGGATCGACGGAACGAGCACGGTCCAGCTCACATCGCACCCGGAGGATCGACTCGCGACTCACGCGCCCCGGCCGACGACGAACCGTGGATGTCCCCTCGGCGCGCTGCCGCCGCGCTCCGGCAGTCCTACAGCAGGCGTCGCCGGCGGTCCGCAATGGCGATCGGCACCGTCATCGCGTGATGGTCGGACAGTGGGACGCGCAGCCCATACACGCGGTCTCGGGCCGGGAACGGTTCCGCCGAGGACGGCCACGGCTCACACGACAGCTGATCATCCCCGGGGCGCCGGTCGGCGGCGGCTTCGCCGAAAGCAGGCCTGTCCCGCCGTCACGGCCCTCCACCTGGCCGACCGGTGGACGATCCGACCCGGAAGGTCATCCGCTGGACCTGCGGTAGAGGCCGTGTCCCAGCACTGCGGCACCGAGCATCAACATCGGCGGCATGGCTCCGAGAGCCACCCGCAGCGGCAGCTTGACCCCGGCCAGGTCGAGAGCCTGAACGATCGGGCCAGCAGCACCGAACAGCAGGAACGCGGTCGGGACCGCCACCATGGCGATCGCCACCCACCGATCCAGCCCGCGAGCACCGCGAAGGAGGATGATCGTCGCGACGTAGGCCGCACCGCTCAGAGCGCCCGCCATCAGAACCGCCTGCCAGACCGGCGTACCGACCCACTGCTGCAGGTCGAACAGCAGCAACGCTGCCGCCGCAAGGACGACACCGAGCGGCCACACCCACACGGGCAGCTTCTGCGCGTCGAGGTCAGCCATCCGGGCAGCGTGGCAGACCACCCCGACAGTCGGTCACGCCGGGACGAACGCCGGTCACCGCAGTTGCTTGTCACGATCCGCGCTCCGCCACCGTGGAACGCGACGAGCAAGCATTGGTGTCGCGCCGTCATGTCGAGAGCTCAGATGCGCGGCGTGTACGTCGAGCCAGACAGGCCACCATGTGGCCCTGCATCGGCGGGGACGGCGGCCAGGCTCGGTCCTGCTCGACCTGGTGCACGCCGTCCATCCTCAGCGTCCAGTCTCCGACCCGGTCCGGTGTGCAACGCCGGGCCCGGACCGTGGCGGCGACGACCAGGGGTGTCCCGTCGGGGTGCCGGGCCGTGGCGGTAGCGGCGATGGCGATGTCGCCGTCGGGCAGCACGGTCTCGCGGTAGTCCAGCGCGACCGGGGTCGCGCCGGCGTGCCGGCAGATCTCGACGAGCAGGCCGCGGGCAGCGTTGTGCGCCCCGAGCATCCCGACACTGCCGGTGCGCGGGATCGTCGTGAGGACGTGGGCGGGCAGGACGTAGCTGCGGCACCAGTCGTAGCGGGTGAAGCACTGCGGGAACGTCATCGATCTCCTTCCAACGATGCGAGTGGTTGGCCGGTGGGGCCACCGCCGCGGGGGTGGCCCCACCGACCCGCGGATCAGCTGCTCGCTTCGCCGTCCTGCACCGGTCCGGCGTCACCGCTGCCGGCGGTGCTGCCGTCGGTGCGCTCGGCGTCGTCCCGGTCGTCGCCCGGCTGGTCGGGGTCGGGAACGACGAGCTGTTCGACCGGGGACAGCGGGTAGCCCCAGTCGCGCAGCGCGGTGAAGTAGGCCCGGTGCCCCGGCTCGGGGGATCGCCAGGTCTGCCGGTTGGTGGCGTCCTCCGCGGCGCCGAGCAGGACCGCCAACGTCAGCTGGGTGGCCCGCTGGGGCGAGGCGGTCGCGGCGGCCTCGGCGATGGGGTGGGGCCGGCCGGTGTACACGCTGCCGACCGGGTCGTGGCCGAGTACCTCGCACGCGGTGGGGTGTCCGGACTCCATCGCGCGGCGCAGGTCGTGCCCGGCCCGCCCGAGCGTGGCGGCGATGAACGCCCAGGCGTTGCGCGGCGGAGTCTTCCGGGCCAGGAAGGTGCGCAGCCACTGCCGCCGGACGGTGGTCGCGGAATCCCACTCCCGGTTGTTCGCGATGACCAGCCGCCGCTGCGCCTTCTCCTCCTCGCTCAGCGCGCCCGCGCTCCCGGCTCCCCCATTCCCGGCGGCTGAGGCGCCGGTGCGGTTGCCGTCAGCGTTGAGCTGGGTCCAGCGGGCGGTGTGCCCGTGCATGTCCGGGTGCAGGCACCAGTGCACGATCCGCAGCTGAGGCTGCCGGTCGAAGCCGCGGCGGACCTCGACACTGGCCGAGCGGCCCGGGCAGCCCGTGTGTGCCTCGGCGGTGAGCTCGGTGCCGCTGGGGGTCTCCTCGCTCTGGCGCAGCCCGCTGATCTGCCGGGCGTCGCCGGGCTGGTCGGGGTCGACCAGCTGCAGGCCCTGGCCGGTCAGGTCGGCGACCGCTTCGGCGACCAGGGCGGCGTCGGCGCGCTCGTCGCGGAGCTTCTGCGCGACGTGGTCGAACTGCGCGGGGTTCTTCGCCGCGGTCACCGTGAGGACCTTGACCGCGTCGGTGCCGGTGTCGGTGCGGTCGTCGAACTCCGCGATCACCGCCGCCTGGTCCAGGGTGACCTCATAGCGGTCGAGCACCGCGGCGGCGAGCTCGCTGCGCGCCACTGCCGTGGTGACCTTGACCCGAGCGGTCGGGACGTGGGTGCGCCGGGCGATCTGCCCGGCGGTCAACCCGAGGTCAAGCAGCTGCTGGTGGGCGCGGACCTCGTCGGTGTCGCTCGTGCCGGTGCGGTGCTGGTTCTCCTCGAGCTGGTCGACGATCCGCTCGACCCGCACCTCCCGCGCGGCCCGATCCAGCCCGTCCAGGACGTCGTCGGTGTCCGGTGATCCGGGCTCGACCAGTACCGGCACGCTGGCGCGGCCGACCTCGACGGCGGCCACGGTGCGGCGCTTGCCCTTGCGCACCACCAGCGCGCCGTCGGCGGCGCGGCGGGCGATGATCGGCTCGCGGACGCCGCGCTCGGCGATCGAGCGCAGGAACGGCTTGTCCAGAGCCAGGTCGCGGCGCACGTTGACGCCTACGACCAGGATGCGTGGATCGACGGCGACGAGCTCGCCGATCTCGACGGCTGCCCGCACGGCGTCGGACGGGTCGGGGTCGGACGGGTCGGGGTCGGACGGAGCGGGGTCGGACGGCTCGCCGGTGGTGGTGGTGTCGGTCGCGCTGTCGTGGTCTGGTGTCGCGTCGTCGGTGTCGGTGACACCGGTGGTGTCGTCGGTGTTCTGGGTGATGTCGGTGATGGTCACTGGGTCCTCCCTGGGCCGGGCGCTGCGGCTCGGCGGTTCGTTGCTCCGCGGGTGCGGGGCGCACTCGGCCAGGGCGGCGCGCGGCGGGCGTGGGCGGGGCCCTCGGGCTGCGCCGGACGGTGTGGACCGGCGGCAGCGCGAACGTCACCGAAGGGGAAGCGGTGTTGCGCCGGTTCACCCGGGCGGCCAGCTGCGCGGGGCGTCGACCACGCCCGGCGGCGCTGCCAGAGTGCGCCGCCCCGCCCCCGCACCGGGCCGCACATGCCACTGGCGGGCGGTGAAGGTGCTGGAGCGCAGTCGCGACGTCGACGGCACCGCGCCGACGACGACCGCGTCGAGGGCACGTTCCTCGACCTCCCCCGGCGCGTTCATGCCGCTGCGCACCCGGCACGACACACCGCACCGCGACAGCGAGACCTGGGACCAGCCTCTCGACATGATCAACCCGCAGTGCGGCGTCACCGCCGTCGATCCCGCCCTGCTCGCCGACCCGGCCGTCCGGCTGCTCACCCAGCTGCATCTGGGCGGCAAACGGGCTGCGGGGCTTCTCCTCGACGTCGATGCGGGCGCCTGGTCAGGACATGCCGGTGACGGCAGCGGGTTCGCCGTCGACGCCGATCCCCGGGCCCGGCGGGTTGCGTCCCGCCCGCCAGGGCGGGCCGCAACGCCTGTGGGACACCGTCGTCGCGGCCGTCGTGACCTGGGAACAGCTCGACCGGCCGGCCGTGGCCGACTTCCGGGTCACCGCGCACGACCACGAATGGCTCCAGCACGTGTTCTGCGACCGGGACCCGGCGGCGTTCCGGTGGCCCCTGCCGCTGTGACGCCTCCGAGAATCTCGCGGGTACCGGACACAACTGAGGCGCTCGACCGGCGTGGGCCGGCCGAGCGCCACCCGGTCAGCCCGCATCGCCGCCCGAACGCCCGGCGGACCGCGTGGACGACGCCCGGGCCGTCGCACGAAGACCTCGGCGCCGGACCTGGCCGACGACCAGCTCGGCAATCTGCTCCTCGGTCACCGCGCCGACCTCCCGGACCGGAACGGCGGCGTCCCTGTCAGCCGTGTCGGGACCGACCCGCAGATCACGCGTCGAGGCCAGCGACGGTTCGTCCCAGCTGAATCGGCCCGGTCCGGCATGCACCGCCCACGGAAACGCCCACGCAGGTTCCTCGGTCGGCGCACCGGCCAGCAACACCGCGACCCCACCACCCGGGGTGTCGATGACACACTCGACACCCGCGGCGCGGACCAGCTCGGCGACCTGGTCCAGATCGATCACCGCGAACCCGTCGTCCGCGCCGGTCATGTCGGGACCGGCCTGCCCTAGCGGGCGCAGGTCGTCGTCGGGTGCACGATGGTCTGCCGCACCGTGGGTCGGGGCGGTGGTGACCACGCGGCGGTCGAGCTGTTCGACCGTTCGGTCCGGGTCGATACCCATCCGGGCGAACCACTCGGACACGATCGCGACGACGTCCCCGCCGTTCCAGGACCCGTCACTGCCCTCGGCGTCCTTGAGCGCCACGAACAGGGCGAGCACCGCGCGCACCGCGGGCTGGTCGACGTCCAGGACCAGGCGTCCGTCGCGGTGCTGCAGAGCCACCAGTCCGGCCAGCTCGGTGGCCGCCACCACCCGGGGCGGCAGCGGATCGCGTCCGCGCAGGCGATCGATCTCCGCATCGACGTCAGCGTCGGCACCGATGATCGGGGGCAGGCCGACGCTACGGGCCCGGATCTGGTCCATCAGCGCGAACGCCGCGCCACGCCGGTGCGCGCGACGCCAGCTCGCGTCGGTCCAGGCCCGGAGCCCGTCGTCGGGTTCGATCAGGTCCCGACACGCCAGCAGCACCCGGTCCTGCGGGCGGTAGGTCACCGGGGTGCCGTCGGGATGCGCGGCGTCGTACACCATCAGGTGCACCACGTTGTCGATCATGGCGACCCGGGCCACCAGGACGTACGTGGTAGCACCGTGGTTGGGGTTGTGGATGAGATCCCCGACGCGTAACTGCCCGGCGGGGATCGTCGGGAACGAGCTCACGTGCTGCGGGATGACGGTCATGACGGTGGTCCCTTCTCGGAGATGAGCTGATGAGGCGGGGCCGGTCCCGGCAGACTCGTCCGAGCCCGGCCCCGCCGCGTGGTCGTGGCGTGGTCAGGCGGCATGCGCGGCGGCCAGGGCCATCGCACGCAGCCCGTGGCGCTCCAGGTCATGCGCGGCGTCGGCGTCGGAGAGGGTCTGCGCCGTCGAGGTCACCGCGTGCAGCACCCCGCCCGAGGTGATGTCGGAGCCGGAGATGAAGTGGGCCAGGATCGTGGCCTGCTGCTCGGTGGTGAACCGCAGCGCCTTCCCGACGTGCTCCAACGTCGCGGCCGGGTCGGTGATCGCGACCCCGGCGTCGCGGGTGATCTCGGCGAGCTTGGCCCGGACGTAGCCGTGGTCCAAGAACGTCGCGACGGCGTCGCGGGCCTGCTTGACGACAAGGTCGAGAACCGCGTCCTGTGTGTCGGCCGACCAGCGCACCACGCCGTCGGACAGTCGCCCGCCGAGGTGGACCTCGCGGACGGCGTCGCGGGTGATGGTCATGCCGTTGTCGCAGACCTGGACGGTGAGCTGCGGGGTCAGCGAGAACGACCCGTGCCCGGTCTCGGAGTTCGAGAGGACGAACCCGGCGAACACCACCGGGTTGTCGGCTCCGCGCGCCCCGGTGAACGGGCTGCGGTATCCGGCGAGTAGCTCGGGGGCGTACTCGGCGACCTGCGGGGCGCGAACCTTGACGTACATGCGGCGCTCGGTGAGGTCGCACCCGGCGATGTCCACGGGGACGCCGGCGGTGCGGACTCCTTCCAGGGCGGCCATCAGGACGTCGAGGTTGTCGACCATGCGGTAGGAGTCCGACAGGAACGCCCGCGCCACTCCGGTCCCGCTGTCCGGGTCGTGCAGGCCGCGGACCAGGAAGCGACGGTCCGGTTCCTCGGCCAGCCAGGTGTTGACGTTGGCGTCGTAGAGGCCGTTCTGCTCGGCGCGCAGGCGGCGCAGGTAGGGCAGCGGGATGCCGAGCTTCTCGGCGATGCCGGCGTCGGCGGTCGCGGTAGGTCGCAGCACCGTCTCCCCCACCGTTACTCCGTCCGGGGTGAGCCGGGGTTCACCGACCCCGATCAGCCGCAGTCGGCCGTTCTCGGCGAGTAGGTGGCGGGCCGGGGCGACGACGTCGAGCTTCGCGGCGTGCTGAGCCTGCAGCAGTGCCACAAGGTCGGCGACGGTCGCGTTGCGGGTAGTCAAGAACGAGTCGGTGCTGGTCACGATGAACGCTCCAACGGGTCGCTGGGCACCCGGCGGGCTTGCCGGGCGACCCCGCCGCGACGCGGTGGGGCGCGACTCACATGCCCGGCGCCGGCACGAGCGCGAAGGACCCGGTCGCTCGCCCGATCGACGCGAGACCGGCGCGACTGCCCGATGACGACGCCGGGATGAACTGACGCCGGTCTCACTCGGATCGGGCCGGGCGGACGCCCTTCGCGGCGACGCTGGCGTCGGGCAGAGTCGGCTGCCCCATCCGGCACGAGGACGCCGAGGTGATCACCGCGGTCCGAAGACGAGGCGCCATTGGTCCGCTGCGCTCCTCCTACCGCCGCGACGCTCGTCGCCGGCCGTTCGACAGGTCGCATTAGCGCCCTGGATCGCAGACGCCGGTCCGTGCCCATCAGCGCACCTCGCGCTACCGTCGACCCTTCGGTGACCAGGATGTGACGGGGAGTACTGAAGCGTGACCCAGGTGCAGGGCTTCAACGACAAGGTCAGCTTCATCTGGTCGGTCGCCGACCTGCTGCGAGGCGATTACCGTCGCCATGAGTACGGCCAGGTGATCCTGCCGCTGACCGTTCTGCGTCGGCTCGACTGCGTGCTCAAGCCGACGAAGGACGCCGTGGTCGCCCGAGCGTCCACGCTGATCGGCAAGGTCGGCAACGTCGATCCGATCCTGCTCAGGACCGCGAAGCAGCCGTTCTACAACGTCAGCACCCTTGACTTCGAGCGGCTGCTCGACGACGCACCGAACCTCGCGGGCAATCTCCGCGCCTACATCGCGGCGTACTCCACCGGGGCAGTCGAGGTGCTCGACAAGTACGGCTTCGACAACCAGATCACCCGGCTCGACAACGCGGGCCTGCTGTTCCATGTCGTGAGCGCGTTCGCCGACGTCGACCTGCATCCGGACACCGTGCCCAACGAGGCGATGGGCTACATCTTCGAGGAGCTGCTCCGCAAGTTCTCCGAGATGAGCAACGAGACGGCCGGAGAGCATTTCACGCCGCGCGAGGTGATCCAGCTGATGGTGAACATCCTGTTCAGCGAGGACGACGACGCGCTGCGCGGCACCGCACCGGTGCGCACGATGTTCGACCCGGCCTGCGGGACCGGAGGAATGCTCACTGGCGGCCAGGAGCACATGAGAGCGCTGAACCCCCGGGCCCGCCTGGAGGTGTTCGGGCAGGAACTCAACCCGGAGACCTGGGCGATCGCCCGCTCGGATCTCATGATCAAGGGTCAGGACCCGACCCGCATCCAGCTCGGAAACAGTCTCTCGGCCGACGAGTTCACCGGCCAGACATTCGACTACATGCTCGCCAACCCACCATTCGGCGTCGACTGGAAGCGGATCGAACGCCAGATCCGCGATGAGAAGGCCGAGTTCGGCACCGAGGGCCGCTTCGGTGCGGGTCTGCCGCGCGTCTCGGACGGAAGCCTGCTCTTCCTCCAACACATGATCGACAAGATGAAGCCGAAGCGGGACGGCGGCAGCCGCATCGCGATCGTGTTCTCCGGCAGCCCGCTGTTCTCAGGCGGTGCTGGTTCGGGCGAGTCCGAGATCCGTCGGTGGATCATCGAGAGCGATTGGCTGGAGGGCATCGTCGCCCTGCCGGACCAGATGTTCTACAACACCGGGATCAACACCTACTTCTGGATCGTCACCAACCGCAAGGCCGAGCATCGCAAGGGCAAGGTCGCACTCATCGACGCCCGCGGCGAGTGGGCCAAGATGCGCAAGAGTCTCGGCGATAAGCGCAAGTACGTCACAGCAGAGAAGATCGACGAGATCACCCGGCTTTACCACCACGCACTCGACGAGCCGAACGACCGCGTGAAGATCTTCAACAACGACGACTTCGGCTACCAGCGCATCACCGTCGAGCAACCGCTGCGGCGACGCTGGACGGTCAATGAGGCCGCCATCGAGCAGGTGCAGATCGCCAAGCAGTTCCTGGCGGCCGACATCGACCACGCTGCCGTCCTCGAAGCGATGCGAGCCCTGCTGGAAGTCACTGAGGACACCGAGGCGGCGTTCACCAAGCGCCTGCTGACCGAGACCGCTACCCGCGGTCAGGCAGCGTTGCCCGCACCGGTGAAGAAGGTCGTCGTCGAGGCCGCCGCTGTCGCGGACCCGACGGCTGACGTCATCACCGATCGCAAGGGTGTCCGGCTTCCGGACCCGGACCTGCGCGACAATGAGAACGTTGCGCTCACCGAGGAAATCAACGCATACGTGCAGCGGGAGGTACTCCCCCACGCTCCCGACGCCTGGGTGGACGCCACGAAGACTAAGACCGGCTACGAGATTCCGTTTACTCGCCTGTTCTACACCTACGTCCCACCCCGACCCATCGCGGAGATCGACGCCGACATCGATCGCGTGGAGGCCGAGATCCAGCAGTTGCTCAAGAAGGTCGCCCGCTAATGGCGGTCCCCCTGCGCGCCGTCGCAGAGGTGACCCTGGGGCGGATGCGGAGCCCAGGCACCGAGCACGGCCCCCGACAGGTCCCCTACCTGCGCGCCGCCAACGTCGGCGATGGAGAACTCAAACTCGACGACGTCAAGACAATGCACTTCGAGCCGGCGGAGGAGCGCCGGTACGGCCTTGCTCTGGGTGACGTGCTTGTCACCGAAGCCTCCGGCAGCCGAAGTAGTGTCGGGCAAACGGCACTGTGGACAGGCGAAGTCGAACAAGTGATGTTCCAGAACACGCTGCTGCGTCTCCGCCCACGTCCGGGCACGGACCCCCGATTCCTCTACTGGTGGTCCCGTCACGCTCACGGCAGCGGGCTCTACGCACGCGCGGCCCAAGGCTTGGCGATCTGGCACCTGAGCGCTGAACGACTCCGGGCAGCCACTTTCCCGGAACTCAGCCCTGCCGAGCAGAACTCCATCGCGCGCTTTCTTGACGAGCAGGTGCCAATCCTTGATCACATCATTAGCAAGCGGTCGCATCAGATATCGCTAATCAACGAAGGCGCGCTAAGTCAGCTTTCACATCTCCTAACACCTAGCGATGGTGACTGCGACGCCCTTCCTACTCCGAGGCTCGGATACATTTGCCGCCTACAGAGCGGCGTTACGCTTGACGAGAAGCGCGGAGGAGATCACGAATACCCGTACCTGCGCGTCGCGAACGTTCAGGACGGATTTCTTGATCTATCGGAAGTCAAGACAGTTCGACTGGACGCGAAGCTCGCAATGCGATCACTTCTTCATGCAGGCGATGTATTAATGACTGAAGGTGGCGACCTCGACAAGCTAGGACGCGGGACGGTATGGGCGGGACAACTCGATGGCTGTGTTCACCAAAATCACATCTTTGCCTTACGCCCACGTCCCGAGTTGCTCCTACCTGAATACTTGGCGGCAATGACTCGCACTCACTACGCACGCGGGTATTTCGAGAGTACCGGCACCAGGTCAACCAACCTTGCCTCGACGAACAGCAGCAAGATTATGAGCTTTCGGTTACCCCTGCCAAGCACAGTTCGACAGCGAGAAATTCTTGGTGTCTTGTCTGCAATTGAGACGCAGCGTCGGCAGGCGGTCTCACTTGCCCACCGACAAACGAACCTTGTCCGTGAGCGGAAGCAGGCGATCATCACTGGTGCCGTCACTGGCCAGTTCGACGTCACGACCGCGAGGAGCGTGAGCTGATGCCAGGTGCCCATACAGAGAGTGCGTTCGAGAACGCCATCGAGTCGCACCTTTTGGCGAACAACTGGGTGGCGGGCGCTGCGTCGAACTTTCGCCGAGACCTCGGCCTCGACACAGCGGTGCTGTTCGAGTTCATCGGCGCCACACAGGCGACGAAGTGGGCTCAGCTCATCAGGCTGCATGGCGGCGCGAACGAGGCCCAAGCGAAGTTCGGCCGCAGGCTCGCTGCGGAGATCGACTCGCGCGGCACGATGGAGGTGCTGCGCCATGGCGTGGAGGACCTGGGCATCAAGATCCGCTTGGCCTTCTTCAAGCCGGCACACTCGCTGACCCCCGCACTGGTCGGCCTCTACGACGCGAACCGACTGGTGATCACCCGGCAGGTACACCACAGCGAGACCAACCCGCACGACAGCCTCGATGTCCTCCTGTTGCTCAATGGTCTGCCGATCGCGACGGCCGAGCTGAAGAACCAGGTGACTGGCCAGAACGTCGAGCACGCCAAGACGCAGTACCGCAACAACCGCTCCGCCAAGGATCTGATCTTCGATCGGCGGACGGTGGCGCACTTCGCGGTCGACCAGGACCAGGTCTTCCTCACCACTCGCCTCCGCGGCGACGACACCTACTTCCTGCCGTTCAACGAAGGGTCCGAAGGTCCCGGCCGGGCCGGCGGCAAGGGCAACCGGTCGAACAGCGTCGGCTATCGCACCGCGTACCTGTGGGAGCGCGTCTGGCAGCGGGACAACTGGCTCGACCTGCTCGCCCGCTTCGTTCACGAGGAGAAGCCCGCCGGGAAAGGCAAGAAGATCCGCGGGAAGATCATCTTTCCGCGTTATCACCAGTGGGACCTCGTGCTCCGGCTTGCGCAGGCCGCGGCCGCACACGGCCCCGGACGCAACTACCTGGCGCAGCACTCCGCAGGATCGGGGAAGTCCAACAGCATCGCTTGGCTCGCCCATCGGTTGTCCACCCTGCACACCCCCGCCGACGCGACCCCGACGCAATCGGGACTCGGTGCGAACGAGAAGGTGTTCCATAAGGTCGTGGTCGTCACCGACCGGACGGTTCTGGACCGCCAGCTGCAGGACACCATCTGGCAGTTCGACCACACTCCCGGGGTGGTCGAGCGGATCGACAAGGACAGTCGGCAACTCGCGGTGGCCCTGTCCGGAAGCTCCGCGCAGATCATCATCACGACCCTGCAGAAGTTCCCGGTCATTGCGGAAGCCGCGACCGACCTGTCCGCCAAGCGCTTCGCGGTGATCGTCGACGAGGCCCACTCGTCGCAGTCCGGTGAGTCGGCGAAGGATCTCAAGGCCGTTCTGGGTGCGGGCGCGGGCGGAACCGAGGACACAGTTCTCGACGCCGCCGAGCAGTACGACGCGGCGTTGGGCGTGGACCCGCAGGACGAGCTGGCCGACACCGTAAGTGCATTGCGTGCCAGCGCGGAGGCGCGGGGCCGTCAGGACAACCTGTCGTTCTTCGCGTTCACCGCAACGCCGAAGACGAAGACCCTGGCCCTGTTCGGTGAGCAGATCGCCGACGCCTCGCTCCCGTCCGGGATCCGGCAGGAACCGTTCCACCTCTACTCGATGCGCCAAGCCATCGAGGAACGCTTCATCCTCGACGTCCTGGCGAGCTACGTCACCTACTCCACGTACTTCCGCCTCGCCAATGGCCTGAGCAGCGACGACCCCGAGGTCGACAAGGGCAAGGCCAACGCCGCCCTGGCGCGGTTCGTCGCGCTCCACCCGTCGAACCTCGCGCAGAAGGCAGAGATCATCGTCGAGCACTTCCGCTCGGTCACCGCGCGGGAGATCGGCGGGCGCGCGAAAGCCATGGTCGTCACGCGGTCCCGGCTGCATGCGGTGCGCTACAAGCAGGCGATCGAGCGCTACATCGCCGTCAAGCGCTACACCGACGTCCACGCGCTCGTCGCGTTCTCCGGCAAGGTGCAGGACCCGGATGTAGAGGAGAAGTACTACACCGAGTCGAACATGAACCGCCGTGCGGATGGCACCTCGATCCCGGAGACGGAGATCGCCGCCCGGTTCAAGGGCGACCCTCCGTTTGACGTCGATGATTACCAGTTGCTGATCGTCGCCGAGAAGTACCAGACCGGGTTCGACGAGCCGCTGCTGCACACGATGTACGTCGACAAGAAGCTCGACGGAGTCAAGGCCGTGCAGACCCTCTCCCGACTCAACCGCACCATCCCCGGCAAGGACTCGACGTTCGTGCTGGACTTCGCAAACAAGGCCGACGACATCAAGGCCTCGTTCGCGCCGTTCTACGAGACGACCTGGACCGAGCCGACCGACCCGAACGTGCTCTCCACACTCAAGCAGCGCATCCTCGACGCCGGTGTAATTGACCCAGCCGAGATGCGGACGATGGTCACGGCACTGCTCACATCCGAAGCCGGTGCGCACGCCGCGCTCTACGCGATGACCGACGCCGCCGTCGAGCGCTACGCGGCCATCGAGCAGGCCGAGGACCGTGAGGACTTCCGGACGGCGTTACGTGACTTCGTCCGAACATACGCCTTCCTCGGCCAGGTGCTCCCGCTCGTCTCGACCGACTTCGAGGAGCTGTTTTACTACGGGAAGGTGCTGCTTACCCGCCTACCCCGCACCGAGGACGAGGGCGGCGTCGACATCAGCGATGCGGCAGTCCTGACCCACATCCGCACCAAGTACATCGCCGAGCACGACCTCGGCCTGTCCGAGGGAGCCGGCGAGGACGGTCTGCCCACCATGCAGGGCGGCGGCAAGGGCAAGCAGGCAAGACCCGACAAGGTGCGGCTCTCCGACGTCATCGACCTGCTCAACGACCGGTTCGGCACGGAACTGACCGAGGTCGACCAGATCTGGTTCGACCAGCAGGTCGAGGCGGCCGCCGCCGACCCGGACCTGCGCGACGTGGCTACTGACAACACCGAGGAGAACTTCGCCTACGTGTTCGACCAGCAGTTCGCCGAGGTGCTGATCGACCGGCAGGCCGCTAATGACGAGCTGTTCCGGATGTTCTTCGACAAGCCTGAGTTCAAGGACGCGCTCACCGCCTGGGCGCGCCGCGAGGTGTACCGCAAGATCCAGAACTCCACCGGCGGCGAAGCGCAGGAGTAGCGAACGGTGCCGGGATAATCGGTGAATCTAGACCGCCAGACCGGGCCCACTGGATCAGGACAGCCGACGTCACGTGAAGTAGCTGCCATCTGACCATGGCCATCCGGATGTCGTGAAGTTCCGGCCGCGCCGAACCAGAAGGGCCTGCAGAGGGCCGCGGCGTGTTGGGGACACCACTTCGATCCATTCCTGGTCGCCGTGGTCGACGAAGCACTGACGAACTGCCTTGAAGTAGCGCAGATGAAATCCTGCGCAGTAGGGCGTCGACGACGAGTACACGTCAAGATCAGTCCCGTGCAGGTGGACCTGCGCGAGGTCGACGTCCCGAGACTCCCAGTGCGCCAACACTGCAAGGGCGGCACGTCGCAGAGGACTTGTGGCGCTCCAGCGATGCCGGATGACCTCCTCGAACCACGTCGCCGAAGGAGTGCGCTCCGGCAGGACGATCTCCGCGAGATCGAGCACCTCATCGTCGACCAGCGCGACCAGCTCACGACGTAGGTATCGGGGCAGCTTGTCGCCGACACCTCGAAGGTAGTCGGGCATCGCGTCGCGCTCTGCGCGCGTCGCGGCGGAGTCGGGGGCGATCGCGTGGATACGGGCGATGGCCTGCTCAACGTGCTCACCCCGGCGCCACAGCAGGAGCATCGGGATGTCGTCGTGCCGGTCCTTGCCGAACATCAGCGACAACGACCGCGCCCGTCCCCGCAGTGCCATCCGCAGCGTCGCGTGCGGGTCCTTGCCGTAGCTGAACGACTCGAGGAAATGCTGGTTCCACTCCGACCGGTCGTGATCGAAGTCGACGACGACGTCGACGTCACCGGGCTCCACGGCACCGCGAGCGTACGACCCGAATAGGTGTAGCTCCTGGATCACGTCGAGCTGCCAGGTCCCACCGGCGTCGACGCGGCGCAACATCTCGATCAACAACTCGGTCGCCCGTGCTCGCTTCATGAACTGCTTCCTCCCCGCCCGCTGGCTTCCCTCAAAGGCGACCAACACCGCGGCCGCGACGCAGTACTACGTCAGGTGAGGCGATCTCGAGGATGTACCCGAGGTCGGTGATCGCATCGGCAGCGCGCTGGAGCCGGAGGCGCGAAAGCAATGGAAGCGACCCGAGGTCCCGTCGTCGCCAGCTTCCGAGCAGGAGCAACGTTACGGTGACCCGACCGGGCTGCCTGTTCTCCAGTGCCGCCATCGCGTCCGTGGCGGCGTTCTCCACGGCTGCCGATGCGCCGCTGGCCGCGACCTTCTCCAAGAGAGCATCTCGCGCGGCCGGATGACGCAGAAGCAACGCGGCCGCTGCCTCAGCCTGGGTACAGAGATGGCTGAAGGTGGATGACCGGCCCTTGAGCTTGCCGAACACGAGCCGGCCGTCGTCGGAGATCAAGTCGCACGGCTCGAACGCGGTCTCGCCTTCGAGCGTGATGTTGCGTTGATCGAGCAACGCCAGCCGACCGTCGCTGTCGGTGACTGCATACTCCAGATAGTTCCGCTCGGTGCCACCGGAGTAGGTCGCGAAAGGAAACCTGCTCCAGGGCAGGCGGCGAAGTCTCGCGTCGAGACGCTTGAGGAATCCGGCATCGACCCGCAGCAGCTCACCGTCGCTGAGGACGTAGTGCTCTGTATCGTCATCGAACTCAGCAACGAGCAGGTCGAACAGGTCGAACTGCTGCGCGGTGTCGGCAGGGGCCCCGTCTGCTCGGAGGCGCAGACGGCTGTGCAGGGGTCGGGACGGGCGTGACCGCGTCGCCAGGAGATGCCGGCGGACGAGCCGCCACTCGACGGGCGCCGAGATCGGTTCCTCTCGCCCGATACCGAAGCAGAGCCTGCCGATATCGGCGTTGTCACTGTCGATGTCGGGCAGGACCAGATCGACGGCCGCGTCCTCGTTGTCGACGATGCGGGCGAACAACACGTCGAGAAGGCGGTCGACCTCCGGCCGTGGGGTGACAGGCACGATGTGGTCTACCCAGTTCCAGCCACGGCGGTAGTCCGTGCGCGCCCGCAGCGACACGAGGTGCTCGGCCAGGTCGACCAGGTCCGACCACCCATCAAGCGGGGTGTTGAACCGGAGCCCGCGGCCGCCATCCAGGTCGGGCATCATGTCGTCCTCGGTCACGACGCGGATCGCGCGGAGCAGGTCGGCGACGGTGTCGAAGCCGAGCCCCTCGACCGGCGATGGCGAAGGGCTCTTCGCCACCAGGCTGTGCCGATGCCCGCCGCGGACGTCGGCTTGGAGCTGACGCACCGCCACCGGGGAGTCAGCCGTGCCCCGCCGCCGCGATCGCTCGCGCTGTGGACGCCAAGCCGGGATCGCTGCACCACCGCAGTGCTTGTTGAGTGCCACGATCAGGCCGAACCTGCCGTCGATGACATCCTTGGGGACAGATTGGGACGCGGTACCGAAGCAGAAGATGACGGTTCGGGCCGGGTCGGCCTCGGTCCGAACGACGACGAGGGCCGACTCCCCGTCCGGAGCGGGCGTTAGATCGATGGGCACACCCAGACCGGCCAGGAACGGCTTCCATGCGGCTGTCGACGGGGAGACACGCCGTACAACGGCCTGGACCGCGGCGGCTGCCGCGGGACGCGGTACTGCTTCCAACGCGCGCCCCGCGCCATCGAGCTCGTACCACTCGCAACCAGTGTCTGGTCCAAACTTCTCGATCAGATCCATGACATCGGCGTCCCGCACCATGAGCATCGCGTGGACCGGCACCATTGCAGATCAGTGTGCCCGATCGTGTCGGATCAGTCACGGCCAGTGAAATCGTTGAACCTGCCACGTCCCACCGCATGCGCGTCTGCACGACGCGGTCGACCTGTCCACAGCTTGCCCGGTTTCGGGCTGGACGGGCATTGCTCCTCCGAGCATCCTCATGTGGAGCAACTGCACGACCACACCGCGATCCTGCAGGGACCACACATCGATCACGGATCTGGCCACGCGGCTCGGCATGATCGGTCGCGGCCGCGACTCACCGCGACCGAAGCGAACAGGCCGTAGGAGCTGATCGATGGAACCGGGCATCACCGCCGAACGCTGGTACACCACGGAGCAGCTCGCCGAGCTCCTTGGCGTCGACCCGTCCTCCGTGCGTCGGTGGCGCACTGCACGCCGCCCTCAGGGGCCGCCGTTCGTCAGGGTTTCCGCCCGGCACACGATTTATGCCGTGTCGGACGTCGAGACCTGGCTCCGGACCCAACGAGTCGACCCGGGCGCTGCGGCATGAGCGGAGAGGTCGGTCCGCCGCTCGACGTCGCCGTCCGTGGCGACGTCGAGTACCGGCCTGACCGCCCTCTCCCCTACCGCGCGCGGGTGCGCTGGACCGACCCCTCGACGGGCAAGCGCCCATCCAGATCCGAGGCCTTCGACAACGAGGACGCCGCACGGGCCTGGATCGACCAGATGCAACGCCTCGCCAACAGCGGCGTGCGCCCTGAGACCGTCACCATGACGCTTGCCGAGTACGGCGAGTCAGTGATGAGCCTGGCCATCCGTGGCCTCGAGCCGAAGACCCTCGACCCGTACCTCGCCGGCTGGCGCCGACGCGTCCTCCCCACGCTCGGGCACATCGCGCCGCGGATGATCACCAACGGCGGCGTCGATCGGGCGGTGAACGGATGGATCGCGGACGGCTGCAGCCATTCTACGATCAAGAACAGTCTCGCCATCCTCGTCCGGATCATGGAACAAGCTGTCCGTGACGGGGTGATCGACCGCAACCCTGCGCGGGTCACCGGGTGGCAGCACACGTTCCGCAAGGCCGAGGATGAGCTCGACGACCCGCGTTCGCTCGCGCTCCCGGACTGGGCCACGCTGGCCCGGCTGGCCGACGCCCTCGTTGCGCGGTCCTCCGGCCAGTACCGCGGCTGGGGCGACGTCGTGCTGTTCGCGGCCAGCACCGCCGCCCGCATCGGCGAGGTCGCCGGCTGCCGCGTCGGGGACATCGACACCGACACCTGGCTCTGGACCGTCCGCCGGCAGACGACGCCGTCCCCGGGCGGCCTGGCCGACAAGGGGACCAAGGGCAAGCGCGCCCGGGTCGTCCCCCTCATCGCGGAGGTGCGGGACGTCGTCCGGCGGCGCATGGGCGATGGCCGGGAGCGCCCGGACGGACGGCTCTTTACTGGCCCGCGTGGAGGCCGGATCGCAACGGCGGTTCTCCGCGACGCCACGCAGTGGGACGAGGTCGTCGCCGGGCTCGGTCTGGAACACCTACGTCGCCACGATCTCCGGCACACCGGCCTCACCTGGATGGCCGACGCCGGGGTCCCCGTGCACGTCCTGCGGGTCATCGCCGGCCACGCGGCGATCACCACGACTCAGCGGTACCTGCACCCCGACCACCGGGCCATCACGGCCGCCGGGAGCGCGCTGACCGCGTACCTGGGCGCTCCGCGGTCCCCAGGTGGTCCCCAGCCCCAGGCAATGTAGATCATGGAATCAGAGTTCGAGAACGCCAGAACGACTGGCAGCGAGCCGCTGAACTGCGGATTCCGCAGAGATGATGATCGAGAGATAAGGGTGGAGCTGAGGGGATTCGAACCCCTGACCCCTTGACTGCCAGTCAAGTGCGCTACCAGCTGCGCCACAGCCCCTTGCGATGTGGAAACCGTACACGGCCCCGTACGACCCCCTGCAACGGGGTCACCTCTCACCTACGGTTCGGGGGTGCAGCCCGTCGGCATCGCCCGGATCGCGCTGGTCGACGACCCCCGGGTGTCGCCGGACGGCAGGCTGGTCGCCTTCGTCGTGACCCGTGTCGGTCTCGACGACAACGTCTACCGGAGCGCGGTGGGGATCGCGGCGGCCGACGGGTCGGAACCGCCGCGGCCGTTCTCGGCGGGTGAGCACGGCGACGGGCAGCCGGTCTGGTCACCGGACGGGCGGTGGCTGGCGTTCACGAGCCGTCGCGGCGCCGACAAACGGTCGACGTTGCACGTGGCGCCCGTCGACGGCCCCGGCGAGGTGCGGACGCTGTGCACCCGGGACGAGGCGGTCGAGGAGCCGGCGTGGTCCCCGGACGGGTCGCGGATCGCGTTCGCGTCGCGGGAGCGGACGTCGCGGCTGGACGGGCCGGACGAGAGGGCCCGCCCGCCCCGGCGGATCGAGCGGTTGTTCACGCGCCTGGACGGTGAGGGCTGGACGGTCGACCGGCCGCGCAGCGTGTTCGTGGTGCCGGTGGACGGGTCGGCGGCGCCGACCGTGGTGGCGGGCGGACCGTTCGAGCACGGCGGGCCGGCATGGGCCCCGGACGGCGCGACGATCGCGGTGACGGCCGCCCGCTACGACGACTGGGACGTCTCCCCCATCCTGTCCGACGTCCATCTCGTGGATCCCACGGGCAGGACGGAGCCGCGGGCGCTGACGCGCCGGACGTTCGCCCACCAGATGCCGTCGTGGTCGCCGGACGGGACGCGGATCGCGGCGCTCGCCGAGGACCCCCGGGTGGTGCACACGCACAGCCAGGTCGTCGTGATCGACGTCGCGACGGGCGAGGAGACGGTGCTGACCGCGGAGCTGGACCGGCAGTGCCTGCCGATGCCGGGGGCCCGGTCGCCGGTGTGGGACGGCGACGGGCTGCTGTTCTCGTGCGAGGACCACGGCAGCGTCCACGTCAGGCGGGTGCCGGTGGCGGGCGGGCCGAGCGCGCCGGTCGTCGCGGGCAGGCGGTGGGTGACCGGCTACGACGAGGCGGGCGGCACGTTGGCGTTCACCGCGTCGACGGCGACGTCGTTGCCCGAGCTGTTCGTGCTGGACCCCGACGGGACGCAGCGGCGCCTCACCGCGGTCGGGGACGCGTTCCACGCGGCGGTGCCGCCGCGGGAGCCGGAGCGGTTCACGGTGGCGTCCACGGGCGGCGGGGAGATCGACGCGTGGCTGGTGCGGCCCGCGGAGCCCGCGGGTGCGCGGACGCCGGTGCTGCTGTCGATCCACGGTGGCCCGATGACGCAGTACGGCGAGACGTGGTTCGACGAGTTCCAGATGTGGACGGGCGCGGGGTACGCGGTCGTGTACTGCAACCCGCACGGGTCGACGGGTGGCACGCAGGCGTGGGCGCGGGCGATCCGGGCACCGGAGGCCGAGATCGACCCGGGGACGGGCTGGGGCGGGGTCGACGCCGACGACGTCCTGACGGTGCTGGACGCGGCGCTGGCCGCGAACCCGGACCTGGACCCGGACCGGGTGGGGGTGCTGGGCGGCTCGTACGGCGGCTACCTGACGAGCTGGCTGATCGGGCACACCGACAGGTTCGCCGCGGCGTGCAGCGAGCGGGCGGTGAACAACCTGGAGTCGCTGGAGTGGGCGTCGGACGTGGCGGGGTTCTTCCGTTTCGAGATCGGTGTCGACCACGTGCGGCGCCCGGACGTCTACCGGCGGATGTCGCCCATCACCTACGTGCAGGACGTGCGGACGCCGGTGCTGGTCCTGCATTCGGAGGACGACCTGCGCTGCCCCGTCGACCAGGCCGACCAGCTGTTCGTGGCGCTGCGGATGCTGGGCAGGCCGGTGGAGTACCACCGGTTCGACTCGGAGAGCCACGGCCTGAGCCGGACGGGCTCGCCGCGGCACCGCATCCAGCGGGCGGAGATCATCCTCGACTGGTTCGCCCGGCACCTGGGCGGCCGGGCTCCCGGGAGGTCGTGAGTGGCGATGGTCGCTCCGGCGACCGTCGCCACTCACCGGGCGGTCACAGGCTCACTTGCCGGCGATCGCGTTCGACAGCCACTTGCTGTCGTTGAGGTCGATCTTCTGACCGCCGACGAGGATCGTCGGGGTGCCGAACTGCCCGTTGGTGAGCAGCGCCGGGTTGGCGATGGCGGCCTTCGTCGCCGCGCCGATGGCGGCGGCGTTGCCGTTGCCGGTCACGCAGGTGGCCCAGTCGGGGCTCGTCGCGCCCGCCTTGGTGCCGATGTCGACGAGCTGCTGCGCCGTCAGTCCGGCGCTCTTCTCCGCGGGCTGCTCGTCGTAGAGGGCCTTGTGGTAGGCGGGCCAGATGCCGGCCGGGACGGCGCAGAGTGCGGCGTTGGCGGCGAGCGTGGAGTAGCCGGGCGGGGTGGTGAGGCTGTCGAGGATCGCGGTCGAGTGGTAGTTGACCTTGACCTTGCCGTCGTTGAGCGCGGCGGTGATGTCGTCGGCGTAGCGGGACTCGAACCGCTCGCAGACGGGGCAGAGGTAGTCCTCGTAGACGTCGACGGTCACGGGGGCGTCGGCCTTGCCCGCGGTGACGACGGTGCCGCTGGCGGCGACCGCGAAGTTCGGGGCCGTCGAGTTGCGGTTGAAGATCACGAAGTAGCCGATGACGCCGGCGACGACGACCACGGCCGCGACGACGACCAGCGCGATCCGGGTGCCCCTCGACGGCCCGCTCTGCTTCGGGGTGATCCCGGCCGCGGCGAGCCGCTGGTTGGCCGCCTGCTTGCGCTGCTTCTCGCTGCGCGAGGCTCCGCCCACGTCAGTTCCTCTCTTCCGACCGCACCTGCGGCCGGGTCTCCAGGCGCCCGTCGAGCGCGAACAGGGTGTGCGGGCGGAAGATGAGCCACCCGGCGAGCAGTAGGAATCCGACGTCGCGCAGGACTTCCGTGCCGTAGGCGGTCGCGTCGGGTGCGACCTGGCCGCCGCCGCCGAAGCAGCCGCAGTCGATGGAGAGCCCGCGCGCCCAGGCCTGGACGACGCCTGCGACGAACACGACGAGCACGAGCGCCGAGAGCACGGCGACCGCGCGGGTGCCGAGCCCGACCAGCAGGAGCACGCCGAGGGCGAGCTCCAGCCAGGGCAGCACGGTGGCGACGACGGAGACGACGTCGGTGGGCAGTACGTCGTAGGCGCGGACGGCGATGTAGGTCTGGTCGGGATCGGCGGCCTTGATGGCGCCGGACACGAGCCACACCGCGGCGAGACCGAGCCGCGCGAGGGTCCCGATGACATCGAGGATCCGCCCGCGCTCCACTCGATCAGCGTATCGACGAAACCTGAGAGATCGTCCGGGGGCACTGTCCCGATCGGGTCAGAACCTCTCGCGGGCGCTCTCCTGGTCGAGGACGGCGTCGAGGTCGGCCAGCCGGCGCATGGCGGAGACGGCGCGGGCGGTGCGGTGGTTGCCGGCGAGCAGGTCGGCGTGGCGGTGCACCCAGGCCCAGTAGCCGGCGGTGTAGGGGCAGGCGTCGTCGCCGAGGCGCTTGCGGGGGTCGAAGGCGCAGTCGTGGCAGTGGTCGGACATCCGGTTCACGTACGCGCCGCCCGAGGAGTAGGGCTTCGTCGCCATCATGCCGCCGTCGGCGTGCTGGCTCATGCCGATGACGTTGGGCGGCATCACCCACCCGTAGCCGTCGACGAACGCCGTCGCGAACCATTCGGTGAGCTCGCGGGGCTGGTAGCCGCGTTGCAGGGCGTGGTTGCCGAGGATCATGAGCCGCTGGATGTGGTGGGTCCAGCCGCGGTCGCGGACCCCTTGCAGGGCGGTGCGCAGGCAGTTCGCGGTGACGGCGTCGGCGTCGAGGTCGGCCCACCAGTCGGGCAGCGGGGCGTGGGCGCGCAGGGCGTTGCGGCGCAGGTAGCCCTTGCCGAACCGCCAGTACAGGTGCCACACGTACTCGCGCCAGCCCAGGACCTGGCGGACGAAGCCCTCGGCCGCGGCGATGGGGACCGCGCCGGCGCGGTGGGCCTGTTCGGCGGCGTGCACGGCGTCGAGGGGGTGCAGGACACCCATGTTGAGCGGCACCGACAGCAGCGAGTGCGCCATCGCCCAGTCGTCGCCGAGCACGGCGTCCTCGTAGGGGCCGAACGCGGCGAGGCGGTGGCGGACGAAGTGCCGCAGCGCCGTGCGCGCCTCGGTGTGGGTGACGGCGAACAGCCGCGGGCCGTCCTGGCCCACGGTGGGGTGGCCGGCGGCGTCGAGGTCGGCGCGGACGCGGCTGTCGATGTCGTCCTCGGTGGGCGTCCAGGGGCCGCGGACGTCGAGCGTGCGGGCGCCCTTGGGCGGCGGCTCGCGGTTGTCGTGGTCGTGGTTCCACTTCCCGCCGACGGGTTGCTCACCGTCCATGAGCACGTCGAACCGGGTGCGCTGGGCACGGTAGAAGTCCTCCATCCGGAAGGTCTCGCGGTCGCCGGCCCACTGCGTGAACTCCGCCCGGGACAGGGCGAACGTGGGTGTCGGCAGGACGTCGGCGACGAGCCCGTCCCTGCGCAGCCGGTCGACGAGGTCGGCCGCGGCGTGCGAGGTCGGCTCGTGCACGACGACGGGCCGGCCGACCTGTTCGAGTGCCGTCGAGTGCACGTGCCGGCCGAGCTGGTCGGCGAAGACCAGCAGCGGTTGCATCGCCCCAGCATGCGGCTGTTCGACCCGCGGCGCGCGTCGGGCAGGTGTGCCTCCCCCGACCGGAGGGCAGGCTCACTTGAGTCCAACATGGACGATCAGTCGGGTACCCTGGCGACATGTCCGTGCCTGCCGAGGAGGCCGCCGCACACGCGTCCGGCCATCACCACGCCGACGTGTCCGGTGGCTGGCTGCGCGCCGCCGTGTTCGGCGCGATGGACGGGCTCGTCACCAACATCGCGCTGGTGGCAGGTGTCGGCGGCGGCGGGGTCGACCGCGAGGGCATCATCCTGACCGGCATGGCGGGCCTGGTGGCGGGCGCCTTCTCGATGGCCCTGGGCGAGTTCGCGTCGGTCAGCGCGCAGAACGATGCGGTGCAGGCCGAGGTGGCCGCCGAGCGCGACGAGCTGCGCCGGCACCCGGAGGCGGAGCGGGCCGAGCTCATCGACCGCTACCGGGAGATGGGCCTGTCGGACGCGACGGCCGAAGCGGTGGCGATGGAGCTGCACGCCAACCCCGAGCTCGAGCTGAAGCTGCACGTCACCCAGGAGATCGGCGTCGACCCCGACGAGTCGCCGTCGCCGTGGGTGGCCGCGGGGTCGTCGTTCCTGTGCTTCGCGGTCGGCGGGATCATCCCGCTGCTGTCGTTCCTGTTCGGGTCGTCGTCGCTGTGGCTGGGCCTGGCGGTGGGCGCCGTGGGGTTGTTCGTCGCCGGGGCGCTGACCTCGCGCTTCACGGCACGTTCGTGGTGGGGTGCCGGGCTGCGGCAGCTGATGTTCGGGGCGATCGCGGCGGGCGCGACCTACCTCGTCGGCACCCTGATCGGGGTGGCGACGGCCTGACCCGCCGCGCACCCGGACATGGGGTGAGCCGGCCCGCTACTTCTCCTCGCGGGGCTCACGGACCGCCGCGGGCGCGACGACCGGCGCCATCCCGGGCGAGGTCGTGAGGGCGGTCGGACCGGCCTCGGCGGCCACGCAGTCGGGGATGGAGTCGTCGGCGGCGACGGCACCCCCCGCCGGGAGGGTCTCCGGGGCCCGGAGCCAGAACAGCAGCGCCAGCGCCGAGATCGCGCCGGTCACCCCGAACGCCCAGCCGAACCCGGCCTGCTCGGCGACGGCACCGGCGGCGAGCGGGCCGATGATCGCGCCCAGGTCGCCCGCCATCTGGAAGCCGGCCAGGACGGTGCCGCCGCGGGCCTTGGCCCCGATGACGTCGGCGACCGCCGCCGTCATCGCGGGATTGACGAGCCCGCTGCCGATACCGCAGACCAGCGACAGGACCAGGAAGACCGGCATGGACTCGATGAGCCCGAGAACCGCGGTGCCCACGGCGGAGATCGCCAGACCCGTCATCACCGGGGGCTTGCGCCCGGCGCGATCCGCCCAGCGGCCGGACACCATCAGTGTCACGGCGTTGCCGGCGGCGAAGACGCCCAGGGCGTACCCCGACCAGGCATCGCCGTAGCGCAGCACCTCGACCACGAACAGGGGCACCATCGCGACCCGCACGCCGAAGACGGCCCAGCCGTTGGCGAAGCTGGCGGCCAGCGCGGCCCGGTAGGTGGGATGGCCGAACGCGGAGCGGAACGTCGCGGCCGGCGCGGCGGACGGGTCGGCCGAGACGGGCGGGCCGGTACGTCCGCGCAGCATGACGGCGGTGAGGACCAGCGCGACGAGCACGGCCACGGCGTAGGCGAGGAACGGCACCCGCAGGCCGAACCCGATGAGCAGGCCGCCCAGCAGGGGGCCGGCGACGTTCCCCAGCAGGAAGCCCGTCGCCCAGCTGCCCGACGCCCGGCCGCGCGCCTCGGGCGGGGCGAGCCGGACGAGCAGCGAGATCGCGGAGACGGTGAACATCGTCGAACCGATGCCGCCGAACGCCCGGAAGAACAGCAGCTGCCAGTAGTTCGCCGCGAACGCGCAGAGCGCGCTCGACGCGGCGGAGATGCCGAGGCCGACGACGTAGACGCGCAGTTCGCCGAACCGGCTGACCAGCCGCCCGCTGACCGGGGCGAACCCGAGCCGGAACACCGCGAACAGGCTGATGACGAGCGACACCGCGGTCACGCCGACGTCGAAGCTGCGGGCGAACGTCGGCAGGGCGGGCGCGACGAGACCGAACCCGACCGCGATGACGAACGAGGCACCGACCAGGACCCAGATCTCCCGGGGTAGCCGTACCGTCGTCGTGCCCGTGCTGCCGGACCTGCCCCGCATTCCCACCTGATCCCTCTCGTCCATTTCGTGAGCAAGGCTAATCGAGGCGGGGCGTCGGCGCCGCGGAGTGCCGGAAACCAGCACCGGGGCCGCCCCGCTCGATCGAGCGGTGCGGCCCCGGTGCATCAGGGGTGTGGAGGTGCCGGGAATCGAACCCGGGTCCTCCGTTGCTTCACGAGGGCTTCTCCGTGCGCAGTCCGCTATGCCTCTACTCGGACCCTCCGGTCACGCGAACAAGCCGGAGTGACGATCCCAGTCGCTGTGAGATGTCCCGTGCGAGCCCGCGACCGGCCCGCACGGTGATCCCTCTGAATGATGCCGGGGTCCGGGGCGAGGGAGCCCCCGGTCCGACAGCGACGCTCCTCGCTCAGGCGGCGAGGGCGTACGCGCGCTGACTCTTGTCGGCGCTTGATTTTTTGCGACGGGTGGTTAACGAGATCATCGTCGCCTTCCTCGGCACGCTTCACCTCGATCTACATCCGAAGTCGAAACCGTTCACCCCCTGGCGTCCACCCGTTGTGGGCGGACACGTCATCCTAACGCGGCAGCGCCGCCGGTTCATCCCGAATACCCGGACGGCCCGACGGCGCGTCGTGCCGTGGACCGCCGTCAGACCCCGAGCACCCGCGCAGGCGCGTCGTGCAGCACCGACCTCAGGAACCCCACGCCCAGCCGGTCGTCGGCCGCCGCCCAGCCGGCGATCACGGCGACCTGCTCGTGGTAGCCGTAGGGGATGTTCGGGAAGTCCGTCCCCAGCACCACGCGGTCGGCCACCCCGGCCAGCCGCGCAGGCCAGTCCGGCGGCAGCGGCGCGATCTCCTCGGCGAACCCCGTCCCCACGACGGTCGTGTCGATCATGACACCCGGATACCGGTCGACCAGCGCCAGCGCGTCGACGAAGTCGGGCATCCCCGCGTGGGCCAGCACGACCCGCAGCCGCGGGTGCGCGGCCAGGACCTCCCCGAACACGTCGAGACCCGTGTGGGCTCCCGACACCGGGCCGTGCCCGCAGTGCACCATGGCCGGGACACCCGCCTCCGCGAGCAGCCCCCACGCCGGCGCCAGCAACGCGTCGCGCGGGTCGTAGCCGCCGACCTGCACGTGCACCTTCACCAGCCGCGCGCCGGCGTCGACCGCCTTGCCCAGGTAGTCGACGACCCCCGGCTCCGGGAACATCGTCGCCGTCGGCACCGCGCCCGGCGTGGCCGCCGCGAAGTCGAGCGCCCACTGCGTGAGCCACTCCGCCATGTCGGGCTTGTGCGGGTACACCAGCGGCGCGAACCGCAGCACACCCAGGTCGCGCAGGATCGACAGCCGCTCGTCCTCGGGGACCTGGTAGTGGATCGGCCAGGGCCGCCCGTAGTACTCCTCGCCCTTCGCGAAGTGCGCCCAGACCTTGGCCATGACCCGGTCGGGCATGAAGTGCGTGTGCGTGTCGACGATCCCCGGCAGGCCCAACTCACCCACGAACCGCGCGACGTCCGCGTCGTCGACCGGCGGCGGCGGAACCGTCACCGCAACTCCCGGGCGCGCCCCTTCGCCGCGCGACCGAACGCCCGCTGCACCTCACGGTCGGCGTCGCGCTTGGCGAGGTCCTGGCGCTTGTCGTAGGACTTCTTGCCCTTGGCCAGCGCCACCTCGCACTTGACCTTGCCCTCGTTGAAGTACAGGGCCAGCGGCACGAGCGTCAGGCCGCCCTCGCGGGTCTTGCCGATGAGGCTCTCGATCTCCCGGCGGTGCAGCAGCAGCTTGCGCGTCCGCCGCGGCTCGTGGTTGGTCCAGCTGCCGTGGGTGTACTCGGGAATGTGCAGCCCGCGCAGCCACACCTCGCCGTCGTCGATCGTGGCGAAGGCGTCGGCGAGCGAGGCACGACCCAACCGCAGGCTCTTCACCTCGGTGCCCATCAGCGCGACGCCGGCCTCGTAGGTGTCGAGGATGGCGTAGTCGTGTCGCGCCCTGCGGTTCTGCGCGATCACCTTGCGGCCTTTCTCCTTCACCCGACCAGCCTACGCGGACGGGAAAGGGGTTTCAGACCTTCACGTACAGCCGCAGCGTCACGTAGCCGGTGACGCCCGCGATCGCCGCGCCGATCGGCACCAGCCAGATCGACGTCTCCAGTACGTCGAAGACCGTGACCGGCGGGATGACGCCGTTCTGCGCGATCCCGGCCAGCAGGTCGTCGATGAACACGAACTTCGCGACGACGAGCCCGACGCCCGCGAGCACCGCACCCGCGACGCCGGTGAGTACGGCCTCGATGAGGAACGGCAGCTGCGTGTACCAGCGCGTCGCGCCGACCAGGCGCATCACACCCACCTCGACGCGGCGCGTGTACGCCGACACCTGCACCGTGTTGGAGATCAGCAGCAGTGCCGCGACGGCCTGGACCAGGGCCAGCGCGAACGTCACGTTCCGCACGCCGCCGAGGAAGTCGAACAGCTTGCCGACGACGTCGCGCTGGTCGATGACCGTGCGCACCCCGACCTGGCCGTCCATCGCCTGCCGGACCGCCTCCGCGCCGTTGTCCTGGTCGGCGAGCTTGACCCGCAGCGTGGCGGGCAACGACTGCGGACGCGCGACGTCGGCGATCGACTGGCCGGCGAACAGCTCCTGGAAGCGTTCGTAGGCCGCCTGCTGGCTTTCGTAGCTGACCGACTCGACGAGCGGCGAGTTCTGCAGCGTCGTCCTGATGCCCTGGCAGATGGGCTGGCTGCAGTCGGTGTCGGCCGACGACACGTCCTGGGTGAGTGCGACCTGCACCTCCAGCCGGTCGGCGTAGATCGCCTCCGTGGAGTCGATCGTGCGCACCGCGAGCAGCCCGGTGCCGACGAGGGCGAGCGAGATCGCCGTCGTCAGCACCATGGCGATCGTCATGGTGACGTTGCGGCGTAGGCCGGTGGCGACCTCCCGGCGGACGAAGTCGGTTCTCATTCCGCCTCCGCGGGAAGAAGTACGTCGGCGACACTCACTGCGCGCGGCCCACCCCGTAGACGCCACGCGACTCGTCGCGGACGACCTGGCCGAGGTCGAGCTCCACGACCCGGCGGCGCATCGAGTCGACGATCGAGTGGTCGTGCGTGGCCATCACCACGGTCGTGCCCGTGCGGTTGATCCGCTCCAGCAGCAGCATGATGTCCTGGCTGGTGTCGGGGTCGAGGTTGCCCGTCGGCTCGTCGGCCAGCAGGAGCAGCGGCCGGTTCACGAACGCCCGCGCGATCGCGACGCGCTGCTGCTCGCCGCCGGAGAGCTCGTGCGGCATCCGGTCGGCCTTGCCCTCCAGCCCGACCAGCTCCAGCACCTCGGGGACGACCCGGCCGATGGTGGCCTGCGGCTTGCCGATCACCTCGAGGGCGAACGCGACGTTGCCGCCGACGGTCTTGTTGGGCAGCAGCCGGAAGTCCTGGAAGACGCACCCGATCCGCTGCCGCAGCCGCGGCACCCGCCGACGCGGCAGCTTCGCGACGTCGAGATCGGCGACGGTGATCTTCCCGCGCGTCGGCAGGTCCTCGCGCAGCAGCAGCCGCAGGAACGTGGACTTGCCCGATCCCGACGGCCCGATGAGGAAGACGAACTCGCCCTTCTCGACCGACACCGAGACCCGGTCGAGCGCGGGGCGCGTCGACGTCTTGTACATCTTGGTGACGCGTTCCAGGCGGATCACGGCTGGGACGGTACCGGTCGCGACCCCCGCAGCCGGGCTCCGACCCGTCCCCTCGGCGCGGCGCGCCGACCGCTCGCGGATCGCACCGGATTCATCACTGAGAGTGATTGGCCGGAGCCACTCACATGGCTCAGTTGTCCTCGGACTGCTGCTGGCGGCGCCAGCGGATCCCGGCCTCGATGAAGCCGTCGAGGTCGCCGTCGAGCACCGCTCCCGGGTTGCCGACCTCGTAGTCGGTCCGCAGGTCCTTGACCATCTGGTACGGGTGCAGGACGTAGGAGCGCATCTGGTTGCCCCACGACGAGCCCGTGTCCTTCAACGAGTCCATGAGGGCCCGCTCCTCCTGGCGCTTGCGCTCCAGCAGCTTGGCCTGCAGGACGACCATCGCGGTGGCCTTGTTCTGGATCTGGCTGCGCTCGTTCTGGCAGGACACGACGATCCCGGTGGGGATGTGGGTCAGCCGGACGGCGGAGTCGGTCGTGTTGACGCCCTGGCCACCCGGCCCCGACGAGCGGTACACGTCGACACGCAGCTCCTTCTCGTCGATGTCGATGTGGTCGGTCGACTCGACGACCGGGGTGACCTCGACGCCCGCGAACGAGGTCTGGCGGCGGCCCTGGTTGTCGAACGGGGAGATGCGCACCAGCCGGTGCGTGCCCTGCTCGACCGACAGCGTCCCGTAGGCGTAGGGGGCGTGGACCTGGAAGGTCGCTGACTTGATGCCCGCCTCCTCCGCGTACGAGGTGTCGTAGACGTCGACGCCGTAGCCGTGGCGCTCCGCCCAGCGCAGGTACATGCGCATGAGCATCTCCGCGAAGTCGGCCGCGTCGACGCCGCCCGCCTCGGAACGGATCGTCACCAGCGCCTCGCGCTCGTCGTACTCCCCCGACAGCAGGGTGCGGACCTCGAGGGACTCGATGTCGGAGCGCAGCGACGCCCGCTCGCTGTCGGCGTCGGCGATCGCGGACTCGTCGTTCTCGTCCTCGGCCAGCTCGTAGAGCACCGGCAGGTCCTCGAGGCGGCGGCGCAGGTCCTCGACGCGGCGCAGGTCACCGCCCGCGTGCGCGAGCCGGCTGGTCACCTTCTGCGCGACCTCGGTGTCGTTCCACAGGTCGGGTTGGCCCGCCTGCTCCTCGAGGTCGGCGATCTCGACGCGCAGCGCGGGCAGGTCGACGACCGCCTCGATGTTGTCGAGGGTGCCGGACATGTCCTTGAGGTCGGCTGCAACATCGGGGTTCACGACAGACCAGCCTACGCACCGCCGCTAGTCGGTCGGGATGGCGTCCAGGAGCTTGACCATCGCGCGGGTGTGGGCGACGGCGAAGTCGGCCACGGCCTTCTCGTACGGGTCCGACTCGGTGCGGGCGGCCGAGCGGGCGCCGTCGAGACGCACCGCGTAGGCGACGCGGGCGGTGCGCACGAGCTCGGCGCGCTGACGGACGGTGAGTGAACGCGAGTGCAGCAGCCGCAGCACCAGCGGGCTGCGCAACGAGTCGGCCCCACCGCCCGCCATCAGCCAGGACTTGAACGCCCGCCGCCCCGGCTGCGTGATCACGTACTGCTGCGACGCCCGCGGCCCCTGCTTGCCCAGCTTGAGCAGGCCGGCCTCGGTGAGGGCGGGCAGCTCCCGGTACACCTGGCTGCGCGTCACGGAGAAGAAGGCCCCGAAGCGGTCGGCCGCCGCAGCGACGAGCTGACCGCCGGTCATCGGCCCGCTGTGCAGCAGTCCGAGCAGCGCGGCAGCGGTCGCATTCACGGCAGTGGACGCTGGCATGGCTCTTACAGTGACACGCCCGGGCGAGGTCCGCATCCACAGCGGACGGACCCCGCCCGGTCGGCCCGGTCAGCCCATCGTCAGCGTGGCGATCCGCGCACGGTGGGCGTCCGCGTCGCCGTACTGCCCGGCGAGGCGCTTGGCCCGCTTGTAGAACAGGTGCGCCTCGTGTTCCCAGGTGTAGCCGATGCCACCGTGGTACTGGATCATCGCCGCGGTCGCGGCCACCGCGGCGTCGGACGCCTTCGCCTTCGCGACGGCGACGGCGAGGTCGGCCCCGTCGGCTCCGGTCTCGACGACGTGCGCGGCGTACAGGACGGCGTGCTCGGCCATCGTGACGCCGACGTGGAGGTCGGCCAGCGCGTGCTTGATCGCCTGGAAGGACCCGACGGGCACCCCGAACTGCTCACGTTCGCGGTCGTAGGCGACGGTCCGGGTGATCGCCTCGCGGGCGACACCGGCCAGATCGGACGCGACGAGGACGGTCGCGCGGGCGGTCAGGGCCGCGATCGTGGCGGCGTCGGCGCCCGGGAGCGCGTCCCCCGCACCGTCCACGGTGACGGTCGCGAGGCGCGTCGTGCCGTCGTAGGAGCCGACGGGCTCGGCGGTGAACCCGCCGCGGCCGACGAGGACGAGCCCCTCGCCGTCACGCAGGACGACCACGTCGGCGACCGCCGCGTACTCGACCGCGCTGCGGTCGGCGCGCAGCGAGAAGGCACCCACGGCCTCGCCCGACGCCAGTCGCGGCAGCCACGTCGCCCGCTGCTCGGCCGAGCCGGCGAGCCGGACGGCGTCGGCGGCGAGGACGGTGCCCCGCCACGGCCCGGGCGCCGCGCCCGCGCCCAGCGACCGGGCGATGACCTGCGCCTCGACCAGGCCGAGCCCGAGCCCGTCGTGCTCCTCGGGGACGGTGACGGCGAGCCAGCCCTGCTCGGCGGCGGCCTTCCACAACGTGTCGGGGTGGCCGTCGCCACCCGTGTCCTCGACGACGCCGCGCACGGCGTCGAGGTCGAAGCGCTCGGCCAGGTACGCCGTGACCGCGGTGCCGAACTCGCGCTGGTCGTCGGTGAGTGCGAAGAACATCGGGCCTCCTACCGCGGCAGGCCGAGCACGCGCTCGGCGGTGATCGTGCGCTGGACCTGCGAGGACCCGCCCCAGATCGTGACCGACCGGGACCACATCGCCTGCGCGTGCAGCGGGCGCAGGTCGAGCTCGCCCAGCGAGTCGAGGGTGGCGTCCTCGCCGAGGACGTCGTCGTAGACCTCCCAGAGGTCCTGGAACGTCTCCGACCACTGCAGCTTGGTCATCGACGCCTCGAACCCGAGATCACGGCCCTGTTCGACCTGGGTGAGCACGTGCATCGCGTGCAGCCGCAGGCATTCGAGCTCGGTGAGCACCCCGGCGAGCCGGCCGCGGATCACCGGGTCGGTGTCGCGGCCCAGCCTGCGGGCGACCTCGACGATCTCGTCGTACTGCCGTCGGAACTCGGTGTACTGCCCGATCCCCGACGCGCCGCGCTCGAACGAGAGCAGCAGCATCGCGGTGCGCCACCCGTCGCCGATCTCGCCGAGGACGTCGGTGGCGGCGACGCGGGCGTCGTCGAAGAACACCTCGCCGAACTCGCTGGCGCCGCTCATCTGCTTGAGCGGGCGCGCGTCGACGCCGTCCTGGTGCATGTCGATGAGCAGCATCGAGATGCCGCGGTGGCGCTGCGACCCCGGCTCGGTGCGGACGAGGGTGAAGATCTTGTCGCCGTGGACGGCGTTGGTGGTCCACACCTTCTGGCCGTTGACGACGAAGTCGTCGCCGTCGCGCACACCCTTGGTGGCCAGCGCGGCGAGGTCGGACCCGGCGCCGGGCTCGGAGAAGCCCTGGCACCAGATGACCTCGTTGCGCAGCAGCGGCCCGACGATCTCCTTCTTCTGGGCGTCGGTGCCGATCGCCATGACCGTCGGCGCGAGGAACGCCAGGCCCAGCGGGTTGACGGTGCGTGGGGCGTGGGCGCGGACCGTCTCCTCGTCGTAGATCGCCTTCATGCCGGGTGTGCCGCCGCGCCCGCCGAACTCCGCCGGCCACTCGATGCCGGCGAACCCGGCGAGTGCCTTGTCGCGCTCCCAGTCGCGGCGCACGCGGAAGCTCTCGTCGTCGCCGAGGGACTCCCAGAAGCCGGGGCGGGTCCACTCGTCGGGGATGTTCGCGCCGAGCCAGGTGCGGAGCTCCCGACGGAACTCCTCCTCGGCCTCGGTGTAGGTCAGGTCCATGCGGCCTCCTCGCGCGCCGGTCCGGTCGTCACGCAGCCTTCCATACTCGTCGGTAACTTGCCGCGCGCCGTGGGCGCCGCCGGTATGCGCCCCGTAGCGTCGGAGTATGCGCAGCGAGCGGGTGACGGTGACCCTTCCGGCCGAGCTGGTGGCCGTGGCGCGCGAGGCGGTCCGCGCCGGTCACTCGTCGAGCCTGTCGGCCTACGTCGCGGAGGCGGTGACGGCGCGACAGACGCGCGACCGCTCCCTCGCGGTGCTGGCCGACCTCTACGGCGGGCCGCCCCCGCCGGACGAGCTCGACGCGGCCCGCCGGTCGCTGCGCCTCGTCCCGCCGCCCGCCCCCCTCGGCCGACCGCGGTGATCGGCGGACGGATTCTCGACGCCTCGGCGCTGGCCGCGTTCGCGATCGGGCGCCCGGTGTACGTCCGCGCGCTGGTGTGGGCCGCGGTCGAGGAGAACATCGTGCTGGCCGTCCCGAGCGCCGCGCTCGGCCGGGCCTGGTCACTCGTCGGCCCGGAACACCATGCCGCCCTTCAGGTCCTGCTCGGTCTGCCCAACACGGTCATCGACGAGCTGAGCCCTGCGATGGCCCAGGAGTCGGGCCTGCTGATGGCCGCGTCCGGGCAGGACGACCTCGTCACCGGTCAGGTCGTCGCCGCCTCGCGGCGCCGCGGCTGGCCCGCCGTCACCGGGGACCCGGGCGCGCTGCGCAAGATGGACGGGACCGTCGCCATCGAGGAACTCCCGTAGCGGGCGGCTGCGCGCGGAGGCGCCTCACCCGACGGTGAAGCGCTCCCGCAGCCGGGCCATCGAGGAGTCGTCGAGACCGTTGGCGCGCAACCAGCCCGCGGCGCCGCCGTGCTCGCGGTCGAGGGTGGCCAGCACCTGGGCCATGGCCTCGGCGCGGGGCAGGTGCGGGGTCAGGTCGGCGGGCATCTCGCCGCCCTCGGCCGTGGTCCAGCGCCGGAACATCTCCTCGACCCTGGTCGCCGAGAGCGCGTAGTCGTCGACGACGGCGGCACGCTCCACCCCGACCGTGTCCAGCACCAGCGCGACGAGGACACCGGTGCGGTCCTTGCCCGCCGCACAGTGCACGAGCGCCGGTCCGGCCTGCGGGGCGGCGAGCCTGCGGACGGCCTCGACGACGTTGGCGGGCCGGTCGGCGAGGTAGCCGAGGTAGTTGCGGGTCAGCGGGTCGGTGTCCGCGCCCGTCTCGGGCAGCGCCCGGCCCTCCTCGGGGATGAAGGACAGGGCGACGGTCTCCACGCCCGCCGCGGCGACGGACGTCGGCCCGTCGCGGTCGATCTCCCGGGCGGTGCGCAGGTCCAGCACGAGCGAGAGGCCGAACGTCTCGACGAGGTGGCGCACGTCGGCGGGGGTGACGTAGTGCAAGGACGCGCTGCGCAGCAGCACGCCGGGACGGGTGGTCCCGCCGCCCACGACCGGCAGTCCGCCGATGTCGCGGACGTTGTCGAGTCCTTCGAGCTGCAGCCAGCGATCGACGACGGTCACCCCTGCACGGTAACCGGGTTCAGCCGGCCAGCTTCTGGACTGCGCCCCGCGTCACGACGAGCGGGTCGGGAGGTCCCGGCGCACCGCCCTCGGGGGTCAGCCAGGTGAAGGTCATGACGACCTCGTCGCTGTGAACGGTGATCAGCAGGATGTCGAAGCCCTCCCCGCCGACGCGCCAGCCGGTGGCCTGTGCCCCGCCGACGTCGACGCGGAGGTCCTCACCGGGGGTGACGACGACGGGTCTGCCGCTGACGCTGCCCTGCCCGCAGTCGAGCCCGGCGACGGAGTGGTCGTACGCGGCCTGCGCGGTGGCCTTGTCCGGGTAGACCGAGACGGCCTCCTGGACCCGGGCGGACGCGCTCTCGAACGCGACGCCCACCCGGACGGCGTCGGGGAACCGGGCGACGACGCCGGGACCGCCGCACACCGCGGGGGCCGCCGGATCGGGCTTCGGTTCGGCGATGGAGACGAACCCGGGCCCGAGCTCGGCCTCGGTGAGCAGGAAGGGGCGCAGCCCGTCGGCCGCGGTCTCGATGTCGCGGACGTCGGGGGTCCCGGTGGAGGCGGGCGGCGCCTCACCGGCGGCCGCGGCGGGCGGCGGCACGACGGGCGCCGCGACGACGGTGCGGGCGACGGGTTCGGCCGTCCCGGGGGTGGACTGTCCGCAGCCCGCGACCGCGACCAGCGCGACGGCCGCCGTTGCCAGCGCGGCGAGCTTCTTCATGCCGACGAGTGTTCGCCGTGCGGGCCGCCGGGTCAGGGGTGGCAGCACCCCGGTGCATGGCCGTACGGGTACGCCCTCAGCCGGTGAACGGTGCCGGGTTCAGGATGCGCCGGTGCAGCTTCGCGACGATCGGCCCGTCGGCCTCGCTGGCGGCGCGCGCCTCGATCCAGTCGGGGTCGGCCATGAACGCCGACCACTTGGCGTCCATGTCGGCCAGGGAGTCGAACCTCATGACGTAGACGAGCTCGTTGTTGGTGTTGTCACCGACCGCGGTCAGCGACAGGAACACGCAGTCCATGTCGTGCTTGGCGAACTGTGCCTTGGTGACCTCGTTGAACCGCTTCACGAGTGCGGGCATCCGGCCCGGGACGGTCGTGTACTCGCGGATCTCGTAGATCATCAACACTCCTCGGGACGGCGGCGTCGCCCACGATCGTAGGTCGCGCGGCTCAGCCGACGGGAGGTCGGCGCAGCGCGGGCGGCAGCAGCCGGGCGCCGTCGCCCTGGGCGCCGATGCGGTCCCCCGGGTTCCACAGCCGGCACCGGGCCAGCGACAGGCAGCCGCAGCCGATGCAGGAGTCGAGCCCGTCGCGCAGGGCGACGAGCGCCTCGATCTGCTCGTCGAGGCGGCCGCGCCAGGACCGGGACAGCCGTGTCCAGTCGGCCTTGGTCGGGGTGCGGCCCGCGGGCAACCGGCCGAGGGCGTCGCGCACCTCGTCGAGGCCGATGCCGATGGCGCGGGCGGCGCGGATGAACGCCAGCCGGCGCAGCACCCCGCGCTCGTAGCGCCGCTGCCCGCCCGACGTGCGCGTGGCCGAGACCAGGCCCTCGCGCTCGTAGTAGCGCAGCGCGGAGTGCGGGAACCCGCTGCGGTCGACGACCTCGCCGATCGTGAGCAGGTCGTGGCTGTCCATGACACTCCTTGACCTCGAGCTGACTTCAGCTCTCACCCTAGTCGCGTGACATCCACCGCGCTCGTCACCGGAGCCGCCCGCGGCTTCGGCCTCGCCCTCACCGCGGGCCTCGTCGCCCGCGGCACCACCGTCATCGTCGACGGCCGCGACGCCGCCGCACTCGCCGCCGCCACCGCCGACCTGCCCGGCCCGGGCCGTGTCGTCACCGTCGCCGGGGACCTCACCGACGCCGCACACCGCGGCGCCCTCCACTCCGCGGTCCGCCGGGCGGGCGGGCTGGAGCTGCTCGTCCACAACGCGGGGGCGCTCGGGCCGAGCCCGCTGCCCCGCCTCGCCGACCTCGCCCCGCACGCGTTCGACGCGCTCTGGGACACCAACGTCGCCGCGCCGCTGGCGCTGACCCGGCTGCTGCTGCCGTTCCTGCGCACCTCCCCCGGCGCCGCGATCGTCACGCTCAGCTCCGACGCCGCCGTCGAGGCCTACGAGGGCTGGGGCGGCTACGGGGCAACCAAGGCCGCGCTCGACCAGCTCGCCGCGGTCCTCGGCGTCGAGGAACCCGCGGTGCGCGTGTACGCCTTCGACCCCGGTGACATGCGCACCGCCATGCACCAGCGGGCCTTCCCCGGCGAGGACATCTCCGACCGCCCCGAGCCCGCGACGGTCGTCCCCGCCCTGCTGACCCTGCTCGACCGGCGGCCGCCGTCGGGACGCCACCGGGCCGCCGACCTCCTGGAGAGCTCACGATGAGCCTCTCCTTCGTCCTGCCCGACCGGCTCTCGGCCGCCGAGCCACCCGAGGCGCGCGGGACGCCCCGCGACGGCGTGCGGCTGCTCGTCGCCCGCCCCGGCAGGCCCGTCCGGCACCGCCGCTTCCGCGACCTGCCCTCGGCACTCGCACCGGGCGACCTGCTCGTCGTGAACACCTCGTCGACGGCGCCCGCAGCCGTCGACGGCACCCGTTCCGACGGCCGACCGGTCACCGTCCACGTCAGCGGCCCGGTCCCCGGCGTGCCCGACCGCTGGGTCGTCGAGCTGCGCACACCGGCGCGGGAGCGGGTGCACGACGGCCGGTCCGGCGAGGTCGTCACGTTGCCCGGTGGTGCGCATGCCGTGCTGGTCGCCGCCCATCCCGATCCGGCGGCCGTCCGGAGCAGGTTGTGGCGGGCCGTGCTCGACACCGGCGCGACGGCGCTGACCCGCTGGCTGGAGCGCGTCGGGCGGCCGATCACCTACTCCTACCTGCGCGACACCCCGGGGATCGACGACTTCCGCACCGTCGTGGCGAGGCCGGGCCGGGAGTTCCCGAGCGCCGAGATGCCGTCGGCCGCACGCCCGCTCACCCGCGACGTGCTGGCCCGGCTCGCCGCCCGCGGCGTGGGCGTGGCCGAGGTGGTCCTGCACACCGGCGTCTCCTCGGTGGAGGCGGGCGAGACGCCGCTGCCCGAGCGGTACCGGGTCCCGGCCCGGACCGCCGATGCCGTCAACACCGCCCGGGCCGCGGGGCGGCGGGTCGTCGCCGTCGGCACGACGGTGACCCGCGCGTTGGAGACGGTGGCCGCGGACGACGGGTCCGTCCGCGCGGGCAGCGGCTGGACCGGGCTCGTGCTCGGCCCGGACCGGCCGGCGCGGACCGTCGACGGGCTGGTGACGGGCTGGCACGAGCCGCAGGCCTCCCATCTGCTGCTGCTCGAGGCCGTCGCGGGCCCCGAGACCGTCGCCGCCGCCTACGCGGCTGCGCTCGCGGAGGGGTATCTGTGGCACGAGTTCGGCGACAGCTGTCTGCTGCTCGCGTGAGCCGGGACCTCGACGATCACCGGCGGCCGTCCGGCCATTGCGGACTGTCGGCGCCGAACGGCGCCGTCGGTGATCGACATGGACCCGACGGTTGCAGCGGAAACGACCGCCGAACGCGCTCGGTGACCGTTCGTCGCGGATCATGGGCGACCGGCCGTCGCTCCGCGGTCCGGGCGAGCGGCGGGTGACGAGCGCCGACAGGCAGCTCAGCGCCTTGTCTCCGCCTGGTCACCTTCCGTAGTGTCCGTCGCGCAGTCACGATCCGATCACGAGCGGACACCGAGCCGGACTCCCCACCGGCTCCCCGGGCCCCCGAACCGGACGTCCGCCCCGCTGGTCGGCTGATCGCGGAAGGACATGACTTGCCCAGCCACCGCTCCCCAGGCGGCAGGCAGGTGCCCGTGGTTCCGGCCCCGAACCGGACCTCCACACGGCACCAGGCTGCCCGCAGGCCACTCGTCACCGAGTCGGCCAGGCGCACTGCTGCGCACACGACCGCCGCCCTCGGCGCGGCCGTCGGCGTCATCAGCACGGGCGCGTTCGCCCTCGTCATGCCCACGACGACGGGCTCGCTGCAGCCCACCGCCGACGCCACCGAGATCCCCACGTCGCTGGCCGCGAACTCCACGGCGCTACCGGTCGACACCGCCCCGGTCCGCGCGTCCTCCTCGACACTCGGCACGCTGTCCCCGGTCGCGTTCGTCATCAACACCGGCGACACCGACCTCGACACCCCGGCCGACCCCGACATCGCCGCACTCGACAAGGGCGGCAAGCTCGCCGACCAGCTCGCCGAGATGCACGCGCAGGCCGCCCGCGAGGCCGCGGAGAACGCGCGGATCGACGAGATCGTCGCCAAGGGCGGGCTCGACGGCTGGATCGCCGAGGCGCTGCGGATCATGGACATGCCGCAGTCGTACGCGCCGAGCGTCAAGAAGATCATCATGGCGGAGTCGGGCGGCAACCCCCGCGCCATCAACAACTGGGACGTCAACGCGGCCCGTGGGACGCCCTCCGAGGGCCTCATGCAGACGATCCCGTCGACGTTCCGCAAGTTCGTGCACCCGAGCCTGGCGGGCCGGTCGATCACCGACCCGGTCGCGAACATCACAGCGGGCGTCCGCTACATGGTCGCCACCTACGGCATCGGAACCCTCGCCAACGGCGGTCGCAGCAACCACCTCGGCCAGTACATCGGCTACTGAGCTCCACCCGGTCTCGTTCCGGACGAACGGCACAGTGGCGCAACCGGGTTGCGCGACTGTGCCGTTCGTTCGTGTCGGCGCCGCGGCATCCGGCCGTCCTCCCGCCCGGCCCCGCTGCGGGATCCGTCGCCGGGCGCCCGGCCCCTCCGTTCGGTCCCGCACAGCGCCGACGGGTCCGACGCGCACCCGCGACCTGCGCCTGACACCTCCGGCACGCGGGGTCACCGGACCTGATGAGAGAATCGGCGGCGATGACCGCCATGCCCGCCCCACCCGTCAGCACGACGACTGTCGGGAGCGAGCGGCGCTACCGGCCGGAACTGCAGGGCCTGCGGGCGCTCGCCGTCGCGCTCGTCGTCGTCTACCACGTGTGGTTCGGCCGGATCTCCGGTGGTGTCGACGTCTTCTTCCTCGTCTCCGGCTTCCTGATCACCGGGCAGCTGTACCGGTCCGCGCAACGCGGCGCCGTGCCGCTGTCGAGGAACTGGGGACGCCAGATCGCCCGGCTGGTGCCCGCGGCGGCGGTCGTCCTGGTCGCGACGGTCGTCGCCGGGCTCGCGATCCTGCCGGAGGCCCGCTGGGTGCAGACGGTCCGCGAGGTCGTGGCCTCGGCGTTCTTCCTGGAGAACTGGCGCCTCGCGGCCGACTCCGTCGACTACTCGGCACAGCACAACACCGCCAGCGTCGTGCAGCACTTCTGGTCGCTGTCGATCCAGGTGCAGTTCTACGTGGTGTGGCCGCTGCTCTTCGCGGGGGTCGTGCTCGTCGCCGGGCGGGCACACCTCGACCGCACGCTCACCCGCGTCATCGCCGCCCTGTTCGTCGCCTCGCTCGCCTACTCGGTGGTGCTCACGGCGACCGACCAGCCGCTCGCCTACTTCCACTCGCTCACCCGGGTGTGGGAGTTCGCACTCGGCGGCCTGCTCGCGCTGTGGATCGACAAGGTCGACCTGCCCGCCCGGTTCCGTGTGCTCCTCGGCTGGCTCGGCGTGATCGGCCTCGTCGCGTGCGGGGCGGTGCTGCAGGTCGGAAGCGTCTTCCCCGGCTTCGCCGCGCTGTGGCCGACGTGCGCGGCGGCGCTCGTCCTGCTCGCCGGCGCCACCGGGAGCAGGCGCGGCGCCGACCGGCTGCTGTCGTCGGCACCGATGCGCTACCTCGGCGACATCAGCTACTCGCTCTACCTGTGGCACTGGCCGGTCCTGCTGTTCTACCTCGTCCTCACCGGGGAGCCGTCGGCCGACCTCGAGGGCGGCTCGTCGGTCATCGTCCTGTCGGTGCTGCTGGCAGTGATCACCTACCACCTCGTCGAGGAACCGATGCGCCTGCGGCACAAGAGCCGGCGCGCCCAGTACCGGCTCGGTGCCCTCTCGGTGGCCGTCGTCCTGCTCGCGACGGCCGGTTGGCAGGCCGTCTCCCTGGTGCGGGCCGACCACGGCGCCCAGATCGGCGACTCGACCCACCCCGGCGCGATGGCCCTCGTCCCTGGCTACACCTCGGTCAGCGCCACCGACGTGGCCGTCGACCCCTTGCCGCCCATGGTCTCCCTCGGTGAGGACTGGGGCCGGGCGTCCGGCCCGTGGACGTGCAGGGCCGATCCGGCCCGGCCGCCGCTCGAGTCGTGCACGCTGGCCGTCGACGGCACCCCCGAGCGGCGCGTCGTCGTCGTCGGCGACTCGCACTCCCAGCAGTATCTCGGTGCGCTGCAGCCGATCGCGGAACGCAACCGGTGGGAGGTCACGGCGTTCCTCAAGGGCGCCTGCCCGTTCTCGACGGCCTCGGAGACCGAGCCGGACTCGGCCGAGTGCATCGCCTGGAACACCGCGCTGGTACCCGCCGTGATCGACCTCCACCCCGACGCCGTGTTCACCATGGCCAGCCGTGAGGTCCGCTCCGGGCTCACCGAGTCCACCCCGGCCGGCTTCGTCGAGGCGTGGACCCGGCTCTCCGACGCCGGCATCGCCGTCCTCGCCGTGCGCGACAACCCGCGGTTCGACTTCCGCCCGCCCGACTGCGTCCAGGAGAACGGCCGCGGCGCCCCGCAGTGCGGCGCCGAGCGCAACGCCTGGTACCCCGAGGTCCCGTCGTGGGTCGGCGCCCCGGGCGTCCCGTCGAGCGTGCGGTTCCTCGACTTCAGCGACCTCATGTGCGCCCCGGACGGGCAGTGCCCCGCCGAGATCGGCAACGTGTGGGTCTACATGGACGACAACCACCTGAGCGCGACGTTCACCGCGTCGATGGCGCCGGTCGTCGAACAGCGGATCATGTCCGCGATGGGCTGGTAGCTACATCTCGTCGAGGACCGGCCGGGCCCGCTCCGCGCCGACGGCGACGACGTCGCCCGCCCGCAGCTGTGCACCCCGCCGGGTCTCCGGACGGCCGTTGACCTGCACCTCACCGGCCTCGACCAGCTCGCGGGCGTGCACCCCGTCCTCGGCGAGCCCCGCGAGCTTGAGGAACTGACCGAGCCGGATCGGCTCCTCGCGGATGGGCACGGCACGGATCGGCGACCTGACGGACATGGGCCCCATCATCCCCGGTACGCCGGCGGCACCTCCAACAGCTCCGCGTGCAGGGCACGGCTCGCCGGTCCCGGAACGGCGCCGAGGTCCTCGCGCAGCGCCCGGGTCAGCCGGGCGTAGACCTCCAGCGCCGCACCACGGTCACCGCGCCGGTCCAGCGCCCGCATCAGCAGCCGGTAGCCCGTCTCGGCCAGCGGGTCGTCGTCGACGAGCGCGCGGGCGCTGCGCTCGGCGCTCGCGAGCTCGGTGGGCCCGAGCTGCAGGCATGCCTCTGCGTAGCAGCTCAGGGCACGTCGACGGTCGTGGCCCAGCTCGGCCCGGCGCCGCTGCACCCACGGCTCGTCGAACTCGGCGAGGAACGTCCGCTGCAGCACGAACAGCGCGCTCAACGCCTGTGTCCAGGCGCGCCGCCAGTCCTGCTGGGCCGTCGCGGCCTCGGCGGCGTGCAGCGCCGCACCGGCGACCGCACCGTCGACGATCGAGTTCTCCGGCAGCACCAGCTGCAGCCCGGACCGGCCCCGGATCTCCACAGGTGCCACGAGTGCCCGGACCTTCGACAGCAACGCCGCGAACGTCGCCGCCGCCCCGCTCCCCGGCGCAACCGGTTCCCACAGCCGTTCGACGACGGTGGACCGGTCGACGGGGCTGTGCCGGGAGTCGGCCAGCAGTGCGATCAGCAACCGCCCGCGCCTACCCGGCAGCGCCTGCTCGACGGGCCTGCCGTCGACCGAGAGCGCGAAGCGCCCGTGCAGCTGGATCCGGACCACGATGCCCAATTGCAGGGATACGGCAAGGTCGGTGTCAATACTCGGGACCGAACGGGACGCCGGCCCGGCGGACCGGACTCCGACGAATGGAGCAGTCGTGAACCAGGTGACCTGCGAGTGCGGATTCCAGACCCGTGACTCCGAGGAGGGACCGGTGGTGACGGCCGTGCTCGACCACGTCCGCGCCGACCACCCGGACCTCGAGGGCGCGGTCACCCCCGAGGTCGTGCGGGGCTGGATCGAGGTCGTCCCGGGCTGAGCCCGTGTGCGGGGCCGGTCAGGCTGCGACGTAGGGCAGGGTCAGCGGGCCTTCCGGGAGCACACAGACGCGGGCCTCGGGTCCCGCGGCGGCCAGGGCCTCGTCGACGCCGGCACGGACGTCGACGCACGGGAGCAGGTGGGCCGAGCGCAGGTCGTCGGCGTCCAGGAAGTCGGTGTGGACCGCGACCTGGGCCCGGTCGAGAACCCGGGCGAGCACCTGGACCTGCCACTGGTCGGGCACCGTCTGCTCGCGGGCCGCGATCGAGTCGAGCAGCGCCCGTGGCGAGTCGGCCGAGGCGAGCACCTCCCGGAACGAGCCGTGGTCGGGGAACCCGTCGCGGCACTCCGCGGCGCAGACGATCCGCCCACCCGGCCGCACGATCGTCGCGGCCGCCGACATCCCCTTGACCGCCTGGTAGAGGTTCTGGTCGAGCGGGTGCCCGGCGTTGGTGGTGACGACGACGTCGAACAGCCCGTCGACGGGCACCATCGCGACACGCCGCGCCTCCTCCCGCGCGACGGCGTGCATCGCGAGGACCTCACCCCCGAACGCCGCGACCACGCGCTGGTCGCGATCGAGGATGACGTCGCAGGCGAAGTCGACGCCGGTGGCCGCGGCGATGGCACGGACGTCGTCGTGGACGGGGTTGCCCTCGCAGATCCCCCAGGTGGCCCTGGGGTCGCCGATGCGGCGGGCGTCGTGCAGCGTCAGGACGGTCTCCAGCGCCGCGAGCCCGGGGGCGACGAGCTTGGGGCCGCCGCTGAACCCGGCGAAGAAGTGCGGCTCGACGAAGCCGGTGGTGATCCGGACGTCGGCCTCGACCCAGTCGCGGGCGAGCCGGACGGGCACGTCGTTGCCGTGACGGCCGCGCCAGACGAGCGTGGAGTCGTCGCGGGCGTCGTGGTTGACCACCCGGTAGGTCCCGAGGATGTCCGCGCCCAGCATGGCGAGCAGCTCGTCGCGGGTGTTGCCGCGGTGGGTGCCGGTGGCGACCATGATCGTGACGTCGTCGGGGCGCACGATCCCGTCGAGCTCCGCGAACACCTCCCCGAGCATCAGCTCGCGCGGCTGTGGACGGGTGCCGTCGCAGATCGAGATGGCGACGCGCTGCCCCGGCTGCACGACCTCGCGCAGCGGCGGTCCCGCGACCGGGTTGCGCAGGGCGTCGCGGACCAGCCGTCGTGGCGGGGTCGGCACGCTCAGGTGGCGGGGCTCGACGACCGTCGTGCGGTCCGCCGGCAGGTCCACCTCCAGCCCGTTGCTGCCGTACGCGAGCCGGACCCGTCGATCAGCCACCGCTGTTCCCCTTCCTGGCAACCGCCCGTCGACAACAGGCTGCTCCGTTCACCGACACGGCGCCGGTGCCGCCGCCGTTCGCCCTACCGATTCCGCCGAACGGACCTGGTGGTCGCCGGGCTCCGAGTGGTTGACGTTACGGCGCGAAGTCTCCACATCTTCCGGGAACAGGGCAGCCCCGAGGTCGCGGAGGGTCAGCGCAAGCTGCGGCTCGAGCTGCACGCCACCGCGACCCGCGCGGCCGAGCGGCTGCGCCAGGAGTCGGAGGAGGCGGCGGCGGAGGCCCGCACGCGCGCCGAGCAGGCGGCGCAGCGTCGCGAGGAGAAGGCGACGCAGGAGCTCATGCGCCTGACGTCGCTGCAGGACGACGTCCGTGGTGAGCTGAGCCGGCTCGCCGGTGTGCTGGCCACGGAGCTGGGCCGGTCGGCGCCCGCGCCCCGCGACGGCGAGAACCCGGTTCCCGGCCGCCGTGGTGGCCACGCCTCGCAGGCCGCGGCCGGCTGAGGCCCCCGCCGCGGTGCCGCTGCTGCGGCGGGGACCGGCGCCGCGGTGGGTCAGGAGCCGTAGTAGTCGTTGCCCCGCGAGAACTCGACGAACGTGCACGCCTCGTCGCCCTCGGTCCAGGCGTCGTGCCCGGGCGGGAGCAGCATGACGTCGCCCGCGGAGAAGCGTTCCTCCGCCCCGTCGGTCATCCGGACGGCGAGCGTGCCCCTGAGGACGAGCGCGACGTGCGGGAGCTCACAGAGGTCGGTGCCTGCGTAGTCCTTCAGGTCGTTGGACCACTTGGCGCCGACGTCGAAGGTCACCTCGGTGACGGCGACGCCGTCGAGCTCGGCGGTGCGCTTGGAGATCAGGCCGTGGACGTCGCTGTCGATGTCGGCCAGGTGTGCCTTCTGCATCGCCGGGTTGTAGTCGCTCACGCGGTCCTCCTCGCAGGCGCGGCGTGGGTCGCCGCGGCCGGGTCACAGCATCGCACTGCGGTCCGTCAGCCCAGCGTCCTTCCCTGCTCGGCCAGCGCCTCCTGCAGGACCCGGACCGCTCTGGGTCCCACGCCGTGCAGCGCCAGCAGTTCGGCTGCCGGGACGCCGTCGAGCTGTCCGAGCCGCGTGTATCCGGCCGCCGTCAGCGCCCTCGTCGCGGGGCTGCCGATGCCGCGGGGCAGGTCGGGTCCGGCCACGTCGGTCGACTCGTCGGTCATGCGTTCCTCCTGCCGGGGAGGGGGCTGTCCCCCACCAGTTCCACGGTTGCCTCCTGCTGGACCGCGGCGGCCGCGGTCATGAAGCGGCTGACGACGGCGAGCTCGGCCGTGGTGTGGCGCGCGCACAGCTCGCGCAGGCCCGCCACGAAGCGGGCGAAGAGAATCTCGTTGCGCCGCACCAGGTCCGGTTCGATCTCGACGAGGAACCGCCTGCCGTCACGGGGGTGCGGTGTACGGCGGGCGACGCCCTTGCGGGTGAGCCGGTCGAGCAGCCCGGTGACCGACGCGGGGGCCAGTCCCGACTCGGCGGCCAGCTCGCCCGGGGTGATGGGCCCGAGGCGCTGGATCACCTCGAGGGCCTTGCTCTCGGTCGCGGTCAGCCCGGAGTGCTCGGCGATGGCCGTGTGGAACATGACGGCGGCCGTCGAGAGCAGGCGCCCGGCCGCCAGGACCTCGTCGACGGCCCGTTCGTGCTCGCTTGACACCGCGGCAGTGTATCCGCAACTATTTCGTTCGTTCGAACGAAATAGTTTCCGGAGGTCACCGTGCACGCACTCGTCGTCGGCGGCGGCATCGCCGGCACCACCACCGCGATCGCCCTCGCCAAGGCCGGCATCGACGCGACCGTCCACGAGGCCCACGACCGCGACTCCGAGGGCGTCGGCGGCTGGCTCACGCTGGCCTCCAACGGCATCGACGCCCTCGCCACCCTCGGCCTCGGCGCCGAGGTCACCGCCCACGGCCACCCCACGCGCACGATGCGGCTGTCCAACCACACCGGCCGCGTCCTCGCCGAGTTCCCCATGGCCCCCGAGCGGCCCGACGGGCTGAAGGTCCACACCGTCCGCCGCTGCGACCTCCACCGCGTCCTGCGCGCCGCCGCGACCGCCCGCGCGATCCCCGTCCGATTCGGGAAACGCCTGGTCGACGCCACACCAAGGCCCGGCGGCGGAGTGATCGCGCGCTTCGCCGACGGCGACCACGTCGAGGCCGACCTGCTCGTCGGCGCCGACGGTCTGCGCTCGGCCGTCCGAACGATCATCGACCCCGCGGCACCCGCCGCCCGCTACACCGGCCTGCTCAACACCGGCGGCTACGCCACGGGTGCCACCCTGCCCCCGCGCTTCCGCGCCGACCCCGGCGTCATCGAGTTCTGCTTCGGGCGCAACTGCTTCCTCGGCTACACGCTCGCCCCCGACAGCAGCATCTGGTGGTTCGCCAACCCCGCCGCCCGCCAGAAGCTCGGCCGCGCCGAGCTCGCCGCGATCAGCGAGGACGACTGGCGCCGCCGGCTGCACGCCCTCTTCGCCGGCGACGAGCTGCCCGCCGCCACGCTCGTCGACGGCAGCGCCCACATCTTCGCAGGCTGGAACACCTACGACTTCCCCACCGTGCGCACCTGGCACCGCGACGACATGATCATCGTCGGCGACGCCGCGCACGCCGCCTCCCCCGCCTCCGGCCAGGGCGCGTCCATGGCGATCGAGGACGCCGTCACCCTGGCCCGCTGCCTGCGCGACAGCACGTCGGTGCCGGCCGCGTTCGCCGGCTACGAGTCCCTGCGCCGCGCGCGTGTCGAGAAGGTCGTCGAGCAGGGCAGGCGCAACGGCACGGGCAAGACCGCCGGCCCGATCGCCCGGGTCATCCGCGACCGGGTGATCATGCCGATGGTCGCCTCCCGCGCCGCGAGGACCGGTGCGAGCCCGAGCGAGTGGCTGTTCGGCCACCACATCGACTGGGAGACCCCCGTCCGAGCCACGCCCAGACCGTGATCGGGCCGGACCGACGCGCGACGCGACTCCGACCCGGCCGCCCGGTCATTTCATCGTCGCGAGCTGGATGAGGTTGCCGCAGGTGTCGTCGAGGACCGCGGTGACGACGGGGCCGAAGTCGGTCGGCGCCTGGGTGAACACCACCCCCAGGGCGGTGAGCCGTTCGTGCTCGGCGTACACGTCGTCCACGGCGAACTGGGTGAAGGGGATGCCGTCGGCCATCAGGGCCTCCTTGAGCTGCTTCGACGCCGGGTGCCCGTCCGGCTCCAGCAGCAGTTCCACCCCGTCGGGGGCCGCGGGCGACACGACGGTCAACCACCGGGCCTCGCCCGCCGGGACGTCGGTCTTCTTCACGAAGCCGAGTTTCCCGGTGTAGAAGTCCAGGGCCTTCGCCTGGTCGTCGACCCACACACTGGCGACATTGATCCGGATCACGAGTCGGCTTCCTCCGTGTCGATGGGCCACCGCTCGACGATCGACCGCAACGGTCCTGTGTCGACGTGGTGGAACTTGTAGCGACCCTGGCGCCTGGTGTGCACCAGACCGGCCGCCTCGAGGACGGCGAGGTGCTGGGAGATCGCCTGGCGTGACGAGGTGAGCCCGTGCTTCATGACCAGCCGGCCACAGAGCTCGAACAGCGTCTGGCCGTCCCGCTCGACCAGCTCGTCCAGGATCGTCCTGCGCGTCGCGTCGCCGAGCGCCTTGAACAGGTCGGCGGTCACACAGGATTTATACGCAAGCGATGGCTTGCATGTCAATGCGCCACCCGGGGATGCGGACCGCTCGACCCTGCCGCACCGGGCACCACCGGCCTTATCGTGCGGTGTGCTCGTCCAGCCGATGGCATCGCTGACCGACCTCGCACTGGGGCTGGTCACGCTCTACCTCGTCCCCCGGCTGCCCCGGGACGTCGACGGGGCGCGGTACTGGCGTGCCACGTTCGCCTGGGCGGCGGCCACCGCGCTGGCCGGCGCGGTCTACCACGGCTTCCTCGTCGAGCTCCCCCGGATCGGCGGGATCACCTGGGCCGTCATGAGCACGACGGTCGTCGTCGTCATGTCGTTCATGCTGGCGGCGACCGTGGTGCAGGTCCTCGGCCCGAGCCGCGCCGTCTGGTTCTGGCCGCTGCGCCTGCTGGGCGTCGCGGCCTACGTGATCATCGCCGCGACGGGCAATCCCAGCATCACGGCGATCATGCTGTGCGAGAGCATCACGATGGCCTGCGTCATCGGCCTGTGGGTGTGGGCGTGGCGGCGCCGGCATCCGACGGCCCCCGCGATGCTGGTGGCCATCGGGGCGAGCATCGCGGCCGCGATGTTCCGGCTGGTGCCGGGCGCGGCGGCCCTGCTGTGGCTCGACCCCGACTCCGCCTACCATCTCGGGCAGATCGTCGGGATCGTGCTGCTGTTCCGGGCCGTCGCGAGCAGCGAACCGCTGCCCGGGACTGCCGCGGACGTCGCACCCGGACCGGCGCGCGCGACCGACGGGACCCCGCCCGCCGCCGTCGAGGGCCGCGAGCCGGCCGGGCCGGTCGCGTCGCCCGGGTCGCGCCGCCGCTCCCGGCAGGCCGACGGACCCCACGGTCGATCGACGCCCGGCCGGTGACACCGGCGCGGGCCGGGCCATCACGCGCCGGCGGGCGGCGCCGCGCACCGGCCGCGACGGTCGGGGGAACGGGCAGTGCCCGCGCCCCCGGCAGGGTCACACCCAGAAGACGGCGAGGCCCACGTTGACGACGGCCAGCACACCGATCGCCGAGAACAGGACCTGGTTGAGGGGCTTGCGCCGGCCGAACAGGACCAGCCCCAGGATCACGAGCAGGATGAGCAGCTTGACGGTGATCTTGATGTTGTCGACGGGCAGGTCCAGCACCCCCTCGCGGATGCCGACCAATGCGATACCGGTCACCAGCTGGACCAGGGCTCCGTGCAGCATGCCCGTTCCCGGGCTGCGGCGACCCTCCACCGCCGGCTGCCGGAGCTGAGCCAGGAAGGATCCGATCAGCACCGCCAGTCCGATGAAGTGCACGAAGACCAGCAGAAGCCTCAGGAACTCCATGTTGCTGCCCACTCCTCCACGTCGGATTGCCCGGATCGGGCAGAGGTAGCCGTCCGGCTCGACCGATGGCGTCGCCGCCTCGGCCCGGTGGATCGCCGCGACCGTGCGAGCACTGCTCGCCGCCGCGCGCCACCGCCGGATCACGGTGTCCCGCCGAACGACACGAACCGAACATTTCGGTCGCTGCAGGTAGGATACCAACAGGACGTCGGGAACTGCCCCGCGCCCATGGTGCCGCAGTCCGGACGCGCGCGTTCACGAGTCCGAAATGTCCGGTGTCGAACCTCTCGTCGAGCCCCCCGGCCACCATGGCTAAAGTTGCCGACATGGTGTCGAGAAAAAGTCCGTGGTGCAGCCGATGTTCCTGACCGTACGAGAGCTGGTCTTCGCCCGAAGCCGATTCGCCCTGATGGGAGCGGTCGTCGGGCTCATCGCGGTCCTCATGGTGCTGCTGTCCGGGTTGTCGGTGGGCCTGGTCAACGACGGCGTCTCCGGGCTGCAGAAGCTGCCCGTCACCTCGCTGGCCTTCGAGCGCGACGTGGCCACCGACTCCGCCTTCTCACGCAGCGTGGTCGATCTCGACGCCGCCGACAAGTGGGCGGACCGTGACGGCGTCACCGACGCCGCGCCCTTCGGAAACGCACTGGTCAACGCCAAGTCCAGCAACGGGACCGAGATCGACCTCGCCCTGTTCGGGGTGGAACCCGGGTCGTTCATCGCTCCCGACGCCGCAGAAGGCACCCGGCTCGGCACGGACCCGTACCAGATCGTCGTCAGCGCCACCGCGATCGACGCAGGTGTCCGACTCGGCGACACCGTCACCCTCGACCGCATCGGGACCCGGCTGACCGTCGTGGGTGTGCTGGACGGCCAGCACACCTTCGGTCACGTCGACGTCGCCTACGTCCCGCTGCGCACCTGGCAGGAGATTCGGGTCGGAGCCGGCCCCGACGCCCAGGTCCCCGCCCACGCGTACGGCGAGATCACCGCCGTCGCCGTCCGCGCCGACTCCGACACCGACCTCGCCGCCGGCGACGAGGCAGCGGGGACGACCTCGTGGACGCTGGAGGAGTCCTTCGCGGCCTCGCCCGGCTACACCGCCGAGACCGCGACGCTCGGGATGATCCAGTGGTTCCTGTACGCGATCTCCGCGCTGGTCGTGGGCGCGTTCTTCACCGTGCTCGTCATCCAGCGCAAACCGGAGATCGCGGTGCTGCGCGCGATGGGTGCCAGCACCCGGTACGTGCTCCGCGACAGCCTGCTCCAGTCCCTGGTCCTGCTCGTCGTCTCCACCGGCGTCGGCGTCGGCGTGGGCGTCGCCGCAGGAGCCGCCCTGTCGGCCACGCCGATGCCGTTCGCGCTCGACGCGGGCGCGATCGCCGTCGCCTCCTTCCTCCTGGTACTGCTCGGCATGATCGGAGCGACCGTCGCCGTGCTGCGCATCACCAAGGTCGACCCCCTCACCGCCCTCGGAGGCAACCGATGAACACCGGACTGCTGGTGGAGCAGGTCACGCTGCGCCACGGAGACGGGGAGGACGAGACCACCGCGCTGGATCGCGTGTCGGTGCACGTCGAGCCGGGCGAGATCATCGCCGTCGTCGGCCCGTCCGGCGCGGGCAAGTCGAGCCTGCTCGCGGTCGCGGGCGGGCTCACCGTTCCCGACGAGGGCCGGGTACTGATCGACGGCGTCGACCTGGCCGGGCCGGAGCGGGTGCGGGCGCGCGTGCGGCGCGAGCGGATCGGCTACGTCTTCCAGAGCAACAACCTGATCCCCTCGCTGACCGCGATCGATCAGGTGCGCCTGCCGCTGACCTTCGGCCGGGTCGAGGACCCCCGCGACCCGGGCGAGCTGCTCGCCGAGGTCGGCATGGAGCACAGGGCGAACCGCAGGCCCCACCAGCTCTCCGGTGGGGAACGGCAGCGGATCGGCATCGCCCGCGCCCTCGTCACCCGGCCCCGGGTGCTGCTCGTCGACGAACCGACCGCCGCGCTCGACCGCCGGCGCAGCCACGAGGTTCTCGCCCTGCTGGCCGACGAGACCCACCGGTCCCGAATGGCTACAGTTGTCGTCACGCACGACCACGACGTGCTGCGCCACTGCGACCGCGTGTTCGAGATGGTCGACGGCAAGCTGACCGAGGAGAACCCCGCCCTGACGTGACCCGGCCCTCCTCCTGACGGGAAGGTACCCGTGCCCCGCATCCAGGCCCCGACCGTCGCTGAACACCGCGAACGCCGGCAACGGGCGATCCTGGATGCGGCACGGGCACTTCTCGAGGAGACCGGAGAAGCGCCGTCACTGGCCGCCGCCGGCGCACGCATCGGACTGGCCAGGCCCAGCGTCTACCAGTACTTCCCGTCACGGGACGCGCTGCTGCTCGGCGTGGTCGCCGACGTCTTCCCCGCCTGGACCGCCCGGGTGCTCGACCACGTCGACGCGGCAGCGACCCCCGCCGACCGGGTGTGGGCCTACGTGGAGGCCAACGTCGCGCTGTTCACCGGTCCCGAGCAGACGGTCGCGAAGGCCCTGCGCACCCTCATCGAGCCGGCAGTGCTGCGCGAGCACAGCTCGCAGCACCACGCCCGGCTCCGCGAACCCCTGCTCGACTCGCTGCGGCTGCTCGGCGAACCGGAACCCGAGCGGATGGCCGAACTGATCAACGCCACCATCCTGCGGGCCTGCCAGGACATCGGCGCCGACGGCGGCGACGCCGCGCTCGCGCTGCTCGGCCGCCTCCTCCGCCCGTACCTGACAGTGCGCCGGGACGGCACCACCGGGGCGTCGAACGGCTCCTGACCGCGCCGCCACACCCCGCGGCGTGCAGGCACCGACAGGGACACGATCCGGGACGGTCGGCACCCGGCGCGGAGCACGACAGGCGGAACCGGCGACGGAATCCGGGCTAGGGTCAGCCGCCATGAGAGGTCTGTCCCGGCCCCTGGTGGTGGCGGCCGCCGCCCTCACCGCGGTCTTCGCGCTCACCGCGTGGCGCCTGGGCGATCTCGACGCGCAGGGACTGCCGCTGCTGGCGCTCAACACGTTGCCGCTGCTCCTGCTGCGCCGCAACCCCCTCGTCGTCCTTCTCGTCCTCGCCATCGCCTACCCGGCGTGGATCGGCCTCGGACACGAACCGCACCTGCTGCAGTCGCTGCCTGCGGTCGCCGCGATGTTCGCGGTGGGCGCGTGGGACCGGCCGCTGTGGCTGCGCGCGCTCGGGCTCCTCGCACCGATGTGGATGATCGTCGCCGCGCTCCTCTGGCAGGCGCCGGAGTCGGAGATCGGCTACGCCGCAACGGTCTTCGTGGTGGTGTGGGCCCTCGGGGTGGCACTCACCGACCGGCGGTCCCGCGCCGAGGAGCTGGAAGCCAGGACGGTGGCGCTGGAGCGGGCGCGACACGAGCTGGCCGACCGCGCGGTGGCCGACGAACGGGTCCGCATCGCCCGCGAGCTGCACGACGTCGTCGCCCACGCGATGAGCGTGATCACCGTGCGGGCCGGAGTGGGTGCGCACCTGCTGGACTCCCGCCCTGCCGAGGCCGCCGAGGCGCTGCGGGTCATCGAGAGCACCGGGCCGGACCCCCACGGGCCTGCTCGTCGACGCCGTTCGCTCACCCTGGATCGGCGCCGGGACGGACGTCGTCGCCGTCACCTCGCTGGCGGTGGTCGCGGTGGCCTGCGGGGCCCTCGCCGTCCGCCGGCTGGACCGGGTGTCCTGACCGGACGACTGCGTCCGCGACCCCTCGACGCAGGCGGGTCGCACCGGGCGCGGCCCGGGACCGACCGCCGCCGCACCTCGCCCTGCCGCCGCGCTACTGACCACATGCGAAAGGCCCTCAGGACGATGTCCTGAGGGCCTTTCGACGTTGTAGCGGGGGTAGGATTCGAACCTACGACCTCTGGGTTATGAGCCCAGCGAGCTACCGAGCTGCTCCACCCCGCGCCGCTGTGGTGTTTGAACCACTGTGTTGCTGTTCTTTTGTACTGCCGTGTTGCTCTTGTAGGTAGAACAGTACACCCGCCGGAAACGTTCCCGCACCCGGGGTGCAACTCCACCTTCCGGCCTCTGATCTGCGGCGATCCGCCGCGCGAGCGTCTGCCGGGCTCTCGGCACCCCGAATCCGGCTCCGGTGTCTCCGGTCACACCCGATCCGGCCGCGCCGGAGACGACGACGCCCCGCCCGGCGTGGAGCCGGACGGGGCGTCGGTCGGTGGGGCGTCAGCCGCCCTGGGCCGCCTGGAACTTCTTCACGGCGGCGTCGAGCGCGGCGAGTGCCTGGCCCTGGGCCGCGAAGTCACCGGACTGCTGGGCCGACTTGAGCTGGGCCAGCGCCTGCGAGATCTCCGCCGCGGCAGCGGCGGCAGCCGGGTTGCTGCCTCCGCCCGCGCCCGGGTTGGGCGGCGGGTTGGTCCCCGTGTCGGTCGGCGGCGGGGTGCCCTGGCCACCCTGCGTCACGCCGCCACCGGCCCCGGCGCCGAACACCTGGTCGAGCGCCGTCGCGAGGTTGGCGTCGTAACCCACCCTGCCCCCGTAGCTCACCAGCACTCTGGCCAGCTGCGGGTAGGAGGAGTCCTGCCCGGCTCTCTCGATGTAGACCGGTTCGACGTAGAGCAGGCCGCCGGCGACGGGCAACGTCAGCAGGTTGCCGTAGTCGATCGTGGTCTGGTTCTGCCTCAACAGGTTGAGCTCCTGCGACACGGTCGGTGAGCCGAGGAACTGCGCCTGCACCTGCTGCGGGCCGAGTGTCTGCGTGTCGGCGGGTAGCTGCAGGATCGTGATCTTGCCGTAGTTCTCCGGATCGGAGTCGGCCGTCATGTAGGCCGCCAGGAACTGTCGCTGCAGGCTCACGAGCGCGCTGGTGAGCTGGAACGACGCGCCCTCCTGGTTGGGCAGGCCCGCGAGCAGGTAGTACGGCGGCTGCGGTTCCTGACCGGAGCCGGTGTTGCCCTGCACGGTCGGGTCGGAGGGAACGTCCCAGAACGACACCGTCGAGAAGAACTCGCCCGGGTTGGTGACGTGGTAGCGGGTCAGCAGCTGGCGCTGGACCTTGAACTGGTCCTCGGGGTACCGGAAGTGCTCACGCAGGGCCGGGCTGATGGCCGAGCCGGGCTGCACGGTGCCGGGGAAGACCTTCTCCCACGTCTTGAGCACCGGGTCGGTCTCGTCGAACGCGTAGAGCGTGACGGTGCCGTCGTAGGCGTCGACGGTGGCCTTCACCGAGTTGCGCAGGTAGCTGACGTTCGTGTCGGGCAGACGCTGGACGCCGCCCTGCAGGCTGTCGCGCGTGGCGTCGCCGAGCGGGACCTGCTGGGCGTAGGGGTACTGCTTGAGCGTCGTGTAGCCGTCGACGATCCACTGGATCTTGCCGTCGACGACTGCCGGGTAGGGGTCGCCGTCGACGGTGAGCCACGGCGCGACGTTCTTGACGCGGTCGAGCGGGTCCCGGTTGAAGATGATCTTCGACTCGTCGTTGATCGAGTCGTTGAACAGGATCCGGATCTCGCCGTTGTCGATGGAGAACACGAGGCGGTTGAAGAAGTTCCCGAGGGAGACGCCGCCCTTGCCGGTGTAGGTGTACTGCTGGCTGTCCGAGTCGTACTCGCGGGGGGCGGCACCGGGTTCGGCGCCGACGATCGAGTAGTCCTTGATCAGCTCGCCGTAGTAGATGCGCGGCTGGGTGACGTCGATCGCGCCCTTGGTCGAGGTGTCACTGACGGTGAACTCGGGCAGGCCGCCGCGGCCACCGGTGTCCTCCAGCGCGGCGTTGACCTTGTTGGCCGGCGCGGCGACGAACCCGTTGCCGTGGGTGTAGACGAGGTGGCGGTTGATCCAGTCGGTCTGGTTGCCGACGAGGCCGCTGCTGTCGAGCTCGCGAGCCGCGACGACGTAGTCCTGGCGCTCGTTGTTGACGGTGTACCGGTCGATGTCGAGCTTGTCCGGGAAGCCGTAGAAGTTACGGCGCTGCTGGAGCTGCGTGAACGTCTTGGTCAGCTTCGCCGGGTCGAGCAGCCGGATGTTCGGGATGGTCGAGGTGTCGGCGCGCACCGCGGCCGGGGTGGCCGTCGACGTCCCCGAGTACGCCTCGACGGTGACCTTGTCGTCGGTGAGGCCGAAGGCCTGTCTCGTCGCCTCGATGTTGCGCGAGATCGACGGCGCCTCGCGCTCGTTGGCGTTCGGGCCGACCACGAACTGCTGCAGGATCGCGGGCCACGCCGCACCGACCAGGACGCTGGACAGCACGAGCAGCACGAGCGCGATGGCGGGCAGCTGCAGGTTGCGCCGGAAGATCGACACGAAGAACGCGATGGCGCAGATGAGCGAGATGAACAGCAGGATGAGCTTGGCCGGCATCACCGCGTTGAGGTCGGTGTAGGTGGCGCCGTTGAAGTTCGGGTTGCGGTCGGAGAACAGCAGCTCGTAGCGGTCGAAGAAGTACGCGAGCGCCTTGAGCAGCACGAACACACCGGCGAGCGACGCGAGGTGGGCGCGCGCGGCCGAGGAGATCTGGCCGGAGCGGCCGGCGAGGCGGATGCCGCCGAACAGGTAGTGGGTGATCAGCGCGGCGACGAACGAGAGGGCGACGCCGACCATGACCCAGTCGAGCAGGAGGCGGTAGAACGGCAGGTCGAACGTGTAGAAGCTGACGTCCTTGCCGAACTGCGGGTCGGTGATCCCGAACGACGTGCCGTGCAGGAACATCTGCACGGTCTGCCAGTCGGTCTGCGCGGCGAGGCCCGCGATGAGGCCGACGGCGACCGGGATGGCGATGGCGAACAGCCGCAGCCGCTGGATGATCACCGTGCGGTAGCGGGCGATCGGGTCCTCGGGGCCGGACACGGGTACGAACACCGGCCGGAACCGGTAGGCGAGCCACATCGACAGCCAGACGAGCCCGCCGATCAGCAGGCCTCCCAGCACGAACTGGACGGTGCGGGTGAACAGCACCGTCGAGAACACCGAGCGGAAGCCGACCTCGCCGTACCACAGCCAGTTGACGTAGAAGTCGATCAGTCGGGAACCGCCCAGGAACAGCACGACCACGATCGCCGCGATGATGAGCAGGATCCGGGGGCGGCGAGGTATCGATGGCACCGCCGCTGGGGGCCGTATGGCCACGGGTCACGCTCCTGACGTCGAAAGGCGAACTGCCGCGGGCGCGCGCCGGCCCGATGGCCGCGACAACGCGAGAGTCGCCGGCAGCCGCATGGACGGCGCGCCCTGACGTGCCAACTCTACGGAAGGGGCGTGTGGTTCCCGTTTCCCGGGGCGCGTTGGCAAATCGTGACAATTCGGATCTGTGGCCGAAGCGAGGTGTTCTCGTCCCGGGACCCGCCCGGATCGGCAACGCTGTGCGCGAACAGCGACGATCCACATCACCGGGGGCGCCGGGTCCGCGTACCGTGGTGACATGAGCGACGTCCCCTTCGGCTTCGGACCGAACGACCGCGACAAGGACCGCGACCGGCCGGGCGACGGCGAGGGCTCCGAGCCCAAGGGGCCCCAGGACCCGTTCGGCTTCGGCAACCTGCCGGGCATGCCGCCCGGCGGGTTCCCCGGCATGCCCGGTGGCTTCCCGGGGATGCCCGGGGCCGGTGGCGCCGGCGGCTTCGACATGAGCCAGCTCGGCCAGATGCTCACCCAGCTCGGGCAGATGCTGAGCCATGCCCAGAGCGGCGCCGGCGGTGACGGCCCGGTCAACTACGACCTCGCCGCCCAGATCGCGACGCAGGCGTTGGCGCAGAAGACGTCCTCGCTCACCGACGGCCAGCGCAGCGCCGTCCGCGACGCGGTGGCGCTGGCCCAGCTGTGGCTCGACGAGGCCACGGAGTTCCCGGCCGCCTCGTCGGAGGCCGTGGCGTGGACGCCCACCGACTGGGTGACGTCGAGCATGCCGACGTGGAAGCGCATGTGCGATCCCGTCGCGCGACGGGTGTCGAGCGCGTGGGTGGAGGGTCTGCCCGAGCAGGCCAAGCAGGCGGCGGGCCCGATGCTCGCGATGGTCGGCCAGATGGGCGGGCTCGCCTTCGGCAGCCAGCTCGGCAACGGCCTCGGCGAGCTGGCCGCGGAGGTGCTCACCTCCACCGACATCGGCTTCCCGGTCGGCCCGGCGGGCGCGGCGGCACTCCTGCCCGAGGCGATCGAGAAGTTCACCGAGGGCCTCGACCGCCCGGCCAACGAGGTCATGATCTTCCTGGCCGCCCGCGAGGCGGCCCACCAGCGGCTGTTCACGCACGTGCCGTGGCTGCAGGAGCGGCTGCTCGGCGCGGTGGAGCAGTACGCGCAGGGCATCTCGGTCGACACCTCGCGCATCGAGGAGCTGGCTTCGTCGATCGACCCCTCCAACCCGGAGTCGATCCAGGAGGCCATGCAGGGCGGCATGTTCGAGCCGCAGACGACGCCGGAGCAGAAGGCCGCGCTGGCGCGGCTGGAGACGCTGCTCGCGCTCGTCGAGGGCTGGGTCGACGCCGTCGTCGCGCAGGCGGTCGGCGAGCGGCTGCCCGGCGCGGAGGCGCTGCGCGAGACGCTGCGCCGCCGGCGCGCGTCGGGTGGCCCGGCCGAGCAGGCGTTCGCCACGGTCGTCGGGCTGGAGCTGCGGCCACGCCGGCTGCGCGCGGCGGCGGAGCTGTGGAAGCTGCTCGGTGAGCAGCGCGGCACCGAGGGGCGCGACGCGCTGTGGGCGCACCCCGACCTCGTCCCCACGGCCGACGACCTCGACGACCCGGCCGGGTTCGTCGCCGGCTCCGACGACACCGACCCCATCGCCGAGATCGAGCGTCAGTTCCAGCGCGACCGTGAGAACGACGCGGCGATGGACGCGGCCAAGGAGGCTGCCGAGCGGCGCGAGGCGGCCCAGCGGGAGCAGGACACCGCCGGCGGGGACGCCGAGCAGGACGACGCCGAGCAGGACGACGACGGGCCGGCGAAGGACTGACCGGCAGTACTGTCCGGCGGCACCGACCGGCATTGCCGCGGCGGGGTCAGCCCGCCGCGGACTCCCCCTCGTCGTCGATCGCCGCGATGCCCTCGAGCCCACCGACGTCCCCGTCGAGCTCGGCGTCCGGTTCGGTGTCGCCGGGCGCGTCGTCACCGTCGGTACCGACGAACCCGAGCCCCGCCGCGGCCGAGAGCCCCTCCAGGTAGCCGATGGCGCGCTCGGTGCGCGGGTAGCGGCGCACCAGCTCCCAGAACTGGTCGTCGTGCCCGGGCACGAGCAGGTGCGCCAGCTCGTGGACGAGCACGTAGTCGACCACCCAGCCCGGCACGTCGCGCAACCGCTCGCTGACGCGGATCGTGCCGTCGACAGGTGTGCACGACGCCCACCGGGTGCGCATCGGCGCGACCCAGCGCACCGACGTCGGCACCGCGTCGGGACCGAGGTAGCGACGGGACAGCTCCAGGCTGCGCCGCAGCAACGCGTCGTTGCCCGTGCGCGCCGGTGAGCGACGTCTGGCCTCGCTACGTTCGAGGCGGCGGACCATCTCGTCCACCCAGCGTCGTTCCTCGGACTCGCTCATCCAACCCGGGATGAAGACGATGACTGTGTCGCCTTCTCGCCGGGCACTCACCATCCGCCGACGCCGGTCGCTCCTCCGGACCTCGACGGCTGAGGGTCCCGCCATGTCGGAAGTCTAAGCCCGACGCCGCCGGTCGGCCGCACGTCGGCCGCGCCGCGCGGGTCGCACCCGCAACGAGCTGCGCGGATCTGCCCCGCGTGGACGGTTCGTGGCGCCACCATCGTGGCCGTGACCTCATCGGAGCTGCCCACGGTGCTCGTCGTCGACCCCCACAGGCCGCTGCTCGAGCGCGGCCCCGGCACCCGCGTCGTGGGGCTCGCGCCCGGGACGGCGGTCGTCGTCGACGAGCTGTCCCCTCCCCTGGCGGCGCTGCTCGACGAGCTGACCCGCCCGGCGCGCCGCGACCGGGTGCTGGCCCGCGCGGTCGCGGCGGGGGCCGACCCGGCCGAGGCCGTCGCGATGGTCGTCGACCTGCTGGCGTGCGGGGCCGTCGTCGACGCCGACGGGACCGAGCGGACGGCGCGGAGGCGCGCGGGGGCGGCGGTGCGGGTGCAGGGCGACGGCGCGATCGCCGTCGGGGTGGCGTGCGGGCTGGCGGCGGCCGGGGTCGGGACGGTCGAGGTCGCCGCCGCGGGCGTCGTCGAACGCGCCGACGTCGGCACCGGCTACGTCGACCGGGACCGCGGCCGGTCCCGCGCAGCCGCCGCCGCGGACGCCTCGCGGCGGGTCGCACCGGGCGTGCGGACGCGGCTGCCCGTCCGGTCCACCCCGGACCTCGTGGTGCTCGCCGACGCCGCGGCCTCCGATCCCGTCACCGTCCGTGGCCTGGTCGCGGCGGGTGTCGCGCACCTGCAGGCGCGGACCCGCGACGGGCACGGCGTCGTCGGGCCGCTGGTGCTGCCGGGTCGCAGCGCCTGCCTGGAGTGTCTGGACCGCCACCGCGCCGACCGCGACCCGGAGTGGGGACGCCTGGCGCCGCGCCTCGCCCGGCTGCGCGCGGCCGCCGACGCCCCGACCGTCGTCGCCACGATCGGGATGGCCACCGCGCAGGCGCTGGCCGTGACGGACGGCACGCTGGACCCGCCCGCGGCGCTCGGCGCGACCGTCGAGATCGACGTCGCCGCCGCTGTCGTCGCACGTCGGCGCTGGTCACGGCATCCTGGCTGCCCGTGCTCGGCGGGCGGCGCCCACCGCGTCCCGGACGCCGGTCACCGGGCGCACCGGGCCGTTGAATGCGCGCCGGGGCCTGCTCGGGGGACAATCGAGGCGTGACCGACATCCCCCGACGGACCGTGTCCCGGACTGCCAAGCTGGCCGGGCTGCCGCTCGGCGTCGCCGGGCGGGCCGCCGCGGGCTGGGGCCGCCGGCTCGTGGGTGGCGACGCCGACCAGATCTCCGCGCAGCTCATGGCCAAGAGCGCCGAGCAGCTGTTCGCCGTCCTCGGCGAGCTCAAGGGCGGCGCGATGAAGTTCGGCCAGGCACTGAGCGTGTTCGAGGCGGCCGTCCCGGAGGAGTTCGCCGAGCCCTACCGGGAGGCGCTGACGAAGCTGCAGTCGGCGGCGCCGCCGATGCCGTTCGGCGAGGTGCAGCGGATGCTGGCCGAGCAGTTCGGGCGCAACTGGCCCAGCCGGTTCCAGGAGTTCGACGAGACTCCCGCCGCCGCCGCCAGCATCGGCCAGGTGCACCGGGCGGTGTGGCACGACGGGCGCGACGTCGCCGTCAAGGTCCAGTACCCGGGGGCCGAGGAGGCCGTGCTGTCGGACCTGCGGCAGCTCTCCCGCATGAGCCGGTTGCTGCAGCCGCTCGCGCCGGGCATGGAGATCAAGCCGCTCATCGAGGAGATGCGCGAGCGGATGGTCGAGGAGCTCGACTACCGCGACGAGGCCGACAACCAGCGGAGGTTCGCCGCCGAGTTCGACGGCGACGACAAGGTGCGGGTGCCCAAGGTCGTCGCGTCCGCGCCGCGGGCGATGGTGACGGAGTGGGTGACCGGCACCCCGATGTCGTCGATCATCCGGGGTGGCACGCAGGAACGCCGCGACCAGGCGGGGGTCCTGCTCGCCGAGTTCCACTACTCCGCGCCGGCACGGCTGGGTCTGCTGCACGCCGACCCGCACCCGGGCAACTTCCAGGTCATCGACGACGGCCGGCTGCTCGTGCTCGACTTCGGTGCCGTCGCGCGGCTGCCCGAGGGACTGCCCCGGCCGCTGACGATCATGACGCGTTACGCGCTGCAGCGGCGACCCGCCGACCTCATGGAGCTGATGGTCGAGGAGGGCTTCGTCCGGTCGAACACGGCCGTGACCGCCGAGGAGGCGATGGCGTACCTGTCGCCGTTCACCGACCCGCTCGACACGCCCACGTTCCGGTTCAGCCGGGAGTGGCTGCGCAGCCAGGCCGAGCGCGTCGGCGACCTGCGCAGCCCCGAGTTCGACACCGGCCGGCTGCTCAACCTGCCGCCGCAGTACCTGCTGGTGCACCGGGTCACGCTCGGCACGCTGGGGATTCTCTGCCAGCTGGGCGCCGAGGTGCCGCTGCGCGGGATCGTCTCGCACTGGCAGCCAGAGCTGTTCGCCGACGACGACACTCCTGCCGCCGGGGGCTGAGCTCCGGAGTTCCGCGCCCGGGTCGGTGCCGTTCCAGCCGACCCGGGGGCCGGGGGACCGGACCCGGAGACGTGTCGACGCCCGCCCCCGACCGGCGTGGTCGTGGGGGCGGGCGTCGTCGCGTCACGGCGCCGGTAGCAGGAGCGCCGTGGGCCCGCGGGTCAGCAGGCGGCGGCGCGGGCGCGCTCTGCGCTGCGCCGGGCGCGCTGCTCGGCGTATCGAGCGAGCTTCGCCCAGCGTCGGCCCGCGGCGACGGAACGCACCAGCCGGTAGCGGCGGGCTTGCTCCTCTGCCTCTTGCCTTCGCGATCGGGCCAGGGCTTCGTGGATCAGCATCGTGGTTCCCTCGGTGGTGCCGGCCGGTCGCCGGGTCTCGGTCACGGGCTGCTGGGGGGACACGGCGACTGCCGGCTGGAGGTCGTTCATCTCGGCTCTCCTCTGTGATCGGGGTGTGCGGGGGACGTGCGGGGTGTTCGGTCAGGCGCCGACGGCCGCGTAGTACCGGCGGTCGCGCTCCAGGTCGGTCTTGCGGGGGCGGCCCCTCGGGCGCTTGCGCGGGACCACCGCGCCACGCTCGAAGATCTCCCCACCCCAGACCCCCCAGGGCTCCTCGCGGCTCTTGGCTCCCGCCAGACACTCGGTCCGGATCGGGCAGCCGCCGCACAACGCCTTGGCCTGCTCCAGCTGCAGCGGCGACTCCGCGAACCAGAGGTCCGCGTCGCCGGAACGGCAGGGCAGGTCCAGACCCGCGGCCGGGGCCGCGTCCAGCAACGTCCCGACGCCGGCGGCGGTGTCGCCGCCTGCCAGGTCGGGGGTGACCGCTCCGGCGTCCAACGGAGCTGATCTCACTAGCACCACTACCTCCTGGTGAGAGATGTGATCGGTGTCGAAAAATCGAGATGAACACACGAAAAGGGCCGCGGAGCCCAGGTGGTGGGTTCCGCGGCCCTTGTCGACGAGACTCGGCCTTGAGGAGTCGGTACCTACGTTCGGTAGCGACGCCCGGATGCGGACACACCTGTGCTGTTGTCGACGAGCTTCGGCAGCGCGACACGAGCCACGACCGGCAGCACGTGCTGCGGGTACGCTCGCGCGACGACGCCCTGCTCCGCGATACGCAGACGGACACCGCTGATGCGGGTGCCGGTGCAAGCGGAGGTGCCGAGGCCGCCGATCGTCATGATCGTGTTCACGGGGCACCTCCTTCGCGCGTCCAGGCGGTCCGACGGGAGTTGTCCCGACCGGTGCCATCGACTTTAGAAGCGCCCCCGCGGGGCGCACAACCTATTTAAACGCTTGCGTCGAGAATCATCGGCGATCGGCGACCAGGGCGAGGACGTCCGGGCCGTAGCGGTCGAGCTTGCGTGCCCCGATCCCGGGGATGCCGACGAGCGCGGCGACGTCGGACGGGCGATGCTCGGCGATGGCCGCGAGCGTCGCGTCGGTGAACACGACATAGGCCGGGACCTGCTGTTCCTTGGCCGCGGCCGCGCGCCAGGTGCGCAGCCGGTCGAGCAGCTCCATGTCCACATCGGACGGACACTCGCCGCAGCGGCGCATCTTCATCGCCTCCGCGCCCAGCAGCGGCGAGCCGCACACACGGCAGCGCGGCTTGTTGCCGCTCGACCGGTCGGCCGCGATCCGCGACGCCGGGTGGTGGTCGGGGACGAGTCCGTGCAGGAACCGGCTGCGACGCCGCCGACGACCCTTGCCCGGGGCACGGGTGAGCGCCCACGACATCGCCAGCACCCGACGAGCCCGGGTGATCCCGACGTAGAGGAGCCGGCGCTCCTCCTCGATCGCGTCGTCGTCGCCCTCGGCGTGCTGGATCGGCAGCGTGCCGTCGACGAGGCCGACGAGGAACACCACGTCCCACTCCAGACCCTTCGCCGCGTGCAACGAGGCGAGGGTGACGCCCTGGACGGTCGGCGGGTGCGCGGCGTCGGCACGGGCCTCGAGCTCGGCGACGAACCCCGTCAGGTCGATCCCGTCGCGGACGGCGACGAGCTCCTCGGCCAGCCCCACCAGTGCGAGCAGCGACTCCCACTGGGTGCGGGCGGCCGCACCGGCGGGCGGCTCGTCGGTCAGGCCCACCGAGGCCAGCAGTGTGCGGACGTCGGCGACCAGGTCGTCGCCACCCCGGCCACCCGCCATCCGCAGCACGCTCACGGCGCGCCGGATCTCGGGCCGGTTGAAGAACCGCTCGCCGCCGCGGACCTGGAACGGGATGCCCGCGTCGGCCAGCGCCTGCTCGTAGGCCTCGGACTGGGCGTTGATCCGGAACAGGACGGCGATCTCGGCGGCGGGGGTGCCGTCGGCGATGAGCCTGCGGATGCGGCGGGCGACGGCGGCGGCCTCGGCGGGCTCGTCGTCGTGCTCGGTGAAGTCGGGATCCGGGCCGGGCGGTAGCTGTCCCTCCAGCCGCAGCCGCGACCCGGCGACGCGCCCGCGGGCCGCCGAGATCAGCGTGTTCGCGGCGGCGACGACCTGCGGCGTCGACCGGTAGTCGCGCTGCAGCCGCACCACGACGGCCTCGGGGAAGCGGCGCGGGAACTCCAGCAGGTGCTTCGGCGTCGCCCCCGCGAACGTGTAGATCGTCTGGTTGGCGTCACCGACCACGGTGAGGTCGTCGCGGTCGCCCAGCCATGCGTCGAGCACCCGCTGCTGCAGGGCCGTGACGTCCTGGTACTCGTCGACGACGAAGCAGCGGTACCGGTCGTGGAACTCGTCGGCGACCGCGGAGTGCTCCTCCAGCGCCGCCGCGGTGTGCAGCAGCAGGTCGTCGAAGTCGAGCATCTCGGCCCGGTTCTTCAGCTCCTCGTACTGCGCGTAGACCGCGGCGACCTGCTCGGCCGGGCCCGGGGTGTCGCGCCGCAGCTTCGCCACCGCGGCCGGGTACTCGGCCGGGGTGATCAGGCTCGACTTGGCCCACTCGATCTCGGTGGTCAGGTCGCGCACCGAGTCCTGGTCGGTGCCCGCCTTCGCCCGCACCGCGGCCTGCCCGACGGCCCGGAGCTTGTGCTCGATCAGCTGCCACTGCCGGTCGCCCACCACCTGCGGCCAGAAGTAGCGCAGCTGCCGCAGCGCCGCCGCGTGGAACGTGCGCGCCTGCACCCCGCCCGCGCCCAGCGCGCGCAGCCGGGTGCGCAGCTCCCCCGCCGCCCGCGCGGTGAACGTGACGGCCAGGACCTGGCCGGGCGCCACGTGCCCGGTGCCGACGAGGTGCGCGATCCGCCGCGTGATCGTCCGGGTCTTGCCCGTGCCCGCGCCGGCGAGCACGCACACCGGGCCGCGCGGCGCGGTGACCGCCGCCAGCTGCTCCTCGTCGAGTGCGTGCAACGGATCAGCGGTCACGCCCGCCATCCTCGCAAAGACCCCCGACAGCCCCCGCGGGGCGGGTGAGACGGGGCACACGACACACGCGGAAGCAAAGCCCGGCCGGCGCCGTTGACCAGGACATGGCCCAGCAGCTGACGATGTACTCCACCACGTGGTGCGGCTACTGCCGCCGCCTCAAGCTCCAGCTCGACGAGGCGGGCATCCAGTACAAGGAGATCGACATCGAGCGCAACGCCGACGCGGCGCGCTTCGTCGAAGGTGTCAACGGCGGCAACCAGACCGTCCCCACCGTCCTGTTCCCCGACGAGACGACGGCGACCAACCCGTCGTTCGCCCAGGTCAAGGCCAAGCTGGACGTCCCTGTCGTGTGAGGGCACCGGCCGGCGCGGGGCGCTCAGCCCCGCGCCGCCCAGGCCTCCAGCATCGACCGGGCGATCGACACCCTGCCCGGCAACAGCACGACCCTGCGGCCCCCGACGTCGGGGCTGCCCGCCCAGTCGCCCCGCGACAGGCCCTCGCGCAGCTCGGCACGGGTGATCCACACGGCGTCCTCGATCTCACCGTCGGCCGGGACCAGCGGCTGCGCCGGATCGGCGACCGCCTGGAACCCCACCATCAGCGACCGCGGGAACGGCCACGCCTGGCTGCCCAGGTAGCCGATGTCGGTGACGTCGACACCCACCTCCTCGGCGATCTCGCGGGCCACGCACGCCTCCAGCGACTCCCCCGCCTCCACGAACCCCGCCAGCACCGAGAACCGTCCGGGCGGCCACACCGGCTGGCGCGCCAGCAGCACGCGGTCGGCGCCGTCGTGCACCAGGCAGATCACCGCCGGGTCGGTGCGCGGGTACTCCTCGTGACCGTTGGCCTCGCAGCGCCGGACCCAGCCGCCGTTGTGGGTGCGCGTCGGTGAGCCGTCGCGCGCGCAGAAGCGGGCGTTGTCGTGCCAGCTCAGCGCCGCCACCGCCGTGGTGAGCAGGCCGGCGCCGAGCGCGTCGAGCTCCGCGCCCACGGCGCGCAGGTCGGCCCACTCGGCCGGGTCGTCACCCGCCACGAGGTCGGGCTGCCCGCGCACGGCCCAGTAGGCGACCCCCTCGGCCTCGCCGAGCAGGACCGCACCCTCCGGCGGGGCCGCACCCGTCGACGGTCGCGTCCGCAGCGTGACACCCGAGCCCGCCGCGGCATCCCACGCCGCTGCGTCGCCCTCACGGAACACGGCCTGCGGAGCGGCATCCCAGTCGACCGGGGTACGGCCCTTGTCGTCGACGACCACGATCCGGGCCGACTCCCAGCCCGCCAGCTGGCGTGCCGTGTCGGTGCGCAACGGCTCGTCGCGCAGCGCCGCGGCGCGGGACAGGACCGGCGGGTGCAGGAGCTCGAACCCGGTGCTCACGAGCCGGTGATCCCGCCGAGGGCACGGACACTGTCGCCGATCACGTCGGCGTCGCCCACCACCACACCGGTGAGCGTCGACGGCGCGAAGAACCGCAGCGCCGCCGCGGCCACCTCGTCGGCAGTCACCGACGTGAGCCTGCCGGGATGGGCCCGCAGCCAGCCGACGTCGAGGCCGTCGGCGGCCAGCGAGGTGAGCATCCCGGCGAGCCCGCCCTGGCTGTCGAGCGAGATCAGCAGGGAGCCGATCGCGTACGCGCGCGCCGCCTCGACCTCCTCGGGCGTCGGCGGCACCGCCACCATCCGGCCCAGCTCGTAGCGGGTCTCCAGGAGCGCGGCGGCGGTGACGTCGCTCGCCACGTCGGTCTCCACCCCCAGCAGCGACCCGCCCGGCACGAACTCCATCCCCGAGTGCGCTCCGTAGGTGTAGCCCTTGTCCTCGCGGATGTTCTCCATCCAGCGCGAGGAGAAGTAGCCGCCGAACACGAGGTTGGCCAGCTGCAGCGCGGCGTAGCCGTCGTCGTCACGGCGCAGCGCCCGGCCCGAGAGCCGCAGCTGCGACTGCACCGACCCGGGCCGGTGCACCAGCAGCAGGTCTCCCGCCGCGGGCAGCGGCGGCGCGTCGAGCTCGTGGGCGTCGTGGTCGGCCGTCCAGCCGGCCAGCGCGTCGCCGACCTGCCCGATCGCCACCTCCGGGTCGATGTCGCCGACCAGGGTCAGGATCGCCCCGCCCGGCACCAGCGACGCGGCCTGCAACGCCCGGACCTGCTCGGCGGTGACGGCGGCGACCTCGTCGGCCGTCGGCATCTCACGCGTGATCGGGTGGTCGCCGAACCGCTTGCGCTGCAGTGCCTCGCGCGCGATCGTCCGCGGCTGGGCGCGGGCCACCGCGATCCGCTCGGCCAACCGGTCCCGCTCGCGCGCGACCTCCGTGTCGGGATGTGAGGCCGCGGTCAGGACGTCGGCCAGGACGCCCAGCACCCGCGGCAGCCCCTCGGCCAGGCCGGAGCCACCGACGGACAGCCGCTCGGGGTCGACGCTCACGCCCAGGTCGGCGCCCACAGCGGCCAGCTCGTCGTCGATCTCCACCCGGTCGCGGCTCGCGGTGCCGGTGAGCAGCGTCGACGACAGCAGCTCGGCGACCGCCGGGTGCTGCGGGGTGCGCCCGGCGAACGGGACGCGCATGCGCAGCTCGACCATCGGCACGTTCGGCCGGTGCGCGGCGAGAATTCGCAGGCCCGACGGCAGCGTCCGCTCGACGACGTCGGGCAGCGGCACCTCACGTGTCTCCCCCAGCGCGGGCAGCGCCCGCGGGCCGGCGGCGGTGCGGCCGATCTCCTCGGCGGTGCGGTGCGTCGTCACGGCGGTCACGCGTCGTCCCCCTGCGGTGCGTCCTGTTCTCCCTGCGCGTCCTGCGCCGGTTCGACGAGCAGCACCCCGCGGCCGGCGCCGCGCAGCGCACCCGCGGCGCCCGCGACCTGGGCCGGGGTGAGTGCGGCGAGCCGGTCGGTCAGCTCGAGGGTGATCTCGGCACGGCCGTAGAGCAGCTCCCGGGCGCCGAGGCCGAGCATCCGGTACATCACGCGGTCGTTCTCCTGGTGCAGCGCCGCCGACCAGCGCGCCACCTGACGGGCCAGCTCGTCGGGGTCCGGCGGCGTCGCCGCCAGCTTCTCCAGCTCCTCGTCGACCGCCGCGACGACCCGGTCGGGCTCGACCGAGCCCGGGTGCACCGCGGTCACGGTGAACGTGTCGGGGTCACGCGCATCGAGCGAGCCCATCAGGCCTGCGCTCGCCGACACGTCGGTGACCAGCCCGTCGGCGTGCACCAGCCGGCGCTCCAGCCGGGCCGCCTCGCCGTCGCCCAGCACCGACGCCAGCAGGACGTGCGCCAGGTAGCCGTCGAGATCTGTTGCGGGGTCGGGCATCCGGAAGCCCATCGCCAGCGCGGGCAGCGGCGCGTGCGCGTCCGGCACCGCCTGGCGGCGCTCCGCACCCGGGACCGGCTCGGCGAAGCTCGGCCGCACCGGCGTCGGCCGGGCCGGGATGTCGCCGAAGTGCTTCTCCACCAACGCCATCGTCGTGTCGACGTCGAGCGGTCCCGCGACCGTGAGCTGGGCGTTGCCGGGCGCGTAGTAGGTGTCGAAGAACGCCGCAGCGTCGTCCAGGCTCGCCTGCTCCAGCTCGGAGAAGTCGCCGTAGCCGTTGTGCGCGTTGGGGAACGTGTCGTAGAGGACCGGCGGAAGCAGGATCCACGGGAACCCGCCGTAGGGCCGGTTCAGCACGTTGAGCCGGATCTCCTCCTTGACGACGTCGACCTGGTTGCGCAGGTTCTCCTCGGTGAGCTTGGGAGCGCGCAACCGGTCGGCCTCGAGGAACAGCGCCCGCTCCAGCGCCGCCGCGGGGAGGACCTCGAAGTAGTCGGTGTAGTCCTGGTGGGTCGAGCCGTTGAAGACACCGCCGGAGCCCTGGACGTGGCGGAAGTGCGCCAGCTTCTCCAGGCTCTCGCTGCCCTGGAACATCAGGTGCTCGAACAGGTGCGCGAACCCGGTGCGCCCCTCCGGCTCCGAGCGGAACCCGACGTCGACGTGCACGGCGACACCGACGACCGGCGTCGCGGGATCGGGGACGAGCAGCACGCGCAACCCGTTGGACAGCGTCGTGCGGTGGAGTTCGATCGACACGGGGGTGACACTAACCCCCGGCCCCGCCGCGTGCCGTCACACGGCGACGACGTCGACGAGATCCGCGGGTCCGGTGCCGTCGGCCCGGCGACACCGGAGGATCGAGCGGTCGTCACGGGCCCGTCCGCGCGACGAGGACGTCGCGCCCCGGCGCACGCGGTCCACCTCGGACACCCGTCGCCGGGAGCGCGCCATGCCCGGGTGGGACCCGCGGGGACGCCGTCAGGCCGGCGGGAGGACGACGAACTGGCGCAGCGCCAGGTCGGGATAGGTGACCGGGCCGCGGGGGCCGGGGGTGCGGTCGACGTTGATCCCCGTCTCCGGCAGGCCGAGGAGCTTGTAGCCGTCGAGCAGCCGCGTCGTGGTGTTCCAGAAGACACCGGTGCCGGTGTAGGCGTCGATGAACGCGGTGGCCGCCCCCTCGTCGCGCGCGCAGACGGTCGCGGCGAGACCGCTGGTCTCGCGGGCGGCGGTGTGCGCGGCGTCGACCGCGCCGTCGACGGGCTGCACCGTCACGTGCGACTCGTTGCCCGAGTCGAGCGCCCACTCGTGACCCAGGCGGTGGGTGTGCGGCGGCAGGCTCAGCTCGATGCCCTTGCCCGACAACACCTTCTCGGCGACGGGGAGCAGCGCGTCGTAGACCGGGCGGTCGATGAGCAGGAGGTTGAGCCGGTTGCAGACGCCGAGCCGGTCGGTGCTCGCCTCGACCAGCCGGATGACCTGCTCGGGGTCGGCGCTGGCGTCGAGGTACAGCACGCCACCACCGTCGGCGTGGGCGAGGATCCGGGTGCCCGCGGTGGCACCCAGCGCCGACAGCCGGCGGGTGACCTCGCCGCTGCCGCGCACGACGACCAGCGGCACGAGGTCCGGGAGACCGACGAGGGCGTCGGCACCCGCATGCCCGGGCGTCGGGACCAGCTGCACGGCGGCGGCGGGGACGCCGTTGGCCTCCAGCGCGGGCGCGATCACCTGCTCGACGAGCGCGGTCGCGCTGCCCAGTGCCGCGGCACCGGTGCGCAGGACGGCCGCGCTGCGCGCCTTGAGGACCTGGGAGGCGACGTCGACGGTCACGTTGGGGCGGGCCTCGAACACCGCGCCGATGACGCCGACGGGGATGCGCCGCTCGAACACCCGCTCGCCCGACGGCAGCGTGCGGACCTCGCGCTCGGTGGGCGGCTCCGGGGTGTCGGCGAGGACCTCGAGCTGGACGGCCATGTCGGCCAGGCGCTCCGGGGTGAGGGTGAGCCGGTCGAGCAGGCCCGCGGCCATCCCGCCCCGGCGGGCGGCATCGACGTCGGCGCCGTTGGCGGCCAGCAGGACCCCGGCACGGTCGCGCAGCAGGGCGGCCGCCTCACGCAGGGCGGCGTCGATGGCCGGGCCGCCGGCCGCGCGGACTCCGGGGGCGGCCGCGGCGGCACGCTCGGCGGCGGCGCGGACGGCGGCGAACTCGGGGGCCTGCTGATCGGCGGCGGGACTGGTGCTCACGGTCGAAAACCGTACCCGGCTCGGTGCGACGCGCTCGTGAGTGGCGACGGTCGCCGTCGCGGCCACCGCCACTCACGGGCTCACGCGGGACGTGCGAACACCACCACGTTGTCGTCGTAGCTGCGGGCGGCGGGGTCGAAGCGGCCACCGCAGGTGATCAGGACGAGGCGGGCGGCGCCGTCGCGGGCGAACAGGTCGGGTGGCAGCTCTGCCTTGTGGTATTCGCGGCGGGCGACGACGTCGTACGGGACGTCGCGGCCGTCGGTGCCGCGCACGGTGATCTGCTCGCCGACGCCCAGCTCGCGCAGCACCGCGAACGTGCCGAGGCCGGCGACCCGGGAGTCGACGTGCCCGGCCAGCACGACCGAGCCCGCTCCGGACCCGGGCAGCGCGCCGGGCGACCACCAGCCGACGGTCTTCGGTTCCTCGGGGAGGGTGAGCGAGCCGTCGGGGGCCGTCGACACGGGGACGACGGGGGCGGCGACGTCGCGGATCGTCACCGTCGCAGGGACGACCCCGGCTGCGACAGGGGCGAGCTGCGGGGCCGCGGCCACGGGGACCGTGCCGAGGTCGTGCGCCGGGCGCGCGATCAGCATGACCGTCCCGACGAGCACGCTGACCGCCCCGAGCAACGCCACCCACCGCCAGGCCCGGCGGGAGCCGAGCCCGGCGGCAGGGGACGTCATCAGACCTGGCGACGACGCCAGAGACCGGCGCCGACGAGGAGGATCGCGCCGCCGCCGACGAGGGCGACGGGCAGGACGTCGTCGGACGCGGCGGCCTGGCCGCCGGTGCCCGCGTTGACCGAGCCCGGGTCGGCCGAACCGGAGGAGGTCGACGCCGAGGTCAGCTTGGTCTTGAGCGCGTCCAGCTTGGCGAGCGCGTCCTGGGCGGCAGCCTTGGCCTCCGGGGAGGCGTCGGGGTCGTTGAGGATCGCGTTCGCGGCGTCGCGGGCCTGCTGCTCCATGTCGAGCGCGGCGCGCAGCCAGGCCTGGTCGAACGGCTGGCCGTTGCGGGCCTGCAGGTCGTTGATGACCTGCTGCTGCTGGGCGGTGAGCCCGTCGGTGAGCGCGACGCCCTGAGCGGTCGCCTGGTCGCGGATCGCCTGGTCGAGGGCCTGACCGTTGGACGTCACGTCGGGGGCGAGGCCCTTGACCTGGTCGCCGTCGCCCTGGCTGGTGCCGAGGCCGCCGAGCGCGATGAGGGCGAGCGCGCCCTGGTGGGCCTGGCCGAACGCGGCGCGCTGCGCCTCGGTGGCCTGGCCGCCGGCACCGGGCTGGGCCGACGCGGCCGGCGGCGGGGTGGCGCCGGGGGCGGGGGCGTCGGCGTCGGTGCCCGAGGAACAGGCCGCGGCACCGACGAGGGCGAGGCCTGCGATCAGGGTTCCGGCGGCGTTGCGGCCGCGACGGTGGCTCATGAGCGGGCTCCATGTTCGGGTCGGCGGATGGTGCGTCGCGGCAATACTCCATCCGGCCTAACGCCCGCGCACGCCGGAACCGCCCGGACCGGCCATGATCAGCCCGATCGGGTCGACCTGCGTCCGGTCGTCAGCAGCTTCGCGCCGTGTCACCGGGCCCGTGGCGGCAGTCGTCGCGTCCGTTCCCGCCGTCCAGGACGTCCCCGCTCGCGCCGTCCTGGGCGTCGAGCAGGTCGTTGCCGTTGCCCCCGTGGAGGGTGTCGCTCCCCGGCCCGGCGAGCATCGTGTCGTCCCCGTTGTCGCCGTGGAGCACGTCGTTCCCGTCGCCCCCGCGCAGCTGGTCGTCGCCGTTGCCACCCCGGAGCGTGTCGTTGCCGTCACCGCCGAGGAGTGTGTCGTCGCCGTTGCCGCCGAGCAGCGTGTCGTTGCCGTCCCCCCCGATGAGCGTGTCGTCGCCGTTGCCGCCGGAGATCGTGTCGTCTCCGCCGAGCCCGCAGATGACGTCGGAGCCGTTCGTACCGGTCAGGACGTCATCGCCCTCGGTGCCGGTGATCGTGCAGGCGGGAGCGGGTGTCCAGCTGAGCACGACGCTGCCGTTGCCACCCGCGTTGTTCGTGCCGTGGCGGACGTCGGTCGCACCCGAGGTCACGTACGACGACCCACCACCTCCGCCGCCACCACCTTGGAGCGATGCGAAGGCGCTGCCGGCGTGGCCGCCGCCGCCGCCGATGTGTCCGCCGCCGCCACCGCCGCCACCGCCACCGCCCGCCGCGGTGGAAGAGCCCTCACCGGAGGCCCCGTCGATGGAGGTGTAGCTGTGTGAGCACGCGGCACAGCCCCCTTCGGGCCCGGTCCCGCCCCCGAAGGTTCCGACCCCGCCCCGGCCACCGGCCTGTGGGGCGATCCCGCCGTCGCCGCCGAGTCCACCCTGGCCCGCGACACCGCCGCCGGCGCTGTTGCCGCCGCCACCACCACCGCCGCCGGCGACGACCAGCTGCTCGGCGCCGGTCGAACGGACGACCGCGCTCCCGCCTCCGCCGTACCCGCCGTCCTGCGCGTCGGAGGAGTCCGCGCTGCCGTGGTCGCCGCCGTGGCCGAAGCCGGTGCTGTGGTACACGTCGCCCTGACATCCCACGTAGACGGTGAGGCCCTCCGCGGGCGTCACCGGCACGGTCGCGGTCACGGTGCCGCCGAGCCCGCCCCCGCGTGCCCCGCTACGGCCCTGTCCCGCACCGCCGACCGCCGACACCGTCAGCGAGGTCACGCCGTCGGGAACGGTGAAGGCGTAGGGCTGTCCGTCGGTCGTGTTGCAGGGGAACTGCTGGCTCGTGGGCGCGGCGGAGGGCGCAGCGGATGCCGGCGTCGCGGGTCCGACGAAAGGCGCGACGAGGACCGCAGCGGCGGCCGCCACCCCGATGTTCGCGAGCGCGAACCGCCCGCTGCGTCGCCTCGGCTTGGACTCGCGGTGCGCTCCGACCATCGTCGTCCCCCTCGGTGCTGCGCAGGGGGACCACGGTGTCCCCACCAGGCAGGACCGAATCCTGCCCTACCTCGCGGCCCCGTACCAGATCTTGACAATGGATATTTCAGACGAAACGTCGCAGGCCCCGGACCAGCGGTGCGACCGATCGGGCCGGTCGCGCTCACGGTCACTTGAGGTGCGGGAGCTTCGCGGGGGTCGTGGGCGGCGGGACGACCGGGCCGATGTCACCGTCGGGGGCCTCGTCGAGGTCGACCATCACCGGGGCGTGGTCACTGGGCCCGGAGCCCTTGCGCGCCTGGCGGTCGATCCACGCCGCCTGCACCCGGCCGACGGCGTCGTCGCCGACGAGGACGAGGTCGATGCGCATGCCCTTGTCCTGGTGGAACCGTCCGGCGCGGTAGTCCCAGTAGGAGAAGACGCGCTCGCCGGGCCAGCGGTCGCGCACCACGTCGTGCAGGCCCAGCCCGGTCAGCCCTTCGAGTGCCTTGCGCTCGGCCGGGGTCACGTGGGTGGCATCGACGAACAGCGACGGGTCCCAGACGTCGGCGTCGGTGGGGGCGATGTTCATGTCCCCGGCGACGACGCTGCTGGCCGTCGGCCCGTCGGAGACCATGGCCTGCAACGCGTCGAGCCAGCGCAGCTTGTAGGCGTAGTGCGGGTCGTCGGGAGTGCGGCCGTTGGGCACGTAGACCGACGTCACGCGCAGGCCCCCGCACGTCGCCGAGATGGCGCGGGCCTCCGGGGCGGAGTCCTCGTCGGGGAAGCGGGGCTCGCCGGGCAGGCCGCGCTCGACGTCGTCGAGGCCGACGCGGGAGAGCAGCGCGACCCCGTTCCAGCGGCCCTGCCCGTAGTGCGCGACCTCGTAGCCGCGGTCGCGCAGCTCGGCGTCGTAGGACTCGGACCACTCGGCGTCGGAGGCCTTCGTCTCCTGCAGGCACACGACGTCGGGCGCGCGCTGGTCGAGCCACGGCAGCAGCCGCGGGAGCCGGATCTTGGCGGAGTTCACGTTCCATGTGGCCAGACGCACGGACGGCACGCTACCGTTCCCCTATTAGTTCGGACGCCGAACAAAAGGGGCGATCATGGCGACACAGCCGACGCGTGAGGACAGGTTCAGCTTCGGGCTGTGGACCGTGGGCTGGCCCGCCCGCGACCCCTTCGGCGACGCCACCCGCCCCGCCCTCGACCCCGTCGAGTCCGTGCGCCGCCTCTCCGACCTGGGCGCATGGGGCGTCACCTTCCACGACGACGACCTCGTCCCCTTCGGCACCGACGCGGGCGAGCGCGACCGGATCATCGCCCGTTTCCGCGGCGCGCTCGACGAGACCGGCCTCGTCGTCCCGATGATGACGACGAACCTGTTCACCCACCCCGTCTTCAAGGACGGCGCGTTCACCAGTAACGACCGCGGCGTCCGCCGGTTCGCGCTGCGCAAGGTGCTGCGCCACCTCGACCTCGCCGCCGAGCTCGGCGCCTCGACCTACGTGTTCTGGGGCGGCCGCGAGGGCGCCGAGGTCGACCAGGGCAAGGACATCCGCGCCGCGCTCGACCGCTACCGCGAGGGCATCGACCTGCTCGCCGCCTACGTCAAGGAGCAGGGCTACGGCATCCGGTTCGCCATCGAGCCCAAGCCCAACGAGCCCCGCGGCGACATCCTGCTGCCCACCCTCGGGCACGCCCTCGCGTTCATCGCCGAGCTGGAGCACGGCGACATCGTCGGGGTGAACCCCGAGGTCGGGCACGAGCAGATGGCCGGGCTCAACTACACCGCCGGCATCGCGCAGGCGCTGTGGGCGGGCAAGCTGTTCCACCTCGACCTCAACGGCCAGCGCGGCATCAAGTACGACCAGGACCTGATCTTCGGCCACGGCGACCTGCTCAACGCCTTCTCCCTGGTCGACCTGCTGGAGAACGGCGCCCCCGGGGGCGGCCCGGTGTACGACGGGCCGCGCCACTTCGACTACAAGCCGCTGCGCACCGAGGACGTCGACGGCGTGTGGGCCTCCGCCGCCGCGAACATGCGCACCTACCTGCTGCTGCGCGAGCGCGCCGCCGCCTTCCGCGCCGATCCCGCGGTAGTCGAGGCGCTCGAGGTCTCGGGTGTCGCGGACCTCGGCAAGCCGACCCTCAACCCCGGCGAGACCGCCGCCGACCTGCTCGCCGACCGGACCGCGTTCGAGGACTACGACGCCGACAAGGAGGCCGAGCGCGGCTACGGCTACGCGAAGCTGGCCCAGCTGGCACTCGAGCACGTCCTGGGGGCCAGGTGAGCACCCCGTTCCTGCAACCGGGCGGGCCGGGAGCCGCGGCGTGACGCGGGTGCTCGTCGCCGGGGTGGACTCGTCGACGCAGTCGTGCACCGTCGTGATCCGGGACGCATCGACCGGTGAGCCGGTGCGGCGTGGGGCGGCGCCGCACCCGGCCGGGACGTCGATCGACCCGTCGGCGTGGTGGTCCGCCCTGCAGGCCGCGCTCGAGGACGCCGGCGGGATCGACGACGTCTCCGCGATCTCGGTCGGCGCGCAGCAGCACGGGATGGTGTGCCTCGACGCGGCGGGCGAGGTGGTCCGGCCCGCCCTGCTGTGGAACGACACCCGCTCCGCCGCGGCCGCCGACGAGCTGGTCGCCGAGCTCGGCGCCCAGGCGTGGGCGGACGCGACGGGCAGCGTGCCGGTCGCGTCGTTCACCGTCACGAAGCTGCGGTGGCTGGCGACGCACGAACCGGACCACGCCGCCGCGACCGCGGCCGTCGCGCTCCCCCACGACTGGCTGAGCTGGCGGCTGCGCGGCACCGGCTCGCTGGACGACCTCGTGACCGACCGCAGCGACGCCTCCGGCACCGGCTACTTCTCGGCGGCGACCGGCGAGTACCGCTTCGACCTGCTGGAACGGGCGCTCGGCCGGACCGGCGTGCTCGTCCCGCGCGTGGCGGCGCCTGCCGAGCGGGTCGGCTGCACCCCGGCCGGCGTCGCCGTCGGGCCCGGCGCCGGGGACAACGCCGCCGCCGCGCTCGGGCTGGGCGCGCGGCCCGGCGACGTCGTCGTCTCGCTGGGGACCTCCGGCGTCGTGAGCGCGGTCAGCCCGGTCGCGACCGCCGACCCGACGGGAGTGATCGCCGGGTTCGCCTCGGCGACCGGGGAGCACCTGCCGCTGGTGTGCACGCTCAACGCCGCGCGGGTCCTCGACGCGGCCGCGACCCTGCTGCGTGTCGACCACGAGTCGCTGTCCGGCCTCGCACTCAGTGCCCCCGCGGGTGCGGGTGGGCTCGTCCTCGTCCCCTATCTGGAAGGCGAGCGGACACCCAACCGCCCCGACGCGACAGGGTCGCTGCACGGCCTCACCCTCGGCACCGCCGACCCTGCACATCTCGCACGTGCCGCGGTCGAGGGGCTGCTGTGCGGGCTCGCCGACGCCCTCGACGCCCTGGTCGAGGCGGGCGTACCCGTCGAACGGATCCTGCTGGTCGGCGGGGCGGCACGGTCGGAGGCGGTCGCGCGGATCGCGCCGGCGGTGTTCGGCAGACCCGTCGTCGTGCCCACCCCCGGCGACTACGTGGCCGACGGCGCCGCCCGCCAGGCCGCGTGGACACTCTCGGGCGACCTGCCGGAGTGGGACGCCGCGGGCACCGTCGTCCACGAGGCCGACCCGGCACCCGCGGTCCGCGAGCGCTACGCCGCCGTCCGCGACATGACCGCCGTCCGGCTCACATGACACCGCTCCCCGGTGACCTCGGCGCAGCCGGCCCGTCCCCCGTCGGGCCGGCTGCGCAGGTGGCACCGGCGGGGCCCCCGACGGTCCGGCGCCACAACCGGGGCCTGGTGCTCGCCGCCGTCGCGGCGGCGCCCGCGTCACGGGCCGCGGTCGCCGCGGCGACCGGCCTCACCCGCGGCACCGTCTCCTCACTCGTCGACGACCTGCTCGCCGACGGCATGCTCGTCGAGCTGGAGGCTCGCCGCGGCGGCCGCGGCCGCCCGGCCAACCCGTTGCAGCTCAACCCGTCCGGGCCGTGCGGGGTCGGCGTCGAGATCGGTGTCGACGAGGTCGCCGCCTGCATCGCCGACCTCACCGGGACCGTGCGCGTGGTGCGGCGCGTGCCGTCCTCCCACCGCCGCCGCCCGCCGGAAGAAGGACTGCGCCGGGCCGCCACGCTCGTCGCGGAGATCGTGGCCGGAGCCGGGCTCGCCGTCGCCGGCGTGCGGGTGGCGCTACCGGGCGTCGTCACCCCCGACGGGGTGCTGCAGCGCGCGCCCAACCTGCCGCGCTGGCAGGACGTCGGGGTGGCCGGGCTGTTCGGCGCGCTCGTCGACGCCCCGGTGACCGCCGCCAACGAGGCCGACCTCGCCGCGCTCGCCGAGCTGTGGACCGGCCAGGGCCTGCGCGACATGCTGTTCGTGTCCGGCGGCGTGGGCGTCGGCGCCGGGATCGTGCTCGACGGCCGGCTGTTCCGCGGCGCCGGCGGGCGCGCCGGGGAGCTGGGACACGTCGTCGTCGATCCCGGTGGGCGTGACTGCACCTGCGGTGGGACGGGCTGCCTGGAGACCGTCGCCGGAACCGCCGCCCTGCTGCGCGCGGCGGCCGTCCCCGACGTCGACGCCCTGGTCGCCCGCCCGGGGGCGGCACTCGACGTCGCCGGTGCCGCGCTGGGCATCGCGCTCGCGGGTGCGGTCAACCTGCTCGACGTGCCCGCCGTCGTCCTCGGCGGGACCTACGGCCGGCTCGGCGACGCCCTGCGCACGCGGGTCCGCGACGCCCTGCGGTCACGAGTGGTCGCCCGGCCGCCCGTGCGGGTGCTGCGCGCCGCGGTCACCCGCGACGCCGCCCTGCACGGCGCGGCGCTGGGCGTCGTCAGGGACCTCGTCGGGCCGTGACCGCGTCCCGCTCCGACGAGCAGGGGTTCAGTCGTCCTCGTCGGCCGGGGACGCCCGACGCACGTAGAGGAGGCGGTCACCGCGCTCGAGGGCGTCGACCGACGAATGGTCGACCCGGACCAGCTCGTTGTTGCGGACCACGCCCAGCACGATGTCGGGCAGGTGCCGCGGGGAGCCGCCCACCTCCGTCTCCTCCACGGGCCGCTCGCTGATCGCGAAGCCCGCGTCCGGGGTCAGCAGGTCCTCGATGACCTCGACGACGCTCGGGGCCGTCGTCGCCACACCGAGCAGCCGGCCCGCCGTCTCCGCCGAGACGATGACCGAGTTCGCGCCCGACTGCCGCAGCAGGTGCACGTTCTCCGACTCCCGCACCGCCACCACGATCGTGATCCTCGGTGCCAGCTCGCGGGCGGTCAGCGTGACCAGGACGGCGGTGTCGTCGCGGTTCGTCGCGATCACGATGGCCGACGCGTACGGAACGCCCGCGACCCGCAGCACGCTCGACCGGGTCGCGTTGCCGTTCACCGTGATCAACCCGAGCGCGGACGCGGCGTCGAGCTGCGTGCGGTCGGTGTCGACGACGACGATCTCGGACGGGTCCGCCCCGTCCCCGAGCAGCGTGTCGACCGCGGCCCGGCCCTTGGTGCCGTAGCCGACGACGATCGTGTGGTCGCGCACGCGTGACCTCCAGCGGGAGATGCGATACGCCTGGCGCGAGCGCTCCGTGAGCAGTTCCACGGTGGTGCCGACCAGGACGATGAGGAAGAGCAGCCGCAACGGCGTGATGACGACCGTCGTGACCAGCCGTGTCGCGTCGGTGACCGGCACGATGTCGCCGTAGCCGGTGGTCGAGAGCGACACGGTCGCGTAGTAGAGGGCGTCGAGGAACGAGATGCCGCTGCCGTCGTCGTTGTTGTCGACGTAGCCCGCACGCGAGAGCCACACGATCAGCGCGGTCGCGAACAGCGCGCCCAGCGCGATCGCCAGGCGCCGCACCAGGGACACGACCGGGCCGACGGTCGGGTCCGGCATACGCAGGGCCCCCGCGGTCTCCTTGTCGAGGACCCTGCGCCGCAACCGCTCGTTCATCGCCGCGGAGGGTAGCGCGCCGCCGCCGCCGTCAATGCGTGACGTCGACGATCACTGCGACGACCGATCAGCGACGATGCCCGCCTCGGCGGCCCCGGCGACGAGCGTGTCGAGCCCGAAGGCCCCGACCGCGTCGAGCGCGCCCACGCCGTCGACGCCGTGCTCCGCCGCGTGCCCCGCACCCCACGCCAGCAGCCCGGCCGTGATCGCGTATCCGTCGGGCGAGGTCAGGTGGGTGCGGGCCAGCAGGGTGCCGGTCCCGTCGAAGGCCTCGGCGACGAAATGCGACGTCGTCCGCTCCAGGGTGGCCGCGTCCGGGGCGGCCGGGATCCGGGAGATCGCCTTCTGCAGCAGCGTGGTCGCGCCGCCCGTCAGCAACGGGACTCTGCCCAGCACCGGGGTCACCCTGCTCGACGCGTGCAGCATCCCGCTCGCCCCGCCGAACCAGCCGAGGTAGACGTCGACGGTCCGCAGGCCCGGGGCCAGCCGCGGCAACGCGAACTGCTCCGACGCCCCGATCGTCACCCCGGGCCGGGGCCGGCCCGCGACGTGGAACGTCCGCATCCGCGACGCGGCAGGTTCCTCGCGAAGGCCGCCGTCGCGGAACGCGTAGGCGGGCCTGCCCATGACCCCGGCGACCGAGTCGAGCGTGCCGCGCGAGAACGCGCGGCCCCGGCCGCCGCCGCTGAGGAAGTAGCCGACGTCGACCCGCCGCGCCGCCTCCCCCGCGTCCCGCAGCGCCAGCGCACCCGCGAGGACACCCGGGACGTAGTCGTTGCCGAACGCGGTGAGCAGGGCCGCGCCGGTCCGCGCCGCCTCCGGGCCGTGCGTCTCGTGGACCGCGCGGATGAACGGCGGCTCGCCTGTCGAGTCGAGGTAGATCGCGCCCGCCTCGATCGCCGCCGCGACCGCGGGGCCGCCGAGGCGCATGAACGGTCCGACCGTCGAGACCAGCACGTCGCCCTTCTCGACGAGCGCCCTGATCGACGCGGGATCGGTGACGTCGGCGTGGGCTGTCTGCAGGCCGCCGAGGCCGTGCGCGATCCCGGCCAACCGATCGGGGTCGCGGCCAGCCAGGACCGGGCCGAGGCCACGGTCGACCATCGCCTGCGCGGTGCGCCCGCCGGTGTATCCGGTGGCGCCGAGGAGCACGATCCTGCCGGTCATGCCAGCAACCTAGGGGCTTTCAGCCCGCGTTGTCGGCGCTGCCGTCGGCCCGGTGCGGGATCGCGGGGCACCCGGGGCCGGCGGTGACGTCGAGGATCCGGCGCGACGCCTCCCCGAGCCGGGCGAACAGCTCCGGACCGAGCGGGTCGGTGACCAGCCGGCGCACCGCGGCGACGTGGCCGGGCGCCGCCGCGGCCAGCTTCGCCGCGCCGTCGTCGGTGAGTGTCGCGATCGTGACCCGGCCGTTGCCGGGGCACGGGCGGCGCTCGACCCAGCCGTTGCGTTCCAGTTTCGCGACGGCGTGCGAGAGCCGCGACAACGACCCCTGGGTGAGGACGGCCAGTTCGCTCATCCGCAGTGTGCGTTGCGGTGCGTCGGACAGGCCCGCCATCACGAGGTAGCCGAACAGCGAGAGGTCCTCGTCGCGCTGGAGCTGGGCATCGAGGAAGCCCGGCAACGTCAGCAGCATGCCGCTGAACGAGTGCCAGCTCTGCAGCTCGCCGTCGTCGAGCCAGCGGGTGCCGGCCTCGGCGGCCGGATCGAGATCAGGGGTCGTGCCCACTCGATGAGCGTAACCGAGGCATCTCTTTACTTGAGATTTCAATGTCGGAATGCTCCGCACCGGTTCGCCGCTCGGCACAGGACGGCTGTCGTACCGGCCGCGGCATGGATCGTGGGGAGCCTGCCTCGCCGACCTGGCAGCCTGACCCCGGCGTCTCCTCGCCGCACGCAACCTCACTGCTGTCCACGGCTCCGACAGCGACCGTGGGGTTGCGCGCGGTTGTTCGGCCGGGCGCGGGTCAGCCGGCAGGCGTCGGGACACCGTCGAGGAGGGCACGCAGGCCGTCGGCGTCGAGAAGGTCGGCGGGGCGCAGGGTTCGCCCCGAACGGACGTAGTGGAACACCGCCCGCACCCGGTCCGGCTCCACCCCGGCGAGCGCGGCCCAGGCCAGCCGGTACGCCGCGAGCTGCACGGCCAGCGGACCCAGCCGCGCCTCGTCGGGGGGCGGGCCCGTCTTCCAGTCGACGACGGTGAACCCACCGTCGGGGTCGGGGAACACCGCGTCCATCCGTCCGCGCACCGCGATCCCGGCGATCACGGTCTCGAACGGCACCTCGACCTCGACGGGCCGCCGCTCGGCCCACTCCGAACCGAGGAACGCGGCCTGCAGGTCCTCCAGCGCGTCGTCGGAGGCGGCGCCGTCGTCGGCGGCGCCGGGGAGGTCGTCGAGGTCGAGCAGGCCCGCGGCGCCGAACCGCTGCTCCAGCCAGGCGTGGAAGGCCGTGCCGCGGCGGGCGTGCGGGTTGGGCGGCAGCGGGAGCGGGCGGCGCAGCCGGGCGGCGAGGGCGTCGGGGTCGGCCGCGAGCTCCACCAGCTGGCTGACCGAGAAGTGCGCGGGCAGCTCGACGGTGGGGCGGGCGCGGGCGGCGGCGCGTTCGGCGAGCAGGACGTCGACGTCGGCGGCCCAGCCCTCGGGATCGCCCTGGTCGTCGCCGGGGTCCTCGGGAGGGTCCGGGGGCATCAGGTCGAGTTGTGCCCCGGGATCCGCGGCGGCGGCGAGGGCCTCGGCATGGTGTTCCCGCGCCTCGGCGAGGCCGCGGAGCGCGGCCCGGACCATGTCGGCCCCGGCGTGGACGTCGGCCGAGCGGGCGCCGAGCGGATCGGCCGGCCACTCGGCGGTGACGACGCGGTCGTTGGCGGGGTTGGTCTCCCCCTCGGCGGGCTCCTGCGCCCACGCCTCGACGCGCCCACCCGCGGCCGGCATCGAGCCCGCCACCTGCAGCAGGAACTCCGACGGCTCCCGCGGCCGGTCGCCGAGGGTGCCCCAGCGGTGCCCGGACAGCAGCAGGACGCGTTCGGCGCGGGTGAGCGCGACGTAGAACAGGCGGCGTTCCTCGACGAGCCGGCGGGCGTCGAGCGCGTCCTGGTGCGCCTTGACCGCCAGCTCCGCCTCCTTGCGGTCGACGTCCGCGGGGAGCTCGAACGACGGGAGGTCGGCGGCGTCGCCGCGCAGCGGCACGGGCAGGTCGGCCGGTGAGGTGAGCCAGTCGCCGCCGATCTTGCGGCCGGGGAAGACCTGCGCGACCAGGTGCGGGACGGCGACGACCTCCCATTCGAGACCCTTGGCGGCGTGCACGGTGAGCACCTGCACGCGGTCGGGCACGACCTCTATCTCGCCGGGGGTGAGGCCGTCCTCGGCCTGCTCGGCCGTCTCCAGGTAGTCGAGCAGGGCGGTCAGCGAGGAGACCTCGGCGCCGGCGGAGAACTCGGCGACGACGTCGGCGAACGCGTCGAGGTGCGCCCGTCCGACCGGCCCGGGCCGCGACGCGGCCTCGGTGTCGAGCAGCAGGAGGCGTTCGGCGTCGGCGACGAGGTCGGTGAGCGGGGCCGAGAGCCGGGACCGCAGCCACAGCAGGTCGCGCCCGAGGCGGCGGATGCGGTCGAAGCCGGCGGGCGAGTACTGCTCGGGCGGGCCGGGGTCGTCGAGCGCGTCGACGATGCCGGCCTGTTCGGCCTGCTCCCCGGGCAGCGCACCGAGGGCGAGCTCGGCAGGGCTGAGCGGGCCGGGTCCGGTGCCGGTCATGGGTGGGGCGAGCTCCCGGGCGCGGGCCCACAGCGCGGCGAGGTCGGCGACGCCGAGCCGGAACCTCGCGCCGGTGAGCAGCCGCATCGCGGCGGGCCCGGCCAGCGGGTCGGCGACGAGCCGCAGGGCGCTGACCAGGTCGCGCACCTCGGGGGTGTCGAGCAGGCCGCCGAGACCCACCACCTCGACCGGTAGCCCTCGGACGCGCAGCGCGGCGGCGATGGCGTCCATGTCGGCGCGCCGGCGGACCAGCACGGCGGACGTCGGCGCGGGGCGCCCCTCCGCCTCCGAAAGGGCCCACTGCGCGGCGACGGCGTCGGCCATCCACGCGACCTCGGCGTCGACGTCGGGCAGCAGCGCCGCGCGGACGTCGCCGTCGGCGGCGGTCGGCCCGGCCCGCAGCTCCCCGACCTCGACGGCACCGGGCCCGGTGCGCAGCGGCTCGGACACGGCATTGGCCAGCGCGAGGACCTCCGGCGGGTTGCGGAAGCTGGTGAGCAGGCCGTACTCGTCGGCGGGCTCGTCGCCCGCGGGGAAGTCGGTGCGGAACCGGGCGAGGTTGCCCGCGCTGGCGCCGCGCCAGCCGTAGATCGACTGGCAGGGGTCGCCGACGGCCGTCACCGACAGGCCGTCGTCGCGGGCGGGGGCGCCGGGGATGCCCCCGAACAGGGCGCGCAGCAGGACGCGCTGGGCGTGGCCGGTGTCCTGGTACTCGTCGAGCAGCACGGCGCGGTAGGTGGTGCGTTCGGCGGCGCCGACCTCGGGATGGTCGGCCGCGACGCTCGCGGCGATGGCCATCTGGTCGGCGAAGTCGATCGTGCGCTCGGCCCGCTTGCGCGCGGCGAACGCCTCGACCAGCGGCAACAGCTCCACCCGCATCCGCTGCGCCGCGATCCAGCGCTTGTAGGTCAGCGACGGCTCCGCCCGCTGGCCCTTGGCCCGCGGCGCGTTCTCCAGCACGTCGGCCATCTCACCGGCCAGCCGGCGCACGTCGGCGGGGTCGGCGAGGTGCTCCCCGATCTCCCCCGCCAGCGCGAGCAGGTAGCCCGTGACGGTCGCGGGGACGCGGTCGATCTCGAGGTCGTCGGCCCAGGTGGACACGACGCGGTGCGCCAGCTGCCAGGACGCCGTCTCGGTGAGCAGCCGCGCGGCGGGTTCGGCGGGCAGCCGCAGCGCGTGCTCGGCGACGAGCCGCCCGGCATAGGCGTGGTAGGTCGACACCGTCGGTTCGCCGGCGAGGACCGCGGTGCGTCGGACACCGGTGGGGTCGAGCTCGTCGAGCAGCGGCGACCCGGCGAGGCGACGCAGCCGCGCCCGGACCCGCTGGCCCAGCTGCTGCGCGGCCTTGCGGGTGAAGGTGAGCCCGAGGACCTGCTCGGGCAGCACCTGACCGGTGGCGACCAGCCACACGACGCGGGCGGCCATCGTCTCGGTCTTGCCCGCCCCGGCCCCGGCGACGACCAGGGCGGGACGCGGCGGCGCGGCGATGACGGCGGCCTGCTCGTCGGTGGGCGGGTGCAGGCCGAGCGCCGCGGCCAGCGCTGCCGGGGTGAGCGTCACGGCGCGGTCACCGGCCGGCCGGCCTCCCGTGCGGGGCAGCTGGTGCGGACCGGGCAGCGGTCGCAGTCGGCGCTGACCCGGGCGACGAACGCCGACCCGGACGTGTCCTGCGCGCACGTGGCGACGACCCCGCGCCACCGCGCGAGCTCGGCCGCGTCGAGCGGGGGCTGCGAGGGCTCCTTGGCCTGGCCGCTCGCCTTGCGGTCGGCCAGGTAGACCAGCCGCGCACCGCCCGGGGTGACACCCTTCTCCAGCAGCCGTCCGAACGCGCCGAGCGCGGCCGCGAGCTGGTAGACCGCGAGCTGCGGATGCTCGGCGGCGACGCGGGCGCTCACCGCGGTCTTGCCCGTCTTCACGTCGACGACCACCGGGCGCCCCTCCGCGTCGACCTCCAGCCTGTCGACCCGGCCGCGCAGCTGCAGCCACGGCCCCTGCGCGCGGCCGACCTCCGGCTGCTGCCCCGGCACGTCGCCCTCGACGGGCAGGTCGAGCCGCACCGGCTCCTCGACGGCGACGAGCCGCAGCCCGTCGGCCCGGCTGGTGCGCACCCACTCGTCGAACGCCGCGAGCATCGCGCGGACCCGGTCGAGCTCGCGGCGCCCGTACCAGGGGGCGCCGGCGTCGAGGCGGGCCCAGGCCGAGCGCAGCGCGTGCTCCAGCTCGGCCGGCTGCGCGCCCGCGGACGCCGACTGCACCAGCGCGTGCACCAGCGACCCGGTTACCGCGGCGAGGGCGCCGACGTCGCCACCGCCGTGGCGTTCGAGGACCCAGCGCAGCGGGCAGGCCATGATCCGTTCGACGTCGGACGGCGACACCGGCACGACCTCGCCCGGCACGCGAAGCGGCGCGTCGGTGGAGACGGGTGCGAGGCCGTACCAGTCGTCGGGATGCGCGCCGGGGACGTTCTCGGCGGCGAGCCGGGCCAGCTGGACCGCGGCCCGCTCGCGGCGACCGGGATCCCCTGGCGCCGACACCGCACGGCGCAGCTCGCCGACCAGCTCGGCCAGCACGAGCGACCGGCTCGGCCGGTGCACGGTGCGCGCCTCACCCGGTCCGGCGGGCAGCGGGTCGAGCTCGTCGAGGAAGCGCGACGGCTGCTCGTCCTCCCCCTGCACCGCGCTGACCAGCAACGTGTGCGCCGCGCGCGTGCACGCGACGTAGAAGAGCCTGCGTTCCTCGGCGAGCAGCGGCGCGACCCGCGAGACGCGGGCGTCGGGCTCGGCGATGCCCGCGAGCAGGTCGACGAGGCGCTCGGTGCCGAGCAGGCTCCCGCGCAGCCGCAGGTCGGGCCACGAGCCCTCCTGCACCCCGGGCACGGCGACGACCTGCCACTGCCGGCCGCGGGCGCCGTGCGCGGTGAGCAGCGAGACGGCGTCGCCCATGGGGGCGCGGGCGGCCATCGAGTCGCCCGGGAGCTGCTGGTCGGCGAGGTAGTCGGCGAACCCGGCGACATCGGCGCCCGGAAGCCGGTCGCTGTAGCGGGCGGCGGCGTCGAACAGGGCCAGGACGGCGTCGAGATCCCGGTCGGCGGCGGCGCCGACCGGCCCGCCGCGCCCGCTCGACAAGGCCCAGCGCTCGGCCAGGCCGGACTGCTGCCAGACCCGCCAGAGCACCTCCTCGACGCTGTGCCCCTCCCGGGCCGCCGCCCCGGCCGTGGCCAGCAGGGCACCGACCCGGCGCAGCGGCGCGGTCTCCGACGGCGGCAACGTGGCCAGCGGGTCGACGTCGCCCTCCACCGCGGCCCGTAGAGCCGCGACCAGCAGCGGATCACTGCTGGTGATCTCCTCCGCGGCCACAGCGGTCGCCGCGTGCAGCCGGAGCAGCCCGCGCCGCAACCGGCGCATGCGCATCGGGTCGCCCGAGCCGAGCGGCGAGGTGAGCAGGGCCGCCGCCGCGTCGGCGTCGAGCGAGTCCGGCCGGGTCGCCGCGCGCAGCACCATCAGTAACGGCACGACCGCCGGCTGGCGGCCCAGCGGCAGCTCGTCGGGCGGCGCCGCGATGGGCACCCCCGAGGCCACCAGCGCACGGCGCAGCGCGGGCAGCGACCGCCGCGTCGACCGCGACAGCACCGCCATCTCCGACCACGGCACCCCGTCGACCAGATGGGCCCGGCGCAGCCGGTCGGCGATCCACGACGCCTCCGCGGCGACCGACCCGAACACCCGGACCAGGACCTCACCCGCCTCCGGGTCCTCACCCTCGGGACCCCGCCGCGACCGGCCCTCCCCGGCGCCCGGCAGCCGGGCCGCCAGCCGCTCCCCCGCCGCGCGGACCACGGGCGCGCTGCGATGGTCGACATCGAGCACCACCGTGTCCGCCTCGACGGCCCGCAGCCCCTGCGGATCGGCGCCCCGGAACATCAGGACCGCCTGGTCGGCGTCGCCGGCCAGCAGCGTCGTCGACGCCGTCGACCCCAGCGCCCCGACCAGCTCCATCTGCTGTGGATCGAGGTCCTGCGCGTCGTCGACGAACAGGTGCCGCACCCGCTGCTGCTCGGCCGCGCGCAGGTCCGGGTCCGCGGCCAACGTGTCGAGCGCAGCCGCGACCAGCTCCGCCGAGTCGAGCGCCGGGGCCGTGGCCTGCGGGGCGCCCCGGCCCGCGGCCCCGCGCAACAGCACGACCTGCTCGTACACCCGGAAGAACCGGCCCGCCGCCCGCCACTCGTCCACGTCGAACCGCTCACCGATCCTGCGCAGCTCGTCGGGCCCGAGGCCGCGCTCCGCCGCCCGCAGCAGCAGCTCGCGGAGCTCCGCCGCGAACCCCGGCAGACCCAGCGCCGGCCGCAGCCGCTGCGGCCACCCCGAGCCGGGTGCGTCGCCCTCGACCTCCCCGGCCAGCAGCTCCCGGACCACGACGTCCTGCTCCGCGCCCGCCAGCAGCCGCGGTGGCGGATCCCCGTGGCGGGCGGCGTGCAGCCGCAACACCCCGAAGGCGTACGAGTGCACCGTGCGCACCAGCAGCTCACGCGTCGTCGACTCGGGGTTGCCGCCGTCGGGATGCAGCAGCGGTGTCAACCTCTCCCGCATGTCGACGGCCGCGCGCCGGCTCCCGACCAGCACCAGCATGTTCTCCGGCGCGACGCCCTCCCGGATGCGCTCGGCCAGCGCGGCGAGCAGCACCGTGGTCTTCCCCGTGCCCGGCCCGCCGACGACCCGCAGCGGGCCCTCGCGGTGGGCCAGGACCCGTCGCGCCGCCTCGTCCCACGCGGGCGCCCCCGGGGGCGTGCCGGCACCGCGCACGAGCAGCGGCGCCCGGTCACGGCGGGGCGCGGCGGCCGTGCGGGGCGACGAGGGGCGGGGCACCCGAGGATTCGACCACGCCGCACCGACGATCTCCGCGGGGCCGCCCCCACCTGCCGTTCGCCACAGACCGTGATGGCAGCATGACGGGAGTGTCCGAGAACGCCCGGCGCCTGCACGTGCACACCTTCGGCAACCCCGTCGGCGTGCCGGTGCTCGCACTCCACGGGGTGACCGGCCACGGCGCGCGCTGGGCCGCGCTCGCCGAGGCGGTCCCCGAGCTCCGCTGGATCGGCGTCGACCTGCGCGGACACGGCCGCTCCCCCTGGGCGCCGCCGTGGAACATCGAGCAGCACGTGGCCGACGCGATCGCCGTGCTGGACCGGCTGGAGGTCGAGGACGTCGCCGTCGTCGGGCACTCGTTCGGCGGCGCGATCGCCGTGCACCTCGCGCGTACCGCGCCCGACCGGGTCGAGCGGCTCGTGCTGCTCGACCCGGCGATCGGCCTCGACCCCGACGACATGCTGGAGACCGCCGAGGACACCCGCCCCGACGAGACCTACCCCGACCTGGAGACCGCCCGCGCCGACCGCGCCGACCGGTGGAAAGGCGTCGACGCGGCGCTCGTGGACGCCGAGGTCGCGGCCCACCTGGCCTACTTCGAGGACCGCTGGGAGTGGCGCTACCTGCGTTCGGCGGCGCTCGTCGCCTGGAACGAGATGGCCCGCCCCGCGGTGGTCCCGCCCGCCGGGACACCGACGCTGGTCGTGCCCGCGACGCGCGGCGACTTCGTCGAGCAGGCCTGGCTCGACCGCTGCGCCGCCGCCCTCGGCGCCGACCTGACCGTGAGGCCCGTCGAGGCGGGCCACATGCTGTTCCTCGAACGCACCGACCAGGTGGCCGCGCACATCCGCGAGTTCGTGCTCGGCCTCGACTGATCAACCGGACAAGACGCGCACCCGGAGGAGCGGATGGACGAGGAGACGGTCGAGGCCGTGCGCGACGCCGTCCGCGCCATCCCACCCGGTGAGACCTCGACCTACGGCGAGATCGCCCGCCAACTGGGCCTGAGCTCGCCGCGGATCGTCGGGAAGGTCCTGTCCGACGACGGGCACGACGTCCCCTGGCACCGCGTCCTGCGCGCCGACGGCACCCCGGCCCCGCACATCGCCGTCGAACAGGCGGCGCGGCTGCGCGCGGAAGGTGTCCTGCTGGTGGACGGCCGCCTCCCCCGCGAGCGCCGCCGCCGCTGAGCCGCCCCCGGCTTGCAGGAACCGGGCCACGCGTCCCGCGCTCGTGAGCAGGATCATGCGGCCGAGCGGGCCAGGGCGGCCTCGTAGCGCGCCAGGACCGTGTCGACGACGGCCGGGTGCGTGCCCAGGGGCGCGCCGACGACGTCGGCCCCGCAGGCGGCGACGCGGTCGGCGAACACCCCCGGCGCCAGCAGCCAGGACGCGACCGCGATCCGCTTCTCGCCCGCCGCCCGCAGGCCGGCGACGAGGGCGTCGACGCGCGGCGCGGGGGAGGCGGCGAAGCCCACCCGCACCCGACGGCCCGTCGCGGCCTGCAGCATCCGGGCCGCCTGCCGCACCTGCCCGAGCGCGACGGCGTCGGCCGATCCGGCGGCGGCGAGGACGACCGCGTCGCCGTGGCGCCGGCCGGCCTCGCGGAGCCGGTCGAGCGCCGCCTCCGCCAGCGCGGGGTCGGGGCCGATCGCGGGCGTCACCGGGAACGAGGACGCGCCCGCGGCGGCGAGCTGGGCGGGGAGGTCGCGGCGGACGTGGTACCCGGCGGCCAGGAACGCGGGCACGACGACCGCGTGCGGCAGCCCGGCGGCGACGGACGCGATCGTCGGGGCGCGGACGTCGGCGTGGGCGAGCCGCACGTCGAGGCCGGACCGGGCCGCCACCGCACGCGCCAGGTCGGACGCGGCGTCGCCCGAGCGGGTCCCGTGCGTGACGAGCAGGAGGGGGGTCATCGCAGGCCTCCGTCGCCGCAGTGCCCGCCGAGCGGGACGGGTCCGGCGACCGGGTCGAGGGCGAGCCGGTACCCCCGCCGGACGACGGTCTGCAGCAGTTTCGGCTCCCCCAGCGCGGAGCGCACCCGGGCGATGGCGGTCTCGACGGCGTGCTCGTCGTCGCCGCCGCCGGGGAGGGTGCGCAGCAGCTCCGCCCGCGGGACGACCCGGCCGGGGCGGCGGGCGAGCACGCGCAGCAGCGCCATCCCGGCGGGCGGGACGGGCCGCAGGACGCCGTCGACGAGGACGGCGTGTCCGCGCAGCTCCAGGGCGTGCCCGGCGACGGGCAGCCGCCGCGCCCGCGTGGGGGCGACGGCCTCCAGCTCGCGGACCATGGCGCCGAGCCGGGAGCGCTGGGGTTGTGTGGTGGGGACGTCGACGTCCTGCAGCGGCGCCGCGGTGACCGGTCCGACGCACATCGCCAGGACCGGCCCGCGCAGCGCGGTGAGCAGGGCGTCGTGCAGACCGCGCTCGCGGGAGCGGGCCAGCAGGCTCGCCGCGGCGGGCGCGCTGGTGAACGTCAGGATGTCGATCCCGCCGGCGAGCACGGCGTCGGTGAGCCGGTCGAGCGGGGTGCGGTCGCGCGGCGGCAGCCACCGGTACACGGGCACCTCGACGACCTCGGCGCCCGCCATCGCGAGCGCCTCGACCACGTCGGGCAGCGGTTCCCCGTGCAGCTGGACCGCGATCCGCAGCCCGTCCACACCGGACTCCAGGAGGTGGTCGAGCACCTCGGCGGACGACTCCGACTCCGGCGACCACGCGTCGGTCAGCCCCGACGCCCGGATCGCGCCGCGCGCCTTGGGCCCGCGGGCCAGCACCGTCCCCTTGCCGAGCACCGTGATCAGGTCGGTGCCCAGCCCCCAGCCCTCGGCCGCCTCGATCCAGCCGCGGAACCCGATGCCGGTCGTGGCCACGGTGACGTCGGGTGGGCGGGCGATCAGGGCGTGCGTGCTCTCCCGGAGCCGGGTGTCGTCGGCGAGGGGGACGATCCGCAGCGCCGCACCGTGTTGCACGACGGCGCCGCGGCGCTCCAGCATCGTCGCGAGCTCGTCGGCGCGCCGGGCCGCGGTGACGCCGACGGTGAAGCCCGCCAACGCGGGCACCGCCGCGTCGTCAGGTCCCCGTCCGGCGACGGCCACGATCATCGCCCGACCCGCAGCGAGACCGTCGCACCGTCCACCGCGACCTCGTAGACCTCCACGCGGACCGCCGGGTCGTCGAGACATCGTCCGTCCACCAGCGAGAACACCTGTTTGTAGACGGGCGAGGCGACAGTGGGGACGCCGCCGCGGTCGCCGACGATGCCGCGCGAGAGCACGGCCGCCCCCGAGAACGGGTCGACGTTGCCGATCGCGTGCACCGCCCCCTCGTGGGTGCGGAACAGCGCGACCTGCCGCCCGTCGAGCAGCGCGGCGATCCCGCGCTCGGGTTCGAGCTGGTCGACGCGGCACACCGGCGTCCACGTCGCCACGACGGCTGCGGTCACGAGCCCACCTCCGGGATTCCGATCAACACGGGTGTGCGGGGCGCGGGGACGCGCTGGCCACGTTCGGTCACGAACGTGATCGTCGGGTCGGGCGTGTCCGGCGCGTTGACGAAGGACACGAAGCGCGCCAGCGTGTCCTCGTCGGCGAGCGCCCCCGCCCACTCGTCGGCGTAGGACGCGACGTGCGCCGCCATCGCCGCCTCCAGGTCCGCGCAGATGCCGAGCGAGTCGTCGACGATCACCGCGCGCAGGTGGTCGAGCCCGCCCTCCATGGCCTCGATCCAGGGGGCGGTGCGCTGCAACCGGTCCGCGGTCCGGATGTAGAACATCAGGAACCTGTCGACGATCCGGACCAGCGTCTCGGTGTCCACATCGGACACCAGGAGGTCGGCGTGGCGGGGGGTGGAGCCGCCGTTGCCGCCGACGTGGAGGTTCCAGCCGGTCTCGGTCGCGATGATGCCGAAGTCCTTCGACCGGGCCTCCGCGCACTCGCGCGCACACCCCGAGACCCCCGACTTGATCTTGTGCGGGCTCCGCAGTCCGCGGTAGCGCAGCTCCAGCGCGACGGCCAGCCCGACGGAGTCCTGCTGCCCGTACCGGCACCACGTACTGCCGACGCACGACTTCACCGTCCGCAGCGCCTTGCCGTAGGCGTGGCCGGACTCGAAACCGGCATCGACCAGGCGTCTCCAGATCGCGGGGAGCTGCTCGACACGGGCCCCGAACATGTCGATCCGCTGCCCGCCGGTGATCTTGGTGTACAGCCCGAAGTCACGCGCGACCTCACCGATCACGATCAGCCCCCCCGGCGTGATCTCCCCGCCGGGCACCCGCGGCACCACGCTGTACGTGCCGTCGCGCTGCATGTTCGCGAGGAAGCGGTCGTTGGTGTCCTGCAGCCCCGCCTGCTCACCGGCGAGGATGTGCCCGCCGCCCCTGGCCCCGCTCAGCGAGGCCAGGATCGACGCGACCACCGGCTTGCAGACGTCACAGCCCCGCCCGGTGCCGTGCCGCGCGACGAGGTCGCTGAACGTCGTGATGCCCGCGCCGGCGACGATCTCGAACAGCTCCGCGCGGGAGACGGCGAAGTGCTCGCACAGTGCCGTCGAGACGGGGACGCCCTCCTGGGCGAGGATCGTCTTCAGGAACGGGACGCAGGAGCCGCAGCTGCTCCCGGCGCGGGTGCAGGCCTTCAGCTCGCCGACGGTGCGCGCCCCCGCGGCGACGGCGGAACGCAGCGCCCCCTTCGTGACCGCGTTGCACGAGCACACCTGCGCGGAGTCCGGGAGCGCGTCGGCGCCCAGCGCGACCGCGCCCGCTGCGATGAGCGCCACCGGGTCGGCGGGCAGGGCCGATCCGACGAGGGGGCGCAGCGCCGCGTAGCGGGACGCGTCGCCGACCAGCACGCCACCCAGCAGCGTCGACGCGTCGTCGGACACCACGAGCTTGGCGTAGGTACCCGCCACCGGGTCGCTGATCACGACCGGCAGCGCGCCCTCGGTCGTCGCGTGGGCGTCACCGAAGCTGGCGACGTCCACGCCCAGCAGCTTGAGCTGCGTCGACATGTCGAGCGCGGCGGGCGTCATGCGGGCCTCGCCGCCGAGCAACCGGTCGGCGACGACCTCGGCCATCGCGTACCCCGGCGCCACGAGCCCGTAGGTCCAGCCCTCGAGCGCCGCGCACTCGCCCACCGCCCACACGTGCTCGTCGACGGTGCGGCAGCGGTCGTCGACCAGCACGCCACCGCGCTGCCCGACGGGCAGGCCCGCGGCCCGGGCGAGGCCGTCGGCGGCCCGGATGCCCGCGGAGAACACGACGACGTCGGCGTCCAGCTCGATGCCGTCGGACAGCTGCGCGACCAGGCGCCCCCGGTCGGCGACGATCCCCGCCACCGAGACACCGCAGCGCACCGCGATGCCCTGGCACTCGACGAGGGTCCGCAGCAGCGCGCCACCGCCCTCGTCGACCTGCACCGGCATCAGCCGCGGCGCGATCTCGACGACGTGGGGCGACAGCCCCAGCGACCGCATCGCCCGCGCCGCCTCCAGCCCGAGCAGCCCACCGCCCACGACGACGGCCGAGCGCCGCCCCGGTCCGGACCGGGACATGGCCGCCGTGGCCGCTGTCGTGATGGCGTCCAGGTCGTCGAGGGTCCGGTAGACGAAGCAGCCCGGCAGCTCGCGCCCCGGGACGGGCGGCACGAACGGCACCGAACCCGTCGCGAGGACGAGCGCGTCGTAGCGGACCGTCTCGCCGGAGGCGGTGCGCACCAGCCGGGCGTCGCGGTCGATCCCGACGACGGTGGCGCCGCGGCGGACGTCGACGAGCGGGTCGTCATGGGTGCCGAGCGACAGGTCGTCCTCGGTGCGACCGTCCACGTAGGACGACAGTGCGACCCTGTCGTAGGCCGGCCGGTCCTCCTCCCCCAGCACCGTGACGTGCCAGGTCCCCTCGGTGTCACGGTCGCGCACCGCCGAGACCAGCCGGTGCCCGACCATCCCGTGCCCGACGACGACCAGCTCCCGGGTCATGCCGCCCCCTCCGTGTCGTGGTCCTGCGTGATCGCTTCCGAACGAACGGCGCCGTCGAGCGACCGGGGTGCGCGACCGTGCCGCTCGGGCAGCTCGTGGCGGGCAGCCGCGGCAGCGCCCGCGGCACCCCCACCTGCACGAACGGCCCTTTCCCGCAATCGAGCTGCAGCAACGGACCGTTCGTGCACCTCCTCCGGGGGCTCGGTGGTGGCCGGTGCGTCCGTCGCGGCCAGCCACGCGCAGATGCCCTCGACCGTCCCGGCGCAGCTGCCGCAGCCCGTCGCGGCGCGGGTCGCCCCCCGCAACGCGGCGAGGTCCGTCGCTCCCGCACGCCACGCCGCGACCAGCGAACCCTTGGTCACGGTGTTGCACCGGCACACCACCGCGGCCGCGGGCAGGTGTCCCGGGTCGGCGGTCGGGGTGGCCTCCCCCGGCAGGGCGCGGCCGAGCAGCAGGGCGAGCCGGTCGGACGGGGCGGGCGTACCGGTGTCGTGCAGCTGGATCATCGACGCCGCGGCGTCCGGGAAGCCGATCATGATGCCGCCCACGACGCGGTCGTCGCGCAGGGCCAGCTTCGCGTACCGACCGCGGCGGGGGTCGGTGAGCCGCAACAGCTCGACGGAGTCGTCCTCGGTGTGGACGTCACCGACGGCCGTGAGGTCCACACCGGACGCCTTCAGCCGGGTGACGGCCCGGGTACCGCGGTAGCGGGCGGCCGGGTCGGCGCCGGCGAGGAGATCCGCGAGCACGGCGGCCTGCTCCCAGCCCGGCTGGACGAGCCCGGCCGGGGCGCCGCCGTGCTGGGCGCAGTCGCCGATCGCGTGGACGCCGTCCAGCGAGGTGCGCAGCCGGTCGTCGACGACGATCCCGCGGTCGACCCGCGCGCCGGCCGCGGCGGCGAGCGCGGTCTCGGCCCGCACCCCCGCAGCGACGACGAGCCCGTCGGCAACGACCAGGGAGCCGTCGCCGCAGGTCAGGCCCACTCCCGGCGTCCAGGAGACGGCGCCGACACCGGGCCTGACGCGGACGCCGAGCTTGTCGACGACATCGGCCAGCACCGCGCCCGCGGCCGCGTCGAGCTGGCGTTCCATCAGGTGCCCGGCGGGGTGGACGACGGTGACGTCGACGCCGCGGGCCGCGAGCCCGCGGGCGGCCTCCAGCCCGAGCAGCCCGCCACCGAGGACGGCGAGCCGCGCGCCGGGGCGGGCCATGTCGAGGATCGCGAGGCAGTCGTCGAGGTCACGGAACGCGACGACGCCCGGGCCCGGCACGCCCTCCACCGGTGGCAGCCACGCGCGGCTGCCGGTGGCGAGGACCAGGTCGTCGTAGGCCAGGAGCGCACCGTCGGAACAGGTCACGGTGCGCGCCGCCGCATCGATCGACGTCGCCGCGATCCCGCACCGGACATCGACGTGCTCGGCCTGCGGCAACGCGATCCCCGCAGGGTCGATACCGCCCGCGAGAACCGTCGACAGCAGGACGCGGTTGTAGGCGGGATGCGCCTCGGCCCCGACGACGGTCACGCGGGCGCCACCCCGGCGGCGCACCTCGGCCGCGAACCGGGCGCCGACCATCCCGTTGCCCACCACCACGATGCGCCTCACGCCGGCACCGCCGGGGTGGGACGTGAGTGGCGCCTCTGCGAGGTGTCCGGCGCGCCGGCAGGCAGGAGGCGGACCGCGGCGACCTTGAACTCCGGCATCCCGCTGACCGGGTCGAGCACCGGGTTCGTCAGCAGGTTCGCGGCCTGCTCGTCGCCGAAGTGGAACGGCAGGAAGACCGTGTCGGGGCGCAGCGTCGCGACGCAGCGCACCCGGGCACGCACGCCGCCGCGGCGGGACTCCACGAGGGCCCAGGCACCGTCGGCCAGGCCGGCGCGGGCGGCGGTGTCCGGGTGGATCTCGACGAAGCTCTCCGGCGCGATCGCGGTCAGCTCACCGACCCGGCGTGTCTGCGCGCCCGACTGGTAGTGCACCAGGACACGCCCGGTGGTGGCGCGCAACGGGTAGGGGTCGTCGGGGAGCTCTGCGGCGGGCACGTGGTCGACGGGCACGAACCGGGCGCGACCGTCGGGATGGGCGAAGCGGTCGAGGAAGAGCCGCGGCGTGCCCGGGTGGTCGGCCGACGGGCAGGGCCAGTGCAGGACCTCGCCCGCGTCGAGGCGGTCGTAGGTGATGCCGGAGTAGTCGGCCGGGGCCCCCGCCGACGCCGCGCGCAGCTCGTCGAACACCGCGCGCGGCGTCGCGGGGAAGCCGCCGTGGCCCAGCTCGGCGGCGAGGCCGGTGATGACTTCCAGGTCGGTGCGGACGCCCGGTGGCGGGTCCAGGGCGCGCCGGCGGCGCAGCACCCGGCCCTCCAGGTTGGTGAGCGTGCCCTCCTCCTCGGCCCACTGGGCGACGGGGAGGACGACGTCGGCGCGCCGGGCCGTCTCGCCGGGCAGGAAGTCGGCGACGACGAGCAGGTCCAGCGCGTCGAGGCGGGCCGCGACGCGCGCCGAGTCCGGCGCCGACACCCGCAGGTTGGAGCCGAACACCAGCATCGCCCGCGGGCCGCCGGGGGCGCCGATGGCGTCGATCAGCTCGACCGCGGACCGCCCCGGGCCGGGGAGCGCCGCGGGGTCGACGCCCCACACCCGGGCGACGTGGGCCCGGGCCCGAGGATCGTCGATCCGGCGGTAACCGGGCAGCTGGTCGGCCTTCTGCCCGTGCTCACGGCCCCCCTGCCCGTTGCCCTGCCCGGTGATCGTCCCGAAACCCGACCCCGGCGTGCCCGGCAGCCCGAGCGCGAGGGAGAGGTTGATCCACGCGGTCACCGTGTCGACGCCGTGCGCGTGCTGCTCGGCGCCACGGGCGGTGAGGACGTAGCGGCGCGACGACCCGGCCAGCCACGACACGACGGTCCGCATGTCGGCGGCCGCCACCCCGCACACCCGTTCGGCACGCTCCGGCCACCACTGCGCGGCGAGCCGCCAGGCGTCGTCGAACCCCGTGGTGCGCGAGGACAGGTAGCCGACGTCCACCGCGCCGGAGACGACCGCCGCGTGCAGCATGCCGAGCGCCAGCACGAGGTCGGTGCCCGGCACCGGCTGCAGGTGCAGCCCACCGGATGCGACGGCGCACTCGGCCGTCGGCGTCCGCCGCGGGTCGACGACGACCAGCCGCGCCGAACCCAGGTGCCCCATCAGCGGCGGCATGGTCTCGGCGACGTTGGCCCCGGCGAGGACGACGACGTCGGCGTCGTCGAGGTCGGTCACCGGGAACGGCAGCCCGCGGTCGAGGCCGAAGGCACGGTTGCCCGCCGCAGCGGCCGACGACATGCAGAAGCGGCCGTTGTAGTCGATCTGCGACGTCCGCAGCGCGACACGGGCGAAGCGCCCCAACAGGTACGCCTTCTCGTTGGTGAGCCCACCGCCGCCGAAGACGGCCACCGCGTCCGGCCCGTGCGCCGCCTGCAGGTCACGAAGCCGCGACCCCACGAAGGACAGCGCGTGCTCCCACGTCACCGGGCGGCCACCGACCAGCGGAGTGGTCAGGCGGTCCGGGTGCGACAGCAGCGACCCTGCCGTCCAGCCCTTCTGGCACAGCCCGCCGCGGTTGGTCGGGAACTCCCGGGGCGCGACCTCGCCGTCGACACCGACCGTCATGCCGCACTGCAGGGCGCAGTACGGGCAGTGGGTGTCGGCGGGCATGCGCGCCATCGTCGGACGGCCCCGTGCCGGGCGTGGTTCGGCGATGTTTCCAGCGCGTGACACCGGCGAGCTCACACCGCCACCGCGGCGCCTGCGGCCGCCCGCGACGGCGCACGCAGGTACACCACGACCGTCACCACCGTGCAGACCAGGTAGAACGCGAAGAACACCCAGAACGCCGGCACGCCCGATCCCGTCGCCGCGAACGACTGGCGGAACGCCAGGTTGATGAGCAGCCCGCCGAGCGCCCCGACGGCCGCGATGAGCCCGATCGCCGCGCCCGAGACCCGCCGGGCGTGCAGCAGCGCCGCGTCGGCGGACGCGATGCGCGCCAACGCCTTGCGGCGGAAGATCGCGGGGATCATCTTGTAGGTCGAGCCGTTGCCGACACCCGAGAACACGAACAGCGCGATGAACCCGGCGACGAACAGCGGCAGCGACGCGAACGTCGACGCCACGATGCACACCACGGCCGCCGCGGCCATCGCCAGGAAGTTCACGGCGGTGACGCGGGCGCCGCCGAAGCGGTCGGCCAGCCAGCCGCCGAGGGGGCGGATGAACGAACCGAGCAGCGGGCCGATGAACGTCAGCGCCGCTGCCTGCAGCGGGGTGCGCCCGAACTGCGTCTGCAGCACCAGGCCGAACGCGAAGCTGTAGCCGATGAACGAGCCGAACGTCCCGATGTAGAGCAGCGACATGATCGCGGTGTCGCGGTCGGCGACGGCCAGGCGGAAGGCGCCGGTGTCGTTGCGGACGCTCGACAGGTTGTCCATGAACAGCGCCGCGCACACCGCGCAGATCACGATGAGCGGGATGTAGACGGCCAGCAGCAGCTTCGGGCTGCCCGCGCCGGCGGTGGCGATGACCAGCAGCGCGACCAGCTGGATGACGGCGACGCCCAGGTTGCCGCCGCCCGCGTTGAGCCCGAGCGCGGTGCCCTTGCGGCCTTCCGGGAAGAATGTGTTGATGTTCGTCATCGACGACGCGAAGTTGCCGCCGCCGAACCCGGCCAGCGCCGCCATCAGCACGAACACCGCGTACGGCGTCCCGGGCTGGAGGACGAACGCGGCCGCGACCGTCGGGATCAGCAGCAGCAGACCGGAGACGATCGTCCAGTTCCGGCCACCGAACCGGGCCACCGCGAACGTGTACGGCACCCGCAGCACGGCGCCGACCAGGGTGGCCGTCGCACCCAGGAAGAACTTCCCCGCCGCGTCCACCCCGTACTCCGGGCCCATGAACAGCACGAACACCGACCACAGCGTCCACACCGAGAACCCGACGTGTTCGACGAAGATCGACGCCCACAGGTTGCGGTTCGCGATCGAGCGGCCGGTCCGTTCCCAGAAGCCGGGATCCTCGGGCTCCCAGTCGTCGATCCAGCGTCCGCCGAGCCGCCCCCGGCCGCTCGCCTCCTCGTTCGTGACGTCCGTGAGGGTCACGCCCTGCCTCCTGCTGCTCGCCGATCGGGTCGGTAGCAGACGCTAGGAAGCGCGGATTACCCCGTCGTGGCCCCGCGTGTCATCGACGCAACGAGCTCCTCAACGTTGCTCGCTCAGGGCTGTGAGGTAGGGGGCTGTGAGGTACGGGGCGGTGAGGTACGGGGCTGCACGCGCCGGGCCGTGAGCGCGCGGCCCGAGATCGCTCAGAGGCGGGCGCTGATCAGTCCCGCGGCCCGTTCCAGGCCGCTGAGCGAGCGCACGGTGCCCTCCGGGTGCTGGGCGTGCAGGGCCAGCCGGTAGAGCAGGGCGCGCAGCAGCGCCTGCGGCCACTCGGCCAGGTGCGACCAGCGCTCGAGAATGCCCGCGTCGGCGTTTCCCCAGGCCAGGGCGTCGATGACGACGACAGCCGCCGCCCACTCCGCAGGCCGCCAGAACGGTACGAGGTCGAGGACGGCGGGGCTGCCGTCGGAGTCGAACAGGACGGCGCCGAACAGCTCGCCGTGCACGACCTGCGGGACGAGCTTCACCGGCCGCCGGTAGGCGCCGAGCTCGGAGAACAGGTCGCCTCCCGTGACCGGGTCGAGGGTCAGCCTGCGCTCGCCGAACGCCGCGGACACCGAGCGGGACAGCACGTCGTCGCGGTCGTCGAGCAGCCGCGGGCGCAGCACGGCGGCCGTCGCGGCGTGCAGGCGCATCGCGGCGGCGACCACGTCGTCGTGCCGGGGCTCGGCACTGCCCGGCAGGAACCGGCACGCCGCCCACCCGGCGACGACCCAGCGCCCGTCCGACGACCGCAGCGGACGGGCCAGGCGCACCCCCTCGACGGTGAGGTTCTCCAGCACCCCCGCCGACCACGCCGCCACGGCGTTGTCGGACACCGGCCGGATGAGGGCCTCGCCGCACTGCCAGGCGCGCTGGCCGGCCCAGGCGACAGGACGTGGTGGCGCGTCGGCGACACCGAACGCGGTGCGGACGTGTTGGGGCAATGCCTCCCCCGCCCCGGGCACGCGCGGCCCCGGGTCAGCGGAGGCTGTGTGAGCTGCGGTCACGCCCCGCACGCTACCTGCGACGGTCGTGGGCGTCGTGCCGCCACGCGGGCGCGACCACGGTGAACGGACTCAGCCGACGACCCGGTCGGGGTCGTCGGTCCCGGTCGCGGCCGCGTCGGCCGCCGGCGGCGGGGTCTGCTGCGCGGCCTCGCGGCGGGCCGCCTGCTCCTGCTCCGCGGCCCGCACCGTGTCGGACATGCCGGGGTACATCCAGCCGACACCCGGCGCGACCATGCCGACCGCGCCGGCCGCGGGCCCCTGCGGCGACGACGTGGCCGCGGGCCGGGCCGACGGCGTCGCCGGCGCGGGGGCCTGCGCCGGTTCGGGCGGCGGCGCCTGCACCGCAGCAGGTGCGACGGTCTCCGCCGGCGGCGCGACGGCCCGCGGCGCCGGGTCGGCGGGCTCGCTGCGCCGCTGCGGCCGCGGCTCGTCGGGCGCCTGGTCGGACACGGTCTCGACGTGCGCGACGGGCACCACCGGCCCGTCGCCCCCCGCCGCGAGACGCTCCAGCTCGACCGGGCCGCTGCCGGGTTCGGGCGGCGCCCCCGTCCCGACCTGGACCGACGGCGCGCCGTCGCGCTGCGCGGGCCGGCCGGGGACGGCCTCGGGCCGCCGGTCGTCGGAGACGTCGTGGGGGGCGGGGGCCGTCGGGTCGGCGACGATCCGATGCACCTCCGCGGTCGCCCTGCGCGTCGCGTCGGGATCGTCGAGCAGCGGGACGCGAGCCGCGGTGGAGACGTCGACGGCGAGGCCGCGGATCTCGTCCTGCTTGGCGTCGCGGCGCCGCTCCAGCGTCCGGCGGTTCTCCTCCAGCGCCGCGACCAGCGCCGACTGCGCGGGCGTGCGCCGCGCCGGGTCGGTCGCGATCGCCAGCTCGCGCTCGATGTAGGCCAGCTGCTGCTGGGCCTGGCGCAGCTCGTCGCCCGCGCGCGTCAGCGACCGGTAGGTGCCCAGCTGCGTCTGCAGCAGCGTCTTCTGTGTCTCCAGGTAGGCCTTGCGACGCAACAGCGCCGCGTAGGTGGCGGCCCGGCGTTCGCGTACCTGCTCGGGCAGGGCGTGCCACTCGGCCTCGGCGTCGGCGACGTCGTCGAGCTGGTCGCCGACCGACGCCAGCATCACCTCGGCCTGCGCAGCCCAGCCGCGCTCGTCGGCGTGCTGCGGGACGGCGAGGACCGACGGGTGGGTCGCCGCCACGTCGGGCCCCGACGCCGTGATGCAGTAGCCGGCGACGAGGGCGCCCGCCGCGCCGAGCACCGCGATCGCGCGGCGGTGCCGGCGGTCCCGCCGTGTGGCCGTCCTGACGGGCGGCACCTCGGCGGGCGGGCGCGGGCGGGCGGGCGGGGCCGCGGCGAGGGGCAGCAGCGGCGGCCACCCGAGGGCCGGGAGCGCGCCCGCGGCGGTCGCCGCGGGCGCTGCCTTCTCCGCGTTCCCCACCGTCCCCGTGGTCCCGGCCGGCTCCGTGGTCCCGGCCGGCTCCGCGGTCCCGGCCGGCTCCGCGGTCTCGGCCTGCTCCGCGCCGGCCGACGCCGCGGCCACCACCGCGACGCCGACCGGCGTCGCCCCACCCGGGGCAGCCCCCACTGCCGCACGGCCGAGGCGGTTCACGTCGCGGCGGGCCCGGCGCGCCGCCTCCCGGTGCACCGGGCTGCAGAACCGACGCTCGGGACGGCCGGGCAGGCTGGTGACCAGCTCGTCGCACCCGGGCAGGGCGCAGTGCCGCTCGCCGTCCATCGTCCGCCCCCCGCACACGCAGACGCCGAACGCGACAGGCCGTCCCCGGCGGCGCCCCTACGCGCAGGCCGGCGCCGGAGCGCCCAGGTCCGTCTTGATCTTCGTTACCGAACGATATCGGCCGAACGGATCAGCTGTCGATGCTCCGTACGGCGCACTCGTGACGTTCATGCGTCACGCTCCGTACGTCCCGATCACCGGGAAGCCGCACACGACAGCGCCGCCGGCACCCCGTAGGGGTACCGGCGGCGCCGGGGCCGGGAGTCCGGCCGGGAGGATCAGTAGACGGGCTGCGACGGGTCGATCTGCTTGATCCAGGCCAGGACCCCGCCACCCACGTGCACGGCGTCGGAGAAGCCGGCCTTGTGCAGCGCGGCCAGCGCCTCCGCGGACCGCACACCCGACTTGCAGTGCAGGACTACGGGCTTGTCCTGCGGGATCTCGGCGAGTGCATCGCCGTTGAGGATGCGGTCCTTGGGGATCAGCGTCGCACCAGGGATGCGCACGATGTCCCACTCGTTCTGCTCGCGGACGTCGATCAGCGAGAAGTCCTTGCCCGCGTCGATCATCTCCTTGAGCTCGGTCACCGTGATGGTGTGACCGGCGGCGGCACCCGCGGCCTCGTCGGTGACGACGCCACAGAAGCTGTCGTAGTCGATGAGCTCGGTGATCTTCGGCGTGGCCGGGTCCTTGCGGAGCTTGATCGTCCGCCAGGTGGTCTCGAGCGCGTCGTAGGCGACGAGACGGCCCAGGAGGGGCTCACCGATGCCCGTGATCAGCTTGATCGCCTCGTTGACCATGATCGAGCCGATCGACGCGCACAGCACGCCCAGCACGCCACCCTCGGCGCACGACGGGACCATTCCGGGCGGCGGGGGCTCGGGGTAGAGGTCCCGGTAGTTCAGACCCTTGCCGTTGGGCGCGTCCTCCCAGAACACCGACGCCTGGCCCTCGAAGCGGAAGATCGACCCCCACACGTACGGCTTGCCGAGCAGCACCGCGGCGTCGTTGACCAGGTAGCGGGTCGCGAAGTTGTCGGTGCCGTCGAGGATGAGGTCGTAGTCGCGGAAGATGTCGAGGACGTTGTCGGCCTCGAGCCGCGTCTGGTGCAGCCGGACCTCGACCAGCGGGTTGACCTCGCGGATCGAGTCACGGGCGGACTCGGCCTTCGGGCGGCCCACGTCGGACTGGCCGTGGATGACCTGACGCTGCAGGTTCGAGGCGTCGACCTCGTCGAACTCGACGATCCCGAGCGTGCCCACCCCGGCGGCGGCGAGGTAGAGCAGGGCGGGCGAACCGAGGCCACCGGCGCCGATGACCAGCACCTTCGCGTTCTTGAGCCGCTTCTGACCGGCCATCCCGACGTCGGGGATGATGAGGTGGCGGCTGTAGCGCTCCACCTCCTCCTTGGTCAGCTCGGCGGCCGGCTCCACGAGCGGCGGTAGGGGCATGCTCTGTACTCCTCGGATTCGCGTGCTGTTCGCGCGCTGCGACGACACCCGCGTGACGGCACTGTCACGACTCGACCTGCTCAACGCGCGCGGCTGCCCGCATCTTCCCATCCCGGGCGACGTCACCGGCCCATTCCCCGGACTCGACGGCGTCCCACATGCCGGCGACGGCACGAGCGACGACGTCGGGAACCTCCATCTGGGCGATGTGCCCCACGCCCGGGAGCATCAACAGCCGGCCGTCGCGCAGGGAGCGCACGGTACGGGCGGCGCGGCGGGGTGAGACGAGCCGGTCGCGGTCGCCCCAGACGACGAGGGTCGGCACCGGCACGGTGCGCACCGCCGCCCACAGCGACGCCCGGCCGAACCGCAGCCAGCTCGCGAACATGGCGAACGCCGCGCCGTTGACCGCCTCGCCCGCCCAGGGCACGGAGCCGCGCGCGAGGATCTCCTCCGCGGTCTCGACGATGCGGTGCTCGGGCGCTCGGGTCGGGTCGCCGAAGCACAGCGAGAGGGCCTGTTCGGCCCGCTCGCGGGGTCCGAGCGCGGCGAGCGCGGCCCGGGCGCGCCGTCCCGCCCCGCCGGGGAGCATCGCGAGGGCGAGCCGCGGGTCGGACAGCCGGCGCGGGTCGGGCCGGCGGTCGGGGACGGCGGGCGAGACCAGCGTCAGGGTGCGGACGAGGTCGGGGTGGCGCGCCGCGAGCAGCACGCAGATCGACCCGCCGAGGGAGTTGCCCAGCAGGTGGACCGGCTCGTCGCCGGAGGCGCGCAGGAACCGGGCGAGGGCCTCGGCGTTGGCGTCGGGCGTCCAGACGCGGGGGTCCAGCGGTGGGGACAGCCCGAACCCGGGCAGGTCGACCGACGTGCCGGACGCGCGGCCCGCGAGCAGCCCGGCGAGGTCGGTCCAGTTCGTCGACGATCCCGAGAGCCCGTGGACGTAGACCGCGCGCGCGGCCGCCCCTGGCGTCTCCCGGACGTGCATCGTCACCCCACCCGCGGTGACCTCCCGGCCGGGCCACGGGCGCCGCGCGAGGTCCAGCGGCGGGAGGGAGGCCGGGTCGGCGAGCGGGGGCGCGGGCCGCGGGGGGTCGGGGACGGGAGCGGATCCGGGCATCGGTCCAGCATCGCTCATCGTGGCGTCGCACACCACGACTCCCGCCCCAGATACCCCCTGGTGGTATCGTCGGGCTCGCGGGACCGACCGCACGGCGACAGACGGGTCATGGTCGGCGGGGTCGCCGCGTTGAACCCGGCAGGACCGGCGCGCCGCCGGCGGAGGAGGACCGCGATGACCACGGCAGGACGACTGGCCGCCTACGCAGCGGTCCTCATCCTGCTGTTCACCGGCGCGTGGGCCACGGGCGTCGCGGTCGGCCCGGTCACCGACACTGCCGCGACCCGGCCCGACGCCCCGGCCGCCCCCGCGACGCGCGCCCCCGGCCACGACCCCAACCACGACGACGAACACGGCCCACCCGCCGCGGGCCCCGCCGCCCCCGACCGCGGCCCGACCGGCGGGGAGCCCGTCGCCGGCGTCGAGTCGCTCGGCCTCTCCGCCACCCAGGCCGGGTACACCCTCGCCGTCCAGAACACGACGTTCGGACTGAACCGTCCCGGCGAGCTCGCCCTCACGATCGCCGGGCCCGACGGCAGCCCCGTCACCAGCTACGCCGACGCCCACCACGGGCCGCTGCAGGTCGTCGTGATCCGCCGCGACGCCGCCGGCTTCCAGCACCTCCAGCCCACCCTCGGCGCCGACGGCGTCTGGCGCGCCCCGCTCACGCTCCCCGGCGGCGGGGTCTGGCGCGCCTACGCCGACTTCGCCCCGGCCGACGGCCCGCCCCTCGTCCTCGGCACCGACCTGTTCGTGCAGGGCGACTTCACGCCCTTCCGGTTCGCCGACTCGCGCACCTTCGACGTCGACGGCTACCAGGTCCGCCTCGACGGCAACCTCGTCCCGGGCACCCAGTCGCAGATCTACGCGACGGTCAGCCGCGGCGGCGCGCCCGTCCTCGACCTCGAGCCCGCCCTCGGCGCGTTCGGCCACCTCGTCGTCCTGCGCCAGGGCGACCTCGCCTACCTGCGGGTCCAGCCCATCACGTCGTCGACACCCGGCCCGGCCGACCGCGCCGGACCCGGCACCGCCTTCACCGTCGACGTCCCGTCCGCCGGGTCGTACCGCCTGTTCGTCGAGTTCGTCCACGGCGGCGTCACCCACACCGCCGAGTTCTCCGTCTCCACGCCGGAAGGGAGCCGCTGATGAGCACCCTGACCCCCGAGTCGCCGGGCACCGCGGCCGCGTCACCAGGCGTCACCGTCGCCCCCGAGGCGCTGCGCATCGAGCTGGCCATCGGCGGTATGACGTGCGCGTCGTGCGCCAACCGCGTCGAGCGCAAGCTCAACAAGATGGACGGCGTCGTCGCCACCGTCAACTACGCGACCGAGAAGGCGCACGTCGAATACCCCGAGGGGGTCGAGCCCGAGGCCCTCGTCGCCACGGTCGAGGCCGCCGGCTACACCGCGACGCTGCCCCCGCCACCCGCCGCCGACGACGCCCCGGTCCAGGCCGGCCAGGACAGCGACCCGACCGCATCGCTGCGCCACCGGCTGCTCGTGAGCACCGTGCTCGCCGTACCGGTCGTCGTCGTCTCGATGGTCCCCGCGTTCCAGTTCACCTACTGGCAGTGGCTCGCGCTCGTGCTCGCCGCCCCCGTCGTCGTCTGGGGTGCCTGGCCCTTCCACCGCGCCGCCTGGGTCAACCTGCGCCACGGCGCCGCCACCATGGACACCCTCGTGTCCGTCGGCACCCTCGCCGCCCTCGCCTGGTCGGTGTACGCACTCGTCTGGGGCACCGCCGGCATCCCCGGCATGGTCCACCCCTTCACCCTCGCCGTCTCCCGCGGCAGCGGCGCCGGCCAGATCTACCTCGAGGTCGCCGCCGGCGTCACCGCCTTCGTCCTCGCCGGGCGCTACGCCGAGGCCCGGTCCAAGCGCGCCGCGGGCGCCGCCCTGCGCGCCCTGCTCGACATGGGCGCCAAGGACGTCGCCGTGCTGCGCGAGGGCCGTGAGGAACGTGTCCCCGTCGCCGCGCTCGCCGTCGGCGACCGGTTCGTCGTGCGCCCCGGCGAGAAGATCGCCACCGACGGCACCGTCGAGGAGGGCACGTCCGCCGTCGACGCGTCGATGCTCACCGGCGAACCGGTCCCCGTCGACGTCCAACCCGGCGCTGCCGTCGTCGGTGGCTGCCTCAACACCTCGGGACGGCTGGTCGTGCGCGTCACCCGCGTCGGCGCCGACACCCGGCTCGCCCAGATGGCCAGGCTCGTCGAGGACGCCCAGACCGGCAAGGCGGCCGTCCAGCGCCTCGCCGACCGCGTCTCCGCGGTCTTCGTGCCCGTCGTGATCGCGCTGGCCGTCGCCACCCTCGGGTTCTGGATCGGCACCGGCGAAGGCGTCGCCGCGGCGTTCACCGCCGCCGTCGCCGTCCTGATCATCGCGTGCCCCTGCGCCCTCGGGCTCGCCACGCCGACCGCGCTGCTCGTCGGCACCGGCCACGGCGCCCAGCTCGGCGTCCTCATCAAGGGCCCCGAGGTGCTGGAGTCCACCCGCCGTGTCGACACCGTCGTGCTCGACAAGACCGGCACCGTCACCACCGGCCGCATGGAGCTGGTCGACGTCCACACCGCCGACGGCGAGGACCGCGACGAGACCCTGCGCATGGCCGGCGCCGTCGAGGACGGCTCCGAGCACCCCATCGCGCGCGCCGTCGCCGACGCCGCCCGCGCCGCCGACGGCGCGGGACTCCCCGGCGTCTCCGAGTTCGAGGCCGTGCACGGGCTCGGTGTCCGCGGCGTCGTGTCCGAGCTCGTCGACAACCGCGTCGTCGCCCACGCCGTCCTCGTCGGCCGGCCCGCCCTGCTCGCGAACCACGACGTCGAGCTCCCCGACGAGCTCGCCCGGGCCCGCGAGAAGGCCGAACGCGCCGGCCACACCGCCGTCGTCGTCGCCTGGGACGGACGCGCACGGGCCGTCCTCGCGGTCGCCGACGGCATCAAACCCACCAGCGCCGAAGCCATCCGCCGGCTGCGCGCCCTCGGCCTGCGCCCCATGCTGCTCACCGGCGACAACGGCGCCGCCGCCCGCACCGTCGCCGAACGCGTCGGCATCGACGCGGGCGACGTCATCTCCGACGTCATGCCCGAGGACAAGGTCGCCGTCGTCACCCGGCTCCAGGCCGAGGGCAAGGTCGTCGCCATGATCGGCGACGGGGTCAACGACGCCGCCGCCCTCGCCACTGCCGATCTCGGCCTCGCCATGGGCACCGGCACCGACGTCGCCATCGAGGCGAGCGACCTCACCCTCGTCCGCGGCGACCTCCTCGCCGCCGTCGACGCCGTCCGCCTCGCCCGGCGCACCCTCTCGACGATCCGCGGCAACCTCTTCTGGGCGTTCGCCTACAACGTCGCCGCCGTCCCCGTCGCCGCCGCGGGCCTGCTCAACCCCATGATCGCCGGCGCCGCCATGGCGTTCAGCTCCGTGTTCGTCGTGACCAACAGCCTGCGGCTGCGCACGTTCCGCAGCACCGCCGACCGGCCCAGGTGATCAACCCACGTCGCTCGATCGTGGCTACCGGCGGGTAAGCTCCGGGCTCACGACGACGGAGGACGGACGCCGCATGACGGAGACACCGGTCCATCGCGGCGCGCGGTTGTCCCGCAGTGCCCGGCGGGCGCAGCTGCTGCTCGCCGCCCGCGACGTCTTCGCCGCCCAGGGCTACCACGCCGCCGCGATGGACGACATCGCCGAGCGCGCGGGCGTCAGCAAGCCCGTGCTCTACCAGCACTTCCCCGGCAAGCTCGAGCTGTACCGGGCGCTGCTCACCACCTACGCCGACGAGCTGGTCGAGTCCGTCCGCGGCGCCATCGCCGCCACCCCCGACAACCGCGAACGCGTGCACGCCGCCGTCAAGGCCTACTTCGACTTCGTCGCCGGCGAGGGCCGGGGCTACCGGCTGGTGTTCGAGTCCGACCTGCGCCGCGAGCCGGAGGCCGCCGCGGTCGTCGACGGGGCCCTGACCCGCTGCATCGACGCCGTCGCCGCCGTGGTCACCGAGGACGCGGGCCTCGACGAGGACCGCGCCCGGCTCCTGGCCGTCGGCCTCGTGGGGCTGAGCCAGGTGACCGCGCAGTACTGGCTCGACTCCCAGCAGTCGGTACCCCGCGAGGAAGCCATCGACCTCATGTCGGCGCTGGCCTGGAAGGGCCTCGCCGGCTTCCCCCTGATCCACGACTGACCGCGCGCAACCTCACCGCTGCCGCCCAGCCGCCCGCCGACGGTGAGGTTGCATCCGGCAGTCCGCGCGCAACCTCACTGCTGCCGCGCAGCCGGTCGAGGACCGTGAGGTTGCGGGCCGGATGTGGCCCGGCCACACCGGGGCCCACCGGGTGGGGCGGGTCCGAGCGGCGGCGGCCGGTCAGGCGGCGTGGGCGCGGCGGGTCGCGGCGGCGACCAGGGCCGTGATGCGCTCGGCCGTCCCCGCGGCCCGCTCCACGGGCAGCATGTGGCCGGCACCGGGGAAGATCGTCAGCTCCGCGGACGGGAGCCCCTCCTGGATCCGGCGCGCCAGGCGCAGCGGAGTCAGCCGGTCCCGTGAGCCCGCCAGCACCACCGTCGGGATCTCCGCGAACGCGGCGAGGGCGGCGTCGCGTTCGTGGGCGTCGAGGGTCGGGCGGAAGCCGGAGACCGTCGACGGCCGGCAGTCGGCGATCGTGCGCGTCGTGAGCCGTACGGCCTCCCGCGAGGGGTGCTCCCCCAGCAGCAGCCAGCGGAGCCCGGGCGAGAGCAGGGCCGGGACGCCGCTGAGGTGCTCGCGCCCGGACCAGCGTCGCGACCGGTAGAGCCGTTGTTCCGCGGCGCCGACCCGCGCCAGCGCGGCGGGCCCGAGCCCGAATGCCTTCTCGGCCAGGCCACCGCTGGCCGTCGCCACGAGTGCGACCCCGGCGACCCGGGTGGCGACGAGCTCGGGGTGGCGCTCGGCCAGCGCCATGATCGTCATGCCGCCCATGGAGTGACCGGCGAGCACGAGGGGGCCGTCGGGTGCGTGGTCGGCGATGACGGCGGCCATGTCGTCGGCGAGCTGGTCGATGGTCATCGTCGAGGGGTCGGCCGCGGCGGACCGGCCGTGGCCGCGGTGGTCGTAGCGCAGCACCCGGACGTCGCGGCCCAGCCGGTCGGCCACCGGCGACCAGGTCCGGGAGTCGAGCGTCCAGCCGTGGGCCATGACGACGGTGACCTCGGCGTCGGCGGGCCCGGACTCTTCGTGGTAGAGCGTGCTCATACGAGGTGCGCCTTGCGCCACAGGACCTCCGACGGGCCGCCGATGAGCCCCTGCTCGCGCAGGAACGGCACGAGCTTGCGGGCGGACCAGCGCAGCGTCTCACGGTGGTGCGGGTTGGCCAGCGCGGCGGCCTTGCCGACCTTCGGGTCGATACCGACGGCGGCGTAGACGTCGGGGTGGATCAGGTTGCGCGCCACCACGAACGCGATCCGCGCGGACAGGTAGCGGGCGATCTGTTTCTGCACGGCGCCGGTGCGCGGCATGATCCGGATGAGCTCCTCGCGGGCGTACCGGACGTGGCGCGCCTCCTCCGTCACGTGGATCGTGTTGACCGCGCGCGTGAGCGGCTGGACGGTCTCGTCCTTCATGGCCTCGCGCTGGAGCTGGTCGAGGATCTCCTCGACGAACAGGGTGCCGGCGAACATGGCGGGCCCGTAGCCGATCGTCTTGAACAGCCGGCCGAGCTCGTGGGTGAGTCCGGTGGGGGCGTAGTCGGGCACGCCGTAGCGCTCGGTCATGCGCGCGAACATGATCGAGTGCCGGCATTCGTCGGCGATCTCGGTGAGCGCGTACTGGATGTGGCTGCGGCGGGGGTCGCGGTCGTAGGCGTAGCGCAGCAGCATCTGCATCAGGATGATCTCGAACCAGAGGCCGATGCGGGCGACGCTGGCGACCTCGTGGATCGACAGGGTGCGGCGCTGTTCGCCGGTCAGCGTGTCCCAGAGCTCGGTGCCGTGGAGGGAGACGCGGTGTTCGGGCAGGCCCCAGGCGCCGTCGACGAGCGGGGCGTCCCAGTCGATGTCGATCGAGGGTTCGTAGGAGTGGTCGAGCGACGAGCGCAGCAGCCGGTCGGCGGTGGTCTCGCGGTCGTTCACACGTGCGGCGGTGGTCATCGGACGCTCCCTTCCTGCGAGCGGGTGGGCGCGGTGGACAGGATGTCGCGGCCGGTGAGCCTGCGGACGAGGCCCGCGGCCAGTGGTGACGCGTCGTAGTGGCCGGAGGCGGCCTGCGCGCGCAGCTTGCGGACGACGCCGGACGCGACGAGGCCCGGGACGTGCCGGCCGGCCCAGAGCTCGACCTGACCGGCGAGGGTGCCGGCGGTGTCGCGGGGCGGGCGCGTCGCGCCGAGGACGCGCAGGACGGTGCCGACGATGTCGTCGACCTCCTCGCGGCGGACCTGGCCCTCCAGGGCGAGCCCGACCTCCCGGCCGGCGTCGTGGATGGGGGTGCGCACGTATCCGGGGTAGACGGTGGTGACGTGCAGCTCGGTGCCGTACTCGAGGCGCAGGGCGTCGGCGTAGGCGGTCATACCGCGCTTGGCGACGCTGTAGGCCGAGACGAAAGGCAGCGTGAGGTAGGCCAGCTCGCTGGCGACGAACACGACGCGTGCCTTCGCGCCGCCGCGCCGGCCACGGGCGGCCTGGAGGGCGGGCAGGGCGGCGGCGGTGACGCGCCAGGCGCCGAGCAGGTTGACGTCGATGACGCGCATGGCGTCGGGGCGCAGGGGGCCGCCGGCGTCGTTGGGGATGCCGATGCCCGCGTAGTGGACGACGGCGTCGAGGCCGCCGAGGCGGTCGACGGCGGCGGCGACGGCCCGGTCGACCGCGGCGTCGTCGGTGATGTCGCAGGCCAGTACGCCGTCGCCGGGCTCGCGGTCGAGGCCGATGACGTGGGCGCCCGCGTCGCGCAGCCGGGCGGCGGTGGGCGCGCCGAAGCCGCCTGCGGCGCCGGTGACCAGGACCCGGCTGCCGGCGGGGATCGTGCGTGACATGCCGCTCCTCTCGCTTGCTGTTACCACTGGTAACTGTTACCACTGGTAACGTGCCTGAGCCCGAGTCCCCTGTCAAGCCGGAACCCCCGTCCAAGGAGCAGCGACGGGCCCGGCGGCGCGCCGAGATGGTCGCCGCGGCCGTCGAGGCCGTCCGCACCCACGGCGCCGGAGTCTCGGTCGCGGAGATCGCCGCGCGGGCGGGCATCACCAAGCCCGTGCTCTACCGCTACTTCGACGACCGCGCCGACTTGCAGCGTGCGGTCGGGCAGCACGCCGTCGAGATGCTGATGGAACGCATGGTCCCGGCCCTGGCCGCCGACCTGCAGCCCCGCGCCCAGGTCACCGCCGTCGTCGACGCCTTCCTGGCCGGCATCGAGGACGAGCCCCAGCTGTGGCGGTTCGTCGTGCACAACCCCACGGGCGGCAGCGCCGAGCGCGACGCCGGCGCCGGGATCGTCGACGACGCCCGCGACCAGATCGCCCGGCTGCTCGCGGTGCTGATCGGCGAACGGCTGCGCGCCGCGGGCCGCGACTCCGGCGGTGCCGAGGTGTGGGCGCACGGGCTCGTCGGCATGGTGCAGAGCGCGGGCGACTGGTGGCTGGAGCGCCGCACGATGAGCCGCGCGACGGTCACCGACTACCTGACCGGGCTGATCTGGGGTGGCGTGTCGGCGACCCTGGAGGGCCCGGCGCGCTCGACGAACCCCCGAGGAAACAAAGTTTCCCCGGAAAACGACTCCCTTGGTACGGACACGGGTGACGACGCCGGCCGGGGCCCGCGCCCCGGCGCCACGACACTGCGCGCCGTCCCCGACCCGCCCGCTGCCGGAGAGGCCCGACGATGAGCACTCACGACCACAGAAACGGCCACCACCGGCACGACGACGACGGCTACCGCGGCCCCGCCACCCTGACGGTGGGCGACCGTGAGCTGCCGGTCCAGGCACTGCTCGACTCCCGCCACGAACCCCTCGACGGCCGCATGCACTGGTTCGGCCGGCTCACCGGCGACGACCTGGCCGAGGCGCTGGGCCACCGCGCCGCCGACGCCGTCCTCACCACGCCGCAGGGACGGTCACAGGCGCGCGTCGGTGACGTCGACGCGTGGGGCCGCTACCGCGTCAGCGGCATCGGCACGCCACCGTTCGGGCTGCCCGTCGTCGCTCTCGACCCCGACGACGCCTGACCACCCGGACCGCCCCGCCGCTCCGGGGCGTCCGGACACACCACGGGCCCGGCAGGGTGACCTGCCGGGCCCGTGGCGAGCGTTGCGACGTGTCAGCCGCCGACGCCGAACCCGACCTTGCGGACGTCGGCCGGCGCGATCTCGATGTAGGAGATGCGTGCGGCGGGCACCACGAAGCGGCTGCCCTTGTCGTCGACGAGGCTGACGAGCCCGTCGTCGGACTTCAGGGCGTCACGGACCAGCGACTCGACCTCCTCCGGGGTCTGGTCGCTGGACACCACGAGCTCCCGCGGGCTCTCCGCGATGCCGATCTTGACCTCCACCGGAGACCTCCTGGTCACGAGTAGTCGAATGGCTGCCGCACCCACGGATCGGAACTCCGGACGTCCGGCGCGGCCCAGGCTAGTCGAGCGCCGCCGGGCAGGAGGCGGCGGCACGTCCGCCCACGGCGAACACGGGTGATCTCCCGGGTCAGGACAGCCCGAGGTTCGCCATCCGCTTGCCGTGGTTGGACTGGACGCGCTTGATGAGCGCCGCGATGCCCGCGAGGTCGCCGGAGCCGCGGACGATGAAGTCGGCCAGCTCGTCGCGCTCGGCGACGATGTGCTGGGCCTGGGTGACCGCCTCGCCGAGCAGCCGCCGCCCCCAGAGCGCCAGCCGGTCGCGGACCTGCCGGTTCTGCGCACAGGCGGCCTTGACCTCGCGTTCGGCGAACGCACTGTGGCCGGTGTCGGCCAGCACACGCTGGACGAGCTCGCTCGTGCGCGGGTCGACCCAGCCGGCGACCTCCCGGTAGAAGTCGGCGGCCAGCCCGTCACCGACGTAGGCCTTGACCAGCGACTCCAGCCAGGTGCGGGGCGCGGTCGTCGCGTTGTAGGAGTCGAACGGGACGACGAACGGCGCCATCGCGTCCTCGACGGGCACGCCGTGGCCGACGAGGTACTCCTCGAGCAGCTTGTAGTGGCCCATCTCGGCCGCGGCCATGGCCGACAGCGCGGCGCGGCCCCCGAGGGTCGGCGCCGAACGGGCGTCCTCGGCGAGCCGGTCGAACGCCGACAGCTCCCCGTAGGCCAGGACCCCGAGCAGGTCGATCGTGGCCTGGGGAGGTCGCGCCCCGGCGTCGCCCGGCGCGTCCGCCGTCTCACCCACCATGGTCACCAACCCTAGTGTCCGCGGCCCGTGACCGGTGCGGGCGAGCGGGCAGCGGTGAGACTCACGTCGCCGTCGGCGTGTCCGCGCTCGTGGTGACGGGGTGCGGGCAGGTATGATGTGCTCAGCGCAGCGCCCTGCACGACGTTTTCAGACCTTTTCCCGGGTGCGCGCCCGAACGGCGGAGCCGACCCTCACGGAGCCGACCCGTCGAAATGACATGGTGCGTGCAGCGCCTCGTCCGGTTCTCCCGCCCGAGCGTCCCCGACGCCGGTGGTCGACGAACCGAGAACGGCTCCTGTGCGCGGAGAGAGGCGATCCCACTGTCCGTTCCGAACGACAACTCAACCGACAACCCCGAGACCGCTGCCCCGGCCGAGGCCGACGTCGAGCAGCTGACCGAAGAGGCACACCCGCTGCAGGCGGGTGCCCCGGTCCGGTCCGACTCACCCACCTTCGCCGAGCTCGGCGTCCGCCCGGAGATCGTGCAGGCGCTGGCCGAGGCCGGCATCGAGCGCACCTTCGCCATCCAGGAGCTCACGCTCCCGCTGGCACTCGCGGGCGAGGACCTGATCGGTCAGGCCCGCACCGGTACCGGCAAGACCCTCGGCTTCGGCGTCCCGATGCTGCAGCGCATCGTCCCGCCGTCGGAGCGCCCGGCCGCCACCGCGGAGGGCGAGACCGCCGACCGCGCCAAGGACGTCCCGCAGGCCCTCGTCGTGGTTCCCACGCGTGAGCTGTGCGTCCAGGTCGCCAAGGACATCTCCGACGCCGGCAAGCACCTGGGCGTCCGCGTCACCGCGATCTACGGCGGCCGCGCCTACGAGCCCCAGCTCAACGCCCTGCGCAAGGGTGTGGACGTGGTCGTCGGCACCCCGGGCCGGCTGCTCGACCTGGCCGAGCAGCGCCACCTGGTGCTGGGCCGCGTCGGCATGCTGGTCCTCGACGAGGCCGACGAGATGCTCGACCTGGGCTTCCTGCCCGACGTCGAGCGCATCCTGCGGATGCTCCCCGAGGAGCGGCAGACGATGCTGTTCTCGGCCACGATGCCGGGCCCGATCATCGCGCTCTCGCGGGCCTTCCTGAACCGCCCGACCCACATCCGCGCCGAGGAGTCCGACCAGGGCTCCATCCACGAGCGCACGAAGCAGCTCGTCTACCGCGCGCACGCGATGGACAAGGTCGAGCTGCTCACCCGCGTCCTGCAGTCCAAGGACCGCGGCCTGACGATGATCTTCGCCCGCACGAAGCGCACCGTGCAGCGCGTCGCCGACGACCTCGCCGAGCGCGGGTTCGCCGCCGCGGCCGTCCACGGCGACCTCGGCCAGGGCGCCCGCGAGCAGGCGCTGCGCGCGTTCCGCTCCGGCAAGGTCGACGTCCTCGTCGCCACCGACGTCGCCGCCCGCGGCATCGACGTCACCGACGTGACGCACGTCGTCAACTACCAGTGCCCCGAGGACTCGAAGACCTACGTCCACCGGATCGGCCGCACCGGCCGCGCCGGCAAGGAGGGCGTGGCGGTCACGCTCGTCGACTGGGACGAGATGCCGCGCTGGAAGATGGTCAGCGACGACCTCGGCCTGGGCATCGACGAGCCGGTCGAGACCTACTCGACGTCCGACCACCTCTACACCGACCTCGAGATCCCCACCGACTCCACCGGGCGGCTGCCGCTGGCCAAGCGGACCCGGGCCGGTCTCGACGCGGAGTACGTCGACAACGAGGGCGACCACCAGGGTTCCGGGCGTCGCCGCAGCGGTCGTGACCGCGACCGCAACGACGGTCCCGCCGAGCGCCGCCAGCGACGTTCGCGCAGCCGCACCCGCGGCGGCGTGACGGTCGAGGGTGAGGCGGCCCCCGCCGCCGAGGGCCCGGTCAGGGCAGCACCGACGACCGGCCCGGACCCGGTGTCCGCGGAGGCCGGCGAGGCGGGCGAGGGTGCGAAGCCGCGCCGTCGCCGTCGCCGGGGCGGTGCCCGCCGAGGCGGTTCCGGTGGCGCCGACGGCGAGTCGGCCCCGGACGCCGCCGCCAGCTGACGGTCGTAGTCTCGGGAGGTGCTGCGCGCTCGGAGCTCCGTCCGCCCGGAGCGGTGGCGCCGCGCCGACGTGGTGGTGGCCGTCGCCCTGGCGGTCGCCCTCGTCGCGGGCGGTGTGCTGGTCTGGCGGACGAGCGCGGCCGCGACGACCCGTTCGGTCACCGCTGCGGCCGGGTCCTTCCCGCCCCCACCGCTGTCGCAGGCGTCCCCGCCCGCGGGGTTCGCCGAGGCGTGGCGGGCGGCGAGCCCGGGCACACCGGTGCCGCTCGTCGCCGGCCCGGCCGTCGTGACGGCGGCCGACGGCGAGGTCGCGGGGCGCGACGCGGCCACCGGCGCGACGCACTGGAGCTACACCCGTGACGACGCCGTCTGCACGGCCGCGATCGGGTTCGGCCAGGTCATGGCGCTCTACCGCAACGCGGCGGGCGACGCGTGCAGTGAGCTGACCGTGCTGGTGCCCTCGACCGGCGCCCGCCGTGTGTACAGCAACCCGAACGCGCTGCCCGGTACGCGGCTGCTCGACTCCGGCACCCTCGTCGCGCTCACCGGACCGCGCTACCTGCAGGTCGTGCGCTCGGACCTGGTGAAGACGACGGAGTTCGGCACCGTCGACACCCCCGACCAGCCGGGCCGGCAGCCCTATCCCGACTGCACGCTCGACTCGTTCGCGATCACGCAGGGCCGGCTCGCGGTGCTGGAGCGCTGCCCCGGCGAGGACCAGGACCGGTTGACGGTCATCGCCCCCGACGGGGGTTCCGACGCGACGGCACCCGAGGTGCTGTTCTCGGCGTTGCAGCCCGGTGCGCACGGCCAGGTGGTCGCGGCCGCGGGCGACCGGGTGGCCGTCGCGCGACCCGGCCCGGCCCGGCTGGAGACCGTCGACGGGCAGGGCGGTGTCATGTCGACGACGCCGCTCACGGTGCCCGACGCGGATCTCACCACCGAGCCCCCCGGTGGGGTGGCGGCGACGACGTCGGACGACCGGCGCATCTACTGGTGGACGGGTTCGGCGACCGTCGCGCTCGACCGGGCCGACCTGCAGCCGGTGTGGACGTTGCCGGACACCCGGGGTCCGGGCGTGCGCTACGGCGACGCGGTCCTCGTGCCGGTTCCGGACGGGCTGGCCGTGGTCGACCCGTTCACGGGCACGGTGACCCGCACGATCGCGGTCGACCGCGGCGGCTGGACCGGACCGGTGCAGCCGGCCGTCGCGGGGTCGGTCCTGCTGGAGCAGCGCGGCCCCGATCTCGTGGCGCTGCGACCGGCCTGACCCCGGCCGGACGGGACAGCCGCCACCGCCGGGCGGCGGGACACCGCGGCGGGCCGGTCAGAACAGCCAGTAGCCGCACAGCACGACGACCGCGAGCGCCAGGATGCCGAGCGAGCACAGCGTCGCGACGCCGTCGCGACGGCGGTCGGCCGCCACCTGGGCGACGACGGCGGCCGCCGCGGCGAGGCCGTGACCGACGAGCATTCCCGTCCCCGGCCCGGCGGACCCGGTGCGGGTGGTGAGCATCCAGCCGACCAGCAGCACCACGAACAGGGCGACGAGCCCGCCCGCCGCGGTACCCGACAGGCCCCGCAGCAGCCGTCCCGACGTGGCCGGGCGCGTCACGGGGTGCCTTCGTCGGCCGCCGGCAGGTCACGCAGGTACGCCCACGGCGGCGGCGAGGGGGCGGCGGCCCGGCCCTCGGGGCAGTGCCGGCGCACGTCGCAGGTGGCGCAGCCGGGCGAGGGGCGCGGCGGGAACAGCGCCTGCGGGTCGCCCCCGTCTGCGAGCGCCTCGGCGGCGGTGTCGGCCGCGGTGGCCAGCTCGTGGGCGCGGTCGAGATGGGCCCCGAGGGTGGCGGCGTCGTGCTCGTACACCGCGACGTGGCCCGTCGGCACGTGGTGGAGCTCGACGCGCCGGCAGGGTCGGTACAGGGCCGCTGCGGTGGCGGCGGCGTAGAGGGCGAGTGCGCGGGAGTCGCGGGCGTCGTCGTCGGTGGGGACGTGGCGGCCGGTCTTGTAGTCGACGACGACCGCCTCGGGACCGCGGGTGTCGATGCGGTCGACCCGGCCCTCGGCGACGAGCCTGCGCTCCCCCGCGCCGACGGTCTCCGACACCCAGCGTTCGACGCCCGCGGGGGCCGCCGTGGGGTCGTCGAGCTCGTGGTCGGCGGCGTAGGCGGCGAGCCAGCCGCGGGCCGCCGCGCGGTAGCGGTCGGACTGCGCCCGGTCGCGGTAGCCCTCGGCCGACCAGTTGCGGTCGAGCAGCGCCTCGGCGGCCTCGGGGGTGCGGGCGCTCGCGGGCAGGTCGAACAGTGCCCGCAGGGCGAGGTGGACGACGGCGCCGAGCGTGTGGTGGGCCCATGCACCGCCGCGGGCGGGTGCCGGCCGGTCGAGGTAGGCCATCCGGAACCGGCGCGGGCACCCCTCCCAGCTCGCGAGCCGGGCGGGGGTGGCGCGGGGTATGGGCCTGACGTCGACGCCGAGGTCGAACCCGAGCTGCCCCGTGTCCGCACCCATGCCGGTCACGGTAGCGCGGGAGCCTGCTCAGCCCGTGAGCACCTCGACACCGTCCGCCTTCGCCACCAGTGCCTCGAACTGCTCGGGGTCGGTGGTCTCGGCGGCGATCGGGATCGTCTTGTTGGTGCCGTGGTAGTCGCTGGACCCCGTCATGAGCAGCCCGGTCTCGGCGGCGAGCCCGCGCAGCAGGTCGCGGTCGTCGGGGGCGTGGTCGCGATGGTCGACCTCGACGCCGGCGAGCCCGGCGGCCGCCAGGTCGGCGATCACGGACGGCTCGACGACCCGGCCGCGCTTGCGCGCCAGCGGGTGCGCGAACACGCTGACCCCGCCCGCGTCGCGGATCATCTCGACGGCCCGCGTCACCGGGGTGTCGGCCTTGGGCACGTAGAACGGGCTGCCGGTGTAGAGCAGCTCGGCGAACGCCTGGTCGACCGACGCGACGACCCCCGCCGCGACGAGCGCCCGCGCCAGGTGCGGCCGGCCCGCGGTCGCACCCGCGGGCAGGAACGAGAACACCTTCGCGGTGTCGACGGGGTAGCCCGCGTCGGCCATCTTCGCCGTCATGGCGCGCAGCCGTTCGACGCGTTCGCCGCGCAGCCGCTCCTGCTCCGCGGTGATCGCGGGATGGGCGGGGTCGAACAGATAGCCCAGCAGGTGCACCGACACCCGGCCGCCGCGACCGTCGTCGGACACGCAGGAGAACTCCGCGCCGCGGACCAGCCGCATCCCCGCGGGCAGCGCGGCGGCGGCGCGGTCCCAGCCGCCCGTCGTGTCGTGGTCGGTGATGGCCAGGACGTCGACGCCGGCGGCCGCGGCCGTGGCGACCAGCTCCTCGGGCGTGTCGGTTCCGTCGGAGGTGTTCGTGTGGGCGTGCAGGTCGATGCGGGGCACGCCCGACGTTAACCCGGGGTGGGCGCGAGGTGTTCCGCAGACCGCCCGGGCCGGCAGGTCAGCGACGCCAGCGCGGCTTGGAGAGCATGCCCGTGGCGCGGGTCTTGCCCTTCTCCCCGAACACGAGCTCGGAGAGGGCCTCGTAGATCTCCTCGGGGCGAGGCATGTAGTCGATCTTGTTGAGCGCCTGGATCTGACCGGCCGACTCCACGACCATCGTCCCGTAGCCGAGGGTGCGGCCCGCGAGCGTGCGCCGGAACGTCAGGTCGGTGACCTTGCCCAGCGGCATCATGCCGACGTTGTGGACGATGATCCCCTGCGCCAGCATCACGCGCTTGTCGGTGATCACGATCCGCTCGATCCACCACAGCATCGTGTTGACGGTGAACCTGAGCAGGGCGACGAGCGCCAGGTAGAACGTCAGGTTGTCGACGATGATGTTCGTGGGCACGTTCACCTGGATGACGATCATCAGAGCCAGGAACAGGCCCGTCTGCAGGATGTGCTTCGTCATCACCGCCCAGTGCTGGCGCACACGGATGACCCGCCGCTCCGTGGGGAGCAGGTACTCGTCGATCTCCCGTGGCGCGAGCACGGGATCAGAAGAGCTGCTGGAAGAACGAGATGATGGACGTCGCCGCGTTGCTCAGGATGGTGCCGATGTTCCCCAGCAGGTTCGCCGCCCCGGACGGCGACGTGACGATGAAGAAGATCACAAGAGCGATGGCGAGGATGCCGACGATCTTCTTGACGTTCACCAGTACCACCGTTCCGGCACGAGTTGCGCTGACCTGATCATTTGTACCGGTGCCGCGGGCTGCGAGGTACCGGCCACAAAGGGCAGCGTACCGTTCCAATCGATGACCGACCGTAGCCGACACGTGCCCTGTGTGGGTGCAATCGTCCATGACACCGATGGCCGATTGCTCCTCGTCAAACGGGCCAACGAGCCCGGCGCCGGGCTGTGGTCGGTGCCCGGCGGCCGCGTCGAACCCGGCGAGACCGACGCACAAGCCCTGGTCAGGGAGCTGGCCGAGGAGACCGGGCTAGTGGTCGAGCCCGGCCCGCTCGTGGGTCGCGTCGTCCGGGGGAACTACGCCATCGCGGACTACTCCGCCCGCGCCGTCGGCGGGACGCTGCGCGCCGGCGACGACGCGGCCGACGTCCGCTGGGTCTCCGCCGCCGAGTTCGCGGCGCTCCCCCTGGTCGACGAGCTCGTCGAGACCCTGGGCGCCTGGGGAGTCCTGCCCCGTCAGACCTGAGGCGTCGGGCGGCCGGGCTGCTCGCCGCCGCGGGTCTCGCCGTACTTGCGCTTCGGGACCATCACCTTGCGCCGGAACGTGCACACGACGGTGCCGTCCTGCTTGTAGCCGATCGTCTCGACGTACACGACACCCCGGTCGTCCTTCGACTTCGACTCGGTCTTGTCGAGGACACGGGTCTCGCCGTAGATCGTGTCGCCGTGGAACGTCGGCTTCGTGTGCTTGAGCGACTCCACCTCGAGGTTGGCGATCGCCTTGCCCGAGACGTCGGCCACCGACATCCCCAGCAGCAGCGAGTACACGTAGTTGCCGACGACGACGTTCTTGCCGAAGTCCGTCGTCTCCTCGGCGTAGTGCACGTCCATGTGGAGCGGGTGGTGGTTCATCGTGATGAGGCAGAAAAGGTGGTCGTCGTACTCGGTGACCGTTTTGCCGGGCCAGTGCTTGTAGACCGCCCCGACCTCGAATTCCTCGAAGTACCGACCGAACTGCAACGTCCCCGCCTCCAGTGCCGAGTAACAAGGTGGACGGGTAATCTAACTCGCGGAACAGCGCTGGTCCGGCCCCTCGGCCGGCCGCCTTCGTCACACATGCGGAGCAGCGGGAAGGAGGTGGGCGCGGTGCCGACGGCACCCGGTTGCAGTAGATGCCGCGTCCCCGTGCGGAGGCGCCACCAGACCGGCTGACCGGTCGGGCCGCCCGGCAGGGACGCCGGTCACGTCGTGTCCCGTGCAGGGCCCGCTCGTCGAGGTCGACGGCGCCGCCGCCCTGTGCCTTGCCAGGCCTGGAGGTTCCCGTGCCACCGCTGTCGTCCATCCGCCCCGTGATCCGTGCGAGCACCCGCAACCGCCTGGGCGGCGGGCCGCCCGCGACGCTGCCGCCGAAGCTGCGGGTCCCCATGTCGGCCTACGTCGTCGACTGCGCGGTGTACATCGACGGCGCGCGCGTCGAGGGGCGCTGGGCGCACGACGCCGCCATCGAGGAGGTCCGCCGCCGCGGCGAGGGGTTCGTCTGGATCGGCCTGCACGAACCGTCCGACGAGCAGATCAACGGCATCGCCGAGACCTTCGGACTGCACGAGCTCGCCGTCGAGGACGCGGTCAACGCCCACCAGCGGCCCAAGCTCGAACGCTACGACGACACGCTGTTCATGGTGCTCAAGACGGTCTGCTACGTCGGCCACGCCGAGCCGACCACCGCCAACGAGCTCGTCGAGACCGGTGAGGTCATGGTGTTCGTGGGCCGCGACTTCGTCATCACCGTCCGCCACGGCCGCCACTCCGGGCTGCGCGACGTGCGGCACAAGCTGGAGGCCGACCCCGAGCAGCTCGCCCTCGGCCCGGCGTCGGTGCTCCACGCCGTCACCGACCACGTGGTCGACGCCTATCTCGCGGTCACCGAGGCCATCGAGGACGACATCGACGAGATGGAGGCCGAGGTCTTCACCCCGCGCTCGACGATGGACGCCGAACAGATCTACGTCATGAAGCGTGAGGTCCTCGAGCTGCGCCGCGCGGTGACCCCGCTGGTGGCGCCCATGCGCAAGCTCACCGAGGGCTACTCGTCGCTGGTGCCCCACGAGGTGCGGTCCTACTTCCGCAACGTCGACGACCACCTGTCGACGGTCGCGGAGCGCGTCGCGGGCTTCAACGAAATCCTCACGACGCTGGTCGACGCCATGCTCGCCCGCATCAGCATGCGACAGAACAACGACATGCGGAAGATCACCGCCTACGCGGGCCTCATCTCGGTGCCGACGATGATCGCGGGCATCTACGGCATGAACTTCGACGTCATGCCCGAGCTGCACTGGAACTTCGGCTACCCGATGGTGATCATCGCGATCGGGCTCATCTGCGGAACCCTCTACCGCAACTTCCGCAAGAACGGGTGGCTCTGACGACGCGCAGGCCGGCGGCACCGCCGCTAGCCTCGCGGGGGTGAAGGACCGGCCGATCACGCCGCTGCGGCGGCTGCACACCCCAGCCTGGGAACGTCAGGAGCCCGCCTGGCGCGAAGCCTCCCCCGCGCTCATCGACGCCGCGCTGCAGCGCGCACTCGACCGTCCGACCGGTGGCTGGTTCGTGCTCGCCGGCAGCCGCGAGGTGACGCCCGGGCGCGCGTTCGGACGGGTCGTCGACGGACGGGAGGTCGTCGCCTGGCGCGACGACGCCGGAACCCTGCACGCCGGACCGGGCGCGTGCCCCCACCTCGGCGCCGCCCTGTGCTACGCCCCCGTCCACGACGGCGCCCTCGTCTGCCGCTGGCACGGGCTGGCGCTGCCACCCGGCGGCCGGCCGAACTGGGTCACCTACCCCGCCCACGACGACGGTGTGCTCGCCTGGGTGCGGCTGCCCGGCTCGGCCCCGTCGGACGCCCCGTTCCTCGGACCGCGGCCGCCGGTCGAGGGGTCGTTGTCGGCGGTCGCGACCGTCGTCGGGCGGTGCGAGCCCCAGGACATCGTCGCCAACCGGCTCGACCCGTGGCACGGGGCGTGGCTGCACCCGTACTCGTTCGCGTCGCTACGGGTGGTGTCGGCGCCGCCGCGCGACTGCCCGCCCGCGCAGGACCGATTTCTCGTCGAGGTGACCTTCCGGGTGTCGCGGCAGCTCGGCGTACCCGTCCACGCCGCCTTCACCTGCCCCGACCCGCGCACCGTCACCATGGAGATCGTCGACGGCGAAGGCACCGGCAGCGTCGTCGAGACCCACGCGACGCCCCTGCGCCCCGGCCCCGACGGGCTGCCCCGCACCGCGATGATCGAGGCGACGATCGCCACCTCCGACCGGGCCGGGTTCCGGCACGTCCGCCGCGTCGCCGGGCTCGTCCGACCCCTGATGGAACGCACCGCCCGGCGCCTGTGGCGCGACGACATGGACTACGCCGAGCGCCGCTACACGGTCCGGTCCTCCTAGACGACCGAGACACCCTCCGGCGGCGTCTCCACCTCGGCGACCTGCGGATCGAACAGCGGATCGTCCGCCGAGAGCGGCGGCCGCCTCCCCAGGAACGTGTGCACGACGTGGGTCTGCCAGCCGTCCATCGTCTGCACCCGGATGTCCTCGAACCCCGCCCGGCTCATCCGGTCGGTGAACGTCGACACCCCGTCGAACTCCACGACGCTGCGCCGCAGATAGCGGTAGATGTCCCCCGACCCCGTGCGCAGCTTGCCCATCGGGATGATCACCATGGCGCACACCAGGTTCCACTTCATCCTGCTGCGCGCGGAGTCCCGCACCGAGTACTCGTGCACCGCCAACGGCGCCCCCGGCGCCAGCAGCTCCAGCATCCGGGCCAGCCCCGCGTCGCGATCCTTCAGGTTGCGCACCAGATACGCGGCGAGGATGCCGTCGAACGGCCCCTGCACACCCGCCCGGTCGAGGTCCTCCATCCGCGAGTGCACGAACCGCACCCCCGGCGGCCAGTTCTTGCGCCGCGCCTGCGCCAGCATCTCCGCCGACGCGTCCACCGCCGTCACCTGCGACCCCGGGAACGCATCGAGCAGCGCCGCCGTCGACGCCCCCGTCCCGCACCCCAGGTCGAGCAGCCGCATACCGGCGCCCTTCGTCAGCCCCATCCGCTTCGCCGACAACCGCAGATGCTCGTGGTAGCCAGGGTTGGCGCCGACGAGCTTGTCGTAGGTGCGGGCGTGCGCGTCGAAGGCCTTCGCGACCGACGACGGGTCCACCGCCCGCGACTTCCCGGATCCGGCCACGCCCGCATCCTGACGCACGGACAGGCAGTCCGCCGACCGGACGCGCCGTCCGCGCCCGCGCTCTAGTCTGGCGCGCGATGGTCAGAGCACTCGCGGTCAGCGACGAGGAGGTCGCCGGTCTGCGCACCGACGCGGTCCGGCGGCTCGGTGTGGACGTCGTCGTCGCCGCGGGCGACCTCCCCTTCGACTACCTCGCCGAACTCTGCGACCGCACCGACCGCCCCGGCGTCCTCGTCCCCGGCAACCACGACGCCGACCTCTCCGGCTACCGCCAGCACCGCGGCATGTGGACCCGAGCCGGGCACCCCAGCCCCTGGCCCGGACCGGCCGGGTTCGTCGACGCCGACGGCCGTGTCGTCGACGTCGCCGGGCTCCGCGTCGCCGGCCTCGGCGGCTCGGTCCGCTACCGGCCCGGCCCCAACCAGTGGAGCCAGGCCGAACAGACCCGCCGCGCCCGCCGCCTCGTCCGCACCGCCCGCAGGCTCCACCGCCGCGACGGCCGCGACGTCGACGTCCTGCTCACCCACGCCCCGCCGCGCGCCTGCGGCGACCGCGAGGACGGCCCCCACCACGGCTTCGACTGCCTGCACGCCGTCGTCTCCGCCCTGCGCCCGCGCGTCCTGCTGCACGGCCACATCCACCCGCACGGCGAAGCCGTGCCCGACCGCCGGATCGGCACGACGCGCGTCATCAACGTCGTCGGCCGCAGGGTCCTGGAGCTCTGAACACCGGATGGAGACAGGGTTCGGCCAGGTCGACGCCGAGTACGACTTCCTGCGCGCCCGCCGCCGCGCAGTGCTCTCCCGGCTCGCCACCTGGCTGCGCCGCGAACCCGACGACGTCTCGGAGATCCTGCCCTTCGACGAGGTCGTCTCCGCGCTCGGGCGCACCGGCGAACGCCGCCTCGGGCTGCGCGTCATCGACCTCGACTCCATCGTCGGCTCCGTCGACCGCACCCGCGACTTCGACCGCCGCTTCCGGCCCCGCAACCAGCGCACCCGCGAACGCTGGGAGCGTCTCGCCCGCGCCCAACGCCGCGGCGAGACCATCCCGCCCATCGACGTCTACCGCGTCGGCGGCCTGCACTTCGTCCGCGACGGCCACCACCGCGTCTCCGTCGCCCACGCCCTCGGGCTGCGGTCCATCGAGGCCCGCGTCACCGAGGTCACGACGCGCATCGCCCCCGACGGGCTCGTCCACCGCGGCGACCTCATCACCAAGGACCTGCGCCGCGTCTTCCTCGAACGCGTCCCGCTCAGCGGAACCGCGCTGGACTCCATCGAGGTCCGCGACCCCTGGAGCTACGCCGAGCTGTCGGAGACCGTCGAGGCCTGGGGGTTCCGGCTGATGCAGCACGAGAACCGTTTCCTCGACCGCACCACCGTCTCCCGGCGCTGGTGGGCCGAGGAGTTCATGCCGGTGGTGCGGATGCTGCGCCAGGCCGACCTCATCGGCGACCGCACCGACGCCGAGGCCTTCCTCCAGCTCGCCTGCCACCGCTACCGCCTGATGCGCACGCACCGTTGGGACGACGAGGTCGTCGCCCGCCTGCAGGCCGACCGCCGCCGCTGACCCCGCGCGCAACCCCACTGCTGCCGACCGGCCCGCTGCGCGCCGTGAGGTTGCGGCCGACCCTCCGCGCGCAACCCCACTGCTGTCCCGCGGCCCGTCCGGAGCCGTGCGGTTGCGGCCGGACTCCCACGGGTCAGGAGCGGAAGAGCGCGCTGTAGGCGTTGAGGGCGGGCTGGCCGCCGAGATGGGCGTAGAGGACGGTGGAGTCCCCGCCGATCTCCCCGCTGCGGACGAGGTCGATCAGCCCGGCCATCGACTTGCCCTCGTACACCGGGTCGATGATGACCCCCTCCAGCGAGCCGGTGAGCCGGATCGCGTCGAGCGTCGACTGCACCGGGATGCCGTACTCGTCGCCCGCCCAGCCCTCGAGCACGACGATCTCGTCGTCGCGCAGATCGCGCCCCAGGCCGATCGTCGCGGCCGTGTTGCGGGCGATCTTCGCGACCTGGGCGTGGGTCTCCGCGAGCGTCGCCGAGGCGTCGATGCCCAGGACCCGGCGCGGCCGGTCCTGCCCCGCGAACCCGGCGATCATCCCGGCCTGCGTCGAGCCCGTGACACTGCAGACCACGATCGTGTCGAAGAAGACGCCCAGCTCCTGCTCCTGCGCGGCGACCTCGTCGGCCCAGCCGGCGAACCCGAGCCCGCCCAGCGGATGGTCCGACGCGCCGGCGGGGATCGCGTAGGGCACCCCACCGTGGGAGCGCACGTCGTCGAGGGCCTGCTCCCAGCTGTTCTTGAAGCCGATCCCGAAGCCCGCCTCGACCAGCTCGACCTCGGCGCCCATGATGCGCGACAACAGGATGTTGCCGACGCGGTCGTTCACGGCGTCGGGCCAGTCGACCCAGCTCTCCTGCACCAGCCGGGCCTTCAGCCCGAGCTTCGCGGCGACCGCGGCGACCTGCCGGGTGTGGTTCGACTGCACGCCGCCGATGGAGACGAGGTGCGTCGCACCCTGCGCCAGGGCCTCGGGGACGAGGTATTCCAGCTTGCGGGTCTTGTTGCCTCCGTAGGCGAGTCCGGAGTTGCAGTCCTCGCGCTTGGCCCAGATCCGGGCGCCGCCCAGGTGCGCGGTGAGGCGCTCCAGCGGGTGCACCGGACTGGGCCCGAACAGCAGGGGGTGGCGGGGGAAGTCCGACAGTGCCATCAGTCCTCCAGGGTTGCGACGAGCAGGGCGAGGGTCTGCCAGTTCTCCCGCGTGTGCAGGGCGGCACCCTCGGCGTCGCCCGCCGCGCAGAGCTCGACGATGCGGTCGTGCTGGGCGACCGACGCCCGCCCGGCCAGCGACCCGAACCGCAGCCGTTCGACGCGGCGCAGGACCGGCCCGAACTGGTCGAGCACGGCACGCGCCGCCGGGTTGCCCGAGGCGGCGACGGTGACGTCGTGGAAGTCGTCGTCGGCAGCCACCGCGGCGTCGATATCGTTGTCGCGCAATGCATCGGCGAAGCGCGCGTTGGCGGCGCGCATCGCGTCGAGGTCGGTGGCCGACAGCAGCGGGACCGCTTCGCGGGTGGCGAGCTCGTGCATCGCGGCGACGACCGACTGTGCGGCCGCCGTCTCGCGGGCACGGACGGGGCTGACGACGGTGGAGTGCCCGGGCCGGGTCTGCACCAGCCCTGAACGTTCGAGCCGCCCGAGCGCCTCCCGGATCGGGGTGCGGCTGACGCCGAGCCACGACGACAGCTCGGCGTCGACGAGCCTCTCCCCCGGCGCGAGCGTGCCGTCGACGATGGCGTCGCGGATCGCGGTGTAGGCGCGGTCGCGCAGCAGCGACGTCGCGAGCAGGCCATCGCGAGCAGGAACCGGCATGCGAAATATTGCACACTGCATATGGTGGTGCGTCAACCCGCCGAACGGCCCACATCCGCCCCGTCGACTCGCACTGGCTCCGGTCGCGCTCCCGCAGCCGGCGAACGTCTCGCGAGCGCAGCTCCCGAGCCCCGACGACACGTTCGCCGGCGTCACGGCGCCCCGACGTGTCACCAGCGCGTCTCAGCAGCGCTCAGCACACGGTGGAGGTCGCACGGCCGGCTGGACCCGGGGGCGCGAGGCGAGGCCGCCTCGGTTGCAGGAACGGCACGTTCCTGCAACTGGGCTGCGGGAAAGTGCCGTTCCTGCAGGACCGGGAGTGCCCCACCCCGACTGCGCCCCGACCCCGACTGCGCCCTGACCCCAGCTCCGCTCGCAGCCACGTCCTCGTCCCGTGCCGCGCCCGGACCGCGCCGCCACCGCGGCCCTGGTCAAGGGGCGTGGACGGCGCCGACACGCAGAAGTGGCGCCCTCCCACAGGAGGGCGCCGCTTCCGGTGGCCGTGCGTCAGGCGTTGGCCGTGGCCGGGTCCCTGCTGGTCAGGTTCGCGCCGGAGTGCGGGTCGAAGATCTGGATCTTGTCGGTGTCGACCCACACCTCGGAGCGTTGCCCCTCCTGCGCCGTCGAGGCCGCGGACAGCCGGGTGACCAGCTGTCCGCCGCCGTCGGGGACGTCGGCGGTGCCGGCGTCGGCGGCGAGCTCGGCGAGGTCGTCGGAGACGGCCTGCTCGCCCTCGATCTTGAAGTAGGCGAACTTGTCCGAGCCCATCGACTCCAGCACGTCGACCTCGGCGGTGAACACCGAGCCGGTGGCGCGGAGCTGGTCGTCGACCACACCGGCGTCCTCGAAGTGCTCCGGCCGGATACCGACGATGACCTCACGCGGCGCGTCGGCGCCTTCGAGTACCCGCCGGATCCGGTCGGCCATGGCGAGGTCGCCGAGCGAGGTGCGCAGCGCGCCGTTCTCCAGCGTGGCCGGCAGGAAGTTCATGGCGGGTGAGCCGATGAACCCGGCGACGAAGAGGTTGGCGGGCTCGTCGTAGAGGTGCTGCGGCGAGCCGACCTGTTGCACCACACCGCTCTTCATGACGACGATACGGTCGCCGAGCGTCATGGCCTCGGTCTGGTCGTGGGTGACGTAGACCGTGGTGGTCTCCAGGCGCTGCTGGAGCTTGGACACCATCGTCCGCATCTGCACGCGGAGTTTGGCGTCCAGGTTGGACAGGGGTTCGTCCATGAGGAACGCCTTGGGGCTGCGGACGATGGCCCGGCCCATGGCGACCCGCTGGCGCTGGCCGCCGGACATGTTGGCGGGCTTGCGGTCGAGGTGCTGGGTGAGGTCGAGGATCTCGGCGGCCTCGGTGACCTTCTTGTCGATGTCGGCCTTCGACCACTTGGCGAGCTTGAGCGGGAAGCCCATGTTCTCGCGCACGGTCATGTGCGGGTAGAGCGCGTAGGACTGGAACACCATGGCGATGTCACGGTCCTTGGGCGCCTTCTCGTTGACCCGCTCGCCACCGATGCGCAGTTCACCCTCGGAGATGTCCTCGAGGCCCGCGATCATGTTGAGCGTCGTCGACTTCCCGCATCCCGACGGGCCGACGAGGATGATGAACTCGCCGTCGGCGATCTCGATGTTGACGTCGTCGGCACCGAGGGTGCCGTCCGGGTACCGCTTGTAGACGTGGTCCAGAACGATCTCTGCCATGGGTGTCCTACCCCTTCACTGCGCCGGAGGTCAGGCCGGCGACGATCCGGCGCTGGAAGAACAGCACGAAGATGATGATCGGGATGGTCAGCAGCACGGCGGCCGCCGCGATGGAGCCGGTGGGCTCGGCGAACTGCGAGGCGCCCGTGAACTGCGAGATCGCCACGGTGGCCGTCTGCGAGCGCGACGTCGAGGTCAGCGAGACCGCGAACAGGAAGTCGTTCCAGCAGAAGATGAACACCAGGATCGCGGTGGTGAACACGCCCGGCGCGGCCAGCGGCACGATGACGGAGCGGAACGCCTGCAGCGGCGTCGCACCGTCCATCTTGGCCGCCTTCTCCAGCTCCCACGGGATCTCGCGGAAGAACGCCGAGAGCGTGTAGATCGCCAGCGGCAGCGCGAAGGTGATGTAGGGCAGGATCAGCCCCGGCCAGGTGTCGAACAGGCCGATGGCGCGCTCGATGTCGAAGAGCGGGCTGACGAGGGAGATCTGCGGGAACATCGCGATCAGCAGGGAGACGCCGACGAGCGCCTTCTTGCCCGGGAAGTCGAGCCGGGCGATCGCGTAGGCCGCCATGGTGCCGATCACGACGGCGATGACCGTCGAGATGATGGCGATGCCGATGGAGTTGCGCAGGGCGCTGGTGAACAGGTCGATCTGGAAGATCTGTGCGTAGTTCGACCAGGTCCAGCTGCGCGGGATGAAGTTGCCGTCGGTGATCGTGTCGGCCGTCTTGAACGACAGGCTGACGATCCACAGCACCGGGATCAGCGCGTAGAGGAGCACCAGGAGGTTGATGACGCTCCAGCCGAGCTTCTTGTTGGCGGGGGCGGCCGCAGTCATCGTCGCCATTCAGATCACCGCTTCCCCGCCGGCTCGGACCCCGGGGCCGCGGCCCCGAAGAGTTTGATGAACAACAGGGCTATCAGCGCCACCGCGATGAAGATCAGGACGCTGATCGCCGAGCCGATGCCCAGGTTGAACGCCTTGAACAGGTTGTCGTAGCCCAGCATCGACACCGAGCCGGTGCCGTTGGATCCCTGGGTCAGGATGTAGATGTTGTCGAACACCCGGAACGCGTCGAGCGTGCGGAACAGCAGCGCGACGAGGATGGCGGGCTTCATCATCGGCAGGATGATCTGGGTGAGGCGCTGCCAGGGGCCGGCACCGTCGACCTGTGCGGCCTTGAGCAGGTCGTCGGGCACGAGCGCGAGACCGGCCATGAGCAGCAGCGCCATGAACGGCGTCGTCTTCCAGACCTCGGCGAGGATGATGATCGCGATGGCCGACGCCTGGCCCGTGAGCGGCGCCGATCCTTCGGACAGCATCGCGGCGAGGTAGCCCTTGTCGGGTGTCCACGCGAACTGCCACGAGAACGCCGCGACGACGGTGACGATGCCGTACGGGATGAGCACGACGGTCCTGGTGAGGCCGCGGCCGACGATCGTGCGGTGCATGACCAGTGCGAGCGCGAGGCCGAGCACGAACTCGATCGCCACGGAGACCACCGTGATGATCACCGTGATCAGGAACGCCTGCCACCAGTAGCCGGAGCTGAGCACCGCACCGTAGTTGGCCAGGCCGGCGAACTCGCGGTCGGCCGGGAACCGCAGGTCGTAGCGCTGCAAGGACAGCCAGATGGCGTAGATGATCGGGTACGCCGTGACGGCGACCATGATGATCGCGGCCGGGGCGCACAGCCACAGCCCGAGCCGGCGTTCGGCCTTCTTGCCCTCGGAGAGGGACGGCTTGCCCGCGCGGTGCGACGATGGCTGTTTCTGTGTCGCCGCGGCGAGAGCTCCGCTGTCGAGGCTCACGGGACCAACCCCTCCGAGTTCTCCGCCTTGCGGATCTGGTCGGCGAGTCCGGCGACCGTCACCTGCGGGTCGATGTCACCGGGCGGGTTCAGAGCGTCGGACAGCACGATCGAGATGCTCTGGTAGGCCGGGGTCTTCGGGCGGACGCTGGCGTTGTCCAGCGACTGCTTGATGGCCTGCCACGCCGGGTACTTCTCCTGGAACGACGGGTCGGAGTACAGCTCCTCCAGTGTGGGCGGGACACCGCCGTCGACCGCGTTGGTCAGCTGGTTGTCGCGGTTGCGCAGGCACTGCACGGCCTCGAACGCGAGGTCCTTGTGCAGCGAGGTGCTGCTGACGCCGAGGTTCAGGCCACCGATGGTGACGGTCGCGGGCTTGCCCGGGATGACCGACGGGTAGGGGGCCCAGGCGAACTCGTCGATGACGCGCCTGCCGGTGTCCTGCGAGGTCGGCTTGCCCTGGGCGTCGATGAACGTGCCGCCACCGCCGCCGTCCGGGGGCGGGGTGTTGATCGACGCGTAGACGAACGGGTAGTTGAGCTGGAACGCGGCCTCGCCGGCCTCCATCGCGAGGCGGCCGTCGTTCTCCTTGGCGACCGAGAGCGACGGGTCGGCGCCCTTGGCGGTGGCGACGCGCTGCATGATCGTGGTGGCCTTGACGGCGGCGTCACCCTGGTCGATCAGGACGTCGCCCTTCTCGTTGACGACCTGGCCGCCCGCGCTGGTGAGCAGCGTGTTGAACCAGACGGTGATGCCCTCGTACTGGGCGCCCTGTACCTCGATGGCGGCGGGCAGGCCCTTGGCCGCCAGCGCCTCGGCCTGGGTGATCATGTCGTCCCAGGTGGCGGGCGGGTTGGGCGAGAGGTCCTTGCGGTACCAGAGGATCTGGGTGTTCGTGTTGAGCGGTGCGGCCCAGAGCTCGCCCTGGTAGGTGCCGGTGTCGAGCGGGCCGGCGAGGGTGCCGTCCTTGACCTTCGCGGCCTGGTCGGCCGGGAACTTCTCCAGCCAGCCGGCCTCGGCGAACTCGGCGGTCCAGGTGACGTCGATGCCCATGATGTCGACGGCCGTGTCCCCCGCCACGAGTCGGCGCGCGAGCTGCAGCCGCTGGTCGTCGGCGCTCTTCGGCAGCGTCTGCTGCACGATCGAGTACCTGCCACCGGCCTGTTGTGTGCAGGCCGCGGCTGCGGCCGCGTACTGTTTCGCCCCGTCCGCCGGGGTGTAGAAGTTCAGGACGGGTGGTCCTGCCGCTGCGCCTCCGCAGGCGGCGATCGTCGTCGCGGCCAGGAGGGCCGCCCCACCGATGGCGAGCGACCTGAACCGTCCCATTCCGTGCCGCCTCGTCGCGAGCGGCTGCCCCATACCGGCCTCCCGTCGTGAGCCGACGGGGCGCCGCGTGACCAACGGCGACACATCGGCATGTTCAGCCTGTGACACCGGTCACGAGATCGCGCCGGTGGCATGAACATAAGGAGACGGGGCGATACCCGCAATTCGAGCGAGGGTTACCGAGACCGGACCGAGACCAAACCCGGACGGACGCGAACGGACCTCCGGCCGGGGTCGGTCAGGAGCCGTGGGCCGAACGGGGGCCGTCGCCCGACATGGCCAGCTTCGCGAGCATCTCGCGGGCCTTCTCGGCATTGCGCGGCTGGCAGAGCACGTCGTAGCGGCCGGCGACCATCTGACTGGCGGAGGTGAAGTCGCGACGGCCCCGCGAGGCGCCGTAGCCGACGGCGGCGAGCACGACACCGAACACCATGCCGCCGAGCAGGCCGACGAGGACCGCGGCGAACGGGGGCAGCGTCGTCGTCCCGAACACGACGAGCAGCAGCCCGAAGAACAGACCGAACCAGGCGCCGGACGCGCCGCCGGAGGCCAGCACGCGCCCCCAGGTCAGGCGGCCGATGACGCGTTCGACGAGCATGAGGTCGACGCCGACGATCGTCACGTCGCGCACCGGGAAGTTGCTGTCGGCCAGGTGGTCGACGGCGCGCTGGGCCTCGGCGTAGGTGGCATAGGAGCCGACGGGCCAGCCGGTCGGAGGAGTGGGCAGGTTGGGCAGGCCGGGCGCCGTGCGCCCCGCGCCGCCGAACGGTGCGGTCACCGAATCCTCCCTCGCGAGAGCTGTTGCGGTCCTGTGGAATCAGGACACCTGGTGCGGATGTCCCATCATGCCAACGTGCGTGCCGGTGGCGTAGTGCCCTGCACGGCGGTGTCCTGCGACGCAGTGCGCAGGCTCGCGCGTCGTGGCCATTCGATCACACTCCGCGACCAGTCGCTGCACGTGACGCGCCCCGCAACCTGCGCAATTAGACCGTTCGGCCGCGCACGATCTTCTTTCGGTCACGTACCGTCGACGTTCGCTCGTCGGGGGACACGGGGTGGGGCGATGACGGCGTCGACAAGTGGTTCGATCCTGGGTCAGGCGGCGGCAGCAGGATCCAGCGGATGGCTGACGATCGTCATCCTCCTGTTCATCGCGGGAGGCGGGTACGGGCTCTCCGTGCTCCTGCACCCGTACAAGCACTGCCCGACGTGCAAGGGATCGCCGCGCAGCTACGGCGCGATCTACACGAAGTCGTTCCGGCTGTGCTCGCGCTGCGGCGGCAGCGGCCGGGTCCGCCGGTTCGGCGCCGGCGAGGGCTGACCGCCCGCGGCCCGCGCGCCCACCGCGCGCAACCTCATTGCTAATCTCGGCCGTTGCGAGCAGTGAGGTTGCGCGCGGGACGTGTGCCCGCCGCAGCAGGTCAGCGCGACCTGTACTCGCGCAACAGCCCGCGCGAGATGATCGTCTTCTGGATCTCCGAGGTGCCCTCGCCGATGAGCAGGAACGGTGCCTCGCGCATCAGGCGCTCGATCTCGTACTCCTTGGAGTAGCCGTAGCCGCCGTGGATGCGGAACGACTCCTGGGTGACCTCGGCGCAGTACTCCGAGGCGATCAGCTTGGCCATCCCGGCCTCGACGTCGTTGCGGGTCCCCGCGTCCTTGAGCCGCGCCGCGTTGACCATCATGTGGTGCGCGGCCTCGACCTTGGTGCCCATCTCGGCCAGCTTGAACGCGATGGCCTGGTGCTCGGCGATCGGCTTGCCGAACGTCGACCGCTGCTGGGCGTACTCGACCGCCAGCTCGAACGCCCGGATCGAGATGCCGCAGGCGCGGGCCGCGACGTTGACGCGGCCGACCTCGACGCCGTCCATCATCTGCGAGAAGCCCTTGCCGGTCTCACCGCCGAGGATCGCCGACGCGGGGATGCGGTAGCCGTCGAACACCGCCTCCGTGGTGTCGACGCCCTTGTACCCCATCTTGTCGATCTTGCCGGGGATCGTGAGACCCGGCGCGACCTCGCCGTAGCCGGTCGGCTTCTCGACCAGGAACGCCGTCAGGTTCTGGTGCGGCTTCGGCTTGCCCTCGTCCGTCTTCACCAGCAGCGCGATCAGGTTCGACGTGCCGCCGTTCGTCAGCCACATCTTCGCGCCGTCGATGACGTAGTCGTCGCCGTCGCGCACGGCCTTCGTCTTGATCGCGGCGACGTCGGAACCCAGGTCCGGCTCCGACATCGAGAACGCCCCGCGCACCTCGCCCGCGGCCATCTGCGGCAGCAGCCGCTGCTTCTGCTCGTCGGTGCCGTGCTGGGTTAGCATGTAGGCGACGATGAAGTGGGTGTTGATGACGCCGGAGACGCTCATCCAGCCGCGCGCGATCTGCTCCACGACCAGCGCGTAGGTCAGCAGCGACTCGCCCAGGCCACCGAACTCCTCGGGGATGGTGAGCCCGAACAGGCCCATCTCCTTCATCCCGTCGACGATGTCCTGCGGGTAGGTGTCCGCGTGCTCGAGCGCGGTGGCGTGCGGGATGATCTCCTTGTCGACGAACGTCTTGACCGTCGACAGGATCTCCTGCTGGATGTCGGTCAGACCGGCCGTCTGGGCGAGCCGTGCCATGCGGTGCTCCTGGGGTTGCGAAGGTGGGGGCGGACGAGGGGGCTCACGCCTGCGGCGGGGTCCACCGGTCGGTCCGCTCCATGCCGGCGGCGCGGCCCTTGCCCGAGATCACCAGCGCCATCTTGCGGCTGGCCTCGTCGATCATCTCGTCGCCGATCATCGCCGCGCCCCGCTTGCCACCGGCCTCGGAGGTGTACCAGTCGTAGGCGTCGAGGATGTTCTCGGCGTGGTCGTAGTCGCTCTGCAGCGGGCTGAAGGTCTCGTTGGCCGCGTCGATCTGGCCGGGATGCAGCACCCACTTGCCGTCGAAGCCCAGCGCGGCGCTGCGGCCGGCGACGCGGCGGAACCCGTCGACGTCCTTGATCTGCAGGTACGGGCCGTCGATCGCGAGCTTCTCGTGGGCGCGCGCGGCCATCAGGATGCTCATCAGGATGTGGTGGTAGGCGTCGCCCACGTCGTAGCCGGGCGGCTGCTCCCCCACGACCAGCGACTTCATGTTGATCGAGGCCATGAAGTCGGCCGGGCCGAAGATGATCGTCTCGACGCGCGGGGACGCGGCGGCGATGGCACTGACGTTGAGCAGGCCCAGCGCGTTCTCGATCTGCGCCTCGATGCCGATCCTCCCGACCTCGTAGCCCATCGACTTCTCGATCTGGGTGAGCAGCAGGTCGAGCGCGACGACCTGCTCGGCCGTCTGCACCTTGGGCAGCATGATCGCGTCGAGGTTGGCACCCGCACCCTCGACGACCTCGGTCACGTCGCGGTAGGTCCACTCGGTGGTCCAGTCGTTGACGCGCACGACGCGGATGCGCTCGCCCCAGCCCCCCTCGTTGAGGGCGGCGACGATGGTCTTGCGGGCGCCGGGCTTGGCCAGCGGCGCGCACGCGTCCTCCAGGTCGAGGAACACCTGGTCGGCGGGGAGGGTCCGAGCCTTGTCGATGAACTTCTGGCTCGAGCCCGGCACCGCAAGGCAGGAACGGCGGGCACGGTTGCGGGTGCTCACTGACGGACTCCTCGTTGGGTCGACGCGCACGGTTGGCTCGATGCTGGCACGCAACCGCCGATAACACCCTCCCGAGGTGATTGGTTTCTCACCCACCACAGGTGAAAGCCCTGTTCGCAGCTCAGGGCAGTGCGACGAGCACCCCCGAGGAGACCGCCACGACGCCGCCGCCGACCGTCGTCGACACGGCCCTGCCGTCCTTCGCCTCGACCGTCACGTCCAGCCGTGACGGCCGCCCGATCTCCGCACCCTGGTCGATCGTGAACGCCGAACCGCCGTCGCCCGGCAGGACACCTCGGTCGACGAGGAACACCGCCAGCGCGACGGCCGCCGACCCCGTCGCCGGGTCCTCCGCCACCCCCGAGCCGGGCGCGAACATCCGCAGGTGCACGTGGCGCACCGGCAGCTCGCCCACCGACACCACGACCAGCCCCGTCATACCCGTGGTCAGCGCCGTCACCTCGGCGTGGTCGCACACCGCGCGGGCCACCGCGTCGGCACGGACGGGGAGCACGACGTAGGGCACGCCCGCCGTGGCCGACCCCGCCCGCACCCGGTCGTCGAGGTCGGCCTCGGTGAGCCCGACCGCCTCGGCCAGCTCGTCGGCCGCCGCCGACGGGCCCGGCGCCGGTTGCCCGCCCGACACCGTCGCACCGGCGGCGTCGACCCGGACCGGCAGCAGCCCGGCACCGCACTCCTGCACGACGTCGCCCGTCCCGATCACCCCGTCGCGCGCCAGCACCCACGCCGTCCCCACACTCGGGTGGCCCGCGAAGGGCAGCTCCACGGCCGGGGTGAAGATGCGGACCCGGTAGTCGGCGCCCGGCTGCGTCGGGGGCAGCGTGAACGTCGTCTCCGACAGCCCGAACTCCGCCGCGACCGCCTGCATCTGCGCACCGGTCAGGCCTGCCTCCGCGGCCCCGTGCACGACGGCCAACGGGTTGCCGGCGTAGGGCCGGTCGGTGAACACGTCGACGACGTCGAAACGCAGCTCGGGCATGTCGCGACCCTATGGAGTCCCCGCCCCGACGGCGTCGACGGGCCGGGGCCCGGCGACCGCGCCGCAGGTCGCCGGTCCGAACACTCCGTCGGCTGCACGTCACAGCGTCCGCTCTAGGCTCCCCCCATGGCGGCGACGCAGGTGTTCGTGGCCCGGATGGCGGGGCTCGCCGTGTTCGGGCCCGACGGCGAGCGCATCGGTAAGGTCCGCGACGTCGTCGTGTCGCTGCGCGTCGACCCCAGCCCGCCCCGCGTCCTCGGCCTCGTCGTCGAGCTCGCCACCCACCGGCGGATCTTCGTCCCCATGCTGCGCGTCACCGGCGTCGACCCGGCCGCGATCACCCTCGCCACCGGGACCATCAGCCTCCGCGGCTTCAACCAGCGTCCCAACGAGGCGCTCGTGCTCGGCCAGGTGCTCGACGCGACCGTCGTGCTCACCGAGTCCGGCCAGGAGGTCGTCGTCGTCGACGCCGCGATCGAGCCGACCCGCTCCCGCGACTGGGTCGTCGGCAGGCTCGCCGTCCGCGCCCGGCGCAGCCGGCTGTCGCGCCGGGGCTCGGTGTGGGTCGTGCCGTGGAGCGCCGCCGAGGGCCTCACCCTCACCGACCGCCAGGGCACCGAGGGCCTCCTCGCGGTCTTCGAGGCCATGCGCCCGGCCGACGTCGCCGCCGCCCTCACCGAGCTGCCGCCCAAACGCCAGTACGAGGTGGTCGACGCCCTCGACGACGAACGCGTCGCCGACATCTTCGAGGAGATGTCCGAGACCGACCAGCGTGCCCTGCTCGCCCACCTCGACGCCGAACGCGCCGCCGACGTCCTCGAGGCCATGTCCCCCGACGACGCCGCCGACCTGCTCGGCGAGCTCTCCCCCGCCGAGTCCGACCGGCTGCTCTCCCTCATGGAGCCGGAGGAGTCCGAACCCGTCCGCCGGCTGCTCAGCTACTCGAGCAACACCGCCGGCGGGCTCATGACGCCCGAGCCGGTCATCCTGCGGCCCGACGCCACCGTGGCCGAGGCGCTCGCCCACATCCGCAACCCCGACATCCCACCCGCGCTCGCGAGCCTCGTGTTCGTCTGCAGGCCACCCACGGCCACCCCGACCGGCCGCTACCTGGGTGTCGTCCACGCCCAGCGGCTGCTGCGCGAGGCGCCGTTCGAGCTCGTCGCCGGCATCGTCGACAGCGAGCTCGCCCGGCTCACCCCCGAGGCCACCCTCCCGGAGATCACCCGGTACTTCGCGGCCTACAACCTCGTCGCCGGGCCCGTCGTCGACAGCGAGGACCACCTGCTCGGCGCCGTCACGGTCGACGACCTGCTCGACCACATCCTGCCCGTCGGCTGGCGTGACGACATGGCCGAACCCGGCAACGGCTACGTCGGGAACGGGTCACGCACCGGCGCCCCCGACCAGGCCGGGGCCACCGACACCGGGGCTGTGGAGGTCGGAGCCGGGGAGACAGGGGCCGGGGAGACAGGGGCCGACCATGCCTGAGCTGAACAGCACCCGCCGCCTCGACCAGCCGCGCTCCGGGCGCCGCCGCCTCGAGGTCGACCCGGAGGGCTTCGCCCGGCTCTCCGAACGGATCGCCAGGTTTCTCGGGACCGGCCAGTTCCTCGCCATCCAGACGATCATCGTCATCGCCTGGATCGGTCTGAACATGATCAGCTGGCAGCTGCAGTGGGACCCGTACCCGTTCATCCTGCTCAACCTGGCCTTCTCCACCCAGGCCGCCTACGCCGCGCCCCTGATCCTGCTCGCCCAGAACCGCCAGGACGACCGCGACCGCGTCTCCCTCGAAGAGGACCGGACCCGCGCCGAACGCACCAAGGCCGACACCGAGTACCTCGCCCGGGAGCTCGCGGCACTGCGCATCGCGATCGGCGAGGTCGCCACCCGCGACTACCTGCGCGGCGAGCTCGACAAGTTCGCCGACCGGCTCGGTGCCGACCCGGCCCGCCCCGACGAGCGCCGCGGGCGGGCCTACCCGCGCGCGTTCGACTAGCTGCGCCCCACCCGCCACGACGCGGCCGTGGCGCTCAGCCCGACAGCTTCCCGCTGATCGACTCCAGCTGCGCCATCTCCGCCGCGTCCAAACGGTCGACGAAGTGCCGGGACACCCCCGCGAGGTGCGTCCGCGCCGCCACCCGCAACCGGCTCACCCCCGCCTCCGTCAACGACGCCGCCACCCCGCGCCCGTCGCCCGCCACCGGTGACCGGCTCACCAGGCCCGCCCGCTCCAACCGGTCGACCAGCCGCGTCACCCCCGACCGCGACAACAGCACCGCATCGGCGAGCTCCGTCATCCGCAGCCGCCTCCCCGGTGCCTCGGCCAGCTGCACCAGCACGTCGTAGGCGGCCAGCGACAAGCGCTGCTCCGCGACCAGTTCCGTCTCCAGGACCCGGGTGATCGTGGCGTGCGCCTTGAGGAACGCCCGCCATGAGGCGAGCTGCTCGTCGGTCGGCACGGCCCGCCGTCCCCCCGGATCGCCGCCGCGGGCGGTGCCCGGGGCGGCGTCGGCGATGTCCGTCACGTCGACAGATGCTACGGATGCGCCGGTCGTCGCGGGGACGCACGTACGATGGTGGTTTCTCGCCGCGGGCTGTGCCACACCCCCGGCCGCCCTCAGGGAAGGTGCAACGGAAACCTGATGTCCGTCATGGGGAACACCGGATCGCAGACCGTCGAACAGGCGGTTCGGGCCGCACTCGCGAAAGTCGACGACCCGGAGATCCGCAAACCGATCACCGAGCTCGGCATGGTCAAGAGCGTCGCGGTGTCCGACGACGGCGTCGCCGACGTCGCCGTCTACCTCACCGTCGCCGGCTGCCCGATGCGCGACACCATCACCACCCGCGTCACCGAGGCCGTCTCCGCGGTCCCCGGCATCCGCGCGGTCCAGGTCGAGCTCGACGTGATGTCCGACGAGCAGCGCACCGAGCTGCGCCGCTCCCTGCGCGGCGACTCCGCCGAGCCCGTCATCCCCTTCGCCCAGCCCGGCTCCCTCACCCGCGTCTACTGCGTGGCGTCGGGCAAGGGCGGCGTCGGCAAGTCGTCGGTCACCGTGAACCTCGCCGCCGCCCTGGCCGCCCGCGGCCTCTCCGTGGGCGTGGTCGACGCCGACATCTACGGCCACTCGGTGCCCCGCATGCTCGGCACCGCGGCACGGCCCACCAAGGTCGAGAACATGATCATGCCGCCGCAGGCCCACGGCGTGAAGGTCATCTCCATCGGCATGTTCGTCGAGGGCAACACCCCCGTCGTCTGGCGCGGCCCCATGCTCCACCGGGCCCTGCAGCAGTTCCTCGCCGACGTCTTCTGGGGCGACCTCGACGTCCTGCTCCTCGACCTGCCCCCCGGCACCGGCGACATCGCCATCTCCACCGCGCAGCTCGTCCCCAACGCCGAGCTGCTCGTCGTCACCACCCCGCAGCAGGCGGCCGCAGAGGTCGCCGAGCGCGCCGGGTCCATCGCCATGCAGACCCGTCAGCGCCTCGCCGGCGTCGTCGAGAACATGTCGTGGATGGAGCTGCCCGACGGCACCCGGATGGAGGTGTTCGGCTCCGGCGGTGGCGCCACCGTGGCCGACTCCCTCAGCCGCACCCTCGGCGCGCCCGTCCCGCTGCTCGGCCAGATCCCGCTGGAGCCGGGGCTGCGCGAGTGCGGCGACACCGGCACCCCCATCGTGCTGGCCGACCCCTCCTCGCCGGCGGCCACGGCGTTGCGCGGCGTCGCCGACAAGCTCGCCACCCGCGCCCGCGGCCTCGCCGGGATGAGCCTGGGCATCTCGCCGGCGGGCCGCTGAGCTCCTGCTTCACGAACGGCACGGTCGCGCAACCGAGTTGCACGACTGTGCCGTTCGTTCTCATGCCAGTAGTGCGACGACCCCGATCATCACCGGGACACTGATCACGGTCGTCACCAGGCCCGCGTCCCGCGCCAACGTCACGCCCTGCCGGTAGCGCACGGCGTAGGCGAACATGTTCTGCGCCGTCGGCAACGCCGCGCAGATCGCCACGGCCAGCAGCCGCGGACCGGTCATTCCCAGCAACAGCCCCACGGCCACCGCGATCGCCGGCTGCCCGACGTTCTTCAACGCCGACACCACCACCAGCGGCGGGCCCACCTCGCCCTGCCCCGGCCTGGCCGCGCCGTGCAGCGACACCCCGAACGCCAGCAGCATCGCAGGCACCGCGATCCCCGCGATCAGGTGCACCGGTGCGATCACGACCTCCGGGACCTGCCATCCCGTGGCCGCCACCACCAGCCCCGCCACGGTCGCGACGAAGATCGGGTTGCGCACCGGGGCCACCACCGTCCGCCACAGCGACGGGGGCCGCCCCTCCTCGCGGCGGGTCACGGCGTCGAGCACCGTCGCGCCGAGCGGACCCAGCACCGCCAGCTGGAACAGCAGGACCGGGGCGATCGCCGTCGGGTCCTTGAGGACGTAGGTGACGATCGGCAGCCCCAGGTTCCCGGCGTTGACGTAGCCCGACGACATCGCGCCCACCACCGACTCGCCCGCCGGGCGGCGTCGCACCATCGCGAAGACCAGGTACAGCACGCACACCGCACCCGACGACACCGCTGTCACCGTGAGCGCCCCGGAGAACACGGCGTGGACGTCGGCGGTCGAGAGCGTCGAGAACAGCAGGGCGGGGGTGGCGACGAAGAACGCCGTGCGCGACAGCACCTCCACCGCGGTGGGCCCGAGGATGCCCGTCCGCCCGATCCCCCAGCCGACGGCCACGACGACGGCGAGCACGAGGAAGCCCTGGAGAACTCCGCTCACTGGACCGTCACGCCGCCCGACGCTAGTGTGCGATGGCAACGACCGTGCTGTGACGTCGCCCCCTGTGGGTGCGCAGCGCCACCGCCGCCCGGGTCGCGGCAGCTAGGCGACACCCGCCGGCGGGGGCGGCTCGATCGGGGCGACGGCGACGGGGGCGACGTCGAGGATGCGGGTGACCGCGCCGGCCATGTGGGCCTCCAGCGTCACGACGAGACGGTCGGCGTCGCCGTCACGGACGGCCTCGCACAGCGCCCGGTGCTCGGCCACGAGCTCGGCGGGCGGGGGCGGGTTGTCCTGGAGCGCTGTCAGGCACATCCGGGTCTCGACGAGCAACGTGTCGGCCATGCGCCGCAGCCGGGGGCTGCCGGAGGCCGCGACGAGCTGCTGGTGGAAGCGGTGGTCGGCGTCGGCGAGGGCGACGGCGTCGCCGGTCGCGGCGGCAGCCTCCATGTCGGCGAGCGCCGAGGTGAGCACGACGACGGCCTCGGTCCGCTCCCCGGCGAGGATCAGCAGGGCGGCCGCGCGTTCGATGGCGGCGCGGGCGGTGTAGACGTCGCGGACCGCGGCGGCGTCGAGGTCGCGGACGAACAGGCCGCGGTGGCGTTCGCTGCGGACGAGTCCTTCGGCGACGAGGCGTTGCATGGCCTCGCGCAGGGGACCGCGGCTGACACCGAGCCGGGCGGCGATCTCGACCTCGCCGAGCTGGGCGCCCGGCGGGAAGGTGCCGCGCATGATGGCGTGGCGGAGCCGGTCGGCCACGATGGCCGCGGTGGAGCGCCGGCTGACGGGCTCCAGGTCGTCGAGATCGAGGTCCACCGCGCCTCCTGTGTCAGCCTGCCGCGAAGAGTGCACCGAGGCCGGTCCGGACGCGTTGTGCGCCCGCGAGCCGGAGACCCTGCCAGATGCTGACCTGGTTGGCGGTCAGCACGGGCTTGCCGACGCGCGTGTCGAGGGCGTCGAGCAGTTCGACGGTGTGCAGCGCGGTGTCGGGGAGGAGGACGGCCTGGGCGTCGGGGTGGTCGGCCGCGGCGGCGAAGTCGAGGACGAGGTCGCCGGGCAGGGTGCCGACCTCGGCGGCCGTGACGATGCCGCGCGCCGAGAGGGACAGGACGGTGATGCCGGCCTTGCCGAGGAACTCGACGAAGCGTTCGGCGACGTCGTCGGGGTAGGTGGCGCCGACCGCGACGCGGGTGACGCCGAGTGCGCGGCAGGCGTCGACGAAGGCGAAGGAGGTGCTGGAGGCGGGGACGCCTGCGACCTCCTGCAGGGCCGCGACCTGGGCGGCGGCGCCGTCCCAGCCGAAGACGAAGCTGCCGGAGGTGCAGGCCCAGACGATGGAGTCGAGCGGGCCTGCCTGCGCGGCGACCTGCGCCGCGCCGGCGGCGAGCACGTCCTCGCCGCCGATGTCGAGGAGGGCGTCGACGCGGTGGGCGTCCTCCCGCATCTCGGTGTGGACGAGCGGGAGCCGGCTGCCGTCGCCGAGGGCCGCCTCGGCGCGCGGGTAGTCGTCCTCGGCCGAGTAGCCCGGGTACAGGATTCCAACGGTGGTGCTCATGATTGTCGACAATCCTACGAACGCCCGGTCGGGGTCAAGCCACCGAGAGCCGGCGCTGCTCGGCCAGCAACGCCCCACCACCCACGGCCGCCCGGCCGATCGCGCGCAGCGCGGCCCACATCGTCACCTGGTTCGCGGTGACGACAGGCTTGCCGAGGGCCTGCTCCAGCGGATCGATGACATCGTAGGTCGGCAGGTTCGTGCAGCTGATGAACAGCGCCTCGGCGTCGGGACGGTCCACGGCCCGCACGATCCGGACGACCTCGTCGTAGCTGACCCGCCAGATGTTGCCCAGCAGACCCAGCCCCTGCCGCGCGACCGTCTCCACCTCGTGCTCGCCGAGGAACGACGCGAGCCGGTCGGTGACCGCGTCGATGTACGGGGTGGCGACGGCCAGGCGCCGGATGCCCAGCAGCTGCAGGGCCTCGACCAGCGCGCCCGACGTCGTCGACACTGTGGGGGCGCCGGCTTCGAGCATCGTGCGGCGCAGCACGTACTCCCCGGTCGCCCCGCCGACGAAGCTGCCCGACGTGCACGCGAACGTCACCACCCCGGGTCGTGGGGTGAGCACGTCGCGGGTCGCGCGGCGCAGCGCCCGCCGGTCCCCGATCGCGACGGCCATCTCGACCGTCACCGGGGTGGTGAAGAACGGCAGCCGCGTCAGGTACAGCGAGACGTCGTCGGGCGCCCAGCGCCACAGCTCCCGGTCGAGCGCGAAGTCGAACGGGGCGACGACGCCGATGCCGGGCTGGTCGTCGGAGGCGGCGCAACTGCCGGCGGAGGGCCCGGTGAGTCCGACGGAGGGCTCTGTGGGCATGCGCGCCCTCCTTCGGTCGGTACGACGGTCAGTCCGAACCCGGTCGGTTCGTGAGGCGTGAGTACACCAGGCGCTCCCCGACGCTCCCCGACCGCCATACGTCGTGGCACGCCTCCGCCATCACGTCGAGGCCCTCGACGATCGACGCGTAGACGTTGCCCGGTACCCAACCGACGTCGCCGTTGATCAACAGGTTGTTACGTCCGTAGAAGATCGCCAGGTCGATCACGCCGGGGAGGTGGTCGATCCCCTGGTCGGCCTTGAACGACTGGTCGAGCATTCCGCCGGAGAACGCGAAGTACACGACGTCGCCGGGGATGGGCGTCACCGTGGTGTTCTCGTAGCCGATCTCGTCGCCGAAGCGCGGGACCATCGTGTAGACCTCGTTGCGCGCGTACTTCGCGTGCTGCGCCTCACCCCCGAGCTCACCGCCGCCGAGCGCCTCCCAGACCGCCGCCGACGTGCGCGGCGCCTCCTTCTCGAGGAGCTCGGCGACACACGAGACGCCCCGCTTCTGGAGTTCGATCTTGATGAACCTGGACAACACGATCACCCCGCGCTGGATGGTGGGAAGCTCCGGACCGGCCGCAACGCCGCGGATTGTTGACAATCATACGAGCGGTTCCTAGCGTGTCAATGCCGCCGGATCGGACCCGAAAGGACCACTACGTGCCCGTTTCCGCAGGTCAGAGCACGGCCGATCTCTCGGCCACCGAACTGCTCACCGCCTACCGCACCGGCGAGCTCTCCCCCGTCGAGGCCACCCGCGACGCGCTCGGCCGGATCGCGCAGCTCGACAGCCGGGTCAACGCCTTCTGCCTCGTCGACGAGGCGGGCGCGCTCGCCTCCGCCCAGGAGTCCGAGGAACGCTGGCGACGCGGCACCCCCCGCGGCGTGCTCGACGGCGTTCCCACCTCGATCAAGGACATCCTGCTGACCGTCGGCTGGCCGACCCGCCGCGGCTCGGCCACCACCGACCCCGCACCCGGCGACGTCGACGGCCCGCCCGTCGCCCGCGTCCGCGAACAGGGCGCCGTCCTCATCGGCAAGACCACCACCCCCGAGCTCGCCTGGAAGGGCGTCACCGACTCCCCCCTCACCGGCATCACCGGCAACCCGTGGAACCCCGCACTCACCGCCGGCGGCTCCTCCGGAGGCAGCGCCACCGCCGTCGGGCTCGGCATGGGCGCGCTGTCCCTAGGGACCGACGGGGGCGGCTCCGTCCGCATCCCCGCCGCGTTCACCGGGACCGTCGCGCACAAGCCCACCTACGGCCGAGTCCCCCACCACCCGGCCAGCCCGTTCGGGACCCTCGCCCACGTCGGACCCATGACCCGCACCGTCGCCGACGCCGCGCTCCTGCTCGACGTGATCTCCGGCTTCGACGCCCGCGACGCCTGGGCCCTCGACGCCCCACCCCACACCTGCACCGCCACACTCGGCGACGGCGTCGCCGGGCTGCGGATCGCGCTCAGCCCCACCCTCGGGTTCGCCGAGGTCGACGACGAGGTGCGCGCCGCCGTCGAGGCCGCCGCCGCCGTCCTCGCAACGCTCGGCGCGACCGTCGAGCACGCCGACCCCGGGTTCGCCGACCCCGTCGAGCCCTTCGAGACCCTCTGGTTCGCGGGCGCCGCCAAGTCGATGGAGGCCCTCGGCCCCGACGCCCGCGCGACGATGGACCCGGGGCTCGTCGAGATCGCCGAGCAGGGCGCCCGCTACAGCGCCGTCGAATACCTGTCGGCCATGGCCGTCCGCAACGAGCTCGGCACCCTCATGGGAGCGTTCCACCGGCGCTACGACCTGCTGCTCACCCCGACCCTGCCCATCGTGGCCTTCGAGGGGGGCCGGGAGTCGCCCGACGGGCGGCGCTGGACAACGTGGACGCCCTTCACCTACCCGTTCAACATGACGCAGCAGCCCGCCGCCAGCGTGCCGTGCGGGTTCACGACCGCCGGCCTGCCGATAGGGCTGCAGATCGTCGGCCCCCGCCACGCCGACGCCCGCGTCCTCGCCGCGGCGCACGCCTACGAACAGGCCACCGACCACCACCTGCGCCGTCCCCCACTCCTGCAGACCTGACCGGTCCCCCTCGGACGTGTCGTGAGGGTCTGTCACCGACGCTGGTGACACGCTCGGCCACGCAGCCGCCGACGAGCGTGTCCGCAGGGTCGTCCGTCGGCTCCGATCACACGCCCGCCGCGGGGGCGGGGTGCGCGTCCGGCGCAGGCGGGCGGGGGCGCGTCCGGCGCAGGCGGGCGCGGGTCCGGGCTGTCCCGCCGAACGTGTGACCAGCGTCGGCCGTTCGCCATGACGACACGTCCGGGACCGTGTCGGCGCGGGCACGTATGCCGGCGGCAGCTCTGCGCCGAGCGTGTCCTGAGCGCCCGAGGCCGACTCTGCCGGTGCGCTCGGTCGACGCGACGCCACCGAGCGTGTCACAGGCGTGGAACAACAACTCTGATCACACCTCCGCCGGTCGGCACGGCGGGCGCGGTCGGCACGGCGAGCACGGCGAGCACGGTCGGCACCGTGGGCGCGGTCGGCACGGTCGGCACCGTGGGCACGGTCGGCACCGTGGGCACGGTCGGCACCGTGGGCGCGATCGGCACCGTGGGCGCGATCGGCACCGTGGGCGCGGCGAGCACGGCGAGCACGGCCGGCACCGTGGGTCGGGCGCCGTGCGACGCGGGGGCCGGGCTCCGGCGCTCGCGGCCGCCGCAGCCCCGGACCGCGCGCGACGAACGTGTCCTCAGGGGCCGACGCCCGCGCTCGTCACACGTTCGCGGGTGGCGGCGGGGTCAGGGGCGGCGGGGTCAGGGCGGCCGGGTCAGGTGGCGTCGGGGTCGATCGGGGGGCGCTCACCGGGGCTGAGCGGGGTGACCGCGGGGCGGGGGGCGGCCGAGCCGTTGCCGTTGCTCGCGGCGGGGCCCCGGCCGTCGGACCCGGTCGTGTCGAGGCCGCCGCGCAGGGGCGGCTTGGACATGTCGACACCGAAGTTCGGGGCCTCGCCGTCGAACAAGGTGCGTGTGACCGCGGCGCGGGGGCTGAGGTTGCGCAGGCCGCGGAGGTCCTCGAGCGGCTTGCGCAGCTCGTCGAACTCCGGACCGAGCTCCTTCTGCAGCTGCTCACGGGCGCCGGTCGCGTACTCGCGGACCTGCTTGATGGTGCGCCCCAGCCAGGCGGCGGCGCCGGGGAGCCGCTCGGGGCCGAGGATGAACAGCCCGGCGACGACGAGCACCAGGATCTCGCCCCAGCCGACACTGTCGAACACAGCGGCGATGCTACCCGGACGACGCGGAGCTCAGTCCGAGGCCAGGACCGCGGTCACCGTGAGGGGGCGGCCGTCGCGGACGATCTCGATCGGCACGCTCTGCCCGGGCGCCAGCTCCCGCACGGCGACGACGAGCTCGTCGGCGCCGGCGATGGTGCGCTCCCCGACCTTGAGGATGACGTCGCCCTCGACGATGCCCGCCGCGGCAGCGGATCCGCCGGCGACCACGTTCTGGACCTGGGCGCCGTCGGTGGTGCCGTCGGTGACGGACTTCGCGTTGACGCCGAGCTCGGCGTGTTTGACCGACCCGTCGCGGATGAGGGCCTCGGCGATGCGGCGGGCGTCGTCGATGGGGATGGCGAAGCCGAGGCCGATCGAGCCGCCCTCGGCGCCCTGGCCGAGGCTGCGGATAGCGGTGTTGATGCCGACGACGGCGCCCGTGGAGTCGACCAGGGGGCCACCGGAGTTGCCGGGGTTGATGGCGGCGTCGGTCTGGATGGCGTCGATGACGGCGTTGGTGTCGCTGCCGCCGCCGTCGAGGCGGACGGGCCGGTTGAGGGCGCTGACGATGCCGTCGGTGACGGTGCCTGCCAGGCCGAGCGGGGAGCCGATGGCGAGGACCCCGTCGCCGACCGCGAGCGAGGACGACGAGCCGATCTGCGCGACCGTCGGGTTGGCGACGCCAACCTTGACGACGGCGAGGTCGGTCTTGGGGTCGCGGCCGACGATCTGAGCCGGGACGCGCTGGCCGTTGCTGAAGACGGCCTCGATGGTGGCGCCGTTGCCCTGCGCGGCCGGTGAGACGACGTGGTTGTTGGTGAGGACGTAGCCGGCCGCGTCGATGACGACGCCCGATCCGGTGCCGCCCTGGTCGCCGACCTTGATCTCGATGGACACCACGGCGGGCAGCACGCGGGCCGCGATGTCGGCGACGCTGCCGGGTGGGCGTTCCTTGGAGTCCGACGTCGAGGTCAGGGTGGCGCCGGGTTCGGTGAGGCCTTGGGCGCCGTCGGCGGTGAGCCGCCCGACGATGCCGCCGACCGCGCCGACGGCCAGTGCGAGGACGGCGAGCAGGATCAGCGCGCGGGGGTGGACGCGGCGGCCGAACAGCAGTTCGCGGACGCCGAGCCGGGCGCCGGGGCCGGGCGCGGGTCGTTGCTCGCCGTCGCCGGGGGCGGGTTCGCCGAGGTGGACCGGGCTCGCGGGGTTGCGCCAGGGGTCGGTGTCGGCGGGGGCGGCGGGGTCGTCCCAGAACGCGGGGCCGCCCGGTTCGCCGACGGGCCCGGCGGGGCTGGGCGGGCGTTGCAGGTCGGTGCCGTCGCCGGGGCTGCGGGAGAAGGCGGCGGCGAGCGCGGCGGGCGGGGGCGCGGTGGTGACGACGCGGCCGTTGCCGCCGGGCGCGCCGTCGCGCTGGGCGGCGAACCCGCCGTCGACACCGGAGGGGCGGCCGAAGACGTGCTCCTCGCCGGGATCGACCGCGGGGCGTTCCAGCGGCTTCGGGGTGAGCCGCGGCGGGCTCGCCCCGGCGGGCTCCGCGGGCTCGACGCGGTGGTGGCGCCCGGACCCTTCGACGGCGGACGTTCCGGGAGCAGGCGCGTCCGCAGGTGGGTCGGCGGCGCCGTCGTGCTCGTCGGTCATCGCCGGCCGGCTCCTGGGATCGTGCGGGTGGGTCGCTCCTCAGAGTGCCGGATCGGCGGTGAAGTCCGCGTAGCCGGTCGCGGTCAGCGCGACGGCGGCAGGAACGACGGCGCCATGCCGTCGAGCTGCTGGGCGACCTGGGCGTCGCCCAGGTCGGCGAGCGTCGGGTCGGCCGCCGGTGCGCCGGTGCCGGGCGTGGTGCGGCCGGTGAGCGCGGTGTCGAACGCCGCGGGTGCCGCACCGGCGACGGACCTGAGCGAGGCCGGGTTGGTGTTCGCCGCGGCGGCCGGGATGTCGAGCGACGCCGACGGCGCGGCGAGGGCCAACGCGCCGAGCGCGAGCCCGCTGACCGCGACGCCCGCCCCGATCCGGAGCCTGCGGCCGTGCCCGAGGCGGACCTCGGGGGCGGCGGGGCGCGACACCGTGACGACGCCTCCGAGGGGGCGCATGACGGAGACCAGCTGACCGTCGGCGCTCATCGCGAGCCCGGCGGGAGGTTCGGGGAGGTCGGCGTCGAGCGGGATGGACCGCAGCGACGACAGCAGCGACGACGGCATCGCGGGCGCGCTCGCCGAGCGCAGCATGAGGCTGGCCTGGTCCTGGGCGACGACCTCGTCGGCACACTCTGGACACTGCGCGATGTGCGTGGCCGCCCGGGCGTGCGCGCCGGCCGTGAGCTCTCCGTCGGTGAAGGCGACGATCGCGTCCAGGGTGAGGTGGTCCTCGCCCCAGTCGGGTGCGTTCACCGAGAAGCGCCGGCGCGCGTCGGTCATCCCGCTGCCTCCAGTGTCAGTCCGTTCCGCACGCCCACCAGGGCGTCGAGCTCGGCGGCCTCGGCACGGCGCCGCTCGAGCGCGCTGCGCAGGGCGGCGCGCCCACGGTGGATCCTGCTCCGCACGGTACCGAGCTTCACACCCAGTGTGGCGCCGATCTCCTCGTAGGACAGGCCCTCCACGTCGCACAGCACGACGGCGGCGCGGAACTCCGGGGCCAGCTCGTCGAGCGCGGCCTGCAGCAGCGGGTCGAGGTGGGTCTCGGAGAACACGACCTCGGGCTCGGGACCCTGGCCGGGGATGCGGTCGGAGTCGTCGGGCAGGGCCTCCATGCGCACCCGGGCGCGGCGGCGGACCATGTCGAGGAACAGGTTCGTGGTGATGCGGTGCAGCCAGCCCTCGAAGGTGCCTGGCTTGTAGGACGCGAGCGAGCGGAACACCCGGATGAACGTCTCCTGGGTGAGGTCCTCGGCATCGTGCGGGTTGCCTGTCAGCCGGTAGGCGAGGCGGTAGACCCGGTCGCCGTGCTCACGGACGATCTCGTCCCAGCTCGGCGGTGTCCAGTCGGCCCCGTCCCCCGGCAGCACGGTGGCGACCGCGGACGACTCGGGGGTCGTCGTCGCGGAACCTGCCTGCACGGCGGTCGGGCGGTCGGTCATCGGTGGGTGCGCCTCCAGGGAGCGGGTCGTGCAGTGGTTCAACGTCCCGCCGGGGGAGTTCGTTCCCGGGCTCGGCCCGGGTTTCCGGCGGCGGCTGGGTCGACGACCCCGACCCTGCACGTCAAGAGTTCCCCAATGTCGTGAAGGAGGTGTGAGAACGGTCTGAGAAGAACCTGTGAAAGCGACCCGCCGGGCCGTGGCGCCGGTCTCGTCCCCGCTCCTCGGTAGCCTTCGCGCCATGACCCGCCCCGACCCCGCGCGCGCCGACGTGCGGGACGACCCACCCGTGGCCGGGCTGGGTCCTGGCCTGGCCTTCCTCGCGGCCACGGTGAACGCGCGGGCCGTGGTCGAGGTCGGCACGGGCACCGGCTGGGGCGGGCTGTGGCTGCTGCGCGGGATGGCGCCCGACGGTGTGCTCACGTCGATGGACGTCGACCCCGAGCAGCAGCGTGCCGCCCGCCGCACGTTCCTCGACGCCGGGTACGGGCCGTCGCGGCTGCGGCTGATCGTGGGGCTGGCGGGCGAGGTGCTGCCGCGGCTGACCGACGGGGGTTACGACCTCGTCGTCGTCGACGGGGTGCGCACCGAGTACCCCGGCCATCTCGTCGAGGCGATCCGGCTGCTGCGCCCCGGCGGGGTGCTGGCGTTGCACGGCGTGCAGGAGCAGCCCACGGGCGACGGGCCGGAGGTCGCCGCCGTGCGTTCGACGCTGGATCTGGTGCGGGACGACCCGCAGCTGGTGCCGGTGCTGCTGCCGCTGGGCGCGGGCCTGCTGTGCGCGACCCGACGCCCCTGAGCCCGGGGGCGGGCTACAGCGCGGTCGCACCCTTCCCGAGGACGACGACGCCGCCCGGGCTGACGGTGTAGCGGGCCCGGTCGAGCGCCAGGTCGACACCGACGAGGGCGCCCTCGGGTACCTCGACGTTCTTGTCGAGGATCGCGCCGCGCACCACCGCGCCGCGGCGGATGTGGGCGCCCGGCAGGACCACCGAGTCGGACACCTCCGCCCCCGCCTCGATGCGGACGTTCGGGCTGATCACCGAGCGGCGCACGATCGCCCCGGAGATGATCGTGCCCGCGCCGACGACGGAGTCCTGCGCGATGCCGCCCTCGACGAACTTGGCCGGCGGCAGCGACGTCGTGACGGAGGTGCGGATGGGCCAGCGGTCGTTGTAGAGGTTGAAGATCGGGTGCACCGAGACGAGGTCGGTGTGGGCGTCGTAGTAGGCGTCGAGCGTCCCGACGTCGCGCCAGTAGCCGGAGTCGCGGTCGGTCGCGCCGGGGACGACGTTGTCGGCGAAGTCGTACACCGCGGCGTCGCCCTGCCCGACGAGGCGCGGGATGATGTCGCCGCCCATGTCGTGGTCGGAGTCGCCGTCCTCGGCGTCGGCACGCAGCGCGTCGAGCAGCGCCTCCGTGGTGAACACGTAGTTGCCCATGGACGCGAACGTCACGTCGGGGTCGTCGGGTACCGACGGCGGGTCGGACGGCTTCTCGAGGAACTCGAGGATCTTGCCGTCGGCGTCGGAGTTGATGCAGCCGAAGGCCTTGGCCTCGGTGCGGGGCACCCGGATCCCCGCGACGGTGACGCCGGCACCGCTCGCGATGTGCTGGGCGATCATCTGGCCGGGGTCCATGCGGTAGACGTGGTCGGCGCCGAAGACCGCGATGTAGTCGGGGCGCTCGTCGTAGACGAGGTTGAGGCTCTGGAAGATCGCGTCGGCGCTGCCGGTGTACCAGCGGCGGCCGAGCCGCTGCTGCGCCGGCACCGTGGTGATGTACTGCCCGAGCACGCTGGAGAGCCGCCAGGTCGTGGAGATGTGGCGGTCGAGCGAGTGCGACTTGTACTGGGTGAGGACGCACAGCTTGTGCAGGCCCGCGTTGACCAGGTTCGACAGCACGAAGTCGATCAGCCGGTAGTTGCCGGCGAACGGTACGGCCGGCTTGGCGCGGTCGGCGGTGAGCGGCCACAGCCGCTTCCCCTCGCCACCCGCGAGCACGATTCCCAGGACGTTGGCCGGCAGCATTGCAGCGCCGGAGCTGAAGCGCGGCGTGGTCATCGGACCACCCCGACTCCCGCGTCGGCATTCGTTCCGGTGGAGCCGAGTCCCGCCGGGAGGTGCGCGCTCACAGGGCGAACCCTAGTGCTCCGCGGCGCCGCCCGGCCACCGCGGGAACCTGGCGTTCGCCCGCATGTCACCGCCCGGCGATCTCCCTGGAGCGAGCGCGGCCACCCGGTGACCGAACAAGTAGCGTCTGCGCTCGTGCGCATCGGACTGCTCACCCGCGAGTACCCGCCCGACGTCTACGGTGGCGCCGGCGTCCACGTCGAGCACCTCGTGCCCGCGCTGCGCGGGCTCGTCGACGTCGACGTGCACTGTTTCGGGGACCCGGCGCGCGACGCCCCCGGGGTGCGGGCCCACCCGGTGCCCGACGCGCTGGCCGAGGCGAACCCCGCCCTGCAGACGATCGGTGTCGATCTGTCGATGGTCGCGTCGCTGCACGGCGTCGACCTCGCCCACTCGCACACCTGGTACGCGAACATGGCCGGGCACCTGGCCAAGGTGCTCTACGACCTGCCCCACGTGGTGACCGCGCACTCCCTGGAGCCGCGGCGGCCGTGGAAGGCCGAGCAGCTCGGTGGCGGCTACCGGCTGTCGTCGTGGGTGGAACGCACCGCCTACGAGGCCGCCGACGCCGTCATCGCGGTGAGCGACGGCATGCGCACCGACGTCCTCGACTGCTACCCGAGCCTCGACCCGTCCCGGGTCCACGTGGTGCACAACGGGATCGACACCGAGTTCTACCGGCCCGACGCCCGCCGCGACGCAGTGGTCGGCGCCGGGGTGGATCCCGACCGGCCGAGTGTGGTGTTCGTCGGGCGGATCACCCGACAGAAGGGGCTGGGGCATCTGGTCGCGGCGGCGCACTCCATCAGCGAGGACGCCCAGATCGTGCTGTGCGCGGGCGCCCCGGACACCCGGGAGATCGCCGAGGAGACCGAGAAGGCCGTCGCCGAGCTGCAGGAGGCGCGGCCCGGGGTGGTGTGGGTGCGCCGGATGATGGCCACGACGGAGATCCGCCAGCTGCTCTCGGCGGCGACGGTGTTCGTGTGCCCGTCGGTCTACGAGCCGCTGGGGATCGTGAACCTGGAGGCGATGGCGTGCGGGACGGCGGTGGTGGCGTCCGACGTCGGCGGGATCCCCGAGGTCGTCGACGACGGCCGCACGGGGCTGCTGGTGCATTTCGACGAGCACGACGTCGGCACCTTCCGGGCGGGCCTGGCGTCGGCGGTCAACGAGCTGCTGGCCGACCCCGGCCGGGCCACGGCGATGGGCGCGGCGGGCCGGGATCGCGCGGTGCGGGAGTTCTCGTGGGGGCAGGCGGCGGAGCGGACCGTCGCGATCTACCGGTCGCTGCGCCCCTGACGCCGGCGCCGGTCCGAGGTCGGTCGGCCGGTGGGGTTCAGGTGCCCCCGGCCTTGAGCTTCGCGCGGGCGCGGTGGGCGGCGACGGCGGCGCGGTTGGCGCAGGCGGGCGAGCAGTAGCGGCGGGCGGCGTTGCGGGAGGTGTCGGCGTAGACGCGCCGGCAGCCCTCGGCCGCGCACACCCCGTGCCGGTCGACCCCGTACTCCGACACCAGCATCGCGACGGCGAACGCGGTGGTCGACCGGACCCGTTCGACGAGTGAGGCCTCGGGCGGTGCGTAGTGGAAGTGCCAGCCCTGGCCGTCGTGGTCGGACAGGTGCGGGCCGATCTGGACGTCGGCGAGCAGCGCGTTGACGGCGACGGCGGTGGCTTCGAGGGGCGGCGCGGTGCCGTCGGCGGGGCCGGTGGCGTCGAAGACCGTCCGCAGCCGTCGCGCCCAGGCTCGCAGGGCGGGCTCGGCCGAGGCGGGGGCGCGGGCGGCGAGGTAGCGGTGCTCGACGAGCAGGTCGCGCAGCCGCCTGCCGGACTGCTCGGGCGGGGTGTCGGCGTCGCCGTCCGGGTCGGCGGTCACGGCGTTCACGAGCGCGACGGCAGCGCCGAGCGCGTCACTTTTGTAACCGATGAAGTCCACTGGCCTCTTACACCTGCTAGCCTGTACTCGTAAGGAACGAACTCAAGACACATATTACAGAGGAGATGGGCGTGGAACCGCGCTGCACGCGTTGTGGACGGCCGGGAACAGAGGCGCGGGTGCTGTCGACGCACTCGACGTCGGAGGGCTGGGTGCGCTACCGCCGGTGCGCCTGCGGGGAGGTCTCCATCGAGCTCATCACGCTCGGCGCACACACGACGACGGTCGACGCCGTCGCGTCGACCTCGGGACACGACGGTCCCGGAACCTTGCCGGCGCGATGCGCCGTGGCCGCCCGGGTCTGACCCGGGCTCCGGCACGTCCCCGACGGCGGACCGAGGCCGCCGGGGACGGCGGCATCAGCCGGACGCTGCCCGCAGGGCCTCACCCAGATCGGCCGCCTCGTCAGGGGTCATCTCCACGACGAGACGTCCACCACCCTCGAGCGGTACACGCATCACGATGCCCCGGCCCTCCTTGGTCACCTCGAGGGGACCGTCGCCGGTCCGGGGCTTCATCGCCGCCATCTCCTGCTCCCTCCGTCACTCTCGTCCAGGGCCGGTGCGCATGGGGAGCAGCGCACGGGCGGGGATGCTGCGCCTCATTCTCTCCCATGGCCCCGTCGGGAGCACAACCGGAGCGATCAACGGCGCCTGGGCGCGCCGACCGCACACCTCCCCCGACCACGACGGACACCTCTGTCGCGAATGGACCGGACGGTCCGCGACCGCGCGGCGACGTCGCGTGACCGTCAGGCCCCGCCGGCCCGCCAGCACGTCGTGACGTGGTCGTCGACGATCCCGGTGGCCTGCATCAGCGCGTAGCACGTCGTCGGACCGACGAACCGGAACCCGCGTCGCTTCAGCTCCTTGGCCATCGCCACCGACTCGGGGGTGGTGGCAGGGACGTCGGCCAGGGTCACCGGCCGTTCCCGGGCCGCCGGGTCGGGAGCGAAGCCCCACAGCAGGTCGTCGAGGGGCGTGTCGAGATCGAGCACCGCGCGGGCGTTGGCGATCGTCGCCTCGATCTTGCGACGGTTGCGGACGATGCCCGGGTCGCCCAGCAGCCGCTCCACGTCGGGCTCGCCGAACCGGGCCACCACGGCCGGGTCGAAACCCTCGAACGCGGCGCGGAACGTCGGCCGCTTGCGCAGGATGACCAGCCACGACAGGCCCGACTGGAAGCCTTCCAGGCTCAGCCGCTCGTACATCGCGGCGACACCGCGCAGCGGCGTGCCCCACTCGTCGTCGTGGTAGGCGACGTAGTCGGGTGCCGACGTGGCCCACCCGCACCGCCCCCGTTCGGCGACCGGGACCGTCACGCCCCCGGCCCCGATCGATGGCGCTGCTCGCACTCGCGGGCCATGCGCCGCATGGAGTGCGCGACGCCGGCCTGCATCGCCGGGCGCACCACCGGCCAGCCGAGGCGGCCCAGCGCGCCGAGCGGGAGGTCGAGCCGCTCGACCCAGCGGAAGCGGCAGCGTCCCGGGCCGCGGTCGACGACCTCGAACACGCCGTCGCCGCGCACGACCTTCCCGGTGTGGTCGACCACGCACCGGAACGGGCCGGCGGGCCGCTGCTCCGTCCACTCCGTGACCACCATGGTGTCGACGACACCCAGCGGTCCGACGCCCGTCACCGCGCTCACCTGCGACCCGACGGACCTCCCGTCGCCCGCGGTGACCTCGACGCGGGTGGCGAGAATCCAGTCGCCCTGGCGCGGCCAGTCCATGACGGTGTCCCACACCAGTTCGGCGGGGGCGGCGACGTCGAGCTCGACGACGAGCTCCGCGCGGCTCACGCCTGCTCCTGCGCGCGGTGCAGACCGTGGCGGCGGCCGCCGACGCCGACCGACGACCCGTCGGCCTTCCCGTCCACCCCGGTGTCGACACGTTCTGCTGGGTCGGCCGGTGGCTGCGGCGGCCATGCGGTGGCCGAGGTGTCGGGGTCGGTGTCACCCCCGGCGTCGGTCCCGGTCGCGGTCACCGCCCCGGGCACCGCGTCGCCCGCCGGGCCGGTCTCCCGCTCGGGTGCGACGTCGGCGGTGCGGCTGTGCCGTCCCGGCGGGCGCTCGCCCCCGGGCAGCACCCATCCCCCGGTCGGGGTGTCGGCCGCGTCGCCGTCACCGGCCGGGACCGGGTCGCCGACCGCGCGCAGCCGCGCCGCCAGCTCGTCGCGCTCCGCGCCGAGCCGCTCCACCTCACCGGCCAGCCGGTCGAGCACCCAGTCCACCTCGACCATCCGGTAGCCGCGGACGGCCTGCGGGATGCGCAGCGCGCGGACGTCGGCACCCGACACGCGACCGACGGGCAGCCGCGTCGGCGTCTCCCCCTCGGGCAGCGGCGGCAGCTCCTCGCCACGGCCGAACACCGCGACCGCGAGCGCGTAGACCACCGCGGCCACCACGACGACCACCAGCAGGTAGATCAGCGCGGTTCCCATAGTGGGCCATCACACCACGGGCCCCCGACGGACGGCATCGCGCACCTCCCTCATGGGCGGCCGTTCGATCCCGGTGATCTCCCGCGGCTGCGGGACCCACTCCCCGTCGACCTGCACGAACTGCACGAGCGGCGCCCCGCTGTCGTGCGCGGCCGAACGGCGCAGCGCCGTCGCGGTGATCTGGCGCGCCATCGCCCCGAGCTGCAGCAGCGAGCGGTTGCGGTGCTTGCGCACACCCAGGTTGACCTGCGCGATCGCGTCCATACCCCGGGCGTCGAGGGTGTCGATGAGCAGCCCGATCTCCACGCCGTAGTCGGTGGCGAAGGGCAGCGTCTCCAGCAGCTCGCGGGTCGCCGCGTACTCCCCGCCGAGGGGCTGGACGACGGCCGTCAGCGGCGGGCGCAGCGCCGCCAGCAGCGGCCGGGCCACCAGCTCGGTGACGCGGCCACCACCGTGGTCCAGCGCCTGCGCGTCGCCGACCTCCAGGCGCAGCGGCCGCCGGTAGAAGCCCTTGACCAGGCCGACGCCGTCCTCGGCCAGCAGCGGCCCGAGCAGCGCGGGCACGAAGCCGGGATCGACGTCGACCAGGTCGGAGTCGATGAAGCACAGGACGTCGCCGACGGTCGCGGCGAGCGAGCGCCACAGGACCTCGCCCTTCCCGCCCACCGGCTCGAACCCGGGGAGGACCTCGTCACGGGCGACGACGCGGGCGCCCGCCGCCGCGGCCACGGCCGCGGTCCGGTCGGTCGACCCGGAGTCCATGACGACGAGCTCGTCGACCAGCGGGTCCGGGCCCGCCGCGAGCGGCGCGATCGCCGCGACGACCCCGCCGACGGTGGCCTCCTCGTCGAGGGCCGGCAGCACGACGGAGACACGGCGTCCGGCCTTGGCCGCCACCAGGTCCTCGACCGACCACGGCGGGCGCTGCCAGGTGCGGCGGGCGAACCAGTCGGTCATGCGAGTGCCCTGACCGTGCGCGCCGGCGGCCGGGTCCCGGCGATGGCCGCGACCATCTCGACGACCCGCCGGGTCGCCGCGACCTCGTGCGCCCGGAACATCCGCGCGCCGGCCGCGGCGGCGAGCGCGGTGGCCGCGAGCGTGCCCTCGAGGCGCTCGGTCACCTCGGCCACCCCGAGCGTCTCCCCCACGAAGTCCTTGTTGGACAACGCCATCAACACCGGCCAGCCCGTCGCGACCAGCTCGTCGAGCCGGCGCAGCAGAGCGAGACCGTGATAGGTGTTCTTGCCGAAGTCGTGCGTCGGGTCGACCAGGATGCCCTCGCGCGGCACCCCCATCGCGACGAGCCGTTCCGCCTGCCCGGTGACCTCGTCGATCACGTCGGTGACGACGTCGGCGTAGCGCACCCGGTGCGGGCGCAGCCGCGGCACCGCCTTGCCCGTGTGCGAGCACACGATGCCCGCGCCGGTGGCGGCGGCGACCTCGGCGAGGGTGGGGTCGGTCCCGCTCCAGGTGTCGTTGAGCAGGTCGGCCCCCTCGGCGACGGCGAGCCGCCCCACCTCCCCCCGCCACGTGTCGACGCTGATCACGACGTCGGGATGGCGGTCGCGGACGGCCACCACGAACGGCACGACGCGGCGGACCTCCTCGTCCACGTCGACGTCGGGCCCCGGACCCGCCTTGACCCCGCCGATGTCGATGACGTCGGCGCCCTCGGCGACCGCGCGGTCGACGGCGGCCATCGCGGCGTCGTCGGAGAACGTGGCGCCACGGTCGTAGAACGAGTCCGGGGTGCGGTTCACGATGGCCATCACCAGTGCCCGGTCGCCCGCGACCGTGCGGGTGCCGAAGCGCAGCACGGAGCGGTCGCGGACGCCGTCGATCGTCACGACATCGATGCTGTCACGTCGCGGGACGGGGCGCAGGCGTCCAGCGCCAGCGTCACGTCCGTGGCGACGAGCAGCCGCTCGATCGCGGCTCCGCCCGCGAAACCGCGGTCGACGAGCCCGCGGACCCAGTCCAGCAGCCCGGCCCAGTGACCGTCCGGGTCGAGCAGGACGACGGGTTTGTCGTGCATGCCCAGCGTCGCGGCCGTCCAGACCTCGAACAGCTCCTCGCACGTGCCGATGCCGCCGGGCAGCGCGAGGAACGCACCGGCGTGCGCCTCCATCAACGCCTTGCGTTCGCGCATCGTGTCGGTGACGACGAGCTCGTCGGCCGCGGTGTCGGCCACCTCCCGGTCGACCAGCGACCGTGGGATCACCCCGAGGGTGCGCGAGCCGCCCGCCCGCGCCGCCACGGCGACCGCGCCCATCATCGACACGCGCCCGCCGCCGGACACCAGGTCCCAGCCGCGTTCGGCCAGCCCGCGGCCGACGTCGGTGGCCAGGTCGATGTAGCGCGCCGGCACCGACGACGAGGACGCGCAGTAGACGGCGACGCTGAACCGCGTGCCGCTGGGCCGGTTCGTGTGCGGGGCTGCCATCAGTGCACGTCCTCCCACGCCCGGTAGGCCTCGTGCACCACCTTGACCGCGTCGTCGACGTCGTCGGTGAGGTGCAGCAGCGCGACGTCCTTCTCGCCGACCTTCCCGCCGTCGAGGACGGCGCCGGCGATCCAGTCGTAGAGGCCCTTCCAGTAGTCGACGCCCAGCAGGACGACGGGGAACTTCGTGACCTTCTTCGTCTGCACCAGAGTGAGGGCCTCGAACAGCTCGTCGAGCGTGCCGAACCCGCCGGGCAGGCACACGAACGCCTGCGAGTACTTCACGAACATCGTCTTGCGCGCGAAGAAGTAGCGGAAGTTGATGCCGAGGTCCACCCAGTCGTTGAGCCCCTGCTCGAACGGCAGCTCGATGCCGAGACCGACGGAGAAGCCGCCCGCCTCGCTGCAGCCGCGGTTGGCGGCCTCCATGACGCCCGGCCCGCCGCCGGTGATGACCGCGAAGCCGTTGTCCGCCAACGCCGCGCCGAGCTGCACCCCTTGTTCGTACTCGGGGTGGTCGCGCGGGGTGCGGGCCGACCCGAACACCGTCACCGCGCGCGGCACCTCGGCCAGTGCGCCGAAACCCTCGACGAACTCCGCCTGGATGCGCAGCACCCGCCACGGGTCGGTGTGCACCCAGTCCGACGGACCCCGCGAGTCGAGAAGTCGCTGGTCGGTGGTGGTGGACTCGTTGCGGTGCTCTCGGCGCAGCACCACCGGGCCGCGCTGCTTCTCCTCGGGTCGACGACCCCCACTTGCTGTCATCAGACCACGATACGGACGGGTCGCCGCGCGCGATCGACGACGCGGCGACGGACGGGTGAACCCCGGCCGGACGGGTGGCGCGGGCTCGTGGACCACGGTCGCCGGGCCCGGCGGTCCGGGCGCCGGGGCCGCGGCGGGCAGGCCCTCAGCCGCCCGCCAGGAACCGGCGGAGCACGTCGGTCGCGTCACGGATCTTCGCGACGTCCACGTGCTCCTCGCGGGTGTGGGCGAGGTTCGGGTCGCCGGGGCCGTAGTTGATCGCGGGAATGCCCAGCGCGGCGAAGCGGGAGACGTCGGTCCAGCCGTACTTGGCTCGGGGTGTGGCGCCGGTGGTGGCGAGGAACTCCTGCGCCGCGGGGGCCGCGAGACCGGGCAGGGCGCCGGGCGAGAGGTCGGTGACCTCGACGTCGAACCCGTCGAGGACCTCCCGCACGTGGGCGACGGCCTGGTCGGCGGAGCGGTCGGGGGCGAAGCGGAAGTTGACGGTCACGACGGCCTCGTCGGGCACGACGTTGCCCGCCACGCCGCCCGCGACCTTCACCGCCTGCAGCCCCTCCCGGTACTCGCAGCCGTCGATGTCGACGCGGCGCGGGCGGTACGCCGCCAGCCGGGCCAGCACCTCGCCGGCGCGGTGGATCGCGTTGTCCCCCAACCAGCTCCGGGCCGAGTGCGCCCGCCGGCCGGTGGTGCGGACCTCCGCGCGCAACGTCCCCTGGCAGCCTGCCTCGACCATGCCGTCGGTGGGCTCGCCGAGGATCGCGAGGTCGGCGCGCAGCCACTCCGGCAGCTCGCGCTCGATGCGGCCCAGCCCGTTGCGCGCGGCCTCGATCTCCTCGCAGTCGTAGAAGACGACGGTCAGGTCGTGCGTGGGCTCGATCAGCGTCGCGGCCAGGTGCGCGATGACGGCGTCACCCGCCTTCATGTCCGACGTGCCGCAGCCGTAGAGGGTGTCGCCGTCGCGGCGGGAGGGGACGTTGTCGGCGATCGGGACGGTGTCGATGTGCCCGGCCAGCAGCACCCGCCGCGCCCGGCCCAGGTTCGTCCGGGCCAGCACCGAGGCCCCCGAGCGGACGACCTCCAGGTGCGGGGCCTGCGCCCGCAGCGCGTGCTCGATCGCGTCGGCCAGCGCGCCCTCGTCGCCGGAGACGCTCGGGACGTCGACCAGCGCGGCGGTGAGGGCGACGGGATCGGCGGTGAGGTCGAGCGTCGGCACAGTCGTCGTCACGCCCGGGGACGCTACCCGGCGCCCCGGGTCGTGCAGGAACGGCACTTTCCCGCAGCTCAGTTGCGGGAAAGTGCCGTTCCTGCAATCCGGGGCGGACTGCCGGCCGCGCGCCGCCAGCCGTTACCGTTGCGGGGTGAGCACCGCATTCCGCACCGAGTCCGCATCCGGCACGGGCCTGGCCACCGTCACCAGCGACGGGACCGTCCTCGACGTCTGGTACCCGGCCCCGGCGCTGGGATCCGACGCCCCCGACACCTCCGCCGACCTCGCCCCCGTCGCCGGTGACGACGACGCCCGTGGCGTCTCGGTGCAGATCGTGCGCACGACGATCGGGTCGCTGGCCGACGCTCCCGTCGACGCCGCCGACGTCTACCTGCGACTGCACCTGCTGTCGTGGCGGCTGGTCCGCCCGCACGAGGTCAACCTCGAGGGCGTGTTCGGGCTGCTCGCCAACGTCGTGTGGACCAACCACGGGCCCTGTATGCCCAAGGGCTTCGAGGCCGTCCGCGCCCGGTTGCGCGCCCGCGGGCCCGTCACCGTGTACAGCGTGGACAAGTTCCCGCGGATGGTCGACTACATCGTCCCGCCGGGTGTGCGGATCGCCGACGCCGACCGCGTCCGCCTGGGCGCGCACCTGGCCGAGGGCACCACGGTCATGCACGAGGGCTTCGTCAACTACAACGCCGGCACGCTGGGCGCGTCGATGGTCGAGGGCCGCATCTCCGCGGGCGTCGTGCTGGGCGAGGGCGCCGACCTGGGTGGCGGCGCGTCGACCATGGGCACGCTGTCGGGCGGCGGCAAGCAGGTCATCTCCGTCGGCCCGCGCTGCCTGATCGGCGCCAACGCGGGCATCGGGATCTCGCTGGGCGCCGACTGCGTCGTGGAGTCCGGGCTCTACGTCACCGCCGGGACCAAGGTGTCGCTGCCCGACGGCACCGTCACCGCGGCGCGCACCCTGTCGGGCCAGGACGGGCTGCTGTTCCGGCGCAACTCCCGGACCGGCGCGGTCGAGGCGCTGCTGCGCACCGGCGAGGGCATCACGTTGAACGCCGCCCTGCACGCCAACTGAACGTGTGACCGGTTCGTTCATCCTCCTGCCCTAAGGTCTCCCACCGTGTCGCCCGCTCCCACGCGTCCCGCTCCCCGGGTCCGCTCCGACGTCACCCACCTCCTCGAGACGCAGAACGCGCTGGTCGCCGCTCCGGGCGCCTCACCGGTGCACCATGTCCGGGTCGCGCTCGACACCCGGCTGCGCGCCCTGATCGAGCACGATCCCGGGACGCGCAGCGGCGAGGACATCGAGGACCTGCACCAGATGCGGGTGTCGGTGCGCCGGATGCGGGCCGCGCTGCGGTCGGCCCGCCCGCTGCTCGACGCCCAGTGGGCCGACGCGCTGCGCGTCGAGCTGGGCTGGTTGGGCGGTGCGCTCGGCCCGGTCCGCGACCTCGACGTCATGCTGCTGCGGCTGCGCGGCGAGGTCGCGACGCTGTCGCAGGCCGAGGCGGAGGCGGGCCAGGTCCTGGTGGCCGAGCTGGAGCGCGAACGCGAGCAGGCGCGTGCCGAGATGCTGGCCGCGCTCGACGCCCCCCGTTACAGCGCGCTGCTCGAACGCATCGCCGACGCGGTGCGGCTGCCGCTGCCCACGCCGTCGGCCATGCAGCAGCAGCCCGCCCTCATCGACCTCGTCCGCGTCGAGGCCCGCAAGCTCGCCAACGCCGTGAAGAAGGCCGGCCCCGACCCCGAGGACGAGACGCTGCACGCGCTGCGCATCCTGGGCAAGCGGGTCCGCTACACCGGCGAGCTGGTCGAGCCCAGCCTGCGCGGCACCGCGCAGGGCAAGCAGGTCAAGCAGCTGCTGGCGGCGACGGCCGACCTGCAGGAGGTCCTCGGGGACCACCAGGACGCCTGCGTCGCCGAGCAGCGCATCCGGGAGGTGCTCGACCGGCTCGGCGAGGCCCCCGACGCCGACGGCGCGCTCGACGCCCACGTGGTGTTCGTCGCCGGGCGCCTCGTGGAGCGCGAACGGCACCGCGCCGAGGCCAAGCGGGCCGAGTGGTGGGACGCGTGGGTGGGCGTCAGGGACCGGGCTGCGACGCTGGGCCGGCCGGCCTCGGGCTGACCGGGCGGCCGCGCGGCTCGTCACCGATCCGCCAGATCGCACCGGCCTGCAGCAACCCGCCCGCGACGAGGACGGCGATCGCGGCGCGGTAGCCGCCGGTGACGTCGATCAGCAGGCCCATGAGCAGGGGCGCCAGCCCGGCCGCGACGTAGCCGACGCCCAGCGCGAGCCCGCTCACGGCGGCGCTGGCGTGCCCGTCGGGGGTGCGCCAGGCGATGACGGCCAGGCCCAGCGGGAAGCCGGCCCCCACCCCGATGCCCATCAGCACCGCCCACCCCCACGGGCCGACGCCGGGGATCTGCGGCACCAGCATGGCCCCGACGGTTCCGGCGATCCCGCAGGCCACCGTCGCCCCGGCCCAGAACCGCCACCGGCGGTGCCGCTCGGCCAGCGCCGGGACCAGCAGCGCCGCCGGGATCTGGGTGACGCTCCACGCCGCCAGCAGCACCCCGGCCCGCTGCGCGCTCCAGCCCTGGCCCTCGTAGTACGGCGCGAGCCAGGTGATCCAGCCGTAGAACATCGTCGACGTGCCCGCCTGGTAGCAGGCGCAGCGGCGGGCGAACGCGTCGCGCCAGGGCAGCGCGAGCCGCGGCGCGGCGGCCGCCGGCTCGGAGATGTGCCGGGCGATCGGCAGCCACACCACGAAGGCGAGCACCGCGGGGACCGTCCACACCGCCATGGACCAGGACCAGCCGCCGAGGCCCACCGCGATCGGGACGGCGATCGCCGACGCGACCGTCGCGCCCACCATCATCGACACGACGTAGCCGCCGGTCACCGCCCCGGCCCGGTCGGCGAGGTGGTGCTTCACGACGCCGGTCAGCTGCACCCCCGCCAGCCCGATACCCAGCCCGATGAGCAGGCTCGCGACGACCAGGGTGGGCAGCGCGGGCACCGCACGCAACAGGCTGCCCACGGCGATCAACGCGACGGACCAGCCCAGCCCCCGTTCGCGACCGGTCCGGGCGCTCACCGCCGGCCCGACGAACGACCCGACGGCCATCATCAGGATGGCGCCCGACTGGACGAGCCCCGCTGCGCTCGCGCCGACGCCGAGGTCGTCGCGGACGCTCTCGATCAGCGGTGGGTAGCCGGCGAGCGGCGCCCGCAGGTTGGCCGCCACCGCCAGGACACCCAGCAGGACGACCCCCGCGCCCACCCGCTTCGTCGGGGGCCCGGCGCCGTTCACCGCGACCGCCTCACCGCGTCAGGCGCTCCACGGCGGCGTCGATCCGCTCGTCGCTCGCGCTCAGCGCGACCCGGACGTACTCGTCGCCCGCCGGGCCGTAGAACTCACCGGGTGCCACGAGGACACCCTGCCCGGCGAGGTCGTGGACGGTGTCGCGGCCCGGGCGCCCCTCGGTGGCCCACAGGTACAGGCCGGCACCGGAGTGCTCGATGCGCATCCCGCGCGACTCCAGCGCCGCGCGCAACCGGACACGGCGCGCGTCGTAGAGTGCGCGCTGCGCGTCGACGTGTGTGTCGTCGGCCACCGCCGCCGCCATCGCGGCCTGCACGGGGTGCGGCACGATCAGCCCGGCGTGCTTGCGGATCTCCAGCAGCCGCGACACCAGTGCCCGGTCCCCCGCGACGAACGCCGCCCGGTACCCGGCCAGGTTCGACGTCTTCGACAGCGAGTGCACCGCCAGCAGACCGGTGTGGTCGCCGTCGCACACGTCGGGGTGCAGCACCGACACCGGCGCCGGATCGGACACCCCGGGCAGGGCCAGGTAGCACTCGTCGGACGCCACGATCGCGCCCCGCTCACGGGCCCACGCGACCACCTTGCGCAGATGGTCGACGGGCAGGACGCGGCCCGTCGGGTTCGACGGTGAGTTCAGCCACACCAGGCTCGTCCGCCGCGGCCCGATGCCCAGCAGCCCGTCGGAACGGACGAAATCGGCACCCGCAAGCCGCGCCCCGACCTCGTAGGTCGGGTACGCCAGCTCCGGGATCACGACGAGCTCGCCCGCGCCCAGCCCCAGCAGCGTCGGCAGCCACGCGATCAGCTCCTTCGAGCCGATCGTGGGCAGCACCGCCGCCGGGTCGAGGCCGAGGACGCCGAACCGGCGCGCCAACGACCCGGCGATCGCCTCACGCAGCGACGCGGGGCCGTGGGTCGTCGGGTAGCCCGGGATGTCGGCCGCCGGGCCGGCCAGCGCGGCACGCACCACGGCCGGGACCGGGTCGACCGGCGTACCGATCGACAGGTCCACGATCCCGCCGGGATGCGCCCGCGCCAGCTCCTGGTCGTCCGCGAGGGAGTCCCAGGGGAAGTCCGGTAGGCCGGTCCGGTCGACCGTCCCCGCGGAACTCACTCGTCGTGCGACTGGGGCGGCAGCGTGAGGGCCGGGCCGGCGTCACGCGCGACCTTGCCGACCTTCGACGCGCCACCGGGCGACCCGAGCTCGTCGAAGAACTCGGCGTTCGCCTTCTGGTAGGCGCCCCACTGCTCCGGGACGTCGTCCTCGTAGTAGATGGCCTCGACCGGGCAGACCGGCTCGCAGGCACCGCAGTCGACGCACTCGTCGGGGTGGATGTACATCATCCGCCCGCCTTCGTAGATGCAGTCCACGGGACACTCTTCGATGCACGCCTTGTCGAGCAGGTCGACGCATGGCTCGGCGATGACGTAGGTCACTTCGAAGTCCTCCACTCGGGACAGCAAGACTGCTGCCAGTATCCCTTGCCGCACTGATCGTCCCAGGGTGGGCGACGATCCGGCTGTCAGATTAACCCGGCGGCCCCGCCGCCCGTGGGGAGAGGATTGCCTCACCATGTCCGACGCGCCCCCACCGGGCGGACCCGGCGACCTCCGGCTCGACGGTCTCGTCGGGTCCCGCGTCGCGTTGCGCCACCGCATCGGCGAGCGTGACGGCCGCCCGTTGTTCACCGACGCCGTCGGCACCCTGTCCGACGGCGGCGTCCGCGACGGGGTCGCGACCGTGACGATCGCCACCCGCCGCGGCGACGTCGTCGTGGCCCGCGACGCCGTCGTCGCCGTCCGGGAGGTGCCCGCCGCCGTGCCCCGCCGGGCGCCGCTGACCGACGTCGCACGCCTGCAGAACCTCTGCGCCGACGCCTGGCCCGCCCTCGCCGAGCGTCCCCTCGGCGCGTGGCGGCTGCGGGCGGCCGGCGGGTTCAGCGGGCGCGCCAACGCCGCCGTCGCGGTCGGCGACCCCGGCGTCGGTACCGCGGCGGCCCTGTCGATCGTCCGTGGGTTCGCCGAGGAGCACGGCGTCGCGCCCCGCGTGCTCGCGCCCACGGGGTCACCGTGGTCGCGCGCCGTCCGCGCCGAGGGCTGGCTGGCCGACGCCGGCCACGAGCCCGGCCCCGAGGTGTCGACGCAGGTCGCGGCGTGTGAGGTCCTGGCCGCCGACACCCCGCTGTCGTGCTCGGACGCGCCGTCCGACGGGTGGTGGCGCACGACCGTCGGCGGTCCGCCCGGTGCGGCGCAACGGCACGTCCTCGCCGGCGCCGGGGACCGGATCGCGCACCTCGGGTTCGGCGTCGCCGGCGATCCGGCCGACCCGGACGCCGTCGTGCGGCTCGCGGTCGTCGACGACCACCTGCACCTCTCGTGCCTCGCCGTCACCGCGACGGGGCGCCGGCGCGGGACGGGCACCGCGCTCGTCGCCGGGGCGGCGCGCTGGGGGCTGGAGCGCGGTGCCCGCTGGCTGGTCCTGCAGGTGTCGACGGCCAACCCCGGCGGCCTGGCGTTCTGGGCGGCGCTGGGCACGACCGAGCACCACCGCTACCACTACCTCGTCCCGCCCGGGGACAGCTGACCATCCGCGCGCAACCTCACGGTCGTCCGGAGGTGGATCCGCAGCAGTGCGGTTGCGCGCGGGTCGTCGGGGTCAGACGCAGGCGACGAGCCATCTGTGCGCCTTCTTCGACGCCCGTTTGAGCCCCGACCACTCCCCGAAGTACTTGCCGACGACCCCGACGCCGGGCAGCAACCCGACCGCCTCGTGGTAGAAGCGGCCGTGGGGGCGTTTGTCGAGCTCGTCCTCCACCGCGTACAACGCCCGGCCCATCCGCCACACCGCCGTCGTGACCTTGCGCGCGGTGGAGCGGCCGTCGTCGTCGCGGAGGTCGCCGGTCAGCTCGTCGGCGCGCGCGTCGGCGGCCGCGTCCGCCTTCGCGTCGGCGGTGCGCGGGGCGAGGTCACGCTCGAACAGGATGTGCCCCAGCAGGGCGATGACCTCGTTCTCGTCGGTGACGCCGTGCTCCCCGGCGATCGCGACCAGCAGCAGCCCCTGCCCCGCCGCCCCGACCGTCGACGACACCGGCAGGCTCCGCGCCAGCGCCCCGCCGAGGCCCGGGACGGCGGCGGCGATCGTCGTCACCCGGCCGACGCGGAAGACCCACCACCGGCACCGCTCCTCGACGTCCATCGACGCCCACCGCGACGTCCCCGGCACCTTCGCCGCCGCGAGGGCGTCGAGCAGCCTGTCGTGCAGGGCGCGGTCGGCATCGGCCTCCGGCGCGGCGCGGGCGCGCAGGCCGAACGGGTCGGCGTCGCGCAGCCCCGCGAGGACCGGACGGGCAGCGCGGACGAAGGGCCGCAGGACGGCGACGACCGCGGCGTCGGAGATGGCCTCGCCCATCAGGGCTGCGCCGGCCGCATCGCGATGCCGCGCAACGCCACGAGCCCGGCGCCGATGCCCACGACGGCGAGCAGGAGCGACTGCCAGGTCGCGGGGAGCATCACGTCGCCACCGGGGGCGACGGTGCCCAGCACGCCGATCGTGAGCACGAACGCCACGATCGGCAGCCCGGCCGCGGCGGCCGACCCGAACTCGGCACTCGCACCGCGGACCAGCCACGGCATCGTCACGATCGCGACGACCGTCCCCACCGGCGCCGGTACCGACCCGGCGTAGAGCGGCTGCAGGACCAGCTCGAACGCGGCGAGCAGCACCGAGCACAGCAGGATGAGGACGAGCGTCACGACCTTCACCGGCCGAGCCCCTCGAACAGGTCGGTCTCCGACAGCCCGTGGGGGGCACCGGCCAGGACGTACTCCTCGACGTCGAGCAGCGGCTGCGCGACGTCGTTGCTCATCGCGTAGGCCACGAGCCCGCTGCCCTTCTCCCACACGTACGCCTGCGTGACGTGGGCCCGGATCGCGGCGATGCGCGCCGCGCGCCAGTCGGTGCAGTCGATCCGCGTCGTGATCGTCGCGTCCGGCACCGTCGGCAGCTCCCCCGGTCCGGGCAGCCGGTACGGCAGGCCCGCCTCCGCCGCCAGCTCGGCGAGTGCGGCGTCCATCGTGGACCGGCCGTGGACGGCGAAGTAGACCTTCGCCACCGACGGCACCCGCGCCGCCGCGGCCACGGTGATCTCGTGGGCGCGGACGTGGTCGGGGTGGCCGTAGCCGCCGTCGTCGGCGTAGGTGACCAGGACCTGGGGCCGCAGTTCGGTGAGCAGCTCGACCAGGGCGTCGGTCTCCTCGGCGAGCTTGGCGGGGTCGGCGAAGGCGCGGGGGTGCAGGTCGGCGCGGACGGTGGCGCGGACGCCGCCGTCGCCGGCCAGCGCCATGCCGGAGTCGCGGAACCGGCCGACGCCGCCGAGGTAGCGGTGCCGGGGTCCGCCCAGGGCCGCGACGGCGCCGGCCAGCTCACCGATGCGGTAGCCGCCCAGCTGGTCGCCGCGGTCGGGCGCCAGCTCGGCCAGCTCGGCCGGGATGACCTCGCCCTCCTCGCCGAGGGTGCAGGTCACGACGGTGACGTCGGTGTCCGGGTCGGCGGTGTAACGGGCGATCACCCCGCCGGTTGCGAGGGTCTCGTCGTCGGGGTGGGCGTGCACGAGGACGAGCCGGCGGGAAGCGGTCACGGCGCCAATATCGCAGCCCGCGCCGTGACCCGCCGCCCCGGGACCGCCCCCGGGGAGAGGCGCCCCGGGGCCGGCCCGGTTGTGCCGTTCCTGACGTCTCGGAGGCCCCGGCGCAGCAGCGCTACCTCAGGACCTCGCGTTCGCCCGCGAAGTGGCAGGCCACCTGGTGGCGGTCGGAGCCCGACGCCGACAGCAGCGGCGGGGGCTCCTCGATGCAGCGGCGCTTCTCGTCGTCGGAGAGCTGCAGGTGCTTCCAGCAGCGTGTCCGGAACCGGCAGCCCGAGGGCGGGTCGGCCGGGTTGGGCACGTCGCCGGTGAGCACGATCCGCTCCCGCGAACGCTCGACGGCCGGGTCCGGGATCGGCACGGCCGAGATGAGCGCCTGCGTGTACGGGTGGTGCGGCCGTTCGAAGAGGGCGTCACGGTCGGCGATCTCCACGATCCCGCCCAGGTACATCACCGCGACCCGGTCGGAGATGTGGCGCACCACCGACAGGTCGTGGGCGATGAACAGGTACGTCAGCCCGAACTCCTGCTGCAGCTCCTCCAGCAGGTTCAGCACCTGTGCCTGGATGGAGACGTCGAGGGCGGACACGGGCTCGTCGAGCACCACGAACTTGGGGTTGAGCGCGATGGCGCGGGCGATGCCGACGCGCTGGCGCTGCCCACCGGAGAACTCGTGCGGGTAGCGGTCGGCGTACTCGGGGGCGAGGCCGACGGTCTCCAGCAGGTCCGGGATCGTCGACGAGGTGACCTGCCCGCCGAGCAGCTCGTACTTCTCGGTGAGGATCTGGCGGACCGTCATGCGCGGGTTGAGCGACGCGTAGGGGTCCTGGAAGACGATTTGCATGTCGCGACGGGCGGCGCGCAGCTGCGACTGGGAGAGCCCGGTGACGTCGCGGCCGCCGAGCGCGACGGTGCCGCTGGTGGGCTCGTGCAGCCGCAGGATGGCGCGCGCAGCGGTCGACTTCCCGCAGCCCGACTCGCCGACCAGCGACAACGTGGAGCCCTCGGTGATGTCCAGGGTGACGCCGTCGACGGCCTTCACCTCGCCGACGGTCCGTTTGACGAACGTGCCGACCTTGATCGGGAAGTGCTTGACGAGCTCGTGCACCTCCAGCATGGGGGCGCGTTCGTCGACCGGGACCTCGGCGGTGACGACGGGTGCGGGTTCGCGGGGCCGTTCGTGGGACACCGCGACCTCGTCGGGGTGCACGCACGCGTGCCGGTGCGCCGAGCCCGGCATCGTCGGCACGAGCAGCGGCACCTCGGCACGGCAGGCGTCGGTGGCGAAGGGGCAGCGCGGGTGGAACGCGCACCCCTGCGGGACGCGGGCGAGGTTGGGTGGCTGGCCGGGGATGGGTTCGAGCTTCTCGGGCCGGGCGTGGTCCATCCGGGTCAGGCTCGACAGCAGGCCGTGGGTGTAGGCGTGGCGCGGTGCGGCGAAGATCTCGTCGTTGCCGCCCTCCTCGACCACGCGCCCCGCGTACATGACCATGATCCGGTCGGCGTGGGCGGCGACGAGGCCGAGGTCGTGGGTGATGAGCACGATCGCGGTGTCCCGCTCGGCCTGCAGCTTCTCCAGCAGGCTCATGATCTGCGCCTGGACGGTGACGTCGAGCGCGGTGGTGGGCTCGTCGGCGATGAGGACCTTCGGGTCGTTGGCCAGGGCCATCGCGATCATGGCGCGCTGGCGCATGCCGCCGGAGAACTCGTGCGGGAACTGCGTGGCGCGCAGCCGCGGGTCCGGGATGCCGACCTCGTCGAGCAGCTCGACGGCCCGCTTCTTCGCGGCCATCTTGCCGATGTCCTGGTGGGTGCGGACCATCTCAGCGATCTGCTCGCCGACGCGGAACACGGGGTTCAGCGCGGTCAGCGGGTCCTGGAAGATCATCGCGATGTCCTTGCCGCGCAGGCGGCGCTGCTTCTGCTCGGGCATGTCGAGCAGGGAGCGGCCCTCCAGCAGCACGCGGCCGCTGGGGAAGGTCGCGGGCGGGCTGGGGACCAGGCCGAGCAGGGTCATCGCGGAGACGGACTTGCCCGACCCGGACTCCCCGACGATCGCGAGCGTCTCACCGGCGTCGACGTGCCAGCTGACGCCGTCGACGGCCTTGACGACGCCGCCGCCGGTCCGGAAGTGGACGCGCAGGTCCTGAACCTCCAGCAGGTGCCGCGCCTCGGCGGCGGTGGGGTCGGGCTTCACGTGGCGGGCCATCAGTTGCCTCCCCGCAGCTTCGGGTCGAGCGAGTCGCGCATGCCGTCGGCGACGAACGCGAAGCCGAGCGTCGTGATCGCGATGGCCAGTGCCGGGGCGAGCCACAGATGCGACTTGCCCTCGACCCGCAGGAACGGCGTCGCCTGCGAGATCAGCCGTCCCCACTCGGGCACGTCCGGCGGCACACCGATACCGAGGTAGGACAACGAGGCCATGGCGACGATGACGACACCGATGTTGGTGAACGCGTAGACGAGCACGGGCGCGATGGCGTTGGGCAGGACGTGGCGCATCACGATGCGCCGGTTGTCCGCGCCGATCGAGCGGGCCGCCTCGACGTACTCGGCCTCGCGCAGGGCGAGGACCTGGCCGCGGGTGAGCCGCGCCGTCGTCATCCAGCCGAGCGCGACGAGCGCGACGATCACCGGGGTGACGCCGCCGCCGACGGCCCTGACGATGACGATCGCGCCGACGAGCGGCGGGAACGCCAGGAAGACGTCGATGAAGCGCGCGATGACGGCGTCCCAGGCGCCTCCCTTGAACCCGGCGACGGCGCCGAGGGTGAGGCCGATGAGCAGCGAGAACGCGACGGTCAGCAGGCCGACCAGGATGGCCAGCCGGCAGCCGTAGATGATCCCGGAGAACAGGTCACGGCCCAGCACGTCGGTCCCGAACCAGTGGTCGGCGCTCGGCGGCTGCAGCGTGTTGGCGAGGTTCTGCTCGAACGCGTTGTAGGGCGTCACGTACGGGCCGATGATCGCGAGCACGATCAGCACGGTCACGATCGCGAGCCCGACCATCGCGAGCCGGTTGCGGACGAACCGTCGCCGGATGTCGGCGAACTGCCCGGATCCGCGCGCGCCCAGCGGCACGGTGGTGCCGCCCGCGGGGGCGTCGGGCCCCGGCAGCACCAGAGCGCTGCCCGGGGCGTCGGCGTCGGCGGGGGTTCCGCCCGCCGAGGTGGGAGTGGTCATGTGGTGGGACCGCCCTCAGGAGTCTGTTCGGGACCGCGCCGGCTCAGCTGAGCCGGATCCGCGGGTCGAGGAACGCGTAGAGGATGTCGACGATCATGCTGATCAGCACGTACGCGACGACGCTGAACACGACCACCGCGATGATGATCGGGGCGTTGCTGTTCACGATCGCGCGCGACAGGAGATAGCCGACGCCGTTGTACTGGAAGATCGTCTCGGTGATGATCGCGCCGCCGAACAGCACGCCGAGCGAGACACCGACATAGGTGACGACGGGGATCATCGAGTTGCGCATCGCGTGCTTGCCGATGACGGTCCGCTCGGACAGGCCCTTGGCCCGGGCCGTGCGGATGTAGTCGGCGCGCAGCACCTCGAGCATCGATCCGCGCATGAGCCGGGCGATGAACGCCGCGTCGATGATCGCGAGCGTGAACGCCGGCAGCAGCACCTCCTGGTACCAGGGCACGTCGACCGTGAAACTTCGTGGGACCGAGGGGAAGGGACCCCATCCCGAGACGTTGGCGACGAGGACGACGCCGATGACGAACACGGGGATGCCGATGGCCAGCGTCGCGACGACGGTGACCAGCACGTCCCAGAACGAGTAGCGCTTGATCGCGGCGATGACGCCGGCGATGACGCCGATCAGGATGTCGATGATGATCGCGACGATCGCGAGCCGCACCGTGTTGGGCACCGCCGCCTCGAGCAGCTGCGACACCGGACGGTGCTGGTCGAAGTCGATGCCGAAGTCGCCGCGCACCATGTTGCCGACGTAGATCAGGTACTGTAGCGGCAGCGGCTTGTCGAGGCCGAACTTCTCGCGGTTGGCCTGGGCGATGTCCGGGGGGACGGCTTTCTCCCCCGACGACGCGAAGGGGTCACCGAGCGCGAAGGTCGCCAGGAAGATCAGGAAGGTGGCGGCGAGGATGACCAGGACGGCCTGGACCAGTCGCCGCGCGATGAAGCGAGCCATGTAACCGGCTTTCGACGCACGGAGGGGCGGTTCCCGGCCCGGGTCACGGGCCGGGAACCGCCCCTGACGGTCACTTGAGGGTGATCTCCGACAGCGTCGAGTTCTCCCAGAAGTCCATCCGGACGTTGCCGAACGTCGCGGTGTTCGCCATCCGGAACTGCTGGCGGGCGAACAGCGGGATCAGTGCGAGGTCGTCACCGATCGCGATCTTCTCGGCCTGCTTGTAGAAGTCGTCGCGCTTGGCCTCGTCCTGGGTCGCGGCGGCCTGCGCGAGCAGGTCGTCGAACTTCGGGTTGCTGTAGCGGCCACGGTTGTCACCGACGGCGACGTCCTGCGGCGTGGCGGCACCGATCGCCGCGGTCGACAGCAGCGGCGTCAGGAAGTTGCCCGCCGTCGGGTAGTCGGCGGTCCAGCCCGCCCGGAACAGGCCGCTGGCGTTGGGCTGCTGCTCGTTGACCAGCAGGTCGCGGAACGGCACGCCCGAGTAGGTGACCTTCAGGCCGAGGTTCGTCTCGAGCTGCTGCTTGACCGCCGCGGTCCACTCCTCGTGGCCACCACCGGTGTTGAACTGGAAGTTCACCTCGGTGCCGGGGGTCAGGCCCGCCTTCTGCGCCAGGTCCTTCGCGGCGGCGACGTCGTACTTGCACGCGTCGCAGACGCCCGGCTGGTAGACCTTGTCGAACGACGCCGGGACGAACGCGTCGGCCGGGACCTGCGAGCCCTGGAAGATGCCCTGGGTGATCGCGGCCCGGTCGATCGCCATGGAGACGGCCTTGCGGGCGTCGGCGCTGTCGAGCGGCTTGGTGGTCACCGAGACGAGCAGGTAGTTGATGCCCGCCGTCTTCTTGGAGATCCACTGGTTCTTGGACTCCTGCGCCGAACGCGCCTGCGACAGCAGCGGCGTCGGGATGCGGGCCCAGTCGAACTGGCCGTTGTTGAAGCCGTCGTACTCGGCCTGGATGCCGGTGTCGGCCGGGGTGATGGTGATCTCGACGGCGTCGAGGTTCGCCTTCGGGCCGGCGCCGTAGGTGTCGTTGCGGACCAGCTTGATGCCCTTGTCGTGCTGCCACGGGCCGTCCATCTTGAACGGGCCGTTGCCGATGGGCTCGTCGTTGTAGGCCTTGTTGTCGGCGGCGCCCGCGACGCTCGGGACCGGGGCCAGCGGCGGGGCCGCGGTGCGCAGGTTGAACTCGCAGTCGGGCCGGGACAGGGCGACCTTCAGGCTCGCCGGGTCGGTCGCGTCGACGCCCGAGAGCGACGTCGCGGTGCCGGCCTGCATCTCGTCGAAGCCCTTGACCTCGTTGAGGTGGTAGGCGACGTCGGAGCCCGAGTCCTTGGCCGAGGTGCGCTCCCAGCCACGCTTGAACGCCGCGGCGTCGACGGGCTCACCGTTGGAGAACGTCTGGTTCGGCTTGAGGGTGAACGTCCACGCCGTGCAGTCGGCGTTGGGCTCCCACTTCGAGGCCACACCGTCGTAGACGTCGCCGTTGGGCTTGACGTTGACCAGGCCGGTGAACAGCGCCTTGTTGACGAGGATGCCCTCGGACTCCTGGGCGTTGTACGGGTCGATCGCCGTCGGCTCCGTGATGCCGAGCCGGAACGTCCCACCCGGTTTGCCCGCCACCGGGGGCAGGTCCTGGGTCTCGGGGAACCCGACGGAGGCCTGGCCGCTCCCGCTCGTCCCCGTGTTGGACTTCTGGCTGCACCCGGTGAGGACCATCCCGACCACCGCGGTGAGCGCGATGGCCGAAAGGGCCGCCCTGGATCTCCTCATCGACTCCATGCCTCTCTGCTGACGCTGCCGGTCCGCGGGTTCGCCGCGGCGCCCGCTCGAGCAACCGCCGGTCGCGCCATGTTCGGACGGACCCGCGTATCCCGGACGGTAGGAAGCGCGTTCTGCCTCGTCACGGCCACCGTCATGATCGTGACCAAAGGGTGACTGGTCGGTGACTGTCCGCGACAGCGGTGCGCTACCGCCGGGTAACTTAACCCTCGGAGTTCACCTGTTCAACCCGGGGGCGCGGTCCAGCGTTGCGCACCGGTCAACGGACCCGTACGGAGCGGGCCCACAGAGATCCCCGTGGCGGTGTCCGTCGCGGCGGTACTCGCCACCACGGACACCGGCTGGTACAGCGGGAGCACCGGCAGCTGCGCCCACAGGACCTTCTCGACGACGGCCTGCGTCCCCGGGAGGGCAGTGCCGTCGACCAGGCCGGTGAGCAGCGACTGGAGCGCAGGGAAGCAGAACCGCGTCGGGCTCGTCGCCGCCGTCGCCCCACCCGGGAGGGCGACGGGACAGCCGTAGTCGGAGGCGTACCGCGCGCTGACGTCGCCCCCCACGGGGCGCGGCAGCACCATCACGTCGGCGCGGACCCGGCCGGTCGGCGGCGCCTGCACGGTGGACCCGGTCGTCGTGGTCGACGAGGTGGCGGGCGGGGTGGTCCTCGTCGCGGGCGGGCGCGTCGGCGAGGTCGTGCGTGACCGCGCCGGTGACGTCGTCACCGGGGCCGGGCCCGTCACCCCGGGGGCGGCCGGCTCGGTCGTCGGCGGGGTCGCCGGCACGTCCGGCTGGGCGAACAGATCGGCCGCAGGCGGGGCCAGGACCGTCGCCGTGATCCCGCCCGCGGCCAGCTGCACCGCCACCGCCTGCGCGAGCGCCACGTCCTGCGGGCGCTCCGCCGCGGCCGCCACCACGATCTCCAACGGCTGCCCACCGGTCGTCCAGCGGCCCTGCGCGTCGCGCACGTACCCGGCCGCCAGCAGGAGCCGTTGCGCCTCAGCGGGATCCGGCGTCGCCGGCGCCCCCGCCGGCGCGGTCGAGGCGTAGCCGGTCTCCGACGGGGCGAGCCCGAACGCGTCCGCCGCCGACGCGCCCGGCGCCACCTGCGCGCGCAACGCGCCACGGTCCAGCGTCGCCGCCACCGCCTGGCGGACCCGCACGTCCGACATCGGGCCCACGTCCGACCGGAACCCCAGCCCCGTCACGACGGGCAGCGGCGCGTCCTGCGTCCGCACCGTCGGCCCCAGCGCCGCGAGCAGCTGGCGCACCGTCGGGTCGGCCTCCGGCAACGCCACGTCGAGGTCGCCGGAGCGCAGCTCGTCGACCATCGTGGACTGGTCCACGGCGCGCAGCACGATCCGGTCCAGACCCGCCGGCGTCGCCCAGTAGAGATCGTTGCGCGCCAACACGACCTCGCCACGCGCACGGTCGACCGTCACCACCCGGAACGGTCCCCCCGACGCGGGCATCCCGCCCGCGAGCGCACCCGTCCACGAACCCGGCGCGTCCTTGAGGATGTGCGCCGGCAGCAGCCCCGAGAACAGCTCCTGCCAGTGGTCGTACGGCCTCGCGAACACCACGTCGACAGCCTTGCCACCGGCCCGTGACCGCACGTCGGTGATCAACGAGTACCCGGCCGCGTCGACCGTCCCCGGCTCCGAGCGCATCCGCTCCCACAGGTAGACGAAGTCCTCCGCCGCGATGGGCGCGTTCGACGTCCACGACGCCTGCACGTTGAGCTCGTAGCTCACCGTGAACGGATCGGTCGACGTCACCCGCGCGCTCGTGGCCACCGTCTGGTCCAGGCGCAGCGTGCCGTCGACGTCCGGGCGGAACACCGACGGCAGCACCAACGTCTCCAGCGCCGTCGTCACCGGCGACTGGTGCGCCAACAGGTGCGGGTTGAACCCCGCACCGATCGACTCCACACCGACCGTCACCGTCGAGGGCTCCGGCTGCGCCGGCGTCGTGGTCGCCGGTGAGGGCGGCGGTGTCACCACCCGCGGCGCCGGTTCGTTCACGCAGGCCGCCAGCAGGGCGGCGAGCAGCAGCACGATCAGCGCACGCAACAGACCCGGGCCGACGTCACCGCCCCTGCGTGCCACGCGCTCCTCCTGCGCCCGAGTCCCCCTACCCCCGCGACCATCGTCGCATCGGGGCAGGAGGCCGGTGCGGCGGGTCAGTTGGCGGCCGCTGCCTTGGCCCGGGCACGCGCCCGCCCGCGCAGGTGCGAGTCGAGCTCCACCTTCCGGATGCGGACGTTCTCCGGGGTCACCTCGACGCACTCGTCGTTGGCGCAGAACTCCAGCGACTGCTCCAGCGTCAGGATCGTCGGCGGCGTGAGCTTCACCAGCTCGTCACCGGTCGACTTGCGCATGTTGGTGAGCTTCTTCTCCCGCACGATGTTGACCTCGAGGTCCTCGTTGCGGGTGTACTCGCCGATGACCATGCCGTCGTAGACCTGGGTACCCGGGCCGACGAACAGCACACCGCGGTCGGCCAGCGCGTCGACCGCGTAGGCCGTCACCGGGCCCGACCGGTCGGCGATCAGCGAGCCACGCAGCCGGCTGGAGATCTCGCCGACCCAGGGGCCGTAGCCGTCGAACACGTGGCTGGCGATGCCCGCCCCGCGGGTGATCGTCAGGAACTCGGTGCGGAAGCCGATCAGGCCGCGCGAGGGGACCCGGAAGTCGAGCCGGACCCGGGTGTCGCCGTGCACCATCTGGCTCATGTCACCCTTGCGGGCCGCCAGCAGCTGGGTGACCGCGCCGAGGCTGTCGGTCGGCACGTCGATCGAGAGCTGCTCGAACGGCTCGTGCAGCTTGCCGTCGATCACCTTCGTGACGACCTCCGGCTTGCCGACGGTCAGCTCGAAACCCTCCCGCCGCATCGTCTCGACCAGGATGGCCAGCGCCAGCTCACCACGGCCCTGCACCTCCCAGGTGTCGGGACGCTCGGTGGGCAGCACGCGCAGCGACACGTTGCCGACGAGCTCCGCGTCCAGCCGGCTCTTCACCTGGCGCGCCGTCAGCTTCTGGCCCGGGTGCGGGTCGCGGCCCACCAGCGGCGAGGTGTTGATGCCGATCGTCATCGAGATCGCCGGCTCGTCGACGTGGATGCGCTCGAGCGCGACCGGGTTCTCCGGGTCGGCCAGGGTGTCGCCGATCATGACGTCCGGGATGCCCGCGACGGCGCAGATGTCACCGGCGTAGGCGACGTCGGCCTGCACCCGGGTCAGGGCCTCGGTGCGCAGCAGCTCGGTGATCTTGACGCGGGTGACCTTGCCACCCTCCTGCATCCACGCGACCTGCTGGCCGCGGCGGATCTCGCCCGCGCGGATGCGGCACAGCGCGATACGGCCGAGGAAGTTCGTGGCGTCGAGGTTGGTGACGTGCGCCTGCAGCGGCGCGTCCGGGTCGTCCGCCGGCGCCGGGACGGTGTCCAGCAGGACGTCGAACAGCGGCTGCAGGTCCTCGGAGTCGGGCATCTCGCCGTCGGCCGGGCGGTTGCGGCTCGCGCGGCCGGCACGCCCCGAGGCGTAGACGACCGGCAGGTCGAGCAGGTGCGCCGTCTGGTCCTCGCCGAGCTCCAGCTCGTCGGCCAGCTCGAGCAGCAGCTCCAGCGACTCGTCGACGACCTCCTCGATCCGGGCGTCCGGGCGGTCGGTCTTGTTCACGACCAGCAGCACCGGAAGGCCCGCCGCGAGCGTCTTGCGCAGCACGAACCGCGTCTGCGGCAGCGGCCCCTCCGACGCGTCGACCAGCAGCACCACACCGTCGACCATCGACAGGCCGCGCTCGACCTCGCCACCGAAGTCGGCGTGGCCCGGGGTGTCGATCACGTTGATCGTCGTCCCGTGCCAGTTGACCGTGGTGTTCTTCGCGAGAATGGTGATGCCCTTCTCGCGCTCGAGGTCACCGGAGTCCATCACCCGGTCGACGAGCTCCGCGCGCTCGCCGAACGCGCCGGACGCGCGCAGCATCGCGTCGACGAGCGTCGTCTTACCGTGGTCGACGTGCGCCACGATGGCGACGTTGCGCAGCCCTCCGCGCGAATCCGGCAGGCCGCGGTCCGCGGTAGCCGGTGCAGCGTCGAGGGTGGTCCCAGCTGTGCTCACAGTTAACGGTATCTCGACACGACCCTGGTCCTTCGCCCGGCGTGAGGTTAGGCTCCCCTGACGATGGGCAAAGTGAAGAAGAAGTGCTGCCGTTCCACACCCGAACGGTGCCGCAACTGCCCGGTCGTCGCCAAGCGGTTGAGCCGTGTCGCGCTCGACGAACTGAGCGGGAAAGCGCGCCGGAAGGCGATCGAACGGGCCCGCGTGTACTAGGCCGGACCAGCGGATACGGCGCTCCGCCCGTTCGTCGCGGCGCGGTCGGCCGTGGGCGGCGGGCCCCGCCGTGGCACCGCCGCGCCACCCGCGCCGCCACGCCTGCCCCGGCCCGCCACCCCGGTGATCGGAATCACCCCGTCCTCCGCACTCCCCGGGCCGCCTCACGCACCCTCGCGGCGATGCCGCTCTCCTCGCCGCCGACGACGACGGCCCAGCCCCGCGGCGCCGCCTGCGCCGCCTCGACGACCAGCACCCGGTGCACCGGGCAGACCACCGCCCGCCGCCCCGGCGCGACGTGAGCGGGCACCCCCGCCCTGCGCAGCACCCCCGCCAACCGCAACCGGGCCCTCGCCCCCAGCCGGTCCGCCGCCTCCGCGAGCAGCCGCTGCCCCACCCCCGCCCGCTCGGACGCCGCGACGACCTCCCCCAGCGCGACCGTCCCGGGCAGCACCGCGTCCAGGAACGCCGGACCGATCTCCAGTCCCGTCTCCACCACCGTCAACGCGGGAGCCGTCACCGGCAGCCCCCGCAGCCGCCCCAGGTCCGCGACCGCCAGCGTCCGTCGGCGCACCACGATCCCCGGCCTCCGGCCCGGTGCACGCCTGCGCGGCACCGTCACCGCGATCGACGACGGCGCCCGCACCGGCAGCCCCCACCACCACGCCGCCGCGGCGCCCGACAACACCGCCCCCTCCCCGGCCCACGACACCGCCGCCCACACCCGGGCCTCGTCGGTGCGTGGGGCGTCGCCCACCAGGTAGACCCGGGGATGCACGGGATGCCAGCGCCTGCGCGCGACCAGCCGGTCGACCGCACGCGGGGTCAGCCCCGTCGCCAGGGCCTGGGCCCGGGACACGACCCCGGCCTGCGTGGCGAGCACGTCCTCCAGACACATGCGGCTCCGACGCTCCCCCGCGCCGCCCGGTTCCCCCCGCCCCACGATCGGTTGCAGCCGCACACGACCGCCCCGGAGGGCCACCACCCGTCAGGGGCCGCGGGTCAGGGCGGCCCGGAGGTCGTGGAGGACGGCACGGTCGGCGTCGACCCAGGGCAGGGCGTCGAGCTCGCAGGGCCCCACCCACGCCAGCGCGTCGTGGTCGAGGGCCTGCGGCGCAGCGGAGCCGGGGCGCAGCCGGGCGAGGTGGACGCGCAGCAGGCCCGCGTCGATGGGGAGGTCGGTGCCGAGCCTGCCGCACGGCTCGACGTCGGCGCCGAGCTCCTCCGTGCACTCCCGGACGACGGCGTCGGCCTCCCCCTCGCCCGCCTCGACGCTCCCACCGGGCAGCTCCCACCGTCCGGCGAGCGCCGCCGGGCGGGTGCGCCGGGCGGCGAGGACCCGGCCGTCGACGATCAGCGCGGTCGCGACGACGACCCGGGCGCCCGCGACGCCGGCCACCGCCGACGACAGGCCCGCCGCCCGCGCGGCCAGGACGCCACGCAGGAGCGGACGGACGACGAGCGGGTCGGCGAGCGGGCCGAAGGGGGCGCGCCAGGTGAGGGTGTCGGTGACGCGGGTGCCCGTGGGCACGTCGACGAGGTCGGTGACATGGGTCAGGCCGTGGAGCGGGCCACGGACCAGCGACGTCGAGATGCGGGTCGGTGAGACCTCGTCGACGACGGTGACCGCGGGCAACCGGACCGGTAGCCACGGGACGCCGCGGACGCCGAGCCGGACCTGGTCGCCGGGGGCGAGGAGCCGGACGTCGGTGGCGAAGCGGTGGCCCGCAGCGGCGAGGGCGGCGGCGGCGACGGTGGCGTCGCGGAGCAGCCCGGCGACGGTGCGGGGCCCGGCCGTGACGACGTAGGAGAGGCGTTCGGCGGGCACCCGGTGATGGTCGCAAAGCTCAGCCGGCGACCGGCCAGCGCACCTCCAGTCGCGCGCCGCCGCCCGGGGCCGCCCCGGCCACGACGGTCCCGCCGCGGCCCCGGACCAGGCCGTCGACGAGGGCGAGGCCGAGCCCGGCGCCGCCGCCGTCGACGGCGTGTTCGGGGGCGAGACGGGTAAAGCGGTCGAAGATCCGGGCGCGGTCGTCCTCGGGGATGCCGGGGCCGTCGTCGTCGACGATCAGGCGCACCCACCGGCCCGCGGGCAGGACGGCGACGCGGACGACGGTGCGGGCGTAGCGGGCCGCGTTGCCCAGCAGGTTGTCCAGGACGAGCGCGACCTCGCCGGGGCCCGCGGCGACCGTGGCGGGGGCGGGCGCGACGACCTCGACGACCGGCCCCGCGGCCGGCAGCCGGGACGCGGCCGCGCGGACGGCGGCGACCAGGTCGACGGGTTCGGCGGCGGCGCGGCGGCCGGCGTCGGCGCGGGCCAGGGCGAGCAGGTCCGACAGCATCGTCGTCAGCCGTTGCGCTTCGTCCGCGATGGCGCGCAACGTGTCGTCGGCGAGAGCGGGGTCGGGGTGGGCGACGGCGACCTCGGCCTGCGCGCGGATCGAGGCGACGGGTGAGCGGAGCTCGTGGGCGGCGTCGCCGGTGAACCGTTCGAGGCGGGTGACGGCGTCGTCGCGGCGGGCGAGCAGCCCGTTGATCTCCTCGGCGAGGGCGCGGAGCTCGTCACGCGACTCGGGCAGCGGGAGCCGCGCACCGGGCGGGAGTGCGGCGGCGGCCGCGCGCATGCGGTCGACGGGGCGCAGCGCGGCGCGGGTGGCCGCCCACGCGGCCACGGCGATCACGGCCGCGACGACGAGCGCCGCGAGCAGGAACCCGACCGCGGCGCGGGCCAGCAGGGTGGCCCCACCGACCAGTGTCCCGCTGGCGACGACGAGCCGGGTCGACCCGTCGGGCACCACCGCAGGGACGGCGAGCCAGCGGCGGAACTCGCCGTCGCCGAACGTGGTGATCGCCGCCCCGCCGGCGAGGCGATGGATCTCGCTGTCGCGCAGCGGGAGTGGCCCGCGGCCGTCGACGGGGGTGCCTGCGGTGTCGACGATCCGGATCCCGGGTCCGGCAGCCGCAGCCCCACCGGTGCGCAGGTCCGCGGCGACCGTGGTCGCCTGCCCACGCAGCTCGGCGTCGGCCGCCCCGGTCAGCGTGGACGCCACGAGCCCGGCACCGAGCCGCGACAGCAGGACCAGCGCGACGACGGCCACGACCCCGACGACGAGCGTGATCCGCAACCGCAGCGAGCGCCGTGTCCACCAGCGGCGCAGGCGGGTCACGCGGTCGGGTGGGTCACGTGCCCGAGCCCACCAGGTAGCCGAAGCCGCGGACGGTGCGCAGCAGGTGCCCGGCACCGACGGCCTCGAGCTTGCGTCGCAGGTATCCGACGTAGACCTCGACGACGTTGCGGCTCGCGGCCTGCGAGTCGCCCCACACGAGCCGGAGCAGCTCGTCCTTGGCGACGGCGGTGTCGGGCCTGCTGGCGAGCGCGTGCAGCAGCGCGAACTCCCGCGGCGACAGCTCCATGGCGTTGCCCTCGTAGGAGGCGCTGCGGGCCGCGGGGTCGACGACGAGCCCGCCGAGGCGGACGCGCTGCCCGGTGCGGCCGAGGGTGGCGTCGCGGCGGCGGAGCATCGACTTGAGCTGGGCGACGAGCACGACGAAGGAGAAGGGTTTGACGAGGTAGCCGTCGGCGCCGAGGTCGAGCCCGTCGGCCTGGTCGATCTCGCCGTCCTTGGCCGAGACGAGCAGGACGGGGGTGTCGACGCCGGCGGCCCGCATGTGTTCGAGGACCCGGTAGCCCGACAGTCCGGGGAGGATGATGTCGAGGACGACGGCGTCGAAGCTGCCGGTCAGGGCGGCGCGCAGCGCGGACTGCCCGTCGCCGACGGACACCACCTCCATGCCCTCGGCGGTGAGCCCGCGGTGCAGCGCCGTGCGCACCCCGGGCTCGTCGTCGACCACCAGCACTCTCGCCATCGCGCCGGACGCTACTGGTCCCCACCCGCGCCGGGCACGGATGTCCACGGGTCGGGCTAAGCGGACTCTCAGCGCGCTCGGCGCCTCCACAGCGCGCTCGGCGCCTCCACAGCGCACTCAGAGCCTTCTCAGCGCACTCAGTGGCTTCTCAGGGCCGATGCGTCAGGCTGAGCGCATGGCATCACGACGTGGCTGGGCACGGGTCGGCATGGGGGTCGCCGTCGCGGGGGCGGTGGGGCTGGGCCTGCTGGCCGTCCCGGCCGGCGCGGGCGCGGCGCCGGAGCTGCCGCCGGTGAGCGCGGAGGACCTGGTGACGTCGGTGGTCGAGGCGAAGGACCCGGGTCCGCTGCACGGGACCGTGACCCTGGACAACGCGCTGGGGCTGCCCGCGATCGCGGGTGTGCCGCAGACCGCGAACGGGACCTCGACCGCTCAGGTGTGGTCCGACGGCGCCGGCAGGGGCCGCCTGTCGGTGCCCAGCGGGCAGGGCGAGAAGACGATCGTCGACGACGGCACGACCGTGTGGGCGTGGGACTCCGCGGACAGGACCGTCACGAAGACGGCGGCGGGCGCGGGGCACACGACCCCGCAGGCCCACGCGACCGACCCGGCCGCGGCCGCGCAGAAGGCGATCACGGACCTGCGGGCGACGAGCACCGTCGCGGTCGACGGCACCGCCGAGGTGGCGGGGCGCCCGGCCTACGAGCTGGTGCTGCGCCCGCTGCCGACGGAGCGGACGCTGCTGCGCGAGGTGCGCGTCGCGGTCGACTCGGAGAAGCGGGTCCCGCTGCGGCTGACGGTGCTGGCCAACGGCTCGTCGGACCCGGCGCTGCAGGTCGGTTTCACCCAGCTGGAGTTCGGGGCCCAGGATGCGGGCATGTTCACGTTCACCCCGCCGCCCGGCGCGACGGTGACCGAGGCGCCCGACCGCCCCGGTGACGCGCAGCAGCCGCAGCGTCCGGAGCCGAAGGTCGTCGGCGACGGCTGGGACACGGTGACGATCGCGACGATGCCGGCCGACGCCGGACAGCAGCAGGCCCGGCCGGGCCCGGGCCGGCCCGACGGCGGCGACGCCCCCGACCTGTCGTCGATCGGCAAGGAGGTCAGCGGCCCCTGGGGCAGCGGCCGCGAGATCGACACCGCGGTGGCGACGGCGATCATCACCTCCGACGGCCGGGTCGCGGTCGGCGCGGTGCCCGCCCAGGTACTCACCGAGGCCCTCTCGCAGTGACCGTCCCCACCGAGCAGAGCGCCGCCGCCGGCGCACACGGCGCCGGTGATCCGGGTGGGGGGGCCACTCCGGTCGCCGCACCCGCGGCCGCTGTCCGCGGAGTGCGCAAGGTGTTCGGCAAGACCGTCGCCGTCGACGGGATCGACCTCGAGGTGCCCACCGGCGCGGTGCTGGGAATGCTGGGTCCCAATGGGTCCGGCAAGACCACCCTGATCCGGATGCTCCTCGGGCTGACCCGGCCCACCGCCGGCACCGCGGAGCTGCTGGGGCACGCGGTGCCCGACGCCGCCGAGCAGGCGTTGCCGCACGTCGGCGCGCTGGTCGAGGGGCCCGGGTTCCACCCGTTCCTGTCGGGCCGGGAGAACCTGCGCCGGGTCGCGGCCACCGAGCCGCTGCTCGCGGGCCACGAGATCCGCGACGCCGTCGGTACCGCACTGGAGCGGGTCGGGCTCGCCGACGCCGCCGACCGCCGCTTCCGCGGCTACTCCCTCGGCATGAAGCAGCGCCTGGGCCTGGCCGCGGCGCTCCTGGTGCCGCGCAGGCTGGTCGTGCTCGACGAGCCCACCAACGGCCTCGACCCCGCCGGCACCCGCGACGTCCGGCGGATCATCGCCGAACTGCACGCGGGGGGCGCGACGGTGCTGGTGTCGTCGCACCTGCTGGCCGAGGTGGAGGCGACGTGCACCCACGTCGCGGTGCTGCAGGCCGGGACGCTGGTGGCCTCCGGCGAGCTGAGTGCGCTGCTGGAGGCCGGGACCGGCGGGCTCGTCGTCACGACACCCGACGTCGACACCGCACTGGAGGCGTTGCGCGGCATCGGCGCGACGGCGTTCCGGGAGGGCGACGGGATCGTCGTCGCCGACGGCGGCCCACCCGCCCCGGAGGTCGTTGCGCTGCTGGTCCGGGCGGATGTCGGGGTGCACGAGGTCCGGCGGCGCCGGGCCCGGCTGGAAGAGCTGTTCGCGCGCCTGACCGAGGAGTCGCCATGACGTTGGTCGAGAGCGCCACGACGCCGCACCGCGGGTCCGCGCCCATGGGCCGGCTGCTGGCCGCGGAGCTGCGCTGGGTGCTGCGCAGGCCGCGCACCCTCGTCATGCTGGGCCTGTTCGCGCTCGTCCCGATCCTGATCGCGATCGGTGTCGTCGTCGTCGCCGACCGGTCCGGGGGCGGGCTGATCGGCGCGATCGCGGGCAACGGGCTCGTCCTGCCCGTCGCGGCGATGACACTGATGCTGGCCCTGCTGCTGCCGCTGGCCGTCGCCATGGCCGCGGCCGACGCCATCGCGGGCGAGGCCGCCCACGGCACGCTGCGCAGCCTGCTGCTGGCACCGGTCGGACGTGGCCGGCTCGTCGTGATGAAGGCGTTCGGCGTGCTCGTCGTGGCCGTGGTGGCCACGGTGATCGTCGCCGTCGTCGGGGTGCTCGCCGGGCTCGTCGTGGTGGGTGGTGCCGACGGCACGCTCGTGACCCTGTCCGGTACCACGCTCGGCTTCGGCGAGGCCATGGGCCGCGTCGGGATCGCCGCGCTGTGGACGGTCGGGCAGCTCGCCGCGGTCGGTGCGATCGCGCTGGCGATCTCGGCGTTCACCGAGCACCCGCTGGTCGTGCTCGCGTCCGTGCTCGGTGGGCTCATCGTGTTCGGGGTGCTCGGCGCGATCCCCGCGCTCGACTGGCTCCAGCCCTACCTGTTGACGACGGGCTTCTCCGCCGGCGCCGACGTGCTGCGCGACCCGATGACGTGGGGCGATCCGGGCAGCAGCACACTACGGGCGTTGTGCTACATGGCGATCGGTGGCGGGATCACCACGAGCCGGATGCTCACGCGCGACGCCTAGGTGTACTGCTCGGGCAGGTTGGTGCAGGGCGACACACCCGTGAGGGTGCTTGATCCAGGGAGGACCTCCGGGCTGAGTGTGGAGCTGCTGAAGGCACCCACACCCTCGCCCTGGAGGTCCTC
>NZ_JBFWOY010000004.1:0-265211 GCF_050250275.1 Pseudonocardia sp.
AGGGTGTCGAGGGAGACGTTGAGCCGGTTGACCCCGGCGGCGGCGAGGGCCTGGGCGCGGTGGGCGAGGCCGACGCCGTTGGTGGTCAGGGAGATGTCGGGGCGTGGCTGCAGTGCGGCGGAGGCGGTGACGAGGTTTTCCAGGCCGCGGCGCAGGAGGGGTTCGCCGCCGGTGAAGCGGAGTTCCTCGACGCCGAGGTCGGTGACCGCGATGGTGATCAGGCGTAGCAGTTCGTCGTCGGTGAGTTGTTCTTCGCGGGGCATCCAGTCGAGACCTTCGGCCGGCATGCAGTAGTGGCATCGCAGGTTGCAGCGGTCGGTCAGGGAGATGCGCAGGTCGGTCGCCACCCGGCCGAAGCTGTCGACGAGGCGGGGGTCCGCAGGGCGGGCGGGGTCTCGGGTGGTGGCCGTCCGCAGGGCGGGCAGGCCGAGCTCCGTAGCCGTCACCACACGAGCCTATCCATCCGGGAGGCGTCGCACGCGTGTGCTGAGCAGCGGAAATCCTGGCATCCGCAGGTGCGACACGATGGGCTAGGACGATCCGCAGAAACGGATGTTCCACACTTTGTGACACGCATCACTCCGGCCGCCGCCCTGATCGACAGGAGAGGTCGATCACGGCGGCGGCCGGCACGTCACTCGTGAGCGGCCAGCTCCTGGCGCGCGACCGACCGCAGGTGCACCTCGTCGGGGCCGTCGGCGAAGCGGAGCGCACGGGCCCACGTGTAGAAGTAGGCGAGCGGGAAGTCGTCGCTCATCGCCGCGGCGCCGTGGATCTGCATGGCCCGGTCGATGACGGTGCACGCCATCCGCGGGACCGCCACCTTGATCGCCGCGATCTCCGTGGCCGCGCCCTTCGAGCCGTGCTCGTCGATCAGCCACGCCGTCTTGAGCACCAGCAGCCGCGCCTGCTCGATCTCGATGCGCGACAACGCGATCTGTTCCCGGACGACGCCCTGGTCGGCCAGCGGGCGACCGAACGCGACGCGGTCACGGGCCCGGCGGACCATCAGGTCGACGGCGCGCTCCGCCATCCCGATCAGCCGCATGCAGTGGTGGATGCGGCCGGGGCCGAGGCGGGCCTGCGCGATGGCGAAACCGCCGCCCTCCTCGCCCAGCAGGTTCGACGCGGGCACCCGCACGTCGTCGAACTGGATCTCGGAGTGGCCGTGCTGGTCCTGGTAGCCGAACGTCGGCAGATGGCGCAGCACCCGCATGCCGGGCGCGTCCCGCGGCACGAGGATCATCGACTGCTGGCGGTGCCGGGGCGCGTCCGGATCGGTCTTGCCCATGACGATGAAGAGCCGGCAGCGCTCGTCGGCGGCCCCCGAGATCCACCACTTGCGGCCGGAGACGACGTAGTCGTCGCCGTCGCGACGGATGCTCGTCTGCACGTTGGTGGCGTCCGACGACGCGACGTCCGGCTCGGTCATCGCGAACGCCGACCGGATCTCCCCCTCGAGCAGGGGGTCGAGCCACTGCTGCTGCTGCTCGGGGGTTCCGAACAGGTGCAACGTCTCCATGTTGCCCGTGTCGGGGGCCTGGCAGTTGATGGCCTCGGGTGCGATGACCGGCGACCAGCCGGACACCTCGGCGACGGCGGCGTACTCGAGGTTCGACAGCCCGGAGATGCTGGGCAGGAACAGGTTCCACAGCCCACGGGACCGGGCCTCGGCCTTGAGCTCCTCCAGGACCGGGGGCAGGTCCCACTCCTGCGGGGTGCCCCGGCGTTCGAGGCGCCAGGCGTCGTAGGTGCGCTCTGCGGGGAGCACCTTCTCGTCGAGGAACGCGCGCATCCGCCGCGTGTGGTCCGCGGCCGCGGCGCTGGGTTCGAAGTCCACACCCGCAGCCAATCACACGGCGACCACTGCTCTGGCGGTGTGCTCATTCGCGGAACTAAGATGCGACACGTGCCGCAGTTCCGGATTTCTGACGCCGCGAGTCTGCTCGGCGTCAGCGACGACACCGTCCGCCGCTGGGTGGACGCCGGTGCGCTGCCCGCCCGGGCCGACGCGTCCAACCGCAAGGTGGTCGACGGCGCGGCCCTCGCCGAGTTCGCCCGCAGCCACGCCAGCGCCACCCCCGACCCCACCGACGTACAGCGCTCGGCACGCAACCGCCTGGTCGGGCTCGTGACGTCGGTGGTCACCGACACCGTCATGGCGCAGGTGGAGATGCAGTGCGGTCCGCACCGGGTCGTGTCCCTGATGAGCGCGGAGGCGGTGACCGACCTCGGGCTCGAGCCCGGGGCGCTCGCGGTCGCGGTCATCAAGTCGACCAACGTGGTCGTGGAGATCCCAGGAGGACTCTCGTGAAGGTACGTGCACTGTCCGGCCTGCTCGCAGGGATCGCCCTGCTGCTCGCCGGATGCGGCGGCGCGTCGGGCTCGTCGGACGCCGGGGGGTCGTCCACGCCCGGCGCGCCACGCACCCTGACGGTGCTCGCGGCCGCGTCGCTCACCGAGAGCTTCAACGCCATGAAGGCCCGGTTCGAGACCGACAACCCCGGCGTCACCGTGCGCATCAGCTTCGGCGGCTCGTCCGACCTCGCGTCCCAGATCGTCAACGGCGCCCCCGTCGACGTCTTCGCCGCCGCCAGCGACGCCACCATGAAGACCGTCACCGACAAGAGCCTCACCGCCGCCGCGCCGACGATCTTCGCGACGAACGTCCTGCAGATCGCCACCCAGCCCGGGAACCCCGAGGGCATCGCCTCGTTCGCCGACCTGGCCCGGCCCGGGCTGAAGGTCGTCGTCTGCGCCCCGCAGGTCCCCTGCGGCGCCGCCGAGCAGAAGATCGAGACCGCGACCGGGGTGAAGCTCACCCCGGTCAGCCAGGAGACCGACGTCAAGTCCGTGCTCGGCAAGGTCGGCAGCGGCAACGCCGACGCCGGTCTCGTCTACGTCACCGACGTCACCGCCGCCAAGGGCTCGGTGCAGGGCGTCACGTTCCCCGAGGCGCAGCAGGCCGTCACCAACTACCCGATCGCCGTCGTCGAGAACGCGCCCCAGGCCGACCTCGCCCAGAAATGGGTCGACATGGTCACCGGCGAGTTCGGCCAGAAGACGCTGAACGCGGCGGGCTTCGGCGCCGAGAAGTGACGTCTGCAACGGTGGCCCCGTGAGCGTCACCGACGACGCACCGCAGGCACCCCCGGTCGAGCGGAAGCGGGACCGGCGCCACGAACGTGACGTCGCCCTGCCCCGCTGGATGTGGGTGCCTGCGGTCGTCGCGTTCCTGGTCATCGCGCTGCCGGTCCTCGGCCTGCTCCTCGAGGCCGACTGGGCGCGCATGCCCGAGCTGCTCACCAGCCCGGCCGCGCTCGCCGCGCTGCGGCTGTCGCTGGAGACGGCGGCGATCTCGACGGTGCTGTGCATCCTGCTCGGCGGTCCGCTCGCGGCCGTGCTGGCCCGGGGCCGGATGCCGGGGCTGCGCGCGCTGCGGTCGGTGGTGCTGCTGCCGTTGGTGCTGCCGCCGGTCGTCGGCGGTCTCGCCCTGCTCTATCTCGTCGGGGCGCGTGGGCTCGTCGGTGAGGCGCTCGAGCTCGGGTTCGGTGTCACGATCCCGTTCACCACGGCCGCGGTGGTGATCGCGCAGACGTTCGTCGCGATGCCGTTCCTCGTCGTCAGCCTCGAAGGGGCGTTGCGGACGGCGGGGGAGCGCTACGAGGCCGTCGCGGCGACCCTGGGTGCCTCACCTGCGCTGACGTTCCGGCGGGTGACGGTGCCGCTGGTGTTGCCCGGCCTGATGTCGGGCACCGTCCTGGCGTTCGCGCGCTGCCTGGGGGAGTTCGGGGCGACGATCACCTTCGCGGGCAATCTGCAGGGCACCACGCAGACCCTGCCGCTGCTCGTCTACCTCCAGCGCGAGACCGACGACGCGGGCGCCATCGCCCTGTCGTTGCTGCTCGTCGTCGTCGCGATCCTGGTCATCGCCTTCGCCCGCCCCCGCAACACCGAGGGCATCCGATGACCGGCGCGGCGCTGTCCGCGCGCATCCGGCTCGACCGGCCCGCCTTCTCCCTCGACGTGTCGATCGCCGCCGAGCCCGGTGAGGTCGTCGCCGTCCTCGGCCCCAACGGCTCCGGCAAGTCGACGCTGCTCGGCGTCCTGTCGGGGCTGCTCGTGCCCGACTCCGGACACGTCCGCGTCGGTGAGGAGACCGTCACCGACGTCGAGGCGCGCATCTCCGTCCCGCCCCACCGGCGCGGCGTCGGGCTGCTCGCCCAACAGGCGCTGCTGTTCCCCCACATGACCGCGCTCGCCAACGTCGCGTTCGGGCCGCGCGCCGCCGGTGTACCGAGACGCGAGGCCGAGGCCCGTGCCCTCGCCCTCATCGGCGAGGTGCTACCCGGTCTCGACGTCGACGAGATGGCCCGCCGCCGTCCCTCCCAGATGTCGGGCGGCCAGCAGCAGCGCGTCGCCCTGGCCCGCGCCCTCGCGCCCCGCCCCGGCCTCCTGCTGCTCGACGAGCCCCTCGCCGCCCTCGACGTCGACGCGACCCCTGCCATGCGCTCCCTGCTGCGTCGCGTCATCCGCGACGCCGAACAGACCGCCCTGCTCGTCACCCACTCCGCACTCGACGCCCTCGTCCTCGCCGACCGCGTCGTCGTGCTCGACGCCGGGCGGATCGTCGAGCAGGGGACGACGCGGGAGGTCCTCACCAAACCCCGGACCCCGTTCACCGCCCGCATCGCCGGGCTCGACCTGGTCCCCGGCACCGCCTGCCACGCCGGTCTGCGAACCGGGGACGGCACCCTGGTCAGCGGGCTGTTCGAGGAGACGCTCGCCGACGGCGAGCCCGCCGTCGCGGTCTTCCCGCCGTCCGCGGTGTCGGTGTTCCGCGACGAGCCCAAGGGCAGCCCCCGCAACGTCCTGCGCGTCACCCTCGCCGCCATCGAGCCGCGGGGCGACACCGTCCGCCTGCGCGCCGCCCCTCCCACCGACGGCCCCGCCTGGCTCGACGGCCTCGCCGCCGACGTCACCCTCGCCGCCGCCGCGGAGCTCGCCGTCGAGCCCGGAGCCGAGCTGTGGTTCGCGGTGAAGGCCACCGAGGTCGCCGTCCACCCGGCCGCGAGCTGACCCGCGTCGGGCGACCGTACGGTCGGCCCGCCGCCCGCGGTCCCGGCGGCATGACCGGGATCGTCGTCGCCCCGGCGGGTGATCTCCCGCCGGCCGGTGCAGGACCGGGTGCTACCCGCCGTGATGCCCGGCCGACACCGTGCGGAGTCGTCGTCGGGCGCGAGATGTCCCGTTCGGGGTGCTCCCCCCCGCGAGCATCACGCTCGGTTCCGGATTTCGGCTGGTGAGCCGTGCGCGGCGGTGGCGGCGGAGTTGTCACTCAACGCTCACCCGCACCGGGATCGGCTACTGACCGCCACTGCATCGTCCAAACTTTCATCACACGAACCTCACCCGTCCCGATCGTGTGGCTTCCGACCCGGTCTGTGGCTCCGTACGGTCACTCGACGTGACGCGCATTGCCCTGAAGGTGCTCCCCCTGGTGCTGCTGCTCGTCGTCTTCGGCTCGGTGACGGGCACCATCCCGACCGGGTTACCGGCGCCGACCGCCGACGACGGTCCGGCGGTCGCCGGGGTCGCCGTCGTGCCCGACGCCCCGGGCCCGGCCGTGGACGTCCCGGCGAGCGCGCCCGTCACGACGAGCCCTGCGGTCGCCCGCTCCGGCGACACCGGGAGCACGACCGGCACGACGACCGGCACGACGGCCGACACGACGGCCGGCGCGACGGCCGGCACGACGACCGCGGCAGCCGCCGCGGCCACGACGACCGCGGCAGCCGCCGCGGCCACGACGACGGCGCCGGCCGATCCGACCACGACCGGCGCCGTCGTCCCCGCCGCCACCGTGGCACCGGTCGCCGCCGACACCCCCGCCGCGACGACCGCCGGGGTCGCGGACTACGTCGTCCATGCCGCCACCACCGAGGACGCCACCCAGGCCACGCACGACCTCGGGGTGGTGCCGTCGGCGATGTTCGAGCACGCCGTCGCCGGCTTCGCGGCGCAGCTGACCGCCCAGCAGGTCGACCGGCTGCGCGCCCTGCCGGGCATCATCGGCGTCGAGCAGGACCGCCGGATCACCCCGCTCGAACCCCGGACCGTCCGCACCGCGAAGCCGCAACCGTCCACCGAGGCGACGCAGGACTCCCCCCGCAACTGGGGCCTCGACCGCATCGACCAGCCCTCGCTGCCGCTCGACGGCAGGTACACCGCGAACAGCACCGGTGCGGGCGTCACGATCTTCGTCGTCGACACCGGCGTCGACGTCACCCACCCGGACTTCGGGGGCCGTGCGAAGGTCGGCATCGACACCATCGACGACAACGTCTCCGACTGCGACGGCCACGGCACCGTGGTCGCGGGCATCGCGGCGTCGACGACCTACGGCGTCGCGAAGCAGGCGTCGGTGACATCGGTGAAGGTGCTCGACTGCAACGGGACCGGCACGCTGTCGTCGCTGCTGTCCGGTGTCGACTGGGTCGCGCGCAACCATCAGGGCCCGTCGGTCGCGGTGATGTCGTGGAGCTACGGCTCGTCGGACGTGCTCACCGCGGCGGTGCAGGGCCTGGTCGACTCGGGTGTGTTCGTCGCGTCCTCGGCCGGCAACACCGGTGGCGACGACTGCCGGGTGGCGCCGCGCAACGCGAGCGGGGTGCTGGTCGTCGCCAACTCGACGATCGACGACAGGCGGTCCCCGACGTCGAGCACCGGTGCGTGCGTGAGCCTGTACGCGCCCGGCACCGGCATCATCGCGCCGGTCCCGGGCGGGGGGACCGCGTCGTACTCGGGCACGTCGATGGCGGCGCCGTTCGCGGCGGGGGTCGCCGCGCTCTACAAGCAGCGCAACGGCGACGCCCCGAGCGCGACGGTCAAGCAGTGGATCATCGACCGTGCGACGCCCGGTGTGGTCGGCGGCGGGGACGCGGGCGGCACCCCCAACCGGCTCCTCAACACCGGCGGCCTGTGAGCCGGGACCCGGCGTGTCGTGAGCGTCGTCGGACCGCGCTGACGACACGCCCGGGTGCGGCGCGCTCGCTCCCGGACACCTCCGGTCCGGGGCGTCGCGGCGCCGTCACGGCTCCAGCGTCGAGAACCCCGTGTAGGGCACCAGGGCCTCTGGCAGCGTCACCGAACCGTCGGGCTGCTGGCCCTGCTCCAGGATCGCGACGAGCGTGCGCCCGATGGGCAGGCCCGACCCGTTGAGCGTCGCCGCGAAGCCCCGGGAGCCGTCCTTGGCCTTGGTGCGGATGCCCGCGCGGCGGGCCTGGAAGACCCCGAAGTCGGAGCACGACGAGATCTCGCGGTAGGTGCCCTGGCTGGGCAGCCACACCTCGATGTCGTAGGTCAGCGTCGAGGAGAAGCCGGTGTCGCCCGCCGCCAGCTTGACGACGCGGTAGGCCAGCCCGAGCCCCTGCAGCGCCGACTCGGCGTGCCCGACCAGGACCTCCAGCTCGTCGCGGGAGGTGGCCGGGTCGACGAAGCGGACCAGCTCGACCTTGGCGAACTCGTGCATCCGGATCAGGCCGCGGGTGTCGCGCCCGTAGGAGCCGGCCTCCGACCGGAAGCACGGCGTGTGCGCGGTGTAGGCCAGCGGCAACGACTCCAGGTCGAGCGTCTCGCGGGCGTGCAGGTTGGTGAGGGGGACCTCGGCGGTCGGGATCAGGAAGAGCTCCCGGTCGGCCACCTCGGTGCGGAACAGGTCCTGCTCGAACTTGGGCAGCTGGCCCGTGCCGGTCATCGTCTGGCGGGTGACCAGCGACGGCACCGAGAACTCGGTGTAGCCGTTCGCCAGCGCCGTGTCGATCAGGTAGGCGCCGATGGCGCGCTGCAGCGCCGCGCCGCGGCCCTTCAGCACGGCGAACCGCGGACCCGACAGCTTCGTGGCGCGGGGCAGGTCGAGGATGCCCAGCTTCTCGGCGATGTCGACGTGGTCGACCGGCGACTCGACGGCCGGCGGCTCGCCCCAGGTGCGGACGAGCTCGGCGTCGGCGTCGGAGGTGCCGTCGGGCGACTCGTCGGCGGGCAGGTTGGGGATGCCCAGCAGCAGGTCCTGCAGCTGCGCGTCGAACTCCTTCTGCTCGTCCTCGGCGGCCGAGACGACGCCCTTGAGGTCGCGGGCCCGCTCCACCAGGGCGGGCCGCTCCTCGGGCGAGGCGCCCTTCACCGACGTCGCGACCCGCTTGGACTCCGCGCGCGCCTCGTCGCCCCGCTGGATCGCGGAGTTGCGGCCCGACAGGAGCTTGTCCAGCTCGGCGAGGTCGAGGGAGTAGCCGCGGCGGGCGAGCTTGCGCACGGCGTCGGTGGCGGGGTCGAGCAGGACGCGCGGGTCATGCATCGGTCGAGGGTATCGCCCGTGCGCACCCCGGTTTTCCACGGTCCGGACCTGGCCTGCAGGGGAGTGGCGTGCGTCGCCGTCACGAGACAGGATGACGAGAGCCTCCACCGACCGCACCCGAGGAGTACGACGTCGTGACCTCCGCAGGCGCTCCCGCTGTCCCGTCCTACGCCTCCGGCATCTCGGAGGTGCCGCTGCTGGGCGACACCATCGGTGACAACCTCGACCGGACCGCCACCGCGCAGCCCGACGTCGAGGCGCTGGTCGAGGTCCCGACGGCGCGGCGCTGGACCTACGCGCAGCTGCGCGAGGACGTCGACGTCGTTGCCATGGGCCTGACCCTGGCGGGCATCGGCAAGGGCGACCGCGTCGGCATCTGGGCGCCGAACATGGCCGAGTGGACGCTGGTCCAGTACGCGACGGCGAAGATCGGCGCGATCCTCGTCAACATCAACCCGGCCTACCGCACGCACGAGCTGGAGTACGTGCTCAACCAGGCCGGTGTGAAGATGCTGGTGTCGGCGGAGAAGTTCAAGACGTCGGACTACGTCGCCATGATCGAGAAGGTCCGGGGCGACTGCGCCGCGCTGGAGCAGGTCGTGATCATCGGTGCCCCGGAGTGGGACGCGCTGGTCGAGTCCGGCAAGGGCGGTGACCGGGCGGCGCTCGCGGCCGCACAGGCGTCGCTGAGCCCCGACGACCCGATCAACATCCAGTACACGTCGGGCACCACGGGCTTCCCCAAGGGCGCGACGCTCTCCCACCACAACATCCTCAACAACGGCTACTTCGTCGGCCGCCTGTGCGGCTACACCGCCGAGGACCGCGTCTGCATCCCGGTGCCCTTCTACCACTGCTTCGGCATGGTCATGGGCAACCTCGGCTGCACCACGAACGGCTCGACGATGGTCATCCCCGCCCAGGGGTTCGACCCCGAGGCCACGCTCAAGGCCGTCGCGCAGGAGCGGTGCACCTCGCTCTACGGGGTGCCGACGATGTTCATCGCCGAGCTCAACCACCCCGACTTCGCCTCCTACGACCTGTCGAGCCTGCGCACCGGGATCATGGCCGGCTCGCCGTGCCCGGTCGAGGTGATGAAGCAGGTCGTCGACCGGATGGGCATGACCGAGGTGACCATCTGCTACGGCATGACCGAGACCAGCCCGGTGTCGACGCAGACCCGCGCCGACGACTCCCTGGACCGGCGGGTGTCGACGGTCGGGCGGGTGCACCCGCACGTCGAGGTCAAGGTCGTCGACCCGGAGACGGGCCTGACCATGCCGCGCGGCGAGCCCGGTGAGCTGTGCACCCGCGGCTACTCGGTGATGCTCGGCTACTGGGAGCAGCCCGACAAGACGGCCGAGTCGATCGACGCGTCCCGCTGGATGCACACCGGCGACCTCGCGATCATGGACTCCGACGGCTACCTCAACATCACCGGCCGGATCAAGGACATGGTCATCCGCGGCGGCGAGAACGTGTACCCGCGCGAGATCGAGGAGTTCCTCTACACCCACCCCGACATCCTCGACGCGCAGGTCATCGGCGTTCCCGACGTCAAGTACGGCGAGGAGCTGTGCGCGTGGGTGAAGCTGCGCGACGGTGCCGGGCAGCTGACGGCCGAGCAGGTCCGCGAGTTCGCCGCCGGCAAGCTCGCGCACTACAAGATCCCGCGCTACGTGATCGTCGTCGACGAGTTCCCGATGACCGTGACGGGCAAGGTCCGCAAGGTCGAGATGCGGGAGAAGTCCGTCGAGCTGCTCGACCTGCAGGACGCCGCGGCGGTCAAGAACGCCTGACGGCGCGACCGGTTGGGCTGTTCGGCCCCGACGGCCGGTGGTTTTGGGCGGTGCGCGGCCGGGGTGCGCAGGTCTAGGCTGGAACCTGCGCGTCCCGGTGTCGCTAGGCGAGCCGACCGATCAGGTGCGGTGGACCAGGCAGCAGCAGGGCGCGTTTGTCGTGCGGGGGTGTGACCACCCCGGCGCGACCGCGTGGCGACGATCGAGGAACGGGTGCGCAGGATGCCGACCGGCAGGGTCAAGTGGTACGACGCCGACAAGGGTTTCGGCTTCCTCTCGCAGGACGGCGGCGAGGACGTCTACGTCCGCAAGGCGGCGCTACCGGCGGGTGTGGAGTCGCTCAAGTCGGGACAGCGCGTCGAGTTCGGGATGGCCGAGGGCCGCCGCGGGCCGCAGGCGTTGCAGGTGAAGCTCGTCGACGCGCTGCCGTCGGTGGCGGAGGCCGCCCGCAGGCCCGCCGAGGAGCTGCACGGCCTCATCGAGGACATGATCAGGCTGCTGGAGAGCAAGGTGCAGCCCGACCTGCGCCGCGGCCGCTACCCCGACCGGAAGGCCTCGAAGCTCGCCGCCGAGGTCGTGCGCGCGGTGGCCCGCGACCTCGACGGCTGAGCCGCTCACGCGTCGGTGACCAGGACCCAGGAGCCGCGGATCAGGAACTCGCCCTGACCGGTCTGCGGGTCGGCCGACGGGATGCCGAAGGCCTGCACCTGCGCGGTGAGCAGCTGGTCGGTCGGGGCGGGCAGCTCGAGGGTGTAGTCCTTCTGCGCCCCGGCCGCGAACACGGGGCTGCGCCCGTCGACCTGCTGTCCGTCGGTGCCGCGGTAGCTGAACACCACGTGCCACGGCGTCGCCGACAGCTCTTCGGCCACCGCGACCTGGACGGGGGTGCCCGCAGGCACACCCAGGTGGACCTCGGCCGCCGGGTCGCCGGTGCAGTCGGTGACCTTCAGGTCGCACCACTGCGTCGGCCCCGTGGTGCGGTCCTGCCCGGCGACGGTGAACGTCACCTGCGGCGGGGCGTCCGAACCGCTGCACCCGGCGAGCAGGACCGCGCAGGCGACGAGCAGGAACGGCAGCAGACGACCTGGGCGGAGACGACGGAGCACGCCACCAGCCTATGAGTGCGCCGTCGGCGCCATGGGCGGGGTGTCGACGCGCGCCTCCCGCGCCCCCAGCCCGGGGATCAGCGTGCGTCCGCGGCTGATCAGGAACGTCTGGGTGCCCGACAGCGTGACCAGGCAGGACACGACGACGAACCCGATCCAGAACGTGCTGTGCGGCAGCAGCACCCCGAACGCGCCACCGAACACCCAGGCCAGCTGCAGAACCGTCTCCGACCGGCCGAACGCCGACGCCCGCGACTCCTCCGGCAGGTCGCGCTGGATGACGGCGTCGAGCGACACCTTCGCCAGCGCGCTGGCCGCCGAGCCCACGAGGCCGACGATCGCGGCCGTCCAGATGCCGGGGATGACGGCGGCGACGACCGTCGAGCAGACGACGGCGCCGATGCAGCCGAGCACCACCGCGTCGGCCCGCCCGAACGACGCCCGCGACCCCGCGAAGTTGCCGATGAACCCGCCCGCACCGGCCGCGGCCCCGACGATGCCGATCAGGAACAGCTGCCGCGACGGGTCGGCCTCGGTCTGGGCCTTGACGACGAACGCCACGAACAGCGCCAGGAAACCCGTGAGGATGCGGATGGAGCCGTTGCCCCACAGCGACGTCAGCACCCCGCGGCCCATCGGCCTGCGCCGGCCGCGGTGGGTGCTGCGCAGGGCCGCGGGGACCTCGCCCGCGGTGACCTCGACCCAGCGCGGGATGCGCACGCACAGCCACACGCCCACGACCGCCAGCCCCGCCGTGTAGAACAGCGCCCCCGGCGACCCGAACGCCCACGCCACACCGGCCGCGACGGCGCCGAACACGCCGCCCGCGACCAGCCCGAACGTCGTCAGCCGGGAGTTGGTGGTGGTGAGCCCGATCGTCTCGGGCAGCACTCTCGGGGTGACGGCCGCCTTGAGCACCATGTAGCTCTTCGACAGCACCAGCGTGCCCAGCGCGGCCGGGTAGAGCAGCCAGTTCTCGTAGTTGAGCGCCATGACGACGGCGAGGATCGCGCGGCCCGCGAACGACACCGCCAGCGCGGCGCGGCGGCCGCGCTGCAGCCGGTCGAGCAGCGGCCCGATGACGGGCGCCACCACCGCGAACGGTGCGACGGTGATCGCCAGGTAGAGCGCGACGTTCGTCTTCGACTCGGCGGTGGCGGCGGCGAAGAACAGCGTGTTGGCCAGCGCGACGGTGACCGCGGCGTCGACGGCGTAGGTCATCATCGTCGCGTAGGTGAGCGCCGTGAGGCCGGAGCGGTCGGCGCCGTCGGCGGTGGCCGCGCGGTGGAACGTGCGGATGCCGCCCTGCGCGAACTGCCGGGTGCGCATCGCCGCGACGCGGGTGACGGTCAGCTTGCGCGGGACCTTCGGACCGGGCTGCTGCCCGGTCGGCTCCGCACCCTCGGCGGTGTGGTCGGGCGCGGGGCGTGCGGTCGTGGCGTCGGGCTCGGGCCGGGTGCCGCGGGGCGGGGTCGGCAGGGGCGGCAGGCCCCGCGACGGGGTGGGGGGCGGCAGCGGCATCCCGCGCGCGGGGGTGCGCGGTGGTGCCGGGGCACGCGGGGGTGCCGGTGGGCGCGCACCCACCGGGGGACCCTGCGGCGGCGGGGCGGGGCGACGCGGCGGCGCCGGGACCGTCCCGCCCGCCCGGTCGCCGGCCGGGCCCGCCGGTGGGCGCGGCTCGGCCGGTGTCGTCGGGTACTCGTCGTCGCGCGGGCCACGACGGTAGGCGGCGGGGTCGTAACCGGGGTCGTCGTGCCACGGGTAGCGCCGGTGCACCGTCGGCTCGTAGGGCGCCGCCGCCGGGCGGGCGTCGGGACGGCGTTCGCCCCAGGCCGGCGGCTCCTCGGGAACCGGCGGCTGCACGGGTTCGGGCCCACCGCCGGACACCCACGGGCGACGCCTGCGGCGCCGCGGCTCGCGGGGGTCGGAGGAACCGGTCCGTGCCACGGGTTCATTGTGGCTCATGCCCTGCCCGACCCGCCGACCTCGCGGGGTACCCGGATCGGGCACCCGCGGCGTCAGCCGAACCGCACCCGGTACATCGCCGGCCACAGCTTGCCCGTCAGCAGGAACTCACCGCCGCCCAGCGACGCGATCCCGTTGAGGACGTCCGCGCCCGCCCGGCGGTCGGCCGGCAGCAGCCCCGCGGCGTCGACGACCGCGCTCACCCGGCCGTCGGCGGGGTCGATGCGGACGATGCGGTCGGTCTGCCACACGTTGGCCCACACCTGCCCGTCGACGCACTCCAGCTCGTTGAGCTGCGTCAGCGGCCTGCCGTCGAGCGTCACCCGCACGGAGCCGGTCTCGGCGAACGTCACCGGATCGTGGAACCGCAGCAGGTCGGTGCCGTCGGACCGGACGAGCCTCGCCCCCTCCGAGCACAGCCCCCAGCCCTCGCCGCTCATCGGCACCTGCCGCAGCAGGGTGAGCGAGGCCCGGTCCCACTCCAGCGCGACGCCGTCGCGCCACGTCAGCTGCCAGATCCGATCGCCGACGACCGTCAGCCCCTCGCCGAACAGGCTGCCCGGCAACGGGACCGCCCGGCGCAGTGCACCGGTCGCGGGGTCGAGTTCGCGCAGCTGGGAACGGCCCTGCAGCCCGGTGCCCTCGTAGAGGAGTCCGTCGTCGAGCTCGAGGCCCTGGGTGAAGGCCGTGGGGTCGTGCGGGAGCTCGCCGAGCACCTGCGGACGCAGCACCGGCGGGCCCGGCGGGGCGGCCCCGCACGCGGCCATCGCGAGCACCGCGACGAGCAGGAGCGCACGGCGGACGATCACGATCGGCAAGGGTGGCACAATCTCGCCCGTGAGCGACGAACCGACGCACGACGAGGGCGCCGCGGTCCGCGAGGCGCTGCGCCCGCCGACCGACGCGATCGACCTCGCGCGCGCGGCGGCCGTCGAGGAGGCGGCCACCGACGCGGGGCCCGACGAGGCGGCTGCGGCCGTCGGCGAGCACCTGGGCGGTGCCGCCGAGGACGACGCCTACACGCACTTCTTCGCCGCGACCCGTCCCGGCTACCGGGGCTGGCGCTGGGCGGTCACGCTCGGCTGGGCGGGCGAGGGCGAGCCGGTCACGGTCAGCGAGGTCGTGATGCTGCCCGGCCACGACGCGCTGGTCGCGCCGACGTGGGTGCCGTGGCAGGAGCGCGTCCGCCCCGGCGACCTCGGTGTGGGCGACCTGCTGCCCGCCCCCGCCGACGACGAACGGCTCGTACCCGGCTACGTCGCCTCCGACGACCCGGCGGTCGAGGAGGTGGCCGTCGAGATCGGGCTGGGCCGCACCCGTGTGCTGAGCCGGTTCGGCCGCACCGAGGCCGCGGAGCGGTGGCACGAGGGTCCGCACGGCCCGTCGGCGGCGATGGCCCGGTCCGCGCCCGGTGTGTGCGGCACGTGTGGCTTCTTCGTGCAGCTGGCGGGGTCGCTGCGGGGCTCGTTCGGCGTGTGCGCCAACGAGTTCGCCCCGGGCGACGGCGCGGTCGTCGCGGTCGGGTACGGCTGCGGCGCGCATTCCGACGTGGTGGTCGAGCAGGGGTCGCCGGTGCAGGTCGCGGCCGTCGTCTTCGACGACGGGGTCGACCTGGAGACGATCTCCCGCGCGGCCGAGGACACCGCCCCCGAGGACACCGTCTCCGAGGACACTCCTGCCGAGGACGCCGTCTCCGAGGACACGGCCGACGACGCGGCCGGCGGCGCCGTCGCGGGGGGCGCCGACGACAGCGCCGAGCCGGAGCCGGCCGACTCCTGAGCGGGCCGTCGACCGAAGGGCTCGCCGGCGCCGACCCGTTCGGCACGGCGTCCCTGCGCACCGCGGTCCTGGACGCCTGGGCGGCCTCCCCGACCCGGTTCCGGGAGGACGCCAACGCCGAGGAGGACCTCCTGCTCGGCGGCTACGCCGGCGCGTGGTTCGTGGAGCTGGCGCAGAACGCCGCCGACGCCGCCCGCGCCGCGGGCGTCCCGGGCCGGCTGCTCGTCCGGATCGTCTCCTGCGACGGCACCGACGAGCTGCGCGTCGCCAACACCGGCGCGCCGCTCGACGCGGCGGGGGTCGCGGCGCTGGCGTCGCTGCGGGCCTCGGCCAAGCGCGACGACGAGGGCTCGGTCGGCCGCTTCGGGGTCGGCTTCGCCGCCGTGCTCGCCGTGTCCCGGGAGCCGCGCGTCGTCACCCGCGACGGGCACGGGGTGCGGTTCTCGGAGTCCGCCACCGCGGAGGCGGTCGCCGGCCTGCCCGGACCCGCCGCCGAGCTGGCGCGCCGCGCCGGGCAGCTGCCCGTGCTGCGGCTGGTGTGGCCCGTCGTCGAGGAGCCGCCGCCCCCGGGGTTCGACACGGAGGTGCGGTTGCCGTTCCCGGCGGCGCCCGACCTGGCCGGGGTCCCCGCCGACGACCTGCTGCTCGCCCTGCCCGACCTGGTGGAGATCACCGTCGGCGCCACGACCCGCATCCGCACCGACGAGGGCGGCGGCCGCGTCCGCGTCGGCGACCGGACCTGGCTGTCGGCTCGCGCCACCGGCACCCTCGACGACGACGAGGCCGGTACCCAGGCCGCGGAGCAGCGGGGGCGTCGCGACTGGTCGCTGACCTGGGCACTCCCGCTCGCCGGCGACGGCTCGGCGGCTCCGATCCCGGCCGACGCCGACGAGGTCCTGCACGCGCCGACCGCGTCGGCCGAACGGCTCTCGCTGCCCGCCCGGTTGATCGCGACCGTGCCGCTGGAGCCCGACCGGCGCCGGGTCCGCGACACCGCCGCGACCCGTCGCGTGCTGGCCGCCGCCGGTCCCGCCTACCTCGCCCTCGTCCGCGCGGTGCCGCCCGCCGACCGGGTCCGGCTGGTGCCCGTGCCCGGTTTCCCGCGCTCACCCACCGACGCCCTGCTGCGCGACGCCGTGGTCGACACCCTGCGCGACGCCGAGTGGCTGCCCGGTGCGGACGGTGGCGAGCTCGTCGCCCGCCGCGCCGAATGGCTGGACCTGCCCGACGCGGGCCCGCTCGCGGCCGTCCTCGGCCCTGCGCTCCCGGGGCTCGCCGCGCCCGCGGCGCTGGGCCCGGTCGCGGTCGGCGTGCTCGACCAGCTGGGCCTGCGTCGCCTCGGGCCCGCCGCGCTCGCCGACCGGCTGCTGCCCGTCGAGCGGCCAGCCGCGTGGTGGCACGCGGTGTACGACGCGCTGACCCCCGCCGCCGACACCGTCCCCGGGCTCCTCGACGAGCTGCGTGCCCTCCCGGTCCCACTGGCCGACGGCCGCAGGTCCGCCGGGCCGGCGGGTGTCGTCATCGGCGTCGACGACACCGCCGCGCTGCTCGCCGGCCTCGACCTCCCCGGCCTGCATCTCGCCGACCCCGCCGCCGCGCACCCGCTGCTCGAACGCCTCGGCGCCACCGTGGCCGACCCGGCGGCGCTGCTCGGGCTGCCCGCGCTGCGCGACGCGGTCGAGCGCTCCGTCGACGACGCCGAGGCCGGGCTGGACACCGCCCCGCTCGCCCGGGTCGTCCTGACGCTGCTCGGCGCCGGCGCACAGGGGCGGGTCGGCGCGCTGGCGCTGCCGGACGAGCACGGCGACCCCGCCCGTGCCGACGAGCTCCTCCTGCCCGACGCCGCGATCCGGCCGCTGCTGGCCCCCGACGCACCCGTCGGCGTCCTGCACGCCGACGTCGCGGCCGGGTTCCCGCGGGCCGCGCTCGTCGCGGCCGGGGTCCTGGACGGGTTCGCCCTCGTCGTCGACGACGAACCGCTCGGCCCCGACCACGACCTGCACGACGAGGACCTGTGGTGGGACGGCCTCGACGCCCCACCGGCACGGGTCGCCGCCGTCCGCGACCTCGACCTCGTCGACGACGACGCGTGGGCGGCCGCGCTGGCCCTGCTGGGCGCCGACCGCGACACCCGCGCCGCGGTCCTCGGCGACGGCCACACCCGCTGGTGGCTGCGCCGCAACGTCGTCCTGGGCGGCCGGGCCCCCGGGTACTGGCGGCTGCCGTCGGCGCGGGACCTGGCCGCGTTGTACGAGCCCGCACCCGCCGACGGGGTGGACGCGGCCCTCCTCGCCGCGGTCGGCGTCCGCAGCGGGCTCGCCGTCGACGACACCGGCGCCGCCGCCGACCTGCTCGACCGCCTGGCCGACCCCACCCGCACCCTCGACCCGGCCACCGTCCTCGCTGCGCACGAGGCGCTCACCGCCGCGGTCGCCGACGGCCGCGTCGACCCTGCCGATCTGGGCCTGCCCGACCGCGTCCGCGCGCTCGACGGCTCCGCCGTGCCCGTCGACGACGTCGTCGTCCTCGACAAGCCGTGGCTCGCCGCCGTCCTGCCCGCCGACGAGCTCGTCGCGGGCGGCGATCCCGCGGCGCTCGCCGAGCTGCTCGACCTCCCGCTCGCCTCCGGCTACGTCGAGGCCCACCTCGAACCGGGACCCGGCGGCCGTGTCGTCGATTGGTCCGGGTTGCCCGATGTGGTCGTGGCATGCCACACAGTCGGCGTCCCCGTCCCGGCGGGGGATCTGGTCGTCCACGACGAGCTCGCCGTCGTCGTGACGCGCCCCACCCTCGGCCGCACAGCCGTCCCGGCCTGGCCCGACCCCGACGGACGCTGGCACGCAGGCGACCCGCTCCGGGCCCTGCTGGGTGTCCTCGCGGACGGTCCCGGGCCGGATTCCGACGATGGGTGAACCGTGCAGCTGCGTGCTATCAAGAACCCCGTGAACGATCGCCGTGGCGGTCCGCGTCCCGCGCGTCCGCGCCGGGTCTGTGTGCTGTCGGTCCACACGTCGCCGCTGGAACAGCCCGGAACGGGCGATGCCGGCGGGATGAACGTCTACATCGTGCAGACCGCCCGGCGGATGGCCCGCCGCGGTGTCGAGGTCGAGATCCTGACCCGGGCCACGTCCTCGGACCTGCCGCCCGTCGTCGAGATGGCACCCGGGGTGATCGTCCGCCATCTCGCGGCCGGGCCGTACGAGGGCCTCGGCAAGAACGACCTGCCCGCCCAGCTGTGCGCCTTCGCCGCCGGCGTGCTGCGCGCGGAGGCCCGCCACGAGCCCGGCTGGTACGACACGATCCACTCGCACTACTGGCTGTCCGGTCAGGTGGGCTGGCTCGCCCGCGACCGCTGGGGCGTCCCGCTCGTGCACAGCGCCCACACCCTCGCCAAGGTCAAGAACGCCGCGCTGGCCGAGGGCGACCCGCCCGAGCCGATGGTCCGCGTCATCGGCGAGGACCAGGTCGTCGCCGAGGCCGACCGGCTGATCACCAACACCGACATCGAGTCCCGCCAGCTCGTCGAGCTCTACGGCGCCGACCCCCTGCGCACCGTCACCATCCCGCCGGGTGTCGACCTCGACCGCTTCACCCCCGGATCCGCCGCCATCGCCCGCTCGCGCCTCGGCATCGCGGGCGACGCCGTCGTCCTCGCCTTCGTCGGGCGCATCCAGCCGCTCAAGGCCCCCGACGTGCTGCTGCGCGCCGCGGCCGAGCTGCTGCGCCGCGACCCGGGCCTGCGGGCGCGGCTCGTCGTCCTCGTCGCCGGTGGGCCCTCGGGCAGTGGGCTCGCCGAGCCTCGGGCGCTGCAGGAGCTCGGCGCCGCACTCGGTCTCGACGACGTGCTGCGTTTCCTGCCCCCGCAGGGCGGCAACGACCTCGTGCAGGTCTACCGCGCCGCCGACGTCGTGGCCGTGCCCAGCCACAACGAGTCGTTCGGGCTCGTCGCGATGGAGGCGCAGGCCTGCGCGACGCCGGTCGTCGCGGCTGCGGTCGGCGGGCTGCCGGTCGCGGTGTCCGACGGCGGGTCCGGGCTGCTCGTCGACGGCCACGATCCCGCCCGCTGGGCCGACGCCCTCGCTGCCGTCGCGCTCGACCGCATCCGCCGCGAACGGTTCTCCGCCGGCGCGGTCGCGCACGCCCGCCGGTTCTCGTGGGACCGCACCACCGACGCGCTGCTCGCCACCTACGCCGAGGCGGGCGAGGAGTTCACCCGCCGTGCCGGGGCCGCGCTCGCGGGGCTGGGCGGCATCTCCGGTGTGCGCGAGCGCTGAGCGGGGAACCCGATCACCATGACCGATCCCGCTCCCACCGGAGATGCCGTTGCCGTGATCGAGGGAGCTCTGCGCGATCTCGACGTCGAGCACACCCGGCGTGACCGTGGCGAGTTCCTGGTGACGCTGCCCGGCACCAGCCGGCTGCAGACCCAGTGCTGGCTGCTCATCCGCGAGCACACCCTGTTCGTGCAGGCCTTCGTCTGTCGTCAGCCCGACGAGAACCACGACGGGGTGTACCGGTTCCTGTTGCAGCGCAACGCCCGGCTCTACGGCGTGCACTATGCGCTCGACCGCATCGGCGACATCCACCTCATCGGCAGGGTGCCGCTGCACGCCGTCACCGCCGCCGAGCTGGACCGGATCCTCGGTCAGGTCCTCGAGGCGGCCGACGGCGACTTCAACACCCTGCTCGAGCTCGGCTTCGCGACGTCGATCCGCCGCGAGTACGCGTGGCGCTCCGAGCGGGGCGAGTCGGTGGCCAACCTCCGCGCCTTCGAGCACCTCTTCACCTGACGCGCCGCCGGTCAGCTGTCCCCGGCCGCGCCGGACGGCGGCGCCGGGCGCGCGCGGCGGGCCCTGACGATGCGGCGTACACCCCACACCACGAGCGCCACGACGGCGACGACGGGCAGCAGCGGCAGCAGGAAACCGGCGGCCGCGGCGAGCCCGGCCCCGAGGCCGCGCAGCCAGTCCCAGCCCACGCCGAGGCCGTCGCCGAAGCCGGTGCCCGGGTCGGCTGCGGGCGGGACCCCGGCGCCGACCAGCGCGACGTCGACCGTCGCCAGCTCCGTACCCGCCCGCAGCGTCGCGAGGCGGCGCTCGAGCGAGTCGAGGTCGGCCTGGCGCCGGGTGAGCTCCGACTCGACCGCGACGATCTCCGAGATCGAGTTCGCCTGCGCCAGCAGCGCCCGGACGCGGTCGACGCTCGCCCGCTGGGCGGCGACGCGGGCGTCGGTGTCGACGAGCTGGTCGGTGACGTCGCGTGCGGTCGAGGACCGGTCGGTGACGGTCCCGAGCCCGGCGACCCGGGTGACGAACGTGTCGAGCTGGGCCGCGGGGACCTTGACGGTCAGGCTCGACCGGCTGCTGGTGGAGCGCTCGTCGGCCACGTAGCCGCCGGTGGCGGTGACGGCGGCGCGTACGTCGTCGGCCGTGCCCGCGGGGTCGGCGACCTCGACGCGGACGGTCGCGGTCCGCACGACCGCGCGCTCCGGGTCGACCGACGGGGCCTGGGCGGGGTTGCCGACACCGGGGTTGCCGACACCGGGGTCGGCGGCCCGGGCGGCGTCGGAGGACTGCGGGACGGCGGGGGCGCCGGCCGTCGACTCCGACGTGCCCGGGTACCCGGGGCCACCCTCGACGGTGCTCGACAGGCCGGCCCCACTGCCGGACGGCGCGAAGGCGGCGAACACCGCGGCGACGACGAGCGTGGCCAGCACCACGATCGCGACGACCAGCGCCGCGACCGTCGACGTCCGCCGGCGGCGCGGCGGGCGCCACTGTGCCGGTGGTGCGGCGGGTGGCGACGGCGGCGCGGGCGGTGGGGCCGCCTCGTCCGCCCGGTCCGCCGCGTCGGCCCGCTCCGCCTCGTCACGGGTGGTGGTCGTCGTCATGGTGTCTCCCCTCTCCGGGGAGAGGACGTAGCGGACACCCGGAACGGTTGGCCTGTCCAGCGGGAAATCTGGGCGGCCGGGAGCCCGCGACCGGGCGGGGTGCCCGGCCGCGACCTCCGGCCGGGCGCGGCGTGGGCGTCAGCGCGCGGCCGGCACGGAGACGCCGATGCCGCCGAAGGTCTCGGCGCCGTAGTGGGCGATCTCGGCGTCGAGGTCGAGCGGCTGGGTCTTCATCTCGACGTCGGCCGGGATGAGGTCGGCCGGGACGAGCCAGCTGACCTCGAACTCGATGCCGTCGGGGTCGTGGGCGTAGAGCGCCTTGGTGGTGCCGTGGTCGGACGCGCCGACGAGCGCGCCGTTCTCCAGCAGCACGCCGCGGATGCGGGCGAGCTCGGCGAGGGTGTCGACCTCCCAGGCCAGGTGGTAGAGCCCGACGGTGGAGCGGCCCGCCTGCGAGGCGCCCGCGCCGTCACCGATGGCGAACAGGCCGAGGTCGTGGTCGTTCGTGGAGCCTTCGGCCTGCAGGAACGCGGCGCGGCCGGGCATCGAGACCTGGACGCGGAAGCCCAGCGCCTCGGTGTAGAAGGCGACGCTGCGGTCGACGTCGCGGACGTAGAGCACTGCGTGGTTGAGCCGCTGGACCGGCATCGGGGGACCTCCTGTGGGCGAAACTGTGGGTCGAAAGCTTCAACGTTCAACAACGGTAAGTCATGAAGCATGAGAGTTCAAGTTTTTTCGGATAGAGTGTCCCTGTGACACCCACCGCCGCAGACGACACCCGCTGGCTCGACGACGACGAGTACGAGGCCTGGCGGTCGCTGCTGGCCACCATGTCGCTGCTCGAGGCCGCGCTCGACCGCCAGCTCCAGCGCGACGCCGGGATGCCGCACGCCTACTACCAGATCCTGGCCATGCTCTCCGAGGTGCCGGGCCGGGCGCTGCGCATGAGCGACCTCGCCGCCATCACCCAGAGCTCGCAGAGTCGGGTGTCGCACGCCGTCGCCAAACTGGAGGCCGCCGGCTGGGTGCGTCGACGGCCCTCGCCCGCCGACCGCCGGTCCACCATCGCCGAGCTCACCGCCGAGGGCTACGCGGTGCTGGAGGCCGCCGCCCCCGGACACGTCGCGTGCGTGCGGGAGAACCTCTTCGACGGCCTCACCCGCGAGCAGGTCGACGCGCTGCGCGGGATCTGCGCCGCCGCGCTCGACCGGATGGCCGGCGAGCCCGGAGCCGGACCGCTCCGGGGCGCCGTCGAGGCCGCCGGCCGCGGCCGTGACCGGGGTGCCGAACATCTCGCGTGACGCCGCCCCCCGCCGGCGCGGCCGGGCTCACCCGGGCTGGCAAGCTGTCGGCCATGGGAACACTGGTCCTGCTGAGGCACGGGCAGAGCGTCTGGAACGCCGAGAACCTCTTCACCGGGTGGGTCGACGTCGCGCTCTCCGCCATCGGTGAGGACGAGGCCCGCCGCGGAGGTGAGCTGCTCGTCGAGAACGGCCTGCTGCCCGACGTCGTGCACACCTCGCTGCTGCGCCGCGCCATCGCCACCGCCAACCTCGCCCTCGACGCCGCCGACCGGCACTGGATCCCGGTGCACCGCGACTGGCGGCTCAACGAGCGCCACTACGGCGCCCTGCAGGGCAAGGACAAGAAGGCCACGCTGGCCGAGTACGGCGAGGAGCAGTTCATGCTCTGGCGCCGCTCCTTCGACGTCCCGCCGCCGCCGATCGCCGCCGACGACGAGTTCTCCCAGGACGGCGACCCCCGCTACGCCGACCTCGGCGACGCGATGCCGCGCTCGGAGTGCCTGGCCGACGTCGTCGCCCGCTTCCTGCCGTACTGGGAGGAGGCGATCGTCCCCGACCTGCGCGCCGGCCGGACCGTCCTCGTCACCGCCCACGGCAACTCGCTGCGCGCGTTGGTGAAGCACCTCGACGGGATGTCCGACGACGCCGTCGTCGGCCTCAACATCCCCACCGGCATCCCGCTGCGCTACGACCTCGACGACGACCTGCGCCCGACCAACCCCGGCGGGACCTACCTGGACCCGGCGGCGGCGGCCGCCGCGATCACCGCCGTGGCGAACCAGGGGCGCTGAGCGCCCTCGCGGGTGTCGCCCGTACGCCTGACCCCGACTGGGTGAACGGCTGGTGAACGAGACGGTAAATGTCACGTTCGGAAGGGTCAGGAGGGTCACGACGGGCCCTTCGGGCTGGTCCTGAGGGTGGTCGGCCTGCCTACGATGCCGCCGTGAACGTGCTGGCGTACGTCCTGCCGGCCGCCGCGGCGCTCCTGGTCGGGGTCGTCACCGGACTCTGGTGGGACAGGCGCGCCCGGCGGACGGCGGCCCGCCCCGACCCGGCCGCGGGGCCGACCCTCGCCGAACTGCTGCGCCGGACCTTCCGGTCCAGCGGCACCGGCCTGGCGGTGCTGTCGCGCCACGGCGACGTCGTGATGTTCAACGACCAGGCCGTCGTGCTCGGCGTCGTCGCCGACGGCCGTGTCGAGTCCCGCGCCTGGGTGGTCGGCGAGCGCGTCCTGCGCGACGGCACGGTGCAGGTCGTCGACCTCTCCCCGCTGGAGCGCGGCGGCCGCCGGCCCGAGGCCGTGCTGGCCACGGTCCGCCCGATCGGCGACGGGTTCCTGCTCGTCGAGGCGGCCGACACGTCCGACGCCGTGCGCCTGGAAGCGACCCGTCGCGACTTCGTCGCCAACGTCAGCCACGAGCTGAAGACACCCGTCGGCGCCGTCGCGCTGCTCGCCGAGGCCGTGCTCGACGCCGTCGACGACCCGGTCGAGGTCCACCGGTTCGCCACCAAGATCCTCAACGAGTCCACCCGGCTCGGGAACCTCGTCACCGAGCTGATCGCCCTGTCGCGGCTCACCGGTGCCGAACGGCTCCCGGAGCTGGCGGCCGTCGAGATCGACGACGTCGTGCGCGAGGCCATAACCCGGTCGCGGCTGTCGGCGGAGGCGTCGTCGATCGAGATCGCCGTCGACGCCGACTCCGGCATCGAGGTCGACGGCGACCGGACGTTGCTGGTCACGGCGCTGTCCAACCTCGTCGAGAACGCGATCGCCTACTCCCCGGCCGGCGCCTCGGTGTCCGTGTCGCGACGCCGCAACGGCGACGCCGTGGAGATCGCGGTGACCGACCGTGGGATCGGCATCGCCCCCGAACACCAGCAACGCGTGTTCGAACGGTTCTTCCGGGTCGACCCCGCCCGCTCACGCGCCACCGGCGGCACCGGACTGGGCCTCGCCATCGTCAAGCACGTGCTGGCCAACCACGGCGGCGAGGTCACGCTGTGGTCGAGCCCCGGAACCGGCTCCACCTTCACCATGCGGCTGCCCGCCGCGACGCGCGGCGCGAACCCCGACGCCGCACCCGCCGACCTGCCGGATCCGGAGTCACTCGCCGGGAGAGCTGGAGGATGACATGACCAGGGTGCTGATCGTGGAGGACGAGGAGTCCTTCGCCGACCCGCTGGCGTTCCTGCTGCGCAAGGAGGGCTTCACCGCCGCCGTGGCCACCACCGGCCAGTCCGCCCTCGAGGAGTTCGACCGCAACGGCGCCGACATCGTGCTGCTCGACCTCATGCTCCCCGGCATGAGCGGCACCGACGTGTGCCGCTCGCTGCGCTCCCGCTCCGCCGTCCCCGTGATCATGGTGACCGCCCGCGACAGCGAGATCGACAAGGTCGTCGGCCTGGAGCTGGGTGCCGACGACTACGTCACCAAGCCGTACTCGGCCCGCGAGCTGATCGCCCGCATCCGCGCGGTGCTGCGCCGCGGCGGCGAGGGCGGGGCCGAGGTCGAGGGCGGCGGGGGAGTCCTGGAGGCCGGCCCGGTCCGGATGGACGTCGACCGGCACGTGGTGAGCGTCGGCGGCGCCGACGTCGCCCTGCCGCTCAAGGAGTTCGACCTGCTGGAGTACCTGCTGCGCAACGTCGGCCGGGTACTGACGCGCGGGCAGCTGATCGACCGGGTGTGGGGCGCGGACTACGTCGGGGACACCAAGACCCTCGACGTCCATGTCAAGCGGTTGCGCTCCAAGGTGGAGGTCGACCCCTCCGCCCCGCGCCACCTCATCACCGTCCGCGGCCTCGGGTACAAGTTCGATGCCTGAGATCATCGACCGGGTGATGCGTGACGGGAGAACGGTCACGATCCGGCCACAGACCCGGCGCGACGCCTAGCCTGCTCGCGTGCGCCTCGGAGTCCTCGACGTCGGTTCCAACACCGTCCACCTGCTCGTGGTCGATGCCCACCGCGGCAGCCACCCCACGCCCATGACCTCGGAGAAGAGTCCGCTGCGGCTCGCCGAACACCTGGACGAGGACGGCTCGCTGAGCCGCTGGGGTGCCGACGCCCTGGTCCGCGTCGTCGAGCAGGCGCGCGCGGCCGCCGAGAGGGCCAACTGCGACGACCTGCTGGCGTTCGCGACGTCCGCCCTGCGTGACGCGACCAACTCCGCGGCCGTCCTGGCCCGCGTGCGGAGCGAGACCGGCGTCGCGCTCGAGGTCCTCCCCGGTGACGACGAGGCCCGCTTCACGTTCCTCGCCGTCCGCCGCTGGTTCGGCTGGTCCGCGGGCCGGCTCACCGTCCTCGACATCGGCGGCGGCTCGCTGGAGCTCGCGTCGGGCCGCGACGAGCACCCCTCGACGGCGGTGTCGCTGCCGCTGGGCGCGGGCCGGCTCACCCGCGACTTCTTCGAGGCCGACCCGCCCACCCGCGCCGAGATCGCCGTCCTGCGGGAGAAGATCGACGCCGACCTCGCCGGTGTCGCCGACCGATTCATCGAGGCGGGCGCCCCGGAGGTCGCCGTCGGCACCTCGAAGACGTTCCGCTCGCTCGCCCGCCTCACCGGAGCCGTGCCCTACTCCGCGGGCCCCCGCGCCCACCGCGAGCTGACCCACACCGCGCTGCGCCAGCTCGTGTCGTTCGTCAGCCGCATGTCGAGCGACGACATCGCCGAGCTGGAGGGGGTGAGCCCCGGCCGCTCGCGTCAGCTGGCCGCGGGAGCGCTCGTCGCGGAGGCCGCGATGCGGGCGCTGAAGATCGACACCCTCCAGATCTGTCCGTGGGCACTGCGGGAAGGAGTCATCCTGCGCCGCCTCGACACGCTCGATGGGTCGGCCCAGACGGACCGTTCGGCGCAGGACTCGCCAGGAACGCTTGGACGCTTGACGTCGTTCGGGGCACGGTGTACCGGATGAGCTCAGACACCGATCACCCGCGTCAGCGCACGGTCGCGGAGCTGCTGGCGGAGAACGCCGGCTCCACGACCGGCCGTCGCCGTCGCCGTCGTGAGGACGACGACGCGGGTGACGGCGTCGCCGAGGAGCGCGGCACCCCGCAGCGTCCCCCGTCGGCAGGCCCGTCCCGGTCGGGCGGACACCGCAGTGCCCCACCCGCGCAGCCGCGCGTCGAGCAGCGGGCCGACCCGGCCGCCGACCGGTGGTCCGCCCCGCCGCCCACCGCGCCGCGTCATCCCGCGTTCGAGGGGGCCACGGTGCCGGAGGTCCGGCCCGCGTCGCTGCAGCAGCCGCCGCACGTACCCGCCCCGCCGCAGTCGCCGGAGCCGCGACGGCAGCCGCCCCGCCGACCCGGCCCGCCGCCCCCCGCCGTCGCGCAGGGCACCGGCGCCTACAGCTCCGCACCCCCCGTGCAGCGCCGCCCCGACGAGCAGCAACACAACCCGTGGGCACCCGAGCGTCCGACACAGCAGATGCCGCGGGTCGACCGTCGTGACGACGACACCGGCCCCATCTCCGGCTCGCCACGCCGCGGCGCCGACGACGGCGGCCCGCCCACCGTGCTCGGCGCCCCACCCGTCACCGACGAGCCCCAGCCCCGCCCCGGCACCTGGGGCGACGGCGGCCCGCCCACCCAGGCCTCGCCCTTGGACCCCGACGACGTCGACGACTTCGGCGGGCCCGCCGAGGACGACGACGGCCCGGGCGCCCGCACCACCGCCATCCCCGCCGGCGGCCGCAGGTCCGTCGCCGACCTCGACGACGACGCCCCCGACGGCGACACCCCCGACGGCACCCCGGACGCCGGCGCCGCCGGTGAGCAGGCCACCACCGCGATGCGCACCCCGCAGCGCCTCCCCCGGGACCGGCCCGCCGGCCTGCGCTCCCGCGACGACATCGAGGACATCGAGGACATCGACGAGGAGGACGACCTCGACGACATCGAGGCCGCACCCCACTCCTGGGCCGCGGTCATCGGCCAGTGGATCGGCGGCGCCGTCGTCGGTGCCGGGCTGTGGGTCGGGTTCGCGTTCCTGTGGCTGCACCTGCCCGTCGTCGCCCTCGCCGGGGCAGTCTTCGTCACCGTCGCGCTCGTCCTGGGCGTGCGCGCCATGCTCCGCGACGACAACCTCCGCACCACGCTCTTCGCCGTCCTCGTCGGCCTCCTGCTGACGGTGTCCCCGGCCATCCTCGTCCTGGCCCGCCAGCAGGTCTGACGTGCCGCCCGCACCCCCGGTCGCACTGTCGACGGCGTCGGTCTACCCCGAGCCCGCCGCCGCGGCCTTCGAGATCGCCGCCGCCCTCGGCTACGACGGCGTCGAGCTGATGGTGTGGTCGGACAAGGTCAGCCAGGACGTCGACGCGGTGCAGCGGCTCGTCGACCGGTACGGCGTCGGCGTCTGCGCGGTACACGCACCCTGCCTCGCCGTCACCCAACGCGTATGGGGCGCCGACCCCGTCGTACGGCTGCGCCGGTCGGTCGCCGCCGCCCAGGTGCTGGGCGCGCGCACCGTCGTGGTGCACCCCCCGTTCCGCTGGCAACGCCGCTACGCCGACGTGTTCGCCGAGGAGGTCCGCCGCGCCGAGGAGACCACCGGGGTGCGGGCGGCCGTCGAGAACATGCTGCCGGTCGTGCGCGCCGGGATCCGCAGCGTCCCCTACGCACCCGGCCCCGACCCGACCGACGTCGGGCACGCCCACTACACGCTCGACCTCTCCCACACCGCCGGCTCCGGCGCCGACGCGCTCGCCATGCTCGACCGCATGGGCGAGGGCCTGGTCCACCTGCACCTCGCCGACGGCAGCGGCTCCACCCGCGACGAGCACCTCGTCCCCGGCCGGGGTGCGCAGCCCTGCGCCGAGGTGTGCGAACGGCTCGCCGCCGGGCCGTTCGCCGCCGCGGGCGGAACCGTCGTCGTCGAGATCAGCACCCGGCGCTGCCGCACCCGGCACGACCGCGTCGCGATGCTGGCCGAGTCGCTGCTGTTCGCCCGGCTGCACCTGCAGCCCGCCGCGCCCGTGCCGCCGGGGGCCGACAGCCCGGCCCTCCTGCGGGGCTGACACACCCGGGCGGCGACCCACGCCCGGACACCGCCGCCGGGCATACGGTGATCGCGTGAACCCGCTGCGCTCGGCGATCCTCGCCGCCGCCCGGAGCGACCGGCTCCGCGCCGCGATCACCACGGCCCGGCCCACCCGCGCCGTCGTCGACCGCTTCGTCGCCGGGGAGACCGCCGCCGACGCACTGCGTGTCGCCCGCAGGCTCGTCGCCACCGGGTTCGCCGTGAGCCTCGACCACCTCGGCGAGGACGTCACCGACACCGCCGAGGCCGGTCGAACCGTCGACGCCTACCGGGAGGTGATCGCCGCGGTCGCCGACGCCGGCCTCGCCGACCGGGTCGAGGTCAGCGTCAAGCTCAGCGCGCTCGGCCAGGCCCTCGGTGCCGCCGGCGAACACATCGCCGCCGAGCACGCCGCCACCATCTGCGCCGCCGCCGCCGACGCCGGCACCACCGTCACCGTCGATGCCGAGGACCACACCACGACGGAGTCGACGCTGCGGGTCGTCGGCGCCCTGCGGGCGACGTGGCCCTGGGTGGGCGCCGTCGTGCAGGCCCAGCTGCGCCGCACCGAGGACGACTGCCGCGCGCTCGCCGGCGCCGGGTCGCGGGTACGGCTGTGCAAAGGCGCCTACGCCGAACCCGGGTCGGTCGCCTACGACACCGCGGGCGACGTCCGCGCCGGCTTCGCGCGCTGCGCCGGAATCCTGCTCGCCGGTGCCGGCCACCCCATGTTCGCCACCCACGACCCCGCCCTCATCCGGCCCCTCACCGGCCGCCTGCGCGACACCGGCCGCGACCCGGCGACCGTGGAGTTCCAGATGCTGTACGGCGTGCGCCCCGACGAGCAGCGCCGCCTGGTCGACGAAGGTCACACCGTGCGCGTCTACGTCCCCTACGGGACACAGTGGTACGGCTATCTCATGCGACGACTCGCGGAACGCCCGGCCAACGTCGGTTTCTTCCTGCGCGCGCTGGCCGGCCGCCGGTGACCGACACCGCGCGGCCGTTCTCCGACGCCCTCGCCGCCGAACGCGTCGACGACGACACCTACCGCGCCACCCTCGGTGGGGCGTGGAACGCCGCGGGCGGCAAGGTCCACGGCGGGTTGATGCTGGCGTTGCTGACGTCGGTCGTCCAGCGCCGTGTCGACGCCGCCCGCGCCGACACCGGCGCCCCGCCCGCCGAGCCGCTCGCCGTCGCCGCCGACTTCCTGCGCGCCCCCGACCCCGGCGACGTCGAGATCCGCACCGACGTCGTGAAGCTGGGCCGCACCGCCTCGGTCTGCACCGGCCGCCTCTACCAGGACCACCGCGTCATGCTCTCCGCGTCGGTGACCACGGGCCGGTTGCCCGACGAGGCGCCGCGCTGGACCACCCCCGGTCTGACGTCGATGCCCGCCCTGCCGCGGGAGACCGCCGTCGACCCGGGCCGCCAGCGCGGCCCCGGCCGCACCCTGGCCAAGGCCTGCGCGATGCGTTTCGACCCCGCCGACATGCCCTTCGTCGACGGCAAGACCGGCGACCCCACGATGCGCGGCTGGGTCCGGCCGATCGGCGAGGAACCCGACGTGCTCTTCGCCCTGCTCGCCGGTGACATCCTGCCGCCGACGGTGTTCAACCTCGGTGGCGACGTCGGCTGGGCCCCGACCGTGCAGCTCACCGCGCTGCTGCGGGGCCGCCCGTCGGCGGGGTGGCTGCGGTGCGAGTCGGAGTCGCACACCGTGGCCGGGACCTGGTTCGACGAGGACACCCGCGTCGTCGACGAGTCGGGCCGGCTGGTGTGCCAGGCTCGTCAGCTCGCCCTGGCCCCGCTCCCGCGCTGACCGCTCCCGGCAGGGAGCGCCGCCCCGCGCGGCCCCGCGTGACGCCCCCCGGCCCCCGGCCGACGCCGGTGCCGCGCCCCCGTGCCGCGCCCCGGGTGACGCGCCGGGCCGTCGCGCGTCGCGACCCCGTGTCCGTCGCCGAGCGTGTGGTGAGCGCGCGTCGGTCGCGCTGGTGACACGGTCGCGGGGTGGTTGCGCGCCGAGCGTGTCCCGGGGGCGGGTTCACGACTCTGGTCACACGTCGGGCGTCGGGCCGGCCTCGCGGGGAGGGTGTCGGCTCCGGCGGTCGTCGTGACCCCGTGCCCGGTGCCGAGCGTGTGGTGAGCGCGCGCCGGTCGCGCTGGTGACACGGTCGCGGGGTGGTTGCGCGCCGAGCGTGTCCCGGGGGCGGGTTCACAGCTCTGGTCACACGTCGGGTGTCGGGGGAGCGGGTGGGGGCGGGGCCGGAATCGGGGTGCGGGCACGGATACGGTTTCCCCATGACACGGATCGCGGTGCTGGGAGCGGGCAAGATCGGCGAGGCGCTGCTCGCCGGACTGCTGGCGGCGGGCCGGCCGGCGTCGGACCTGGCGTTCTCCGAACGACACCCCGAGCGGTCGGCGGAGCTCACCGAGCGGCTCGGCGTGGCGTCGGTGGGGGTCGTGGAGGCGGCGTCGGGAGCCGACGTCGTGGTCGTGGCCGTGAAGCCGCAGGACATCGCCCCGGTCCTGGCGGAGCTGAAGGGTGCGCTGCGCCCCGGCACGCTCGTGATCTCGCTGTGCGCCGGTCTGCCGACGGCCCTGTTCGAGGGCGCCCTGCCCGACGGGACACCGGTCGTGCGGGTCATGCCCAACACCCCGATGCTGGTCGGGGAGGCGATGAGCGCCGTCTCCGGCGGGGCGCACGCCACCGCCGAGCATGTGCAGGTCGCGCAGGAGATGCTCGCGGCGGTGGGGCGTGTCGTCAGCGTCCCGGAGTCGCAGCAGGACGCGGTGACGGCCCTGTCGGGTTCGGGTCCGGCGTACTTCTTCTACCTCGTCGAGGCCATGATCGACGCGGGCATCCTGCTCGGCCTGCCGCGCACCGTGGCGGCCGACCTGATCGTCCAGTCCGCGTACGGCGCCGCCGTCATGCTGCGGGAGTCCGACGACCATCCGGTCCTGTTGCGCGAAGCCGTGACCTCGCCCGCCGGCACCACGATCGCCGCGATCCGCGAGCTCGAACGCCACGGTGTCCGGGCCGCGTTGATCGACGCGATCGAGGCCGCGCGGGACCGATCGGTGGAGCTGGGACGCTCGGTGCAGCAGCGTTGACCCGATCGGCGGACCTTCCATCACTCTGACGCGTGGCCCCGCTCGCACGCCAGGGTGGCATCCCGTGTCGGGGTAGTCACAGCGGCACCGCTATCCTCACGGGTGAACATCGTCCCCTCCACGGACGGTGCGAGAGCGGAAGGCGGTGTTCGGATGCCGTCCGAACAGCCCGAGCAGCTCAACCTGGCCCAGGTGCAGTTCCTGACCGTCGCCGAGGTCGCTGCCATGATGCGCGTGTCGAAGATGACCGTGTACCGGTTGGTCCACGGTGGTGAGCTCCCGGCCGCCCGGGTGGGCAGGTCTTTCCGCGTGCCCAAACGTGCCGTGGAGGAGTACCTGCGTTCGGCCTACTTCGACGCGGGCTAGGAATTCCCGGCCCTCGGGCCCGAACCGGCGCACGGGGTCGCACATCCCGGCGGGTACGATGGCCGTTCAGCATCGCCCGCCCGTCGGGTGGACATGATGTCGGCGTGCCCCGGTACGCCACGCTCGCACGGCTGCCCGGGTCCCCGGGTGCCGCGCAGCGGACCTCGCACGTCGTATCAGGAAGGAACCCGTATGGGCTCGGTCATCAAGAAGCGCCGCAAGCGTATGTCGAAGAAGAAGCACCGCAAGCTGCTGCGCAAGACCCGCGTCCAGCGTCGCAAGCTCGGCAAGTGATCCCTGCACCGGTCGCCCGGTTCCCGGGCGGCCGGTGACGGGTCGCTTCCCGTCCGTCACACAGCCTTTTCCTGAGCGGTCCCCCCGAGTAGGCCGGGTGGGTCTAGCATCGGGGACCTCCGATCGCGTCCTGTGAGGCCCCGTGGCACCTTCCGTCGTCCTGGTCACCGGCGTGAGCGGTTTCCTGGGTGGGCATCTCGCCGCCCGGCTCGCCGCGGACCCCTCGATCGACAGGGTGCTCGGCGTGGACACCGTCCCGCCGCCACGAGATCTGTTGCGTCGCATGGGTCGCGCCGAGTTCGTCCGCGCGGACATCCGCAACCCCCTCATCTCCAAGGTCATCTCCGGCGCGTCCGTGAGCACGGTCGTGCACGCCTCCGTCTCCGCGAGCCCGGCTCGCGCCGGTGGGCGGACGGCGATGAAGGAGATGAACGTCATCGGGACGATGCAGCTCCTCGCCGCCTGTCAGAAGGCAGCGTCGGTGACGCGCGTCGTCCTCAAGTCGACGACGGCGGTGTACGGGTCGAGCTCACGTGACCCGGCGCTGTTCGACGAGGCCATGACGCCCAAGGAGATGTCCTCGGGCGGGTACGGCAAGGACGCCGCCGAGATCGAGGGCTACCTGCGCGGGTTCGCCCGCCGCCGCCCCGACGTCGACGTGACGGTCCTGCGGTTCGCGAACTTCATCGGGCCGCGGATCGACACCGTCCTCACCCGCTACTTCGCGCTGCCGGTGATCCCGACGGTCCTCGGCTACGACGCCCGCGTGCAGCTGCTGCACGAGGAGGACGCGCTGGTCGTGCTGCAGCGCGCGACGACGGAGAAGCTGCCCGGCGTCTACAACGTCGCAGCCGACGGGGTGCTGCTGCTGTCGCAGGCCATCCGCCGGGCGGGGCGGGTGCCGTTGCCGGTGCCGCAGGTCGCGGTGGGCCCGGTGGGCCGGCTGTTCCGGTCGGCTCGCATCGTCGACTTCTCGCCGGAGCAGATGCGGTTCCTGAACTTCGGCCGCGTCGTCGACACCCGGCGGATGCGTGAGGAGTTCGGCTTCGCCCCACGGTGGACGACGGCGCAGTCGTTCGACGACTACGTCCGGGGCCGCGCGCTGCGACCCGTCGTGGGCGACGGCTGGGTCGACGTCGCCGAGCGCGGCGCGCTGGCTGCGGCGAGGGCGCTCGGATGAGCGACGACGCCCCGCGCAGGCCGGGTACCACGCCGGAGCCGGACGACGGGCATCCCCGTCCCGGGCCCCCGCCGCGCGCGGGCGGGGCAGGGCGCAGCGGCAGTGGCAGGTCGGGATCCGACCCGGAGGTGCCGGCTCAGCGCGGCGCCGAGCCGGACGCCGATGCGCGGGCGGACCGGGGGACGCGGAAGACGGCGGCACGCCGCCCGCGCGGGGGACGAGCCGGGGCCGACCGGCCGGGGACCGCTCGGGAGACGGCCGCCGGGACGACGCGGGGCGGCCGCGGGGCCGCCCGGGAGCGGGAAGCGGGAAGCGGGAACGTGGCGGACGACAGGACCCGGGCCGGGCGGGCGCGCACCGCGCCCGCCGACGACGCGGGGGAGCCGACCGAGGGCGCCACGGGCGCGCGGGTCATCCCGTTGCGCGCGGACGGGGAGCGGCGCCGCCGGAAGGGGGCGGAGACGTCGGCGGCGGCGGAGGAGCCGGCGCCGGACCACCCGGGCGCCGCGCCGGCCGAGGAGGGCCCGTCGGCGGCGGAGGAGGCCGTCGAGCGGCTGTTCGCTTTCCTGCGCCGCCGGCTCGACGGCGACTACGCCGTCGACGAGTTCGGCTTCGACCCCGACCTCACCGACAACGTGCTCATCCCGGCGTTGCGGCCGCTGTACCGGTCATGGTTCCGCGTGGAGACGATCGGCATGCACCACGTGCCCGATGTGGGTGGGGCGCTGGTGGTGGCCAACCATTCGGGGACGTTGCCGCTGGACTCGCTGATGACGGCGGTCGCGCTGCACGACGACCATCCCGCGGAGCGGCACCTGCGCATGCTGGGGGCCGACCTGGTGTTCCGGCTGCCCGTGCTCGGTGCGCTGACCCGCAAGCAGGGCGCAACGCTGGCGTGTACTCCCGACGCGGAGCGGCTGTTGTCGTCGGGGGAGCTGGTCGGGGTGTGGCCGGAGGGCTTCAAGGGGATCGGCAAGCCGTTCCGCGACCGCTACAAGCTGCAGCGGTTCGGCCGCGGCGGGTTCGTGTCGGCGGCGCTGCGGACGGGTGTCCCGATCGTGCCGTGCTCCATCGTCGGCGCGGAGGAGATCTATCCGAAGATCGGCGACATCAAGCCGTTGGCCCGGTTGTTCGGGGCGCCCTACTTCCCGGTGACGCCGACGTTCCCGCTGCTCGGCCCGCTGGGGGCGGTGCCGCTGCCGTCGAAGTGGTACATCGAGTTCGGGGAACCCATCCGCACCGACACGTTCGATCCCGCCGACGCCGACGACCCCATGCTGGTGTTCAACCTGACCGACCAGGTCCGGGAGACGATCCAGCACACGCTGTACCGGCTGTTGTCGCAGCGGCGCAACGCCTTCCTCGGCTGAGCCGCCGTCGGGCGGGGACGTTCGCCGACGCTTGCCGGTCGGAGCCCGGCGGGACCGTCCCCGCGCGGCTCAGCGCTTGCGGTACGCCACCCCGGCCGCGATCGCGCCCGCGACGACGCCGGCGCCCAGCACCGACGGGACGCCGATCCTGGCGGCCTTGCGGCCGGTGCGGAAGTCGCGGATCTGCCAGCCGCGCTGCTTGGCGGTGTCGCGCAGCTCCGAGTCGGGGTTGACGGCCACCGCGGTGCCGACGGCGGAGAGCATCGGCACGTCGTTGACGGAGTCGGAGTAGGCGCTGCAGCGTCGCAGGTTGAGACCCTCGGACACGGCCAGGGCACGGACGGCGTGGGCCTTGGCGGGGCCGTGCAGGATCTCGCCGACGAGCCGCCCGGTGTAGTGGCCGTCGACGCTCTCGGCAACGGTCCCGAGCGCCCCGGTGAGGCCGAGGCGGCGGGCGATGATCAGCGCGAGCTCGACCGGGGTGGCGGTGACCAGCCAGACACGCTGTCCGGCATCGAGGTGCATCTGTGCGAGCGCACGGGTGCCGGACCAGATGCGGTCGGCCATCAGCTCGTCGTAGATCTCCTCGCCGAGGGCGACGACCTCGGCGACGGGCCGGCCGGCGACGAACGACAGCGCGGTGTCGCGGTGGCCGCTGACGTCGGTCTCGCGGCCACCGACCCGGAACTTGATCTGGTCCCACGCGAAGCCGAGCAGGTCGGACGTGGTGAAGAACTTGCGGGCGGCCAGGCCGCGGGCGAAGTGGAAGATCGATGCGCCGACCATCATCGTGTTGTCGACGTCGAAGAACGCCGCGGCGGTGAGGTCGGTGGTGGGGGCGTCGAGGTCGGGGTCGGTACCGGCGGCGACGGCGGCTGCGGCGGCGGCCTCCCCGGCGCGGCGGGCGGGATCGAGGGCGGTGACCCGGTCGATCACGGCGTGCGACTCGGCGATCCCGGCCACCTCCGGGCGACCGTCGCCCACCTCGGCGTCAGGCTGTGCAACCACTCGTGCGCCTCCGGGTCGCGGCAGGGGGACAGTCGAACTCAGCGTAGCGTCGTCGGCCGGTCGCGACGGGTGGCCGCCGCGGAACGGCGTGCACGGCGCGTCCAGCGAGCCGGATGCGGGTACCGGACACGGCCGCGGATGCGACCCGGACGCGGCGAGGCCGTCGCGATGATCGCGACGGCCTCGCGGACGACGGGCGGGGTAGGGGCCGGGTCAGCCGCCGAGGGTGATGCCGGACGTGCCCGGCAGCAGCGGCGGCAGCGTGATGGGCGGCAGCAGCCCGCGCTGGCCGGGTGCCGACGTCGTGGTGCTGGGGCTGCCGGACTGCCCGCCGTTGGACGAGTCGGTCAGGGGCAGCCCGTCGGCACCGAGGCCGGGCAGCAGCCCGGGGGCGTCGGTGCCGTCGGTCGTGGCGACACCGGACTCGGGTGTGGCGGACGCGGTCTGCGTGCCCGAGCTGCTGTTGTTCTGCGTCTGCGACGAGCCGGCGCGGGCCGACATCGACGAGCCGCCGGTCGAGCCGCCGGGTTCGGCGCGCGGGACACACACGCCGCTCGCCGGGATCGGCCCGAGGTCGTCGGATCCGTCGGAGACGTCGCTGCAGACCATCCGGGACTGCATCTTCGCGGAGCGGTCGGCCACGCGGTCGAGCAGTTCGATGGAGTGGTCGGCATCGGCGGGCTGGGGCAGGGTCGACTTCAGCGACGTCAACCGGGCCGAGGACCTGGTGGCCCACGTGTGCAGGTCGTCGAGGCCGGCGGGGCCGGTGCCCTCGGCGCCGGCGAGCACGAGCCGGGAGCCCTCGCTGGTGGCGTTGTCGAAGTCGTCGATCGCCGAGGCGAGGATCGCGGGGTCGTTGCTGCCGCGGGCGGCGAGCTGCTCGATCTCGGTGAGCCGGGCCGACGCGAGGTCGATCTGGCGGCGGGCCTTCGCGTCGGAGCCGAAGGCGAACACCGACCCGAAGGACTCGGCGGCGCGCTTGACGCCGTAGAGGGAGTCGCCCGGGAGCGCGTTCTGGCTGACGAGCATGCCGCCGCCGGTCAACGCGGCCATGACGAACAGTGCGGCACCGGCGACGATCCCGATCCGCTTGCGGCCCGAGGGCCGCGTGGGGCGGGTCGGTCCGGTGGCGTTGTCCGGCCGGTCCTTGTAGCCGCGGGGCAGCGTGTGCCGGGCCCGGCGGCGGCGCGCGACGCCGGGGGCGTGGCCGGCAGCGGCCTCGGCGTCGTCGGCGGTCTCGTCGCCCTTCCCCGAGGACGAGACCGTGGACGTGGCCGGGGATGCAGCGGCTGTCGGCTGCTCCTGCGCCCCGGCCGCCGTGATCTCGGCCATCAGGCCGGCGGCGTCGAGGGTGGGCTCGTGGCGCGCGGCGGGCGCGGCGGGGGGCGCGGCCGGGACGTCACGGATCGGCTCGATGCGCATGGTGCGCTCGCCGGCGGACTCGGGGAACGCGGTGACGAACGGGGCGCGCGGCGGCCCGGGGCGCGGGCCGGGAGGCGGTCCCGGGGGGCCACCACCGAGCTGCGCGAGCATGGCCTCCATCCGGGCCTGCATCCGCGCGGACTCGTCGGCCGTCGGCGAGAGCGACGGCAGACTGCGGTCGAGCGCGGCGGCGAGTGCCAGCTCGTGCTCGAACTCGTCCTCCATGGGGGGATCGAGGGGTGACCCCGGGTCCTCCCATGCGGCGTACCGCTGTGGGTCCTTGCCCTGACCGGCGGGCATGTTGGCCGTCCTCACTGCATCCCTGCGCTGTCGCACATCGCTGCGCTTTCCCGACGTTGACAAGCACAACGACGGGAGGCGCTGGTGGTTACGTCGTTCAGACCGTTCACCGCATCGAGGAGGTCACTCGCCGAACCTGTAACAACGAGAGGCGCGTCGGCGATATGGCGCGCTGCCGGTACGGGTGTCATCGGACACCGTCCGGCATCAGCTGGGCGAGGCGTTTCACGGCCCGGTGCTGGAGGGCTTTCACCGCACCTTCGTTGCGATCCATCTTCACGGCCGTCTCCGCGACGGAGAGGCCGTTGAGGAAGCGCAGCACGATGCACTCGCGCTGGTCCGGGTTGAGCATGTCGATCGCGCGGAGCAGGGCGTCGCGGGCGGCACCCTCCAGGACGAGCTGCTCGGGACCCTCGGTGGTGGGCGGGGCGATGTCGACGATGTTGTCGGTCGTCGACTCGAGGCGGTGGCGGCTCGACTTGACCTGGTCGAACACGAGGTTGCGGGCGATGGTCACGAACCAGGCCCCGATGTCGCGGCCCTGGTAGGTGACGGAGTTGATGCGGCGCAGGGCCCGGAGGAACGTCTCGTGGGTGAGGTCCTCGGCAGTCCCGCGGTCACCCATCCGGTACACGATGTAGCGGAACACGACGTCGTGATAGCGCTCGTACAGCCGGCCGAACGCCGCGGTGTCGCCGTTCTGGCTCGCCTTCACCAGTGCCCACGAGCCCTCGCCGTCCTCGTCGGGTTCGAGGAGCTCGGCGGCTGCGGTCACGTGTGGTTCCTCCCGCTGCGTCGACGGGTGGGCGTCGGGCCCGGGGTGCCGGGTCGTGTCGCCCGGGACGGTGCGTCCCGGACCGGCGTCGCCGCGCTGCGGGCCCGGGGTGTCCCCGGGTCGCTGCACCGGCATCGCCGGGCCGCCGGGCGGCCGGGTGTCGGGGCACCCGGCCGGAGCCGACTCGGTCGGCCGCGGCGCGGGTGGCCCGGGGACCGTGGCCGCCGGGGGGCCGGCCGGGTCCGTGCGGACGAGCCGCGGCGGTCGCATGGATCGGGTCATGAGGCGCGGTGCGCCTCACCGGCCGCAACGGGCCCCCAGGCAGTGCTCGGCTGCGAGGCCGGCGGTGCGCTGGTGACGAGCTGCATGCCACTCCCTCGGGTGAGTCTTCGCGTCGAACCGTTCGGTTCGGCGTTGAGTCCGTTGTAGCGGCGGAGCATACGACCGATCGAGGGGCCCCCAACGGCGCATCGCCGGGCGCCCACACCGGTTTCCGGTGAGCGGACGACTACTTACGGTGAACGGTTCTCGCCTCGCCGAGTGGCCATCGTCACTCTGGGTGGCGCCGCCTGCGCCGTTCCGGGAGAGCCCGTGGCGCAGGGCGTGCCACACTCGCGGGGGCTTGTTCCGACCGTCCCGAGACCGAGGGAGAACCGCCGTGCAGAGCCAGCAGGACGAGGCCTCCGCAGCGGGTGGGGCCGACGCCCCGACCCATCTCGCCGATCTCGTCCGGCGCGCGGCGCGGCGGACCCCGGATGCCGCGGCGATCGTCGACGTGTCGGCCGGAACGTCGCTGACCTGGGCCGAGTTCGACGCCGCCGTGGACGACGAGGCGGAGCGGCTGCGTACCGCCGGAGCCGGTGCCGGCGACCGCGTCGTGATCGCCCTCGACAACGGTGCGCCGCTGTGCGTGTCGTTGTTCGGGGCACTGCGCGCCGACGCGGTCGCCGTTCCCGTCGCCCCTCGGTCGGTCCCGCGAGAGCTCGACGCAGTGCTGACGGACTGTTCACCGAGCGTGGTCGTCGCGGACTCGGATGGCCGCATCGCGGAGTCGATCAGCGGCCGCTCGGCGATCGTGTCGATCGCGCCGCCCGACGTGTCGTCGACGGGAGGTGCGCGCAGCGGTCGCGAGCGGTCGGTGAGCGGCAGCGGCGTCGAGCGTGTCGCGGACGGCGTGGGAACGGGGTCCCGGGAACGGTCCGGCGGCGAGGCGATCGCGCTCGTCGTCTACACCTCGGGGACCACGGGATCACCCCGAGGGGTGATGCTGTCGCACCGCGCACTGATCGCGAACCGGGTCCAGCAGGGTGCGGTGCGGCCCGCCCCGGTCACCGCCGTCGACCGCGTCCTGCTGTCGCTGCCGCTGTTCCACGTGTTCGGGCTGGCTGCGGGCCTGCTGCAGGTCTGCCACGCGGGGGCGACGGTCGTGCTCACCCGCCGGTTCGAGCCCGAGCAGTCGGTGGACCTGCTCGTCCGGGAGCGGATCAGCGTCGTCGGCGGGGTCCCGTCGATGTACCGGGCGCTGCTCGACCTGCCGCCCGACCAGCTGCGCACCGCGTTCGCCGGGGTGCGGCTGTGCACCTCCGGCGGGGCGCCGCTGCCACGGGAGTGGCTGGCCGCGTTCCGGGACACGACGGGCCTCGACCTCTACGAGGGCTACGGCCTCAGCGAGTGCGGGCCCGTGCTGACCAGCACGCTCGTCGGCGGGCGCGCGAAGCCCGGCTCCGTCGGCGCGCCGCTGCCCGGCGTGGAGCTGCGGCTGGTCGACGCCGAGGGCACGCCCGTCGCGGGCCGCGCCGCCGACGACGCGGTCGAACAGGTCCTCGAGGACGGCTCCGACGACGAGGACACCGGCCTCGTCGCCACCCGCGGTCCGCACCTCTTCTCCGGGTACTGGCCCGACGGCCGCGGCGGCCCGGACGCCGAGGGCTGGTTCCGCACCGCCGACGTGGGCTATCTCGACGCCGACGGCGACCTCCATCTCGTGGACCGCTCGTCGGACCTGGTGATCGTCAACGGGTTCAACGTCTACCCCCGCGAGGTCGAGCACGTCCTCGCGGAGCTGGACGCGGTGGCGGAGGCGGCGGTCGTCGGTATCCCGGACGACCGGACGGGCGAGGCCGTCAAGGCCGTCGTCGTGCGGGTCCCCGGCGCCGAGCTCACCGACGAGGACGTCGTCGCCCACTGCCGGGAGCGGCTGGCCCGGTTCAAGGTGCCCGCGGTCGTCGAGTTCGTCGACGCCCTGCCCCGGACGCCGACCGGCAAGGTGGCCCGGCGCAGACTCTGACGCGGGCGCGCGGCCCCGCGCGCGGGACACACCTCTATGTACGGAGAAGGTGCACGGATGACCGACGCGCGGGTGACGGTGCTGACGCGGGTGAACTGCTCGGCGTGCGAGCGGGCCGAGGCCGACGTCGCACGGATCTGCGACGACCTCGGCGTGGGCTGGTCGGCCGTGGACGTCGACGGCGACCCGGAGCTGCGCGCCGAGTTCGGCGACCGCATCCCGGTCGTCATGGTCGACGGCGCCGAGCACACGACGTGGAAGGTCGACGAGGCGGCGCTGCGCGCGGCGCTGGGCTGACGTGGCCGAACCGCGTGAGGCCTCCCGCGCGAACGCTGTGACATGACCTCCGCGGCGCCACGACGCCCGACCGGCCCACCGGCGATCCCCCGACTCGTCGCGGCGACGATCGGCCTGCTGTCGGTCGCCGGGGCCGTCGGCGTCGGGCACCTCGTCGCGGGCCTCGTCTCGCCGGCGTCGTCGCCGTTCGTCGCGGTGGGGGACGAGGCGATCCGGCTCTCGCCCCAGCCGCTGGTGGAGTTCGCCAAGTCGACCTTCGGCACGGCCGACAAGCCGGTCCTGCTCGCGGGCATCGCCGTCGTCATGGTGGTGGTCGCGGTCGTGGCGGGGCTGGCGTCGCGCCGGTCGCCGCGCCCGGGTGTGGTGACGATCGTCGTCCTGGGCCTGCTCGGCCTCGCCGCGGTCGCGGTGGCACCCACGTTCTCGCCGCTGGACGTCGTGGCGCCGGCGGCGTCGATCGCGGTCGGTGTGCCGGTGTTCCGGCGGCTGCACGCGCTCGCGCTCGAGGCCGAGGCGCCGGTGCCGCCCGCGCCGGAGGGCGGTGTGTCGCGGCGGCGCGTGCTCGTCGGCACCTCGGCGGTGGTGGGGCTCGGCGCGCTCGCGGCCGGGGCCGGGGGCATCGCCCTGAGCGGCGGGATCGACGCGTCGCGGGCACAGGTGGCGGCCCGCCTCGGCGCGCTGGACGTGGTGCGCCGGGCGCCCGCGATCCCGGCGGGCGTCGACTGGGCGGCCGAGCTGGGCACGACGCCGTTCGTCACGTCGAACCGCGACTTCTACCGGATCGACACGGCGCTGCGGATCCCCGCGCAGCAGGCGGCGGACTGGTCGCTGCGCATCCACGGCATGGTCGACCGCGAGCGGACGCTGCGCTTCGACGACCTCCTGGCCCGGCCGATGATCGAGAAGACCGTCACGATGACGTGCGTGTCCAACGAGGTCGGCGGCTCCCTGATCTCGACGGCGACGTTCGTCGGGGTGCCGCTGCGCGACCTGCTCACCGAGATCGGGGTCGCGCCGGGCGCCGAGCAGATCTTCACGACCAGCAACGACGGCTGGACCGCGGGCACCCCGACCGGCGTCGTGATGGAGCCCGGCCGCGACGCCATGCTCGCGATCGCGATGAACGGCGAGCCGTTGCCGGCCGAGCACGGCTTCCCGGTGCGGATGGTGGTGCCGGGGCTGTACGGCTTCGTGTCCGCGACGAAGTGGATCACCGACATGGAGCTGACGACGTTCGCCGCGCGGCAGTCGTACTGGCTGCGCAACGGGTGGGCCCAGGAGGCGCCGGTCAAGACGCAGTCGCGCATCGACCTGCCGCGCGGGTTCGGCACCGTCGCGGCCGGGCGGGTGACCGTCGCGGGGATCGCGTGGTCGCAGCCGCGCGGCATCTCGGGGGTCGAGGTCCGCATGGACGGCGGCCCGTGGCTGGCGGCCGAGCTGGCCACCGAGGTGTCCGGGGCGACGTGGCGGATGTGGCGGACGACGTTCGACCTGCGCCCGGGCAGCCACACCGTGCAGTGCCGCGCCACCGACGCCGACGGCGAGACGCAGGTCGAGCAGCGGGCCGACCCGGTCCCGGACGGCGCGACGGGCTGGCCGGCGACGATCTTCACCGTGCGCTGACGGGCCCGCCCGGTTGCGCGTGTGCGCGCCCGTGCCCGGTCCACAGTGGACTCGGTAACCGTTTTGTTATCAAAAGTCCCGAACCGGGCGGAGGCCCGGACCGAACGTCCCGACATGAGGTCCGGACAGCCCGGCCCCAGCTCGAGGAGGATGTCCCCAGTGCGCACGCTCACCACCCGGATCGCCGCGGTCGGCGTCATGGCGGCCCTGACCGTCGCGATCTCCGCCTGCTCCAGCAACGAGACCCCGTCGACGCAGACGGGCTCCGCTGCCTCCTCGTCGGCCGCGGCCCCCAGCTCCTCGGCCATGGCCGCGGGCGACGGTGTCACCACCAACGCCGACGTGTTCGGCCCAGCCTGCTCGCAGCTGCCGCAGGGCGACGCGCCCGGCTCGCTCGACAACATGGGCCCCCAGCCCGTGGCCAGCGCCGCGTCGACCAACCCGCTGCTCGCCACGCTCGTGACGGCCGTCGGCGCCGTCCCCGGCCTGGCCGACACCCTCAACGCGCAGCAGGCCATCACCGTGTTCGCCCCCGCCAACCCCGCGTTCGAGGCAGTCCAGAAGCAGGTCGGCGACGAGGCGTTCAACGCCCTTCTCGCCGACCCGAACAAGCTGGGCGCGCTGCTGCAGTACCACGTCGTCGGCAAGCGCTACGACGCCGCGTCGCTCGTCGCGGCCGGCACCACCACCCAGCTCGCCGGCGGCACCCTGACGATCGGCGGCACCCCGCAGGCGCCGACGATCACCGACGGCAAGGGCAACACGGCCACCGTCCTCTGCGGCAACATCCCCACCAAGAACGCGACCGTCTTCGTCATCGACAAGGTCCTGATGCCCGCTTCGTGACACCTCCCCGGCCGACCCGCTCCCGGTGCCCGCGATCCGCGGCACCGGGAGCGGTGTGTCCGGCGGACCGGCTGCGAGACAGGTCACGTCGAGCCGTCGCCCACATCGGTACCGCCCTGCGCACGGGCGGTGAGCGGCGCTCTTGACACGCCCACCGGTCGGTCGCGCGAACGGCGCGGACGAGCACGTCGGCGACCAAGATCGCAACTTTGTGCGGGCCTTCACAAGCGGCTACCGTGTCCGCATCGCCGCCCGCCGGTCCCGGGAATCCGGGTTTTCCCGTGCTGAGCTCGGCGAGCCGGAGCCGGCCGCGAAGAATGCGACCGGGTGAACTCGAGGAGAACCCAGCGTGACGTTGCCGCCGCACGCCGGTGACACCAAGTCCGGCGCGAACGGCACGGACCCCGTCGACGGCGCCGCCCCCGCGGCCGCCGCACCCGTCACGCGCGCCATCCCGGAGGCCACCGTCGCCCGGCTCGCGGTGTACCTGCGCATGCTCGGCGAACTCGCCGAACAGGGCGCCGACACCGTGTCGAGCGAGGAGCTGGCCACCGCGAGCGGGGTCAACTCGGCGAAGCTGCGCAAGGACCTCTCCTACATAGGGTCCTACGGCATCCGCGGCGTCGGCTACGAGGTCCGCTCCCTGCACCACCAGATCGAGCGCACCCTCGGCCTCGACGAGCCGCAGACCGTCGCGGTCGTCGGCATCGGCAACCTCGGGCACGCCCTCGCGGGCTACGGCGGCTTCGGCGGCCGCGGCTTCCCCGTCACCGCCCTGTTCGACATCGACCCCGACCTCGTCGGGATCCACATCAACGGCATCCTCGTCGACCACGTCCGCGACATCGCACGCGTGTGCCGCGAGCGGGGCGTGACCATCGGTCTCGTCGCGACGCCGGGCCCGGCCGCGCAGTCGGTGTGCGACCAGCTCGTCGCCGCCGGCGTGCGGTGCATCCTCAACTTCGCCCCCGTCGTCCTGCAGGTCCCGCCGCAGGTCGAGGTGCGCAAGGTGGACCTGGCCGTCGAGCTCCAGGTCCTCGCCTTCCACGTCGCCCGGCGCCGTTCGGCCGAGGACGCGGTACGGGTCTCCCTCGACGACGCGGCCGCCGGTCACCTCGCGGCCGTGCCGAACAGCTCCGCGGTCACCAACGGCCACGGGGCGGTCAACGGATCGGCGGTGTCACAGCGGTGAGTGTGCTGGTCGTGGGCATGTCCCACCGGACCGCGCCCGTCTCCCTCCTCGAGAAGGCGACGGTCGGGCCCGACGACGTGCCCAAGCTGCTCGACGAGATGCTGCGTGCCGAGCACGTCAGCGAGGTCGTGCTGCTCGCCACGTGCAACAGGATCGAGGCCTACGCGGTCGTCGACGCGTTCCACGCCGGTCTGACCGACGTGTCCGGCGTCCTCGCCCGCCACTCCGGGCTGCCGCTGGCCGACCTGACCGACCACCTCTACGTGCACTACGCCGCGTCGGCGGTGCAGCACCTCTTCGCCGTGTCCGCCGGGCTCGACTCGATGGTCGTCGGCGAGTCGCAGATCCTCGGCCAGCTCCGCGCGGCCTACGCGGTCGCCGACGACGCCGAGACCGTCGGCCGTGTCCTGCACGAGCTGTCCCAGCACGCGCTGCGCGTCGGCAAGCGCGTTCACGCCCGCACCGGGATCGACACCGCCGGCGCCTCCGTCGTCTCCGAGGCCCTCGCCGACGCCTCCCGCGGCCTCGGCCGCGACCTCGGTGGCGTCAAGGCCGTCGTCGTCGGCGCCGGTGCCATGGGGGCGCTGGCCGCCGCGCACCTGCGCCGCGCCGGGGCCGCCGAGATCGTCGTGCTCAACCGCTCCGAGGAGCGCGCCGAGCGGCTCGCCACCAAGACCACCGAGGCGGGCACCCCCGCCCGCGCGGGCACACTCGACCTGCTGCCCACCGAACTGGCCGACGCCGACGTGCTCGTCACCTGCACCGGCTCCATCGGCACCGTGGTCGACCGCGAACCCGTCGCCGCCGCCCGCCGGGCCGCGGGCCGCCCCCTCGTCGTCTGCGACCTCGGGCTGCCCCGCGACGTCGCCGCGGGCGTCGGCGACGTCCCCGGCGTCACCGTCGTCGACCTGGAGACCCTGCAGCGCAGGCTCACCGACCGCGTCGACGTCGAGGGCGCCGACGCGGTCGCCGCCGCCCGGGCCATCGTCGCCGACGAGGCCCAGGCCTACCTCGCCTCACAGCGTTCCGCCGAGGTCACCCCCACCGTCACCGCGCTGCGCCGACGCGCCTCCGAGGTCGTGGACGCCGAGCTGCTGCGGCTCGACTCCCGGCTGCCCGACCTCGAACCCGCCATGCGCGACGAGTTCGCCCGGTCGGTCCGCCGCGTCGTCGACAAGCTGCTGCACACCCCCACGGTGCAGGTCAAACGGCTGGCCGAGGGCCCCGACGGCGACAGCTACGCCCAGGCGCTGCGGCTGCTGTTCGAGCTCGACCCGCAGACGCCCGCGGCCGTCGCCACCCCCGGCATGACCGGCACCACCGCCCGCCCCGGCGACGACGTCGCCGCCGCCCTCGGCGTCGAGCTCCACGAACCCCGCGCCGACGAGGAGGTCGCACGATGAGCGGGACCCTCCGCATCGCGACCCGGGCCAGCGCGCTCGCCATGGCGCAGTCCGGGCAGATCGCCGACCGCCTCCGCGCCGCCGGGTACACCGCCGAGCTCGTCCCCGTCTCCACCGTGGGCGACCGCTCCGGCGCACCCGTCGCCGAGCTCGGTGTCGGCGTGTTCGTCTCCGCCGTGCGCGACGCCGTCGTCGCCGGCGAGGTCGACATCGCCGTCCACTCCTACAAGGACCTGCCGACGGCCCCCGACCCCCGGCTCGTGCTCGTCGCCGTCCCCGGCCGCGAGGACCCCCGCGACGCCCTCGTGGCCCGCGACGGCAAGGTCCTCGGTGAGCTGCCCGCCGGGTCGCGCATCGGCACCGGCTCGCCGCGGCGCACCGCCCAGCTCGAAGGCCTCGGCCTCGGCCTCCAGATCGTGCCGATCCGCGGCAACGTCGACACCCGGATCGGCAAGGTCCGCTCCGGTGAGCTCGACGGGGTCGTCGTCGCCGCCGCCGGACTCCGCCGGCTCGGCCGCATCGACGAGGCCACCGAGCTGCTCGAACCCGTCCAGATGCTGCCCGCGCCCGCGCAGGGCGCACTGGCACTGGAGTGCCGGGCCGGCGAGCCCGGCAGCACCGAGCACGAGCTCGCGCTCGCGCTCACCGCACTGCTCGACGACCCGGCCGCCCGTGCGGCCGTCACCGCCGAGCGTGCCGTCCTCGCGACCCTCGAGGCCGGCTGCAGCGCGCCGATCGGCGCGCTGGCCGACGTCGTCGAGGACATCGACGACGCGGGACGGGTGGTGGAACGGCTGTCGCTGCGCGCGGTGGCCGGCACCACGGACGGGGCGCTCCTGCGCGCCTCCGTCACGGGAGAGATCGACGACGCCGAGAAGCTCGGCGCGGCACTCGCCGCGGAGCTGCTCGACATGGGCGCCGACACGTTGCCGGGAACGGCCGGGCGCCAGGAGAACCGCTGGATCGGGAGTTCCGAATGACAAAGGCCACACCAACCCCCGGCCGGATCGCCTTCGTGGGCAGCGGCCCGGGCGACCCCGGACTGCTGACGGTACGTGCGCGTGACGCGATCGCGGCTGCGCCGCTCGTCGTCGCCGACCCCGACGTCCCCGAGGAGATCACCGCGCTGATCGCGGAGGGCGCCGAGGTGCGCCCCGCCGTCGGTCAACCCGCCGACGTCGCCGCCGACCTGGTCGCCGAGGCCGGAGCCGGCCGCGCCGTGATCCGGCTCGTGAGCGGCGACCCGATGACCACCGACGCGGTCATCGCGGAGGCCCGCGCGGTCGCCAAGGCGGGCGTCGCGTTCGACATCCTGCCCGGCGTCCCCGCCGGCACGGCCGTCCCCGCCTACGCGGGTGTCCCGCTGGGCTCGGGGCACGTCGAGGCCGACGTCCGCGCCGGCGTCGACTGGGCGCGTATCGCATCGGTGCCCGGACCGCTCGTCCTGCACGCCGCGGCCGCGCACCTGTCCGAGGTCGCCGTCTCGCTGACCGACCAGGGGGTCCCCGCCGACACCCGGGTCGCCGTCACCGCCGGCGGCACCCGCAACACGCAGAAGACGATCGACTCCACACTCGCGGCCATGGCCGGCGACGCCGGTGAGCTCGAAGGCCCGCTGGTGCTCTCGGTCGGCTCCGCGGTCGCCGAACGCGCCGAGCTGTCCTGGTGGGAGTCGCGCGCCCTCTACGGCTGGCGCGTCCTCGTCCCGCGCACCAAGGACCAGGCCGGCGCCATGAGCGACCGGCTGCGCGTCCACGGGGCCATCCCCGAGGAGGTGCCCACCATCGCGGTCGAGCCGCCCCGCTCGCCCACCCAGATGGAGCGCGCCGTCAAGGGCCTCGTCGACGGCCGCTACCAGTGGGTCGTCTTCACCTCGACCAACGCCGTGCGCGCGGTCTGGGAGAAGTTCGCCGAGTTCGGCCTCGACGCCCGCGCCTTCTCCGGGGTGAAGATCGCCTGCGTCGGCGCCGCGACCGCGGCCAAGGTCCGCGAGTTCGGCATCGTCCCCGAGATCGTGCCGGACATCGACGAGTCGCAGCAGTCGACGTCCGAGGGCCTGCTCGAGATCTTCCCGCCCTACGACGACATCCTCGACCCGGTGGACCGCGTCCTGCTCCCGCGGGCCGACATCGCCACCGAGACCCTCGCCGCGGGTCTGCGCGACCGCGGCTGGGAGATCGACGACGTCACCGCCTACCGGACCGTCCGGGCGGCCCCGCCGCCCGCGCCGATCCGTGAGGCCATCAAGACCGGCGGCTTCGACGCGGTGTGCTTCACCTCGTCGTCGACCGTCCGGAACCTGGTGGGTATCGCGGGCAAGCCGCACGCGCGCACGCTCGTCGCCTGCATCGGTCCGGCCACCGCCGAGACCGCCCGCGAGTTCGGCCTGCGCGTCGACGTGCAGCCCGAGCACGCGCTGGTCCCGTCGCTGGTCGACGCCCTGGCCGCGCACGCCGCCAAGCTGCGCGCCGAGGGTGCCCTGCCGCCGCCGAAGAAGGCCAAGGCGCGCAGGCGCTGACCTCGTCCGTACCGTCCACGGGCGGCCGCTCCGGCACAGGGGCGGCCGCCCGTCGGCGTTCCGGACCGGATCCCCGCCCGCGCGCAACCTCACTGCGGCGATTCCGCTCGCGGACGACCGGGAGGTTGCGCCCGATCCTTCGCGCGCAACCTCACTGCTGTCCTGGGCGCGTCCGGGAGCGGTGAGGTTGCGCGCGGGTCGTCGGCGGGGGGTGTCCGGGACGGTCGTAGGCTCGGGCGATGGCTTTCCCCGCGCAGCGCCCGCGCCGGCTCCGCACCACCCCCGCGATGCGCCGGCTCGTCGCCGAGACCGACCTCGCCCCGCGCCACCTCGTCCTCCCCATGTTCGTCAAGGAGGGGGCGTCCCAGCCGGTGCCGATCGCGTCGATGCCCGGGGTCGTCCAGCACACCCGCGACTCCCTGCGCAAAGCCGCCGCAGAGGCCGTCGCGGCCGGCGTCGGCGGGCTCATGCTGTTCGGGGTGCCCGCCGTCCGCGACGCCCGCGGCAGCGCCGGCACCGACCCCGACGGCGTCCTCAACGTCGCCCTCCGCGACGTCAAGGCCGAGGTCGGCGACGCCACCGTCCTCATGGCCGACACCTGCCTCGACGAGTTCACCGACCACGGCCACTGCGGCGTCCTCGACCCCCGCGGCCGCGTCGACAACGACGCCACCCTCGCCGTCTACGCCGAGATGGGCGTCGTCCAGGCCGAGTCCGGCGCCGACCTCCTCGGCCCCAGCGGCATGATGGACGGTCAGGTCGGCGTCCTGCGCGACGCGCTCGACGCCGCCGGGTTCGCCGACACGGGCATCCTCGCCTACACCGCCAAGTACTCCTCCGCCTTCTACGGCCCCTTCCGCGAGGCCGTCGAGTCGCAGCTGCGGGGCGACCGCAAGACCTACCAGCAGGACGGCGCCAACCTGCGCGAGGCGCTGCGCGAGCTGGCCCTCGACCTCGAGGAGGGCGCCGACATGGTGATGGTCAAGCCCGCCATGGCCTACCTCGACGTGCTGCGCTCGATCGCCGACGTCGCCGACGTCCCCGTCGCCGCCTACCAGGTCTCCGGCGAGTACGCGATGATCGAGGCCGCGGCCGCCAACGGCTGGATCGACCGCGACCGCGCCGTCCTCGAAACCGTCACAGGCATACGACGAGCGGGCGCCGACGTCGTCCTCACCTACTGGGCCACGGAAATCGCCGCTCGTCTGGGTGGGAACTGACGTTCGACGTCACGGTTCGTGCAGGCATCTGGACAGCGAACGGACGTCTGCCTACCTTTCGGCGCATGACGTCACCCTCCGACCCTCAGTGGCAGGGTCAGCCCGCCCCGGGCTACGGCCCGCCCCCCGGTCAGGGGGATCCGCAGCAGGGTGGCTACCCGCCGCCCGGATATCCGCAGCCGGGGTACCCGCAGCAGGGCTATCCGCAGCAGGGCTACCCCCAGCCGGGGTACCCGCAGCAGGGCTACCCCCAGCAGGGCGGCTACCAGCAGCAGCCGTACCAGCAGGGCTACCCGCAGCAGCCCTACGGCCAGCAGCCCGGATACGGGCAGCAGCCGTACGGCCAGCCCTACGGCCAGCCGGGCTACGGCGCCGCGCCGCAGCCCGTCCCGCCGGGTGCGCCGGGCCCGATCCCGGAGTGGTGGGAGCGGCTCGTCGGCCGCATCATCGACGGCGTCCTGTACATGGTCGTCTACTGGATCCTGAGCTTCATCCTGGCGGCGATCTTCGTCTCCAGCATCTCCGTGAACATCGCCACCGGCGGTGTGACCGGTGGGACCGGGTTCGTCATCGCGGCCGTCCTGACCTACGTCCTCGCCGGCCTCGCGTACGCGGCCTACGACTTCCTCATGCACTCCCGTAACGGGCAGACGGTCGGCAAGATGGTCATGAAGACGCGCCTGGTCGCGCCGGACGGCAGCAAGCCCGCCAGCAGCACGCTGATGAAGCGGGCCCTCATCTACCCGGGCATCTACGGGATCGTCGGCGTGCTCGCGTTCGTCGACTTCTTCGGTCTGGGCCTGATCAGCCTCCTCGTGCTGATCTTCAGCCTCGCCGACGGCATCTCGGTGCTCACCGACCAGCCGCTGCGTCGCGCCCTGCACGACAAGTGGGCCGGCACGATCGTCATCAAGTCGCAGTAGGCAGTCCTCGTGCGCCCGCACGGCCCCGGCACCCTCGTGGTGCCGGGGCCGTGTCGCGTCCGAGGCCCCTCCCGAGCGTGTCGTGAGGGCGTTCGAGCTGCCTCGGTGACACGTTCGCGGGCGGGGCCGGGCAGCGGGGGTGCGTGGTCAGCGCTGGTGACACGTCCGGTGGCGGGTGCGGAGTGGCGTCACCCGGGTGCGTGACGGTTTCATCCGGACGCGGCCTCCCGATCCCGGCATGATCCGCCCTGATCACCAACCGTCTGCGATCGGAGCGACATGAGCCAGGACCCGGGCAACCCGGAGAACCAGGGCCAGCAGCCTCAGCAGCCGCAGGACCCGGCGGGGAGCTGGCAGGACCAGCCCACCCAGTACAACGCGGCACCGGACTGGGGCCAGCAGGCCCAGCAGCCGCCTGCGGGCCCTCCCGGCTACGGCCCGCCCGCGGGCCCGCCTCCCGGCTACGGCGGCCCGCCGCCCGGGTACGGGGGCCCTGGTGGTCCGGGCGGCCCTGGTGGTCCGGCCGGTCCGTCGGCGGGGCTGCCGCCGGGCAAGAACTTCTTCGGCGCCCTCTTCGACTTCGACTTCAACTTCTTCGCGACGCCGGTCGTGGTGAAGGTGCTGTACATCATCGGCATGGTGGTGATCGGCCTGGGCTGGCTGGCGGCGATCGTCACCGGCTTCATCGGCAACGGCGCACTGGGCGGCATCCTCGCCCTGGTGGTGGGCGCCGTGGTCGCGCTGTTCTACCTGATCCTGTTCCGGGTGACGCTGGAGTTCTACTACGCGGTGGTCCGCATGTCCGAGGACATCCACCACCGCCGCTGGCCGTGACCCGGCGCCGGTCGGCGTCCGCGACCCCGCCCCGGCCGCGTCCGGGGCGGGGGGCTCGTGGACAGCGTTGCGGGTCGGCCATACGGTGGTCCAGGTGAGCACTCCGCCCGACCGCGGCGAGGACAAGCCGACGGGCTACCTCCCGGGCAGCTATCAGCGTCAGCGCGACCAGCAGGGCGCCGATCCGGGTGTCGACATGCAGAAGGACCGGGCCGAGGACGACCGCCCCGCCCCGGGCCCGACCTACGACGAGGCCCGGCACGCGGCGGGCGGCGGCTGGGACCAGCAGCAGTACGGCCAGCAGCAGTACGGCGGCCAGCCCCAGTACGGACAGCCGCAGTACGGCGAGCAACCGCAGTACGGCCAGCCGCCGCAGTACGGCGAGCAGCCCCAGTACGGGCAGCAGCCCCAGTACGGCCAGCAGCCCCAGTACGGCCAGCCGCCGCAGTACGGCCAGCCGCCGCAGTACGGGCAGCAGCCCCAGTACGGCCAGCCGGCTCAGTACGGCCAGCAGTACGGCCAGCAGCCGGGCTACAACGTCTACAACCCGTACGCCGACGCCGGACCCGGCTACGGCGCCGGGGGCGACGAGCCCGCCCGCGACGTGAAGCGGCCCGTGCCGGTCCTGATCGGGATGATCCTGCTGGTCGTCAGCGCGCTGCCCTACCTCGCGGGCGGGGTGGTCGTCGCGCTCGCGAGCGGCAGGGTCACGTCGGCGTTGTCGACCGACGACCTCGCGCGGCTGCAGCAGGCCGGTGTCAACCTCGCCCAGATCGCGATGATCGTCGGCGTCGTGTTCATCGTGCTCGCCCTGATCCACATCGCGCTGTCGGTGGCCGCCTTCCTCGGGAGGAGCGGAGGCCGGGTCACGATCACCGCGCTCGTGGTGCTGTATGCGCTGATCGTCATCGGGGGGCTGGCCGTGCTGTTCCTGACGGCCGGCAACCAGAACGTCAGCCTCAGCATCTCGTCGGATCCCGTGTCGCTGCTGATCGGTTTCGGCCCGATCGTGCTCGCGATCGTCGGCGTGATCCTGCTGTACGTCGGCAACGCGTCGGCGTGGTACCGGTCACGGCGGAAGTGATTCCGGGAGGCGCCGCCCGCACCATGTGCGGGCGGCTGCCAGACTGGGGGTCGTGAGTTCGTCGACGCACCCCGCCCAGGTCTCCGATGTCTCGGCCCGCTTGTTCGAGCGGGCGGGAGCAGCCATCCCCGGCGGGGTCAACTCGCCGGTGCGGGCGTTCAACGCCGTGGGCGGCACCCCGCGGTTCATGGTGTCCGCCCAGGGTCCCTGGCTGACCGACGCCGACGGCAACCGCTACGTCGACCTCGTGTCGTCGTGGGGGCCGATGATCCTGGGGCACGCGCACCCGCAGGTCGTCGAGGCGGTGCAGGCCGCCGCGGCGAGCGGGCTGTCGTTCGGGGCGCCCACGCCCGCCGAGATCGAGCTGGCCGAGGAGATCATCGGTCGCGTCGGGCCGGTGGAGCAGGTGCGCCTGGTGAACTCCGGCACCGAGGCGACGATGAGCGCCATCCGGCTGGCCCGCGGCATCACGGGGCGCGCGGCCGTCGTCAAGTTCGCGGGGTGCTACCACGGCCACGTGGACGCGCTGCTGGCCGAGGCGGGCTCGGGTGTGGCGACGCTGGGGCTGCCGACGAGTCCGGGCGTCACCGGTGCGCAGGCGGCCGACACGATCGTCGTGCCCTACAACGACATCGAGGCCGTCCGCGAGGTGTTCGCCGCCCGCGGGGCCGAGATCGCGTGTGTGATCACCGAGCCGGCGGCGGGCAACATGGGCGCGGTCGCGCCCGTCGAGGGGTTCAACGCGGGCCTGCGCGCGGTGACCCGTGAGCACGGCGCGCTGCTGATCATGGACGAGGTCATGACCGGGTTCCGGGTGAGCCCGTCGGGCTGGCACGGCCTCGACGGAGTCGCGGGCGACCTGTACACGTTCGGCAAGGTCATGTCGGGCGGGCTGCCGGCGGCGGCGTTCGGCGGGTCGCGCGAGCACATGTCCTACCTCGCCCCGGCCGGGCCGGTCTACCAGGCGGGGACGTTGTCGGGTAACCCCGTCGCCGTCGCCGCGGGCCTCGCGACGCTGCGGCTGGCCGACGCCGGGGTCTACCGCGCGCTCGACGCCAACGCCCAGCGGCTGGGTGGCCTGATCGGTGACGCGCTGACCGCCGCGGGTGTCGCCCATCGCGTGCAGTTCGCGGGCAACCTGCTGTCGGTGTTCTTCAGCGAGGACCGCGTGGTCGACTACGCGACGGCGAAGGCTGCGCAGACCCACCGGTTCGCGCCGTTCTTCCACGCGCTGCTCGAACGCGGCGTGTACGCCCCGCCGAGCGCGTTCGAGGCCTGGTTCGTGTCCGCCGCGCTCGACGACGACGCGTTCGCGGTCGTCGCCGATGCCCTCCCGGCGGCTGCGGCCGCGGCGGCTGCTGCATGAGCACGCGCACGCTCGTCCACATGCTGCGCCACGGCGAGGTGCACAACCCGGAGGGCATCCTCTACGGGCGCCTGCCCGGCTACCACCTGTCCGAGCGGGGGCGCGCGCAGGCGGAGACCGTCGCGAAGACGTTGGTGGACAACGACGTCGCGGTCGTCGTGGCGTCCCCGCTGCTGCGCGCGCAGGAGACGGCCGCGCCGATCGCCGCCGCGCACGGCGTGGAGATCGTCACCGAGGACGGGCTGATCGAGTCGGAGAACCGGTTCGAGGGCACGAGGTTCGGGGTGGGCGACGGGGCGCTGCGCCGGCCTGCGAACTGGCCGCTGATGCGCGACCCGTTCACACCCTCGTGGGGCGAGCCGTACCTGCGCATCGCGCACCGCATGCTCGGTGCCGCGCACCGCGCCCGGGAGCTCGCCGGCGGCCGCGAGGCGGTCTGCGTCTCCCACCAGCTGCCGATCTGGACGCTGCGCCGCTACCTGCTGGGTCAGCGGCTCTGGCACGACCCGCGCCGCCGCCAGTGCGCGCTGGCGTCGCTGACGACGCTGGAGTTCACCGGGTCCGAGCTCACCGCCCTGCGCTACAGCGAGCCCGCCGGGTCCAGCGACCCCACCGTGACCGGCGCATGAGACGCCTGTTCCCCGCGCTCGCGGCCCTGCTCGCGGTGCTCGTCGTCGCGGCCTGCGGCACCACCGGCAAGGACGCGGTCGTGACCGGTCAGGAGTTCCAGTTCGTCGCTCCCGGCGGCAGGACGACGATCCTGTACGATCCGCCGTCGTCCCGCGCCCCGCTGCCCGCGCTGAGCGGGGAGAGCCTGCTCGCGCCGGGCACGACGATCGGCACCGACGACTACGCGGGCAAGGTCCTCGTCGTCAACATCTGGGGGTCGTGGTGCGGGCCGTGCCGCGCGGAGGCGCCCGACCTGGAGTTCGCGCTCGAGCAGACGTCCGGCCAGGGGGTCGACATGCTGGGCATCGACGTGCGTGACGACCGCGCCGCCGCGACCGACTTCGTCCGCGACCGCGGCCTGAAGTACCAGTCGATCTTCGATCCGCCCGGCCGGACGCTGGCCGCGCTGTCGGGTTACCCGCGCAACACGGTGCCGTCGACGATCGTGCTCGACCGGCAGCACCGCGTCGCCGCGGTGTTCCTGACGCGCGTCCAGCCCAGCGACCTGATCCCGCTGCTCATGCGCGTCGCCGCCGAGCCCCGGGCCTGAGCGGTGGGCTCCACCACACACGCACTACACGCTGTAGAACCCGGTGGGGGAGCCGGGCGGCCGCAGACATACCCTGATCGGTGATGGACGCATCGACCGCGCTCGCGATATCGGGACCGCTGCTGGTCGCAGCGGTGGTCGCCGTGCTCGCCGGAGCGGTCAGCTTCGCCTCCCCGTGCGTCGTCCCGCTGGTCCCCGGCTACCTCGCCTATCTCGCGGGCCTCGTCGGCGCCGACACCCCCGACACCACCTCCGCCGACGCCGGTGACCGCCGCGGACGCCGCCGCGGCAGGTGGCGCGTCGCCGGCGCCGCGACGCTGTTCGTCGCCGGCTTCACGGTCGTGTTCGGCGCGATCCTCGTCGGGGTCGTCTGGCTGTCCGACGCGCTCGTGCGCAACATGGAGCTGCTGCAACGCATCGGCGGCATCGTCATGATCGTCATGGGGCTCGCGTTCGTCGGGCTCGTGCCGGTCCTGCAACGCGAACGCCGCGTCCACTGGGTGCCGCGTGCCGGTATCTGGGGCGCGCCGCTGCTCGGCGCGGTCTTCGGGCTCGGCTGGGTGCCCTGCGTGGGCCCGACACTGGCCGGGGTCGTCGCGGTCGCGGCCGGTACCGGGGGCGGGTCGCTGCGCGGCATCGTCCTCACCCTCGCCTATTGCGCCGGGCTCGGGCTCCCGTTCGTGCTGATCGCGTTGGGCGCGTCGTCGGCCGTGCGGGCCCTGGGCTGGCTGCGCCGCCACACCCGCGGCATCCAGATCGCCGGTGGGGCGCTGCTCGTGGTCGTCGGGATCCTGCTGCTGTCCGGCGTGTGGAACGGGCTGCTGGTCGGCCTGCAGACCGCCGTCGCCGGCTTCACCCCGGCGCTGTGACGGGCCGGCTGTGATGACCACCGCGCCGCCGCAGGCCCCCGTCGCAGGGGGCGCGCCGCCCGCCCGCCCGTCCGTGCCGCGGCGCGTCATCGCCTTCCTGCGCAACACCTGGCGCGGCCTCACCAGCATGCGCACGGCGCTCGTCCTGCTGTTCCTACTGGCACTGGCCGCCCTGCCCGGTGCGCTGCTGCCGCAGCGCTCGCTCAACCAGCAGCTCGTCGACCAGTACTTCACCGACTACCCGACGCTGGCGCCGATCCTGGACAAGGGCGGCTTCTTCGACGTCTTCGCCACACCGTGGTTCGCCGCCATCTACCTGCTGCTGATGATCTCGCTCATCGGCTGCCTCGTGCCCCGCAACCTCGACTTCGTGCGCGCCATGCGCAGCGACCCCGTCGCCACCCCCCGCAACCTCGCCCGGCTGCCCCACCACGCCGCAGGGGTCGTCGACGAGGACGCCGACGCCGTCCTCGCGCGCGTTCGTGCCCTGCTGGGCGGCAACAGGTTCCGCGCCTGGCAACGTGCCGACCGCGAGGAGCCGGGCGGCGTGCGCACCGTGTCGGCCGAGAAGGGCAGGCTGCGCGAGGCCGGGAACCTGGTGTTCCACCTCAGCCTCGTCGGCCTGCTCGTCGGTCTCGCCATGGGCAAGCTGTTCGGCTACGAGGGGCAGGTCATCGTCCTGTCCGGCGGCGGCCAGTTCTGCAACTCCTCGATCCTGGGCTACGACTCGTTCCGCGCCGGGCTGCGCGTCGACGGCACCCAGCTCGAGCCGTTCTGCGTGCGCGTCGACGACTTCTCCGCCGAGTACCTGCCCAACGGGCAGCCCGACTCCTTCCGCGCGCAGCTCGGGTACCAGACGGCCGCGGACGTCGAGGCCGGCGACACCACCCGCTGGAGCTCCTACGAGCTGCAGGTCAACCACCCGCTGCGCCTCGACGGCGCCCGCGTCTACCTGCTCGGCCACGGCTACGCGCCGCGCTTCACCGTCACCTGGCCCGACGGTCAGCAGCGCACCGGCCAGATCCAGTGGCGGCCCGTCGACATGGCGACGATGCTCTCCGAGGGCGCCACGAAGTTCGAACGCCCCGGCGTCACCGACCCCACCCAGCGCCAGAACAGCCAGATCGCCGTCACCGGGCTGTTCGCCCCCACCAGCTCCGGCGGGCAGATCATCACCTCGGTGTACCCGGACCTGCACGACCCGCAGGTCGCCGTCGACGTGCTGCGCGGCGACCTCGGTCTCGACGACGGCCGCGGCCAGTCGATCTTCAGCGTCGACCAGGCCCAGGTCGACTCCGGCGCCCTCACCCGCGTCGCCCGCGCCAACCTGCTGCCCGGCGAGTCCGTCACCCTCGACGACGGCACCCAGGTCCGCTTCGACGACGTCCTCCCGTGGGTCTCGCTGCAGGTCAGCCACGACCCCGGCCAGGAGACCGTGCTCGTCTTCGCGATCCTGCTGCTCGCGGGCCTCGGGACCTCGCTCGCGGTGAAGCGCCGCCGCTTCTGGGTGCGGCTCGTCCCGGCGGGCGACGGCCGCACCGAGGTCCGCCTCGGCGGCCTCGCCCGCACCGACCAGGCCGGCTACGGCGAGGAGTTCGACCGGCTCCGCGCCGCGATCCTCGGCGAGGAGCACACGCCGCCGGAGCCGACGGACCCGATCCACCAGTCACCATCGTCCGGAACGCCGGGAACAGGCGATCCGACCGGCCCCACCGACAGGGGAGACACCTGATGCCCATCGACCCGGTCCTCGCCGCGTACAGCGACGACCTCTACATCGGGGCCGTCGCCGTGTACGTGCTGGCGATGTTCCTGCACGCGTTCGAGTTCGTCGGCTCCCGCACCCCCCTGCGGGCCAAGGCCCTGGTGGCGACGAGCGGTGACGCGGTCGAGACCGCCCCGGAGGAGCCGCCCGCCCGTACCGTCCGCACCCGGTCGGACAAGTGCGGCCGCATGGGCGTCGCCGTCACGATCGTCGGGCTGCTGCTGCACGTGGGCGCGATCGTGCTGCGCGGCATCGCCACCGAGCGCTGGCCGCTGGGCAACATGTACGAGTTCACCTCGGCCATCTGCCTGGCCGCGGTCGTCTGCTGGCTCGTCGTGCTGCGCCGGTCGCCCCTGCTGCGGCCCGTCGGCGCCTTCGTGCTCGCGCCGATGCTGATCCTGATGTTCCTCGGCGGGACCGTCCTCTACGCCAACGCCGCGCCCGTCGTCCCTGCCCTGCAGTCGTACTGGCTCGCCATCCACGTGACCACCGTCACGATCGCGTCCGGCCTGCTCATGGTGGCCGGTGTGGCCAGCATCCTGTACCTGCTGGTCAAGGCCGGGAAGACCGGGAGGGTGTCGGTCAACCTGCCCAGCGCCGACGATCTCGACCGGCTCGCCTACCGGGTGACCGTCGTCGCCTTCCCCATCTACACCTTCGCCGTCATCGCCGGTGCCATCTGGGCCGAGTCGGCCTGGGGCCGGTTCTGGGGCTGGGACCCCAAGGAGACCGTCGCCTTCGTGGCCTGGGTCGTCTACGCCGCGTACCTGCACGCCCGTGCCACGTCGGGCTGGCGCTCCACCGGCGCCCCCTGGATCAACGTCGTCGGCTTCGCGACCATCGTCTTCAACCTCTTCTTCATCAACATGGTCGTGGCCGGGCTTCACTCGTATGCCGGGCTGAGCTGAGCACGTCCCTCGACGTCACCTCGACCAGGGCGGCACGCGCGACTACCGTCGGTGCACGTGAGCAAGGCTGCGTCGGACTTCCCGGACGGTTCCGTGGGCCGCTACGTCCAGGAGCGCTGGGGAAAGCTCTCCGGCGCGGCCGATGCGGCGCACCACGATGCCGACGGCGAGGCGCCGGCCGAGGACCAGCCGGTCGAGGAACCCCGCCCGGGTGAGGCGCGGCGCGCTGCCGACGAGCCGGGCCCGCCCGACGCCCGCGTCCCCGTCGACGCCCGGCGCCCGGCCGACGCCGTGCGCCCGGCGGACGGTCGGGGTCCGGTCGACGGTCGGGGCCCGGGGGACGGCCTGCGTCCGTCCGGGGCGGTGCGCGCGTCGGAGCCGCAGCGTTCGTCCGAGGCCCCGGTCCCGGTCACGGCGCCACGGCCGGCCGACGCGCCGCGTTCGGCCGGTGGGCGTGCGGTCGACGGCCCTGCCGCGACGGAGGCGCCGCGGCCCGACCCCACCCCGCAGGGAACCTGGGGCAGCGCGATCCCCGACCACCCCGACGACGACCTCGAGTCCGAGATCGACCCGGTGACGCCAGGGCAGGGCCTGCCCGCGGTCCGGCCCGGCGGCGGGTCGGCCGACACGGCGGAGCAGGACCCTCCGGCCGCACGGTGGGGCGGGACCAGGGCCTCGGCCGCCGACCGGTCGCGCACCGACCGGGCAGCCGACCGCTGGGGCGCCGACCGGACCGCACCACGTGCCGACGACGCCGCACCCACGGCCGGCGCGGGAACCGCGTCACACGTCCGGGCCGCGCCGACGCACGCCGGGACCGACCGGGACGCCGCTGCGGCCAGGGTCGCGGCTGCCCGCCGCGCCGCCGAGGCCGCACGGCTCGCCGCGACCCGCCGTCCGCCGGCCTCCGCGCTGCCCGAGGGCGACACCCGCACCTCCCGCACGTTCGGCGGCACGACACCCGACCGGAGTTCGACGACGACCCCCCGGCCGACCGGCAGCGGACCCGCCGAACCGGCCCGGTCGCCCGACGAGGAGCGGGTCGCCGATGCGGCGCGCACGGCCGCGGACGACGCAACCGCCCGGGACGGTGGGGGCGCGAGCCGCGATCCCGTGCGCCGCGGGGACGATCCGGCGGTCGACGCCGCCGTGGCCCGGGCCGTCGGTCGCCGGGTGACCGACGACGCGGGCCGCCCCTCCGGAGCAGGCGGCCCGGCGGCGGACGGTCAGCGCCCCGAGTCGCCCGGTGGGCGCCGCGCCGGCGCGGGCGCCACCGGTCCCGGGGCCGTCGGTCCCGCCGCTGCGGGAGCCGGGCCGGTCGAGGACGAACGGTCCGTGGACGCGGCCGCCGAAGCCCCGCCCGGGCCGCCGACCGCCGCGCAGGCCACCGTCGAGCAGGCCGCAGCCGCCCAGGCCACAGCCGCGCAGCGCGCCGCTGCGGCGTGGTCGACCCGGTCCGCCCCGCAGCCCGCCGACCAGCCGGACGCCGACACGTCCGGCGCCGACAGGACCGGTTCGGGGCCGGGCGGACCGGCCGAGCCGACCCGCGAGGGTGCGCAGCCGGCCGCCGCAGGGACGTCGGCTGCACCGTCAGGGGCCGCACCGGTGCGCCGCCCCGCCGACACCCCCGCACCAGGTGTCCCGCGCACCGAGCCACGCCGCGACGACACCCCGGCCCGCGGCGGCCGCCGTGCGGCGGGGGAGGACATGCCCGGCGGCGCCGCCCGCCGGCACCCACTCACCCCGCCCCGCGGCGCCGCAACCACCGGCGCCGTGACGAACGCCCCGGACGCCGCCGGGGCCGCGACGAACGCCCCGGACGCCGCCGGTGCCGCGACGAACGCCGCGGACGCAGCTGCCGCGCACGCCCCGGACACCGCCGGAGCTGTCGCGCCCCCGGACACCGCCGGGAGGGCGTCGGCGGCCACCCCGCCGAACGGGGTACGTCCCGCCGAGCCCGCCGACGGGCCGGCCGGGCGCCGGCCGGGCCCGCAGACCCCGCCACGACCGGATCCGCGGACCGGCGGGTCGCGCGTCGAGCAGTCCTGGCCGCCCCCGCCGCCACCTCCGTCGTGGCCGCGACCGCCGCGGGAGGACAACCCCCGTCGTCCGGTCGGCTGGACCGAGCCCGGCGCCGTCGCGGCCCAGGAGGCGCAGCGTGCCCGCACCGGTCAGCAGGTGGACCTGGGGGGTGGCGACCTGTCGTCGGCGCGGTTGTTGCGCCCGAGCAAGCGGCCGCCGCAGTCGGGGTGGCGGCGTGCCGTCTATGTGTTGTCCGGGAAGTTGATCAACCCGGGGGAGAGCCCGCTCGACGTCCGCCGCCGTGAGCTCACGGCACGGGTGAACCAGCCGTTGCTGGGCTGCTACAAGATCGCGATGCTCAGCCTCAAGGGTGGCGTGGGCAAGACGACGGTCACGGCGACGTTGGGCGCGACGTTCGCGTCGCTGCGCGGCGACCGTGTCGTGGCGGTCGACGCGAACCCGGACCGTGGCACGTTGAGCCAGAAGATTCCGCTGGAGACGACGGCGACGGTGCGCCACCTGCTGCGGGACGCGCAGCGGGTGCGGCGCTACACCGATGTGCGGGCGTACACGTCACAGGGGACGTCGCGGCTGGAGGTGCTGGCCAGCGAGCAGGACCCGGCGGTGTCGGAGGCGTTCAGCGAGGACGACTACCGCCGCACGGTGAACCTGCTGGAGCACTTCTACAACATCGTCCTCACCGACTGCGGCACCGGGCTGATGCACTCGGCGATGTACGGGGTGCTGGGGATGGCCGACCAGCTGATCATCGTGTCGTCGGGTTCGATCGACGGGGCGCGCAGTGCGTCGGCGACGATGGACTGGCTGGACGCGCACGGGCACACCGATCTGGTGGCCAACGCCGTTGCGGTGATCAACTGTGTGCACCGTTCGTCGGGCGGCGTGGACCTCGACCGGGTGGCGGAGCACTTCGCGCTGCGCTGCCGGGCCGTGGTGCGCATTCCGTTCGACGGGCACCTGGAGGAGGGCGCGGAGATCGACCTCGACCGGCTGCAGCCGCAGACGCGGTTGGCGCTGCTGGAGCTGGCGGCGTCGGTCGCGGACGGGTTCCCGTCGTAGGTCGCGCCAGGGCGCGCGGACGGGGTCCCGGTCGTGGAACGGGGACGACGGGCGTCAGGGCTGCTGGTCGCCCCGGGGCGGGTCCTCGCGACGCTTGACGGTCTCGTCGAGCTGGCGGAGGAAGTCGGGGTCGTCGTCGGGGCCGGTGGCTCGGCGCTGCGGCGGACGGACGGGCGCGGACCGGGCCGGGCCGGGTACCCCGGTGCGGTCCGATGTTCGTTCGGTGTTCATCGCTCGCCACATCAGCAGCGCAATCACCGCGGCGCCGACGAACGCGACGAGAAAGACCAGCACCACCACCACCTCCTCCCACGAGACTAGCGGAGGACACGCGAGGACCTCGTGAGAATCGTGTGAGGTGACCGGGCGACCGGCCGTGCGAAGCGACGCGCTGTCGGGCGTCGCCTCGCACGGCCGGTCGGACAGTGGCTCAGTGCGGGATGGTCGCCTCACTGGTGAGGTCGGCCAGCATGCCGCGGACCTCGGACTCGCGGAAGCGGCGGTGGCCGCCGGGGGTGCGGATCGAGCCGATCCGACCGGCGGACGCCCAACGCGTCACGGTCTTCGGGTCGACACGGAACAGGGTCGCTACCTCGCCGGGCGTCAGCAGGCGCTCGCTCTGGTTCTGGGCCGGGGTGGACATTCGTACCTCCCACATTCGTCGATTACCGGGCCATCGTGACACCTGGGATACCGGGTACTCGAACGGTTCTCGGGAGGTAAAGGGCTCTTAAAGGACTATTCGGACGTCGGTGCCCGACCTCGTCAAGGAGCCGATCGATCAACGTACGGGGACGTCCGGGAGTTCCCGGGCCAGGGAGCGCCACGTTTGCGCAGGTCAGTGCTGGGTCGAACGGGCTGCCGGCGCGCGTCGTAGGCTCGCGGCATGTCCACCCCCGCGCCCACGCCGCCGGAGGCCGGCGCCCCGGGCGACGGTCCCGGCCTCGCGAGCACCATCGCTCTTTACGCTGTGGCGAGAATCGCTGTCGTCGCCGTCGTCGCGGCCCTGCTGAGCCTCGCCGGTGTCCCGATCCTGCTGTCGTTGCTCATCGGTCTCGTGGTGGCGCTGCCGCTGTCGATGGTGCTCTTCCGGGGGCTGCGCCTGCGGCTCGACGCGGCGGTCGAGGCCGCACGTGTCCGGCGCGCCGACGTCCGCGCCCACCTGCGTGGCGACGGGGAGCCCGCGGCGGGGACCTCAGACGATGCGCCCCAGGGCGAGACCGACGGCCGTCGCGACTGACCAGACGAGCAGTACCACGCCCGTCTCCTGCAGGACCTTGACGAGCTTGCGGCCGTCGGCGCCCTGCAGCACCCGGCGCACCGGCGGCACGGCCAGCGGCGCGGCGAGCAGGCCCAGGAACATCGGCCAGCTGCGGGTTCCGGCGCCGACCGAGAGCACGAGCGGGACGAGGATCAGCCCGGCGTAGAGCTTGCGCGTATCGGCGTCGCCGAGCGCGACGGCGAGGGTGCGCTTGCCGGTGCGGGCGTCGGTGGGGATGTCGCGCAGGTTGTTGGCGACGAGCACCGCGCACGTGAGCAGGCCGACGCCGACCGTCGCGACGATCGCCAGCGGGCTGGGCGTCCCGCTCTGCGTGAGCACGGTGCCGAGGACGGCGACCGGGCCGAAGAACAGGAACACGGCGATCTCACCGAGTCCTGCGTAGCCGTAGGGCCGCTTCCCGCCGGTGTAGAACCAGGCGCCGAGGATGCAGACCGCGCCGACGGCCAGCAGCCACCACTGCCCGCTGATCGCGACGAGCGCCAGCCCGGCGACCGCGGCGACGCCGAACCCGACGAACGCGGCCCGCTTCACCTGGGCGGGTGCCGCGGCCTTCGACCCGACGAGCCGTAGCGGGCCGACGCGGTCGTCGTCGGTGCCGCGGATGCCGTCGGAGTAGTCGTTGGCGTAGTTCACCGCGATGACGAGGCTCACCGACACCACGAGGGCGAGCATCGCCCGCCACGGTGTGACGACGCCCGAGCCGAGCGCGGCACCGGTTCCGACAAGGACGGGGGAGATCGCTGTGGGGAGGGTCCGCGGACGGGCTCCCTCGATCCATTGCGCCGCTGTGGCCACGTCGTCGAATCTATCCGGCGGGGGTGCAGGTGCTCGCAGCCGTGGCCCCCGGGACCGCGCCGACGGGCAGGTACTGGCCCAGGCCGATCTGCAGCCAGGCCCCGGTGATGCACATGATCGGCACGGCGGCACCGTGGGCGGCCCCGCCCACGACGGCGGCGTCGTCGCTGGGACCGGAGCGGACCGGTACGGCTCCGGCGTCGCCTGCGGCGCTGGTGTCGACGTTCGACAGCTTCGTCGAGCCGGTCCACAGGTAGTCGACGGTCACGGTCGCGTTGTCCTTGAGCCCCAGGTCGTCCCAGAAGACGCCGTCGGCGAGGTCGATGCCGGCCGGGTTGAGGGCCTTGCGGCCGAACTGGTCGTTGCCACCGTTGTAGCCGTCGCGGTAGGCGGCCTGCGCCTGGGGGACGCCCTGCGGCAGGTCGGCCCAGTTCTGGCGGATGTTGCCCGGGTTCCAGTAGTCGTCGCGGGTGTTCCAGGGCCCGACGTCCCAGACGGGGGCGAAGGAGCAGCGGCCGTTGGAGGCACAGACCTTCACCGAGTAGTCGTTGGTGTTGCGGGGGGAGAGGGCGCGCCGCGAGGGCAGGGCGACGAACTTGTCGCGCTCGACGATGACGTGGCCGTTGGCGGTCGTGCCGCCGACGAGGCCCTCACGGGTGGCGAAGACGCTGTAGCGCAGGGGCGCGGTCTCGGTGGTGGCGTCCTCCTCGCCCTCCGGCACCGCTGTGGGGCGGGCGTCCTGGCGCAGGCCGTCGACGACCGGTTCGGCGCCGGGCGCGCCGGTGAGGACGAGCCGGCTCTGCACGACCGACGTCGTCTCCGGGAGCTGTGCGGTGCTCCGGGTCGGCGAGCTCGCGGTGCTGGGGACCCACTCGGTCCAGCCGCCGTTGGCGCTGCGACCGCGGACGTCGACGGTGACGTCGCTGCCGGGTGGCACGTCGGCGTCGAGGGTGGAGTCGACCTGGTCGGTGGGCCGGGACAGGGTGCGGGGCCCGAGCGTCAGGTAGCCGGTGGATGCGGCGTCGGCGCCGCCCTCGGCCCCGCGCGGGGCCCGGGCGTCACGGGGGGCCTCGGGGGCGGCGTCGGTGTCGAGGGTCACGGCGCCGGAGTCGGTGTCGACGCCGGCGGCGTCACCGGTCGTCAGGTCCGCGGTCCAGGAGGCGCCGCCGGTTCCCGGCTCGGCCGCGACCGCCGGGGTCACGGTTCCGGCGACGAGTGCCGCCGTCACGGTGGCCAGCAGTGCAGCCCGCAGTCCCGTTCGCATTCGACGTCCCCCCGACCCCGCTGACGCGTGTCAGCCGTGTGACTGGTGTGACGGCCGGTGTGCATGTGCCGTCTGACGCGAAGCAGACCGGATGAACGGAACCAGGTCAACCGACGGAGAGTGACGACCACCGAAGGTGTGGCCGCGATCATCACCGGATCGGGGAGGGCTACTCGGCGGCCGTGGTCGCGCTGAGGAGTCGTCGGACCTCGTCCCGGTCGGGTTTACCGATGCCGCGCAAAGGGATCTCGTCGACGGTGAGCCAGCGGTGGGGGACCGCGGCCCGGCCGAGCTCGGCCCGGACGGCGGCTGTCGCCCGGTCGCGCCGGAAGGCCTCGTCGGCCACGACCACCGCCGCCACGACCGCGCCCCACTCGGCGTCGGGCACCCCGACCACACACACGCCGGTGACGCCGGGCTGGGCGGACAGCACCCGCTCGACCGCGGCCGGCGCGACCTTCTCCCCACCGGTGACCACGACGTCGTCGGCCCGGCCCAGGACGGTCAGCCTGGCGGCGTCGAGCCGGCCGAGGTCGCCGGTGCGGAACCGGCCACCGGTGAAGGCGGCAGCGGTCGCGGCGGGGTCGCCGAGGTAGCCGGCGGCGACCGTGGGGCCGCCGAGCAGGATGCGTCCGTCGTCGTCGATGTCGACGGTGACGCCGTCGAGCGGGACGCCGTCGTAGACGCAGCCGCCCGCGGTCTCGCTCATGCCGTAGGTGGTGACGACGTGGACGCCCGCGTCGAGGGCCCGCTCGCGCAGCGCCGGATCGAGCGCGGCGCCGCCGACGAGCACCGCCGCACACCCGCGCAGGGCCTGCAGGGCAGCGTTGCCGTGCTGCAGGATCCGCAGCAGCTGCGTCGGGACGAGGCTCGTGTACCAGCGGGCGTCGCGGGGCAAGCGGGCGGTCGTGCGGGCGAACCCGGCGGGGCGGAAGCCGTCGCGGACGTCCTGGACCTCCGGCGGTGCCCCCGCGAGCAGCGCCCGCACGATCACCTGCACACCGGCGACGTGCTCGGCGGGCAGCGGCAGGACCCAGCGGCCCGGTCCGCCCAGCCGGGCCTCGGTGGCGCGGGCCGACGCCGTGAGCGCGGCGGCGGTGAGCACGACGTGCTTGGGCTCGCCCGTGGACCCCGACGTCGACACCACGACGGCCGCACCGGCGGGCAGCTCGCCGGTGGGCCCGGGGGTGGGTGGGGCGTCGGCGGCGACGGGGCGCACCGCGGGGCCGGTCCCGTCGAGCGCCGCGGCGAGCGCGTCGGCGAGGGCGGCGACGGACGCGGGGGAGCCGTCGACGGGAACGGTGCGCATGGGTCTCTCCGATCGGGCGTGCCGTGCCTCGCCAGGGTGTCACGCGCACCGCGGGCGTGTGATCGGCGCGGTCCGGGAACGCTCGTCACACGCTCGGCCGCGGCCCCCGAACGCGAGCGTGTCGTCAGCGTGGTCCGGGCGCTCTCACGTCACGTCCGCGGGCGGGGGGCAGACTTCGTGCCGATGCGCCTGCCCCGACTGCCCGACCTCCCCGTGCGCGACCACCTCGACGACGTCGTCGCCACCCTCGCCGCGCACGGCACCGCCGTGCTCGTCGCCCCTCCGGGAACCGGCAAGACGACGCTCGTCCCCCTCGCGCTCGCGGCGGCGACCGGCGGCCGGGTCGTGGTCGCCGAACCCCGCCGCCTCGCCACCCGCGCGGCGGCCGCCCGGATGGCGTCGCTGCTGGGCGAGCAGGTCGGCGCCACGGTGGGCTACTCGGTGCGCGGGGACCGCCGGGTGTCGGCGCAGACCCGGATCGAGGTCGTGACGTCGGGGCTGCTGCTGCGCCGCCTCGCCGGCGCCCCCGAGCTCGCGGGCGTCACGACCGTCGTGCTCGACGAGTGCCACGAACGGCACCTCGACGCCGACCTGCTGCTGGCCCTGCTGCTCGACGCCCGCGCCGGGCTGCGACCCGACCTGCGGCTGCTCGCGACGTCGGCCACCGTGGCCGCGACACGGCTGGCCGAGGTGCTGGGTGGCGCGCCGGTGCGGTCGGTGCAGGCGCGCACCTTCCCGGTCGAGGTCTCCCACGTCCCACCGGTGCGCGGGGAGCGGATCGAGGCGTGCGTCGCGCGCGCCGTCCGCGGGCTGCCCGCCGACGGCGACGTGCTCGCGTTCCTGCCCGGCGTCGCGGAGATCCGGCGGACCGCCGCGGCACTCGACGGGATCGACGCCGACGTCCTGGCCCTGCACGGACGGCTCCCCGCCGCGGAGCAGGACCGCGCGCTCACCCCGGGCCCGCGCCGGCGCGTCGTACTGGCGACGGCCGTCGCCGAGTCCAGCCTCACCGTTCCGGGGGTGCGCGCGGTCGTCGACGCCGGGCTGGCCCGGGTGCCGCGCGTCGACCACCGCCGCGGCCTCGCAGGACTGGTCACCGTGCGGGTGTCGGCGGCCGTCGCCGAGCAGCGGTCGGGCCGTGCCGGACGCGAGGCGCCGGGCCGGGCCGTGCGCTGCTGGCCCGCTGCGGAGCTGCTGAACCGCTTCCCCGAGCCGGAGATCCGTACCGCCGACCTCACCCGCCTCGCCCTCGACCTCGCGGACTGGGGCACCCCCGACGGCTCGGGCCTGACCTGGTGGGACCCGCCCCCCGAGGGCCCGCTCGCCGCCGGTCGCGCCGTCCTGCGGGCGCTCGGGGCCGTCGACGGCTCCGGTTCCGTCACCGCCCGCGGCCGCGCCATGGCCGGGCTCGGGCTGCACCCGCGCCTGGCCCGCGCCCTGCTCGACGGCGCCCCCGCCGCCGGCACCCGGCTCGCGGCCGAGACCGTCGCCCTCCTCGACGACGACACCCTCGCGACCGGGACGGACGTCGACGACGCCCTGCGCGCCCTGCGGTCGGGCCGTGGGCGGGCGGAGGTGCGTCGCCTCGAACGACTCGTCCCCGCCGTGCCCGGAACCGGTGCGGGCGCGGCGGAGGTCGTCGCCCTCGCCCACCCGGAACGGCTCGCCCGGCGACGCGTCGCGGGAGGTGGTGTCTTCCTCATGGCGGGAGGCACCGCGGTCGAGGCGCCGGGCGGGCTCGCCGACCACGAGTGGCTCGCCGTCGCCGTCGCCGACCGCACCCCCGGCGCGCAGCACGGGCGGGTCCGGCTCGCCGCCGTCGCCGACCGCGCGCTCGCCGAACGGGTCGGCGCGCCGCTGCTCGCCGACGACGACGAGATCGCCTGGGCCGACGGCGACGTCCGCGCCCGCCGCGTCCGCCGGCTCGGCGCGATCGTCCTCGACGAACGCCCCCTGCACGACCCCGACCCGGCCGCCGTCCGCGCCGCGCTCCTCGACGGGCTGCGCGCCGAGGGGCTCGCGCTGCTGCGCTGGACCGCGCACGCCCGGGCGCTGCGCGACCGCGTCGCCACCCTGCACCGCGTACTGGGCGAGCCGTGGCCCGACGTCTCCGACGCCGCGCTGCTCGACGACCCCGACCGCTGGTGGACCGGCCCGCTCGACCGGGCCCGCCGCCGCGCCGACCTCGGCAGGGTCGACGCCGCCCAGATCGTGCGCGGGCTGCTCGACCCCTCGGTCTCCTACCGCCTCGACGAGCTCGCACCCGAACGTCTCGAGGTGCCCACCGGCTCGAAGATCACCCTCGACTGGTCCGGCGACCAGCCCGTCCTCGCCGTCAAGCTCCAGGAGGTGCTCGGCTGGACCGCGAGCCCCACCGTCGCGGGCGGGCGCCTGCCGGTCCTGCTGCACCTGCTGTCCCCGGCCGGTCGTCCCGCCGCGGTGACCGCCGACCTGGCGTCGTTCTGGGCCAACGGCTACAGCGGTGTCCGCGCGGAACTGCGCGGCCGCTACCCCAAGCACGACTGGCCCGCGGACCCTCTCACCGCCACCCCGTCGCGCGGCACCCGCCGGCGGCAGTGAGGCCGCGCGCGAGCACGCACAGGAACGCGTCGTATCGTCCGTGGTGATCAGGCGGTCGGGGGCGCCGTCGGAACGCATGCACCCAGGGAGTTCGCACGTGCACGGTCACACCACGACGGTCCACCGCGGCGGCCTCCGGTGACGGAGACGACCGACGAGGCCGGCGCGCCCCCGCGCCCCCGCCGCCGCCCCCCACCCGGCACCGTCCGGCTCGTCCTGGTCGCCGTCGGGCTGCTCGCGGTCTGCGTCCTCGCCGCCACCGTGCCCGTCCCCATGGTCACGCTCGGCCCCGGGCCCACGTTCAACACCCTCGACACCCAGGACGGCCGACCGGTCGTCGACGTCACCGGCCTGCCCACCTACCCGACGTCGGGTCACCTCAACATGACCACGGTGTCGGTCACCGACGGCCTCACGACGTTCCAGGTCCTGCGCGCCTGGCTCGACCCCCAGCTGCAGGTCGTGCCCCGTAGCGCGATCTTCCCGCCCGGGCAGTCCCAGCAGCAGGTCGACGCCAAGAACGACGCCGACTTCGCCGACTCCGAGAGCTCCGCCGTCTCGGCGGCGCTGACCTACCTCGACGTGCCCGCGCAGGTCGTCGTCGGCCCCGACATCCAGGGCCTGCCCGTCAACCCCGTCCTGCGCCCCGGCGACCGCATCGTCTCGGTACAGGGCAGGCAGATCGGCCGGATCAGCGACATCCGCGCCGCCCTCGACGGCGCCGCCCCCGGCAGCCGGATCCCGGTGGAGACGACCCGTGGCGACGGCCCGGTGCAGTCCGTCACCGTCACCCTCATCGACCTCGGTAACGGGCAGGGCGGGCTCGGGATCGCCCCCGTCGCCCGCCCGGCCGCCGACGAGAAGATCACCATCTCGCTCAGCGGCGTCGGCGGACCGTCGGCGGGACTGATGTTCTCCCTGGCGGTCGTCGACCGGCTCACCCCGGGGGAGCTGACCGGCGGCGCGTTCGTCGCCGGGACGGGCGCGATCCAGGCGACCGGGCAGGTCATGGGCATCGCGGGCATCTCGCACAAGCTCTATGCGGCCAAGGAGGCCGGCGCCACCGTCTTCCTCGTCCCGGCGGCCAACTGCGTGGAGGCCCGCGGCTCGGCCCCGGAGGGCATCACGCTGGTCGAGGTCGAGACGCTCGCCGACGCCGTCGCCGACCTCGACACGATCCGCACCGGCGGCACGGCCCCGACCTGCTGAGGCTGGGGCCGTGCCCGCGGGTCAGTAGTGCCAGGGGTAGGGCGACCAGTCGGGCTCGCGCTTCTCCAGGAACGAGTCCCGGCCCTCGACCGCCTCGTCGGTCATGTACGCCATCCGCGTCGCCTCACCGGCGAACAGCTGCTGGCCGACGAGCCCGTCGTCGGCGAGGTTGAACGCGTACTTGAGCATCCGCTGCGCCTGCGGGGACTTGCCGTTGACCAGCGTCGCCCACTCCAGGGCGACCTTCTCCAGGTCGGCGTGCGGCACGACACGGTTCACCGCGCCCATCTCGTGCATCTGCTGCGCGGTGTAGGGCTGGCCGAGGAAGAAGATCTCGCGGGCGAACTTCTGGCCCACCTGGCGGGCCAGGTACGCCGAGCCGTAGCCGCCGTCGAAGGAGCCCACGTCGGCGTCGGTCTGCTTGAAGCGGGCGTGCTCCTCGCTGGCCAGCGTCAGATCGGCGACGGCGTGCAGGGAGTGGCCGCCGCCCGCCGCCCAGCCGTTCACCACAGCGATGACGACCTTGGGCATGAACCGGATCAGCCGCTGGCACTCGAGGATGTGCAACCGGCCCGCGCGGCCCCGGTCGACGGTCTCGGCCGTCTCCCCGGAGGCGTACTGGTAGCCGCTGCGGCCACGGATGCGCTGGTCGCCACCGGAGCAGAACGCCCGGCCGCCGTCGCGCGGGGACGGGCCGTTGCCGGTGAGCAGCACGCAGCCGACGTCGGAGGTCTGCCGCGCGTGGTCGAGCGCGGTGTACAGCTCGTCGACCGTGTGCGGGCGGAACGCGTTGCGCACCTCCGGCCGGTCGAACGCGATCCGCACCGCCCCGGTGGACACGGCGCGGTGGTAGGTGATGTCGGTGAAGTCGAATCCCGGGACGGCCGTCCAGGCCTCGGGATCGAACAGCTCGGAGACGGCGTCGCTCACGGCTCCCGACCCTACGGCGGGCCGCCGCCGGTGCTCATCGCCGGGGCGCGGCGTCGCCGTCACGGCGCGCCGCCTGCATCCGCTCGGTGGCCAGCGCCCGCGCCGTGTCCTCGGGGATCGGCCGGCCGGCCGACAACGAGTCGACGAGCTCCGCGGCGATGTCGCGCAGCTTGCGGTTGACGGCCTGCGAAATGCCGATGAGCAGCCGGAACGCGACGTCCTCGGTGCACCGGTGGTTCTGCATGAGCATGCCTTTGGCCTGCTCGATCACCGGCCGGCTCCGCAGCGCGGACTCGAGCTGGTCGATGCGGGCGCGCAGGTCCTCGTCGGTCGGCGCACCGTTGCGCGGTGCGGGGCCGAGGTCGACGACGGTGCCGGCGACCGCGGTCGAGGAGCCGTCGACGGGCTCGGGTTCGGGTTCGACGACGACGAGCAGTGTCCGGGCCGTCGCGTCGGCACCCGTGCGGAACACGGCGGCGGCCGGGGTGCCGGTGGTGGCGACGTCGAGCAGCGGCATGCTGCCGTCGTCACGGGCGGTGAGGAGTGCGACCGGGTCGACGTCGCGCGCGGGGCCGGTGGGGGCCACGGGCCACGAGCAGGCGCCGGTGGAGAGGTCGAGCCGGAACCGGCCGACGTGGTCGGCGACTCGGGATCGGCTCAGTGCCTCGATCGGACGTGACAGATCGAGGTCGTCGGGCATGGGCACCTGTCCAGCGGGCTCGGTCTGATGGTTCGGACCGCGGGCCTCGCTGCTGGACCTGCGCCGGAAGACGTTATCAAGCGCCGTCGGCGGGCCGGTCGACTGCTCCCGGTGGCCGTCCGAAATGTCGGGAAGTTCGTAGTAGTCCTGCTACGGTCGGAAGCATGACAGCGACGTCGACGGGACCCGCGATCCGGGTACGTGACCTGCGCATGAGCTACGGCAAGCACGAGGTGCTGCGCGGTGTCGACCTCGAGATCCGGCGCGGCGAGGTCGTGGCCCTCCTCGGGCCCAACGGGGCCGGCAAGACCACCACGATCGAGATCCTCGAAGGCTTCCGCACCCGGTCCGCCGGCGAGGTCGAGGTCCTCGGCGCCGACCCCGAACGCGGCGACGAGCACTGGCGCGCCGAGCTCGGCGTCGTCCTGCAGTCGTGGCGCGACCACGCCACCTGGCGGGTCCGCGAGCTCCTCGCCCACCTCGGCGCCTACTACGCGCCCTACTCGACCGCGACCCACCCGCGGCCCCACCCCGTCGACGACCTCATCGCGACGGTCGGGCTCACCGCCAGCGCGAACACCCGCGTCGGCGCCCTGTCCGGTGGGCAGCGACGCCGGCTCGACGTGGCCATCGGCATCGTCGGCCGGCCCAGCCTGCTGTTCCTCGACGAACCCACCGCCGGGTTCGACCCCCACGCCCGCCGCGAGTTCCACGAGCTCGTGCACCGCCTCGTCGACGACGACGCCACGACCGTCCTGCTCACCACCCACGACCTCGCCGAGGCCGAGATCCTGGCCGACCGCATCCTCATCCTCGCCGGCGGCCGCATCGTCGCCGACGGCACCGCCGAGGCACTTGCCCGCCAGGTCGCCGGCCGCGCCGAGGTGCGCTGGCGCGTCGGCGAGGAGAAGTTCGTGCACCCCACCGACGACGCCACCGACTTCGTCCGCGACCTGCTCACCGGCCCCGACGGCGCAGCCGTCGTCGACCTGGAGGTCCGGCGCACCTCGCTGGAGGACACCTACATGGAGATGATCAGGCGTCACGAGGACGACTCCGCCACCCGCGAGCACGCGGTGGCGTCGTGAACGTCCAGCCCGCGCGGCTCGGGCTCGCCCGCGGGTGGGTCACCTGGCGCAGCGTCAACACCACCCGCGAAGGCCTCGCCAACACCATCATCTGGAACGCGCTGCCCCTGGTGTTCCTGCTGATCTTCCGCAACGCCACCATCCCCGGCACCGACATCTCCCTCGGTGTCTCCCTGCTGCCCGGCATGCTGGCGATGCTCGTCATCTTCTCCGTCATGGGCACCGCCTACTACCTCGCCGCCGAGCGCGAGGACGGGACCCTGCTGCGCGCCAAGGCCATCCCGCGCGGCACCGCCGCCTACGTCGTCGGGCTGCTCACCGTCGCCGTGCTCGACGTCGCCGCCGCCGTCGCCATCGTCCTCGTCCCCGGCCTGTTCATCGTGCCCGGCGTCCCTCTCGGCGACGCCACGATGTGGCTCGGCCTCCTCGGCTACATCCTGTTGGGGCTCATGGCCTGCGTGCCCCTCGGCGTCCTCGTCGGGTCCGTAGTGCGCAGCCCTCGCGTCATCGGCGGGCTCGGCTTCTTCGGCATCACCGGCCTCGCCTCGATCTCCGGCCTCTTCTACCCGATCACCGTGCTCTGGGACTGGGTCCAATGGCTCGTCCAGATCTTCCCGCTGTACTGGCTCGGCCTCGGCATGCGCTCGGTGTTCCTGCCCGCGGAGGCCGCCGCGCTCGAGTTCGGCGGCACCTGGAACACCCCCCTCACCATCGGCGTGCTCGCCGCCTGGGCCGTCATCGGGTTCGTCCTCGGGCCCGTCCTGTTGCGGCGCATGGCCCGGCGGGAGTCCGGGGCCGCGGTCGCCGAACGTCGTCAGCAGGCGTTGCAACGGGTGTGACCGGCACCGGCGACGACACCGTCCACAACCGGATCGCGATGCTGCGCGCCGAACGCGGCGTCTCCCGCCGGCAGCTGTCCGAGGCGCTGGGCGTGCACTACCAGACCGTCGGCTACCTCGAACGCGGCGAGTACAGCCCCAGCCTGCACCTGGCGCTGCGCATCGCCGAGTACTTCGGGGTGGCGGTCGAGATCGTCTTCTCGACCCGCCCGTTCCCCCGGTTGGGAACTCCCGGGTAGGTGCAGGCCGTTGACGTCTCAACGGAGCGGGGGGACCTCGGTGACCGAGCAGACCGCGGGCGGACGGCCCGGCGGCGACGGCGTCGCCCGCGCACTCGCCGCCGTCGGCGGGCTCGGCGTCGCCGCCGCGATCCTGCTCGTCGGCGCCCTCCACGTCGTCGCCGCCGGCCAGGTCGACCCCGTCCGCCGCACCATCAGCGAGTACGCCCTCGGCGCCGACGCCTGGATGTTCGACGTGGGCGTCGTCGCCCTCGCCGTCGGCTCCGTCGCCGTCATCCTCGCCCTCGCCCGCGCCGGGGTCCTGCGGCCGCTCTCCGGCGCCACCGTGCTGCTCGCGGTCTGGGCCATCGGGATGCTGACGGTCGTCGTCTTCGAGAAGACCAACTGGTCCGTCGGCCCCAGCCTCGGCGGCTACATCCACCGCTACGCCAGCCTCGTCGCCTTCCTCGCACTGCCCCTCGGCGCGCTGCTGATCGCGCGGGCGCACCGCGCAACGCCGGGCTTCCGCTCGAACCGTGTCTGGACGAGAGTCCTCGCCCTCGCGAGCCTGGGCTGGTTCCTCCCGATCCTGTGGGGCTTCGCGATGCGCCCCGTCACCGGCCGATCCTGGTGGAGCGCCGTGCCCCTCGGCCTGGTCGAACGCGGCCTCGCGCTGACCGAGGTTCTCCTCGTCGCGGCGCTGGCGCTGTGGGCGGCGAAAGCCGCCGGCACCCGCCCCGGCGTGTTCGCCCCCGGCCTCCCCGCCCCCGGTCTGCGGCTCACGGGATGATCGTCGGGGTCCTGGCACGGACGGTCCCAGGACACGAGCGTCAGGACTGTCGCCCATGTACCGCTCGTGGTGATCACCCCGGCTGATCGTCGTTTCCGGCGGACGAGCGTCCCCTGCACCTGGAGCGCCCCGCCGCCGGGACCGGCACCGTCCCGGCCGTCGACCAGGTCGGGCTGCACCCGCTGCCGAGCCAGGAGGCGTTGCGCGCCTACCACTTCGAGCACGGGATCGCCGGCACGGGATCCCCACCGAGGCGCGGGCCGAGGGCGACCCGAGGCGGGACGTGTCCGGGGCCGACCCTGACCGGTTCGGCTGAATCGACGTGACCTGCCGCGCGCGGGAGGTGCGAGTAGCGGAGCACGTGCCTACTGTGGGGTGAATGTTGGCAATCACCGAGACAGCGGCAGAGGCCATCAAGTCCCTGACGGCCGACGCGGAACTCCCCGACGGCGGTGGTCTGCGCATCGCGTCCACCGACGAGGACCAGGGTCTGGAGCTGTCGCTCGCGGCTCAGCCGGTCGATAGCGACACGGTCCTCACGGGTGACGGCGTGACGGTGTTCCTGGAGCCGGCGGCCGCGCAGGTGCTCGACGACAAGGTCCTGGACGTGCAGCCCGTCGAGACCCCGCAGGGGGAGGAGCTGCGCTTCGCGATCGGCCCGCAGGCCGAGCCGTCACCGGAGTCCTGACCGACCGTTCACGGACGGCGCCGACCCCGGTCGGCGCCGTTCCTATTTCTCGGACACGCGGCCGGCGTCGACGTGCCAGCGCCGGGTGGCGCGGACGGTGTCGAGCATGCGGCGGTCGTGGGTCACGAGCAGCACGGTGCCGGGGAAGTTCTCGACGGCCTGTTCGAGCTGCTCGATGGCGGGCAGGTCGAGGTGGTTGGTGGGTTCGTCGAGCACCAGCAGGTTGACCTCGCGGGCCTGCAGCAGCGCGAGCGCGGCGCGGGTGCGTTCCCCCGGCGAGAGCGACGAGGCCGGGCGCGGCACGTGTTCGCGGGTCAGACCGAACTTGGCGAGCAGGGTGCGGACGTCGGAGTCGGCCCAGTCGGGCACGGCCTCACCGAAGGCCCGGGCCAGCGACGCGTCGCCGAGGAACAGCCCGCGGGCCTGGTCGACCTCCCCGACGCGCACACCACTGCCCAGACCGGCCGTGCCGGAGTCGACCGGCAGCCGGCCCAGCAGCGCGGCGAGCAGCGTCGACTTGCCCGATCCGTTGGCCCCGGTGACGACGACCCGGTCGGCCCAGTCGACCTGCAGCGTCACCGGCCCGAGGGTGAACGACCCCCGCTGTACGACGGCCGAGTCCGCGTAGGCGGCGACCGTCCCGGAACGGGGGGCGGCGGCGATCGTCATCCGCAGCTCCCACTCCTTGCGGGGCTCCTCGACGACGTCGAGCCGCTCGATCGCCTTCTGCGTCTGGCGGGCCTTCGCGGCCTGCTTCTCACTCGTCTCGGCGCGCTTGTTGCGGCCGATCTTGTCGTTGTCGGTGGATTTGCGACGGGCGTTGCGCACGCCCTGGGCCATCCAGTTGCGCTGCATCTGGGCGCGGTCCTTGAGCCCGCCGAGGGTGTCGGCGTACTCCTCGTAGGCCTCGCGGGCGTGCCGACGCTGCACCTCCCGCTCGGCGAGGTAGCTGTCGTAGCCGCCGTCGTAGACACCGACCTGCTGCTGCGCGAGGTCCAGCTCGACGACGCGGGTCACGGTGCGCGCCAGGAACTCCCGGTCGTGGGAGACGATCACGGCCGGCGACCGGAGCCCGGTGACGAAGCGTTCGAGCCGTTCGAGGCCGTCGAGGTCGAGGTCGTTGGTGGGCTCGTCGAGCAGCAGCACGTCGTAGCGCGACAGCAGCAGCGCGGCGAGGCCCGCCCGGGCGGCCTGCCCGCCGGACAGCGCCGTCATCGGGGTGTCGAGGTCGACGCCCAGGCCCACCTCCGCGCACACGGCGCCGGCGCGTTCGTCGAGGTCCGCGCCGCCGAGGGCGAGCCAGCGGTCGAGGGCGGTGCCGTAGAGGTCGTCGGCGCCCGCGGTGCCGTCGGACAGTGCCGCCGCGGCGGCGTCCATCAGCTCCTGGGCGGCGGTGACGCCGGTGCGCCGGGACAGGAACGCGGCGACCGTCTCCCCGGGACGACGGTCGGGTTCCTGGGGCAGGTGGCCGACCGTCGCGTCGGGCGGGCTGAGCGCGACCGTGCCCTCCTCGGGCCGGTCCTCACCCGCCAGCAGGCGCAGCAACGTCGACTTGCCGGCGCCGTTGGCGCCGACCAGCCCGACGACGTCGCCCGGGGCGACGACGAGATCCAGCCCGGAGAACAGGACGCGGGCGCCGTGGCCGGCGGCGAGATCGGTGGCCTGCAGAGTGGCGCTCATGTCGTGACGGAAACTACGTCACCGGGCAACCGCTTTCGTCAGGGCCTGGTCGAGGATCTCCAGCCCCAGGTCGACCTCGTCGTCGGAGACGGTGAGCGGCGGCGCGATCCGGAACACCCCACCCATCCCCGGCAGCTGCACGACGTTCATGTGCAGCCCCAGCGCCAGGCACTCGGTGGTGACGTTGCGGCCCAGCTCGTCGGCGGGCTCCTTCGTCGACCGGTCGGTGACGAGCTCGATGCCCTGCAGCAGGCCGCGGCCGCGGACGTCGCCGATGCACTCGTGCCGGCCCGCCAGCTCGGTCAGACCGGCGCGCAGCCGCGTTCCCGACGAAGAGGCCCGCGCGACCAGGCCCTCGCGGCGGACGACGTCGAGCACCGTCAGCCCCACGGCGGCCGGCAGGGGGTCGGAGACGTGCGTCGTGAAGAAGAGGAAGCCGCGGTCGTGGCAGCGTTCCTCGATCTCGGCCGACGTCACCACCGCGGCCAGCGGCAGGCCCGCCCCGAGGGTCTTCGACAGCGTGAGGATGTCGGGGACGACGCCGTCGCGTTCGAACGCGTACATGGTGCCGGTACGGGCGATGCCGGTCTGCGCCTCGTCGAGGACGAGCAGCATCCCGCGCTCGTCGCACTTGCGCCGCAACGCCTCCAGGTACCCGGGCGGCAGCTCGATCACCCCGCCCGACGACAGGATCGGCTCCACCAGGCACGCCGCGAGGGCCCCCGCCGACTGCCGGTCGACCAGGTCCCAGGCCACGTCGAGCTCGGTGCGCCAGTCGTCGCCGAACACGCTGCGGTAGGTGTAGGGCGCGGGGATCGCGATGTTGCCGGGGATCGGCGGGCCGTAGCCGCGCCGCCCCGCGCTGTAGGTGGCCGACGCGGCGCCGCCCGTCATCCCGTGCCACGACTGGGCGAAGCTCACCACCTCCCAACCGCCCGTGTAGAGCTTCGCCATCTTGAGGGCGGCCTCGTTGGACTCGGCGCCCGTGGTGAGCAGCAACGACCGCTCCAGCGGGGCTGGCAGGCTCGCGGCCAGCTCCCGCGCCAGGTCCACCACCGGCCGCGACAGCATGCCGCTGAACAGGTGGTCCAGGGTCGCGACGGAGTCCTGGACCGTCGCCACCACGGCGGGGTGCGAATGTCCGAGGACGGCCGACATCTGCCCGGAGGTGAAGTCGAGGATCGCCCGGCCCGCGGAGTCGTACACGAACGACCCCGCCGCCCGCTCGATCACCACCGGCGAGAACGCCCCGCCGTAACGCACCAGGTGCCGATCGGCGTCGTCCCAGAACCCGTCCGTGCCCATGCGCCCCTCCGGCCCGACCGCAGCTGCGAGCGGCGACGGCCGCCATGACGACCATCACCACCCACGACACTAGGCGGCGCCACGTTCGCGGGTTCGTAGGATTGCGGCGATGAACCCCTCGACGGCCCAGGCCCGGGCGATCGTCGACGAGCTGATCAGGTGCGGCGTCGTCGACGCCGTGCTGTGCCCGGGTTCGCGCAACGCCCCGCTCGCGTTCGCCCTGCACCTGGCCGACGCCCAGGGGCGCCTGCGGCTGCACGTCCGCATCGACGAACGCACCGCCGGCTTCCTGGCCCTCGGCCTCGCGCAGCGGTCCGGGCGCCCCGTCCCCGTGTGCACGACGTCGGGCACCGCCGTGGCCAACCTGCACCCCGCGGTCCTGGAGGCCTCCTACGCGGGGGTGCCGCTCGTGGCGCTCACCGCCGACCGTCCCCCGGAGCTGGTCGGCACCGGCGCCAGCCAGACCGTCGTCCAGGACGGCATCTTCGGCGACGCCGTGCGGCACCGCGCCGTGCTCGCCGTCGCCCGTGGCCACGCCGGGGAACAGGGCCGGTGGCGGTCCGCGGTGGACCGGGCCGTTGCCGCCGCGTTGTCGGCCCGCGGCCCGGTGCACCTCAACGTGCCCTTCGCCGAACCCCTCGTGCCCGACGAGGACCCGGCGTGGCCGGAGCCGCTCGACGGTCGCGCCGACGGCCGCCCGTGGACCGCCGCCGGCATCCGCGCCCCCACCACGGCCGACCCGCTGCCGCTCGACCCCACCGCGCCCACGCTCGTCGTCGCCGGGCCCGGCGCGCCCGCCGGGCTCCCGCTCGACGGGCTGCCCGTCGTCGCCGAACCGTCCTCGGGCTACTGGGACGCGGGGCTGCGTGCGGGGCCCTGGCTCGTCGGCAACGCGGGCCTGCGGCCCGCGCAGGTCGTCGTCGCCGGCCGCCCGACGCTGCACCGGCAGGTCCAGCGGCTGCTCGCCGACCCGGACGTCGCCGTCTACGCCGTCGACGACGGCACGCCGTGGACCGACGTCGCCGCCACCGTGCGCGGCACCGGCTCGCTGCCCGCCCTGCGTGCCGACACCGCATGGCTGCACCGCTGGCGCACCGCCGACCGCATCGCCGGCACAGCCCTCGACGCCGCCCTCGACGACCAGGACGCCCCCACCGGCCTCCGCCTCGCCCGCGCGCTGGCCGCCGCCGTGCCCGACCGGGCGGCTCTCGTCCTGGGCTCCTCCAACCCGGTGCGCGACATGGCGTTGGCCGCCGCCCCACGTGCCGGGCTGACCGTCGTCTCCAACCGGGGGGTCGCCGGGATCGACGGCACGGTCTCCACCGCCACCGGTGTCGCGCTCGCCCACGACGGCCCGGCCTACGCGCTGCTCGGCGACCTGACGTTGCTCCACGACACCACCGGGCTCGTCCTCGGCCCCGACGAACCCGCCCCCGACCTGACGTTCGTCGTGCTCAACGACCGTGGCGGCGGCATCTTCAGCCTGCTCGAACAGGGCGCCCCCACGTACGCCGCGTCGTTCGAGCGGGTCTTCGGGACGCCGCACACCGTCGACGTCGCCGCGCTCTGCGCCGCGATGGGCATCGCCCACACCGCCGTCGACGATCCGGCCAAGCTCCCCGACGTCCTGGGTGAGCCGGGGGGCCGGACGCTGGTGGAGGTGCGCGCCGAACGCGGCGGGCTGCGCGACGGCCACGCCCGTCTGCGCGCCCACGTCGACGCCGCCCTCGCCGGGCTCTGACCCCACTCGCGCGCAACCTCACGGTCACGTTCGGGGCCGCGGGCAGCAGTGCGGTTGCGCGCGGACTGCCGGCCGCAACCTCACGGTCGTGGTCGGGGCTGCGACGTGCGCTGAGGTTGCGGGCGGAGGGTCAGCCGGTGGTCGGTGCCGGTTCGGTCGACGACGACACGGTCGTCGTGGGCTCTGCCGAGGTCGTCGTCGGCGGAGCGGAGGTCGTCGCCGGCGGGGGCGGCACGACGACGGTGGCGGTCGTCGTCGGGACCGGCGGCGTCGTCGTCACGGGAGGTGTGGTGCAGGCCGCGGCCCGCTCGCCGACAGCCGCGTCGCACGTCGCGCCCGAGGCGCCACCGTCGAACAGGTCCACCCCGTCGGCACCGACGAGATCGTCGCGGCCAGGGCCGCCGTACAGGCGGTCCGCGCCGGCATCGCCGCGGAGCCGGTCGTCACCGGGCCCGCCGACGAGCACGTCCGCGCCCGTACCACCCGACACGATGTCGTTGCCCGCGCCGCCGACGATGCAGTCGGCCCGGTCGGACCCGACGATCGTGTCCTCGCCCGAGGTCCCCAGCACCAGGAACGGCCCGGTGCCCCGGCCGCGCTCGACACCGGCGTCCCACCGGCGCGTCCGCGTGTCGACCGTGACGACCTCCGCGAACGACGACGCCGTCATCCCGGCTGCCGCACACTCCGCGGGGATCGCGACGGTCGTGCCGGCGGCACGAGCCGCCGCGGCCGGGTCCGCCGAGGTGGCGACCGCCTGCGCCGCCGCCGGATCGGCGGCCTCCGCGACGGCGAGCGCCGGTGCGGAGTCCGCGGGCGGCGCGACGGTGGAGAGGGCGAGGGTTCCGTCCGCGCGGTCGGTGAAGCCGCCGTCGGCGTGGATGGTCAGCACGTCGGTCTGCGACGACGCCGGCAACGACGAGTCCGAGCTCATTGTCAGGACGACCGGGACGGTCGTCGTGCTGCCGGGCTGCGCGCCCGTCGCCAGCGGCAGGGCCTCGCCGGAGTAGAGGGAGCAGAAGCTCGTCGGGGCCCGGCCACCGACCGCGATCGTCGCCGAGGCGCCGGGCCGGGCCGACCAGCCGGCGTCCGAGCGGGCGCACAGCGCGGAGCCGGCGCCCGGGGTGACGGTGACGGACAGGTCCGCGGGCACCGTGCCGACGTAGTCGACGGTCAGCTGCACCGTCTGCGGGGAGCCGGGGACGAGGTCGCGGAAGGAGAGGTCGGGTCCGGCGCCGCCGTCCCCGAGCTTCACGGTCGCCGCGCCCATCGTCGTGGGGCCGCTGGCGATCGTATCGGTGTACGCCGCGGCCGTGGCCCTGCCGACGACCGTCGTACCGACGACCGTGCAGACGAGCGCGATCGTGGCCGCACCGAACACCCCCGGCCTGGCGGCGATTGGCCTCACTGAATCCCCCCGGGGTCGAGAATTCGCGCTTCGGGCGCGAACAGGCCGCCGCTGAATTTGACGGCGTGACCTTTCGTGCTGCAGTTCGTGGCGCGCGGGCAAGCCGTTACATGTAACGCCGAAGTGGTGGCAGGCAAATTGCCTGCCACCTCTTGGGTCAAACGAGTCGAATCATGCCTGGGTGAGCGTGAGGGTCGACGTCAGCGACGCGGTGTCGCTCTGGACGCGACTGTCGGTGGACTGCGGCAGCGTGATCTCCACGTCGTAGGTCGTCGCGGTGCCGCTCGGGTTGAGCGGTCCGACGTTCACCGAGCCGTTGCCCGCCCCGGGGTTGGGGACCGACGCGCCGTTGACCTTCAGCTCCAATGCGCCGACGAGGTCGCCGTTCGAGCCCGAGGTGCAGGCGGGGAGGTTGTTGAGCGGGTTTGTCTCCGCAGCGGTGCAGCCGTTCTCGGAGCCGGTCAGGCTGTAGGTCGCCGTCAGGTTGCCGTTGATGCTGCCCGTGTTCTGAACGGTCACAGTGGCGTGCACAGTGTCACCGGGCTTGATCTTCGAGAGGTCGACGGTCGGCGTCTGCACCGAGCCGCCGACGGACAGGCTCAGGGTGCCCGCCGCCAGGGTCCCGCCCGGGCCGGCCTTCGTGTCGCTGAACGCGGCGTAGGTGCCCGAGCCGATGGCGATGGCCGCGCAGGCGATGGCGGCGACGCCGATGCCCGCGGCGACCTTCTTGTTGCGGCTCTTCTTGGGGGCGTCGGCGACGGCCATGAATTTCTCCTTGGGGGAGCTCGTGCGCCGAATCGGTTCGGCGTGCTGTGTGTGAATGATGGCGAAGGGGAAAGGCGGCCGCATACCTCATGCGCGGTATTGGGCTGACACCCTCTTCGCTATGCCTGGGTGAGGGTGAACGTCGATGCGACGGTCACCCGGTCGCCCTGGACGTCGTTGTTGTCGGCGCGCTCGGGCAGCGTGAATCGGAAGTTGCACGTGACGCGTTCCCCGGCGGACATCGGGATTCCCGTGATCGGGAACAGGCCGGCGAGTGCGACCCCGCTCGCGACGTACGGCCCGTGCGCGGGGTCGTCACCGGTGCAGTTGTAGGCCACGGTCAGCTGGTCCTGGAGCTGCCCGCCGTGGGTGTCGAGCGTGCCGGTGATCGTCAGGGTGCCGTCGATGCTGCCCTTGTTCTCGACGATCAGGACCTTCGGCGGCAGCGTCTGGCCCGGGACGATGTTCGTCGCGTCGAGCAGGGTCGCCGTGTTGGACGGGTTGGTCCGGACGTCCAGCGTGAGCGTCCCGGACGACAGTGTGCCGCTCGGGCCGGTCCTGCTGTCGGTGAAGGCGGCGTAGGTGCCGCCACCGATGGCGACCGCGGCGGCTGCGGCGACGGCGACACCGATCACGGCGGTGCGTCCGCGCCTGCGGGTGCGTCGGCTGCTGGGGGTCGGGGTCGTCGAGGTGGTCACGTGGGTGCTGCTCCGTTCCGCGGGCCGGGTCCCGGTCGGTTGTGCGCCGGGACGCGGCGTCGGGCGGCAGCGTGACTCGGGGCGTGGGTGCGGCGCATACCCCAGGCGCGGTATCCGGGCGGCCCGACGGCGTCGCATACCTCAACCGGGGTACGACGGGTCCGCACGGTCGCCGGACAATCGGTGTCGTCTGCTCCGAGGGGGAACGATGTCGCTGGAGCCGGAGACAGTGCGGATTCCGCGGGTTCGACCTGCGCCTCCGCGTGTGGGTGCGCCCGGTCCGCGGGCGGACGTCCCGCCGCTGCCGCGTAGCTCCGCGCCGCCGCCCCGACCCGCGCCGTCGCGGGGCGACCAGCGGCCGCCGTATCCGGGGCCGGCCGATCCAGCGGTCCGCGGGCCGGTGTCCGACGGTGCCGAGGCGCACCGCGCCGATCCTGCGTCGACCGGAGCTGCGACCGTCGCCGCGCCGCGTCGGCCTCACATCTCGCGGAGGGTCATGCGCTGGGCCGGACTGGTGGTGGTCGTCGTTCTCGTCGGTGCGGCGGCTGCTGTCGCGCTGGTGCCCGCCGTGACGGGCTCGACGGCGCTGACCGTGCTGTCGGGAAGCATGGAGCCTGAGCTACCGGTCGGGTCGACCGTCGTCGTGCACCCCGAGCCGGCGGACTCGATCGTGGTCGGGGACGTCATCACGTTCACGGACCGGGAGGAGGGCAGCGCGCAGACCCGGGTCGTCACCCACCGGGTGATCGAGGTGTTGCCCGGACCCGCGTTCAGGACGAAGGGCGACGCGAACAACAGCGCCGACCCGCATGCTGTCGCGGCGGCCGACGTGCACGGTGTCATGTGGTACGACGTGCCGTTCGTCGGGCTGGTCAAGGATCGCCTGTTCAGCCGGATCGGCCTGTTCTTCGCAGTCGGAATCGCCCTCCTGGTCGTCGCCGCGAACCTCCTGCTGCCCCGGGACGCGGCCCGACAGGACTGAGGGTCTGTTCGGGCACGAAGAGTCAACGACACGCCGATGCAGCGTCACGCACCGTCGACGACGCATGTCGGACGTAACAGGCCCGCGACTGCACCCGAAGTCGTCGATGGCGCTCCCCAGCACCCGGCCGGCCCGCATCGGGCCACGGCCGTTCCATGAACTTCCAGAGGCCACTTTGCCTGTCAGGTTCCTTCACCGCCCCGTCCTCGTGCGCGGTGTCCTGGCCGATCTCGTCGTCCAGCTGCTGCTCGCAGGGGCGGCGTGCCTGCTCGTGTTCGCCCTCGACCAGGGGCACGTCGTCGTCGAGCGGGCGATGGCCGTCCTCGCGCTGACCGCGGGGGTGTCCGCGTCGGTCCTGCTGATGGTCGGTGCGTGGTTGAGCGGTGAGCGTCGCGCCCGCCGGACCGCGCTGGCGATCGGTGTCCTCACCGTCGCGACGGTCGTCCCGGCCCTGGAGATCGACGCACGTCGCGGTCTGTGGAGCTCGGTGGTCACCGTCTCGGTGGCGGCGTTCGCCGTCCTGCTGCTCACCGCGTCGCAGCGTGACGACGTCCCGTGGTGGCAGGGGCGGCTCGTCTCCGTGGGGGCGCCCGTTCTCGTGGCGACGGTCCTGGTGGCGGCGACGGTGGTCGAGCTCAGCGGCACGGCGGCCCGTCCTCCGGTCGCCCTGGCCGCGACGGCCGACCTGCTCGCGTGGGCGTTGGCGGGGGGTGCGGGTGTCGCGGCGTTCGTCGCGGGTGGGCTGACCGGACATGCCTTGCCGCGCAGGGTGGGTCTGGCGGTGGCCACGCTGACGTGTGCCAACGGGATCCGGCTGATGGCGGAGTTCGGCTCCGACCCGGCCGCGCGGCTGGTCGAGGCGCTGGAGCTCGCGGCGCTGCTGACGCTGCTGGTGGCCGCGGGCTCGTACCTCGTCCGGTCGGTGCTGCACCTCTGGAACGAGCAGGAAGAGGCGCGCTCGCGGCTGGCCGAGGCGGAGGCCGCGGCGGCGTCGGCGGCGGAGCTGCGCCACGAGGTCGCGAACGCCGTAGCGGGGCTGAGCGGCGCCGCCCACGTGCTGCGTTCGGATGACGCGTCGATCGGTCCGGACGACGGCCGGCGGCTCCTGGTCGCGGCGGGAGCCGAGCTGGACCGGTTGCAGCGCATGCTGCAGCGCACCGGCGACGTGCCGCACGAGAGTCCGACCACGGACGTGGTGTCGGTGCTGCGCGACCTGGCCGACGTGCACCGCGCCGGCGGCCTGGACGTCGAGGTGGTGGCCTCGGACGTCGCCCCGGCGGGGATCCACGACGGGGAGCTGCGCCAGGTCGTCACCAACCTTCTCGTGAACTGCCGGGTGCACGCGCCGGGCGCGCGGGTCGTCCTGCGCGTCTCGGCGGCGGGCCCGTTCGTGCGGATCGACGTCGCCGACGACGGACCCGGCGCGGCCGACGATCCGGCCGAGCTCCTGGCCCGCGGGGTTCGTGGGGCGGACTCGCCCGGCTCCGGACTCGGGCTGTCGATCTGTCGCGACCTGGTGCGTCGGTGCGGCGGCACGATCACGGTCGCGGGTGGACAGGGTTTCACGGTGTCGGTCGACCTGCCCCTCGCAGCGGTTCCCGTCCTGGCAGCGGGCGACGTCGCATGAGCACCGCGGGAGGGCAGCGGGTGGTCGTCGTCGACGACCACGCCCTCGTCGCCACGTCGCTCGCCGTCGCGCTGCGCTCGCGGGGCCTGCAGGTGGACGTCGCCGATCTCACTGCCCTCGACGACCTGCTCGGCGGGACCGCCCCTCCGGGCGGGCTGGTGCTGCTCGACCTGGACCTCGGCGACGGCCTCGACGGGGCGGAGCTGGTTCCGCGCCTGCGCCGGGCGGGCTGGCGCGTGCTCGTCGTGAGCGGTTCGCAGGACCGGGTACGGCTCGCCCGGGCGGTCGCGGCGGGTGCCGCCGGCGTCGTCGCCAAGACCGAGCAGTTCGACGTCCTCGTGGACACGGTCGTGCGCGTCGCCGCGGGCCGGGACCTCGTCGACGGTGCCGAACGTGAGCGGCTGAGGGAGATCGCCGACGCGGCGAGACGGTCGTCGGAGGCCGAGGCGCAGCGGTGGGGGCGGCTGACTCCGCGGGAACGTCAGATCGCGGAGCGCATCGCGGTCGGCCGGCGGCCCGCCGTGATCGCGGAGGAGTTCGTCGTGTCGGTGCAGACGGTCCGGACGCAGGTGCGGTCGATCCTCGGCAAGCTCGAGGTCGGGTCGCAGCTGGAGGTCGCAGCGCTCGTCAGCCGGCTGAAGTCGGCCGGGGCCTGACCCGGCGCGCAACCTCACGGTCGTCCCGACGGCGCATCGACAGCAATGAGGTTGCGCGCGGATTGCCGGGCGGAACCGTGCCGGGTCAGCCGGTGACGCTGCCCTCCAAGGCCTCGCGGACGGCGACCAGCTTGGCGGCGGCCTCGCGGACCTCGGTGTCGGGGTCGGACTCGGCGACGATCCCGCAGCCCGCGAAGAGCCGGGCGGTGTTGCCGTCGAGCTGGGCGCAGCGCAGGGCGATGCCCAGCTCCCCGTCTCCGTCGGCGTCGACCCAGCCGACGGGGCCTGCGTAGCGGCCGCGGTCCATCCGTTCCAGCTCGGCGATGACCCTCAGCGCCGCGGTGCGGGGGGTGCCGCCGACTGCGGCGGTGGGGTGCACGTCGGCGGCGAGCGTCAGCAGGGAGGCGTTGTCGCGCAGCGTGCCGCGCACGTCGGAGGAGAGGTGGGAGACGTTGTGCAGGGCGAGGATCGTGGGCTCGGTGGGGACGTCGAGGCTCGCGCAGTGGGGGCGCAGGGTCGCGGCGAGGGAGTCGACGGCGAACGCGTGCTCGCGCTGGTCCTTGGCCGAGGCCAACAGCTCCGCGCCGATGTCGGTGCCGCCGTTGCCCGGCCAGATCGTGCCGGCGAGGACCCGGGAGGAGACGACGTCGCCCTCGCGGCGCAGCAGCAGCTCGGGGGTGGCGCCGACGAGGCCGTCGACGCAGTAGGCCCAGCAGGTGGGGTAGTGGTGGGCGAGCCCGGCGAGGAGGAACCGGGGGTCGAGGCGTTCGTCCGCGACGGCGAGCAGGTCGTGGGCGAGTGCCGCCTTGTCGAGCTCGCCCGCCTGCATGCGGGTGACGGCTTCGGCGACGGCCCGCCGGTAGCGGCCGACGGTCATGTCGCCGTCGTCGTAGTGCAGGGCTCCGCCGGCGCGCACGGGCATGGCGCGGCGCATGGCGTTGGGGACACCGTCGCCGGCGAACTCGGTGATCCAGGTGTGGCCGTCGCGGCGGCCGACGACGACCCGGGGCACGACCAGCACGGATCCGGGGGAGCGGTCGGCAAAGGTGAAGCTGGCGAAGGCGACGGCGCCGGTGCCGGGCAGGCGCAGGTCGTCGCGGACGTCGAGACGTGCGGTGAAGGAACGCCACCAGGCGTCGGCCTCGGCGAAGCGGCCGGCCCCGGTGCCGGTGAAGCGGGCGACCTCGCCCCATCCGACGAGACCTTCGCCGTCGCGCACCCAGGAGAGGGGGCGGTCGTCGGGCAGCAGGTCGAGGAGGCGGCCCGCGTCGTCCACCGCGCGGGTCCGCACTCGCAGCGGCGACGGGGACGGTGCGACGGTCACATCGACCGAGGGTAGGCCGCTCGGGGCGGTGGTGCGCGCGCGCCCCGGAAGGTGCGGGGGACGCCACACGGGGGGATCGACCTAGACTCGGGTCTCGTGTCGGGCAGCGGCAGCGAGCTGATCGAAGCGGTCGGATCGACGCTTCGTGCCGCCCGGACGTGGCTGCGGGGGCACAAGCCGGAGTGCGTCGCGGGGTTCGCGGTGCTGGTCACGGCCCTGGTGGTGCTGGCGTTCGTGGGCGCGTTCCTCGACGACCGGGCGATTGCGGCGAACCGGGCGTTCACGGCGGCGACGGTGCTCGACGGTTCGAACTTCAGCCGCACCCTGGTGCGGTTCACGCTGCCCGACGGTCAGGCGGTCGTCCCGGAGCGGGGCGTCATGTATCCGCGGGGCCTGGAGCCGGGGTCGACGATCATCGTCGAGTACTCCACGGAGAAGCCGTCGCTGGTGCGGGTCGCGGGCCGCAGCGCGCTGAACCGGCTGCCGGTGGTGATCGGTGTGATGGCCGGGGTGTGGGTGGTGTTCGGGTCGTGGGCGTGGTGGCTGCGTCGCCGCCGCACGGAACGCGCCGCCGCCGCCGGGGCGGCTGCGGATCAGCCGGTCGGCGCGGCCCGCGCCTGAACGGGTGCCCGCGCGGCGAGCGCGACGCCGACGACGGTGACGGCCATGCCGGCGACGGCGACCCAGCCGGGCCGCTCGCCGAACATGAGGAACGCCATGACGGCGGTGATGGCGGGGACGAGGTAGAAGTACGTCGTCACCTGGGAGGCCGCGCCGCGGCGCAGCATCAGGAACAGCAGTGAGATGCCGCCGCCGGTGAGGACCACGACCGACCAGGCGAGCGCGCCGACGACGGCGGGTGTCCAGTCGATGCGCAGGTCCTCGACGGCCAGCGCCAGGGGCGCGGTGACCACGATCGAGGCGACGAACTGCACGACCTGGCCGGTGCGCAGGTCGAACTCGGGGCAGAAGCGCTTCTGGTAGAGGGTGCCGAAGGTGATCGCGAGCAGCGCCCCGCCGGAGAGGGCGAGGGTGGGCGCGGTGATGCCGGAGGTCGTCAGCTTCCCGGCGACGACGAGGGTCACCCCGAGGAAGCCGAGGACGAGCCCGGCGGCGCGCCGCGGCCCCATGCGTTCGCCCGCGGCCCAGCCGACGAGCGCGGTGAGGACGGGTTGCAGGTTGACCACGAGCGCGGTGACCGACGACGGCATGCCCTGCGCGACGGCCACCCACACGCCGCCGAGGTACCCGGCCTGGATGCCGATGCCCGCGACGGCGAGGTGCCCGGCCTGGCGCCACGACGGCCAGGCGGCGCGGGCGACGAGCGCGAGCACCAGCATGAGGACGACGACGCCGGTGTAGCGGACGACGAGGAAGGTCAGCGGCTCGGCGTGGGGTGCGGCGAGCCGGGCGACGACGAACCCGGACGACCAGATCAGGACGAACAGGAACGGGGTCGCCCGGACGGCGAGGTTCGTGGCGGCGAGGTTCGTGGCGGCGATGCGCCAGACGCTACGTCAGCCGGATCGGCGGTCGGTCGCCCGTCAGCCGAGCCACCAGCCCAGGACGACGGAGGCGACACCCGGTGCGGCGACGACCATCCCGTCGGTGGGCATGGGGTCCGGCCGGCCGTGGCGGTCGAGGACGACGGCGCCCGCGCCGAGGGCCAGCGCGAGCGCACCGGCGACGTCCCACTCCCGGTATCCGTCGAGGACCGCGGCGACGGCCCGGCCCGTCGCGACCTGGGTGATGGCGAGCGCGGAGGAGCCGAGGACGCGGACGCCGGCGTGCCCGGCGCGGGCGGCGCGCAGCAGCGGTTCGGTGGCGGGTTCGGCGCAGACGAGGCCGCCGGCGGGGTCGCGGTGGTCGGCGACGCGCACGACGGTCCCGTTGGCGCGCACGCCGCGGCCGCGGGCGGCGGCGTAGAGGTGGGCGCGGCTGGGGTCGGCGACGACGCCGACGACCGGGCCGTCGGCGTCGACCAGCGCGAGGCTGTAGGCGCACCACGGGAAGCCGGCGACGTAGTTGGCGGTGCCGTCGACGGGGTCGACGACCCAGCGCAGCGGCGCGGTGTCGGCTCCGGCGTCGGCGCCGTACTCCTCGCCGACGACGGGCACGCCGGGGAACTCGGCGGCGAGGACGCGGCGGGTGTGGCGTTCGAGGGTGCGGTCGGTGTCGGTGACCCAGTCGAAGGGGTTGGCCTTGCCCACGGCCCCCGCCGACCGGCCCGCGGTCGCCGCGATCACCTCGGCGGCGTCGTTGGCGAGCCGGCCCGCGACGTCCAGTGCCCGGGACAGCAGTGCGGGGTCGGCCGGGGCGGGGGGCGGCATGCGCGGCGCGTGGGCGTCGGCGCGGGGGAGGACCGTCATACCTGCGGAGAATCGGTGCTCAGGGTGTCCCACGTGCGACAGGTGGATGACGTGACGTGAAGCACCCGGCCAAGCGTCTCCGCCGGCCCGGCGACGGGGCGCCGCTCACGGGCTCCGGCTGTTCGGCCCGTGTTCCGCGACGCGATGCGCGGGCGTCGGCCTGTGGGGAGGGGGACCGTCCAGAGTCGGGGGGTGCGCGTCGCGATCGTGTCCGAGTGTTTCCTGCCGGTCGTCAACGGTGTCACGAACTCGGTGCTGAGGGTGCTGGAGCACCTGGCCGAGAACGGGCACGAGGCCCTCGTCGTCGCCCCCGGGACCGGGGAGCCCACCCGCCACGGCGACGTGGAGGTGGTGCGGGTGCCTGCGGTGGAGCTGCCCGTCGTGAACTCGATGCCCGTGGGGGTGCCGAGCAGGCGCATCCTCACGGCGCTGCGCCGGTTCGCCCCGGACGTGGTGCACCTGGCGGCGCCGTTCGTGGTGGGTGCGCGCGGGCTGGCGGCGGCGCGACGTCTCGACATCCCGACGGTCGCGGTCTACCAGACCGACGTCGCCGGGTTCGCGTCGTCGTACGGGCTGGGGCTGACCGCGCGGGCGGCGTGGCGGTGGACGTGCCGGCTGCACTCGCAGGCCGACCGGACGCTGGCCCCGTCGAGCTGGGCGACGGAGGCGTTGCGCGAGCGCGGGGTGCCGCGGGTGCACCGGTGGGCGCGCGGCGTCGACACCAGCCGCTTCACCCCGTCGAAGCGGTCGCGGCGGTGGCGCGACGAGCTGGCACCGGGCGGGGAGATCCTCGTCGGGTACGTGGGCAGGCTCGCACCGGAGAAGCAGGTGGAGCGGCTCGCGACGCTGGCGGGGATGCCCGGGGTGCGGGTCGTGGTGGTGGGCTCGGGGCCGAGTGAGGAGCGGCTGCGGTCGACGTTGCCGGGTGCGGCGATGCTCGGGTTCCGGGGTGGCGACGAGCTCGCCGAGATCTACGCGTCGCTGGACGTGTTCGTGCACACCGGCCCGTCGGAGACGTTCTGCCAGGCGGTGCAGGAGGCGCTGGCGTCGGGGCTGCCGGTGGTGGCGCCCGATGCGGGCGGCCCGCGCGACCTGGTGCTGCCCGGCCGGACGGGGATGCTGGTGCCGCCGCGGCCCGACGGGACGGACGCGGGCGACCCGGCCGCCGACGAGGCCGATGCGGTGCTGCGGGCGGCCGTCGAGACGCTGCGGGACCCGGGGCTGCGCGCGGCGTACGGGTCGGCGGCGCGCCGGTCGGTGCTGCGGCGCACGTGGACGACGGTGTGCGACGAGCTGCTGGCGCACTACTGCGACGTCGTCGGGGCGGCGGCCGAGCGGCGGGCGGCCTGACGTGCGGATCGCCCAGCTGGCCAACTTCTACGGTCCCCGCTCGGGTGGGCTGCGCACGGCGCTGCACCACCTGGGGGCGGGCTACGTCGCGCGCGGTCACGAGGTGGTGCTGGTGGTGCCGGGTCCGGCGGCGGCCGACGAGCTGCTCCCGACGGGGGTGCGGCGCGTGACGGTCGCGGCGCCGAAGCTGCCGGGGACGGGCGGCTACCGGGCGGTCGACCCGTGGCGGGTGCGCCGGTTGCTCGACGAGCTGGCCCCGGACGCGATCGAGGTGTCGGACCGGCTGACGTTGCGCGGGCTGGGGGAGTGGGCGGCGCGGCGCGGGGTGCCCGGCGTCGTCGTCTCCCACGAGCGTCTGGACCGGCTCCTCACCCAGTTCCTGCTGCCGGAGCGGGCGGCGGTCGTGGTGGCGGACGCGGCGAACGCGCGGATGGCGGCGGCCTACGACACGGTGGTGTGCACGACGGGGTTCGCGCGGGCGGAGTTCGACCGCATCGGCGCCCGCAACGTCGCGCAGGTCCCGCTGGGTGTGGACCTGGCGACGTTCACCCCGCACCGGCACGACCGGGGCCTGCGCCGGCACCTGGGCGGCGACGCGGAGGCGTTGATCGTCCACTGCGGACGGCTGTCGCCGGAGAAGCACCCGGAGCGCAGCGTCGACACGGTGGCGGCGCTGCGTCGCGACGGGGTGGACGCCCGGCTGGTGGTCGCGGGGGACGGGCCGCGGCGGGCGGCGATGGCGCGGCGGGCGACGGGCCTGCCGGTGACCTTCCTGGGTTTCGTGCCGGACCGGTCGCGGCTGGCGACGCTGCTGGCCTCGGCGGACGTGTCGATCGCGCCGGGCCCGCACGAGACGTTCGGGTTGTCGGCGCTGGAGGCGCTGGCCAGCGGCACGCGGGTGGTGGTGTCGGCGTCGTCGGCGCTGCCGGAGATCGTCGCCGGCCCGGCGGGGGCGGCGGCGGCCGACGACGCGGGTGCGTTCGCCGCCGCCGTCGCGGGCCTGCTGGCGGCGGACGCCGAGGCCGGGCGGTGCGCGGCGCGCGAGCGGGCGGAGGGGTACGGCTGGCCCGCGTCGGTGACGGCGATGCTCGCGACCCTCGGCGCGGGTCCCGGTGTCGCCGCGTAGCGTTCCCGGTGTGGCACGCGCGGACCTGGACAAGCGACCCGACGACGTCGCGGCGATGTTCGACGGTGTGGCCAAGCGGTACGACCTGACCAACACCGTGCTCACGGGCGGGCAGGACCGCCGGTGGCGCGACCTGACCCGTGCCGCGCTCGACCCGCGTCCGGGGGAGAGGGTCCTCGACCTCGCCGCCGGCACCGCGGTGTCGACCGTGTCGCTGGCCCGCTCCGGTGCCTGGTGCGTCGCGGCCGACTTCTCGCTGGGGATGCTGCGCGCGGGCGCGGGGCGCGACGTGCCAAAGGTGGCGGCCGACGGGATGGCACTCCCGTTCGGCGACGGCGTGTTCGACGCGGTGACGATCTCGTTCGGGCTGCGCAACATCGTCGACACCGCGGCGGCGCTGCGGGAGATGGCCCGGGTGACGCGGCCGGGTGGCCGGCTCGTGGTGTGCGAGTTCGGGACGCCCACGTGGGCGCCGTTCCGGGTGGCCTATCACGACGTGGTGCTGCGGGCGGTGCTGCCGGCTGTGGCGCGGCGGGTGTCGTCGAACCCGGAGGCCTACACCTATCTCGCGGAGTCGATCCGCGACTGGCCGGCGCAGCCCGACCTGGCCCGGATCATCGCCCGGTCGGGGTGGACGGGCGTCGCGTGGCGTGATCTCGCTCTCGGTGCGGTCGCGCTGCACCGGGCGACCCGCGTCTGAGGTGGCCCCCCGTGCGGGGGACCCCTCGCGGCGGGCCCGAGGGCCGGTCGGACGCGGTGCGACGCTGGTCGAGGCCGTTGCGGGGGGCCGCGACACCGTTTCGTTATGACCGCTTCTCCCCCCTCAGCGGGGGAGGCCGGTCGGGTGGACGCCGGGCAGTCTTGCGGGACTTTCGTCGGTCGTCCGAGCACCCAGCCACCCGAAGGCAGTGGTGCCGCGTCCAGGGCTGGACGCGGAGCATAGACTCTCGCACGGACTTCGTGAATCCGTTCACAAGGAGCCAGATGGTCGCCCTCGACCCCACCACCCGCGCTGCGGCGCGGCGAGGAGCGCCCGGCGCCGGCGTCGTCGCCCGCCCGGGTGCGGATGGCGCGCGCGCCGGGGCGGGACGGACAGGTGTCGGCCGTCGCGTCGCGACGACACCGTCCGGGCGCGGCGGGGGCGACACCGCCCGCGACCACGAGGAACAGGCGGTCGGGACCGTGAACTAAGGCTGTCCTGACTTCCGGGGGCTGATCCGCCGCGCCATAAGATCCGGGCGGCGGTATCGATCCCGAAGACGCTGATCTCCACCACGCAAGAAGTCACCGCATCACCAACGGCGAGGGTGTCACGATGCTCGATCCCTATCTCCCGATCGTGTTGCTGGCCGCGTTGGCCGGTCTGTTCGCGGTCGGGTCCGTCGCCGCCGCGCCGCTCATCGGCCCCCGGCGCTACAACCGCGCCAAGCTCGACGGGTACGAGTGCGGGATCGAGCCGTCGCCGCAGCCCGTCGTGGGCGCCGGCCGCATGCCCGTCGCCTACTACCTGACGGCGATGCTGTTCATCCTCTTCGACATCGAGATGGTCTTCCTCTACCCGTTCGCCGTGAGCGCGGACATGCTCGGCCTGTTCGGGCTGGTGGAGATCGTGCTGTTCATCGTCACGGTCGGCTTCGCCTACGTGTACGTGTGGCGACGCGGCGGCCTGGACTGGAACTGAGGCGAAACACATGGGACTCGAGGAGAAGCTGCCCAGCGGCGTACTGCTGACCAGCGTCGAGAAACTGGTCAACTGGACGCGCAAGTCGTCGTTGTGGCCCGCCACCTTCGGGCTGGCGTGCTGTGCGATCGAGATGATGACGACGGGTGCGCCCCGCTACGACCTGGCGCGCTTCGGCATGGAGGTCTTCCGGGCCTCCCCCCGCCAGGCCGACCTGATGATCGTCGCGGGCCGCGTCAGCAACAAGATGGCGCCGGTGCTGCGCCAGATCTACGACCAGATGCCCGAGCCCCGCTGGGTGCTGGCCATGGGCGTGTGCGCCTCGTCGGGCGGCATGTTCAACAACTACGCGATCGTGCAGGGCGTCGACCACGTCGTGCCCGTCGACATGTACCTGCCGGGCTGCCCTCCGCGGCCGGAGATGCTGATCGACGCGATCCTCAAGATCCACGCCAAGATCATGGACGAGCCCCTCGGCCCGAAGCGGGCCGCAGAGCTGGCCGCCAGCGGGTACAAGACCCCGATGATCCCGTCGTCGATCAAGTACGCGACGAAGAAGAAGTGAGCCGGCGATGACCGAACGCACGGGTCCCGGCGGAACCGCCGGCACCTCCAAGGACGACAGGGCCGGTGCGGAACCGACCGGCGGCGAGCAGTCGTCGGCGCAGCGCAGCGGCCCCGACGACGAGACGCACACCGCCGACGGCGGGGCCGCACCGGAGCACGGCGAGGGTGAGCTGGCGGGCCTGGGCGACCAGGCCGTCGAGGGCGGCACCCGCCCGGCGCCCGCGGGCCGTGCGCGCGAAGGCATGTTCGGTGTCCGCGGCAGCGGCGACACGTCGGGCTTCAGCGGTCTGCGGCTGCCCGCGTACGTCCCGGTACCGGCGGAGCGGCCCTACGGCGGCTGGTTCGACGACCTCGTCGACGACCTCGTCGCGGCCCTCGACGAGCGCGGCACCCGCGGTGCGATCCAGCAGGTCACGATCGACCGCGGCGAGATCACGCTCTACATCGCGGCCGACGAGATCCTGAACGTCTGCCGGACGCTGCGCGACGACGCGTCGCTGCGCTTCGAGCTGTGCTCGGCGGTGTCGGCGGTCGACTACGGCGTCGATGTGCCGCAGCGGATGCACGTCGTCTACCACCTGCTGTCGATGACCTACCGCAAGCGCATCCGGCTCGAGGTCGCCCTCGACTGGGACGGCGGCGAGACCAACCCGCACCTGCCCAGCGTCGTCGAGGTCTACCCGACGGCCGACTGGCACGAGCGCGAGACCTGGGACATGTTCGGGATCGTCTTCGACGGCCATCCCGCGCTGACCCGGATCCTCATGCCGGACGACTGGGACGGCCACCCCCAGCGCAAGGACTACCCCCTCGGCGGAATCCCGGTGGAGTACAAGGGTGCGGAGATCCCGCCGCCCGATGAGCGGAGGGCCTACTCGTGACGACCCCCGAGACCGACCTCTACGCCCCGGAGCGCGAGACCACCGAGGGCACCGTCTACACGGTCACCGGCGGCGACTGGGACGCGGTCGCCGACTCCGAGCACGACGACCGCATCGTGATCAACATGGGTCCGCAGCACCCGTCGACGCACGGTGTGCTCCGGCTGGTGCTCGAGCTCGAGGGCGAGACGGTCACGCAGGCCCGTTCGGTGATCGGCTACCTGCACACCGGTATCGAGAAGAACTGCGAGTACCGGACGTGGACGCAGGGCGTCACGTTCGTGACCCGCGCCGACTACCTGGCCCCGCTGTTCAACGAGGCCGCCTACGTGATGGGCGTCGAGAAGCTGCTCGGCGTCGAGGTCCCGGAGCGCGCGCAGGTCATCCGCGTGATGCTCATGGAGATCAACCGGATCGGCTCGCACCTGGTGTGCCTGGCCACCGGCGGCATGGAGCTGGGCGCGCTGACCGGCATGACGGCCGGTTTCCGTGAGCGCGAGGAGGTCCTCCACCTGCTGGAGTACCTGACCGGGCTGCGCATGAACCACGCGTTCTTCCGCCCCGGCGGGCTGGCGCAGGACCTGCCGGTCGACTGGCGGGAGAAGATCGACGAGTTCCTCAAGGTCTTCGACGAGCGCCTCGGCGACTACGACAAGCTCCTCACCGGCCAGCCCATCTGGAAGCAGCGCCTCGAGGGTGTCGGCTACCTGCCCATCGACGGCTGCCTCGCGCTCGGCGCGACCGGCCCGATCCTGCGGTCGGCCGGCCTGGCGTGGGACCAGCGCAAGGTGGAGCCCTACTGGGGCTACGAGACCTACGACTTCGACGTCCCCGTCGAGACGGGTGCCGACTGCTACTCCCGCTACCTGGTGCGGGTCGCGGAGATCCACGAGTCGCTCAAGATCATCAAGCAGGCGGCCGACCGGCTCGCGCCCGGCCCGGTGATGGTCGAGGACCGCAAGATCGCCTGGCCCGCGCAGCTGTCCATCGGGTCCGACGGCATGGGCAACACGCTCGAGCACGTCCGCAAGATCATGGGTCAGTCGATGGAGTCGCTGATCCACCACTTCAAGCTGGTCACCGAGGGCTTCCACGTCCCGGCCGGGCAGGTCTACTCCTGCGTCGAGTCGCCGCGCGGCGAGCTCGGCGTGCACCTGGTGTCCGACGGCGGCACCCGGCCGGTGCGCGTGCACATGCGCGAGCCCAGCTTCGTGAACCTGCAGACCATGCCCGCCATGAGCGAGGGCGGCATGGTCGCCGACGTCATCGCAGCCGTCGCGTCGATCGACCCGGTGATGGGGGGTGTGGACCGATGAGCGAGCTCGCGAGCGAATCAGTGTCACCGCGCGTGGAGTCGTCGTCGACCGAGCGAAGCGAGGTCGTGCGATGACGTTGCCCGAGGGGAACCCGGAGATGAACGCCCGTGAGGTGACCGGGCCCGACGAGGTGGTCTGGAGCCCGGAGGCCGTCGAGGGACCGATCGCGTCCCCCGCGTTCGGCGAGGTGACGCGGCAGCAGGCGAAGGAGATCATCGCCCGCTACCCGCAGTCGCGGTCGGCGCTGCTGCCGATGCTGCACCTGGTGCAGTCGGTGGAGAACCACGTGAGCCAGGCCGGCATCCGGTTCTGCGCGGAGATGCTGGAGATCACGACGGCCGAGGTCTCCGCCGTCGCGACCTTCTACACGATGTACAAGCGCAACCCGTGCGGTGAGCACCTGGTCAGCGTCTGTACCAACACCCTGTGTGCTGCGATGGGTGGCGACGCCATCTACGCCCGGCTGCAGGAGCGCCTGGGCAGCGAGGGCCGCCCGCTGGGCCACGAGGAGACCGCGGGCGAGCCCGGATCGCCCGGCTCGATCACCCTGGAGCACGCGGAGTGCCTGGCGGCGTGCGACCTCGCGCCGGTCATCCAGGTCAACTACGAGTACTTCGACAACCAGTCCGTCGAGTCGGCCGAGGAGCTGGTCGACGCGCTGCGGCGCGGCGAGAAGCCGCACCCGACGCGGGGCGCCCCGCTGACCGACCTGCGCACCGTCGAGCTCGAGCTGGCCGGGTTCCATCCCGACCTGGCCGCGGCCGCTGAGGGCCCGTCGATCGCGTCCGAGACCGTCCGGGGCGCCGTCCTGGCCGCCGAGCGCGGCTGGGCGGCCCCCGCCCGGCCCGCCGAGCACCCCGCGCTGCCGCCGCTTCCGGAGGCGAAGTGATGACCGAGCCCACAGAGCCGCGTACCGACCCGCTGACCCCGGTGCTCACGCGCCGCTGGCAGCTCGACCGGTCGTGGTCGATCGACACCTACGAGCGCACCGACGGCTACACGGCGCTGCGGACCGCACTGGCCGCCCAGCCCGACCAGCTGATCACGCTGGTGAAGGACTCCGGTCTGCGTGGCCGCGGCGGTGCCGGGTTCCCGACGGGCATGAAGTGGTCGTTCATCCCGCAGGGCTCCACCGGCCCCGGTGCCAAGCCGAAGTACCTGGTGATCAACGCCGACGAGGGCGAGCCCGGTACCTGCAAGGACATCCCGACGATGATGGCCGACCCGCACTCGTTGATCGAGGGTTGCATCATCACCAGCTACGCGATCCGCGCGAACTTCTGCGCGATCTACGTGCGCGGTGAGGCGCTGCACTGCATCCGCCGGCTGCGCCAGGCCGTCGCGGAGGCCTACGCCAAGGGCTACCTGGGCACCGACATCCTGGGCAGCGGGTTCGCCCTCGACATCGTCGTCCACGCCGGCGCGGGCGCCTACATCTGCGGCGAGGAGACGGCGCTGCTCGACTCGCTGGAGGGCCGTCGTGGCCAGCCGCGGCTCAAGCCGCCGTTCCCGGCGACGTCGGGGCTTTACGCCTCGCCGACCGTCGTCAACAACGTGGAGACGATCGCGTCGGTCCCCGACATCGTCTCGGGCGGCAGCGGCTGGTTCCGGTCGATGGGCACCGAGCGCAGCCCCGGCCCGAAGATCTACTCGCTGTCCGGGCACGTGGAGCGCCCCGGCCAGTACGAGGCCCCGCTGGGTGTGACGCTGCGGGAGCTGCTGGAGATGGCCGGCGGCATGAAGGACGGCATCCCGCTGAAGTTCTGGACCCCGGGCGGGTCGTCGACGCCGCTGTTCACCGCGGAGCACCTGGACGTGCCCCTGGACTTCGAGGGCGCGGCCGCGGCCGGGTCCATGCTCGGCACCACGGCCGTGCAGATCTTCAACGAGACCGTCTCGGTCCCGTGGGCGGTCATGAAGTGGACCGAGTTCTACAAGCACGAGAGCTGCGGCAAGTGCACGCCGTGCCGGGAAGGGACCTACTGGCTCGTCCAGATCCTCGAACGCATGGTGCACGGCCAGGGCACCGTCGAGGACGTCGAGACGATGCTCGACATCTGCGACAACATCCTCGGCCGCTCCTTCTGCGCACTCGGCGACGGTGCGACCAGCCCGATCACCAGCGCGATCAAGTACTTCCGCCAGGAGTTCCTCGACCTGATCGCCGAACAGCCGGCGGTCGCGCGACCGGATCAGCTGGCCCAGATGACTGGAGCGAGCGCGTGACCCTCTCTCCCGAGAAGGCCCCCGACGGCACGACGAGCAGGCCCGTCCCCGAGGGCCACGTACGGCTGACGATCGACGGTGTCGAGGTCGACGCCCCGCAGGGCGAGCTGCTCATCCGCACGTGCGAGCGGCTCGGCATCATCGTCCCCCGGTTCTGCGACCACCCCCTGCTCGACCCGGCGGGCGCCTGCCGCCAGTGCCTGGTCGAGGTGGAGATGGGCGGCCGGCCGATGCCCAAGCCGCAGGCCAGCTGCACCATGACGGTGGCCGACGGGATGGTCGTCAAGACCCAGCACACGTCGCCGGTGGCCGACAAGGCCCAGCAGGGCGTCATGGAGCTGCTGCTGATCAACCACCCGCTCGACTGCCCGATCTGCGACAAGGGTGGCGAGTGCCCCCTGCAGAACCAGGCGATGACGTCGGGGCGCAGCGACTCCCGGTTCGTCGACGTCAAGCGGACGTTCCCCAAGCCGCTGCCCATCTCGACGCAGGTGCTGCTCGACCGGGAGCGCTGCGTCCTGTGCCAGCGCTGCACCCGCTTCTCCGAGCAGATCGCGGGCGACCCGTTCATCGAGCTCCTCGAGCGCGGCGCGCAGCAGCAGGTCGGTGTCGCGCAGGACAAGCCGTTCCAGTCCTACTTCTCCGGCAACACCATCCAGATCTGCCCGGTCGGCGCGCTCACCAGCGCCGCCTACCGGTTCCGCTCCCGCCCGTTCGACCTGGTGTCGACGCCCGGGGTCACCGAGCACGACTCGTCGGGCGCGGCGATCCGCATCGACGCCCGCCGCGGCACCGTGCTGCGCCGCCTCGCCGGCAACGACCCGGACGTCAACGAGGAGTGGATCGACGACAAGACCCGCTTCGCGTTCCGCTACCTCACCTCGGCCGGGCGCATCACCAGGCCGATGGTCCGGGTCGACGGGGTGCTGACCGAGGCCTCCTGGACCGACGCGCTGCGCGTCGCGGCCGAGGGACTGCTCGCGGCACGGGCGCAGGGCGGCATCGGGGTGCTCCCCGGCGGCAGGCTGACCGTCGAGGACGCCTACGCCTACGCGAAGTTCGCCCGCGTCGCCGCGCACACCAACGACGTCGACTTCCGTGCCCGCCCGCACAGCGCCGAGGAGCTGGAGTTCCTCGCCTCGGGCGTCGTCGGGACCACACCGGACACGGGCGTGACGTTCGGTGCGGTCGAGGCCGCGCCGTCCGTCCTCACGGTCGGGCTGGACCCCGAGGAGGAGGCGGGCATCGTCTTCCTCCGGATGCGCAAGGCCGTCCTCAAGAAGGGTCAGCGCGTCTTCCAGCTCGGTCAGTGGAGCACCCCCGGTGTTCACAAGACCAACGCGACGCTCATCCCGTCGGTTCCCGGCGGGGAGGCCGCGGTCCTCAACGAGCTCGCGACCGCAGGTGGCGAGCTCGTCGACGCCCTGAGCGCCCCGGGCGCGGTGATCCTGGTCGGCGACCGGGCCGCGGAGGTCTCCGGCCTCTACTCGGCCGTCGCGGCGCTGGCCACCCGCACCGGCGCGAAGATCGGCTGGGTCCCGCGCCGTGCGGGCGACCGCGGTGCGCTGGATGCCGGCGCGGTCCCGTCGCTGCTGCCCGGTGGCCGCCGCGTCGCCGACGCCGCCGCGCGCGCCGAGGTCGAGCAGGCCTGGGGCCTGGCCGCGGGTGCGCTGCCGGACACCCCGGGCCGCGACGCCGACGAGATCCTCGCCGCGGCCGCCGACGGCGTGCTGTCGGCCCTGGTCGTCGGCGGTGTCGATCCGCACGACATGTCCGACCCCGCCGGGGCCCTCGAGGCGCTGTCGAAAGTCGGGTTCGTGGTCAGCCTGGAGATGCACGCCTCGGCGGTCACCGAGCGGGCCGACGTCGTGCTCCCGGTGGCCCCCGACGCGCAGCGCTCCGGCTCCTACGTCAACTGGGAGGGCCGCCGCCGCGAGTTCGGCGTCGTCCTGGACGCGTCCGGGGTCCTGCCCGACTGCCGCGTGCTCGACACGCTGGCGGTCGAGATGGACGTCGACCTGTTCACCCAGACCCCGGCCGCCTCGGCGGGCGACCTGGCCCGGCTCGGGTCGGTCGCGGTGTCGGGCACGGCGCCCACGATCGGCGCGGCCGACGCGGTGGCGCCCGGTTACGGGCAGGCGGTGCTCGCGACGTGGCGGCAGCTGGTCGGCAGCGGCTCGCTGTCGGTCGACGAGCCGCACCTGGTGGGCACGGCCCGCACCGCGGTGCTGCGGGTCAACGCGGCGACGGCGGAGCGGCTCGGCCTGACCGAGGGGGTGGACGCGACGGTGCGCACGGCACGCGGCGCGGTGACGGCCCCGGTGGCGCTCGCCGACCTGCCCGACGGCGTGGTGTGGCTGCCGGCCAACCCGGTGGGCGCCGACGGTGTCCGCACGGCGCTGGGTGCGGGCCACGGCGACCTGGTCGGCGTCACCGGCGCCGGCAACCTTGACGGAGGTGCGGCGTGAACCAGACCCAGCAGCTGCTGGCCGACGACCCGATCTGGATCATCCTCATCAAGGTCGTCGGGCTCTTCGCGCTCGGTGTCGTCCTGACGCTCCTCATGATCAACGCCGAGCGCAAGGTCGTCGGCCGGATGCAGCAGCGTCCCGGCCCGAACCGGGTGGGTCCCGGAGGCTGGCTGCAGTCCCTCGCGGACGGGCTGAAGCTGGCCTTCAAGGAAGACATCATGCCGACGCTCGCCGACAAGCGGGTGTACTTCATCGCGCCGGTGATCTCCTGCATCCCGGCCTTCGTCGCCTTCTCGGTCATCCCGTTCGGCGGCGAGGTGTCGATGTTCGGCGAGCGCACCGTGCTGCAGCTGGTCGACCTCCCGGTCGGCGTCCTGCTGGTGCTGGCCTGCTCGTCGATCGGCGTCTACGGCATCGTGCTCGGCGGCTGGGCCTCCGGCTCGCCGTACTCGCTGCTCGGCGCGCTGCGCTCGGCCGCGCAGGTCATCTCGTACGAGATCGCGCTCGGCCTGTCGATCGTCGCCGTCATCCTCTACACCGGCTCGATGTCCACCGCCGACGTCGTCGCCTCGCAGGGCACCGGCTGGTACGTGTGGCTGCTGCTGCCGAGCTTCGTGGTGTTCGTCATCGCGATGGTCGGCGAGACCAACCGCGCACCGTTCGACCTCCCCGAGGCCGAGTCGGAGCTGGTCGGTGGCTTCCACACCGAGTACACGTCGCTGAAGTTCGCGCTGTTCTTCCTCGCCGAGTACGTGAACATGGTGACCGTCTCGGCGATGGCCACGGCCCTGTTCCTGGGCGGGGGCCAGATCCCGTGGCTGGGCCACCTGTGGTCCGGCTTCGACAACGGCTGGTTCCAGTTCCTCGCCTTCATCCTGAAGACGATGATCTTCCTGTTCCTCTTCATCTGGCTGCGCGGGACGCTTCCCCGCTTCCGCTACGACCAGTTCATGCGGCTGGGCTGGAAGGTCCTCGTCCCGATCAGCATGCTCTGGATCCTGCTGATCTTCGCGGTTCGCGCCTGGCGCAACAGCGAGTCCGGTGACATCACGACGCTGCTGGTGGCCGGCGGCATCGTGCTCGCCGTCATCCTCATCGTCGCGTTCCTGGTCCCCGACCGGCGACGCACCGAGCCCCTGCCGATCGAGCTGGGCTCCGACTACCCAGTCCCGCCGCTCGACCTCACGGTGCCGACGCCACCACGCGCCCGCACCCGCAGGGTCGCCGGCTCGTCCGGCAAGGAGCCGGCCGCGGTCGGCTCCGGCGACTCCGGGAAGGAGAGCGAGTAGATGTCCGAGTTCGTCAACTTCTTCAAGGGCTTCGGCGTCACCTTCTCGACGATGTTCAAGAAGGTCGTCACCGAGGAGTACCCGGAGGACTTCCCGCCGGCCGCGCCGCGCTACCACGGCCGCCACCAGCTCAACCGGCACCCGGACGGGCTGGAGAAGTGCGTCGGCTGCGAGCTGTGCGCGTGGGCCTGTCCCGCCGACGCGATCTTCGTCGAGGGCGGTGACAACACCGAGGAGGCGCGGTACTCCCCGGGTGAGCGCTACGGCCACGACTACCAGATCAACTACCTGCGCTGCATCGGCTGCGGGTTGTGCATCGAGGCGTGCCCCACCCGGTCGCTCACGATGACCAACTTCTACGAGATGGCCGACGACAACCGGCAGGACCTGATCTACACCAAGGAGCAGCTGCTCGCGCCGCTGCTGCCGGGTATGGAGCAGCCGCCGCACCCCATGCGCCTGGGTGAGAACGAGCAGGACTACTACGTCCAGGGCCCGACCCTCGCCCGCGCTTCCGCCGCCGGCGAGCAGGGCACCGGCGACGCCGTCGGGGAGCAGGTCCGATGATCACGACCCTCGCGCAGGCCGCGGCCGACACCGGCGGGCCGATGACGCTCGGCGAGTCGATCGCCTTCTGGATCCTGGGTCCCATCGCCCTCGGCGGGGCGCTCGGCATGGTCCTGGCCCGCAACGCCGTGCACTCGGCGCTGTTCCTGGTCATGACGATGCTCAACCTGGGCATCCTCTACATGGTCCAGCAGGCGCCGTTCCTCGGCCTCGTGCAGATCATCGTCTACACCGGCGCCGTGATGATGCTGTTCCTGTTCGTGCTGATGCTCGTCGGCAGGGACAGCTCCGACTCGGTGGTCGAGGTCCTGCGCGGACAACGGCTCGCGGCCCTCGTACTGGGCCTGGGCCTCGCGGTGCTGCTCGTCGCGGCCATCTCCCGCTCCCTGGTCGAGGTCACCCCGGTGGGCCTCGGCGCGGGCGGCGCCGGTTCCACGCAGAACCTCCACGGAATCGGCCGGCTGATCTTCACCGACTACCTGCTGGCGTTCGAGCTCACCTCGGCGCTGCTGATCACGGCGGCCCTGGGCGCGATGGTCCTGGCGCACGCGCAGTCGAAGTCGCACGACAAGCCCGGCCAGCGCGTCACCGTGCTGGCCCGCCTCACCGGGCGCCACGCCCGCATCTCCCCGCTGCCCGGCCCGGGCGTGTTCGCGACGGCCAACTCCGTCGCGGTGCCCGCCCTGCTCCCCGACGGCTCGATCGCGCCGGAGTCGCTCTCGGACATCATCGAGTCGACCCCGGTCACGGAGATCGAGCAGCCGCCGGCCGACCCGCGTTCCCTCACCGGCGGGTCCTCCCAGGACGGTGACCGATGACCCCGACGTACTACCTGCTGCTCTCGGCGCTGCTGTTCGCCATCGGCGCCGTCGGCGTCCTGGTGCGCCGCAACGCGATCGTCGTGTTCATGTGCATCGAGCTGATGCTCAACTCGGTGAACCTGACGCTGGTGACGTTCTCGCGCATCAACGGTGCCCTCAACGGCCAGATCATGGCGTTCTTCGTCATGGTCGTCGCCGCGGCGGAGGTCGTCGTCGGGCTCGCCATCATCATGTCGATCTTCCGCACGCGCCGGTCCGCCTCGGTGGACGACGCCAACCTGCTCAAGTACTAGGAGCTCCCCGTGCCTACCCAGCTCCCCGAAGCGGGGCAAGTGGCGGCTGCGAGCGGTGTCGCATCGCTCGCGTGGCTGCTCGTGGTACTGCCGGCCCTCGGCGCGCTGTTCCTGTTCGTCTCCGGACGGCGCAGCGACCGCTGGGGCCACTGGCTGGGCGTCGCGACGGTCGTCGCCTCGTTCGTCATCGGCCTGCTGATCTTCCTCGACACGATCGGGCTCGACCCGGCGCAGCGCACGCGCGAGGTGTCGGTCTACGACTGGATCTCCGTCGGTGGGCTGCACATCGACTTCGGTCTGCGGCTCGACCCGCTGTCGCTGACGTTCGTGCTGCTGATCACCGGCGTCGGCTCGCTGATCCACATCTACTCGACCGGCTACATGAGCCACGACCCCGGGCGGCGGCGCTTCTTCGCGCAGCTCAACCTGTTCGTCGCGGCCATGCTGGTGCTGGTCCTGGGCAACAACTTCGTGATGCTCTACCTCGGCTGGGAGGGCGTCGGGCTGGCGTCGTACCTGCTGATCGGCTTCTACCAGGACCGACCGTCCGCGGCGACCGCCGCGAAGAAGGCGTTCCTGATGAACCGCGTCGGCGACGTCGGGCTCGCCCTGGCGATCTTCCTGCTGTGGCTCGAGCTGGGCACGACGCAGTACACCGAGGTGTTCGCCCGCATCGGCGAGGTGCCGCCGGGCACGACGCTCGCGATCACGATCCTGCTGTTGCTGGGCGCCTGCGGCAAGTCCGGCCAGTTCCCGCTGCAGGCCTGGCTCCCGGACGCGATGGAGGGCCCGACACCGGTCTCGGCCCTCATCCACGCGGCGACGATGGTCACCGCGGGCGTGTACCTCATCGCCCGCGCCAACCCCATCTACAACCTCTCGGCCGACGGCAGGCTCGTGGTCGCCCTCATCGGCACGATCACACTGCTGATCGGTGCGATCATCGGCTGCGCGTACGACGACATCAAGAAGGTGCTCGCGTACTCCACGGTCAGCCAGATCGGCTACATGATCCTGGCCGTCGGGCTGGGGCCCGTCGGCTACGCGCTGGGCATCGCGCACCTGCTGGCGCACGGCTTCTTCAAGGCCGGGCTGTTCCTCGGCGCCGGTTCGGTCATGCACGCCATGAACGACGACGTCGACATGCGCCACTACGGCGGGCTCGCCCGGCACATGCCGATCACGTTCGTGACGTTCGGCCTGGGCTACCTGGCCCTGATCGGCTTCCCGTTCCTGTCCGGGTACTTCACCAAGGACGCGATCATCGAGGCGGCCTTCGCCCAGCCGGGCTGGCAGGGCTGGGTGTTCGGGCTCGTCGCCGCGATCGCCGCCGGTCTCACCGCGTTCTACATGACGCGGCTGATGATCATGACGTTCTTCGGCGAGAAGCGCTGGAAGACCATCAAGGCCCCCGACGGCCACGACTACCACCCGCACGAGTCCGGCGTGGCCATGACGGCCCCGATGATCGTGCTGGCCTTCGGTTCGGTCTTCGCCGGCTTCCTGCTCACGCAGGGCCACCGGCTCGCCGAGTGGCTCTCGCCGACGCTCGGTGAGCTGGAGGAGCTCGAGGGCGGGGCGCTGCCGCACTCCGTCGTCCCGTGGCTCGTCCTGGGCCTCTCGGCCCTCGGCGTCGTGCTGGCGTACCTGTTCGTCGGTCGCCGGCCCACCCCGGTCGAGCGTCCCGAGCCGGTGTCGATCCCCGTCCGGGCGGCCCGCAAGGACCTCTACGCCAACGCCATCAACGAGGCGCTCATCGCGCGCCCCGGCGTCTGGCTCACGAGGGCGCTCGTCTTCATCGACAACAAGGGCGTCGACGGGCTGGTCAACGGCACGGCCGCAACGCTCGGCGGCTCGTCCGGCCGGCTGCGCAGGCTGCAGACCGGGTTCGTCAGGTCCTACGCGCTGAGCATGCTCGGCGGGTCGGTCCTCGTCATCGCCGCGCTGCTGGCGGTGAGGTTCGTATGACCGGAGGAACGTCCGTGCTTCTGCTGGTCCTGCTGCTCGTCCCGCTGGTCGGCGCGGCGCTGGTCGCCCCGATCAAGGAGCAGACCACCGCCAAGTGGGTGGCCGTCGCGGTGTCGGTCGTCGAGCTCGCGCTCGTCGTCATCACCTGGCTCGCCTACTCGGTCCCGGCCGCCCAGAACGGCGCCCGGTTCCAGCTCGAGTTCGCCGTCGACTGGATCCCGGCCTTCGGCACCCGCTTCGCGCTGGGCATCGACGGGTTCGCGCTGGTCATGCTCGCCATCACCGCGGTCCTCGTGCCGATCGTCATGGCGTTCTCGTGGGCGGAGAAGCTGCCCGAGGGACGCACCCAGTCCGGGTTCTACGCGCTGATCCTCGCCACCGAGGGCCTGCTCGTCGGTGTCTTCGCCGCCACCGACGTCTTCCTGTTCTACGTCTTCTTCGAGGCGATGCTCATCCCGATGTACTTCCTGATCGGGCGCTTCGGCGGCCCGCGCAGGCAGTACGCCGCGGTGAAGTTCTTCCTGTACTCGCTGCTCGGCGGCCTGATCATGCTCGCCTCGGTGATCGGCCTGTTCGTGGTCAGCGGCCGCGAGCTGGGCCAGGGCACGTTCACCTGGGTCGAGCTGCAGAAGATGGCGGCGTCGCTGCCCGAGAGCACCCAGATCTGGTTGTTCCTCGGCTTCTTCGTCGCGTTCGCGATCAAGGCGCCGCTGGTGCCGTTCCACACCTGGCTGCCCGACGCCGGTGCCGAGGCCCCCGTCGGGGCCGGTGTGCTGCTCGTCGGCATCCTCGACAAGGTCGGCACCTTCGGCTTCCTGCGCTACTGCCTGCCGCTGTTCCCGCTGGCCTCGCAGAAGCTCGCGCCGCTCGTGCTCACCCTCGCGATCATCGGCATCCTCTACGGCGGCCTGCTGGCCGTCGGGCAGACCGACATGAAGCGCTTCGTGGCCTACACCTCGATCGCGCACTTCGGTTTCATCGCGCTGGGCATCTTCGCCTTCTCCACGCAGGCGTTCAGCGGCTCGGTGCTCTACATGGTCAACCACGGCGTCTCGACGGGCATGCTGTTCCTCGTCGTCGGGCTCGTCATCGCCCGCGGCGGGTCGCGGCTCGTCGGCGACTACGGCGGCGTCCACAAGGTGGCCCCGCTGCTGGCGGGAGCGTTCCTCGTCGCCGGCCTGTCGTCGCTGGCGCTGCCGGGTACCAACTCGTTCGTCAGCGAGTTCCTCGTGCTGCTGGGCTCGTTCCCGCGCCAGCCGGTGTTCTCGATCCTGGCGACCGTTGGCATCATCCTCGCCGCGCTCTACGTACTCTGGATGTACCAGCGCACCATGCAGGGCCCGCTGCGCGGTTCGGCCGTGCTCGCCGCCCTCGGCGGCGGGCGTGGCGACGGACCGGGCACCATGATCGACCCGGCCGTGGCCGCCGAGCGCGGCGCGACCGGATTCCCCGACCTGTCCAAGCGGGAGATCGGCGTCCTGACGCCGCTGATCGTGCTGATCCTGGTGCTCGGGTTCTTCCCCGGCCCGGTGCTCGACGTGATCAACCCGACGGCAGCCGCCACGATGACCGAGGTCGGACTCACCGACCCGGTGGGAGGGGTGTCCCGGTGACCCCGGTTCTTCTCGCGCAGGCGCCCGCCGACGCGATCACCGCGCCGCAGATCGCCTACGGCGCCATCGCGCCCGTGCTGATCGTGCTGGGCGGCGCATGCATCGCGGTGCTCGTGGAGGCGTTCCTCCCGCGGCACCAGCGCTGGCCCGTCCAGGTCGCGCTCAGCCTCGTCGTGCTCGCGGCCGCCGGCGTCACCCTCGGCGTCTACGCCGGCGGCAGCCCCGCCGGCGTCACGACCCTGGGCGACGCGCTGTCCGTAGACAACCCGACGCTGTTCCTGTGGGGCACGCTGCTGCTCCTGGGCCTGGGCAGCATCCTGCTGATCGCCGACCGCTCCGTCGAGCCGGGCGGGGCGTTCATCCCGTCGTCGGCCTCGCGTGCGGCCGCGGCCGGGGGTGGCGGCAGCACCGGCACCGGTTCCGGTGACGGCGCAGACGTCGACCGCGACTACGGCGAGCCCGGCTCCGCGCCGACGATGCAGACCGAGGTCTTCCCGTTCGCACTGTTCGCGCTCGGCGGCATGATGGTCTTCGTCTCGGCGAACGACCTGCTGACGATGTTCATCGCCCTCGAGGTGCTGTCCCTGCCCCTGTACCTGATGTGCGGGCTCGCCCGCAGGCGCCGCCTCCTCTCGCAGGAGGCGGCCGTCAAGTACTTCCTGCTCGGCGCGTTCGCCTCGGCGTTCTTCCTCTACGGTCTCGCGCTGCTCTACGGCTACGCGGGCTCGGTGAAGCTGTCGGCCATCGCCGACGCCGCGGCCGGCTCGGACCGCTCCGACGCGCTGCTGTTCGGCGGGCTCGCGCTGCTGGTCGTGGGGCTGCTGTTCAAGGGCTCCGTGGGCCCGTTCCACACGTGGACGCCCGACGTCTACCAGGGTGCGCCCACACCGGTCACGGCGTTCATGGCGGCCTGCACCAAGGTCGCCGCGTTCGGGGCCATCTCGCGGGTGCTCTTCGTGGCGTTCGACACCACCCGCTGGGAGTGGCGCGGTGTGCTGTGGGCCGTCGCGATCGTCTCGATGGTCATCGGCGCCGTGCTCGGTCTGACCCAGACCGACATCAAGCGCATGATCGCCTACTCGTCGATCGCGCACGCCGGGTTCCTGCTCCTGGGCTCGATGTCGATCACCGAGCAGGGCGTGTCCGGCACGCTCTTCTACCTGCTGGCCTACGGCTTCACCACGCTCGCGGTGTTCGGCGTCATCTCCCTGGTCCGCGACTCCGACGGGGAGGCCTCGCACCTGTCCCAATGGGCGGGTCTCGCAAAGAGATCCCCGCTGCTCGCGGGGGTCATGACGTTCCTGCTCCTGGCGTTGGCGGGCATCCCGCTCACGAGCGGGTTCACGGCCAAGTTCGCCGTCTTCGCGGCGGCGCTGGACGACGGCATGGCCCCGCTGGTGATCATCGCCCTCGTGGCCAGCGCGGTGGCGGCGTTCTTCTACCTGCGGGTGATCGTGCTCATGTATTTCAACGAGCCGGCACCCGACGGACCCACCGTCACCGTCCCCGGCGCCTTCACCACAGCCGCCATCACCCTGGGTGTCCTGGTCACGCTCCTGCTCGGCATCGTGCCGTCGCTGGCGCTGGGTATGGCCTCCGGCGGCCCCTTCTCCGGGTGAGTTCGTAGGCTGGAGGGGTGGAGACGCACATCGTCGCGGGAGTCGAGGTCGGCGACCCGGTACTGGCCGCCGTCACGACCGACGGCCTCAAGCGGGTCGAGGACCTTCTGCACCGCGAGGTGCAGGCCGAGTACCACTTCGTCGCGGAGACGTCGCTGCACCTGATCGACGCAGGTGGCAAGCGGTTCCGACCGCTGTTCACGCTGCTCTCGGCGCAGGTGGGGCCACGCTCCGACAGCGACGAGGTGGTCACGGCCGCGGCCGTCGTCGAGCTCGTGCACCTGGCGACGCTCTACCACGACGACGTCATGGACTCCGCGACGATGCGTCGCGGGGCCGAGAGCGCCAACTCGCGGTGGGACAACACCGTGGCCATCCTCACCGGCGACTTCCTGTTCGCGCACGCGTCGCGGCTCGTGGCCGACCTCGGGCCCGACGCGGTGCGCATCATCGCGGAGACGTTCGCCGAGCTGGTCACGGGTCAGATGCGGGAGACCCGCGGTCCCGGCCCCGGGGACGACCCGGTGGAGCACTACCTGCGGGTGGTGGCGGAGAAGACGGGCTCGCTCATCGCGACCTCCGGCCGCTACGGCGGCATGTTCTCGGGCTGCACGCCCGAGCAGACGGAGTCGCTGCGCCGCTTCGGCGCCACCATCGGCACCGCGTTCCAGATCTCCGACGACGTCATCGACATCGCGTCGCCGTCGGACGACTCGGGCAAGACCCCGGGCACCGACCTGCGCGAGGGCGTCCAGACCCTGCCGATGCTCTACGCGCTGCAGGAGCCGGGGGCCGACCGGCTCCGGGACCTGCTGTCGCGTCCGATCAGCGACGACGCCGAGGTGGAGGAGGCGCTCGACCTCCTGCGCACCGGCCCCGGCCTCGACCGCTCCCGGGCGACGCTGGCCCACTACGCCGAGGAGTCCCGCGCGCAGCTGGCGATCCTGCCCGACTGCGCCGCCACCCAGGCCCTGTCGACGCTCACCGCGTACGTCGTCGAGCGCACCGGCTGAGCGGCTCGCCGCGACCGTGTCGCGCGAGCGCGGCCGGCACGCCGGCGACATGGCCGGGGCCGCTGCCGGCGGCTTGCGTCGGCGCCGAGGCAGCGGCCGCGCGTCGGGGCCGGTCCCGGACGTGTCAGGGGAGCGCACGGGGGGCTCTGCCGACACGTTCGTGCCAGGTCGGTCCGGCGGACGTGTCGTGCGGGCGCATCCGACGCGCCGAGGACACGCTCGGTGGCACGGGCGCGCGGGCTACGGGCTACTGCGCGCTGATCTCGACGCGTCGGCTCGACGCGGCGGTCGGCAGCGGATCGGCGTTGCCCCGCCCCTCCACGACGATCCGCGACGGGTCCACCCCGGCCGCGCGCAGCGCATCGCCGACGGCCCGCGCGCGTTCCTCGGACAGCGCCTGGGCCACCGACGGTGGGCCGGGGGTGTCGGCGGCGTGCCCGGTGAGCCGCACCCGGGCCCCGGGGTGGGCGGCGAGCCACCGTCCGACCTGCGTCACGGTCCCGGCGGGCGCGCCCTGCAGTGTGGCGCTGTCGGCGGCGAACGTGACGGGTGCGGCGGCGGCGAGGACCGTGGCCAGGTCGGAGCCGGCCGACGGGGTCGTCGGCGACCCGGCCGTCGCCGTCACCGCCCGGACGCCGGACACCTGCTCGGCGACCTCGCGCACCCGGGACAGGGCGTCGGCGGGGACCCCGGTGAGGTCGACATCGCGACCGGACACGGTGACACCGACCCCGCCGAGACCGGCCGCGGCGAGCGCTGCCGAGGTGCGGGTGGCGATGTCGTCGGCGATCCGGGGCGCCGGCCACAGCAGCGCGAGCCCCGCGAGCAGGGCCGGGACCACGACGGCCGCGGGCAGCCACACCGACAGCAGCCGTGAGGGGCGCGACGCGTGTGAGGCCACCGGCGCATCCCACCACCTCCGTGTCACAGCGGGATCACGCTCCGCAACTCCGGGCGGCGCGGGGCCGCTGCCCGGCCGGATCACCGTCACCGCCCAGGACCCGGCGCGGTGGCACCGGCGACCGGCTGTGCGGCAGCGGGCACGACCCGCGGGCCCCCACGGCGTATCGATCGGGCGTCGTGGTGGACGGGTACGCCCGGCGGGGGTGATCGAGAGCCCCGCGGTCGCTACGGTGTCGCTCTGAGCAGGAGGTGACCCGATGGCGTGGCTGTTCGGACAGGTCTGGTTGCTGTGCCTGGTCGCGTTCCTGCTGGGAGCGGCGGTGACATGGGTGGCGTTCGTCGTTCCGACCCGCCGGGCCTCGCGCAGGCGACCGCTGGTCGACCATCAGTGGAACCCCACCCCGCCCGCCGGGATGCAGCCACAGCAGCCGACGCGCCACGTCCGCTCGCCCGGGTCCCCGCCGCCGACACCACCACCCGGTGTGCCGCTCGGCTCCCTCAACTCCGCGCTGGCCGCTCTCGACGCCTGGAACGGCCCGGCCGGGGTGCGCCCGGGCACGGCGGAGGACGCGACGAGTGCTCTGGAACGCCTGGGGGTCGGCACGCCGCCGCCCGCCGAACCGGAGCAGCCGCGCCGCGAGCCCCCCGAGAAGCCGGCCGTGCCCACACAGCACGGCTCCCCGGAGGACTGACCCGGCTCAGCCCGCGACGGTCCAGGTGTCGCGGCCGTTGAGCAACGACTGCAGGTCGGGCGTGCCGCCCGCCTTCGCCTGGTCGACCTGCGCCCGCGCGGCGTCGTCGTAGGTCGCCCGCGTGGTGTCGCGGAAGATCCCGGTGACGGTGTGGGTGAGGTCCTGGTCGGACAGCCGCGACAGCGCGAACGCCAGCTCGTGGCTGCCCGCGTCGTGCACGACGATCTGCGCCGGGTCGACCGACGCCGCGTCGACGACCTTGAGCGCCAGCCCGTCGGCCACGACGGCGTGGCTGCCCAGGCCGTCCGCCGCCGCGGGACCGAAACGGATCGGCTCGCCGTGGGTGAGCGGGACGATCCGGTTCTCCTTGCCGTCCTTGCGCAGCACGTCGAAACTGCCGTCGTTGAAGATCGGGCAGTCCTGCAGGATCTCCACCAGTGCGGTGCCGCGGTGCGCGGCGGCCGCACCGAGGACGGCGGTGAGGTTCTTGCGGTCGCTGTCGATGGCCCGCCCGACGAACGTGGCCTCGGCGCCCAGCGCCATCGACACCGGGTTGAACGGGTGGTCGATGGAGCCCATCGGCGTCGACTTGGTGACCTTGCCCTGCTCCGACGTCGGCGAGTACTGGCCCTTGGTGAGCCCGTAGATCCGGTTGTTGAACAGCAGGATCTTCAGGTTCACGTTGCGCCGCAACGCGTGGATCAGGTGGTTGCCGCCGATGGAGAGCGCGTCGCCGTCGCCGGTGACGACCCACACCGACAGGTCGGGCCGGGTGATGGCCAGGCCCGTCGCGATGGTCGGGGCGCGGCCGTGGATCGAGTGCATCCCGTAGGTGTTGAGGTAGTACGGGAAGCGCGACGAGCAGCCGATACCCGACACGAACACGGTGTTCTCGCGCTTGATGCCCAGCGTCGGCAGGAAGGACCGGACGGCGGCGAGCACGGCGTAGTCGCCGCAGCCCGGGCACCACCGGACCTCCTGGTCGGAGGTGAAGTCCTTGGCGGACTGGGCCTGCTCGGCGAGCGGCACGCCGTCGAGGCCGCCGACACCGGGCAGCCCCAGGTCGACGAGCGCGCCGAGGGCGGGCGAGGTCTGCTCGGTCATGCGTCCACTCCCTGCGGCGCGGAGCCGCGCTCACTGGACGACGGATGGCTGCCGTCGAGGTAGCCGAGGAAGACGTTCTGGAGCTCCTCGGCCTTGAACGGCAGTCCCGACACCTTGGTGTAGGACTGCGCGTCGACGAGGTAGCGCGCGCGCAGCAGCATGACGAGCTGGCCGAGGTTCATCTCGGGCACGAGCACCGTCCGGTACGAGCGCAGCAGCTCGCCGAGGTTGGCCGGGAACGGGTTGAGGTTGCGCAGGTGCAGCGTCGCGACCCGGTGACCCATGCCCCGCACACGACGCGCGGCGGCGACGATCGGCCCGTACGTCGAACCCCAGCCGACGACGAGGACGTCCGCGTCGCCGGACGGGTCGTCGACCTCCGCGTCGGGAACCCGGATGCCGCCGATCTTCTCGGCGCGCAGCCGGACCATCCGGTCGTGGTTGTCGGGCTCGTAGGAGATCGAGCCACGGCCGTCGGCCTTCTCCAGGCCACCGATGCGGTGCTCGAGCCCCGGCGTGCCGGGCACGGCCCACGGGCGGGCCAGGGTGTCGGCGTCGCGCAGGTAGGGCCAGAACTCGTCGGACCCGTCAGGGGCGTTGGGCTCGGTCGCGAAGTTCGGCTCGACCGACTCCAGCGCCGACGCGTCGGGTACCTTCCACGGCTCGGAGCCGTTGGCCAGCGCACCGTCGGAGAGCAGGATGACCGGCGTCCGGTAGGTGATGGCGATCCGCGCGGCCTCGACCGCGGCCTCGAAACAGTCGCCCGGGCTGCGCGGGGCGATGATCGGCAGCGGCGCCTCGCCGTTGCGGCCGAACATGGCCTGCAACAGGTCGGCCTGCTCGGTCTTGGTGGGCAGCCCGGTCGACGGGCCGCCGCGCTGCACGTCGACGATCAGCAGCGGCAGCTCCAGCGTCACCGCGAGACCGATCGTCTCGGACTTGAGCGCGATCCCGGGGCCCGACGTCGTCGTCACCCCGAGCGAGCCGCCGAACGACGCGCCCAGTGCCGCGCCGATGCCGGAGATCTCGTCCTCGGCCTGGAACGTCGTCACGCCGAACGCCTTGTGCTTGGACAGCTCGTGGAGGATGTCCGAGGCCGGCGTGATCGGGTAGGAGCCGAGGAACACCGGCAGGCCGGTGACCTGCCCGGCGGCGACGATCCCGTACGCGAGCGCGGTGTTGCCGGTGATCTGGCGGTACGTGCCGGGCTGCAGCTTCGCGGGCGCCACCTCGTAGGTGACCGCGAACGACTCGGTGGTCTCGCCGTAGGCGTGCCCGGCGCGGAACGCGAGGATGTTGGCCTCGGCCAGGTCGGGGCGCTTGGCGAACTTCTCCCGCAGGAACCGTTCGGTGCCCTCGCTGGGCCGGTGGTACATCCACGACAGCAGCCCGAGGGCGAACATGTTCTTCGCGCGCTCGGCGTCCTTCTTCGACAGCCCGGTCTCCTCGAGCGCGCCCCGGGTGAGCGTCGCCATGGCGACGGGATGCACCTGGTAGGGGTCGAGCGAGCCGTCCTCGAGCGGATCGGCCTCGTAGCCGATCTTCGTCAGGTTCCGCTTGCTGAACTCGTCGGTGTTGACGATCAGGATCCCGCCGGGAGGCAGGTCGCCGATGTTCGCCTTCAGCGCGGCCGGGTTCATCGCGACGAGCACGTCCGGCCGGTCGCCCGGGGTGACGATGTCGTAGTTCGCGAAGTGCAGCTGGAACGACGAGACACCCGGCAGGGTCCCGGCAGGTGCCCGGATCTCGGCGGGGAAGTTCGGCAGCGTCGACAGGTCGTTGCCGAACGCCGCGGTCTCGGAGGTGAACCTGTCGCCGGTGAGCTGCATCCCGTCGCCCGAGTCGCCGGCGAACCGGATGACCACCCGGTCGCGCGTCAGGGGCGCGGGACCGGCGCCGGGATGCGAGGGATCGTCGACGTCGATGTCGCCAGTCGTCATGTCGAGGTCAGTCCTGGGGGTTCGGGTAAACCGGATTCCGTCACCGGAGATTAGCTCGATTCTCCCCCCGATGTCCCCCCATGGAGGGGAGGTCACAGCAGAAGCGCCGTGCTACCTCTTGCTGATCTTCGACTGCAGATCTTCGAGGCGTTTGCGGAAATCGTCCGAATTAACGGTGACGGCCTGCGCGCGGACCTCGACCTCGGTGGCCTGCGCGTGCGTCAGGTCCTTCGTGACCCGCATCGTCGCCTTCGTCGACGCGATCAGCGCCCGGTCGGCCGACGCCGCACGCCCGGCCAGTTCGAGCGCACCCGCGCGCAGCGCCTCGTCGGAGTCGTAGCGACGCCACACCAGCCCGACACGCTCCGCCTCCGCGGCGTCGAGCACGTCGCAGAACAGGGTCATCGCGGCCGCGCCCTGCGCGCCGATCGCCCGCTGCACCATCCACGTGTAGCCACCGCCCGGGTGCAGGCCGAGCTGGGCGAACCGGGTGTCGAAGCGCGCCCTCGGCCCGGCGAGGCGCACGTCGCACGCCAGCGCGAGGTTCAGCCCCGCGCCGACGGCCGCCCCGTTGACCGCGGCCAGCGTCGGCAGCGGGCACTCCGCCACGGCCAGGAAGCCCGAGTAGACCTCGCGCAACACCGCGTGGTCGGCCTCGGCGAGCTCGGCCAGGTCCCCGCCCGCGCAGAACGCCGGCGCCTCACCGGTGACGACGATCGCACCGACGCCCTCGTCGGCCGCCGCGGCCCGCACCGCATCGCCGAGCTTGCGGGAGAGGTCCAGGTTGAGGGCGTTGCGCCGCTGCGGATTGGACAGGGTCACCACCGCGACGCGGTCGATGATCTCGGTACGCACCTCGGCATGGGCTTCGTCGCTCATGCCACCATCCTGCCCCCCGGGTTACCGTCGGCCGTGCCCGAAGCGACCACCGCCACTCCCACCACGCGCCCCGTCGCGCATCCCGACGCCCCCGTCCCCGGCCAGCACCTCGGTGAGCACCACGAGTTCTGCTTCGCGTGCGGCCACCAGGTCGACGGTCTGCGCCTGGACATCGTCGCCGCCGAGGACCTGAGCCTCACCTGCGCCTTCGAGGTCACCGAGGCCCACCAGGGCGCCCCGGGACTCGCGCACGGCGGCATCGTCGCGGCCGCGTTCGACGAGATCCTGGGTGCGCTGCAGAGCTTCTTCCAGGAGCCGGCCGTCACCGCCTCGCTGACGACGCAGTACCGCAAGCCCATCCCCGTCGGCGCCACGCTGCACATGCGCTCCCGCGTCGACGCCCGCGACGGCCGCAAGCTGTGGTTCTCCTGCGAGGGCCGCCTCGACAGCCCCGACGGCCCGCTCGCCGCCGAGGGCGAGGGACTCTTCATCGTCGTGCCGCGCACCCACTTCGAGGCGGGCCGCCCCCACGAGGTCACCGCCGCCCGCTCCGAGCCCGGGCTGCGTGAGGTGGGTCCCTGATCGTCGCGGAACGTCGCGCCCGTCCCGACCGTTCATCCTCCGGGGGCCACGGCGCCACCGGAAGGACGGAACTCCCGTGCACAGGCACATGAACGGGCTGAAGACCGCGCTGCTGCTCGGCGCGATGAGCGCGATCGTCGTGCTCGTCGGATCGCTGTTCGGGCGCACCGGTCTCGTCGTGGCCGTGCTCGTCGCCCTCGGGATGAACGCCTACGCCTACTTCAACTCGGCCACGCTCTCGTTGCGCGCCATGCACGCCCGGCCCGTCACCGAGCCCGAGGCGCCCGCGATGTACCGGATCGTGCGCGAACTGAGCCGGGCCGCCCGCCAGCCCATGCCGCAGCTCTACATCAGCCCCACCCGCGCCCCCAACGCCTTCGCGACGGGCCGCAGCCCCCGCCACGCCGCCGTCTGCGCCACGACCGGCCTGCTCGACCTGCTCGACGAGCGCGAGCTGCGGGCGGTGCTCGGCCACGAGCTGTCCCACGTCCACAACCGCGACATCCTCATCTCCTGCGTCGCCGGGGCGCTCGCGTCGATGGTGAGCTTCCTGGCCAACATGGCGATGTTCGCCGGCCTCTTCGGCGGTGGCGACGAGGACCGCCCGGGGTTCCTGACGACGATCCTGCTGGCCCTGCTCGGCCCGGTCGCCGCCGCCGTCGTGCAGACGGCGGTGAGCCGCAGCCGCGAGTACCAGGCCGACGCATCGGGTGCCGAGCTGACCGGCGACCCGCTCGCACTGGCGTCGGCGCTGCGCAAGCTGCAGCGCGGCACCCGGCTCGCCCCGTTGCCGCCCGACCCGCAGCTGGTCTCGCAGTCGCACCTGATGATCGCCAGCCCCTTCCGCCCCGGCGAGCACATGGCCCGGATGTTCGCGACGCACCCGCCGATCGAGGAGCGCATCAAGCGCCTCGAGCAGATGGCCCGCAGGGGCTGACCGCGCAACCACACTGCTGCCGTCGGGCGGGTCCGGCGACCGTGGGGTTGCGGCCGGTCCGCCGCGCGCAACCTCACAGCTGTCGACGGGCCGGATCACGACCGTACGGTTGCCGCGGGTGGTCAGGCCGTCTTCAGCGGGACCGTCGACTCCAGCCAGGACTGCCACGCGCCCGTGAGCGCCTCGACGTCGGGGACCGGGTCGCCGTAGAAGTAGTGGTAGGCGCTGACCCCGCAGCCCGACTCGCCCTCCGCCCCGATCCGGTGCAGCCCCCGCGCCGAGCGCACACCGAGGAACTCGCCGGTCACGACGTCGACGACCCCCGTGATCGGCGCCGTTCCGTCGGGGCGCAGGGTGACCGTGTCGCCGACGGCCGGCGCGACGTCGAGGCCAAGGGCCTTGTGCAGCACGGGCCACAGCGTCGATGCGCCACCCTCGGCCCATGCCATCGTGACCACGTTGGCGACGGGCAGGCCGGCGAAGTGTGCGAAGTACTGCTGCAGGTTGAACAGGAACAGCCCCCAGCCGGCGTCGTAGCTGCCGTACTCGTCGTCCCACTCGGCTCCGTCGAGGAAGCCGCTCTGCACGAACCGCAGCACCGTGGCGCCACCGTCGCGTGCCTCGACGAGGAACTCGAACGCGTAGTCGGGGCGGCCCTGTTCGGGCGGGGTCGCGGCGCCGTAGACGAAGCGGCGTCCCGGCTCCCAGGCCGTGACCTGCCCGGTGTCGGTGAACCCGCCGCCGAAGTCGGCCGACGTCGCGCCGCCCTCGCGTTCCTCGACGCGGTGCGGGACGAACCAGGTGGCGATGCCGGGGCCTGTCGCGATGGCCTCCCACACCTGCTCCGGGGTGGCGTCGAGCTCGATCTCCTTGCGCAGCTCACGGTCGACCATCGCGGGGCTCCTCGGCGTGCGGGATCGGGTGGACGGCGAGCACGACGCGATGCGTGCGGCCGCCGGGGGCGGTGTCGTCGTGGTAGCGGGCGACGAGCGCGGTGACGGCGTCGGCCAGCCCCGTGGCGAATGCGGCGCGGTCGGCGGCGGAGGCGAAACGGACCTCGCCCTCGACGGCGAAGGTCGCGACGCGTCTGCCCTCGGCCGCGGCCCCCGACAGCAGCGCGCCGACCTCCCGCACGACCCGCGCCGCCACGGCGACGAGCCAGCGGGCGGAGAGCCGGTCGGGCCGGCGGGACGGGTCGGGTGCCAGCGCGGGCAGTGTGGCGGGGGCGATGACGAAGCCTGCCGCGGTGGCCCGCATGACGCGTTCGGTCATGTTGCCCCGGCGGCGCTCCTCGACGAGCTCGACGAGCCCGTGCTCCTCCAGCGCGCGCAGGTGGTAGTTCACCTTCTGCCTGGTCAGGCCCACTTCGGCGGCCAGCGTGGTCGCCGAACCGGGCTCGGTCAGCTCCGCGAGCAGCCGGGCCCGGACGGGATCGAGGGCGACCTCCGCGGCGGCGGGGTCGGCGATGACGGCGACGTCGTGCACGTGCTCACGCTGTCACCGACAAAAAAATTTGTCAACAAGCCCGGACCCCCGCGAGTGGGGATGGTCGCGGTCGCGACCACCGCCACTCACCGGGGTCAGCCCTTCACGTAGGCCAGCTTCTCGGCGACCAGGCCGTCCCGGACCGTGAAGACGTCGACCCCGCGGACGTGCCCGCCGTCCCACCCGTACCGCCAGCGGGCGACCACCCGGTCGCCCGCGGCGAACACCTCCTCCGTCGTGAAGGTGCCCGGAGCGGAGAACAGCTTCTCCCACGCCGCCCGGACGGTGTCCTGGCCGACGTTGCGGGTGCCGTCGGGAGGGGCGGTGTCCTCGAAGACGCAGTCGTCGGTCATGGCGGCCATGACGGCGTCGACGTCGCGGTGCTCGAAAGCGGCGTTGAACCGGGCGACCGCATCCAGCGCAGCACTCATGGTGTCCTCCCGAACATCGCGAGCAGCCGGTCCTGGGCGCTCGCGTCGGCGGCGACGGGCGTCTCCGGCCCGATCACACCGATCTCGATGTAGAGCTTCTGCGTCGGCGCGAACCAGGCCAGCAGCGCGTCGACGGCCTCCGGGTCGAGCTTCTCGTCCTCGCCCGTGGCACGAGCCAGGTCCCAGGCGTGCACGAGGTGGTCGGCCGCCAGCTGCGTGACGTACTCGCGGGCGGGCCGGTCGCCGAACGACAGGTGCACCGCCTGCTCGGGGTCGACGGCCTCCACGGCGGCCAGCGCGGCGGCGGCCGCCTCGTCGAACGTCGTGATCGGGTCGGCGCCCAGCAGGTCGCCGTCGAAGCGGTCGCCGACGTCGGCGATCGTCGCCCCGCCCAGCAGCTCCGGGGTCCAGCGCTCCTCGTTGACGAGGTGGTTGACCAGGGCACGCACGTCCCAGTCGGGGCAGGGCGTCGCCGCGCCCCAGCGGCCCCCGACGAGGTGGACCCGCGCCCCGAAGCCGGCGCTCGCCCGTCGGTAGATCTCGGCTGCCTGCATGTCAGTCACCTCGCGCGTAGTCGGATGCTCCCCACCAGTCGACCACCACGACGGGGTCGTCGCCCACCACCCACGCGTCGTGGCCGGACGGGAGCGCGGTGACCTGACCGGGCCCGGCGTCGAACTCGGTGCCGTCGGCCGTGCGGACCCGCAGTGTCCCGCTGACGTGGTACTGGAAGTGCGGCGCCTCGCACAGGTCGGTGCCGGCGACCGGCTGCACGTCGACCGACCAGCGCCAACCGGGCTGCAGGGTCAGCCTGCCGATGTCGGCACCTGCGACCCGCACCAGGTCGAGCCTGCCGTGGGGGAACTCGCGGGACTCGGTCGGGGTGGCGAAGTCCTGCTGCTCGTGGTCCATGTCGTCCTCCTCGGTCGCCGTGCCGGTCCCGGCCCCTCCGGTCCCTCCGGTCGACGGCACTCTCGCGCGGCGACCTTGCAACCGGATGGCGGCTGATGGCGGACCCGTGGCACGAGGACCATGTCGCCGATGACCGGCGTCCGGTTGCAGCTGCTCGGGCGCTTCCAGGTGCGTCGCGACGGCGAGGAGGTGCCGCCCGCGGCGTTCGGCGGGCGGAAGGTCCGCACCCTGCTGCGGGTCCTCGCGGTGCACGGCGGCGACCTCGTCCCGCACGACGTCCTCGCCGACGCCGTGTGGCCGCAACGCCTGCCCGCCGACCCGGCCGGCAACCTCGGCGTCCTGGTCAACCGGGCACGCCGGGCACTCGGCGACCCCGCCGTCGTCGTCACGGGCAGCGGTGGCTACGCGCTCGGCGGCTGCGCCGTCGACGTCACCGAGTTCCTCACCCACCTCGGTGCGGCCCGCTACGCCGCCGCGCTCGCACTGTGGGGTGAGCCGTTGCCGGAGGACGCCTACGCGGACTGGGCGACCGGGCCGCGGGACCGGCTGCGGCGCGCCCACGTCGAGGCCTGCGAGGGCGCGGCGCGGTCCGCGCTCGCCCGCGGCGCCCCGGCCGAGGCGACCCGCACCGCCGCGGAGGCGGTCGCGGCCGATCCGTTGCGCGAGTCGTCGACGGTCCTGCTGGCCGAGGCGCTCGCCGCGTGTGGTGACCGGGCCGGCGCGGTGTCGCGGCTCGACGAGCTGTGCCGCGCCCTCGCCACCGAGCTCGGCGTCGCGCCGTCCGACGAGGTCGTCGTGCTGCGGGAACGGTTGGCGCGCAGAGGAGTCGGGGTTCCGGCGCCGGGCGGGCCGCCACGGTCGGCGCCGGTGCGGGCCTCCGTGGCGGGTCTGGCCTTCGTCGGTCGCGACGACGAGCTGGATCGGTTGCGCGCGGCCGTCGACGCCGGGCGCGTCGTCGGCCTGGCCGGCGCGGCGGGTACGGGGAAGTCCCGGCTCCTCGCGGAGCTCGGGCGGGCACTGGACGTGCCCGTCGTCGCGGCGCAGGCCTACCTCGCCGAACGCGACGAGGCGTGGGGACTGGCGCGTTCGGTGCTGCGCGAGGCGCTGTTGCTCGACGCCGGGATCGCCGACGCGCTGCCCGCCCGCACCCGTGGGGCGCTCGCCGAGCTGCTGCCCGAGCTGTCCTGCGACGACGTGCCCGCCGCCCTCGACGGCGAGAGCCGCCGCGCCCTCGTGCTGGCAGGCGGCCTGCGGATCCTGGAGGCCGCCGGCGCGCCGCTGATCGTCGACGACCTGCAGTGGGCCGACCCGAGCAGCCTCGCCCTCCTCGGGTCGGTCCTCGCGCGGGTACCGACCCTGCCCGCCGTGCTCGCGTTCCGGCCCGCCGAGACGGGCGCCGACGTCCTCGACCGGCTGCGCCAGGCCCGCGGGCTGCCGACCCTGGCCCTGCGACCCCTCGCCGCGGCCGCCCTCGGCGGCCTCGTCGACGATCCCGAGCTGCTCGACGCGCTCGCCGCAGGCACCGACCGCACACCGTTCGCGGTGGGTGAGGTGCTGCGCGGGCTCGCCGCCGCCGGAGCCGTCGTGCATGCTCAGGGACGCTGGCGGCCGGCCGCTCCGGACGCCGCCGACCGCGCCCGCGAACTCGGCCGGGCCGGGCAGCGCCGGGGCATCGCGCGCCGGGCCGCACGACACCGCGGGGTCGCCGCCGACCTGCTCGCCCTCGTCGCGATCGCGCGGCGCGAGGTGCCCGCGCGGGTCGTCGCGTCGGCCGCCGGGACCGACGCCCGCGACGTCCTCGACACCCTCGCCGCCCTCGCCGCCGACGGCCTGCTCCGGCTGGGCGAGGCCGGCTGGACCACCGCCCACGACCTCGTCGCCGAGACGGTCGCCGACGGCCTCGACCGCGCCGACCGCGGCCGGTTGCACGCGCTGCTGGCCCGCGCCCTCGCCGACGACGGCGCCGACCCCGCGGAGGTAGCCCGGCACCACCGCGACGCCGGCGACTCCCGCGCAGCCGCCGAGGCCTACGGTCGCGCGGCCACCGCCGCGCTCGACGCCCACGCCACCCGCGAGGCCGCCGCCCTCGCCGACGCCGGCCTGGCCCTGCAGCCCGCGGCCGACGTCGCCGCGGTCCTGCTCGAGGCCCGGGGGGCCGCGCGCGTCGTCCACGGTGACATCGACGGCGCCGCGGCCGACCTGCGCGCCGCCCTCACCGGGCCCGGCCCCGACCGCTCGCGCCGACGGGCCCGGCTCGCGATGCTGTCGTCCGGGGCGCGGGACCCGCAGGCCGCCGCCGACCTCGCCGAGCTGGCCCTCGTCGAGGCGGGCGACGACGCCGGGGCCCGCGCGCTCGCCCTGGAGACCGCCGCCGTCCTCGACGTCAACCTGGGCCACACCGCGCGGGCCGCCGACCGCGCCGAGGAGGCGCTCGCGGTGTACCGGCGGCTCGGCGACGCGCAGGGCGTCGCCCGGATCCTGGACGGCCGGGCCATGGCGGTGTTCCTCGACGGCCGGATCGCCGAGGCAGTCGCCCTGTTCGGCCGGGTCGCCGACCTGTTCGCCGGATCCGGCGACCTGCTGCGCGTCGTCACCCCGCGCTCGACCCGCGGACACGGCCTCGTGTTCCTCGGCCGTCCCGCCGACGGCCTCGACGAGACCGACGCCGCGCTGCGGCTGGCCCGCGACCTGGACTCCCCGGAAGGGGTCGCCTACGCCTGCTGGCACCGCTCCGAGGCGCTGTCGGCCCTGGGCCGGACCGACGAGGCCGAGGCCGCCGCGCACGAGGCGCTCACCGTCGCGCGCTCGCTCGGGCACCGCGGCTGGACCGCCACCGCCCACCGTGCCCTCGGCATCGCCCTGCAGACCCGCGGTGACCTCGACGGCGCCGCCGCCGAGTTCACCGAGTCCGCGCTGGTGGCGGGGGACTCGTTGACGCTGTTCGCGTCGTGGGCGGCGGCCCGCCTCGCCCAGGTCGCGCTCGCCCAGGGGCGCGACGCCACCGCGCACATCGCGCGGGCCAGGTCGATCGGGCCGCCGCTGGGACACCGCGAGATCCCGTGACGCCCTCCGGGCGGAAATCGTCGGTGGTCTGCGCCATGCTGACCACGTGGGCCCCGGGACGTCGACGACCAGCGAGTACGGCATCGTCGGCGTGCGCGACGTCGACTTCTCGCTCGACCGGTTCGCCCCCGCCCCCGACCTCGCCCACCTCGTCGAACGGCATTGGCTCGTCTTTTGGGAGCTGCCTCCCGGGCGCACCGCCTCGGTCACGCTGCTCGGGCACCCCTGCGTCAACCTGGTGCTCGACGGCGGCACGCTCGGCGTCGCCGGGATCGGGACGAGCCGCTTCACCTACGTCTACGAAGGCGTCGGCGCCGTGTTCGGCACCAAGTTCCGGCCCGGCGCGTTCCACCCGTTCCTCGGTTCCGCCGTCGCCGGGCTCACCGACTCCGGGATGCTCGCCGAACAGCTGTGGGGTCCGCCCGCGGCGGCGCTCGCCGCGTCCATGACCGGGCCCGTGACCGAGCTGATCGCGCAGGTCGAGGGGTTCCTGCGGGCCCGGCTGCCCACACCCGACCCGCAGGTCGACCTCGTCGGGCGCATCGTCGCCGACCTCCTGCACGACCGCACCATCACCCGTGTCGACGACGTCGTGTCCCGCTTCGACATCCCACCGCGACGGCTGCAACGGCTGTTCTCCCGCTACGTCGGCGTCAGCCCGAAATGGGTCCTGCGCCGCTACCGGCTGCACGAGGCCGCGGCCCGGCTCGCCGAGGAGCACGACCGTCCGTGGGCGGAGGTCGCCGCCGAGCTCGGATACTTCGACCAGTCACACTTCATCCGCGACTTCACCGCGGCCCTCGGGACGACGCCGGCGGCGTACGCGAGGGCATGCCGTCGCCACGAGGCGGCCCTGTCCACCTAGACCGCGTTCCAGGTGGTGGGGCCGCTCGGGGCAGCCGATGCGGCCGGACGGCCCACGACCTGCGGCTTCGGGTTGACGCACGCCCTCGCCGCCCGGACGCTGCGACCATGTGCCGTCCGCTCCCACGGTCACGGCGCCGCCACCCGGCGCGGGTGGCGGCGCGCGGCCGGGACGCCTGGTGACCCTCGTCGGCTGGCTCGTCGTCGCCGTCGCGTGCATCGTCGCAGGGACCGTGCTGCTGGTGCTCGACCGCAGGCGCAGGTCCGCCGCGCCACCGCCACCGCCCCCGCCCCCGGAGGACGGGCCGCCCCCCGAGCCGGGCTCGCTGTTCCGGCCGAACACCCCGCCCTGAGATCAGCGCAGCGACCCTGCCGCCACCACCGGTGCAGTTCTGGCCGGGCCGGCGGTCCGCGCCGACGCGCACGAGTCGTCGACCCCCGGGTGCCGGACGTCGCCGCCGGTGCGCAACGTCCCCAGCGACGCCGGGCAGTCCCGCTCGTCGGGCCGTGCCACCGCCACCTGCGTCGACGGCTGACGTCCCGGACCCGGCACGTGCTGCGCGGAGTGGGCGTGCGGGTGGCGGATGTGGGTGACCATGTGGCCGAACGCCATCGCCTCGTTCGCGACGTACATCGTGATGCACGTCGCGACCACGAGGAACGCCGCGCGAGCCGCGATCCAGCGGGTCGTCGTGCGGGTCATGTCGTCCTCCTCGCGCCGTACTCCGTACGGCCTCAAGGTTCGCGCCCACGACGGACGAAATCGCTGGTGAAGCCCCCCGAGTAGCAAGGCGGGGAGCCCGACTCCCGGGGTGGTGCCAGCCCCACCCCCGGGCGGCGGGCACGGCTCGGCCGGTGGCACGTCGGCACGGCCGCCCACCCGTGATGGTGCGCGTCACCCACCCCGCCCGGTGCGCGCCTCTCGCTCTGGCGCAGTGCGGGCCTCTCGCCCCGGCGTGGTGCGGGCCTCTCGCCCCGGCGCGGTGCGCGCCTCTCGCTCTGGCGCAGTGCGGGCCTCTCGCCCCGGCGTGGTGCGGGCCTCTCGCCCCGGCGCGGTGCACGCCTCTCAGCCCGGTGCGGTGAGCGCCGACGCGACCCGGCCCGCCGCCTCGGCGAGCAACGACTCGTCGACCTCCGCGTAGCGCTTCCCCCGCGACGACATCAACGCGACGACGACCGGCGCCCGCCCCGGCGGCCACACCACCGCGACGTCGTTGGCCGTGCCGTAGCCACCCGTGCCGGTCTTGTCGGCGACCCGCCACCCCGCGGGCACCCCCGCCCGGATCCGCACGTCGCCGGTCGTGTTGCGCACCAGCAAGTCCTGCAACAGATCGCGGCGCTCGCCGGCGAGGACGTCGCCCAGGACGATCCGCTGCAGGTCCTGCCCCAACGCCCGGGGCGACGACGTGTCGCGCACGTCCCCCGGGGTCCCCTGCGCCAGCCCCGGCTCGATGCGATCGACGCGCGTGACCCCGTCGCCGATGCCCCGGACGAACGCCGTCAACCCCGCCGGGCCGCCGACCTCCCGCATCAACAGGTTGCCCGCCGTCCCGTCGCTGAACCGGACCGCGGCATCACACAGCTCCCGCACCGTCATGCCCGTCGCGACATGATCACGGGTGATGCGCGCGCTCGTCATCAGCTCGGCGGGGGAGTAGCCGACGACGGCGTCCAGCCGCTCCGGCGCCACGTCCCGCAGCACCGCCGCCGCCGCGAGGACCTTGAACGTCGAGCAGAACGCGAACCGCTCGTCCGCCCGGTGCGCCACCTCCACGCCACTGCCCGTGTCCCGGGCCCACACCCCCAGCCGCGCCCCGAAGCCGGCCTCGAGGTCATCGAACGAGACCACCGGCGCCGCAGCGGGCGACGTCGTCGCCGACGTCGACCGCGTCGGCGCCGGGGCGGTACATGCGGCCGCGGCGAGCAGCGGCAGCGCCCCGAGCAGGGCCCGACGTCTCATACGGTGATCACTGTCCGCCCGGGTCGTGCCACGCCGCGAGAGGCCGGCCGCCGCGTGGCGGCCGGCCCCTCCGCGGGTCAGCTGTGGTCGGTGACGTGCCGCGGGTCAGCGGTAGTTGGTGAACTGCAGCGCGATGCCGAAGTCCTTGCCCTTCAGCAGCGCGATGACGGCCTGCAGGTCGTCCTTCTTCTTGCCGGAGACACGCAGCTGGTCGCCCTGGATCTGCGCCTGCACGCCCTTGAACTTCTCGTCGCGGATGGCCTTGCTGATCTCCTTGGCCTTGTCCGACTCGATCCCCTGCAGGATCTTGCCGCTGACCTTGTAGACCTTCCCCGAGATCGCCGGCTCCCCGACCTCGAACGCCTTCAGCGAGATGTTGCGCTTGATCAACTTCTCCTTGAAGACCTCGACCGCGGCGTTCGCCCGCTCCTCCGTCTCGGACTCGATCGTGATCGCCTCCTCCCCGGACCAGGAGATCCCGGTGCCGGTTCCGCGGAAGTCGAACCGCTGCGACAGCTCCTTGGCGGCCTGGTTGAGGGCGTTGTCGACCTCTTGCCGGTCGACCTTGCTCACCACGTCGAACGACGGGTCGGCCATGGGCACCTCCTCATGACGGGCCCCCTGTGCGGACCCGATCTCGTGCTGTCGTATTCTTCTGCCCGCGCCCAGCGCACCCCGGCAGGTTGCCCGAGTGGCCAAAGGGAGCGGACTGTAAATCCGTCGGCTTAGCCTACGAAGGTTCGAATCCTTCACCTGCCACACCCCGGTCTACGGCCCTCTGACCAGCTAGAACAGGTCAGGGGGCCGTAGGTTTGTCCGGGCCCGCGTGATCAGCCGCCGATCGTCGTCCATGCCCGCGTCCATGGATTTCTGCCTACCATAGCGGCGTGACCAGGGCAGGTGGCACGTCGGCGGACCGCAGGCGGGGCAGCGTGCGCGTCCGCGGCGGGTCACTCCAGGTCCGCGTGTTCGCCGGTGTCGACCCGGTGACGGCGCGCGACCGGTACCTGTCGGAGACGGTCCGCGGGACCGACCGCGCCGCGCGCCGGGAAGCGGACAAGGTCCTCGCCCGGCTGCAGGCGCAGGTCGACGGCCAGCGCTCCGCGCAGAGCACGGTGTCTCTGGAGTACGCCATCAACGAGTGGCTGAGCACCGTCGAGATCGAGGACAGCACCCGCGACACCTACGTCGGCTACGTCGAGCGCACGATCCGCCCCGCGCTCGGCCAGGTGCCGATCTCGCGCATCTCCACCCGGATGCTGGAGACGCTCTACGCCGAGCTCCGGCGGTGCCGGGCCCGGTGCGGGGGGCGCTCGTTCGTCGTCCACCAGGTCGAGGGGCAGCACGACTGCGACCCGTCCGGCTGCCACCCGCACGTCTGCCGGCCGATGGCGGCCTCGACGGTCCGTCAGGTCCACGCCGTCATCAGCGGTGCGTTGAGCGCCGCGGTGCGCTGGGACTGGATCACGACCAACCCGGCCCGCGGTGCGCAGCGGCCCCGGCAGCTGCCGCCCCAGCCGGATCCGCCGTCGCCGTCGGACGCGGCACGGCTCGTCGACGGGGCATTCGCCGTCGACGACGACTGGGGCACGCTCGTGTGGCTGGTGATGACCACCGGGATGCGACGGGGCGAGGTCTGCGCGCTGCGCTGGTCGCGCATCGACCTGGACACCGGCGTGGTCGACGTCCGCCGCAGCTACCGGCTGCGCCACGGCGTCGGGACGGAGAAGGACACGAAGACCCACCAGATGCGCCGCATCGCGCTGGACACCGAGACCGTCGTCCTGCTTACCGAGCACAAGGACCGCTGCGCGCAGCGGCTGCGCGAGCTCGGGGCTGAGCTGGCCGATGACATGTACGTGTTCTCCAACTCCCGCCGCTTCGAGCCGACCACGCCGTGCTCGCCGCACTCGGTGTCGAGCCGGTACCGCAACCTCGCCCGCCGGCTCGGCATCGACACCCACATCCACGCGTTGCGGCACTACTCGGCGACGGAGTTGCTGACCGCCGGCGTGGACCTGCGCACCGTCGCCGGCCGGCTCGGTCACGGTGGCGGCGGAGCCACGACGCTGCGGGTGTACGCGGCGTGGGTGGCGGCGACCGATCGCCAGGCGGCGGAGATCCTGGGCTCCCGGATGCCCAAGCGCCCCGGCCGCAGCTGATCAGCGCTGGTGGTCTGCTCGGTGGTGGCGGGCCGACTGCGTGCGGCGGGCGAGGTCGATGCAGCCACCGGACCTCGCCGCCTCCTCTGCCATCTCGATGACCGCGCCTGCTGGGATGACGTAGCGGCTCCGGATCCGGACCGCCGGGAACGCGTCCGCGCGGATCGACCGGTAGACGGTCGCAGCATCCACTCGCAGGATCTCGGCGACCTCGGCCACGGTGTAGAAGATGGGTCCGTTCGTCGTCATGGCGGGCTCCCTCGGGTGCGTCTCCGAACGTCGCCGAGCTGCCGACATCCGTCCGACGAGCGTGCCGAGCACCGGCGGCGGATGCGTGGTCGCGGGCAACGGCTCCATCGACCCCACGGAGGGATCCCGACCCGGTCGGTGGTCGCAGCGTTGCGGATCCGTGGTCGTGGCGTTGCTGGGAACGCCGGAGCATCAGGCCCGAACGGAGGGCGAGAGCCGCGGAGCGGGCGACCCGTGTCGTGGCCTGATGGCGGTCGTACCGCGGTCGAGGCCCGGGCGGGCTCGCTGTGCCTGGACCTTCCGGACGGCGCCTGGGCGCGACGCGGACCATCGGTCGACCACGTCCGCAGCTGCGTCCGCCGCGTCGGCTTGGTGGGTGCGGCCACCTTCCCGCTGCCACGCTGCGATCTCCCGGACCAGTACGGCCACCGCCACGGCCAGCACGATGACCGCGCCCAGGTCGTCGTCGGTCGCGACCCGCCGTTGCCGGATCAGCTGCCGCGCCATGCGGCGCAGACCGACACTCGACGGACCCGCCCGCCCGACGCTGCGACCCGGTGCCCTGGCGGCCCGGTCGAACAGGTCCGCCGCCTCCCCGAGGTCTCGTCCCGCACCCGGCCATCCGCGGAGCGCGGTCAGCAGGTCGCCGGTCGCGTGTCCGATGCCGTCGACGTCCTCGACGCCTGCGCCACGACGGGCCGCAGCCACCGCGCGGCGGGCCCGTGCGACCTGCCCGGCCGTGGCCGAACGACCGGTAGCGGATCCTCCGGCGCTGTCGGCCCAGCGCTGCAGCAGCTTGGGCAGGGACAGGTCCGCGGCGAGCTTGCTGCCGCTGTAGAACACGGGTTGACCCGCCGAGCTGAGGTCGTCGGGTCGCGCCACCTTGAACCCGATCGGATCGCCGGACGGGGCCCGCCGCAGCTCGGCCAGATACCCGGCGGCGCACAACGCCTGGATGAATGCCTCGGCGCCGCTGCTCGCGATCGCGGCCTCGCGCACCGCACGCACCAGCCCCACCCGCGCCGGCTCCCGGCCCTGCCGTGTCGCCTTCTCGATCTCCCCACGCGACGGCGACCGCGCCGCGGTCCCATCGGCCGCCGCCGTCTCGGTCAGCGCGAGGCGTCGCTCGACCGCCCGCGCGGTCTCGCGCAGTCGCGGGTAGTCCCGGTACGGCCAGAACCGCCTGCCCGTGTCCTGCCGGACCAGCACGACGGCGATATGGATGTGGTCATCGGCGTGCCGCACGGCGAACCACCGCGGCCCGCCCGGGTCGTCCCGGCCCGCGATACCCGCACCGTCGAGCAGTTCGCGGGCGATCCCCACCCACTCGCCGTCGCTGAGCACCCGATCGTTGGCCGCGAGCCGGACCGAGCAGTGCCAGACGTACCCGCGCTTGCCGCTGTCGTCGCGGCGGTCGGGCAGCCCGGCGGCGACCGCTGGCGCGCGCAGGGCCGCGGCGAGCGGCCCGAGGTCCAGATCCCATGGACCCGTACCGGTCCGCGCCGGCTGCCATGCGGCGTCGAGGCCGTCCCAGCTCGCGATGACCCGCTGGTGTCGATGCTCCTCGGCGCGGCCGGGGCCCATCAGGTAGGCGATCAGCCCGCCCGGACGCCAGCCGTGCACCACTTTGGTGATCACCGCCGGGGTGGCTTCCGGGCGGCGTCACCGATCAGCGTGTCGAGACCGAGCAGCGCGACCATGACGCGCTCGCGGACGGCCGGGACGTCGTCGGCACCGAGGATATCGGCGACCTCGACCCGCACCCGGACCAGTTGCGCGACGACCTCGCGCCGGGACGTCGCCAGGTCCCAGCCCGCGCCGCCGTCGGCCGCGCGGACGGCGAGCTCCCGCATCCATGCCCCGACCGCGAGCCCCTCCCGCGCCGCACCGGCCTTGACCGCCGCGAGGTCGGCGTCGGACAGTCGCACCAACACCTGCCGCCGCCGCGGCGCAGCCGCGTGCGGCTGACCGCGACGCGGGACCGATGCTGGGTTGGCTTCCATCGCGGCGAGCCTCGTCGACGGCCGCTGCCGCAGCGTGGTCGATCGGGTTGTCGATGCGTGGTCGGTCCGTGGTCACTGGCTGACCACGGACCGACCCGCACGATCGAACCAAGCTAAAGGAGGTCGTCGACTACTTCGGTGGCAAGGCGGGTCGGAGGGGAGCCGTACCTCAGCCCCTGAGCCACTTGCTCCAGGCCGGGGATCAGGAAGAGCACACTGCCGACGAGGGCGGTGACGGCCGGGTTGCAGCGTGCTGCGCGGCAGTCAGAACAGGGCACGGACGGCCGTCATCGTCATGACCGCGACGACGAGCAGCACGAGCGCCACGGCACCGGCGGCCGCGCCGACCCCGATGGCGACGCAGCCCACGGCGAGCCCGACGCCCCATCGGCGCCGCCGTGCCCGGCCGAGCCCCAGTTCGATGTGGGTGAGCGCGCGCCGCTCCCGGGCGTCGAGGGGCCGGTCCCCCGAGTCGTCCAGCGAAGCCATCGCGGTGGTCGTGGGGCTCAGCGGGAGCGGGGGTCGTCGTCGGGTTGGTTCTCCCGGCCGGCGCGTTGGGCGAGCCGTTCGGACGGGGCACCTCCCCAGGCTGCGGCTCGCCCGCTGTGTGCCTCGGACCGGGTCTGCTCGACCAGGTGCGGGTAGTGCAGCTCGAACGCCGGGCGCTCCGAACGGATCCGGGGCAGCTCGGTGAAGTTGTGCCGCGGCGGCGGGCAGCTCGTGGCCCACTCCAGGGAGTTGCCGAAGCCCCACGGGTCGTCGACGGTGACGACCCGGCCGTAGCGGTAGGACTTGAAGACGTTCCAGATGAACGGCAGCGTCGACGCCCCGAGCACGAACGCGCCCACCGACGAGCCGAAGAACCAGAACAGGTGCTGGTAGAGGATCGCCCCGCCGTTGGCCGGGTCGAACACGTGCCCCCCGAGATGGCGGTCGGCCAGCAGCGCGGTGAGCACCGGGAAGGCGATGAGGATCAGCAGGCTGGTGACGAAGATGTTCCACACGAAGATCGGCATCCGGAACATCGTCATCCCGGGCGCCCGCATGCACACCACCGTGGTGATCATGTTGACCGCGCCCAGGATGGTGCCCAGCCCGGACACGATCAGCCCGACGATCCACAGGTCCTGCCCAGCGCCGGGCGAGTGCACCGGCCCGGACAGCGGCGCGTAGGCGAACCATCCCGAGTCCGCCGCCCCGCCCGGGGTGAGGAACCCCGAGAGCACGATCAGCCCGCCGAACAGGAACAGCCAGTAGGAGAACGCGTTGAGCCGCGGGAACGCGACGTCGGGGGCACCGATCTGCAGCGGCAGGATGTAGTTGGCGAACCCGAACAGGATCGGGGTGGCGTAGAGCAGCAGCATGATCGTGCCGTGCATGGTGAACAGCTGGTTGTACTGCTCGGTGGACAGGAACTGCATCCCCGGCGCGGCCAGCTCCCCGCGTATCAGCAACGCCATCGCCCCACCGGCCAGGAAGAACCCGAACGCGGTCACCAGGTACAGGATCGCGATGTCCTTCGGATCGCTCGTCCTGATCATCTTCAGGAACGTCGATCCTTTCCCGGTCCGGCGCGCCGGGTACTCCCGGGTGGTGACGGCTCGGGCTGGACCTGTGTCATGTCGACTCCTCGGAGGTGGTCGGGGGCGCGTACCGGCCCTCTGCGCAGGCCCGGCCCAGCACGGTGTCGAACATGGCGGCGGTGAGCAGGTTCGTGTTCGTGTTCTGTGGGCTCGGGTGGTAGCTGGCCAGCAGGACGGGGCCGTCCGGCGTGGCGACTCGGGCGCCGTGGGTGAACCGGGGCCTCGGGTCGACGTCGGCGGCGCGCAGTGCGGCGTCCCAGGCGAACGCGCCGAGGGCGAGGACGGCCCGCAGGTGCGGCAGCGCGTGCCACTCGTCGCGCAGGTGCTGCAGGCAGGCGTCGCGCTCGGCGGCCAGCGGGCGGTGGCCCGGTGGCGGGCAGCGGACCGCCGAGGCCATCCACGCCCCGCTCAGCCGCAGGCCGTCGCCGGCGTGCTCGGATCGCGGCTGGTCGGCGAGGCCGGCCCGGTGCAGGGCGGCGACGAGGAAGTCCGCCGACCGGTTGGCGGTGAACGGGCGGCCGGTCGGGTTGCCGGGCGCCGCGGTGGCCAGGCCCAGCAGGAACACCGTGGCGGCCGGGTCGCCGAAGCCGGGGACCGGCAGGCCGCGGTCGCCGTCCTCGCGCCAGGCGACCAGGCGGGGGCAGCGCCGGCAGGCGCGGATCCGGGCGGCCACGCGGGCCCGTTCGGCCTGGGTCGGGTCGGGAACAGGCATCGCGCAGAGCCTGGAGCGGCGCCGAGCCGGGCGCCACCCCACGCCGGCCTCGGAAGTCCCAAGTCCGGGCTTGTACCCGGCCGGGTGGGTTCAGGCCCGAAACAGGAGTTCGGCCGCGCCGACGGCTGCGCCGACCCCGATCACCAGCACCCCGACCGTCCACATCGCACCGCGTTCGACCGGGACGCGGTGCGCCGCAGCCCGGATGCGTCGTGCCCTGAGGAGCCCGAGGGCGGCGGTGGCGAGGGCGGCGACGGTGGCGATCACCGCGGCGAGGACGGCGGGGCCGCCGGTGGCGCTGTGCCGCAGCAACAGCAGGCTGCCGTTGACCAGCAGCGCGAGCGCGGTGCGTTCCCAGGCCAGCCCGGTGCGCTCGGCCTGGCGCCCGGGCCGGTCCGAACGGCCTCCGCGCACCCCGGCGGCCGTGCGGTGCGGCCGCGTCATGCGGGTAGGGCGAGCAGTACCGCCACGGTGGCGCCGAGCAGCACCAGCGCGGCGCCGATCAGCACCGGCATCCGGGTCGGCGGGAGGTCCTCGTCGCGGCTCATCGCCTGCTGGACCCGGTGCCAGCGCCACACGGCCGCGGCGGCCACGGCCACTCCCAGCGCGGTCAGGGCCATCCCGACGGCCTCGCGGCCACCGGCCGGACCAAACCGTGGCAGCAGGGTCACCACGGCGATCCCTCCGGCGTCCAGCGCGAGCGCGGTGCGCAACCACGCCAGGAAGGTGCGCTCGTTGGCGAGGGCGAACCGGTAGTCCGGGTCGGACCCGCCCTTCGGGCCGTCCGGGAGATGTTCCGTGTCGTCGGCCCGCAGCGGCCGATGATCGCGGTTGTGCCCGCGCCGGGCCTCCATGGCCCGGCTACGGCATTCCTTTATCCGGCGACGGGGTGCGTCCACGCCGGGACGGGCGTAGCCTCCCAGCACAGGCGATGGGGCTCGCCGTCAACCGCCGTCCAGGCTGATAGCTCCTACCCGGACCACCGTGGGTAGGAGGCCGTCCTCGTGAATGCGACGTCAAGCCGTTCCGGTGGTGGGCGGTGACCCTGGATCGACGACAGCGCCGGGCGCTGCGCGACATCGAGCGGGCGCTGTCGGTCGACGACCCGGTGCTGGCTGCCGCGCTGAGCGAGGGGCCGGGTCGGCTGCTGGTCGTCGGCCGGTGGGTGACGCGGTCACTGGCCTGGGGTGGCGCGCTGATGCTGCTGGCCGGTGTGGTGCTGCCCGACGGCGGATTCGTCGCCGGTGGGATGGTCGCGCTGCTGCTGTGCTGGATCCCGGCCCGGTACGCCGCCGATCCCGGCGGGGCGCAGCCGCGATGACCGGCAGGGACGCGCGGCGGGCCGTCGACCCGGACGTCGACCTGCACGTTCCGGCCCAGCGGGCCGAGCTCGCCGCGCCGGCCCGGTGGCGGGTACTGGCGGCGATCGCGGTCGGCGGGGTGATCGGCGCGCAGGCGCGCTACGTGCTGGGGATGGTCCTGCCGCACCGCGCCGGCGGCTTCCCGTGGGCGACGCTGCTGACCAACGTCTCGGGGTGCCTGCTGATCGGGGTGCTGATGGTGCTGGTCACCGAGCGGTACCGGGCTCACCCGCTGGCCCGGCCGCTGCTCGGGGTCGGGGTGCTCGGCGGCTACACCACGTTCTCCACCTACACCGTCGAGGCCCTCGGCGCCGTCGTGGCCGGGCGGCCGTGGATCGCGCTGGGCTACGTCGTGGTCACCCCGCTGCTGGCAGTCGCGGCGGCGACGCTCGGGGTGGTCGTGACCCGCAGGTGGGCGGGGGTGCGGCGGTGACGGCGCTGGTCGGGGTGCTCGCGGTGGCGGTGGGGGCCGCGGTCGGCGCGCCGCTACGCTACCTGGTGGACCGGGCGGTGCAGGGCCGGCACGGCTCGTCGTTCCCGTGGGGCACGTTCGTCGTCAACGTCGCCGGGTCGTTCGTGCTCGGCCTGGTGACGGGCCTGGCGCCCGGCCCGGCGCTCGTCGCCGCGGTCGGTGTCGGCTTCTGCGGGGCGCTGACGACCTACAGCACGTTCGCCTACGAGAGCGCCGGGCTGCTGGAGCGCCGCCGGGTGCGGGTCGCGGCCGCGTACGTGGTGGGGAGCGTCGTGGCCGGCCTGGCCGCGGCGTCGCTGGGCTACCTGATCGGGATGAGGGTGACATGAGCGACCGGGTGCAGTTGCAGGCCGCCGCCGGCCCGGCGGCGGGACATCTGGTGGTCGGCCACGACCGTTCCGCGTCGGCCGGGCGGGCCCTGGAGGTGGCGGTGGACCTCGCCCGGCGGCTCGGCGGGGCGGCGGTGCACGTGGTACACGGTGTCGATCTCGACGACTACCCGATCGATCCGGACAGCGCGGACTGGGACCAGCAGGCCGCCCGCGCGCTGGAGGAACAGCGGCGGGCGGTGCGCGACGTCGCCGGTGGCGCCCTCGGTGGGTGGAGCTACCACGCCGGCCGCGGCGACCCGGCCGACCTGCTCGTCGCTCTCGCCCAGGAGGTCGACGCGCTGATGATCGTGGTCGGGACCCAGGGGGAGGGGGTGTCCGCGGTGTTCGAGCGGGTGCTCGACCGGTCGGTGTCGCACGCGGTGATCCACCGCCAGCACCGGCCGGTCCTCGTGGTCCCCCCGTCCTGACCGCCGTCAACCGCCGGGGTCCGGCCTGGCCGCGGAGTGCGCCGTGGCCACCGCGAGCACGTCGCGCGACTCCGGTCCGAGCGTGCGCCCGGTGGCCCACACCGCACGCAGCGTGCGGTCCAGAGCGGCCCCGATGACCGGTACCGCCACCAGCTGACCGTGTCGCAGCTCCTCGGCCACCGCGAGCGAGCTCAGCACCGCGGGTCCGACCCCGGCCGCGACCGCGGCCTTGATCGCGGTGGTGGACGACAGCTCGACCGAGGGCGCCGCCACGTCCGGCAGCCCGTGCAGCAGCAGCTCGGTCGTCTCGCGCGTGCCCGACCCCGGCTCGCGTTGCACCAGCGGTGTGCCGGCCAGCTCGGCGACCTCCACCGGCCGGCCACACCGCGTCCAGGGGTGCTCGCGCGCCACGACCAGGACGAGACGGTCGTGCCCCACGGGGCAGCTCTCCAGGCCGGCCGGTGTCGACGGGCCCTCCACGAAACCCACACCGACCCCGCCGGTGAGCACCTGCTCGGCCACCTGCGCGGAGTTCACCACCCGCACCGAGACGACCGCGTCCGGCCGCCGGGCCCGCAGCCCGGTCAGCCACGAGGGCACCAGGTACTCCGCCACGGTCAGGCTGGCCGCGACCTGCAGCTGCCGGGTGTGGCCGCTGCGCAGCGACTCGACCCCGCCGTCGAGGGCCACGGCCGCGTCCACCACGTCCCGGGCCCACCCCACCACCGCCGCACCGTCCGCGGTGAGCGCCGAGCCCAGGGCGGAGCGGTCGATCAGCGACAGCCCGAGCAGACCCTCGAGGTGCCTGATCCGCGACCCGGCCGCGGGCTGGGAGATCCCGTGCGCCTGCGCGGCCCGTCCCAGGCTGCCCAGCCGGGCCACGCTGAGCAGCAGGTCCAGGGCCCCGATGTCGGGCACCCGAGGTGGCAGCGGCATCCGCGGAGCCTATCGGCGGTCGGGGCATGGTGTCCGGCCGGTTGCCGCGGGCGAGCAACAGCCGGGCCGCAGCGGGCGTCGGCGGACTGTCGGGCAGACACCGCGCAGCCCGCCGCACCCTGAACGTGGCCGGGGCCGACTCTCGCTGCGGCCGTCGTCCGCCGTCCTGGTCGCCGGTGGGATCGGTCTGTCGTTCCTTCTGGGTCCGGACGAGGTCGGGTTCGCTCCCGGCGTCGTGGTGCTGAATCTTCCTTTCGCACTGCTCTGCTGGGAGGCTCGCACGACCTCCCTGCGGGAGATCCGGTCGCTGTTGCCGGTCGGTACTGCTCGCCGCGGAGGTGGTGCACGGCTCGGGGTGATCGCGGTGGTGGTCTACGGCCTGGCGCACAGCAGGCTGAGCCCGCGGGGGATCCGGGCACGGACCCGGTTGCCGTCGCGCGCCTCCTGGCAGCTGACCACGTTCCTGCTCAACGGTGCGCTGTTCGTGCTGGTGGGTCTGCAGGTGCGACCCGCGTTCGGCGCGACCGAACCGCGCGAGCTCGTCCGGGCGGTCGCGCTGATCGGCGCCGTGGCGGTGACGGTGGCCGTGGACCGGCTGGTCTGGTTCGCGGTCGCCGTGGATCGCGGAGGTGGGGGCAGCGGGGCGCACCGACCACCTCACCCAGGACGAGGGCGACCGGCTACAGCGGCCACCCGTCCGACGAGACGGCACCGGCCGTCTCCGCCGACCTCGCCGGGCGCCGTGCATCTCGTACCGCGATCAGCCTGGCGACTACCCGATCGACCCCGACGCCGCGGACCGGAGGCGCAGGCCCGACGCGTCCTGGATCCCCGGCGTGCTCGGGTCGAGGCCGTGCCGGCCGGGTCCGGCGGCGGATGGAGCCACCACGCCACGCCGGCCGCCCGGCCTGCGCCGATCAGTGATCCTCGATACCGTCCCGGGCGTTGCTCCAGGCCCCGGCGACAGCCCGTGGCGTCGGATGCGGAGGCTGGTGGGTATGGGTGAGCAGTGGAGCGGGGTGGGCTCCGCCCTGGTCCGTGATTTCGTCGACGACTTCCCGGTGATCCATCTGATCATCGGCGGGGTCGGGAACGCGACGTTCCTGGTGGGGAGCGCGTTCTTCCTGGTCCCGAGCCTGGAGACGGCCGCGTTGTGGCTGTTCGTGGTGGGGTCGTTCGGAATGCTCGTGGGCAGCCTCGGGGAGGCGTTCGTGCGGTACCGGCGCAGACGCCGTCCCGACTGAGCTCATCGATCACGAGAGGGGTACGACAGTGCAGCCCCGAGATGTGTACGACCGCAGCGCCGAGTTGGAGGTGCTCGACGTCGGGGAGGACGACGAGTGGTCCGCGGGCCGAGTCGAGGGCGCCCGACACATCCCGCTGGACAGCTGGGGGACCGCCTCGATGAGCTCGACACGGCCGCCCCGTCGTCACGGTGTGCCGCACCGGCGGGCGTGCGGCCAAGGCGACCGAGCACCTGACCGAAGCGGGTCTGTCGGCGCAGGTGATGGTCGACGGCATGCAGGGATGGGACCCGCGACGGGCTGCCGGTCCGGGGCGCCGACGGCACCCCCGGCCGCGTGGCCTGAGTTCACCATCACGACAACGAGAGGTTCGACGATGCGCCGAACGACCTTGACCCTCGCCGCGGCCGCGGCGCTCGCGTTGGCCGGCTGCGGATCCGGTGGAGGCGGCACCGGGGACGCCCCGGCGGCGGCACCGGCGGCGGGCGGTGCGGAGGCGCCGCAGGTGCCCGGCCTGGTGGTGTACGAGAGCGCCTACGACGTCGCCGAGACCAGCGAGCGGGTGCAGTCCGGGCTGGCCGAGGCCGGGATGGTGACCGCGGTGGTCGACCACGCCGCGAACGCCGAGTCGGTCGGAGAGGAGCTGCGCCCGACCACGCTGGTGATCGGCGGCGCACCGATGGCGGGCACCCCGGTCATGAGCGAGGCTCAGACCGCCGGGGTCGACCTGCCGCAGAAGTACCTGAGCTGGGAGGCCGAGGACGGCACCGTCTACCTGGGCTACAACTCCGCGGAGTACATCGGTGCCCGCGCGGGCATCGCGGCCGGCTCGGAGGCTCTGGAGGGCTTGCGGATGGGTTCCGCGATGATCTCCGCGACGGCCGGCGGCAACGACGAGCCGGTGACGACCGGTGAGGGTGAGGTGTCCGGCGACGGTTACCTCGTCGAGCAGGTCAGCGACGTCGGCGTGGCCGAGGCGATCACCCGCTACGAGGAGGCGTTCGCCGCGAAGGACCTGATGCCGGTGGCGACGGTGGACCACGCGGCGGGTGCGGCGTCGATCGGGGAGCAGTTGCGCCCGACGTCGGTGACGTTCGTCGGTAACCCGCAGGTCGGCACCATGTTGTTGCAGGCGAACCAGACGATGGGCATCGACCTGCCGGTGCGCTATCTGGCCTGGGAGGACGAGGCGGGTGTGGTGCACGTCGGGCATCCCGACATCCGGGTACTGGCGCAGCGGCACGGGTTGAGCGGGGTGGACGGCGTGCTGGACATGGTCGAGACGGCTACGACGACCTTCACCGGCACCGCCGCGGGCGGCTGACCGCGGACCGTACGTCTCGTGACGGCCGGCGCTTGTCCGAGGGTCATCGGCGGCGGGTGGCGATGCGGAGCAGGTCGCGGGCGGGTCCGGTGGGGGTGGAGCCATCGGCCCAGACCGCGGACAGGTCCCGGGTGAGGACGAGGCCGTGCACCCGCACTCGGATGAGCCGGCCGGTGGCGAGGTCGTCATGGACGGCGAGGTCGGAGAGCACGGCGGGCCCGGCGCCGGCGAGCACCGCGCTGCGGATCGCGGAGGTGGACGACAGTTCCACGGCGGGATCTGCGGGGGACACCGCGCGTTCGTAGGCCCGTCGGGTGCCGGAGCCGGCCTCGCGGGCGACCAGCGGGGTGGCGGCGAGCGCGGCGACGTCGGGGGCCCGGCGGGTCCACGGATGGCCGGGCGGCACGACGACGACCAGCTCGTCTCGGGCGACGACCTGGTGGGCGAGCCCGGGCGGCAGGTCGGGTCCCTCGACGAAGCCGAGCTCGGTGGTGCCGTCGAGGATCTCGGCGATCACCTGGTCGCTGTTGTGCACGGCGAGGTGCACGGCGGTGCGGGGACGCGCGGCGGCGGTCTGCTCGGCGGCCAGCGCGACGAGCCAGCCGGGGAGCAGGTACTCGGCGACGGTGAAGCTGGCCGCGATCGCGAGGTGCCCGTCGCGGCGTTCGCGCAGCGAGTCGATGCCGGCGTCGAGCTCGGCGGCGGCGTTCAGCACGGGTGTGGACCAGCCGACGAGGAGCCGCCCGGCGTCGGTCAGGCGGCTGCCCCGGGGGGTGCGCTGCACCAGCGGGACGCCGATAAGCCGTTCGATCGTGCGGATGCGGGCCGAGACCGCCTGCTGGGTCAGGCCGAGCTCGCGTCCGGCCGCCCCGAAGCTGCCCGTGCCGGCCACGGTGACCAGCAGCTCCAGCGAGCTCAGGTCGGGGACGTGCGGGGACAGGGCCACGTCCGCAGGGTAGGCCGAGCCACAAAGCCGCTTTGGGGATACCCCGCGACGGGGTGGCTACCGGACGGCCGGACACCCGCCGATGATCGGGACCATGACCACGACCACGACCGCCCCCGGACGTCCGGCAGCCACGCCGCACCTGCTGCACCGGATCGGCCTGTTCGCCGACCTGGAGCACCCGCGCCACGTCATCGCGCACCTCGGACCGAACTGGTACGCCTCGATCATGGGCACCGGCATCGTCGCCAACGCGGCGGTGACGCTCCCGCTGCAGTTCGCCGGTCTGCGCGCGGCGGCCACGGTCGTCTGGGGCGTCGCGGCGATCATGCTGGTGGCCTTGACGGTGGCGTGGGCGGCGCACTGGACCCGGCACCGGGACCACGCCCGCGGGCACGCGGCGAACCCGGTGATGGCGCAGTTCTACGGCGCCCCGCCGATGGCGCTGCTCACCGTCGGTGCGGGCACGCTGCTGCTGGGCCGCGACCTGCTGGGGGAGAGCCTGGCCGTGCACATCGACTGGGTGCTGTGGACCGTCGGCACCGTCGCCGGGCTGGCCAGCGCGGTGATCATCCCGTTTCTCATGATCACCCGCCACGAGCTGCGCTCGGACTCGGTCTTCGCCGGCTGGCTGATGCCGGTGGTGCCGCCGATGGTCTCGGCCGCCACCGGGGCGCTGCTGGTGCCCTACGCCGCGCCGGGACAGGCCCGGCTATCGCTGCTGCTGGCCTGCTACGCCATGTTCGGGCTGAGCCTGCTCGCGTCGGTGATGATCACCACGCTGATCCTGTACCGGCTGGCGGTGCACGGGACCGGGCCCGCGGCGACGGTGCCGACGATGTGGATCGTGCTGGGCTGGCTCGGCCAGTCGATCACCGCGGTCAACCTGCTCGGCGGGGTGGCACACCTGGCCCTGCCCGCCCCGTTGTCCACCGCGCTGGAGGTGTTCGGCGTGGTCTACGGGGTGCCGGTGTTCGGGTTCACGCTGCTCTGGATCGCGCTGGCCGGCGCGGTCACCGTGCACACCGCCCGGGCGGGCCTGCCGTTCTCGCTGACCTGGTGGTCGTTCACCTTCCCCGTGGGCACCGTCGTCACCGGCACGAGCGCGCTGGCGCTGCACACCGGGGACTCCGTGCTGGCCGTGCTGGCGGTGGTGTTCTACGCCGGGCTGGTCGGCGCGTGGATCACGGTCGCGGCCCGAACCGCCCGGGGGAGTGCCCGGGGCCACCTGTTCCTGCCGCCCGCCCCGGCCCCCGCCTGATCGAGACCCCGGCCGGCGCAGGCCCGGTCAGCCGGTCACGTCGATCGTCTGCGTGCCGCCGCCCCAGCCGTTGGCCTGGTCGCGGCCCTCGACGACCACGCTGCTCACCCCCGCGGGCAGGGTGACGCCGGACAGGCTGCGGGTGAAGGGCTGCTCGGTGGCGTGGTCGTGGGTCAGCTCGGTGACGCCGTAGACGGTGCCGTCCTCGCCGCGGACCCGGAACGCGTCGGCGTAGCGCTCGGGAGAGTCGTAGGGCGAGCTGACGGTCACCGCGAAGGAGAACGTGGGCGCGGAACCGGTGACCGCGACGTCGACGATGTCGGGGAAGCGCTGCTCCGTCACCGCGCCGGAGTCGTCGGCAGGGGTATCGGCCGCCGGGGTGCCGGACGTTGACGGGGTCGGTGCGGTGGTCGCGGGGGCGGTCGAGCAGCCGGCGGCGAGGGCGGCGAGGAGGGCGAGGAGGGCGAGAACCGGGATGCGTCGCATGATCCGACCCTTTCATGATCGTCTGAGTGGGGTGTGCGGTCCGGCGTCACCGTCATCGTTCGGACACATCCGGGGCCGGGGCGGCCAGGACGACGAGGTTGTCGGCGTAGCTGCCGCGTTCGCGGTCGAAAGCGCCGGTGCAGGTGATCAGGGCCAGCCGGGGCGGGCCGTCCCGGGTGAACAGCTCGGCGGGCAGGTTCTGCTTGCCGAACTCCAGCACGTCGGTGACGACGAACTCGCGCGCGGTGCCGTCGGCGGCGCGGACGGTGACCGGGTCGCCCACGTCGGTGTCGCGCAGGGCGGCGAACGCGCCGAGCCCGGCCCGGGCGGAGTCGACGTGTCCGGCGACGACCGCGGTGCCGGTGGGGTCCCCGGGGCGGGCGCCGCCGACCCACCAGCCCAGTCGCTGCGGGTCCTCGGGTACGGCGAGCTCGCCGTCGGGTGCCGCCGCGGACGGCTGGACGCCCGCCCGCACCTGCTGTTCGGGGAGTTCGAGCGCCGCGGGTACCACCCCGCCCGCGGCGGTGGCCGTGGCGGGGACGGGGGCTGCGGCCGGGAGGGTGGTGGCCGGGAGGGTGGTGGCTGCGGGGCCGGCGCAACCGGTGGTGAGGGCGGCGACCAGCAGCCCCGCGGCCAGGCGCCGGCCCCGGAGGACCGGGGCCGGCGCCGGACGCGCGATCACGGGGGGCTTCCGGTCACGGGACGCGCCGGACCACGGAGCACACCTGATCACGCGGCGAACCGGGTGTCACGAGGTGCGACGGCGCCGCGCGACGAGCACGGAACCGGCCACCGCGGCCAGGCCGACGCCGCCGAGCAGTGCGAGCGCTCCGGCGTCGGGTCCGGCGGCCTGGCCACCGGTACCGGTGTTCACCACCGACGGGGCGGCCGCCCCGTCCAGCGAGAGCTGGCCGCGGGCCACCCCGGCGGGCGGGGCGTAGGACGCGGAGTGCACGTTGGCGTAGAAGCCGCTGGGGTCGGCGCGCATCGCGTCGGCCACCTCAGCGGGCACCATCGCGGTGGCCTCGGTACCCGCGCTGATCGCCGCGATGTCGAGGGGCACCACGACGTCGCCGTTGGCGCCGGCCGCGCCCTGGTGGATGTGGCCCATGGTGAGCGGCTCATCGGCCCCGGTGACCGACAGCGTGTAGGTGAGGGTGTCGTCGGCGGCGAGGGTGAACGTGCCGGCCAGCGTGGCACCGTCCTGCCCGGTGCCCGAGGGCACCTCCTCCGCGCCGCTGCCCGACGTGGTCAGGGTGACCGGGTCGGTCTCCTGGGCGAGTGCGATGCCGCCGGACACGCCGGTCAGCAGGGCCGCGGCGGCGGCGGCGGTCAGGATCCTGGTCAACTTCATGTGCTCTCCTCGTGTTGGTGCTCAGGCGTCGACGGCGGCGAGATCCTCGCCGCCGGCCGTCGACAGCCCCACGCGGCGGATGCCGCCCGGGGCCAGTTCGGTGGCGGCGGGCACGGAGGCCCGCCCGTCGTCGGTCGGCCCGAACGAGCCGACCGGGGTGCGGGTGCCGGTGGCGTCCTCGACCCAGACCCGGAACGGGCCGCCGGCCGGGAGCCCGGTGGCCTCGATCTGCAGCCGGGTGCCCCACGGCACCGGTGTCTCGACCACGCTCAGCGCGACCGTCGTGGCCGGGACCGCCGGGGCCGCCCGGGTGACGAGCACCGCGGCGCCGCCGGCCAGAGCGAGGACGACGGCGGCGGCGGCCAGCGCCGCCGTGACGGTGCGCCGCCTGCGCCGGGCGCGGACCGCGGCGACCACCCGGGCGCCCAGCGCCCCGGAGGGCTGCGGACCCGAGGTGTGGGCGCCGGGCGTCCGCAGCGCGGCCGGGTCGGCGCGCGCCATCGCGGCCGCGACGGCCGTCAGCTCCCGGAGCTCGGTGGCGCAGTCCGGGCAGCCGTCGAGGTGGGCGAGCAGCCCCGGTGACGGCGCGGCGGTGCCGCGCGCCACGTCGACCAGCTCGGGACGCCGGTCCCGGCACCGTGCGCTCATCCGGTCCATCCCATCTCCTCCAGCGCGAGCCGCGCCGCGCGCAGGGCGTAGTAGACGCGGCTGCGCAATGTCGACTCCGGGATGCCCAGCTCCGCGGCGACGTCGGTGTAGTCGCGGCCGAGCAGGTGCACCTGCAGCAGCGCCTCCCGGTGCTCGGCGCTGAGCCGGCGGGCCGCCTCGTCGGCCAGCCAGCCGGCCAGCACGGCGTCGAACGGGTCGGCGGGCTCGGCCACGAACAGCGGGGTGAGGACCTCCCGGGCCTGCGGGGACGGCCGGCGGCCCCGCGCGGCGGCGGCGTCCACGCACACGTTGCGCGCGATCGCGAACAGCCACGTGCGCAGCGATCCGCGGGCCGGGTCGAAGTGCGCCGACGACCGCCAGGCCCGTACGAACGTCTCCTGCACCGCGTCCTCGGCGGCCGAGCGGTCCAGCAGCAGCCGGTGCGCCAGCCGGAACAGCTCGGCACCGTGCGCGGCGTAGGCCGCACCCACCGCCCGCTCGTCCCCCAGCGCTGTCCGCGACACCGCCTCACCTCCTACGCAGGGGACTACCGGGCGGCCGCCCCGCTGTTGACGAGCCGGTCACTGTTCACCCGATCAGAGCAACGAGCATGACGACACGTCCTCGCTGCGGGGCCCGTCCCGCCGAACGGGATGCGGCAGGCTCGACGACGGGTTGGCGGTCACGCTCGACCACCTTGTGAGGTGCCCGGGGATCCCGCCGGACTGGCCGAAGGTCACCGGCCCGGGGCGGACGTGGGCCGCGACGGGCGTCGAGCAACTGTCGAGCTGGACTGCGCCGGCCGACCCCCGGCCTCCACCCGCGCGGGGATGCTGCGCGGTATCGCCTGGCCCCGTCGCCGGCTCGGCCGGGGGCGGCGTTGCGTTCACCGGCTTCGGAATGGTCCACTGGTGGCATGACCGCCGGAGCGTCGTGGAAGGCGCACACGTTCTGTGTGTGCCTGCTCGCGATGGATCAGCTCTCCATCGACGACCGGCTCTGTTGTCAGGACTCCCACATCCGCTGAGCGGCCTGCGGCCCTCGGATGTGGCGTGTTGTCCTGTCGCCCCCTGAGCCGAGGATCCGATGAACTCCACGTCCACGACATTCCGCGCGACCCGGCCCGCGACCAGGCGTCCCCGCACGGTCGCGGACACGGCCGAGTCGGCCTTCGCTCGGCCTGGGCGGTTGCGTCAGTTGATCGCGCGGGTTAGCGCGGCGGTCGTCGCCGCACACACGGCCTCCGTACCGTTTTGATCCCGACTCAGCCTTTGTATCCCTGGCGGGCCGCGCGTTCCGCGCTGAAACCGGTTCTTCCGGTCCGGTGGCGCGGGGGCCACGATGGGTGTGGTTGCCCGCTGACGCCGGACCGGGGACAGTGCTGATCGCCCGGTCCATCGCGTTGTTCGTCATCGCCGCACTGTTCGAGATCGGCGGCGCCTGGCTGATCTGGCAGGGAGTCCGCGAGCATCGGGGATGGGTGTGGATCGGTGCCGGGGTCATCGCCCTGGGCCTCTACGGATTCGTTGCCACCCTTCAGCCCGATGCCCAGTTCGGCCGGATCCTGGCCGCCTACGGCGGGGTGTTCGTCGCCGGCTCGCTGGTGTGGGGGATGGTCGCCGACGGCTACCGGCCCGACCTCTACGACGTGACCGGCGCGCTCGTCTGCCTGGCGGGGGTCGCCGTCATCATGTACGCCCCCCGTACCGGCGCCGTCTGATCACACCGCGGTTCCGTGACGGACTCATCCCAGCTGGACGAGCGCACCCGGCGTCGCTGAGGTCGTAGCCGCCGAGCGCTCGTTCGCAGCCTGAGCCGGGAGCGGTTATCGCGGCGACGAGGTGTCTGTGCGCAGCGGACGCTGCCCAACCGCCTTGGATCTGTGTCCAACTGGGACTATGGGCCGAGTTGTAGACAGTACGTTCAGGCTGAACCCACGGCTGAAGAAGCAGCGAGATAGTGGCGATGTATATCGCCAGACCCGTGGCTGCTGGAACGGGGGCGTTCCGAGGTGCTGATGGCGTCGCGCAGTCGGGGTGTGATCGATGCGTGGTTGCTGAGGCAGCGTTCGGGTGGGCTTGTGGCTTCCGATAATGTAGCCAATAATCAGAACCGTTGGTGGGAGGTCGCCATGTCCACGGTCGCGCACGAGACGACTCAAGCCCTCGATCTGATCGAGCGCATCGAGACGCTGGAGAGCGTGGCGAAGTCTCTCCCCGACCAGGACGAACGACGGTCGGCGTTGCTCGACCTCGTCGAGAAGGATCTGGCCGGGGCGCCTGCGCTCAGGCCGCGCATCGCCGCCGAGTTGCTGGGGCTGTCGGAGAAGACGGTCCGTGCATGGGTTGAGGAAGGAGTCCTCGCCCGGGCCGCCGGATCTTCCTCCCGGCTCCTGCTCGACGCCAGAAGGGTCCACGAGGTTCTGCACCTGCTGGCGGACCTGCGCGTCGCCGGCCGGACCACCGGGCTGCTCGACGAAGTCCATCGCCGACTCGTCGACGCCACCTGGCTCGAGCGCGACGACCTGGCCGAGTCGCTGCAACAGATGCGCCACGGCGAGGGAACCACACGGGTGGCGAAGCCTTCGGCATAGTCCCCCGGTGCCCTACCTCGTCAGGTCGACGCGAGTGTCCGATCGGCAGATCAACAGTCTTCGCGGGCCCCGGCGCAAGGCCTACAACGAGTTCGAGCATGCGCTCGCCCTGCAGGGATGCGCCGCGCTCGGCTACCGGCTCACCGGTGACGAGCCGCTTCCGAACTTGTGCGTGAAGCACCTGCGCGGCAACGATCGGGTCGTCGTCGCGTTCTCCGGCGACGAAGCATGGGTGCTGCTGGTCGGCCCGCACACCGACGGGGACGCCGCCGTGGATGTTGTACGAACTCGCCGGCGTCCCCCGCCCGGCCCAGCCCCGGACGAAGCCGCCCTGCTGCGACGACGACCGGCAACCACCCGAGTTCGACGAGGCTGCGATCAGCGACCTCGTCCGGCGAGTTCGCCCGCTACGCCGGTAGCCGCGCGAGCCTGCACGTTGTTGATCATCTGTCCATGGACTTGTCCATGAACTCGCGTCCCACCCTGCACCTGCGGCGGTCGACCGTGCCTCTCCTGCCCGCATAGTCCCAGGTCGTCTACTCCAGCCGGGTGAAATCGGCGACTGTAAATCCGTCGGCTTAGCCTACGAAGGTTCGAATCCTTCACCTGCCACACCCCGTGAGAACGGCTCCTCACCAGCGGAAACGCTGGCGGGGAGCCGTTCTTGTGTGTCCGGTGGTGGACGGCTCCGGCCGGTGACGCTGTGTCGAGCCACTGGTCGATCTGGTGACGGTGGTGCGGCGGGGCTGTGCCGACGCGCGGCTCAGGTCGAACTGGGCCGGTTGGCCGGCTGGAACAGCTCGATCAGGTTGCCGGCGGGGTCGGCGAGCAGAATCTGCCGGCCGCCGGGACCGCTGACGAGGTCGCTGCGGAAGCGCACGCCGGCGTCTCGGAGCGGGGCGACGGCGGCGTCGAGGTCGTCGACGACGAGGTGGATGCGGTTGCGGCCGGCGGTCGCGGACTCGGCAGGGGTGGCGCGGGCGCCGGAGCTGGCGGGGCCGGACAACAGCAGTCGCAGCCGGCCGCGGGTCACGTCGGCGAACGCCGGCGCGGCGCTGGTGTTCACCTCGAAGCCGAGGTGAGTGGTGTAGAAGTCGATCGCCTCCTGCACGTCCTGGACGATGTAGCGGACGCTCACGTAGTCGTCGGTCACGGCGGATCCTCCTGGCGGTGGGTGGTGGCGAGGACGGGCAGCAGGTGCCTCACGCGGGTGTCGACATCGGCTGCGACGTGGCGGAAGGCGGGGTAGGTGGCGCTGTCGGTGCCATCGGCCGTCGCCGGGTCGGGGATGCTCCAATGCATCCGCCGGGGGTTGGCGGGCAACTCCGGGCACGCCTCCCGAGCGCGGTCGCACAGGGTGATGACGTGGTCGAACGGTCGATCGGCGAGCGTGTCGACGTGGCGGGGCTGCAGGCCGGTCGCGTCGATGCCGAACGACTCGTGCAGCACGCGGACAGTGTTGGCATGCAGCGCCGGCTTGGGTCGGGTCCCGGCACTCGCCACTGTCACGGCGCCGCCGGTGCGGTGGCGCAGGAGTGCCTCGGCGATGGGTGAGCGAGCGCCGTTGCCGGTGCACACGAACAACACGGCGACCGATCCAGGCGGCCGATCCACCGGTGGTACATCGGGTCGGCCGGGGTATCGACACAGTGCGGGGTGCAGCGCGGCGCCGCTGTCGGCCAGTTCCTGCGCACAGCGGTCCAGGTCGAGGTGGTAGTAGCTGTCGCGGCCGTCGAAGCTGCTGCGGGTCGCGCTGACCAGTCCCGCGTTTCGCAGCAGTCGTAGGTGGTAGGAGACCAGGTTCTGCGGCTGGTCGATCCGGGCGCCCAGTTCGCGGACCCGGTGATCGCCTTCGGCGAGTGCTGCGAGGAGCTTCCACCGCAGCGGGTGGGCGGCCAGCTGGAGGAACGCTGGTGGCGTCGTCGTGGCGAGCCGCTCCTGTGACATGCCGGCAAGTTACCATCAATCTGGCTTGATGTATCAGTTCTGTTTGATGCATTGGCGCGCTCCGCTCGGTGTCCCGACCAGGTGAGCCGGCCCCTGGTGCGGCGACCCGGGTCGATCGCCTGGTTGCGGCGGTGCGGATCGGCGGCCGGGTCGGGTCAGGCGCCGACCCAGTCGAGCCACGTCGGCAGGACGAGCGCGGCCAGGCGGTCGTAACCCGCCGGGCCGGGGTGGGCACCGTCGCCGGCAGCGACCTCGGCGGTCCAGACGACGTCGTCGCCGAGGTCCGCGACGACCTCGACGAAGGGTGCACCGGCCGCGGCGCAGACGTCCCGGAACCGGGAGTTCAGCTCGACGACACGATGGTTCACCGCGGCGTCGGCGATGGGCGGCGGCCCGACGACGAGCGTCGGGAGGCCGGCATCGTGGAGGAGGCGCGCCAGGTTCGCGACGCTCTCGTCCGGCTCCACCCGCAGCCCGCCGTCCTCGACGATGCTGTCGTTGACCCCGAAGGAGACGACGAGGCGTTCGTCGCTTCCGGGCGCTCGCCGCGCCGCGACCTCACGTTCCCAGCGCCGCAGGACGTCCCGGCTGGTGTCGCGGCGGACGCCGAGGTTGTAGGCGGTCGTCGGGATCGCGTGTCGACCGGCGGCGGAGACGAGGCGGCCGAACCAGCCGCGGCAGTCGGGGTCGCCGACCCCGGCGACGAACGAGTCCCCGAGGGCGACGACGCGGAGGTCCCGGGCGGTGGTCACGGGCCGAGCGTCGCACGGTCTTCCCGCTGCGTCGTGCGGCCGTTGCCCGACGGGTCGGCGGACCTGCGCCGGGCGGCCCGACGGGCCGGCCTGACCGGACCGGCGTGCGGCGGAGGTCGCCGGCCGGATCGGGCGTCAGGGTTGCAGGGACGCCTCGATCTCGGTCAGGACGGCGTCGGACGCCGGGTCGAGACCGTGGCTGCGGATCTCGGCCGCGACCTGCGCGGCGCGCGCGGCGTCACCGGTCCGGGCGAGGAGCTCGACGAGGTAGAGCAGCACCGGGAGCCGGTCGGGCCAGGGGGCGTCGGGGTGGCGGGCCAGCCCTGTGTCGAGCACGGCGATCGCGCGTGTCTCGTCGCCGCGGGCGTCCCCCTGGCGGGCGGCGTTCTCCAGGACGCGTTGCAGCACACCGCCTTCCGGCGGGTCGGTGTCGTCATCGCTGCCGGAGGTGACCCGGACCCAGTTCCCGCCGGGGTCGACGACGGTGAACCCGCCCGAGATGCCCTGCTTGCGACGGGGCCGCGTGATGCGGGGGATGCCGCGGGTCGGCAGCGCGCCGAACAGGCCGCGCAGGCCCGCGGCGAAGTCGTCGAACAACGCGGCGGTGTCGGGGACGACGAGGAGCACGTTGCCCAGCGACCCGGCCGGGTCGTGGGCGTCGAGACCGAAGAAGTGCAGGTCGAGGCCGCCGCGGCGGAAGGCGACGTAGGGGTTGGGGCGGGCTTGGCGGTAGGTGATCTCGAAGCCGAGGGCCTCGTAGAAGGGGACGACGTCGTCGAGGGTTCGGCAGGGGAGGATCGGGACGATCTTCTCGGTGTCCACGCGAAAAACCTAAGGGCGATACGCCCGATTCGACACGGACCTTTTTGCGCGCCGAGTCCGACGTCGGACCGGTTCGACGATGTGCGGAACCGGGTCCCACGTCGAGCTCGGCGCAGGGAGGGGAGGGGTCAGCGCACGGCGCGGCGGACGATCTCGGCGATGCGGGCCTCGGTGGCGTCGTCGATGCCGGTGAGCACCCAGGCGGCCTGCATGAGCTGGTGCGGCGAGCCGTCCTCGACCTCGTGGTGGGCCTTCTCGGTGAGGCCGAGGGAGAAGGTGTCGTCGTCGAGCCGGAAGAAGATCAGGACGGGCGGCTTGCCGCCGATCGCGTAGCCGGGGGCGCCGTAGTACATCTTCGGCGCGAGCTCCGGGACGGTGTCGAGGATCACGCGGTGGATGCGCTCACCGATCTCGCGGTAGGGGTCCTTCCATTCGGCGATCTTGGCGAGCGCGGTCGCGGTGGTGTCGGCGGCGGGCTTCTTCGAGGGCATCGGAGTGTCCTCCTCGGCATCGGGGTTGATTGTCCGGATTGTCCAGGGTCGTTCGGCCCTGCACGGTGCGGGTAGGTGTCCGGGGTCGCGACCGTCAGGCGGATTGCGTCGTTCGAGACGTGCGTCACAGTCGAGGCATGACCGACTACGTGCTCGTCCACGGCGGATTCGTCGGCGGCGACTACTGGGCCGAGACCGCCTCCCTGCTGCGTGCGGACGGCCATCGGGTGACGGTCGTCGAGCAGCTTCCGACGAGCGGGCCGGACGCGGCGACGCAGGGCACGGCGGAGGCGGACGTCGGTGTCGTGGGGGAGGCGGTGGGGTCGCTCGACGGACCGGTCGTCCTGGTCGGGCACTCGTCGGCGGGAGTGGTGATCACCGAGTTCGCCGCCGATCCGCGGGTCGGGCACACGGTCTACGTGGCCGGGTACTGGCCGCAGCGCGGGCAGTCGATGCTGGACCTGCTGCCGGGCGGGCCACCGCCGTGGCTGGAGATGCGTGACGACGGGACGGCGCAGTTCGTCGACGACCTCGACGTGCGGTGGCGGACGCTGTGCGCCGACGTCGAGTTCGATCGGGTGGAGAAGGCGCTGCGCGCGATGCGCCCGGTGGCCCTCGCGGCTTCGGCGACGCCGAGTGCAGCGCCCGACCGGCTGCATCCGGCGACGTACGTCGTGTGCGAGCACGACCAGCTGCTCCCGCCGCAGGCGCAGGAGATGTGGGCGCAGCGGGCCGACCACGTCGTGCGGCTGCCGTCGTCGCACCAGCCGATGGTGTCGATGCCGGACCGGCTGGCGGAGGCGCTGGGGGCCATCAGGCTCTGAGGGACGACCTTCACCTCGGGTAACGGATCGGGCGCGTCCCGCGACCCCATTCGCGGCGGCCCGTGGTGAAGGAGAACCTGCAGGTGGAGGACGTCGGTAGCGCGCTGGACAGCCTGCTGGCCATAGCGGTGGTGGCGGCGTTGGCGCCGCTGTTGCTGGGGCTGGTGCCGAAGTTGCGCATCCCGCAGGTGGTGCTGCTGCTGGCGGGCGGCATCGTGATCGGGCCGCAGGTCCTGGCGTTGGCGTCCCCGGTGCCGGTGGAGCCGCTCGCGGACCTCGGGCTGGGCTTCGTGTTCCTGCTGGCCGGATACGAGATCGACCAACGGCTCTACCGTCGGGACACCGGGCGCCGGGCGGTGCTGGCGTGGCTGGTGTCGCTGGTGGTGGCGCTCGGGATCACCGCCGTCCTGTCGGCGACGGGGTTCGTGCACGCGTTCGTGGCGGTCGCGCTGGCGTTGACGACGACGGCGCTGGGCACGCTCGTCCCGATCCTTCGGGAGAACGGGATGCTGCGCGGGCGCCTGGGGGGACACCTGCTGGCGACGGGTGCGATGGGCGAGCTGCTGCCGATCCTCGCGATCGCGGTGTTCCTGGGTATCTCGAGCCGGTTCGTGGCGCTGCTGTCGCTGGCGGCGGTGGTGGTGCTGGCGGTCCTGCTGAGCGTCGCGGCGCGGACGTTCCGGCCGGGCAGCCGGCTGTCGGGGGTGTTGCGCGAGCATCAGCACGAGACGAGCCAGATCACGCTGCGGTTCACGGTGTTGCTGCTGGTGCTGCTGCTGGCGGTGACGGAGCGGTTCCACCTGGACGCGGTCCTGGGCGCGTTCGTCGCCGGAATGGTGTTGCGGCGCTGGGCGGGCCGGAGCGCGCCGGCGTTGGAGGAGAAGCTGGACGTCGCCGGGCACGGGTTCCTGATCCCGATCTTCTTCGTGTACTCGGGGATGACGATCGACCTGCACGCGATCGCGGCGGCGCCGTTGCGGCTGCTTGCGTTCTTCGGGCTGATGCTGCTCGTGCGGGGTATGCCGGCGTTGCTGATCTATGTCGGTGTGCTGTCGGCGCGCGAGCGGGTGCAGACGATGCTGGTGTCGGCGACGGCGTTGCCGCTGGTCGTGGCGCTGACACAGATCGGGGTGCGCAACGGGACGATGCTGCCGGAGAATGCTGCGGCGCTCGTCGGCGCCGGTGTGCTGACGGTGCTGCTGTTCCCGACGCTGGCGGTGATCCTGCACCGCCCGGAGAAGGTCGGCGCCGCCACCGACGTCGAGGACCTGCCGCGGCATCCTGCCGTCTGACGCGACTGCTCCGGATCGGTTCTCGATGTCGGTGATGCCCATCGACGCGACCGTGACCTGACCAGCCGGGGTGTCGCACCCGGCGGGGTCAGAGATCGAGTGTCGGGAGGACGTCACACGTGTAGCGGTAGGCCGGCTCGACGAGCGAGGGGCCGTTGCGGAAGTCGAGCAGCCCGCCCGCGCCCAGCGGCGGCCGCAACACGACGGTGCTCGTGTTCTCGGCCAGCCGGGCCCTGTCGCCCCGCGAGCTCGCCAGCATCAGCCCGCGGACGAGGACGTCGGGCAACGCCGGTGCGTGCAGCGGGGTCCGGCGCCGCACCCGCGAGCCGAGCACCCGCCAGCCCGACAGCGTCTCCCCGAACACCGCCGCGGGCCCCGCCGCCTCCTCGGGTGCCAGGTCGACGGCCACGATCCGCCCGCCGCGCAGCATCGCGGACATGACGTCGACGGGCACGTTGTTGAGCACCCCGCCGTCGACGAGCAGGTCACCCTCGTGCGGCACCGGCGGGTAGACGCCGGGCAGCGAGATCGACGCGCGGATGGCGCGCCAGGTCGGCCCTCGGTCGTGCACGACCTCGCGAGCGTGGCCGAGCGAGGCGGAGATGCAGAAGAACGGCAGCCAGAGGTCCTCGATGTCCCAGCCGAAGACGGGTACGTCGCGCAGCAGCCGGGTGACCTTGCGCGCCGACGAGTAGGACACCAGCGGCAGCGTCGCGGGCACCATCGAGCCCTGCCTGACCATGGCGTCGACCGACGTCTCCAGCCGTCCGGCGTGGTCGAGGCCACCCGCGCGCAGCCCGGCCATGATCGCGCCGATGCTGGTGCCCGCGACGGCGTCGACGTCGACCCCCGCGTCGTCGAGGGCGCGCATGACGCCGAGGTGGGCGAACCCGCGCATCCCGCCGCCGCCCAGCACCAGCCCGCGCGCGGTCCCGGCGACGTGGCGGGCGAGCCGGGCGAGATCGGCGGTGCGCCCCTCGCGCAGGTGGTGGTGCAGGTCGACGTCGCGCCCGGCGAGCCAGCGTGCGGTGCCGACGGGCTTCTCCGTGCCCGCCGGATGCAGCAGCACGAGGTCGGCGGAGCGGCGGGGATCGGCGGGACCGGGCAGCGGATCCGCACCGGAGCGGGCCACGAGCAGGACACGGTCGGCCTGCCGCACGCACCGCCGGGTCCAGGCCGTGTCGCCGGCGTCGGCGACGTAGACGACGAACCGGTGCTGCTGTTCGGCCCGCTGCAGTCGCGCGAGGACGGCACCGTTGCGGGGATCGGCGGAGCCGACGTCGGCGGCCTCGTCGCCGACCGTGTCGCGGGACACGACCGCAACGCTCCCGTGCGTGCCGAGCGCCTCGACCAGCGCCGGGACGAACGCGGCCGGCACCGGGGCACGGCCGGCAGGCAGGACCGCGACGGTGTTCGCCGCCCGGGGCGCGGTGTCCGCGGGGACGGGGCGCGTCGAGAGCCGCACCAGCTGACGGCACAACCCCAGCAGCGCCGCGGGGTGGCGGCCCGCGAACGTCTCGAAGGCGGTGGCGGACAACGTGAGCAGCATCGAGTCGCGGACCGCCTCGACGCGCACGCCCTCGCGGGGGCCGCCGAGCAGTGCCGCGGCGTCGACGACCTGCCCCGGTCCGCGGTCGGACCTCACCCCGTCGGCACCGACCACCTCGACGCGGCCGTGCCCCACCAGCAGCAAGGTCTCGCCCACCGCGACCGGCTCCCCGGCGCCGACGTGCACCGGCTCCAGGTGCGGCAGCAGCCCGCGCAGCGCGTCGCGGTCGAGCCCGCCGAACACCTCTGTCGACGCCAGGAAGTCGAGGGCCGCACCGGCGTCGGGGCCGTCGGGGTCGCTGAAGCTCTCGACGAGGAACAGCATCGTGCGCCGCCTGCGCCCGCGGCCGCGTCCGGCGACGATGGCGTCCCGGTCGAAGAAGTCCTCGGACATCGCTACGCCATCAGGTCGGCGGCCAGCGCGCGGTACCGGTCGGTCACGGGATGGTCGGGGAACTCGACCGCGAACAGGCCCGCGCTCGACAGCGCCATCAGCTCGTCGGAGTGCGGCACGACCGTCGCGACCCGGCACTCGTAGGCCTTCTCGACGCGCTCGCGGACCTCGTCCTCGTCGAACACCGCGGGCGACTTGTTGACGACGAGCACCATCGTCGGCACCGCGAGCTTGCGCGCCACCGTGACCGTGACCTGGGTGCCCTCGTAGTCCTGGTGGTCGGGGCGCAGCACGATCGCGAGGGCGTCGGACATCGCGATGGCCAGCAACGTCTCCTCGTTGAGGCCCGGGTGGGTGTCGAGGATCAGCACGTCGAGGTCGAGAGCGTCGACGAGCGCGCGGAACCCGTCGCCGAGCCGGGCGACGTCGTAGCCGTCGTGCATGACGCGCGCGATGTCCTGCGGCGCGACGCTCGACGGGACCAGCCAGATGCGGCCCCCGCCCGTCAGCGCCGGCGGGGTGACCTCGTAGGCCGCCTCCGGCATCGTGGCCTGCCCCCACAGGTAGCTGTTGAGGCAGTGCCCGACCCGGTCCTGGTCGAGCCCGAACAGCACGTGGATGCCCGGGGAGAGGATGTCGGTGTCGACGACGCCCACCCGCCGGCCCTGCGCCGCGAGCAGCGCGGCCACGTTGGCCGAGGTGTTGGACTTCCCCGTGCCGCCCCGGAAGGAGTGGATGGAGACGATGCGGCTCACGGACTCTCCGTCCCGGTGCCGCCGCCGCGCAGGCTCGCGGCCTTGCGCTGCAGGTCGGCGAAGTAGTCGGTCTCGGTGATCTCGGCGACGCGTCGCGCCGCACGGGCCTGGTCGATCTCGATACGCAGGGCGCCCACCTGCTGTTCGAGGCGCTGCTCGCGGGCGCGGACCTCGCGCGCCATCGTCTGGAAGGTGCGGGCCAGCCCGCCGAGGGCGTCGTCGCGGGCGGCGACGCGATCGAGCGTCGACGGTGTGAACGTGCCCGCCTCCACCTCGCCCGCGGCCCGCAGGACGAGCCCGACCTGCTCCAGGTAGTCCTGCTCGACGTCGCGCAGCCATTTGCGGGACAGGCCCGCCCCGATCCGGGCCCGCAGCAGCACGGGGTCGAACGGCTTCGGCAGGAAGTCCTCCGCGCCCAGCTCGATACAGCGCACCGCCTCCGCGGTCTCGTCGGCACCCGAGACGACGATGACGGGGACGTGGCGCAGCCGCGCGTCGGCCCGCATCCGGGCGAGCACCTCGTGCCCGTCGAGGCGGGGCATCAGCAGGTCGAGCAGCACGAGGTCGATGCCGGGCGCGGCGAGCCGCTCCAGCGCCTCGACGCCGTCGGTGGCGGTCTCGACGTCGATCCCTTCGCGCTCCAGGCCGCGTCGCAGCAGCAGCCGGTTGGTGGGGTCGTCGTCGACGACGAGGACCGTCCCCGCGCGCTGCTCGCTCACGTGCTCACCTTGTCGTGGGGGCCGGCGGCGGCGCGCAGCTCGGCCAGGAGGGGCGCCAGCGCGTCGGCGATGCCGGTCACGGCGGCGGGGTCGAGGTCGCCGGCCGCGGCCCGTTCCTCGACCTCGGCGCACCTGCCCGACAGGTCGGTGGCGCCGAACAGCGCCGCGTTGGACTTGAGGGTGTGCGCGGCGCGGCGTACCCGCGGCGCGTCGGCGGCGGTCAGGCCCTCGCGCAGGTCCGCCTCGAGCACCGCGGCGTTGGCGGCGAACTCGCCGACCAGTTCGGCGGCGACGTCCGCGCCGTAGGTCGCGACCAGCTCGCCGAGGTCGGCCTGCGTCGCGGCGACGTTCGCGGCTGCGCTCCCGGCGGCGGTGGGCGCTGCCGGCCGGCGGTCGAGTGCCGCCGCCAGGTCGGCGATCCGGACCGGCTTGGTCAGGTAGTCGTCCATTCCCGCTGCCAGGCACTCCTCGCGGGCACCGGCCATCGCGTTGGCGGTCAGCGCGATCAGCCACGGCCGCGCCCCCGGCGGGCGGGCAGCGGTGAGCCGGCGGGCGGTCTCCAGGCCGTCGAGCTCGGGCATCTGCACGTCGAGCAGGACGACGTCGTAGTCGCGCTCCGCCACCGCGGCCAGCACCTCCAGACCGGTGGTGGCGGTGTCGGCGCGATGGCCGAGACGTTCGAGGAGCAACAGACCGACCCGCCGCCCGACGGGGTTGTCGTCGGCGAGCAGCAGCCGCAGCTCGGTGGGGGCCGCCGACGGCGGGGCCGGTGCGGGGGCCGTCCGGTCGGCACCGGGGCCGAGCAGCCGCACCAGGGTGTCGGCCAGCGGTGCGCGGCGCACGGGTTTGGTGAGCCACGCGTCGATCGGGGCGGCCGGGTCGCGGTCGGCGCCCAGCGAGGACAGGCACACCGTCGGTACCCGGTGGATCCCGGCGAGCGCGGTGGCGAATGCGGCGCCGTCGAGACCCGGCATGAGCAGGTCGGTCACGACGACGTCGAACCGCGCTCCCTCCCGGACCCAGCCCAACGCCTCCTCCGCGGTGGCGGCGGCGCGCGCCGTCATGCCCCAGGACGCGCAGTGCGCCATCAGGATCCGGCGGTTGGTGGCGTTGTCGTCGACGACCAGTACCGACCGTCCCCGCAGCGACTCCACCGCCCCGTCGGGCGCGCGCCCCGGCAGCGACGCGGGCTCCCCGCGCACCGTCACCGTGAACGTCGACCCCGGCCCCGGCTCGCCGGCCAGGACGACCGTGCCGCCCATCAGCTCCGCCAGCCGCCTGCTGATCGCCAGGCCGAGGCCGGTGCCGCCGTGGCGGCGGGTGGCCGATCCGTCGACCTGGCTGAACGAGCGGAACAGCAGCGCGGCCTGGTCGGCGGCGATGCCGATCCCGGTGTCGCTGACGTCGATCCGCAGCTCCCAGCGGTCCGTGTCGCGGCGTGCGGACAGCGTCACGACGACCTCACCGGCCTCGGTGAACTTCACCGCGTTGCCGACGAGGTTCACCAGGATCTGGCGCAGCCGCCCCGGATCGCCGAGGACGGCCCCGGGGGCGTCGCCGTCGACCGCGGCGACGAGCTCGAGACCCTTCGCCGCCGCCCGCGGCGCCAGCAGCCCGAGCGTGTCCTCGATGCACTCCCGCGGATCGAACGGCTCCCGGACCAGTTCCAGCTTTCCGGCCTCGATCTTCGAGAAGTCCAGGACGTCGTTGATGACGGTGAGCAGCCCGTCGGCGCTCTGCGCGATCACACCGGTGTAGTCGCGCTGCTCGTCGGACAGCGGTGTGGCCGACAGCAGCTCGGTCATCCCGATGACGGCGTTCATCGGGGTGCGGATCTCGTGGCTCATGTTGGCCAGGAACGCGCTCTTGGCCTCGTTGGCCTCGTCGGCGGCCGCGCGGGCGGCCTGCGCCTGCTCGAACAACCGGGCCGAGGTGATCGCACCGGCCAGCTGGCCGGCCACGGTCTCGGCCAGCGCCAGCTCGGCGGCGGAGAACCGGCGGTCACGCCGCCCGGTGTCGAGGAGCACGACGCCGATCACCTCGTCGCGGGCCAGCAGGGGCGCCGCGACGAGCCCACCGCTGAACCGGCCGCGGCCGACCAGGCGCCGCAGCAGCCCGTCCGGCGACCCCGAGGGCACCCAGACGGCGCGGCGCTGCGTCAACGCCCGGCCGACCGGCCCGTCGTCGTCACGCCCCACCTCGGCCCCGGCCGTGAACCCGCCACCGTGCGCCGCCTGCACCCGTAGTGCGCCGTCGGTCTCGTCGACCAGGGCGACCGCCACCGACGGGACCCGGAACAGGTCGGCGGTGTCGTCGGCCGCCCGGTCGAGCACCGTCCGCAGCGTCGGCGCCGAGGCCACAGTCCGGGTGACCCGCCCCAGCACGGCGAGCTGGCGACGGTCCTGGGTGAGGCTCTGCGCGATCGCCCCCGCGACCGACGCGATGATCAGCCCGATGCCCATCCGGTAGGTGATCGACACGACCAGGAACGGGTGCCCGTAGACGATGGAGCCGACCACCTCCCGGATCGTGTAGACGACGGTGAGCCCGCCGATCGTCCACATCGCCCCGCGCAGCTGGAAGCGGATCGCCGCCTCCATGGGCAGCACGTAGAGCACCGCCCAGATCGCCGTCTCGGTGTCGAACGTGTACACCGCGACCAGCCCGACGAACACGACCGCGTTGAGCAGCAACGCCAGCACGCTGATCCGCCGCGCCCGCCGCAGCGTCGTCATCGACGGGATCGCCCGCCAGAGCGCGACGTTGCCCGCCCCGAGCAGGACCGTCAGCGCGAGCGCCGCCTCCAGCAGCCCGGGCGGGTAGGGCAGGTAGTAGGTGAGGACCTGGACCAGTGCGAACGCCACACCGCCCCACCGGATCCGGACCATGATCCGCTCGGCCCGGACCAGCCGGGCGAGCTCCGCGGTCTCCGCGGTCTCGAACTCCGCGGTGCCGATCGACGCCACCACGTCCGATCGTCGCCGCGCCGTCATGACGGTGATGAAAGCAGCCGGTGGGGCTCCGCGTCATCCGGATGTCGTCGAACGGCTTCCGGCATTCGGGCGGAGGTCGACGCGCATCCGGCGGAAGGAGGGCGGCCGCGTGCCCGCCGGGGTGCGTCCCGATGCGTCACGGCGTCGGCGCGTCGTCGGCGGCGGGCCGGTCGGGCACGTCGCGGACCAGGCGCGGGACGAGCCGGACGTAGGCCACCATCGCGAGCACCTCGACGAGCGTCTGGGTGACGACGACCGCCGCCACACCGCCGGGGAGGGCCAGGGCGAGGGGCAGCACGACGAGCGAGTTGCGCGTCGCACCGCTGAACACCACGGCCCGCCGTTCGGGGACGTCGAGCCGCAGCAGCCGGGCGACGCCGAGGCCGAGGAACGGCATCACCAGCAGGAACACGACGTAGGCGGGCACGGCGAGCAGCACCGCCGGGTCCCCGCCCAGGGCCGGGACCTGCGAGGCGACGACGACGAGCAACGTCGCCACCATCAACGGCACCATCGACGCCCCGGCCACGGCGGCGGCGACACGACCCGGCCGTGACCGTGCCGCCCACGCCTGCACGACCCACGCCAGGACCAGGGGGACCACGATGAGCACGAGGAACGCCTCGGCCAGCGGCCCGGAGGCGTCGCCGCGGATGTCCGGGCCGCCCAGCAGCGGCAGGTACACCGGCAGCAGCAGCATCTGGACGATCAGCAGCAGCGGGGTCGCGGCGAGCAACCGGTCGGCGGCGGCTCCGGCGAGGCGGCTGAACGCGACGACGTAGTCGACGCACGGCGCCAGCAGCACGAGCAGTACCCCGGCCCGCACCGTGTCGTCGGCGGGCAGGGCCGCCGCCAGCGCCGCGACCAGGAGCGGGACGGCGACGAAGTTCACCAGCACCACCGCGGCCAGGAACCGGCCCGCCCGCAGGGACCTGACCAGCTCGCGGGCCGGGACCTGCAGGAACGTCACGAACAGCAGCGCGCCCAGCACCGGGTTGACCGCCGTCGACAAGCCCGGTCCGGCGGCCGGCGCGAGCAGCCCCACCACCGCGCCCACCACGATCGCGCCCACGTACAGCGGGACCTGTCGACGCTCCAGCGCCGCCGCCGCCCCCGTCAGGCGGGGCAGGGGAGGGGGGACCCCGGGGTCGCGCACGACACCAGGCTCTCGCAGCGGGCGTCGAGGACGGCGTGCAGGTCGGCACGCGCCGCCAGGTGCCCGACGGCCTCCGCATCGCCCGCCGGCAGGCGGACCAGCAGCCGGGTGGGTCGGTCGCGGTGTGGGGGCGCGAGCGACCGGGCGAACACCACGTCGAACTCCGCCTCCCGCAACGGCCGCTCCCCGGCCGGCAACGTGCACGAATCCGGTGCCCAGCCCATCGGGTGACCTCCCTGTCGGACGGCTCGTCACCACGGTAGGCCCGTACCCGGGTACGGGATGCAACCCCGGAGCCCGGGACGCGGGCCGTGACGGATGTCGTGGCGACGACGCGACCGTCGGCACGGACCCTGGCGCCGGGCCGCCGCGACGATCGTGGTGACGACGAGGAGGCGACGGTGGACACGTCGGGCCAGGGGGACTGGAGCGGACCGTTGTACGCGGCGATGCTGCTCGCGACGCTCGTCGCGACCCAGCCTGCGCTCGGCAACCCCCTGCTGTGGCTGCGCAGGCCGCGGGCCGCCGCCGTCGGGCTGTGGCTCGCCGTCGCGGTCCCGTCGCTGGTCGAGCTCGCGTGGCACCCGGTCTACGACGCCCTGTCCCGCCGGCCCGACCTGATCCGGGACGGTCAGCTGTGGCGGTTGCTGACGTCGGTGACCGTCCAGGACGGCGGCCTCTCCGGGACGGTGTCCAACCTCGTGTGGTTCGCCGTGCTCGCGCCGCTCGCCGTGCACCTCTGGGGCCCGAAGCGGGCTCTCGCCCTGTTCGTCGCGGGGGTGGTGGCGTTCAACGCGCTGACGACGTGGGTCTTCCCCTCGCCGGGCGGCGGCAACTCCGCGGCCATGTTCTTCCTGATGGCGACGACCACCGCCCTGCTCGTCGTGCGCCGCCCGCACCCGCTGCCGATCGTGATGGCCGCGCTGGTCGCCGCGATCGGGGTGGTCCTGATCGTCCGCGACGACGCCCACGGGCTGGTGATGCTGGGCGGGCTCGTCGTCGGTGGGGCCGTCGCCGCGCTGTGGCCGCCGCGGCAGGTCCCCGATGCCCGCTCCGTGACCCGGATCGCCCCCGCCCGGACCTGACCCGTGCTCCGGGCGGTGTCACCAGCCGCCCTGCGCGAAGATGCCGACGACGTTGCCCGCCGGGTCGCGCAGCCGCGCGTGGAGCTCCGGCGGCTCACCCCACGGCGGCTCGTCGACGGCGCCGCCCGCGGCGACCGCGGCATCGAGGGTCGCGGCGACGTCGCGGACCAGGACGTTCACCAGGATCCCCGGCGGTCCGGCGGTCCGGCGGGCGGCTGCCCGGCCACCCAGTGCCCGGAGACCTCGCCGCAGCCGTCGTCGAAGGCGGTCCGGCCGTCGTCCTTGCGGGCCACGCGCCAGCCGAGCACCTCGGCGTAGAACCGGGCGGCGCGCTCGATGTCGGGGACCGTGATCAGCAGGTACGCGAGCTTGCCCGCGGCGAGTGTGGGTGGCACGGTCGGGCCCCTCTCATCGGATATGGTCACACCATAGTGAACTCATCGGAACCGACCAGGCGCTATCGCTCGACGGTCCGGCGCGAGCGGGCGCGACACACCCGCGCGGCCGTGCTCGACGCCGCCCGCGAAGAGTTCCTCACCACGGGCTACGCCGCGACGAGCATGCGGGCCGTCGCCGCGCGGGCCGGCGTGTCGGTACCGACCGTCGAGCAGCTCTTCGGCACCAAACGCGCACTCCTCGCAGCCGTCGTCGACGCCACGACCGCGGGCGACGACGAGCCCGTCGCGATGCTCGACCGCCCCGCCGCCCGGGCCGCCGCCCGGCGAGACGACGTGACCGCGTTCCTCACCGCCGTCGCCGACCTGGTCGCGACGGTCGCCACCCGCGTCAGCGGGGTGCACGCCGTCGTCGACGCGGCCGCGGCGGGCGACCCCGCGATCGCCGAGCTGGCCCGCGAGATCGACCGGCGCCGCCGCACGATCGCCGCCTGGGTCGTCGACGGGACGGCCGCCCGGGCGCCCCTGCGCCTCGACCGGGACGAGGCCGTCCGGACCGCGGCGGTCCTGCTCGACCCCGTCGTGCACCGGCGGCTGGCCTACCCCGACGAACGGTTCGCCGCCTGGCTCGCCGACGCTTTGACCCGGCTGCTCGTCGACACCCCGGACTAGGCGCACCCCGGACCAGCGTCGAGCACGCCCCGCACCGCGGTACCGCCGATCTCCTCGTCGACCTCGACCGCGGCAGCGAACCCGTTGCGCACGAACCACTCCCGCAACGCCGGAGCCTGCCCGACACTCGTCTCCACCAGCAGGACACCGCCCGGGGCCAGCCACCCCCGCGCGCCGGCGACGACCCGGCGTGCGACGTCGAGGCCGTCGCCACCGCCGTCCAGGGCGACCAACGGCTCGTGGAGCCGGGCCTCGGGCGGCATCGCCGCGACGGCGCCGGTCGGGACGTAGGGCGCGTTCGCGACGACGACGTCCACCCGCCCCCGCAGCCGCGCCGGCAGCGCGGCGAAGAGGTCACCGAGGTGCACGCGTCCCGGTGGCAGGTTGCGCCGCGCGCAGGCCACGGCGGCAGCGTCGACATCGGCCGCGTGCACCTCCCCGGCCTTCGACTCGGCGCGGACCGCCATCGCGACGGCCCCGGCGCCACAACACATGTCGACGACGACCGCGCCCTCCCGGGCGGCCGCGACCGCCAGCCCGGCCAGGAAACCCGTCCGCCGGCGCGGCACGAACACCCCCGGTTCGACGACGACCCGCAGTCCGCGGAACTCCGCCCACCCGACGATCTGCTCCAGCGGGTCACCCGCGACCCGGCGCGCGAGCATCCTCGCCAGGGCGTCGGCCGACGCAGCCTCGGCGTGCAGCAGCGCCGCCTCGTCCTCGGCGAACACGCACCCCGCGGCGCGCAGCGTCTCGACGGTGCGGTCGAACGACGCGGGACCGGCCACGGGGTGAGTCTCGCGCCTGCCCCCGGCCCTGGCTGCCCGGCCCCCGGTACCCGGCCCGCGTCCGGGCGTGTCGTCAGCGCAGCGGCAGCGCGCCGGCGACACGCTCGCGGTCGGGAGCCGGCACCGCGCGTGTCATGAGCGCACGGCCATCGCTCTGATCACACGCCGGACGGGCACCGGACCGGCGCCCGACCGGCGCCCGGCCGGGAGCGGGACAATTCCGCCCGTGAGCACGTTGACCGGAGCCATCGCGCTGCCCGACGGCACCCTCGTGCGCGGCCGGGGCCGCAGCCGGCCGCTCCCGGCCGGCCCGGACCCGGAGTTCGGCCTCTACCTCGGCTCCCCGGGGCGCCGGTGGTTCTCCCGCGCACCCGTCGAGCCGCCCGCCTGGCCCTCGGAATGGCTCGACTGGCCGGACTTCCGCACCCCGCGCGACGAGGCCCACGCCGCGGCGCGGATCGTCGCCACCTACGAACGGGCGCGCGACGGGGAACGGGTCGAGGTCGCGTGCCACGGCGGCACGGGACGCACCGGAACCGTCATGGCGTGCATGGCGATCCTCGCCGGGCACCCCGCCGACGACGCGCTCGCCTGGGTGCGCGCCCACTACCGGCCGCGTGCGGTCGAGACGCCCGGTCAGAAGCGTTGGATCCGCACGTTCCCGACGCTGATCGCCTGACGGGGCTCAGAGCGGCTGCTCGTCGTCCTCGCTGAGCCCGGCGGCGGCCAGGGCGGCGTCGAGGCCGTCGTCGTGGCGGACGATCCGGCTGATCCGGCCGTCACGCCCGGTGAACTCGGTGGCGACGCTGCGGGTGTTGTCGTCGTCGATCCAGCGCGCGTCCTGCAACGCGACGCCGACGTCGCCGCGGGAGAACCAGCGCACCGTCGTCAGCGTGATGCCCGACCCCGACACCCACCGGCGCAGGACGTCGACGCCTTGTGCGACGCCGCGCGGGCCTCCGACCTCGATGTCGTCGGTGGCCAGCGCGGCGGCCGCGTCGACGTCGACCGCGTTGACCGCGGTCTCGAAGGCGCGCACGAGATCGGGGGTCATACCCCCGATCCTGCCGCGCCCGCGACGGTCTGGCAGCCCCCTATTCGGCTCCGGTGACCGCGACGAGCCCGGCGGCCCGGATTCCGGCCAGGGCGGCGGCCTCGTCGTTGAGCGAGGCGTCGCCGGTGACGCCGACGGCGCCGAGCAGGTTCCCGTCGCCGTCACGGACGAAGACGCCGCCGGGGACGGACAGGATGCGCCCGCCCGCGAGGGCGGCGACGGAGGTGAAGAACTCGGGGGAGTCGGCGGCGCGGGCGGCGATGGCGCGGTTGGTCATGCCGAGCGCGAGCACGCCGTAGGCCTTGGCGACGGCGAGGTCGGGGCGCAGGTTGCCGGAGTTGTCCTGGCGCGCGAGCGCGACGATGGCGCCGCCCGGGTCGAGGACCGCCACGGTGAGCGGGTTGAAGCCCTGCTCGGTGCCGTGGGCGAGAGCGGCGGTGACGACGGTCTGGGCCTGCGCGAGAGTGATGCTCACGCAGGGAGCCTGCCATGCCGCGGTCGGTCCGGCAGCGTGCTGCGCAGGGTCACGTCCCGTACTCGCGCACCACGTCCGCGATACGGACCCGGTAGGCGACGTACCAGTCGACGCGGCCGCGACGCTGCGCCTCGACGTGCTCGGCGACCTGTTTCCACGCTCGTGCCGACTCCTCGTCCTGCCAGTACGAGACGGTGATGCCGACTCCCTCGCGTGCCGACTCGACACCCAAGTAGCCGGGCTGGCGGGCGGCGAGCGCGTCCATGTCGGCGGCGGCCGCCGCGTACCCGTCGTCGTCCCCGGCGGTGCGCAGCGACGTGAAGATCACCGCGACGTAGGGCGGGGTGGGGGTGGCGGCGATCCCGTCAGGTGTCACCGGTACACGATGGCGTGCCCCCGCTACGCCGCCGGCTCCGGGTGCAGTGCGCGACGCTGCCGGACCGCCAGGCGCGCCTCCTCGGCGGCCAGGTCGGCGTTGACCATCGCGCCGGCCTTCGCCCCCGCGGCGGCCGAGGCTCCGACCTGGGCGAACGGGTCGGTCAGGTTGCCTGCTGCCCAGACGCCGGGAGCGGCGGTGACGCCCATGGCGTCGGCGGCGACGGCGGTACCCATGTCGTTGGGCAGGTCGTGGGTCTCCAGGCCGAGGTCGGCGAGCAGGTCGGGGCGGGCGACGGGCCGCGACCCGACGACGACGGCCTCCGCCGCGACGACCTCACCGGACTCGAGCACCAGCCCGGTGATCGCGTCGTCCTCGACGACGACGCGCGTGACCTCGCCGGTCACGACGCGGACGTCGATCGCGGCGAGCTCCTCGGCCTGCTCGTCGGACAGCGCGCGCTGCCGGTGCAGCAGCAGGGTGACGTCGGCGGAGAGCTGGTGGAACAGCAGGGCCTGGTGTACCGCCATCGGCCCGGTGGCGAGGACGGCGATCTTCTTGTCGCGCACCTCCCAGCCGTGGCAGTACGGGCAGTGCAGGACGTCGCGGCCCCAGCGGGCGGCGAGTCCGTCGACGGCGGGCAGCTGGTCGACGACGCCGGTGGCGAGCACGATCCGGCGGGCGTGGACGGTGCCGCCGTCGTCGAGGGTGAGGGTGAAGCCGTCGTCGTCGCGGGCGGCGGTCCGCGCTCGCCCCGGGCGGACGACGCCGCCGTACGCCGAGACCTCGGCCCGCCCGCGTCGCAGCAGCTCGCCGGGTGGGGTGCCGTCGTGACCGAGCAGGCCGTGCACGCCCGCGGCGGGGGCGTTGCGCGGCTCGCCCGCGTCGAGGACCAGCACCGAGCGCCGGGACCGGCCGAGCATCAGGGCCGCCGACAGCCCCGCGGCGCCGCCGCCGACCACCACCACGTCGAAGTTCTCCGTCTGCGTCATGCCGACCACGGTGCACCGCGACCGTGCCGTTGCGCCAACGTCGTTGCCGGAGTAGCAAGGATTCATGACGACCGATCCGACGGCGCTCCTCGCGAGGGTCGGGCCACGGCTCGCGGAGCTGCGTCGCGAACGCGACCTCACCCTCGCCGCGCTGTCGCGCACCACCGGCATCTCGACGAGCACCCTGTCGCGCCTGGAGTCCGGGCAGCGCAAGGCGACGCTGGAGCTGCTGCTGCCCATCGCCCGTGCCCACGGTGTCGGCCTCGACGATCTCGTCGGTGCCGAACCCGCGGTCCCCGATCCGCGGGTGCGGGGCCTCGAACCCGTCAGGATGGGTCGGGCCGCGGCCTACCCGCTCACCCGCGGCCCGGTGCAGCCGCGGCCCTACCGGCTCGTCTACCCGCCCGGTCTCGAGTGCGGCGAGCTGCGCACCCACGAGGGTTTCGAGTGGGTCTACGTCATCAGCGGACAGCTCACGCTCCTGTTGGGTGACAAGGAGATCGTGCTCGGCACGGGCGAGGCCGCGGAGTTCGACTGCCACGTCCCCCACGGTTTCGCCACCGGCGACCAGCCCGTCGAGGCGCTCAGCCTCTTCGGCAAACAGGGGGAGCGCGCCCACCTGCGGGCGAGCGGGCGCAGGTCCTAGATCTGGCGGCGCCGACCCCGCCGGCGGCGTACCGGATCGGGCCAGGTCACCGTCAGCTCCTCGCCCTCGGCGAGCTGCGCCCACCGGGACTGCATGTCGCGCAACGCCTCCGCGGCCTCCAGCACCCGGGCGGGATCGACCTCGGCGCGCTGCTCGGGCCGCAGGTGCGTGCGCGCCGCAGCCCGGACCTGCTCGGTCGAGGTCAGCTGCCGCCGCGCGACGTGCTCGACCAGGTCGGCCAGCAGCTCGGCCGCCTGCAGTCCGCCGTGGCGCTCCCGCAGCAGCACCGTCGACTTCTCCCCGCCGTGCGGCGGTCGTCGGCCGTCGAGATGGGTCATGCTGCGGAACACCGCTCCCGCTGCGACCGACCCCCAGAACCCGCGCTGCTCACCGACCGCGCGCTCCACGACGAGATGCACCAGGTCGTGCGGCAGCCCGGGCCCGGCGACGCCGCCGTCGACACTCCAGCGCACCCCGTCGGCGCGACGCACGACACTGTGGGTGCGCTGCCCCCGCGGCAGCTTGGTGAATGCGACGTCCACCCGATCATCGTCACAGTGCCGTCGACCGGTTTTCACGGGCGGCGGCGGGCGCCGGGGCCGGGGCGGGCGACGGTGCCGCGGTGAGGGTCGACGTCGTGGCCGGCGGTGCAGCGCAGCGCCACCTGGACGGGCGCGCCGCAGTCCCGGTGCTCGACGACGACCGGCGGCCCGTCGTCGCCGGCGAGGTGGGTGTCGCCCCAGGCCATGAGCGCGAGGACGACCGGCAGCAGGTCGCGACCCGCGGCGGACAGCCGGTACTCGTGACGTTCGCGCCGGCCGGGCTCGCGGTAGGGCTCGCGGTCGACCAGCCCGGCGTCGACGAGGGCCGCCAGCCGCCGGCTGAGGACGGTGCGGGCGACGCCGAGGTGGGCGGCGAGGTCGTCGAAGCGGCGCAGGCCGTTGAACAGGTCGCGCAGCAGCACGAGGGTCCAGGCGTCGCCGACGATCGCGGCCGTCCGCGCGACGGAGCAGCCGGCGGTGTCGAGGTCGGCCCACGGGGTCGTTCCGTCCATCGTCACAGCCTAGCTGAGTTGCTCATCGATACTCAGAGAATCTAGAGTCGCGCCATGTCCGCCCAGCCCGAGGCCCCCGTCCGGTCCCGCACCTACGAGTGGGGCGACCCGAGCGTCAGCGCTGCCGCGGCCCGCGTCGACGACGGGCTCACGTTCCTGCGCCGCATCGCCGCCGGGGAGCTCCCGGCACCACCGATCGTCGACACGCTCGGGATCGCGCTGGTCTCCGTCGAGGAGGGCCGCGTCGAGTTCGGCCTCGAGCCCGCGGAGTTCCACTACAATCCCATCGGCTCGGTCCACGGCGGGGTGTACGCCACGCTGCTCGACTCCGCCGCCGCCTGCGCCGTGCAGTCCCGCCTGCCGGCCGGTGCCTACTACACCAGCCTCGACCTCACGGTGAAGTTCCTGCGCCCCATCACCGACGCGACGGGCCCGGTGCGCTGCGTCGGTGAGGTCCTGCAGCTCGGTGGGCGGACCGCGCTCGCGCAGTCGCGGCTGCTCGACGGCGCCGACCGGCTCCTCGCCCACGCCACCAGCAGCTGCATGATCTTCCGCCCCGCCGCCTCCTGACGGCCCGGCCCGGAACCGCGCGTCGGACTCGGCCGCAACCCCACGGTCGCGATCCGTCGCCGGGACGACACCGATATTGCGCGCGGGTGGGTGCCCGCGCCCGGCGGGGCCACGTGGTGGAGGCAAGCCGACCCGTCCGGCGGCACGACGGAGCCGGGTCGACGCCTAGCGTCGAGGTGGCCGACCTCACGGGTGAGCCGAGGCCGGCACGGACCGGTCCGGCGTGGGGCGGGGCCGGGCGACCCCGGGGAGCGACCATGACCCGACGAGACATCGAGTTCGACGCCGAGGGCGTCACGCTGCGAGGCTGGTTCTACACAGGCGAGGGAGTGTCGGGGCCGGCGCCGACCGTCGTGATGGCGCACGGCTTCTCCGCGGTGAAGGAGATGTACCTCGACTCCTTCGCCGAGGCCTTCGCGGCGGCGGGGCTGAACGCGCTGGTGTTCGACAACCGCAACTTCGGGGCGTCCGACGGCGAGCCACGCCAGGAGATCGACCCCTGGGCGCAGGTACGCGACTACCGCCACGCCATCACCTGGGCGACGACCCTCGACGAGGTCGATCCGACGCGGATCGGGATCTGGGGCAGCAGCTACTCGGGCGGGCACGTGCTGGTGGTCGGCGCGATCGACCGTCGGGTGAAGGCGGTGGTGGCCCAGGTCCCGCTGGTCAGCGGCTCGGCGAACATCGGCGAGCTGGTGCGTGCCGACTTCCGCGCCGGCTTCCGCGAGATGTTCGACGCCGACCGGGCCGCCCGGTTCGCCGGCGACCCGCCCGCCATGGTGCCGGTCGTGGACGCGGACCCGATGGCCCCGTCGGCGCTGCCGACGCCCGACTCGTGGACGTGGTTCACCGAGACGGGCAAGGACCGGGCGCCGTCGTGGCGCAACGAGGTGACGTTGCGGACCGTCGAGATGCTGGGCGAGTACGAGCCGGGCACCTACATCGGCCGGATCAGCCCCACCCCGCTGATGATGGTGGTGGCCCGGGAGGACCACCTGACACCGGCGCACCTCGCGATCGGGGCCTACGAGCACGCCCGGGAGCCGAAGCGGCTGGTGATCGTGCCGGGCGGGCACTTCGACGCCTACGTCGAGGGGTTCGGCGACGCGTCGGCCCCGGCTCGGGACTGGTTCGTGGAGCACCTGGGCGGCTGACGGCCTCCCCGGGTCCACGCAGTGCTGACGACCGCTCGACGGACCACCCTTCGCCGAGCGTGTCGTGAGCGTCTCCGGACCGCGCTGACGCCCCGCTCGGCGAGCTGCCCACGGTCGAGCGTGTCGTGAGTGTCTCCGGGCCGCGCTGAGGACCCGCTCGGCGAGCCGCTGCCGGCTGTGTGCGCTGCGCGCCCGATGACGGGATCGCGGCCGGCCGTGTGACCAGCGCGCCCCGTGTGCGCTGGTCACACGCTCGGCGGGGGCGGCGTCGGCCGCGTCAGCCGATGCCGACCTCCCGGCACCGCGGCCCGGGCACGGGGTGCACGGTCTGCAGGCCGCAGAGCCCGTCGCCGGTGGGGGCCTGGCAGGTCCAGACGCGGTGACCGCGGCAGGGGCACGGGATCCAGCCGACGAGGACGCGGCGCGGGCCGAAGGTGTGGCCCTCGGGGCAGCGGACCGGGCCGATGGGCTGCCAGCGGCCGTCGGCACGCCGGACGAGGGTGCCGATGCGCTCGACGCGTTCGAGGTCGATCCGCTGCCACCAGACGGCGAGGTAGGCGGAGCTGCGGTCGCCGGGCTCGTCCCCGGTGCCGTCCCACGGGTGTGCCTCGTCGACCCAGGTGCGGGCCTCGTCGTGGATGTCGGCGACGAGGTCGGGGCCGCCGAAGTCGTGCGCGTCGCGGAGCAGTTCGTCGTGTGGTGCACAGGTCACCACCAACCTTGGACCTGGCACCGGCGAGCGGTCAACGCGGCTATCGGGATGGTTCGCGCTGGGGTGTGTCCCGATCCACAGGATGTGACCAACCTGTGGATCGGCAGGGGTCGTGTGGGTGAATTACAGAGTTGTCACCTACCGTGATCGATCCCCATCTGTGGACAGATCATGATCGAAGTGAGCAGGTCACTGCACTGAGTGAGGACACGGGCCGGACACCGACGGTGACGGTCAGGACACGGACACGGCCTGCAGCGCCGCGACGACGGCCTCACGGCCGAGCGCGACGGCCTCCTCGATACGGGGGACGTCGACGGTGAGCCCGCGGATGCCGGCGGACCGGGCGGGGCTGATCGCCGTCAGGTGGGCGGCACCGCGGTCCGGGTGGGCGACGTCGGAGAGCAGGTCGAGGCCGGCGGCGTGCCGGCGCACGTCCTGGGTCATCGCGCCGAGGCCGGGGACGACGGCGTCGATGCCCCGCGCCCACATCGGCGGACGGGTGCCCGGGTCGGAGCGGCGCAGTTCGGCGACGGTGCGGGTGAGCAGGGCGAGGACGTGGGTGGCGCCGTCGCTCAGTGCACGGGCGACGGGCATGGGGTCGCTGACCGAGCCGTCGAGGTAGCGACGGCCACCGACGAGGACGGGCGGCCCGGCCAGCCACGGGATCGACGCGGTGGCCCGCATGACGCGCTTCCACGTGTCGCGGTCGGGCAGCCGCTCCAGCACGTGCGGGGTCATGTCGGCGGCGTCGGTGACGACGACCCGCAGCGGGATCGGGCTGTCGCGCAGCGCGTCCCAGTCCGTGGGTTTCACGTGGACGAGGATGTGGTCGATCAGGTGGTCCAGCGACACCATGGGCTTGCGGGTGCCGAGCCTGCGGGGGTCGATGAACTCCTTGCACGCCATGTCGTCGGGGAAGATCCGCGACGCGTCGTAGCCGTGGCCCAGCACGAGCGCGGTGCCGACGAACGCGCCCGCCGACACCCCGTAGACGACGTCGAAGGCGTCGGCGAGCCCGGCGGTCTCCAGGGCGTGCACCATCCCGCCCGCGTAGGCGCCGCGCATCCCGCCACCACCGACGACGAGCGCGATCCGGTGGCCGTCGGTGCGGGCGCCGGGCAGGCTGCCCTCGCGGCGGCGGCGCAGCAGGGCGCGGACGACCTCGCCGTCGCCGGAGGGCCCTGCCGCCGGGGGAGACGCGGACGACATCCCCCGATTGTGACTCCTGCGCGGCGGCCTGCCGAGATCCACCGCACGACGTCACGCCGGTGACGGGCCGGGGCGAGCATGCTGGCGCCATGGCGGTGGCGTGGTTGTGGCTGCTCGGCGCGATCGTGACGGAGATCGTCGCCACGACGAGCCTGAAGCTCTCGGACGGCTTCACGAGGCTGGTCCCGTCGATCGTCGTGGTCGTCGGGTACGTGGCGGCGTTCGCCCTGCTGTCGCAGGCGCTGAAGGCGTTCGAGGTGGGGACGGCGTACGCGCTGTGGTCGGGGATCGGGACGGCCGCGGTCGTGCTAGTCGGGGTCGTGTTCCTGGGGGAGGGGATGAGTGTGGCGAAGGCCGGCGGGGTGGTGCTGATCATCGGGGGCGTGGTGCTGCTGAACCTGGCGGGAGCGCACTGAGTTCGGCACCGGACCCGAACGGACAGAAGGAGACCCGCCCGTGATCACGCGTGGGTAGGGTCGGCGCCGTGGGTGTGCTCGATGTGGACGTGGACCCGGCAGAGGTCGGCTTCGACGCCGGCCGGCTCGCGCGGATCGACGCGCACTTCCGCCGCTACGTCGACGACGGGCGGTTGCCGGGCTGGTCGATCGCCGTCGCCCGCCGTGGCCGGGTGGCGCACGTGGCGCACTACGGCGACCGTGACGTCGAGGCCGGGCTGCCCGTCGAGCCGGACACGGTGTGGCGCATCTTCTCGATGACCAAGCCGATCACCTCGGTCGCCGCACTGATGCTCTACGAGGAGGGCGCCCTCGCCCTGACCGACCCGGTGTCGCGGTTCATCCCGTCGTTCGCCGAGCAGCGGGTGTACCGGTCGGGGTCGGCGCTCGCCCCCGCGACCGACCCGGTCACCGAGCCGATGCGGGTGTGGCACCTGCTCACCCACACCTCGGGCCTGACCTACGGCTTCCACCACGCGCACCCGGTCGACGAGATGTACCGGCTGCGTGGCCACGAGCTCACCACGCCCGCGGGGATGGACCTGGCCACGGCGTGCGACCAGTTCGCGGCGCTGCCGCTGCTGTTCCAGCCCGGCACGGAGTGGAACTACAGCGTGTCGACCGACGTGCTGGGCCGGGTCGTCGAGGTCGCGTCGGGCATGTCGCTCGACCGGTTCTTCGCCGAGCGCATCCTGGGCCCGCTCGGGATGACCGACACCGCGTTCCAGGTCGCCGACGGCGCCGTCGACCGGCTGGCCACGCTGTACGCGGCCCGGCCCGGCGGCGGGCTCGTCGCCAGCCCGCTGGGCGCGCTGATCACCGAGCCGCCGACGCTGCTGGCCGGGGGCGGGGGCCTGGCCTCGACGCTGCACGACTACCACCGCTTCACCCAGATGCTCGCGGGCGGCGGCGCCCTCGACGGTGTCCGGCTGCTGGGCAACCGCACGCTGGCCTTCGCCACCCGCAACCACCTGCCCGGCGGCGTCGACCTGGAGACGATCGGGCGGCCGATCTTCGCGGAGTCGACGTACGCGGGCGTCGGCTTCGGGCTGGGCTTCTCCGTCGTCATCGACCCGACGGTGGGCGAGCAGCTCACCAGTGTCGGCGAGTTCGCGTGGGGTGGCCTGGCCAGCACCGCGTTCTACGTCGACCCCGTCGAGGACGTCACCGCGGTGCTGATGACGCAGCTGATGCCGTCGAGCACCTACCCGCTGCGCCCGCAGCTGCGCGCGCTCGTGATGCAGGCCCTGGTCGACTGAGCCCGGAAGGACAACAGCATGAGTAATGCACTGGCCATGACGATCCGGGTGATCGTCGTCGCGGTAGCCCTGTGGGTGGCGACGCTGATCCTCGGCGGGATCCGCGTCGGTACCGAGGTGAACCCGGCCTCGACGACGGCGTCGACGATCGGCACGCTGATCGTCGTCGCGATCATCTTCGGCATCGTGAACGCGGTGCTCAAGCCGATCATCAAGGTGGTCGGCTGCCCGCTCTACATCCTGACGCTGGGCCTGATCAGCCTGGTCGTGAACGCGCTGCTGCTGTGGCTGGCCGGCTGGATCGCCGGGAAGCTGGGCCTGCCGTTCGCGGTCGACGGCTTCTGGGCGGCGTTCTGGGGCGCGATCATCGTCGGGGTCGTGTCGTTCCTGCTGCACGTGCTGATCCCGGACAAGCTCGACCAGCGCTGACGTCCGCCCGGGGCGGGGCCGCATCGGCCCCGCCCCGAGGTGTGTCAGACGGGCCAGGTCTCGCGGCGCCAGGCGCCGTCCCAGAACATCCACTCGTAGCGCGTCGTCGCCTGGAAGTGGCGGCGCATGCGCTCGATCTCGGCGGGGCCCGCGGTCTCGCCGATCCGGTCGGTGACGGCGAGGACGGTGTCGACGACCGTCTGGAAGTCCTCGTCGCCGTACATCGCGATCCAGCGCGCGTAGAGCGGGTCCGGGGAGCTGCGCGGGTAGAGCTCGGCGCCGACCTTGGCGTAGATCCAGTAGCAGGGCAGCACGGTGGCGACGGCCTCGGCGTAGGACCCGCCGTGCGCGACGGCCAGCAGGTAGCTCAGGTAGGCCTGCGTGGTGGGGGCGATCGGCTCCTTCGCGGCCGCCTCGGGTGTGGTGCCCAGGGCGTCGACGAGTGCGGCGTGCATGCCCTGCTCGGCGGCGACGGCGCTGGTGGCGCTCGTCGCGAACATGACGGTCTCGTCGTCGGTGGGGGCCTTGGCGGCGCACGCGGCGAGCGCCTTGGAGTAGCCGCGCAGGTAGTGGGAGTCCTGCACGATGTAGTGCCGGAACGACTCGTGCGGCAGCGATCCGTCGGTCAGGCCGGTCACGAAGGGGTGTGCGAGGACCTTGGCGTAGACGTCCTCGACGTCGGACCACAGCAGTTCGGTGAGGCTCACGCGGACGAATCTAGGTGATCATCAGCGCAGGTCGTGGCGGTGCGGACGCGTTCCGTGCGCACAGTGTGAGATACTCGTCACTCCATGGGGTCGGTCATGCCACGTCATGGCAGGGGTGGGCGACCATTGCCCCACAGGGTGCGTTTCAGCGTCGAGGCGCTCGTCCGTACGTGTCACGTCGACGGCGAGGAGAGCGAGTGAGCCCGATGGACCACCACGAGAAGATGCGGCTTCGTGCAGCGGCCTTCCGTGCGACCCGGCTGTACCCGGGTCCGGTCGGTGAGATGATCTCCAAGGAGCTTCTCACCTGGGAGGAGTTCGGCTACCGGCTCGGCGGTGCCCAGCTGGTCATGCGGCTGGTCGACCACGTGCTGAAGGCGCCGCTGGCCACGCCGGGCGAGGCCGCGGCCTGACCGCCGACCCGATCGGGGTCGACGGAGCGATCGGAGAGCTGCGGCCGTCCGATCGGGCAGGGCCGGGTCGTCACGGGGCGCCGAGTGTCATGCCCGCGTTCGCGGAGTCGCCGGCCGGCGCGGCGTTGTCGGTCGAGACCCCGATGGCCGTCGACACGACGACGATCGCCGCGAACGAGACCACGGTCCCGAACCGGCCGACGACGTCCACGATGGTCCCGACCCGGCTCCGGGCCCGGGCGGCCCCGACCGCCCGGGTCTCCACGACGCCGCTCCCCAGTGACGTCGCGGCCGACGGAGCCGGCCGGGTCCGCGCGTCCGCCACGAGGCGGGCCGGCGGAACGATCCGCTGGGTGGGCACGTCCACGAACGGGCGCGGCGCAGGCACCGGGCGAACCGGGGGCTGAGCGACCGGCGTCGTCATGGCGGACCACCTCTCTGGGGGGAGCGCGGCCACCACGAGGCGGCCGCCTGTGCGGGTCCCGTGTGACGCCCCGGGTGTCCGTACGTGAACCTTGTCGCCGGCGCGAGGACGGCCGTTAGCGCTGATCACACTATCGGGGTCTTTGGTCCCGGAAAGGATCGACCCACCACCCGTGTGGGTGTCAACCCGCGGCGAGCCGCTCCCGCAGCGCCCGCTTGAGCACCTTGCCCGCGGCCGAGACCGGGATCTCGTCGACGAGCACGATCTCGCGCAGCCGCTTGTACGGCGTGACCTGCGCGTTCACCCGCTCGACGAGCTCCTGCGCGGCGCCGGCGTCGAGACCCGGTGCGACGACGAACGCCACCGGCAGCTCGCCGACATCGGTCTGCGGGCGCCCGACCACCGCGGCGCCGGTCACTCCCGGTTGCGCGTGGAGCAGCTCCTCGAGCTCACGGGGATACACGTTGTACCCCTTGTAGATGAGCATGTCCTTCTGCCGGTCGACGATGCGCAGGTAACCGTCGTCGTCGAGGACCCCGACGTCGCCGGTGTGCAGCCAGCCGCCGGCGAGGGCCGCCGCGGTCTCGTCGGGCCGGTTGCGGTAGCCGCGCATCACCTGCGGGCCGCGGATACAGACCTCACCCTCCGTGCCGACGGGCAGCTCCTCGCCGTCGACGCCGAGGATCGCGATCTCGGTGTCGGGCACCGGCGGGCCCACCGTCCCCGGCTTGCGGACCGCCGAGCGCGCCGACGGCCCGATCGTCGCGCCCATCGTCACCTCGGTGAGCCCGTAGCCCTCCGCGATGACGACGTCGTCGCCGAAGCGGGCGCGCAACCCGCCGATCACCTCGACCGGCAGCGGCGCGGCGCCGGAGCTGAGGCCGCGGACCGAGGAGAGGTCGCGCGTTGCCAGGTCGGGGTGGCGCAGCAGCGCGGCATAGAGGGGCGGGGCACCCGAGAGCGTGGTGGCCCGGAAGCGTTCGACGTCGGCGAGGTAGCCGGCGGGTTCGAACCGTTCGTGCAGCACCATCGTCGTCCCCGACAGGACCGGGACGTTCAGCCCGCCGATGGTGCCCATCGCGTGGAACCACGGCGCCAGGCAGATCGAGACCCCGGTGCCGAGCCGCGTCGGGTGCTCCTCGGGCGGGCTGGTCTGCTCGATCCACAGCCCGCCGTCGTCGTCGACGCGGCTGACCGCGCCGGCGCCGCCGCACGCGTACTGCAGGACGTTCGCGACGACGTTGCGATGCGTGAGCTGCACCGCCTTCGACCGGCCCGTCGTGCCGCCGGTGTAGGCCAGGTGCGCGAGGTCGGCGGCGGGCACGACGCCGGGCTCGGGCGGGGTGGTCGCGGCGCCGGCGTGGAAGTCCTCGAAGTCGGCCGTGCCGGCGGGCAGCGACGAGCGGTGCGCGGGATCGATGCCCTGGTCCCGGTCGGTGACCAGCACCAGACCCACCGACGTCCGGTCCCGCACCCCGAGCAGGGCGGGCGCGACCGGCCCCCACGTCACCGCGGCCCGGGCGCCGGAGTCGGCGAGCTGGGCGGCGAGGTCGTCGGGCGGCAGCAGCGGGTTCGCGGGGGTGAACGTCGCGCCCGCCAGCAGGGTCCCGAAGTAGGCGACCGCGTACTGCGGGCAGTTGGGCAGGTGGATCGCGACGGCGTCACCCCGGCCGATCCCGTCGGCGCGCAGCGCCTGCGCGAACGCACACGCCCGCGCGTGGAGCTGCGCGAACGTCAGCTCCCGGCCCTGGTGGTGGACCGCGACGCGGTCGCCGAACCGGCGTGCCGATCCGGCGAGGACCGCGCCGACCGCGACGTCCGGGTAGTCCAGGCGCACCTGCGACCGGGCTGTCACCGGGTGCCGCCCGGGGTGAACGCGACCGGCAGGTGCTTGACGCCGTTGATGAACATCGACCGCAGCCGGTGCGGCGGCGCGGTCGCGTGGATGTCGGGCACCCGCGTCAGCAGCTCGCGGAACATCACCGACATCTCGCGGCGGGCGAGGTGCGCGCCGAGGCAGAAGTGCGGGCCGGGCCCGCCGAAACCGACGTGGTGGTTGGGGGTGCGCAGCACGTCGAACCGGTCGGGGTCGGGGAGGTGCGCCGGGTCCCGGTTCGCGGCCCAGTAGAAGAGGGCGAGCTTGTCGCCGGCGCGCAGCGGCGTCCCGCCCAGCTCCGTGTCCTGTGTGCACGTGCGCCGCATGAAGATCACCGGGGACGCGACGCGCACGATCTCGTCGATCGCGGTCGGGGTGACGCCGTCGACGTCGGCGAGCCACAGCGCCCGCTGGTCGGGGTTCTCGGTGAGCAGCTGCAGGCCCCACGAGATCGCGTTGCGGGTCGTCTCGTTGCCGGCGACGACGAGCAGGATGAAGAAGCTGGCGAGCTCGTCGGGGGTGAGCCGCTCGCCGTCGATCTCCGCGTTGACCAGCGCGGACGTGACGTCGTCTGTCGGGTTCCTCGCCCGCTCCTCGCCGAGCTCGCGCATCAGCTGGGCGAGCCCGCCCGCCGCGGTGAGGATCGCGGTGACGACGTCGGTCCCCTCGGGCACGTACTCGGGGTCGCCCGCGCCGAGCACGACGTTGGAGGCGTCGAACACGAAGTCGTACTGGCTCTGCGGCACTCCCATCAGGTCGCAGACGATCTTCATGGGCAGCCGCGCGGCGATCTCGGTGACCGCGTCGCACTCGCCGCGGTCGATGACGTCGTCGACGATCCTCCTGGCCGTCACGGCCACGTCGTCGGTGAGCTGCGCGAGCCGGCGCGGGGTGAAGCCGCGGGACACGATGCGGCGCATCCGCGCGTGCCGCGGATCGTCCATGCCGATCATCGAGCCGAAGAACTCGACGAACTCCGCCGGCATGTCGGGGATCGACGTCGAGCCCTTGCCCGAGCAGAAGACGTGCGGGTTGCGGCTGGCCTCGTGGACGTCGTCGAGCCGGGTGACGGCGTAGAAGCCGCCGTCGGGGTCGCGCCACGGCGACTCCGGCTCGGGATGGAAGGAGACCGGGTCGCGTTCGCGCAGGGCGGCGAAGCCCGCGGCCCGTTCGGCGATCGGCGCGGCCCAGAACCCGTCGAGGTCGGACAGGTCGAAACCGGTGACATGCGGCGCCATCGCCGTACCCCCGTACTGGTGTGAGCGGTTGCTCACACCATAGTTACCCGCGGGTACGGACGGGAGGTCTCACGACCCGGTCGTGTCGAGCAGGCCGCGCGACCAGGCGAGCGACACCGCCTCGGTCCGGCTCGCGGCGCCCAGTTTGGCCATCACCCTCGACAGGTGGACGCTGACGGTCTTCTCGCTGATGAACAGCTGTGCGCCGACCTGCCGGTTGGTCCTTCCGCCCGCGACCAGCTCCAGGACGGCCCGTTCGCGCGGGGTGAGGACGTCGCGTCCCGGCACCGGGTCGCCGCCGTGGCCGTCGAGGCCGATCCCGGCGCGGTCGGCGAGCTCGCGCACCGCCGCCGCGAGCGGGGCGGCGCCCAGCGCGGTCGCGGTGGCGAGGGAACGGCGCAGCTCGTCGGCGGCGTCGGTGCGGGCCTCGACGGCCACGGTGGCCCGGGCCGGTTCCCCGCGGGCGGACGCGTCCGGCGACGCGCCCAGCAACGCCTCGGCCCTCCTGCGACGTGCCAGCGCCTGCCGGTACGTGTCGCCGTAGCCGAACGCGACGACGACCTCGGCCCACCGGGCGGCTGCGTCGGCGTCGCCCCGCGCACGGGCCAGCTCCGCCTCCATCCGCGCCAGCCACGCCAGCCCCTCCACCCCGAGATGTGCGCCCCGCGGCGTGCCCTTCTCGGCCGCGTCCCGCCCGGCGGCGGCGAGCTCCTCGGCGCCGGCCACGGCCCGGGCACGCTCCATCGCGCCCGTGACGGCGAGATCGGCGTACGCCGCGACCCCGATGGCGCACAACATGATCCCGGCCAGGTGGTGCGGGTCCCACACCAGCAGCCCCTCGCGCGCCGCCGCGACGCGCTCCAGAGCCTGGCGCGGCTCGCCACGCCACAGCGCCGACTCCGCGCCCGCCTGCCCGATCAGCAGGAGCACCTGGTCGTCGGTGGGGCGGCTCGCCGACAGGTCGGTGATCCGGCGTTCCACCGCGTCGAACCGGCCCCGGCCCACGGCGGTGAGCAGCGCCGCCGCGGCCACCCGCACCGCCACCGTCTCCGACACCGCCGCCGCGCCCATCCGCGCCGAGCGCTCCGCGTCGTCCCAGTCGCCCCGCATGTGCGCGGCCAGCACGTGCGCGACCCGCAGCTCCAGGCCGTAGCCGCTCCACGTCGTGCCCGTGGCGACGGCCCGCTCCTCACCCGCGGCGAACTCGGCGACCGCCTCCCCGAGGTGGCCCGCGTCCAGCAGCGAGATGCCGGTGTTGAAGAACGTCCGCAGCTCGACCCCCAGGTTCCCCGACGCGCGCGCGAGCTCCTTGGCCTCGGCCAGCCGGCTGCGGGCCGCCTCGTCACGTCCCAGCGCCTCCTCGCACACCGACAGCGTCACCAGGGCGTCGGCCTGCGCCGCGATGGCGTCGTCGTGCCCCTCCAGGCCGCGCTCGACCACCCCGCGGGCCACCTGCAGCGCCGTGTAGGCCCGGGCGCCGGCCTCAGCGATGTCGTCGAGACGCACCGCCGACCGGGCCGCGACCGCGTGCGCCCACGCCAGGTCGCCCGACGGCGGCGCGTCGGCGTACACGGCCAGCGCCTCGGCGACGACACGGCGCGGCTCGTCGCCCTCGCCCATCTCCAGCAGCCGCAGCGCGTAGCGCACCCGCAGGTCGGCCGCCTGCAGCGGGTCGGCCTCCCGGTCGGCCAACTCCACGGCCCGCGCCGCCAGCGCCACCCCGCGGTCGGGGTCACCCGTCGCGGCGGCCGCCCACGCCGCCCACCGGGTGATCGTGATCTCGGTGACGCCCGTGACCTCCTGCGCGTCGGGCACCGCGGGCCACAGGCTCAGCGCCCGCTCGGCGTGCAGCAGCACCTCGGCCGGACCCCCGCGCCGGTCGGCCTCGTCGGCCGCGCGCACCGACGCCGACAACGCCAGCGGCAGGTCGTGCGCCGCGAGCGCGTGATGGGCGAGCTCGGCGACCGCCCCCGGCTCCTCGCGGTCGCCCGGGCCGTCCGGCGACAGCAGCGCCGCGAACGCCGCGTGCAGCCGGCTGCGCTCCCCGGGCAACAGGTCCTGGTAGACGGCCTCGTGCAGCAGCGCGTGCCGGAAGACGTAGGTGTCGGACGCGGTGACCGCCCGGCCACCCTGCTCCGGCACCAGGATGTGGTGGGCGACGGCCGAGCGCAGGGCCGTCTCCAGCTCGTCGACACCCATGTCGAGCACTGTGGCGAGCCGGTCGTGCCGGACCCGCCTGCCCGCCACCGACGCCGCCCGCAACACCCGGCGCGCGTCGGGGGTGAGCCGGTCGAGCCGGGCCAGCAGCACCTCGGCCAGGCCGTCGGGCACCCCTTCGTCGGAGGCGGAGACGAGCTCCTCGGCGAAGAACGCGTTGCCCTCGCTGCGCCGCGCGATCCGCGCGATCGACTGGTCGGACAGCGTGCCGTCGGCCAGCTCCCGGACCAGCGCCTCCGCGTCGGGCACCGCCAGGGCGCCGAGATCGACGCGGGCCACCGCGGGCAGCCGGACCAGCTCGGCGAGCAGGGGCCGCAGGGGGTGGCGGCGGTGCAGGTCGTCACCGCGGTAGCTGGCCAGCACCAGCAGCCGCTGCGCACCCAGCCGGGAGGCCAGGAACACGAGCAGGTCGCGGCTCGACGTGTCGGCCCAGTGCACGTCCTCCAGCACGAGCAGCACCGGGTCGGCCGCCGAGCGCTGCTCCAGCACCGACAGCACCGCGTCGAACACCCGCAGCTGGCCCAGGTCGCGCTCGCCCGCGCTGACCTCCTCCCGGGGCCGCGACCCCGGCAGCAGCCGGTGCAGCGGCGGGTGGGCGTCGACGAGGTCGGGACGGTCGGCCGCCAGGCTGCGCAGCGCCTCGGTGAACGGCAGGTACGGCAGCGCGGCCTCGCCCGTGTCGAGGCAGCGCCCGGTGAACACGGCGAACCCGCTCGCCTGCGCCCGCGCGACGGTCTCGCCGATCAGCCGCGTCTTCCCGACGCCCGCCTCACCCGCGAGCAGGACGGCACCGGCCGACCCGGCGGCGGCCGCGTCGAGCGCGGCGGACAGCGCGCGCAGCTCCTCGCGGCGGCCGACCAGCGGGATCCCGACGCCCAGCCGCGGCACGTCGCTCATGCTCGCACGCGACTCCGACGTTTCACGTCCCTGTTTCCGGTGCCGCCGCCGGTGCTGCCGTCGGGCGCGGGGGCGGCGGCGTCGGGCACCGGGCCGGCCGCAACCCCACTGTCGTCGCGGCCCGCTGCGGGAGCAGCGAGGTTGCGCGCGGACGGCGGCGCGGCCGACTCCCGGCGCCGCCGGCGCCGGGCCGCCCGGGCGAGGCGGGCGAGGCGGAACTCGTCGGCGTCGGCGAGGAGCCGGTCGCGGTGGACGAACATCTCCGTGTCGAGATGGTGGCTGACGAACATGACTCCACGGTCGTGCTGAGGCCCGTGGCCCGGCATCGGTCGTCGACGCCGTCCCGCCCGGTCCCCGGGCCCTTACCCCGGCCGCGACGTCACCCGGCCGGGGGTAAGGGCCTCAGCCGGCGCCGGGATCCGGGTTGCCCGTCCGGTCGAGGACGGCGGCAACCCGATCGGGCGGGTGATCGTCCGCCACCCCGGGCCACGGCAGCCGGTGCCGCGCGGCTCGGGGCGGCGGTCAGTCGTGCCCTCCTCGGTCGTGGTGCTGCTCGAGCGGGGTGCGCGCCGGCCCCGGTCCGCAGGGGTCGGCGTGCCACTGGCCGAAGGGATCGGGCAGCTCCGCCCAGGCCCCGGGGCCGGCGGCCAGCTCCTCGTCGGTGAGCAGTGCAGCGCGCAGCGCGGCGTCGATCGTCTCCGGGCGTGCGCCGTCGACCAGGACGACGACGTCCTGCGAACGGTCGCCGAACCGGTCGTCCCAGCCGGCGGCGGCGAGCGCGACGCGCTGCGGGTCGGCCGCCTGCCACACGTCCGGGCTGGTGTCGGCGAGCCAGCTTCCTGCGTGCCCGATCTGCAGGCCGCCACCCGCCGAGTCCAGCCACAGCACGTCCGCGGGCCGGGTCGCGAGCCACACCCGCCCGCGGGTGCGGACGACTCCGTCGAGCAGCACGTCGATCGCCTCGTGCAGGCGTTCGGGATTGAACGGCCTGCGCGCGGAGAAGAGGTGCAGCGCGAGGCCGCAGTCCTCGTCGAGCGGGGGCGTGCCGCGCAGCAGCGGGGCGTGGACGTCGTCGACGCGGCCGCGGCGGGCGTCGGCGGGCAGGTCCCGCAGTCCGAGCAGGTCGGGGTCCGCGGTGACGGTGGCGAGGGTGGTCCGGCGGGCGGCCGGGGCGAGCCGGGCGAGGGCGGCGTGGGTGCGGGCGAGCGTCCAGCCCGACGTGGTTCCGTCCAGGACGAGCACGTCGGCGAACTCGGCCTGCCCGGTGACGAGCTGCGCGACGATGCGGTCGTCGTCGGGCAGCCGGGCGACGGCGCGGTCGTCGAGCACGGCGTCCCCGGTCGCGTCGTCGAGCCAGCTCGAGGAGTCGACGGCGGTGACGACGCCGCGCAGGTCGAGGACGTCGGTGACGACGGTGCGCCCGCCGCCGGGGGCCTCGGTGCGGACGTGGGCGAGGGCCCAGCAGACCTGTTCGGGGTCGAGGACGGGGTCGAGGTGCAGGACGACGCGCGTCGCGGTGCCGGCGTGGCGCAGCAGCTCGGGGAGGAGGTCCTCGCGCAGCGTGCAGGAGACGCAGCCGTGGGCGAGCCGCACGTCGGTGGTGCTGTCGGTTCGGGTCGCCGGGGTGTCGGCGGTGCCGAGCGTGGTGGCGCGGACGCGGCGGCGGACGCGGCCGTCGGCGACGTCGCGCAGGTCGTGGCCGACGACGACGGTGCCGGGTGCGGCGAGCAGCAGCGCGGCGACGCGTTCGGTGAGGTCGCGGGGGAGTCCGGCGAGCACGAGCAGCTCGGTGGGCGGGGCCGGGTCGGGCGGCACGGCGTTCCTCCTCGGGGGTGACATGCCGTGTACTGTAGATGAAAATGATTCTCGTTATGAGGAGGATGCATGGCGAAGACCGGACTGCGACCGATCGTGCGGCTGCGCTCCACCGCCGGCACGGGCACGACGTACGTGACCCGCAAGAACCGGCGCAACGACCCCGACCGCATGGTCCTGCGCAAGTACGACCCCAGGGTCCGCGCACACGTGGAGTTCCGCGAGGAGCGCTGATCTCCCTGACCACCGCTGCCGGCCCCGGCGCCGGCAGCGGTGGGTCGCGGCCGCTGCCGGGGCGTTCGCACAGGTCGGACCATGCGGACACCCCGCGTGCGAGGCGGCACGGCGGGGGTGTGTAGAGTTCTCCGGGTCAGCCGGGGTCGGCAGTAGCCACCACCCCGGAAGGCCGTGTCGCCCCTTTAGCTCAGTCGGCAGAGCGTCTCCATGGTAAGGAGAAGGTCTACGGTTCGATTCCGTAAAGGGGCTCGGGCAAGACTCGGTGTCACGTAGCATCGGTCCTGCGAAGCGGTGTAGCTCAGTCGGTAGAGCAAGCGGCTCATAATCGCTGTGTCGCCGGTTCAAGTCCGGCCACCGCTACCACACCGTCGATCACAGAGAAGCGCAAGCAGGAGGCACCCGCGATGGGTAAGGCCACGGACGTTCGGCCGAAGATCACGCTGGCGTGCGAGCAGTGCAAGCACCGGAACTACATCACGAAGAAGAACCGTCGGAACGACCCCGACCGTCTCGCGATGAACAAGTTCTGCCCCAACTGCGGCACGCACCGGGAGCACAAAGAGACCCGCTGAGCGTGCCCGACGAGAGTTGGGTCGGCCGGTCACTGGACCCGTCCGACCCATATCAGGTCAGCCGCGTGAAAATCCGCGAGTTCGCCACCGCCATCGGTGAGGACTCGCGGATTTGTCATGACGTGGGTGCGGCACGCGCCGCCGGTCATCCCGACGTCGTCGCGCCGCCGACCTTCGCCGCGACCATCACCATGCCGCTCATCGAGGCGTTCCTGCGCGACCCCGCGTTCGGCTGGGACTACTCGCGCATGGTCCACGGCGACCAGTCGATCACCCTGCACCGTCCGATCCGGGCCGGCGACGAACTCGTCACCGTCATCCACGTCGACGACCTCTCCACCCGCGCCGGGAGCCACATGCTCACGCTGCGCTGCGAGCTCACCGACGCCGGCGGCGCGACCGTGGCCGCCACCAAGGCCATGCTCGTCACCCAGGCGGCCTCGTGAGCAGCCCGGCGCCCGACCTGTCGGCCGTCGCCGAGGGCGACGAGCTACCGCCACTCACGCTCCGGATCACCCGCGCCGACCTCGTCCGCTATGCGGGTGCCTCCGGCGACTTCAACCCCATCCACTGGAACGACCGCACGGCAGGCGCCGTCGGCCTGCCCGGCGTCATCGCGCACGGGATGCTGACGATGGCCCTCGCCGGCCGCTTCGTCACCGGCTGGGTGGGCGACCCCGCTGCGGTCCGCTCCTACGGCGTCCGGTTCACCCGGCCCGTCGTGGTCCCCGACGACGACGAGGGCGCCACGCTCGAGCTCTCCGGCAAGGTCCGCGCGCTCACCGAGACCGACGGCGTCCGGATCGCCCGGATCGACATCGTCGCGAAGTTCGACGGCCGTACCGTGCTGGGCCGTGCCGCTGCCGAGGTCGCACTTCCGGGCTGATCGCGGCCGCTCGGCTTGCCCCATACGTCGGGCTGGGTCGATGCTGCGAACGTCACACCGGATCTCCGTCCCGGTGGTCCGGCGTCATCGTCGCAGAGGAGCAGAACGATGAAGTTCGCCAAGCTCGTCGACAAGGCGTGGGAGGACAAGACGGCCGCGGAGATCCTCGCCGCACCGCCGTCGGCACTCGAGGGCCTCACCCCGAAGCACGACGAGCAGCTCGCCGCGCTCGGTATCAAGACCATCCAGGACCTGGCCGGCTGGAAGTACGCGAAGCGCGCCGCAGCACTGGCCGCGCTGGCCGACACCGACAAGTAGCTCCACGTCCGTCGGGTGGGCGGCACCGGAGCCGGTACCTGCCCACCCGACGTGGACGTGGCCGCTACCTCGCCTCGGCCAGCAGCTCGCCCATGCGGGTCACGCCGGTGCGCAGGTCGTCGTCGCCCAGGGCGTAGGACAGCCGGAAGAAGCCGGGGGTACCGAACGCCTCACCGGGCACGACCGCGACCTCGGCGTGCTCCAGGATCGCGGCGGCCAGGTCGACACTCGTGTGCGCGACGGTCCCGCGGATCTCCTTGCCGAGCAGCTCACCCACGTCCGGGTAGACGTAGAACGCGCCGCGTGGCGTCGGGCACCGGACGCCCGGGATCGCCGAGAGCAGCTCGACGATGGTGCGGCGCCTGCGGTCGAACGCCGCGCGCATCTCGGCGACCGCGTCGAGCGGGCCGGAGACGGCTTCGAGCGCCGCGCGCTGCGACACGTTGGCGACGTTGGACGACAGGTGCGACTGCAGGTTGCCCGCCGCCTTGATCACGTCGGCCGGGCCGATCATCCAGCCCACCCGCCACCCGGTCATCGCGTAGGTCTTCGCGACGCCGTTGAGCACGATCGTGCGGTCGGCGATCTCCGGGACGACGACGGGCAAGGACGCGGCCTCCGCGCCGTCGTAGACGAGGTGCTCGTAGATCTCGTCGGTGATGACCCAGACGTCGTTGTCCGCGGCCCAGCGGCCGACCGCCGCGGTGAGCTCACGGGAGGCGACCGACCCCGTCGGGTTCGACGGCGAGCACCACAGCAGCGCCTTGGTCCGCGGTGTGCGGGCCGCCTCGAGCTGCTCGACCGACGGCAGGTAGTCCGACCCGGGGCCCGTGACGATCTCGACGGGGACGCCGCCGGCCAGCGCGATCGCCTCGGGGTAGGTCGTCCAGTACGGCGCGGGCAGCACGACCTCGTCGCCTGGGTCGAGGATCGTCGCGAACGCCTGGTAGACGGCCTGCTTGCCGCCGTTGGTCACGAGCACCTGGCTCGCGGTGACGTCGAACCCGCTGTCGCGCCCGGTCTTGACCGCGATCGCCTCGCGCAGCTCCGGCAGCCCGGCGGCCGGGGTGTAGCGGTGGTTCTTCGGGTCGGTGCAGGCGGCCTGCGCCGCCGCGACGATCGCCGGGGGAGTCGGGAAGTCGGGCTCGCCCGCGCCGAAACCGATGACGGGCCGTCCCGCTGCCTTGAGTGCCTTCGCCTTCGCGTCGACGGCCAGCGTCGCCGACTCGGCGATGCCCCCGATCCGGGCGGAGATGCGGTTCCGTGTCGTCGACGCGGTCGAAGCGGTGGCCATGGGGCCATGGTCCTCCACGGTTCGGGGCCTCCCGCCAGCGGGTTTGCGGCGCTGTTCAGGGCCCTCGCGGGGGGTGGGAGGTGTGCGGTGCAGAAGCGCTGCGGGGGGTGCCGTACACTCGTTGAGCCGGGTACGTCGTGCCGGTGTGCGTGTGCGGAGATCGCGCGGGAGATCGTTCCCGAGGATCGCCGGACCTCGTCCGCCGTGGCGACTTTCGCCCGTTCCGAGCCGGTCCACAGCCGCTCGGGGCAGGCTATAGGGGTGTAGCTCAACTGGCAGAGCAGCGGTCTCCAAAACCGCAGGTTGCAGGTTCAAGTCCTGTCACCCCTGCCATCGCGACATGCACGGAGACACCAGTACGAACGGTTGTGACAGGGCCGGGCGGCACGCGCCCGGCGCGGGCGGAGGACAGCGGGCGTGAGCGAGGAGCAGGACCGGTCCGGGCGGGAACGCCCGAGCACCGCGGCCGACCGTCGTGGTCGGCGGGCGGCGGCATCCGGTGCGTCCGCCGCGGGCAAGGGCCGCGCCACCCCGGTCCGTGACAACCGGCCCACCAAGGTGTCGGTCCCGAACCGGCTGGCCCGGTTCCTCCGCGAGGTCGTCGCCGAGCTGCGCAAGGTCATCTGGCCGACGCGCAAGCAGATGGTCACCTACACGATTGTCGTGCTCGTGTTCGTGTCGTTCATGGTCGCGCTGGTGGCCGGGTTCGACTTCGTGTTCGGCCAGGCGGTGGGCGCGGTCTTCGGGCCGTGACGAGCGTGGCCGACCACCCCGGCCGGCGGATCACCCGGACGCCGCCGACCACGCAGACGAAGGAAGCGAGACGTACGTGACCTCCCCAGACGGCAGCCACGGAGCAGCCGACACCGACCTCACCGCCGACGAGATCGGGGCGGACGAGGCGGTGATCGACGTCTCGTCCGGTGACGACGACGTCGAGGCCGAGTCGGCGTCCGTCCAGGAGGTGGACGCCGAGCCGGCGGATGACGCGAGCGACGCCGACGAGTCCGAGGAGTCCGACGCCGGCGACGAGTCCGGGGCCGAGGCCACCGACGACGCCGAGGCCGGAGCGGGCGACGAGAACGACGACAGCGACGCCTCCGGGGCGGTCGACGAGGTCGACGAGGACGCCGACCCGGCCGAGGAGCTGCGCGAGGCGCTGCGTCGCGCCCCCGGCGACTGGTACGTCGTGCACTCCTACGCCGGCTACGAGAACAAGGTGAAGTCGAACCTCGAGACCCGGGTGCAGACCCTGGACGTCGAGGACTTCATCTACCAGGTCGAGGTGCCCACCGAAGAGGTCACCGAGATCAAGAACGGCCAGCGCAAGCAGGTGCAGCGCAAGGTGCTGCCCGGCTACATCCTGGTGCGCATGGAGCTCAACGACCAGTCGTGGGGCGCCGTGCGCAACACCCCGGGCGTCACCGGGTTCGTCGGCGCCACGTCGCGGCCCTCGCCGCTGACGATCGACGACGTGCTCAAGTTCCTGCTGCCCAAGACCGAGCCCGCGAAGAAGGACGCCGCCAAGTCCGGTGGCGCCGCCGCGACGCCCGGCAAGGCGACGGTCGAGGTCGACTTCGAGGTCGGCGAGTCGGTCACCGTCATGGACGGCCCGTTCGCGACGCTGCCCGCGACGATCAACGAGGTCAACGTCGACGCCCAGAAGCTCAAGGTGCTCGTCTCGATCTTCGGTCGCGAGACGCCCGTCGAGCTGGGCTTCAGCCAGGTCTCCAAGATCTGAGGCCGCCCGGCACCCACTGAACTCGCGCCCCGGCAGGCAGGTCCGCGGCGCACCCCGAGCAGGGATCGAAGAGGAAACAGAAATGCCTCCCAAGAAGCGGAAGCTCTCCGCGATCATCAAGTTGCAGATCAAGGCCGGCGGAGCCACGCCGGCGCCGCCGGTCGGCCCCGCGCTGGGTCAGCACGGCGTCAACATCATGGAGTTCTGCAAGGCGTACAACGCCGCGACCGAGTCGCAGCGTGGGGACGTCGTGCCCGTCGAGATCTCGGTGTACGAGGACCGCTCGTTCACCTTCGAGCTCAAGACGCCTCCCGCCGCCAAGCTGCTGCTCAAGGCCGCGGGCGTCGAGAAGGGCTCCGGCGAGCCGCACACGAAGAAGGTCGCCACGGTGACCATGGCGCAGGTCCGCGACATCGCCCAGACGAAGATGCGCGACCTCAACGCTAACGACATCGACGCCGCCGCGAAGATCATCGCCGGCACCGCGCGTTCGATGGGCATCACGGTCAAGGGCTGAGAAGCCACCCCGCAGTTGTGGGAGAGCCTGCGCGGCTCGTACCACGATCTGACCAGGACTGAAGGACAGAGATGAAGCGCAGCAAGAACTACCGCAAGGCCGCAGAGCTGATCGACAGCGACCGGCTCTACACCCCGCTCGAGGCCGCCGGCCTGGCCAAGCAGACCTCCGCCGAGTCCAAGCAGGACGCGACGGTCGAGGTTGCGATGCGCCTGGGCGTCGACCCCCGCAAGGCCGACCAGATGGTCCGCGGGACCGTGAACCTGCCGCACGGTACCGGTAAGACCGCCCGGGTCATCGTCTTCGCCTCCGGCGACAAGGCCGCCGAGGCCGAGGCCGCCGGCGCCGACGTCGTGGGCGCCGAGGACCTGATCGAGCGCATCCAGGGTGGCTGGCTGGAGTTCGACGCGGCCATCGCCGCGCCGGACCAGATGGCCAAGGTCGGTCGTATCGCCCGCATCCTCGGCCCGCGTGGCCTGATGCCCAACCCGAAGACCGGCACCGTCACCCCGGACGTCGCCAAGGCCGTCAACGACATCAAGGGCGGCAAGATCAACTTCCGGGTCGACAAGCAGGCCAACCTGCACCTGGTCATCGGCAAGGCGTCGTTCGACGCCGAGAAGCTGGTGGAGAACTACGGCGCCGCGCTGGACGAGATCCTGCGTGCCAAGCCGTCGGCCGCCAAGGGCCGGTACATCAAGAAGATCACCGTCTCCACCACGTCGGGCCCCGGCATCCAGGTCGACCCGAACCGCACGCGCAACCTGCTCGTCGACGAGGCGCCCAGCGCCTGACGCGCACCGCTCGTCCGACGCCCCCGCCGCTTCCCGCGGCGGGGGCGTCGTCGTGTCCGGGGCGTCGCGGCGGACCGCCGTCGTCGCGCGCAACCTGACGGTCGTGCCGGGCCCGCGCGGGAGCAGTGTGGTTGCGCGCGGGTTCGTTCCCGGGGTCAGGCCCAGTCGGCGAGGATGGCGTCGGCGTCGACGGCCTCGGCGCCGGTCGACCCCGCCTCCCCGGGGGTGCGGGAGAACCGGGGTGCGGCCGCGGCCTGGGCGACGCCGTCGTGCTCGACGATCGTGTCCCGCGCCGTGACGTGCGGGTGCGCGGCCGCCTCGGCGAACGACAGCACCGGGGTCACGCAGGCGTCGGTCGGGGCGAAGACGTCGGCCCACTCGTCGCGGGTCCTTGAGGCGAACGCCCCGGCGATGCGGGCCCGGACCACCGGCCAGCCGTCGCGGTCCAGCTGCTGCGGAAGGTCTTCGCCGGCCAGCCCGAGACCCTCCAGCAGCGCGGCGTAGAACTGTGGCTCGATCGCGCCGACGGCGACGTGACGGCCGTCGGAGCAGGTGTAGGTGTCGTAGAAGGGGGCGTGCCCGTCGAGCAGGTTGGTGGCGGGCGCGTCGGTCCAGAGCTTCTGGGCGAGCAGCGACCACACCATCTGCACGAGGATGCTGGCACCGTCGATCATGGCGGCGTCGACGACCTGGCCTTCGCCGGAGCTCCGGGCCTCCCAGAGCGCGGCGAGCACCCCGACGAGCAGCAGCATCGAGCCGCCGCCGAAGTCGCCGACGAGGTTCAGCGGCGGAACGGGCCGTTCGCCTTCGCGGCCGATGGCGTGCAGCGCCCCCGTCAGGGAGATGTAGTTGATGTCGTGGCCTGCGCGTTCGGCGAGCGGCCCCTCCTGGCCCCAGCCGGTGATGCGGCCGTAGACGAGGCGGGGGTTGCGGCGCAGGCAGTCGTCGGGGCCGACGCCGAGGCGTTCGGTGACGCCGGGTCGGTAGCCCTCGATGAGCAGGTCGGCGTGGTCGACCAGGCGCAGCACGGTCTCGCGGCCGGCCGGGTCCTTGAGATCGGCGACGACGCGGCGGCGGCCACGCTGCACCACGTCGGCGGAGCTGTCGCCGAGCTGCAGTCCACCGGGACGGTCGATGCGGACGACGTCGGCGCCCAGGTCGGCCAGGATCATCGCCGCGTGCGGCCCCGGCCCGATCCCGGCCAGCTCGACGACCTTGAGTCCTGCCAACGGCCCCTTGCCCACACCGACTCCTTCGTCCGCACCGGCGTCTCTGCACCGACCCTAGGTTCTGCGCCGACCCTAGATCAGGGACGGGCGCGCCTCACGCGACGGCGATGGGATCGTGGTCACCGGCGACGACGGCTCCGTCGAGGCCGTACCAGGCCTGGGCGAGGCCGTCGAGGGCCGCGTCCATGCGGTCGCGGCGCAGGGTGAACGGCAGCCGCAGGTTGCGTTCGAACGCGCCGTCGATCCCGAACCGGGGTCCGGCGGCGAGGAGCACGCCGTGGCGGCGGGCGGCCGAGGTCAGCCTGCTCGATGCGGGGGCGCCCAGGTCGAGCCAGAGGCTGAGGCCGCCTCCGGGGCGTGTCGAGGTCCAGGTGGGGAACAGCTCGGCGAGCCGGCCGCGGAGGTGGTCGCGGGCGGCGAGCAGCTCGGTGCGGCGGGCGTCGGCGACGGTCGCGATGTCGTCGATCAGCCGGGCGGCGAGGAGGTGGTCGAGGACGGCGCCGCCGAGGTCGATGGCCGGGCGGACCGATGCCAGTCTGCGGATGGTCGCCGCGGGGCCGCGGAGCCAGCCGACCCGCAGGCCGCCCCAGAAGATCTTCGACGCCGAGCCGACCGTGATGACCAGTGACGACTCCGCGGCGCCGCCGTAGCTCGCGAACGGCGCTGGTTGGGGCACCGAGAGGGGGAGCTCGCTGAGCGTCTCGTCGATGACGAGGGTGGTGCCGGTCCGCCGGGCCAGGGCGACGAGGGCTTCGCGGTCGCCGGGTGGCATGAGGTGACCGGTGGGGTTCTGGAAGTCCGGGATCAGGTAGGCGAGCCGGGGTGCGGCGTCGCGGACCCCGGCGGTGACCTGGTCGAGGTCCCAGCCGTCGGCGGTGAAGGGGACGGGGACGGGCCGGCCGCCGCGGACCCGGATCGCGTCGAGCGCGTTGGGGTACGTCGGGTGCTCGACGAGGACCCGGTCGCCTGGGGTGACCAGTGCGTTGAGGACGAGGGCGATGGCGTTCTGCGCCCCGCTGGTGACGAGGATCTGGTCGGGTGTGGTGGGCAGGCCGCGCTGGGTGTAGCGGCGGGCGATGGCGGTGCGCAGCACGGGCAGACCGGTGATGTCGTAGCCGTGGTTGCTCAGGTGGGCGTCGAGGTCGCCGACGGCGGCCGCGGCGGCGGCGCGCACCGCGTCGAGGGGTGCGGGCAGGGCGGCGAAGGCGAGGTCGTGGACGGTGTCGTCGTGGATCGGGGTGAACGCGCCCAGCGGCGGGGCCTGCTCGCCCGGCCGGGCGTCGGGGAGCCGGGTCCAGCTGCCGGATCCGCGCCGGCTGTGCAGGAACCCGTTCTCGCGCAGCGACTCGTAGGCGGTGGCGACGGTCGTGCGGCTGACCTCGAGTGCGCCCGCCAGTTCGCGTTCGGCGGGGACGCGGGTGCCGAGGGGGAGGCGGCCGTCGAGGACGAGCAGCCGGATCTGGTCGGTGAGCGCCGATGCGAGGGCGCGGCCGTCCGGTGGGCGCCACTCGCCGAGGATGCGGGCGAACGTGTGGGCGCCGATGCGCCGTTCCAGGTCGTCCTGGGGCATGACGGGCCACTCTCCGAGAATTGGCTACACCGGACCAGGCCAATTTTAGCCATACTTGAAGCATGATGACACTATTGGTTCTCGTCCTGGTCCTCTCGGTCCTCGCAGCCGCGGCCACCCGCTACGGCGCCGACAGCCGCGAACGCACCGGCAACGACGCGTTCAAGAGTCCTCCACGGCGGCACACCGTCACCGGCGACCTCGGTGCGCTGGGCGCACGCCTCGCCCGCGCCGCGGTCCGCCCGCAGCGCGACGAGGCCGGCCCGCAGCGCGCTGCCGGTGAGCGTCAGGGGCCCCACTCCCAGTACCCGCGCGCGAAGACCTCCACCGCGTGACCGCCACGGTCGCGACGCTCGGCGGTGTAGTGGTAGCGGCCCGGCTGCCATCCGTCGTGACTCGCGACCGCGGCGAGATGATCCAGCGCCCACCGCTCCCACACCAACGGCACGTCCGGCACCGGGTCCGGGACGTCGCACTCGATGTCGGTGAAGGGATGCATGGAGCCGCGCAATGGCGTCCACATCTGCACGTCGAGCCACACCACGTCCATGATCGCCTCCGCCGCCGAGTATCGGCATCGTCGGCGCGCGCACCGGCCGGGCCACCGGAACGGGTGATGCCGATCCCCGTCAAGCGCTGAGCAGGTCGTCCCGGCCGGCCTCCTCGAGGCTCTGCCGGTACGGCCCGAACAGGCCCTTGGCCAGGGGAAGCACCGTCAGCAGCTTCGCGACGGGGCCCTTCGCCCGCACCTGTCCCTTGGCCAGGGCCACGGGCAGCACGACCTTGCCCAGCCAGAACCGGTTGCCGGTGTCGGCCGTCATGAACAGCTCGACGTTCGGCGTCGGGCCCTGGCCCGCGCCCGTGTACAGCTCGGCACCGGGCATGTCGACGGTGATCACCGCGTCCGGGTCGGTGTAGGTCACCCGCAGCACGACGCCCGACGGCTTCAGCTTGGCCACCAGGTCGGGGTTCTCCATCCCGATGCGGAACACCCCGCCCAGGAAGCGGTAGACCTCGTCCTCGTTCGCGAACGCCGCCACGGCGCGACTCCTCCCGTCGACTGCCGGGCAGTCTGGCCGACGCCGGGTCCGCGCACGACTCCACGTCCGGGCCACGGTTGGCCCGGCAGGGCCGCTACGACGGGTGGTCCAACAACCCCGCCCGGCCCGCCAGCGCCGCCGCCTCGATCCGGTTCGCCGCACCCAGCTTGTGCAGCAGCGACGCGATCATCCGCTTTGCGGTCCGCTCGCTCACCAGCAACGGCCGCGCGATCTCGCTGGTCTCGCACCCGCGGGCGAGCATCGTCCACAGCTCGACGTCGCGTTCGGAGAGTCGCTCCAGCAACCCGTCGGCCGTCCGGTCGGCGGCGACGAGCAGCGCGTCGAGCAGCTCCGCACGCACGACCCGCACCCCCGCCACCAGCGCGAGCAGCGGCGCCACCAGTACCTGCGGATCGGCCGACTTGCCCAGGTAGCCGTCGGCACCCGCGCGCAGCGCCGCGACGGCCAGCTCCAGGTCCTCGGTGCCCGACAAGGCCAGCACCCGCGTCGCCGGGTACGCCGCCTTGACCCGGCGGATCGTCTCCACCCCACCCAGCGGGGGCAGCGCGAGATCGACGATCGCGATGTCCGCGCCGTGTCTCCCGACGAGCGCGACCGCCTCCTCACCCGCCGTCGCCGACCCGGCGACGACGAAGGACGCCCCCGCGCGCGACTCCAGCAGCAACGCCAGGCCCTCGGCGAAGAGGGCGTGGTCGTCGACGATGACGACGACGTGCCGACCGTCCTGCACGGCGTGACCCTACTGTCGGCCCGTGCATCCGCGGCAGGACAGCCCGCACGACCGGGCCACCGACGAGCAGTGGACGACGTCGGTCCTGCGCCTGCTCGTGGTGGCCGCCGTCGGGCTCGCGCTCGTCATCGGGCCGCAGCTGGCGCGCGGGATGCTCACCGCCGCATGGGTTCTCGTCGCCGCGACCGCCGGGTACGCCGTCGCCCAGATCGTCGCCACCTGGCGCGGGCGCCCCCTGCTCCCGCCGTGGCTGGTGACGGTCGTCGACGGGCTGCTCGTCGTCGTCGGCTGCGCGTGGACCGGCGGCGCCGCGAGCATCATGGTCGCGGCCCTGCCGCTGGTGGCGATCGCCGCGGCCGTGCGAGGAGGGGCCGCCGCCGGCCGGGTCGGCGCGCTGCTGCTGGGACTGGCGTACACGGTCGCCGCCGTCGTCGGGTCCGACGCCGACGTCCCCGTCCTCGAACGGGTCCTCGCCGGCGCCTGGTGGACGGGCTTCCTGGTGCTCGTCGTGGTGCTCGTCGGGGTGCTCGTGCGGCTGCTGGAGCGGCAGGCGCGCGCGGCCGAGGCCGAACGCGCCCTGCGGACCCGGCTCGTCGCCACCCAGCGTGCCCGCCTCGACGGTGTCCGCGTCGTCGTCCACGAGTTCCGCACGCCGGTGGCGTCGCTGTCCGCGCTGGCCGCGGACCTCGCTGCCGGCCGCCTCGACGGGGCCGCCCGCGACCGCGCCCTCACGTTGCTCGCCGACCACGCCACCCACCTCGGCGACATGCTCGACGGGCTCGCCGACCTGGCGCTGACCGACGGCAGCCCGCTGGGACGGGTCCGTGACCGCGCGGTGCCGCTGGCCGAGCTGGCCGACGCCGTCCTCGACGCCGCCGGTGTCGACCCCGCGCGGCGGGTCGCGAGCGTCCGGCCTGCCGATGCCGCTGTCCGCGCCGACCCGCAACGCCTGCGGCGGCTGCTCACCAACCTCGTCGAGAACGCCGCCCGCCACGGCGCCGACGCCCCGGTGGAGCTCGTCCTCCGCTACGACGGCGGCCGGCTGAGCGCCGAGGTCCGTGATCGCGGCCCGGGCCTTCCCGTAGGTCAGGAGGGCATCGTCACCGCGAGGGGCGTCGCGCTGGGGGAGCGGCGCGGCACCGCGGGGCTGGGGCTGTGGATCGTCGAGGCACTCGTGGCGTCGATGGACGGCGAGCTGACCCTGCTGCCCCGCGACGGCGGCGGCCTCCTCGCGCGACTGACCCTCCCGCTCCCCCCGGGCTGAGGCGCGCGCAACCTCACGGTCCTCCCGGAGCGCCCGGACGACCGTGAGGTTGCGCGCGAACGATCGGCCGCAACCTCGCCCCGACCTGCGGCACGCAGCGGATCGGGCCAGGGCGTCACGCGGACGGGTGGTGGCACCCGCGGGTCAGCGCAGGCGCGGGCGAACCCGTGCGCGCCGACGGTGATGCGCGTCATGCTTCCCGCCATGCGGACGACGGCAGCGGTGCTGTGGGAGGTCGGGGGGAAATGGGAGGTCGGCGAGGTCGACCTCGATCCGCCGGGCCCGGGTGAGGTTCTCGTCGAGCTGACCGCGAGCGGGCTCTGCCATTCCGACGAGCACCTGGTGACGGGTCAGCTCCCGGTGGGGCTGCCGATCGTCGGCGGGCACGAGGGCGCGGGGCGGATCGCCGCGCTGGGCGAGGGCGTCACCGAGGTCGCGGTCGGCGATCCCGTCGTGCTCGCGTTCCTGCCGTCGTGCGGGCGGTGCACGTGGTGCGTCCGCGGCATCACCAACCTGTGCGACGACGGCGCCGGTGCCACGCTGGGCCCACAGCTCGACGGGACGTACCGCTTCCACGCCGGCGACGACGACATCGGGCAGATGTGCCTGCTCGGGACGTTCGCGACGCACACGGTCGTCCCGGTGAAGTCGGTCGTGCCGATCGACGAGGGCTTCCCGCTGCACCTGGCCGCCCTGGTCGGCTGCGGCGTCACGACGGGCTACGGCTCGGCGACGAGGACGGCCGACCTACGGGCCGGCGACACCGCGGTGGTGATCGGCGCCGGTGGCGTCGGGGCCAACGCGATCCAGGGTGCGCGGATCGCGGGCTGCCGCTACGTCGTCGCCGTGGATCCGGTGGAGTTCAAGCGGGACCGGGCGGCCGTGTTCGGGGCGACCCACACCGCGCCCGACCTGAACGTCGCGTGGGAGCTCGTCTCGGAGCTCACCCGCGGCCGCCTCGCCGACGCCGCGATCATCACGACGGGCGTCGCCGAGGGCGAGATGATCCAGCCGGCGCTCGAGCTCGTCGGCAAGCGTGGTCGCGTGGTCGTGACGGCGCTGGCGCCGCACGAGCAGGAGACGGCGACGATGTCGCTGCTCGACCTGACCGTCTACGAGAAGCAGGTCAAGGGCGCGATGTTCGGCAGCGCCAACAGCCAGCACGACATCCCGCGGTTGCTGGAGCTGTACAACCTCGGGCAGCTCAAGCTCGACGAGCTGGTCACGGCCGAGTACGCGCTGCAGGACGTCAACCGCGGTTACGACGACATGCGCGCGGGCCGCAACATCCGCGGGCTCATCAGGTTCTGAGGGGGAGAGATGCAGCGCAGCATCGAGCACGGCAAGCGCAGCGGTTTCGCGAGCCTCGGCAGGGGCGGCCTCAACCGGGACTCCTTCCCGATGCGGCTGTTCGCCAAGGGCAACGCCCGGCACTGGAATCCGGCCGACATCGACTTCGCCCAGGACGCCCGCGACGTCGCCGCGATGACCGACGACGAGCGCTGGTGGACCTTCGCCCTGGCGGCGCAGTTCATGGCGGGGGAGGAGTCGGTGACGCAGGACCTGCAGCCGTTCGTCGCCGCGATGGCCGCCGAGGGCCGGTTGGCCGACGAGATGTACCTGACGCAGTTCGTGTTCGAGGAGGCCAAGCACACCGACGCGTTCCGGCGCTGGTTCGACGCCGTCGGGATGACCGACGACCTGCACTCCTACATCGAGTTCAACGAGCACTACATGGAGATCTTCACGAAGGAGCTCCCGGCCAGCCTGTACGCGCTGGCCGACGACCCGTCGCCGCGCAACCAGGTGCGGGCGTCGGTGACCTACAACCACATCGTGGAGGGGACGCTCGCGCTCACGGGCTACTTCACCTGGGCGAAGATCTGCACGAGCCGGGGCATCCTGCCCGGCATGCAGCAGGTCATCAGGCACATCGGTGACGACGAGCGGCGTCACATGGCGTGGGGGACGTTCACGTGCCGCCGCCATGTCGCCGCCGACGACGCGATGTACGACGTGGTCGACGAGCGGATGCAGGAGCTGATCGTGCCGTCGATGGGTGTCGTGACGGGGACCTTCGACAAGGTCGAGGCCGACGGTGGGCAGGTGCCCTTCGGCGTCGACATGAACGAGCTCGCCGAGTACGCCATGGACAAGCTGGGGCGCCGCCTCGGGGCCATCGAGGCGGCGCGCGGTGCCGATCTCGCGGTGATCGACGTCGACGCCTCGCCGGAGGCCCTGGAGGAGCGGTTCCATGTCGAGGACTCCCGTGAGCTGGCTGCGGCAGCGGTATGAGCGGCGTGACGCGCTGGCCCGGCTGGACCCGGATACGGACTTCCACGAGATCTACCGGCAGCTGGCGCTCCACGAGTTCCCGTGGGACGTCAACCAGGCGCTGAGCTTCGCCCTGTTCCGGACCTACGCGGTGCCGTCGATCGGGAAGCTGCTGCACGCGACGGAGGAGTTCACCGGGCGTGTCCAGAAGCGCTACGACGACACCGGGCTGCTGCTGGAGGCGGTGCTGGAGCACGGTTTCGACGGCGAGGGCCGCGACGCGATCCGCCGGATCAACCGGATGCACCGTTCCTACGACATCTCCGACGACGACATGCGCTACGTGTTGTCGACGTTCGTGGTGACGCCGATCCGCTGGCTCGACGCGTACGGGTGGCGGCGGCTGACGGAGGCGGAGAAGGCGGCGTCGGCGAACTACTACCGCGAGCTGGGCCGGCACATAGGCATCCCGGACGTGCCGGCGACGTGGCAGGAGTTCGCCGTCCTGCTCGACGCCTACGAGGCCGAGCACTTCGACTACGACCCCGGGGCGCGTTCGGTGGCGGACTCGACGCTCGCGCTGCTGGCGACGTTCCCGCCGAACCAGCTGGCGCCGGGTCCGGTCGTGGACGCGTTCGCCCGGTCGTTGATGGACGAGCCTCTGCGCCGGGCGTTGGCGTACCGGTCGCCGCCGCGGGTGGTGGAGGCGTTGTCGCGCATGGCTTTGCGCCTCCGTGGTCGGTTCGTCCGGTTCATGCCGGTACGGAAGGCGCCCCGCATGTTCCGGGATCTCCCGGGGGTACGCAGCTACCCGGACGGCTTCACCGTCGGGGGACTCGGGACGTGCCCGATGGGGTGTCCGGTGACGCAGGGCGTCGACGAATCCGGCACCCGGCCGCAACACGCCCTCCGTTCGGACCAACTTGGCGACGGGACCACAACTCGTCAGTAACCCACCTCGACCAGCCTCGTTGACGGGTTGTCGGTAGCCGTTTGCGCGCTCCCAGCACTCGCCGCGGCCTATCGCGTTCATGGTCGAATGGAGGCGCGCCGCGTGCCGGGTGTCGAGGTCAAGGTCGACGGGCTGTCGAAGTCCTTCGGGCGCGCGAACATCTGGTCCGACGTGTCACTGACGCTCCCCCCGGGCGAGGTGAGCGTGCTGCTGGGCCCCTCGGGCACCGGCAAGTCGGTGTTCCTGAAGACGCTGATCGGGCTGCTCAAGCCGGAGCAGGGCTCGATCGTCATCCACGACACCGACCTGGTGCGGTGCTCGGAGACGCGGCTGTACGAGCTGCGCAAGCTGTTCGGGGTGCTGTTCCAGGACGGCGCGCTGTTCGGGTCGATGAACCTGTACGACAACATCGCGTTCCCGCTGCGCGAGCACACGAGGTTCTCCGAGGCGAGGATCGCCGACATCGTCGCCGAGAAGATGGCGATGGTGGGCCTCACCGGCGACGAGAAGAAGCTGCCCGGCGAGATCTCCGGCGGCATGCGCAAACGGGCCGGCCTGGCCCGGGCCCTCGTGCTCGACCCGGAGATCATCCTGTTCGACGAGCCCGACTCGGGTCTGGACCCGGTCCGCACCGCCTATCTCAACCAGCTGATCATCGACCTCAACGCGCAGACCGACGCGACGTTCCTGATCGTCACCCACGACATCAACACCGCGCAGACCGTCCCCGACAACATCGGGATGCTCTACCGCAAGCACCTCGCGATGTTCGGGCCGCGGGAGGTCCTGCTCACCAGCGAGGAACCGGTCGTCGCGCAGTTCCTCAACGGGCGCAGGCAGGGCCCGATCGGGATGAGCGAGGAGAAGGACACCGCGCAGGCCGAGCGGGAGCTGGCCGAGGCGGGCGACCTGGCCGGGCTGCCACCGCTCAAGCCGCAGCTGGAGCCCACGGCAGGGTTGCCGCAGCGGCGCGCCGTCGGCAGGCGCCGCGAGCGGGTCGAGTCGATGATGCACACCCTCCCGGTGGCGGCACAGGACGCGATCCGGGCGTCGTACACCGACGAGGCGCCGACGCAGTGGATGCGGGCAGTGGACCAACCCACCACGCAGCTCCCCGTCGTCGAGAACCCTGCCGACGACTCGAACGGGCGGCACCGCTCCTGATGACCGCCCCCACCCTCGTCTCCCGGGCGCTGACCCCGGTCGGGAACCTGTTCGCCCTCGGTGCCTCCGTCGTGCGGATGACGTTCAGGCGGCCGTTCCAGCTGGGCGAGTTCATCGAGCAGACCTGGTTCGTCACCAAGGTCTCGGCGCTGCCGACGGCGCTGTTCACCATCCCGTTCGGCGCGACGATCGCGCTGCTGCTGGCCGACCTGACCCGCCAGTTCGGCGCGCAGAGCCAGACCGGGGCGGGCAACGTGCTCGCGATCGTGCAGCAGGCTGCGCCGATCGTCACGGCGCTGCTGATCTCCGGCGCCGGCGGCAGCGCCGTGTGTGCCGATCTGGGTGCCCGCACCATCCGCGAGGAGATCGCCGCGATGGAGGTGCTGGGCATCTCCCCGATCCAGCGGCTCGTCGTGCCGCGGGTGCTCGCGATGACGGTCACGGCCGTCGTGCTCAACGGGCTCGCGACGGTCGTCGGGGTCGGCGGCGGCTACTTCTTCAACGTCGTCGTCCAGGGCGGGACGCCGGGCGCCTACATCGCGAGCTTCTCCGCGATCGCGCAGGTGTCCGACATCGTGGTGTCGGAGATCAAGGCCGCCCTGTTCGGGTTCACCGCCGGTGTCGTCGCGGCGTACCGCGGACTCAACCCACCGCCGGGTGCGAAGGGCGTCGGCGACGCGGTGAACCAGGCCGTCGTCATCTCGTTCGTGCTGGTGTTCCTGATCAACCTCGTGCTCACGGCCCTGTACCTGCAGATCGTCCCGCCGAAGGGGGTCTGAGCGTGGCGAACCTGGGGGTGCGGGCGCGGCGGGTGCTGCGCGGTCCGCTCGACCAGCTCGAAGAGCTCGGCGACCAGCTGTCGCTGTACGCGCGGGCCATCGCGTGGATCCCGCGCACGCTGCGCCGCTACCGCAAGGAGATCGCCCGGCTGCTGGCCGAGGTGAGCTTCGGGTCGGGGGCGCTGATCGTCATCCTCGGCACGGCGGGCGTGATGGCGGCGCTGTCGCTGTTCGTCGGCTCGCTCGTCGGCCTGCAGGGCTTCCGCGCGCTCGACTCGCTGGGCGTCGAGGCCCTCACCGGCTTCATCACCGCGTACTTCAACACCCGCGACATCGCACCGCTGGTCGCCGCGGCCGCGCTCACCGCGACGCTCGGCGCCGGGTTCACCGCGCAGCTCGGCGCGATGCGCATCTCCGAGGAGGTCGACGCGCTCGAGGTCATGGCGGTGCCGAGCGTGCCGTTCCTGGTCACGACGCGCGTCCTCGCGGGGATCGTCGCCGTCATCCCGATGTACACGATCGGCCTGCTGGCCAGCTTCGCCGCGTCCCGGCTCAACGTCACCGTGGTCAACGGGCTGCCGGGCGGCACCTATGACCACTACTTCGACCTGTTCCTACCGGTCAGCGACGTCCTGTACTCCTACCTGAAGGTCATCGTGTTCGCCACGGTGATCATCCTGATCCACTGCCACTACGGCTACCGCGCCAGGGGCGGGCCCGCCGGCGTCGGCGTCGCGGTGGGCCGGGCGGTGCGGCTGTCGATCGTGTCGACGGCGATCCTCGACTTCTTCCTGACGCTGGTGATCTACGGGACGTCGACGTCGGTGCAGGTGGCCGGATGAGGTCCACCCGCAAGGTGCTGCAGGGCGTCGCGTTCGTCGCGGTGATCGCGCTGATGGTCGGGCTCGCCGTCGCGAAGTACGCGGGGGCGTTCCGGTCGGGTGTGCCGGTGACGCTGCAGGTCGACAAGGCGGGCACCCAGCTGTCGGCGCGCGCCGACGTGAAGGTCCGCGGCATGGTCGTCGGGCAGGTCGACGACATCTCCACCAGCGGCGGCGTCGTCACCGTGAGCATGAGCCTCGACCCCGACAAGATCGGCGCGGTCCCGGCGGGGGTGTCCGCGCGGCTGCTGCCCAAGACGCTGTTCGGCGAGAAGTACGTGTCGCTGGTGCCGCCCGCGGCGTCGACGGGCCGGTCGTTGCAGGCGGGCGACGTCATCCCCGAGGACCGCACCCAGGCCGCGCGCGAGCTCGAACGCGTCCTCGACGGGCTGCTGCCGCTGCTGCGCGACGTCGAGCCGCAGAAGCTGGCGACGACGCTCGGTGCGCTGTCGCAGTCCCTGTCCGGGCGCGGCGAGGAGCTGGGCCGGACGCTGGTGCAGCTGAACACGCTGGTGAAGGGCCTCAACCCGAGCCTGCCCGACCTCACGGCCGACATCACCCAGCTCGCCGACTACGCCGACAACCTGAACGGTGCCGCGCCCGACCTGCTCGCCGCCCTCGACGACCTGACGACGACGAGCCGCACGCTGGTCGACGAGAGCGCGAACCTGCGGGCGTTCGCGTCGTCGGTCACCGCGGCGTCCGACGACCTCACCGGCTTCCTGCGGGCCAACGGCGAGAACATCGTCGCGCTGTCGGCATCGAGCCGGCCGACGCTGGAGTCGCTGGCCCGCTACGCCCCCGAGTTCCCCTGCTTCTTCCAGCAGATGGCCGGGCTGGTCCCGTTCGCCGACAACGCGTTCGGCACGGGCACCGACAAGCCCGGCATCCACATCACGCTGGAGATCACCAACAACAAGGGCAAGTACAGCCCCGGCGAGGAGCCCCGCTACCTCGACGACCGCGGCCCCCGCTGCTACCCGATCACCTACCCGGGCGCGCAGACCCCGCCCGACGGGCCGTTCCGTGACGGTTCGAGGCCGTCGCCGCCGCCGGTGGGCAACCCCGTCGGCACCCCGGAGGCGTTCGGCGTGAACACCTACAGCAGCTACGACGGCAGCCAGTCGTGGAAGGGCGTGCGCACCAACGAGCCCGCGTCCTGGCGATCGGACATGGGCCTCGCGAACTCGCCCGCCGACCGGCAGATGGTCTCCGAGGTCGTGGCCGCGCAACAGGGTGTCTCGCCCGCGCAGGTCCCGGCGTGGAGCAGCATGCTCGTCGGGCCGCTCTACCGCGGCAGCGAGGTGACGCTGACGTGAGCCGCGTCCCCGTCGCCCCACTGGTCAAGTTCCTGGTGTTCGCGCTGGTCACCGCCCTGGCCACCACGGTCCTCGCGCTGACCATCGCCAACTCCCAGGGCGGTGAACGCACCGCCTACAGCGCACGGTTCACCGATGCGTCGGGCCTGCTCGCGGGCGACGACGTGCGGATCGCGGGCGTCGTCGTCGGCACGGTCGACTCGGTGGAGATCGTCGACCGCCGGTTCGCCCAGGTCGACTTCAGCGTCGACTCCGCCCAGAAGCTGCCCGGCTCGGTCCACGCGGCCGTCCTCTACAAGAACCTCATCGGGCAGCGCTTCCTGGCGCTGGCGCAGGGCGACGGCGGCAACCCGGTGCCGCTGCCGCCGGGCGGGGAGATCCCAGTGCAGCGCACGACGCCGCCGCTCGACCTGACCACCCTGTTCAACGGGTTCCAGCCGCTGTTCGCCGCGCTCGACCCCGAGCAGGTCAACACGCTGTCGATGGAGATCGTCGAGGTCCTGCAGGGCCAGGGCGGGACGATCGACAGCCTGCTGTCGAGCACGGCGTCGCTGACCAGCACGATCGCCGACCGCGACCAGGTCGTCGGGCAGGTCGTCGACAACCTCAACGCCGTGCTGCAGACGGTGTCGGACAACGACCAGCAGCTGAACGGCCTCATCGTGTCGCTGCGGGAGCTGGTGTCGGGGCTGGCGGGGGACCGCAAGCCCATCGGCGAGGCCATCGCCTCCCTCGGCGACCTGACGACCACCACGGCGGGGCTGCTCGAGGAGGGACGCCCGGCGCTGAAGCAGGACATCGTGGCGCTGGGCGACCTGTCGGGTCAGCTGAACCAGGGCGAGCCGACGATCGAGCACTTCCTGCAGTTCGCCCCGTACAAGCTCAACAAGCTGGGCCGGGCCGCCAGCTACGGCAGCTGGTTCCAGTTCTACCTGTGCGGGCTCTCCGGGTCGGTCGGCATCGGCGGGCTGGTCCCCGCGCAGGAGCTGCCCGTCTTCCAGGCCGACGCACCGCGCTGCGGGGCCGACCCGGCCGGCTCCGGCGGCGAGAGCCCGCCGCTGCTGCCGGCCCCGTCGAACCTGCCGATCCCGTCGCAGCTGCCGACCCTGCCGGCCCTCCCCGTCCTCGGGGGCGGCTCGTGAAGCTCGCCCAGCGCCCCGTCGCGCTCGCCACCATCGGCATCGTCGTGCTGCTCGTCGCCGGGCTGGTCGCGTTCAACGGCCCGTCGCTGTTCGGCGGGACGACGTACTCCGCCGAGTTCACCGAGGCTGCGGGCCTGCAGCCGGGCGACAAGGTCACCATCGCCGGCGTCGAGACCGGCCGGGTGCGCGCCGTCGAGCTCGACGGCGACCACGTCCTCGTCACCTTCCAGGTCGACGACGCCTGGCTCGGCGACCGCACCACCGCCTCCATCGGCATCCGCACCCTGCTCGGCGCCAAGTACCTCGCGCTCGACCCGCAGGGCGGCAACGACCTCGACCCCGACACCGTGATCCCGCGCTCGCGCACCGCGTCGCCGTTCGACGTCGTCGAGGCCTTCAACGGCCTGTCCGGCACCCTCGACCAGCTCGACACCGACCAGCTCGCGAAGAGCCTCACCACGCTGGCCGACACCTTCCGCGACACCCCGCCCGAGGTCCGCGGCGCCCTCGACGGCCTCACCCGGCTGTCGACGACCATCGCGAGCCGCGACGACCAGCTCCGCAGCCTGCTCGCCGGCACCCGCACCCTGTCGACGACGCTCGCGAACCGCCGCGGCGACATCGAGACGCTGCTCTCCGACGGCAACCTCCTGCTCGGCGAGCTCCAGCAACGCCGCGACGCCATCTCCACGCTGCTCTCGGGCACCCGCGCGCTGTCCGAGCAGCTGCGCGGGCTCGTCGCCGACAACACCGAACAGCTGCGGCCCACCCTCGAGGCGCTCGACCGCGTCGTCGACGTCCTGGCGCGCAACCAGGACAACCTCGCCCAGGTGCTGGAGAAGGAGGCCGTGTTCGTGCGGCTGTTCGCCAACGCCGTCGGCAGCGGCCGCTGGTTCGACAACTACATCTGCGCGCTGCTCCCGACACCGAGCATCGGCCCGCTCAACCCGGGGGGATGCTGACCATGCCGGACTGGGCCAGGGACAAGGCGCGCATGCAGCTCGTCGCGCTCGTGTCGGTCGTCGCCGTGCTGCTCGCCGCGGGCATCTGGCTCGTCACCGGCGCGCCCGGCCGGAAGGTCACCGCGTACTTCACCAACGCCTCCGCCCTGTTCGACGACAACTCCGTCCGGGTCCTGGGGGTCGCCGTCGGCACCATCGACAAGGTCACGCCCGAGGGCACGCAGGTGCGCGTCGACATGACGATCACCGACGACGACGTGAGGCTGCCCGCCGACGTGAAGGCCGTCGTCATCTCGCCGAGCCTGGTCACCGGCCGCTACGTGCAGCTGACGCCGGTGTGGACGTCCGGCCCCGAGATGTCCGACGGCGCCGTCATCCCGCTGGAGCGCACCGCGGTCCCGCTCGGCGTCGACGACCTGAGCCGCACCGCCACCGAGCTGGCCCGCGCCCTCGGCCCCGACGGCGCCAACAAGCAGGGGGCGGTGTCCGACGCGCTCGACGTCGGTGCCGCCAACCTCGCCGGCAACGGCCAGGCGCTCAACGACACGATCCACAACCTCGGCGACCTGTCCACGACGCTCGCCGGCTCCAGCGGCGACCTGTTCGGCACCATCACCGAGCTGCAGAAGTTCACGGAGACGCTGAAGAACAACGACGGCACCGTCCGCGAGTTCGTGGGCCGCCTCGACTCCGTCACGACGATCCTCGCCGACCAGCGCGAGGACCTCGGGGCCGCGCTGCGCGACCTGTCGCAGGCCCTCGGCGAGGTGCAGCAGTTCATCGCCGACAACCGCGAGGCGCTGAAGTCCAACGTCGACAAGCTGACCGAGGTCACCGGCGTCCTCGCCGACGAGCAGCGCGCGCTGGCCGAGATCCTCGACGTCGCGCCCACCGCCGTCGGCAACCTCGCCAACACCTACAACGGCGCCTCCGGGACCCTCGACACCCGCGCGAACATCAACGAGCTCTCGTTCCCGCCCGTGCTGTTCCTGTGCACGATGCTGCGCCGCTCCGGCCCGGTCCCGGCCAACCTGACCGACGCCTGCAACGCCCTCGAACCGGTCCTCTCCGGGGCGGTGCCGCTGCCCAGCGCCGCCGCCGTCATCACCTCGCTGCAGCAGGGGACCGTGCCGCCCTTCCCGGCGATGGCCGTGCCGGTCGAACCGCCGCCGGGCCTGGCGCTCGCCCCGGTCCCTCCCACGACCGCCGCCACCCGTACCCCTCCTCCTGCCACGACCACCACGACCGCGCCCGGGCTCCTCCCCGGCCTGCTCGGAGGTGGCCGGTGAGGGCCCGGCTCGTCGCCCTGCTCGGGGCCACCGCGCTGCTGCTGTCGGGCTGCGGGGTGCTGTCGGACGGGCTGCGCGGGATCGACCTCCCCGGCGGCGCCGACCTCGGGGACGACCCGTACACCGTCACCATCCAGTTCGCCGATGTCGCAGACCTCGTCCCGCAGTCGCTGGTGAAGGTGGCCGACGTGCCCGTCGGCAGCGTGACCGACATCCGCGTCGACCCCACCACCTGGGACGCCCTGGTCACGGTGAAGGTCAACCGCGGCGTCACCCTGCCCGGCAACAGCCGCGCCACCGTCCGCGCCACCAGCCTGCTCGGGGAGAAGTTCGTCGAGCTCGCCCCGCCCACCCAGGGCGCCACCGGCACCCTGCGCGACGGGGCGACCATCCAGCTCGCCGCGACGAGCCGCGCCGCGGAGGTCGAGGAAGTCCTGGGCGCGCTGTCGATGCTGCTCAACGGCGGCGGCATCGGCCAGATCAAGACGATCTCCACCGAGCTCAACAAGGCCCTGTCGGGCAACGAGCCGGAGATCCGGTCGCTGCTGACCGACCTGGACACGCTCGTCGGCACCCTCGACGCCCACAAGTCCGAGATCACCCGTGCGCTCGACTCCCTCAACCGGCTCTCGGCCATTCTCGCCGACCGCCGCGGCCAGCTCACCGACGCCCTGCAGCAGCTCGGCCCCGGCATCGAGGAGCTGTCCGACCAGCGCGAACAGCTCGTCGACATGCTCAAGGCCCTCGACCGGCTCTCCGGTGTCGCCACCGACGTCGTCGACCGCAGCCGCGACGACCTCGTCGCCGACCTCCGCGCCCTCCAGCCCACGCTGGCGAAGCTCGCCGAGTCCGGTCAGGACCTGCCGAACTCGCTGCAGATGCTCGGCACGTTCCCGTTCACCGACGCCGCCGTCCCCGCCTTCGCGGGCGACTACGCCAACCTCTACGTCCGCGCCGACCTCGACCTCAAGAACCTGCTCGACAACCTGTCACGGTCGCGCGAACCCCTCGTCGGACCCGACGCCCCACTGCTCGCCCAGCTCCCGGGAACAGCCGCGCTGCTGGCCCCGCTCCTCGGCGGCGACCCCGACCGCCCCGCGTTCCCGCTGCTCGGCGACGTCCCCACCCCGCTGACGCCGGACACCCCGAACACGTCGCCGCCCCCACCCCCGCCCGCCGACGCCACGACGCCCGGCCCCCCGCCGGGCACCACCACCGCGCCCCCCGGCGACGGCGGGCTGCTCGGCGGCGTCCTCGGGGGTGGCCGGTGATCACCCGCACCGTCAAGCTGCAGCTCATCGCGCTGCTCGCCGTCACCCTGCTCGGCGTCGGGTACGTCGGCGTCCGCTATGCCGGGCTCGGCAACGTCTTCGGCGCCACCACCTACCCCGTCACGATGAAGCTCGCCGACTCCGGCGGCATCTTCTCCGGCGCCGACGTCACCTACCGCGGCGTCAGCGTCGGCCGCGTCGGCGACCTCACCGTCACCCCCGACGGCGTCGACGTCCGCCTCGACATCCGCAGGTCCGCGCCGGAGATCCCGGCCGACCTGCGCGCCGCCGTGCGCAACCTCTCCGCGATCGGCGAGCAGTACGTCGACCTCACCCCGCAGACCGGTGGCGGCGCGATGCTCGGCTCCGGGTCCGTCATCCCCGCCGACCGCACGTCGGTCCCCGTGCCCGTCGACGACCTCGTCGCGAGCCTCGACGACTTCGTCCGCTCCGTGCCGCTCGACTCGCTGCGCACCGTCATCGACGAGCTCGGCACCGCGTTCACCGGCACCGCCCAGCCGCTGCAGCAGCTGCTCGACTCGTCCCACGAGTTCACCGCCGCCGCCGTCGACGCCCTCCCGCAGACCACGGCGCTGCTCGCCGACGGCCGCACCGTTCTCACCACACAGAACGACGTCTCCGGCCAGTTCACCGACTTCAGCCACAACCTCGCGCTGCTCGCCGCCCAGCTCAAGACCTCCGACCCCGACCTGCGCCGGCTCGTCGAGGCCGGCCCCGGCGCGGCGCAACAGGTCTCGGCGCTGCTGTCGGAGAGCGGCAGCGGGCTCGGCACCGTCATCGACAACCTGCTGACGGTCAGCCGCGTCGCCGAACCCCGCCAGGCCGGGCTGCGCCAGCTGCTCGTCACCTACCCCGGCGTCGTCGCCACCGGCTACACCGTCGTCCCCGGCGACGGCACCGCCCACCTCGGCCTCGCGGTCAACCTGTTCGACCCCATCGTCTGCGCCACCGGCTACGAGACGACCCGGCGCCGCCCCGGCAACGACGTGTCCGAGACCCCCGTCAACGACAAGGCCTACTGCGCCGAACCGCCCGGCAGCCCCAGCGACGTCCGCGGCGCGCAGAACGTCCCGCGCGCCTCGACCCCCGAGCCGCCGCCCGGCACCCGCGCCGGCGGTGCCGGCCAGGTCCTTCCGGCCGGCTCCGACCCTGACCCCTGGCGCGTCCCGCTGACCACCCCCGCGCAGATCCTCCAGCCGTGACCGGCCAGGATCGCGTGCACGCAGTCCCCGATGGCCGGCTCCCCGCCGCCGGATGGAGTGCCCGATGACGACGCACGCCCCGGAACGACCCTCTCCCGGTTCCGCCGACACGCCCGCCGTGGCGGCACCGTCGGCCGGCCTCCGCCGCGGCCTCTCGATCGCCGTCGTCCTCGGCGCCGTGCTGGTGCTCGTCACCGGGGTGCTGTGGATCGTCGCCGCCACCAGCGCCACCACCCGCGTCGCCGAGGACCGCGACGCCGCGCTCGTCGCCGCCCGGCAGGCCGCGGCCACGGTCACCTCGGTGGACAAGAACGACCCGAACGCCACCCTGGCCCGTTGGGAGTCCGTCGCCACCGACGCCCAGCTCGACGAGTTCCGCACCAGCCACGACCAGTACGCGCAGATGATCGGGCAGTTCCCGGCGAGCGCGCACGGCACCGTCACCGACGCCGCCGTCGGTGAGCTCGACGAGCGGGCCGGCACCGCCCGGGTGATCGTCGGCATGGACGTGGCCCTCGACGACGGCGGCAAGACCCCGCCCACCCGGCAGCGCCTCCAGATGCAGATGAAGCGCACCGACGACGGCTGGAAGGTCGTCAAGATCGCCCCGGTCGGCGGCGCGACCGGCTGAGCCGGTCCCGCGCCCCGTCCCGGTCCCCGAGGTCGACCGACTCCCAGGAGGTCACCGACATGCCCCCGACCCACCGCCGCCGCCCCCGCGTCGCCGGGCGCGTCCCCGCCGGCACCACCCCGCGCGCGAGCGACGAGCGCGACCGCGACGTGCGTGCCGAGGAGCCCGAGGCCGACGGCGGGCCCGGCCGCACCGCGCCGACCCGCCGCCCATCCCGCCCGCGCGGTGTCGCCGCGGTCCTGCCGCCCCGCGCGCGGCCCACGGAGGCACCAGAGAAGGCCGAAGCGCCCGAGCAGGCCGAGGCGCCCGAGGTCGTCGAGGAGGCTCCCGAGGCTCTCGCGGCGGACGAGCCGCCGGCCGCGGACGACCACACCGACGGCGGGGGAGCGCCCGGCAAGGGCTCGTTCCTGGACCGGTTGCCCGTCGCCACCACCCGCAAGGCGACGGTGCTCGTCGCGGCCGTCGCCGTCCTGCTGTTCGGTGCCGCCGCCTTCCTGGGTGTCTCCTGGTGGCGCACCGCGCACTCGGCGGCGGCCGAGAACACCGCGCTCGTCGACGTGGCCACCACCGCCCAGGTGTCCCAGCAGCTCGGTGACGCGGTGAAGAAGGTCTACTCCTTCGACTACACCCGGCTCGACCAGAACGAGAAGGCCGCCCGCGACGTCATCACCCCCGACTTCCGGGCCGCCTACGACACGCTGTTCGAGCAGGTCCGGACCCTCGGCACGCAGCAGCAGGCCGTCGTCACCGCGACCATCTCCCAGATCGCCGTCCGCGAGGTCCACGGCGACACCGCGGTCGCGGTCGTGTTCGTCGACCAGCAGGCGACCAGGGCCGCGGCGAGCGACGGGCAGACCCAGGCCGCGTCGGCGGGCCGGCTGACGGTCACGGGCAAGCTGGTCGACGGCGTCTGGAAGATCGCGGACGTGCAGGTCCTCTGACCCGGTGAGCGAGGGCCCGGGCGCAACCTCACGGTCGTCCGGGGGCGCCGACGGAACCGTGAGGTTGCGCGCGGGGTCTTCGCCGGTACCCCGGTCCGCGGGGTCCGCGGCCCGGCGCGTACCCTCGACGACGGTTCCACCGAAGACCGCAGGTCTGCGGGGCCGGGGCAGATGTCCCGGAACCGTACGAAGGTCCCGTGCACACGGGCGACCCGCGCAGGAGGACGAGGTTACGGGCCGTTGTGCCCCCACGCCCCGTGCGCTTCTGCGCCGGGGCGTTCGTCGTTACCCCGGGAGTCGGAGGCGGTGGATCGCACCGACACCGAGAGGAGGCACAGGAATGGCACGACCCGACAAGGTCGAGGCGGTCGACGAGATCGCCAACCGGTTCCGGGGCGCGACCGCCTCGGTGGTCACCGAGTACCGCGGCCTCACCGTGGCACAGCTTTCCGAGCTGCGCCGCTCGCTCGGCCCGGACGCCACGTTCCGCGTTGCCAAGAACACCCTGGTGAAGCGGGCGGCCGCGGATGCGGGCGTCGAGGGCCTCGACGCGCTGCTCACCGGCCCGACGGCCATCGCCTTCGTCAAGGGCGAGCCGGTCGACGCGGCCAAGGCGCTGCGCGACTTCGCCAAGGCGAACCAGGGCATGGTCATCAAGGGCGGCTTCATGGACGGTCGCCCGCTGACCGTCGCCGAGGTCAACCAGCTGGCCGACCTGGAGTCCCGCGAGGTCCTGCTGGCCAAGCTGGCCGGCGCGATGAAGGGCAACCTCGCGAAGGCCGCCGGCCTGTTCGCGGCGCCCGCGTCGCAGGTCGCGCGTCTCGCGCAGGCGCTCGCCGACAAGCGTGCCGCCGAGGGTGGGGAAGCCCCCGCCGCCGAGGCCGCGAGCGAGTCCGACGCCGCCGAGGCGTCCGAGTAACTCGGTGACCGGCGAGAGCCGATCACCCCACCCGTAGCTGTAACCGAGAAAGAGAGCCGACAATGGCGAAGCTGTCCACCGACGACCTGCTCGACGCGTTCAAGGAGCTCACGCTCATCGAGCTGTCGGAGTTCGTCAAGAAGTTCGAGGAGACCTTCGAGGTCACCGCGGCCGCCCCGGTCGCCGTCGCCGCCGCTGCCGGCCCCGCCGGTGCCCCGGCCGAGGCCGAGGCCGAGAAGGACGAGTTCAACGTCGTCCTCGACGCCGCCGGTGACAAGAAGATCCAGGTCATCAAGGTCGTCCGCGAGCTCGTCTCGGGCCTGGGCCTCAAGGAGGCCAAGGACCTCGTCGAGTCGGCCCCGAAGCCGATCCTCGAGGGTGTCGCCAAGGACGCCGCCGAGGCCGCCAAGGCGAAGCTCGAGGAGGCCGGCGCGAAGGTCAGCCTGAGCTGACGTCGTACCGCTTCACCGCCGAAGGGCGGCACCGGGTTCCGGTGCCGCCCTTCGGCCTTCGTGGGGGTGGTGGTCAGCGGCCGCGCAGCTCGCGGCGCAGCAGCTTGCCCGACGCGGTCTTGGGGATCTCGTCGAGCACCTCGACCTGGCGCGGGTACTTGTAGGCGGCCATCCGCGCCTTGGCGAACGCGATGAGCTCGGCGGGGGTCACGTCGTGCCCGGGGCGCAGGCTCACGAAGGCCTTGACGGTCTCGCCGCGGTACTCGTCGGGAACACCGACGACGGCGGCCTCACGGACGGCCTCGTGCTCGTAGAGGACGTCCTCGACCTCGCGGGGCCACACCTTGTACCCGCCGGCGTTGATCTGGTCCTTCTTGCGGTCGACGATGTAGAACCAGCCCTGGGCGTCCATGTAGCCGACGTCGCCGGTGCGCAGCTCGCCGTCCGGGAACGTCCGCGCCGTCTCCTCGGGCTTGCCCCAGTACCCGGAGACCACCTGGGGCCCGCGGATCGCGATCTCGCCGACCTCGCCCGGCGGCAGCTCCTGCCCGTCGTCGCCGACGATGCGGCAGCCGGTGTCGAACCAGGGGAGCCCCACCGACAGGGCCCCGGACGCGTCGTCGACGGGGGCGGAGGCGCCCAGCGGGACGGCGTGCGTGGGTGAGGTGGTCTCGGTGAGGCCGTAGATGTTGTGGATGTAGCGGCCGAACCGGCGTCGGAACGCCTCGACCGTGGACGGTGGGATGGGGGCCCCGCCCGACCACAGCTTCGTCATCGACGAGAAGTCGTCGGCGGTGGTTCCCTCGGCGTTCATGAGCGCGATGTAGACGGTGATCGACGCGACCGTGAACGTGGGCCGGTGTTCCCGGAGGGCGTCGACGGCCACGCCGGGCTCGAAGCGGTGGAACAGCACCAGGGGCGCGCCGGTGAGCATGGACAGCGCGATGCCGGCGACCAGTCCGGTGATGTGGAACAGCGGCGCGACGCCGTAGACGACGTCGCCGGGACCGATGGAGCACCACTGCCGGAAGGCCTCGGCGTTGAACGTCATGTTGGCGTGGCCGTTCATGGCGCCCTTGGGCGGTCCGGTGGTGCCGGAGGTGTAGGTGAGCATCGCGACGTCGTCGGCCGCGAGCGAGACCGGGGGAGGGGTGGCGTCGCGGAAGCGCTCCAGCAGCTCCGCGAGGTCCACGACGGACACCCCTGCGGGGGCGGGCTGTTCCTTCGCGGGGATGCGGGTGACGCCCGCGAAGAGGCGGGAGTCGTTGCGGGACTGGAACTCCAGCTCCGAGGTGGTGATGACGGTGCGGACCGGGGTGCGCTCCACGACCGATGCGGCGACGTCGCGGTAGAGCGACTCCAGCGTCACGAGGACGGTCGCCCCGGAGTCGCCCAGCAGCAGCTCGACCTCGCGCTCGCGGTTCATCGGGTTGACCGAGACGGCGACGGCGCCGGCCTTCCAGATGCCGACGAGCCCGATGACGAACTGGGGCACGTTCTGCAGGTAGAGGGCGACCCGGCCGCCGCGTTCGACGCCCGCGTCGAGCAGTGCGCAGGCGAAGGCGTCGGACAGGGTGTCGACGTCGCGTCGGGTGAGGCTGCCGTCGAAGTAGTGGATCGCGATGCCGTCGGGGTCTGCCTCGACGCCCCCGCGGAACATGCTCAGCGCGTCGGCGTACCCGGCCGTGACAGTGTGCGGCTTCCCCGGCTCGTAGAGCGCTGTCCACGGTGTGTCGGCGTACGCGGTCATCTGGCTCCTTCGCACTCGGCGGCGTCCACGGCGGCGCCGTCCGGAGCGGCTGATGCACCTGCATCGGCCGTGCGGCCGATCGTCAGTCGGGCCCTGTTGCGGTGTCAAGCTGGGTCCCGTCGCGCTGCGTGACCACGGCGCGGCCGCGACGCCCGGGTGTACCGCCCGTCGCTCGGACGAGCGGTAGGGTTGCGCCGGGGGTCGACCAGGCGGGCGGTCGTACCGCCTCCACGAGGGGTTGTCGCAGGCGGGAACGCTGCAGCCCGGCGCACCGCTCGGCGGGGCCCGGTGCCGGTCGTCGGGCGAAACAGACCACTTACCGACGGGTAGAGCCTTGACTCGGTGCGCCTGTCAGGTCACTCTTAGGTCTCGATGGTTCCCTAGCCGCGAGGCTCGGATACCCATCTCGACAGCGGCTGCGTTTGCGGCTAGACTGCCTCTTTGCGCTGCCTCCGCCCAGGTGACGTGTGCGCGCTGTCGAGAGTCTCCCCCATCAGGGGTGGTCCCGGCCGCGGATACGGAGCCTGGCCAGAGGCGTCGCGTCGACAACACAGACGGCGTCCATCGATCCTCGACCCAGCCCGACGATCGCCTGTCCGGACCTCCCGCCCGGACGGACCGAGCAGACGGTAGCGCCTGAGGCCCGGTGTACGCCAGACGAGAGCGTAGTTCTCGGAAGGACGCATCTTGGCTGTCTCCCGCGCCACCGTGACCACTGCGACCCCCGGCTCCGCCGTCTCGGCCAACCCGAGTTTCCCGGGTGCGCCGACCCGGGTGTCGTTCGCGAAGATCCGCGAACCGCTCGAGGTGCCCGACCTGCTCGACCTCCAGATCCAGTCGTTCGAATGGCTGATCGGGAGCGAGAACTGGTTCCAGCGTCGAATCGACGCCGGCGACGAGAGCCCGGCCGGTGGTCTCGAGGAGATCCTCACGGAGATTTCTCCGATCGAGGACTTCTCCGGCTCCATGTCCCTGTCGTTCTCGGACCCGCGCTTCGACGAGGTCAAGGCCTCCGTCGAGGAGTGCCGGGACAAGGACATGACCTACGGCGCCCCGCTGTTCGTCACGGCGGAGTTCACCAACAACACCACTGGCGAGATCAAGAGCCAGACGGTGTTCATGGGTGACTTCCCCGTGATGACCGACAAGGGCACGTTCATCATCAACGGCACCGAGCGCGTCGTCGTGTCGCAGCTCGTGCGGTCGCCCGGCGTGTACTTCGACCACGCCATCGACAAGACCACCGAGAAGGACGTCTACTCGGTCAAGATCATCCCGAGCCGCGGGGCGTGGCTCGAGTTCGACGTCGACAAGCGCGACACCGTCGGTGTCCGTATCGACCGCAAGCGCCGGCAGCCGGTCACGGTGCTGCTGAAGGCGCTGGGCTGGACCAACGAGCAGATCCAGGAGCGTTTCGGGTTCTCCGAGACGATCATGGCGACGTTGGAGAAGGACCACACCGCCGGGCAGGACGAGGCGCTGCTCGACATCTACCGCAAGCTGCGTCCGGGCGAGCCGCCCACGCGGGAGAGCGCGCAGACCCTGCTGGAGAACCTGTTCTTCAAGGACAAGCGCTACGACCTGGCCAAGGTCGGCCGGTACAAGGCCAACAAGAAGCTGGGCCTGGCCATCGAGAACTCGGTCGGCACGCTGACCGAGGAGGACATCGCCACGACCATCGAGTACCTCGTCCGGCTGCACGCCGGTGAGACCTCGATGCCCGGCGGTGGCACCGGTGCGGCGGGCATCCCCGGGGAGACCGTCCCCGTCGAGACCGACGACATCGACCACTTCGGCAACCGCCGCCTGCGTACCGTCGGCGAGCTCATCCAGAACCAGGTCCGCGTCGGCCTGTCCCGGATGGAGCGCGTGGTCCGTGAGCGGATGACGACGCAGGACGTCGAGGCGATCACGCCGCAGACCCTGATCAACATCCGGCCCGTCGTGGCCGCGATCAAGGAGTTCTTCGGCACCTCGCAGCTGTCGCAGTTCATGGACCAGCACAACCCGCTGGCCGGCCTGACGCACAAGCGGCGTCTGTCCGCGCTGGGCCCGGGTGGTCTGTCGCGTGAGCGGGCCGGCTTCGAGGTCCGCGACGTGCACCCGTCGCACTACGGCCGCATGTGTCCGATCGAGACCCCTGAAGGCCCGAACATCGGCCTGATCGGCTCGCTCTCCACGTTCGCGCAGGTCAACCCGTTCGGCTTCATCCAGACCCCGTACCGCAAGGTCGTCGACGGTGTCGTGACGGAGCAGATCGACTACCTGACCGCCGACGAGGAGGACCGCTACGTCGTCGCGCAGGCCAACGCGCCGCTCAACGACGACGGCTCCTTCACCGAGGAGCGCGTCCTGGTGCGCCGCAAGGGCGGCGAGGTCGACTACATCACCCCGGCAGGCGTCGAGTACATCGACGTCTCGCCGCGCCAGATGGTGTCGGTCGCGACGGCCCTGATCCCGTTCCTCGAGCACGACGACGCGAACCGCGCCCTGATGGGCGCGAACATGCAGCGTCAGTCGGTCCCGCTGCTGCGCAGCGAGTCCCCGCTCGTCGGTACGGGCATGGAGCTGCGTGCCGCGGTCGACGCCGGCGACGTGCTCGTGGCCGAGAAGGCCGGTGTGGTCGAGGAGCTGTGCGCCGACTACATCACCGTCATGGCCGACGAGGGCACCCGCCAGACGTACCGGCTCAACAAGTTCCGCCGGTCGAACCAGGGCACCTGCAACAACCAGAAGCCCATCGTCGACGAGGGGCAGCGGGTCGAGGTCGGGCAGGTCCTGGCCGACGGTCCCTGCACCGAGAACGGCGAGATGGCGCTCGGCAAGAACCTGCTCGTGGCGATCATGCCGTGGGAGGGCCACAACTACGAGGACGCGATCATCCTCTCGCAGCGCCTGGTGCAGGACGACGTCTTGACGTCGATCCACATCGAGGAGCACGAGATCGACGCCCGCGACACCAAGCTGGGCGCCGAGGAGATCACCCGGGACATCCCGAACGTCTCCGAGGAGGTCCTGGCCGACCTCGACGAGCGCGGCATCATCCGGATCGGCGCCGAGGTCCAGCCCGGCGACATCCTGGTCGGCAAGGTCACGCCCAAGGGCGAGACCGAGCTGACCCCGGAGGAGCGCCTGCTCCGTGCGATCTTCGGCGAGAAGGCGCGCGAGGTGCGCGACACGTCGCTGAAGGTGCCGCACGGCGAGAACGGCAAGGTCATCGGCATCCGGGTCTTCTCCCGCGACGACGACGACGAGCTGGCCCCCGGCGTCAACGAGCTGGTCCGGGTCTACGTCGCCCAGAAGCGCAAGATCCAGGACGGCGACAAGCTCGCCGGCCGCCACGGCAACAAGGGCGTCATCGGCAAGATCCTGCCCGCCGAGGACATGCCCTTCCTGCCCGACGGCACCCCGGTCGACATCATCCTCAACACCCACGGTGTCCCGCGTCGTATGAACATCGGCCAGGTCCTGGAGACCCACCTCGGGTGGATCGCCAAGTCCGGGTGGGAGATCGAGGGCAGGCCCGACTGGGCGTCGAAGATGCCCGACGAGCTCTACTCCGTCGCGCCGAACACGAACACGGCCACGCCGGTGTTCGACGGTGCCAAGGAGCAGGAGATCACCGGCCTGCTCGCGTCCACGCTGCCCAACCGCGACGGCGACCGCATGGTCGGCCCGGACGGCAAGGCGCAGCTGCTGGACGGGCGTTCGGGCGAGCCGTACCCGTTCCCGGTTGCTGTCGGCTACATGTACATCCTGAAGCTGGCGCACCTGGTGGACGACAAGATCCACGCTCGCTCCACCGGTCCGTACTCGATGATCACCCAGCAGCCGCTCGGCGGTAAGGCCCAGTTCGGTGGCCAGCGCTTCGGTGAGATGGAGTGCTGGGCGATGCAGGCCTACGGCGCGGCATACACGCTGCAGGAGCTGCTCACCATCAAGTCGGACGACGTGGTGGGCCGGGTCAAGGTCTACGAGGCCATCGTCAAGGGGGAGAACATCCCCGAGCCGGGCATCCCGGAGTCGTTCAAGGTGCTGCTGAAGGAACTTCAGTCGCTGTGCCTGAACGTCGAGGTGCTGTCCAGCGACGGTGCGGCCATCGAGATGCGCGACACCGACGACGAGGACCTCGAGCGGGCCGCGGCGAACCTGGGCATCAACCTGTCCAGCCGTCCGGGCTCCGACTCGATGACCGTCGACGACGTCGTCAACTGACCCTGCCCAGAGCCGAGTAACGAAGGAACAGAGGACTCACATAGTGCTCGACGTCAACTTCTTCGACGAGCTGCGCATCGGCCTGGCCACCGCCGAGGACATCCGCCAGTGGTCGCACGGCGAGGTCAAGAAGCCGGAGACCATCAACTACCGCACCCTGAAGCCGGAGAAGGACGGGCTCTTCTGCGAGAAGATCTTCGGTCCGACCCGCGACTGGGAGTGCTACTGCGGCAAGTACAAGCGCGTCCGCTTCAAGGGCATCATCTGTGAGCGCTGCGGCGTCGAGGTCACTCGCGCCAAGGTGCGTCGTGAGCGGATGGGCCACATCGAGCTGGCCGCTCCCGTCACGCACATCTGGTACTTCAAGGGCGTCCCCAGCCGGTTGGGCTACCTGCTCGACCTGGCGCCCAAGGACCTCGAGAAGATCATCTACTTCGCCGCGTACGTGATCACCTCGGTGAACGCCGAGCTGCGCCACAACGACCTGTCGACGCTCGAGAACGAGATGACCGTCGAGCGCAAGAAGGTCGAGCAGCGCCGCGACGCCGACCTGGAGGCCCGGGCCCAGAAGCTCGAGGGCGACCTGGCCGAGCTCGAGGCCGAGGGTGCGAAGAGCGACGTCCGCCGCAAGGTCAAGGAGGGTGGCGAGCGCGAGATGCGCCAGCTCCGTGACCGGGCGCAGCGCGAGCTGGACCGGCTCGACGAGATCTGGACGACGTTCTCCAAGCTCGACGTGCAGCAGCTGATCGCCGATGAGGGGCTCTACCGCGAGCTCTACGACCGCTACGGCGACTACTTCACCGGGTCCATGGGCGCCGAGGCGATCCAGACCCTGCTGCAGAACTTCGACATCCCGGCCGAGGCCGAGAACCTGCGGGAGACCATCCGCAGCGGCAAGGGGCAGAAGAAGCTCCGCGCCCTCAAGCGCCTCAAGGTCGTCGCCGCGTTCCAGATGACGGGCAACAGCCCCATGGGGATGGTGCTCGACTGCGTCCCGGTCATCCCGCCGGACCTGCGCCCCATGGTGCAGCTCGACGGTGGCCGCTTCGCGACGTCGGACCTCAACGACCTGTACCGCCGGGTCATCAACCGCAACAACCGCCTCAAGCGACTGATCGACCTCGGCGCCCCCGAGATCATCGTCAACAACGAGAAGCGGATGCTGCAGGAGGCCGTCGACGCGCTGTTCGACAACGGCCGCCGCGGCCGGCCGGTGACGGGGCCGGGCAACCGCCCGCTCAAGTCGCTGTCCGACCTGCTCAAGGGCAAGCAGGGCCGGTTCCGTCAGAACCTGCTCGGCAAGCGTGTCGACTACTCGGGCCGTTCGGTCATCGTCGTCGGCCCGCAGCTGAAGCTGCACCAGTGCGGTCTGCCCAAGCAGATGGCGCTGGAGCTCTTCAAGCCCTTCGTGATGAAGCGGCTCGTGGATCTCAACCACGCGCAGAACATCAAGTCCGCCAAGCGGATGGTCGAGCGTGGCCGTTCGCAGGTGTGGGACGTGCTCGAAGAGGTCATCTCCGAGCACCCGGTGCTGCTCAACCGCGCGCCGACCCTGCACCGCCTGGGTATCCAGGCCTTCGAGCCGCAGCTGGTCGAGGGCAAGGCCATCCAGCTGCACCCGCTGGTCTGTGAGGCGTTCAACGCGGACTTCGACGGTGACCAGATGGCGGTGCACCTGCCGCTGTCGGCCGAGGCGCAGTCCGAGGCCCGGGTGCTGATGCTCTCGAGCAACAACATCCTCTCGCCCGCGTCGGGTCGTCCGCTCGCCATGCCGCGTCTGGACATGGTCACCGGGCTCTACCACCTGAGCCGCGAGCGCAAGGACGCGTTCGGGGCCGGGAACGTCTACGGCTCGGTCGCCGAGGCGATCATGGCCTACGACCGCAAGGTCCTCCACCTGCAGGCGCCGATCAAGATCCGGCTCCCCGGGGTGGAGCCGATCCCCGGTATCGAGGTGCCCGAGGGCGAGGTCTGGCTGGCGGAGACGACGCTGGGTCGCGTGCTCTTCAACGAGCTGCTCCCGGCCGGGTACCCGTTCGTCAACGAGCCGCTGCCCAAGAAGCGTCAGGCCGCGATCATCAACGACCTGGCCGAGCGGTACTCGATGACCGAGGTCGCGCAGTGCCTCGACCGCCTCAAGGACGCCGGCTTCTACTGGGCCACCCGGTCCGGCGTCACGATGGCGATCTCCGACGTCGTGGTCCCGCCCAACAAGCAGGAGATCCTCGACGGCTACGAGGCCAAGGCCGACCAGGTCAACAAGCGTTACCAGCGTGGTGCACTCAGCCACCAGGAGCGCAACGACGAGATGGTCAAGATCTGGACCCAGGCGTCCGAAGAGGTCGCCAAGGCCATGGAGGACAACTTCCCCGAGGACAACCCGATCCCCACGATCGTGAAGTCCGGGGCCGCGGGCAACATGACCCAGGTCCGGCAGCTCGCCGGTATGCGTGGTCTGGTCGCGAACCCCAAGGGTGAGTACATCCCCCGCCCGATCAAGGCCAACTTCCGTGAGGGCCTGTCGGTGCTGGAGTACTTCATCTCCACGCACGGCACCCGCAAGGGTCTGGCGGACACCGCGCTGCGGACCGCCGACTCGGGCTACCTCACCCGTCGTCTGGTCGACGTGTCGCAGGACGTCATCGTCCGCGAGATCGACTGCGGCACCTCGCGTTCGGTCGCCATGACCGTCACCGAGGAGACCAGCGACGGCACGCTCATCCCGCACCGCTACATCCGCACGTCGGTGTACGCGCGCTGCTCGGCGGAAGAGGTCGTGGGCCCCGACGGCGAGGTGATCGTCGCTCGCGGCGGCGACCTCGGCGACCCGGCCCTCGAGGCGCTGGTCGCGGCCGGCGTCCGCAGGATCAAGGTGCGCAGCGCCCTGACCTGCGAGTCGGCCACCGGCATCTGCGCCACGTGCTACGGCCGCTCCATGGCCACCGGCAAGCTGGTCGACGTGGGCGAGGCCGTCGGTATCGTCGCCGCGCAGTCGATCGGTGAGCCCGGCACGCAGCTGACGATGCGTACGTTCCACCAGGGTGGCGTCGCGGGCGACGACATCACGACCGGTCTGCCCCGTGTCACCGAGCTCTTCGAGGCCCGGGTCCCCAAGGGCAAGGCACCGATCGCCGACGTCGACGGCCGCATCCGCATCGAGGACGGCGACCGGTTCTGGAAGATCACCCTCACCCCGGACGACGGGGGCGAGGAGATCGTCTACGAGAAGCTGTCCAAGCGGCAGTGGCTGGCCATGACCACGGTCGACGGCCAGGAGCGTCCGCTGGCCGACGGCGACCACGTGCACGTGGGCCAGTTGCTCCTCGAGGGCACGGCCGACCCGCACGAGGTGCTGCGTGTCATGGGCCCGCGCGAGGTGCAGCTGCACCTCGTGGCGGAGGTCCAGAAGGTGTACCGCACGCAGAGCGTGGACATCCACGACAAGCACATCGAGGTCATCGTCCGGCAGATGCTGCGCCGGGTGACGATCATCGACTCGGGTGCGACGGAGTTCCTGCCGGGCGCGCTCGCCGAGCGTGGCGAGTTCGAGTCGGAGAACCGTCGGGTGGTCGCCGAGGGCAACGAGCCGGCCTCCGGCCGTCCGGTGCTCATGGGGATCACGAAGGCCTCGCTGGCCACGGAGTCGTGGCTGTCCGCGGCCTCGTTCCAGGAGACCACCCGCATCCTCACCGATGCCGCGATCAACGGCAAGCGCGACAAGCTCGTCGGGCTGAAGGAGAACGTGATCATCGGCAAGCTGATCCCGGCTGGTACGGGTATCGGCAGGTACCGCAACATCCAGGTCCAGCCGACGGAGGAGGCCCGCGCGGCCGCCTACGCGCTGCCGAACTACGACGACGGCTACTACAGCCCCGACGTGTTCGGCACGGGCACCGGTGCCGCGGTGCCGCTGGACGACTACGACTTCGGGCGCGACTTCCGCTAGGAGGGTGCCGGGGAGTTCCGGCCGCTGCGACGCCCGCGCGTCGCAGCACCGGTCCGGACTCCTCGGCACGCTCCTCGGATGTCGTGACGGGGCCCGCGACGGTGGGCCCCGCCCCGAGGACGGTCCCGGACGGGGCCGGACACTGCTCTCCCGTGGCGGTGTCCGGCCCCGTCCGGCGTTTCCGGGCTGTTCCGATGCAGTCCGCGTGGGTGTCGAAGGCCCGTTGGGCCGGAACCCGTTGTCCACCAACGGCTGCGGCGTCCACCCGCTGCGGGGGCCGGATCGCCGCCCGCCCTGGACGCGCGGGTTCACCGCGGTGTCGCATCGCCGTGTGGATCCGGCCGGTGATCGGGAATCCCTGGCTTCGTGCGTGCGTTGTGCACAAGGACAGCAGGGGATCTGCAGGTTCTGAGGTGCGACGAACGGACGTTCGCGAGCGGCGAGCGGGTGAGTCGGCTTGCGAGGACCGCGGTCCTCGGGCACGCTGCGGGGACCGACGGTCGCCACATCGGACCCGTTTTGACCCTCTCGTCAGAGGGCGGGTACTCTGTTGTCTTGCGCTCGACCATGGTCGGGTAGCTCCGTGTGCTGTCGTCCCGGCGCGCCGGCCCCCAGGGGTTCTGGCAGTGCCGATCGGTCCAGCCACGGCCGCTCGGACTCCCGTCAGGGTTTCCCCGCCCTGGAGTGGGGTTCACCGAGCGCGACACGCCCGACCTCGGGATACGGAAGCCGCAGGCTCTCCGTGCCCCGGGCAGAACGAGCAAGTACAGCCGAGCACGCCGACGGGAAGAAGCACACGGTCCATGCCCACGATCCAGCAGCTGGTCCGCAAGGGCCGCCAGGACAAGGTCGCCAAGACCAAGACCGCCGCGCTCAAGGGCAGCCCCCAGCGCCGCGGGGTCTGCACGCGCGTGTACACGACGACCCCCAAGAAGCCGAACTCCGCGCTGCGCAAGGTCGCCCGCGTCCGCCTGTCCAGCCTGATCGAGGTCACGGCCTACATCCCGGGTGAGGGCCACAACCTGCAGGAGCACAGCATCGTGCTCGTTCGCGGCGGCCGTGTGAAGGACCTGCCCGGCGTTCGCTACAAGATCGTCCGCGGTTCGCTCGACACGCAGGGCGTGAAGAACCGCAAGCAGGCTCGCAGCCGGTACGGCGCGAAGAAGGAGAAGAGCTGATGCCCCGCAAGGGTCCCGCCCCGAAGCGGCCGTTGGTCTCCGACCCCGTGTTCAGCTCGCCGCTGGTCACCCAGCTGGTGAACAAGGTCCTCAAGGACGGCAAGCGCTCCCTCGCCGAGCGCATCGTGTACGCCGCGCTCGAGGGCACCCGGGAGAAGACCGGCACCGACCCCGTCGTGACGCTGAAGCGCGCGCTGGACAACGTGAAGCCGGCCCTCGAGGTCCGCAGCCGCCGTGTCGGTGGCGCGACCTACCAGGTCCCGGTCGAGGTCCGCGCGACCCGGCAGACGACGCTGGGCCTGCGCTGGCTGGTGTCCTACGCCGGCCAGCGCCGCGAGAAGACCATGGTCGAGCGACTCATGAACGAGCTTCTCGACGCGAGCAACGGCCTCGGCGCCAGCGTCAAGCGGCGCGAGGACATGCACAAGATGGCGGAGTCGAACAAGGCCTTCGCCCACTACCGCTGGTGACGGGCCGACCGTCCGCGCCAACCTGGTCTAGGGAGAGCTGAGCAGTGGCAGCACAGGACGTGCTGACGGACCTCACCAAGGTCCGCAACATCGGCATCATGGCTCACATCGACGCCGGTAAGACCACCACCACCGAGCGGATCCTGTACTACACCGGGATCAACTACAAGATCGGTGAGGTCCACGACGGCGCGGCCACGATGGACTGGATGGAGGAGGAGCAGAAGCGCGGCATCACGATCACGTCTGCCGCGACGACCTGCTTCTGGAAAGACCACCAGATCAACATCATCGACACCCCCGGGCACGTCGACTTCACCGTCGAGGTGGAGCGCAACCTCCGGGTGCTCGACGGCGCGGTCGCGGTCTTCGACGGCAAGGAGGGGGTCGAGCCGCAGTCCGAGCAGGTCTGGCGGCAGGCCACCAAGTACGACGTCCCGCGCATCTGCTTCGTCAACAAGATGGACAAGCTCGGTGCGGACTTCTACTTCACCGTGAGCACCATCAAGGACCGTCTGGGTGCCACGCCGCTGCCGCTGCAGCTGCCGATCGGCGCGGAGAACGACTTCATCGGAGTCGTCGACCTCGTCGAGATGCGCGCGCTGACCTGGCGCGGGGACGTCCAGAAGGGCGAGGACTACGCGATCGAGGAGATCCCGGCCGATCTCGTCGAGAAGGCCGCGGAGTACCGCACCGCGCTGGTCGAGGCCGTCGCCGAGACCGACGACGAGCTCATGGAGCTCTACCTCGGTGGCGAGGATCTCACGGTCGACCAGATCAAGCACGGCATCCGCCGGATCGTGAACGGTCGCATCGCCTACCCGGTGCTGTGCGGTTCCGCGTTCAAGAACAAAGGCGTCCAGCCCATGCTCGACGCGGTGATCGACTACCTGCCGGCTCCGTCGGACCTGCCGCCCGTCGAGGGCACGCTGCCCGACGGCGAGACCCCGGCGTTCCGCAAGCCGGAGAAGGACGAGCCGTTCTCGGCGCTGGCCTTCAAGATCGCCGCGCACCCGTTCTTCGGCAAGCTCACCTACATCCGGGTCTACTCGGGTCGGGTCGCCGCCGGTTCGCAGGTCGTGAACTCGACCAAGGACCGCAAGGAGCGCATCGGGAAGATCTTCCAGATGCACGCCAACAAGGAGAACCCCGTCGATGAGGCCCTGGTGGGTCACATCTACGCGGTGATCGGTCTCAAGGACACGACCACGGGCGAGACGCTCTGCGACCCGCAGCAGCCGATCGTGCTCGAGTCGATGACCTTCCCGGACCCGGTCATCCAGGTGGCGGTCGAGCCGAAGACCAAGGCCGACCAGGAGAAGCTGGGCATCGCGATCCAGAAGCTGGCCGAAGAGGACCCGACGTTCCAGGTCAGCCTGGACCAGGAGTCCGGCCAGACCATCCTGGCGGGTATGGGCGAGCTGCACCTCGAGGTGCTCGTCAACCGGATGAAGAGCGACTACAAGGTCGAGGCCAACATCGGCAAGCCTCAGGTCGCCTACCGCGAGACGATCCGCAAGACGGTCGACAAGTACGAGTACACGCACAAGAAGCAGACCGGTGGTTCGGGTCAGTTCGCCCGCGTCATCATCAAGCTCGAGCCGCTCAACACGGCCGACGGTGCGCTGTACGAGTTCGACAACAAGGTCAGCGGCGGTCGCATCCCGCGGGAGTACATCCCGTCGGTCGACGCCGGGGCCCAGGACGCCATGCAGTACGGCGTGCTGGCCGGGTACCCGCTGACGGGCATCAAGCTGACGCTCCTCGACGGCCAGTACCACGAGGTCGACTCCTCGGAAATGGCGTTCAAGGTCGCCGGCTCGATGGCGCTCAGGGAGGCGGCCCGCAAGGCCGACCCGGCCATCCTCGAGCCGATGATGGCGGTCGAGGTCACCACGCCCGAGGACTACATGGGCGACGTGATCGGCGACCTGAACTCCCGCCGTGGTCAGATTCAGGCCATGGAGGAGCGGGCGGGCGCCCGCGTCATCAAGGCGGTCGTCCCACTCTCCGAGATGTTCGGCTACGTCGGCGACCTGCGGTCGCGGACCCAGGGCCGGGCCAACTACACGATGGTCTTCGACTCCTACGCAGAGGTTCCCTCCAGCGTGGCCAAGGAGATCATCGCGAAGGCGACGGGCGAGTAAGAGGCTCCGGCCGCGGGCCTGTAAGGTCCGCGGCCCGGTGGCTCGTCACCCGTCACCACACGGCGCCGGACCCCGGCTCCACCCCCCAAGACCTGCCGTCAGCACGGCGGACTCAAGTACTCAGTCCAGGAGGACACTGCAGTGGCGAAGGCGAAGTTCGAGCGGACCAAGCCGCACGTCAACATCGGCACCATCGGTCACATCGACCACGGCAAGACCACGCTGACGGCGGCCATCACCAAGGTTCTGCACGACAAGTACCCGGACCTCAACGAGGCCTCGGCGTTCGACATGATCGACAAGGCGCCGGAAGAGCGCCAGCGCGGCATCACGATCTCGATCGCGCACGTCGAGTACCAGACCGAGAAGCGTCACTACGCGCACGTCGACTGCCCCGGTCACGCCGACTACATCAAGAACATGATCACCGGTGCGGCGCAGATGGACGGCGCCATCCTGGTGGTCGCGGCGACCGACGGCCCGATGCCCCAGACGCGTGAGCACGTGCTGCTCGCCCGCCAGGTCGGCGTGCCCTACATCGTGGTCGCGCTGAACAAGTCCGACATGGTCGACGACGAGGAGATCCTCGAGCTCGTCGAGCTGGAGGTCCGCGAGCTGCTGTCGTCGCAGGAGTACCCGGGCGACGACCTGCCGATCGTGCGCGTCTCGGCGCTCAAGGCCCTCGAGGGCGACGCCGAGTGGGCCGCCAAGCTCCTCGAGCTCATGGACGCGGTCGACGAGTCGATCCCGGAGCCCGAGCGCGACACCGACAAGCCGTTCCTCATGCCGATCGAGGACGTCTTCACGATCACCGGTCGCGGCACGGTCGTCACCGGTCGTATCGAGCGCGGCATCGTCAAGGTGAACGAGACCGTCGAGATCGTCGGTATCAAGGAGAAGTCGACCTCGACCACCGTCACCGGTGTCGAGATGTTCCGCAAGCTGCTCGACGAGGGTCGCGCCGGTGAGAACGTCGGCCTGCTCCTGCGCGGCATCAAGCGCGAGGACGTCGAGCGCGGCCAGGTCGTCGTGAAGCCGGGCTCGATCACCCCGCACACCGAGTTCGAGGGCCAGGTCTACATCCTGTCCAAGGACGAGGGTGGCCGGCACACGCCGTTCTTCAACAACTACCGCCCGCAGTTCTACTTCCGTACCACGGATGTGACGGGCGTCGTGACCCTGCCGTCGGGCACCGAGATGGTCATGCCCGGTGACAACACCACCATGAGCGTCGCGCTGATCCAGCCGATCGCCATGGAGGAGGGCCTGCAGTTCGCCATCCGTGAGGGTGGTCGGACCGTCGGCGCCGGCCAGGTCATCAAGATCAACAAGTAAGTACCCCCGGTTGGGGAGGTCGCACAGCCGTGTGGCATCCTTGACGGGTTGCGCGTCGAACGCGGCGCGCGGGACCTGTTCCCGCGCGCCGCGTTCGGTGCCAGCCCCCAGAAAGCTCTCGAGCATCCCCCGTGGATGCACGTGACCCGGGGACCGGTCTGCAGGACGAGCGCGACACGCCCGACCTCGTGGACCGGAGCCCAGGGAGTGAGACCTGAACAGAGCGCGAGCCCATGGCGGTGTCGACACGACGCCGGCGCAGAGGCACGAAAGCGGGTGCGGGGCTCCTCCGCGGGCGCTACCCGGTGGACCGTGAAGCAGCGGTAGGAAGAAGAGGACGACCGAGGACATGGCGGGACAGAAGATCCGCATCAGGCTCAAGGCCTACGACCACGAGGCAATCGACGCGTCCGCTCGCAAGATCGTTGAGACGGTAACGCGCACCGGTGCCCGGGTCGTCGGGCCGGTGCCGCTGCCGACCGAGAAGAACGTGTACTGCGTCATCCGCTCGCCGCACAAGTACAAGGACTCGCGCGAGCACTTCGAGATGCGCACGCACAAGCGGCTGATCGACATCCTCGACCCGACGCCGAAGACGGTCGACGCGCTCATGCGCATCGACCTGCCGGCCAGCGTCGACGTGAACATCCAGTAGGGCTGACCAGGCGATGACTGACAGGCAGATCACCGGGATCCTGGGCAAGAAGCTCGGGATGACCCAGGTATTCGACGAGAACAACCGGGTCGTCCCGGTCACCGTGGTCCAGGCCGGACCCAACGTGGTGACCCAGATCCGGACCCAGGAGACCGACGGTTACGTCGCGGTCCAGCTGGCCTTCGGTGCGGTCGACCCGCGCCGGGTGAACAAGCCCGAGACGGGCCACTTCACCAAGGCCGGTGTCACGCCGCGGCGCTACACCGTCGAGCTGCGCACGAACGACGCGGGCGAGTACTCGCTCGGCCAGGAGATCACCGCCGAGGCCTTCGAGGCCGGCGCCCTGGTCGACGTCGTCGGCACCAGCAAGGGCAAGGGCTACGCCGGTGTCATGAAGCGGCACAACTTCAAGGGCCTCGGCGCCAGCCACGGCACCCAGCGCAAGCACCGCTCGCCGGGTTCCATCGGCGGCTGCGCGACCCCGGGTCGTGTCTTCAAGGGCCTGCGGATGGCCGGTCGCATGGGTTCGGTGCGTGTCACCACCCAGAGCCTGACCGTCCACCGGGTCGACGCCGAGCGCGGCCTGCTGCTGATCAAGGGTGCCGTGCCCGGTCCGCGCGGCGGCCTCGTCGTCGTCAAGACGGCCGCGAAGGGTGGTGCGAAGTAATGAGCTCCGTCGACGTCAAGAACGCCGAGGGCAAGACGGACGGCAACGTCGAGTTGCCCGCCCACGTCTTCGACGTGTCGGCGAACATCCCGCTGATGCACCAGGTCGTCGTGGCCCAGCAGGCCGCGGCCCGCCAGGGCACGCACAGCACCAAGACCCGCGGTGAGGTTCGCGGCGGTGGGCGCAAGCCGTACCGCCAGAAGGGCACCGGCCGCGCCCGTCAGGGCTCGGTCCGCGCGCCGCAGTTCACCGGCGGCGGTGTCGTCCACGGCCCCACGCCGCGCGACTACTCGCAGCGGACCCCGAAGAAGATGAAGGCCGCCGCCCTGCGCGGTGCCCTCTCCGACCGGGCCCGTGGCGGCCGGGTGCACGTCGTCAGCGGCCTCGTCGCCGGCGACAACCCGTCGACCAAGGCCGCGCGCCAGGCCCTCGAGGCCGTCGTCGGGTCCGCGTCACGCGGCGTCCTCGTCGTCGTCGGCCGTGAGGACTCGGTGAACCTGCTGAGCCTGCGCAACCTGCCGCAGGTGCACCTCATCGCGCCCGACCAGCTCAACACGTACGACGTGCTGGTCAACGACGACATCGTGTTCACGTCGGAGTCGCTCGACGCGTTCCTCGCCGGCCCGGTCGCTGCCGCGCCGTCGAAGCGTCGCGCCGCGAAGATCGGCCTGCTGAAGGCCACGTCCGCCGGTTCCGACGGCGATGCCGCCCCGCACGGAGCGGGCAGCCACGCGCCGCTCGACGACGTGTCGGTCGCGCCCGAGGGTTTCCCGATCAAGGGCAACGAGGACTCGAAGCTGTACCACGTGCCGGGCTCCGCCTTCTACGACCGCACGGTCGCCGAGGTGTGGTTCGCCACCGCGGCTGACGCCGAGGCCGCGGGCTTCGCTCTGCCGCCGTCACAGCGCAAGGCTGCTGAGGAGGAGAGCAAGTGATCGCCGATCCGCGCGACATCCTGCTCGCGCCGGTGGTGTCGGAGAAGAGCTACGGGCTGCTCGACGAGCGCCAGTACACCTTCGTCGTCCGCCCGGACGCGAACAAGACACAGATCAAGATCGCCGTGGAGAAGGTGTTCGGGGTCAAGGTTCTCAGCGTCAACACGCTGAACCGCCCGGGCAAGCGCAAGCGCTCCAAGGCCGGCTACGGCAAGCGCAAGGACACCAAGCGCGCGATCGTCACGCTGTCCGAGGACAGCAAGGCGATCGACGTGTTCGGCGGCCGGGCGAGCTGAGGGAGTGAGCTGACCCATGGGCATCCGTAAGTACAAGCCGACGACCCCCGGTCGTCGTGGCTCGAGCGTCTCGGACTTCGCCGAGATCACCCGCTCGACGCCGGAGAAGTCGCTGCTGCGTCCCCTGCACAACAAGGGCGGGCGCAACGCGCACGGCAAGGTGACCGCTCGCCACCAGGGCGGCGGCCACAAGCGTGCGTACCGGCTGATCGACTTCCGGCGCAACGACAAGGACGGCGTGCCGGCCAAGGTCGCGCACATCGAGTACGACCCCAACCGCACCTCGCGCATCGCGCTGCTGCACTACGCGGACGGCGAGAAGCGCTACATCCTCGCGCCGGCGAAGCTCAAGCAGGGCGACGTCGTCGAGGCGGGGCCGAAGTCCGACATCAAGGTCGGGAACAACCTGCCGCTGCGCAACATCCCGACCGGCACCGTGGTGCACGCGATCGAGCTTCGCCCCGGCGGCGGCGCGAAGATCGCCCGCTCCGCGGGGTCGAGCGTGCAGCTGGTCGCCAAGGACGGGCCCTACGCGCAGCTGCGCATGCCGTCCGGCGAGATCCGCAACGTCGACGTGCGCTGCCGCGCCACCGTCGGCGAGGTCGGCAACAGCGAGCACTCCAACATCAACTGGGGCAAGGCCGGCCGCATGCGGTGGAAGGGCAAGCGCCCGACCGTCCGTGGTGTCGCCATGAACCCGGTCGACCACCCGCACGGTGGTGGTGAGGGCAAGACCTCCGGTGGTCGCCACCCGGTCAACCCCAACGGCAAGCCCGAGGGGCGTACCCGCCGCACCAAGCCGTCCGACAAGTTGATCGTCCGCCGGCGTCGTACCGGCAAGAAGCGCTGAGCAGGGAGGTAAAGACATGCCGCGCAGCCTGAAGAAGGGCCCGTTCGTGGACGACCACCTGCTCAAGAAGGTGGACGCGCTCAACGAGTCGGGCAAGAAGACCGTCATCCGGACCTGGTCCCGGCGGTCCACGATCATCCCCGACATGATCGGCCACACGATTGCGGTGCACGACGGCCGCAAGCACGTGCCGGTGTTCGTGTCGGACGCGATGGTCGGCCACAAGCTGGGGGAGTTCGCGCCCACGCGGACCTTCCGTGGCCACATCAAGGACGACCGCAAAGCGCGTCGGCGCTGAGCGGCCCGAGTAGCGACCAGGAGAAGGTGGAAATACATGGCTGACAACAGCCAGGACACCGCCGGCGCTGCGCTCGAGCCAGCTCGCGCGTTCGCCAAGGCGAGGTTCGTCCGCATGTCGCCGACCAAGGTGCGGCGTGTGGTCGAGCTGATCAAGGGGCGTCCGGTCGCCGAGGCTCTCAGCGTTCTGCGGTTCTCGCCGCAGGCCGCCGCGGAGCCGGTGGCCAAGGTCGTGGCGAGCGCCGCGGCCAACGCCGAGAACAACTTCGACATGGACCCGGAGACGCTCGTCGTCGCGGTCGCCTACGTCGACGAGGGCCCGACGCTCAAGCGCATCCGGCCGCGTGCGCAGGGTCGCGCGTACCGGATCCGCAAGCGGACGAGCCACATCACCATCGAGGTCGAGTCGCGTCCGGTCGCCAAGGCCGGCGGTCGCGGCGGTCGTGGTGCGAAGGGGAGGGCCCGCTGATGGGGCAGAAGATCAACCCGCACGGGTTCCGGCTCGGCATCACCACGGACTGGAAGTCCCGCTGGTACGCGGACAAGCAGTACGCGGAGTACGTGAAGGAAGACGTCGAGATCCGTCGCCTGCTCTCGAAGGGCATGGAGCGGGCCGGCATCTCCAAGGTCGAGATCGAGCGCACCCGTGACCGGGTCCGCGTCGACATCCACACCGCGCGTCCGGGCATCGTCATCGGCCGCCGCGGCGCGGAGGCCGACCGCATCCGCGGCGCCCTCGAGAAGCTGACCAAGAAGCAGGTCCAGCTCAACATCCTCGAGGTCAAGAACTCGGAGTCCGACGCGCAGCTCGTCGCGCAGGGCGTTGCCGAGCAGCTGTCCAACCGCGTCGCCTTCCGTCGCGCGATGCGCAAGGCCATCCAGTCGGCCATGCGCAGCCCGCAGGTCAAGGGCATCCGGGTGCAGTGCTCGGGCCGCCTCGGCGGTGCGGAGATGTCGCGCTCGGAGTTCTACCGCGAGGGTCGCGTCCCGCTGCACACGCTGCGCGCCGACATCGACTACGGCCTGTTCGAGGCCCGCACGACCTTCGGCCGCATCGGTGTGAAGGTCTGGATCTACAAGGGTGACGTCGTCGGTGGCCGCCGTGAGGGCGCGCCCGCCGCCGCCGAGCCGGGTCGTGGCGGCCCGCGCCGCGAGCGTCCCGCCCGCCGCCGCTCCGGTGCTTCGGGCACCACGGCGACGAGCACCGACGCCGGGCGCGCCGCTGCGGAGCAGGCCGGCGGGGGTTCGGTGGCGACCACCGAGGCTCCGAGCACCGGTGGGGAGTCCTGAGCCATGCTGATCCCGCGCAAGGTGAAGCACCGCAAGCAGCACCGGCCGCACCGCACCGGCGCCTCGACGGGTGGAACCCGCGTCACCTTCGGTGACTACGGCATCCAGGCCCTCGAGCCCGCCTACGTGACGAACCGGCAGATCGAGTCCGCCCGTATCGCCATCAACCGGCACATCCGCCGTGGTGGCAAGGTGTGGATCAACGTCTTCCCGGACCGGCCGCTGACCAAGAAGCCCGCCGAGACCCGCATGGGTTCCGGCAAGGGCTCGCCGGAGAAGTGGGTGACCAACGTGAAGCCCGGACGGGTGCTCTTCGAGATGAGCTTCCCGAACGAGCAGACGGCTCGTGAGGCGCTGCGTCGCGCCATCCACAAGCTGCCCATGAAGTGCCGGATCGTGACCCGCGAGGGTGGTGACATCTGATGGCCTCCGCGGGTACCACCGCTGCCGAGCTGCGCGAGCTGACCGATGAGGAGCTCGTGCTGCGCGTCAAGGAGTCCAAGGAGGAGCTGTTCAACCTCCGATTCCAGATGGCGACCGGGCAGCTGGACAACAACCGGCGGCTGCGGACCGTCCGCCACGACATCGCGCGCATCTACACGGTGATGCGCGAGCGTGAGCTGGGCCTGTCCGTCGCCCCGACCGACAACGAGGGCGCAGCATGAGCGAGGAGAACGCCACGCAGCGCGGGGAGCGCAAGGTCCGTGAGGGACTCGTCGTGTCCGACAAGATGGACAAGACGATCGTCGTCTCGCTCGAGGACCGCGTGAAGCACCCGCTCTACGGCAAGGTCATCCGGCGGACGAGCAAGGTCAAGGCGCACGACGAGGCCAACACGGCCGGCGTCGGCGACCGCGTCCGCCTGATGGAGACCCGACCGCTGTCGGCCACGAAGCGCTGGCGCCTGGTCGAGATCCTGGAGAAGGCCAAGTGATCCAGCAGGAGTCGCGGCTGCGCGTCGCCGACAACACCGGTGCCAAGGAAATCCTGTGCATCCGGGTGCTGGGCGGCTCGGCGCGTCGTTACGCGGGGATCGGCGACACGATCGTCGCCACGGTGAAGGAAGCCATCCCCGGTGCCGGGGTGAAGCGCGGTGACGTCGTCAAGGCCGTCATCGTGCGCACCGTCAAGGAGAAGCGTCGCCCGGACGGCAGCTACATCCGGTTCGACGAGAACGCCGCCGTCCTGATCAAGGCCGACGGTGAGCCGCGGGGGACCCGCATCTTCGGTCCGGTCGGTCGCGAGCTGCGCGACAAGCGGTTCATGAAGATCATCTCCCTCGCACCGGAGGTGTTGTGAGAGATGAAGGTCAAGAAGGGTGACACCGTCCTGGTGATCGCCGGCAAGGACAAGGGTGCGAAGGGCAAGGTCATCCAGGCCTACCCCGAGCGGGACCGGGTCCTCGTCGAGGGCGTCAACAGGATCAAGAAGCACACGCGCGTCAGCCAGAACCAGCGCGGCGCGCAGTCCGGCGGCATCGTGACGCAGGAGGCCGCCATCCACGTCTCGAACGTGATGGTCGTCGACTCCGACGGCAAGCCGACCCGCGTCGGCAAGAAGGTCGTCGAGTCCGAGGACGGCGGCAAGGCCAAGCGCGTCCGGATCTCCCGCCGAACCGGGAAGGAGATCTGACATGACGACCGCCGAGAAGGTGGCGCCGCGGCTCAAGCAGCGCTACCGCGACGAGATCAAGGGTGAGCTGCGCGAGCAGTTCTCCTACGCGAACGTCATGCAGATCCCGGGCGTCGTCAAGGTCGTCGTGAACATGGGTGTCGGCGACGCCGCCCGTGACGCGAAGCTGATCGACGGGGCCGTCCGCGACCTCGCCGCGATCACCGGCCAGCGTCCGCAGGTCCGGCGCGCCACGAAGTCGATCGCGCAGTTCAAGCTGCGCGAGGGCATGCCGATCGGCGCGAAGGTGACCCTGCGCGGCGACCGGATGTGGGAGTTCCTCGACCGTCTGCTGACGATCGCGCTTCCCCGTATCCGTGACTTCCGTGGGCTGTCCGCCACGCAGTTCGACGGTCGGGGCAACTACACCTTCGGTCTCACGGAGCAGTCGATGTTCCACGAGATCGACCCCGACTCGATCGACCGTCCGCGCGGCATGGACATCACGGTCGTGACGACGGCGACCACCGACGAGGAAGGCCGGGAGCTGCTGCGCAAGCTCGGCTTCCCGTTCAAGGAGAGCTGACCCGCATGGCCAAGAAGGCACTGCGAATCAAGGCCGAGAAGACGCCGAAGTTCAAGGTCCGCGGCTACACCCGCTGCCAGAAGTGCGGACGTCCGCGTGCGGTCCTCCGCAAGTTCGGGCTCTGCCGCATCTGCGTGCGCCAGATGGCGCACGCCGGCGAGCTGCCCGGCGTGAGCAAGTCCAGCTGGTAATCACCAGCTGCTTTTCCTGATCGCCACAGGCCCCCGGGAGCGTCCAGTCTTCTGGGCCAGGGGGAACCAGGGCGGGAAAGTAGTGACGTCACCATGACGATGACCGATCCGATCGCAGACATGCTGACCCGTCTGCGGAACGCGAACTCGGCATACCACGACCGTGTCGTGATGCCGCACTCCAAGCTGAAGGTCGCCATTGCGGAGATCCTTCAGAAGGAGGGCTACATCGCGTCGCACGCCACCGAGGACGCCGAGGTCGGCAAGTCCCTCGTGATCGAGCTGAAGTACGGCCGCAACCGCGAGCGCAGCATCGCCGGTGTGCGTCGGGTGTCCAAGCCCGGCCTGCGGGTCTACGCGAAGTCCAACAACCTGCCGCGGGTCCTCGGAGGCCTCGGCGTCGCGATCATCTCGACGTCGAAGGGTCTGCTGACCGACCGCCAGGCCAACCGGGACGGCGTGGGCGGGGAAGTCCTCGCCTACGTCTGGTGAGAAGGGAGAAGTAGCGATGTCGCGCATCGGGAAACTGCCGATCACCGTTCCGTCGGGCGTCGACGTGGCCATCGAGGGCCGCACCGTCACCGTCAAGGGCCCCAAGGGCACCCTGTCGCACACCGTGATCGAGCCGATCACCGTCGAGCGCGGTGACGACGGCGCAGTGGTCGTGAAGCGTCCGGACGACGAGCGCCGCAGCAAGGCCTACCACGGCCTCACGCGGACGCTGGTCAACAACCTCGTCGTCGGCGTCACCGCCGGCTACGAGAAGAAGCTCGAGATCGTCGGTGTCGGTTACCGCGTCGCGCTGAAGGGGTCGAACCTCGAGTTCGCGCTCGGCTTCAGCCACCCGGTCGTCGTCACGCCGCCCGCGGGCATCACCTTCGCCGTCGAGTCCCCCACCAAGTTCTCGGTGGCGGGCATCGACAAGCAGCTCGTGGGGGAGACCGCCGCGAACATCCGCAAGATCCGCAAGCCCGAGCCGTACAAGGGCAAGGGTGTGCGGTACGCGGGCGAGGTCGTCCGCCGCAAGGTCGGGAAGACGGGTAAGTGATGGCTCAGACAGAGACGATCTCGGCCAACGCCAAGAAGCGGGCCGCGTCGAACATCTCCAGCGCCCGGCGGGTCGCGCGCACGCGTCGCCACGCCCGGCTGCGGAAGAAGATCAACGGTACGACGGCTCGTCCCCGGCTCGCGGTCAAGCGCAGCTCGCGGCACATGTTCGTGCAGCTGATCGACGACCTGGCCGGCCACACGCTGGCGTCGGCCTCGACCCTCGACGCCGACGTGGCGTCGCTCGAGGGCGACAAGAAGGCCAAGGCGGCCAAGGTGGGCGAGCTCATCGCGGCTCGCGCCAAGGCTGCCGGCGTCGACGCGGTCGTCTTCGACCACGGCGGCAACGGCTACCACGGGCGGATCGCGGCTCTGGCCGACGCCGCACGTGAGGGCGGACTGAAGTTCTGATGTCCGCGAAGATCATCCACAGCAATGGAGGGAACGTCTGATGCCGGGACGTACGCGGCGTGACGGCGGAGGCCCCGGTGGCGGCAGCGGCGACAACCGCGACCGCCGGGACCGCCGCGACGGAGGCCGTGGCGGGGCGGCCCAGGACAAGACCCCGTACATCGAGCGGCTGGTCACGATCAACCGCGTGGCTAAGGTCGTCAAGGGTGGTCGGCGCTTCAGCTTCACCGCGCTGATGATCGTGGGCGACGGCGACGGCCTCGTGGGCGTCGGCTACGGCAAGGCCAAGGAGGTCCCGGCGGCGATCGCCAAGGGTGTCGAGGAGGCGAAGAAGAACTTCTTCCGCGTCCCGCGCATCGGCGGCACGATCGTCCACCGGGTCCAGGGCGAGGCGGCCGCGGGCGTGGTCATGCTGCGCCCCGCGAGCCCCGGTACCGGTGTCATCGCCGGTGGCCCGGTCCGCGCGGTCCTGGAGTGCGCCGGCATCCACGACATCCTGTCGAAGTCGCTCGGCAGCGACAACGCGATCAACGTCGTGCACGCGACGATCGCCGCGCTCAAGATGATCCAGCGTCCGGAGGAGGTCGCGGCCCGCCGCGGCCTGCCGCTGGAGGACGTCGCCCCGGAGTCGATGCTTCGTCGTCGTGCCGAGGCCGCCGCGGCTGCGAGGGTGTGACCGACGTGGCCGACAAGAAGCTGAAGGTCACGCAGGTCCGCAGCGCCATCGGGCGCAAGCAGAACCAGCGCGAGACCCTGAAGTCCCTCGGGCTTCGCAAGATCCGTCAGTCCGCGGAGTGGGATGACAACCCCCAGGTCCGCGGCATGATCAACACCGTGCGGCACCTCGTGACGGTGGAGGAGGTCGGTTCCTGATGACCGAGTCCATCAAGATCCACGATCTGCGTCCCGCGCCCGGCGCCAAGACCGCGAAGACCCGTGTCGGTCGCGGTGAGGGCAGCAAGGGCAAGACCGCGGGCCGCGGTACCAAGGGCACGAAGGCGCGCAAGACGGTCTCCCCGGCCTTCGAGGGTGGGCAGATGCCGCTGCACATGCGGCTGCCCAAGCTCAAGGGCTTCAAGAACCGCTTCCGCGTCGAGTACCAGGTCGTGAACGTCGGCGACCTCGCGGTGCTCTTCCCGGAGGGTGGCGAGGTCGGTCCGGCCGAGCTCGTCGCCGCCGGTGCGGTTCGCCGCAACGAGCTGGTCAAGGTGCTCGGCACCGGCGAGCTCGACGGCGTCGCGCTCACCGTGACCGCGCACAAGTTCTCCGGCAGTGCCAAGGAGAAGATCGTCGCAGCCGGCGGTACCGCCACCGAGCTGTGAGCAGGCCGACGCCGCTCGCTCCCGCGTCGTCCCCGTCGAGTACGGGGTGCGGGAGCGGGCGGCGTCGCCGCTGTTAGAGTCGCTCGCGTCCGCCACCCGCACCAGCGGTGCGCGTTCGCCGGGTCGTAGCCGGCCGTCAGGGTCCGTTCAGGGGCCCGGCGCCGCAGGCCCCACCAGAAGCCGGCGAAGCCGGCGACCGGCGGTCCGCCGCCGACGTAGTAGGAGGGGCCCGAGTGCTCAGCGCGTTCCGGTCAGCACTGACGACGCCAGACCTACGGAAGAAGATCCTCTTCACGCTGGGTGTCGTCGCGGTCTACCGCCTGGGGGCGAACATCCCGTCGCCGGGGGTGTCCTTCCCGAACGTCCAGCAGTGCATCGCCGCCGTCGAGGGCGGGGCGAACTCGGGCGTCTACTCGCTCATCAACCTGTTCTCGGGCGGCGCGCTCCTGCAGCTGTCGATCCTCGCCCTCGGGATCATGCCGTACATCACGGCCAGCATCATCGTCCAGCTGCTCACCGTCGTCATCCCGCGGTTCGAGCAGCTGAAGAAGGAAGGGCAGTCGGGTCAGGCCAAACTGACCCAGTACACCCGCTACCTCACGATCGCACTGGCCGTCCTGCAGGCCACCGGCATCGTCGCCCTCGCGGTGCGCGGCGTGCTGTTCCAGGGCTGCAACGTCCCGGTCATCCCGGACCAGAGCATCTTCACCCTCGCCGTCATGGTCATCGTGATGACGGCCGGCTGCGCCGTCGTCATGTGGCTCGGCGAGCAGGTCACCGAGCGTGGCATCGGCAACGGCATGTCGCTGCTGATCTTCGCCTCGATCGCGCACCGCATCCCCGCCGAGGGCAAGAACATCCTCGACAACTCCGGCGGCCTGGTCTTCGCCGGTGTCTGCGTGTTCGGCCTGGCCATCATCGCGAGCGTCGTGTTCGTCGAGCAGGGCCAGCGCCGCATCCCGGTGCAGTACGCCAAGCGCATGGTCGGTCGTCGCATGTACGGCGGCACGTCGACGTACCTGCCGCTCAAGGTCAACCAGGCCGGTGTCATCCCGGTCATCTTCGGTAGCTCCCTGCTGTACCTGCCCAGCCTGATCGCGCAGCTCGCGGGCAGCGGCGACAGCTGGTTCCAGCGCTTCGTGCAGACCTATCTCGTCGACCAGTCGAACTGGTTGCACATCCTGCTGTACGTCGCACTGATCATCTTCTTCACGTACTTCTACGTCGGAATCACGTTCAGCCCGGAGGAACGGGCCGACGAGATGAAGAAGTTCGGCGGCTTCATCCCCGGCATCCGTCCGGGCAGGCCGACGGCGGAGTACCTGAACTTCGTGCTCTCCCGCATCACGCTGCCGGGATCGCTGTACCTGGGCATCATCGCGGTGCTGCCGAATTTCTTCCTCGGCGTCACCGGCAGCGGCCAGAACCAGAACTTCCCGTTCGGTGGTACCGCTGTACTGATCATGGTCGGCGTGGGCCTCGACACCGTGAAGCAGATCGAGAGCCAGCTCATGCAGCGGAACTACGAGGGTTTCCTGCGTTAAGGTGCGATGGACGGCAGTCGGCGCGGCGCGTCACCCGTAGCCGCGCGCTGCCCCGTCCCGCCGCTCGCCGCACCCCGCCGGCGACGTTCGGCACCACCGCGATCGTGTTCTCAGGGAGGTTGGTTTCGCGTGCGACTCGTTCTGGTCGGTCCGCCGGGAGCGGGCAAGGGCACTCAGGCCGTGCGGATCGCCGAGCAGCTCGGCATCCCGCACATCTCCACCGGTGACCTGTTCCGGGCCAACCTCGCCGAGGAGACCCCGCTGGGGCTCGAGGCCAAGGGTTACATGGACGCGGGCAACCTCGTCCCCGACTCGGTGACCGTCGGCATGGTGAAGGCCCGCCTGGCCGACCCCGACGCGACGAAGGGTTTCCTGCTCGACGGGTTCCCGCGCACCACGGCGCAGGCCGGCGCGCTGGCCGAGATCCTCGCCGAGACCGGCGACGAGCTCGATGCCGTCGTCGAGCTGCAGGTCCCGGAGGACGTCGTCGTCGAGCGGCTGCTCGCGCGCGGCCGCTCCGACGACACCGAGGCCGTCATCCGCAACCGGCAGCAGGTCTACCGCGACGAGACCGCGCCGCTGCTCGACCACTACCGCGACCGGCTCGTCACCGTCGACGCCGTCGGCGACGTCGCCGAGATCACCGGCCGGGTGTTCGCGGCCCTGCCCGAGCGCTGACACGGTCCGAGCGCTGATCCGCCCCGGCGCCGGCGCCACGACCAGCAAGGAGCGTTGACGAGATGAGCGGTGGGCGAGGCGGGGTACGAGGCGCGTTGGCCCGGTTCCGTGGACGTGACATCGAGCTGAAAACGCCGGGCGAGATCGAGGCCATGCGGGTGGCGGGGATCCTCGTCGCCCGCACCCTCGCCGCGGTCCGGGCGCTCGCCGCCCCCGGGGTCACCACGGCCGATCTCGACGCGCTGGCCGAGACGACGATCCGCGAGGGCAACGGTGTGCCGTCGTTCCTCGGCTACCACGGCTACCCGGCCTCGATCTGCGCGTCGGTGAACGACCAGATCGTCCACGGCATCCCGTCGGCGGCGCAGGTGCTGGCCGAGGGCGACATCATCTCGGTCGACTGCGGCGCGGTCGTCGAGGGCTGGCACGGCGACTCGGCGGTCACGCTGGAGATCGGCGCGGTGTCCGACGCCGACCACCTGCTGTCGGCCGCGTGCGAGGAGTCGCTCCACGCGGGCGTCGCCGCGGCACTACCCGGTGGCCGGCTCACCGACATCTCGCACGCGGTGCAGAACGCCGTCGAGAAGGCGGCGAACCGCGACCGGGCCGACTACGGGATCGTCGCGGAGTACGGCGGCCACGGCATCGGCACGTCGATGCACATGGACCCGTTCCTGCCCAACTACGGCGACCCGGGGCACGGGCTGCGACTACGCCCCGGTGTGGTGCTGGCCATCGAGCCGATGATCACGGCGGGCGAGCCGGAGACCCGTGAGCTCGACGACGGCTGGACCGTCGTCACGGCCGACGGCAAGCGGGCGGTGCACTGGGAGCACACGGTCGCGATCACCGACGACGGCCCGCAGGTGCTGACCGCCGCGCCCTGACCCGGCGTCACGGTGCGCCGACGGCCCCCGCATCGTCGAGGCGGTCGGCAGGCGCGGCCGGGCGAGCGGTGTCGAGCGGGTGCGCGAGCTCGTCGCGGTCGAGCCGCCAGCCGACGACGGCCGCCACCGCCAGCAGCACCGGCACCGTGCCGGTGAGCAGGAACGTGAGCGGGATGCCCACCCCCTCGCCGATCGGCCCGGCCAGTGCCATCGACACGGGCATCAGGGCGAGCGAGACGAAGAAGTCGAGGCTCGACACCCGGCCGAGCAGGTGCGGCGGCACGCGGCGCTGCAGCAGCGTCCCCCAGATGACCATCGCACCGGCACCGGTGACGCCGACGACGAACGCGATGACGAAGATGACCCACAGCAGGTTCGTCAGCCCGATGAAGGCGAGCGGGACCCCGCCGACGCCCCAGGCCAGGATCATCACCGTCAGATAGCGGCGTGGCAGCCGGATCGACGACGTCGCGATGGACCCGACGGCGCTGCCGATCCCGAAGGCCCCCAGCACGAGGGCATGGTCGCTGGGGCCGCCGCCGGTCTGGTCGCGCACCGCGAACGGCAGCAGCACCTCGATGGGCCCGATGACGACGAGCACGTACAGCGACGAGAACGCCAGCGTCGCGAAGAGCCAGCCGGTACGCAGCAGGTAGGCGAAGCCCTCGCGGACGTCGGCGAGCACGGAGGTGCGGCCCCCTTCCGCGTCCTGCCGGGGCCGGTCGACGACGGGGGTGCGCCGCATCGCCAGCAGCGGCGGAAGCGCCAGGCAGAACCCGATCGCGGCGGCGAGCAGCCCCGCCGCGGGGAGGAGGGCGCCGACGACGAGCCCGGCCACCGCGGGTCCCGCCGCCTGCATCGCCACCGGGCGCAGCGTGCCCTCGACGCCGTTGGCGGCGAGCAGCTCGTCGGCGGGCAGGAGCGAGGGCAGGATCGCCGACGCGGACGGGTAGTAGAAGGCATCGGCGGTGCCGAGCAGGAACGCGGCGACCGCGAGGTGCCACAGTGCGAGGGTGCCGGTGAGCGCCAGCGTCGCCGCAACGGCGGCCGCCGCGATGTGCAGGGCCTCGGCGGCCACCAGGACACGCCGGCGGGGGAGCCGGTCGGCGGCCACCCCGCCCGCGAGCACGCTCAGCAGCAGACCCGCGCTGCCGGCCGCGGCGACGAGTGACAGCTGCGTCGGCCCACCGCCCAGCTCGATGACCTGCCAGACGATCGCGACCAGCCAGACACCCGTCGCGAACAGGGAGAACAGCATCGACGACGCGAGCAGGCGGTAGTCGCGGCGGCCGAACGGTCGCAGCGCCCGGGGGAGGCGGGTACGGTCGGGAGTGGGGGCCGTGACGGCTCTCCACGACCAGGATGCGACCACCTCGACCCGGGTCGAGGTCAAGCGAATTGTCCGTTCCGACGGGCAGGTCGCGGGGTCGGTCCCTCGCGCGTGTACCCGACTGTGAAGGCCCTTCGCAAGACCCGTACACTGGGTGTTCGGCGCGTTGGATGCGCCGGTTCCGTCGTGCCTCCCGCATGTCGCCTCCGGTGTCCTTCGTGCCCACCGGACGCGGTGACCGCAACCAGCACTGTTCGTCGGCGGTCGTTGCAGTCCTCAGCACCACCTGTCAGATGCACGTCGTACGCAATACCGTCACGGAACGCGGAGGACATGGCCAAGAAAGACGGGGCGATCGAGGTCGAGGGCCGGGTCGTCGAACCCCTGCCGAACGCGATGTTCCGCGTGGAGCTGGAGAACGGGCACAAGGTCCTGGCTCACATCAGCGGGAAGATGCGGCAGCACTACATCCGGATCCTTCCCGAGGACCGGGTGGTCGTGGAGCTCTCACCCTACGACCTGTCCCGCGGCCGAATCGTCTACCGCTACAAGTGATCGCCCGCTCCACCGGAACAAGAAGGCAGAAGACGTGAAGGTCAAGCCGAGCGTCAAGCCGATCTGCGACAAGTGCAAGGTGATCCGCCGTCACGGCCGGGTCATGGTGATCTGCGAGAACCTGCGCCACAAGCAGCGCCAGGGCTGAGCGTCACCAGCACGTCGCGGTCGTCCTGACCGCAGCTCTCACGAGCGCCAGAAGCACCCGATGTGCCTGTCGCGCCACACGGGCGCGGCCCACCCCCGGCCCCCAGGCCGGGGCCCGGACCACGAGTCGGACCGGGACGGACGTCGGGCAGACCTGGGGATCAGAACAGAGGAGAACACCGCCGTATGGCACGACTCGCAGGCGTCGACCTCCCCCGCGACAAGCGGATGGAGATCGCGCTCACCTACATCTTCGGGATCGGGCGCACGCGCTCGCTCGAGATTCTCAACTCCACGGGTATCAGCAAGGACCTGCGGACCAAGGACCTCTCCGACGAGGACCTGACCGCCCTTCGCGAGTACATCGAGGCCAACTTCCGCGTCGAGGGTGACCTGCGCCGCGAGGTGCAGGCCGACATCCGTCGCAAGATCGAGATCGGCTGCTACCAGGGGATCCGGCACCGCCGGGGCCTGCCGGTGCGTGGCCAGCGCACCAAGACCAATGCCCGCGGCCGCAAGGGACCGAAGAAGACGGTCGCCGGCAAGAAGAAGGCAGGTAAGAAGTAATGCCGCCCCGTACCCGTGGCGCGGCCGGACCCAAGAAGGTCCGCCGCAAGGAGAAGAAGAACGTCGCGCACGGCCACGCGCACATCAAGAGCACCTTCAACAACACCATCGTGTCCATCACGGACCCGACCGGTGCGGTGATCGCGTGGGCCTCCGCCGGCCACGTCGGTTTCAAGGGCTCGCGCAAGTCGACGCCGTTCGCGGCGCAGATGGCCGCCGAGAGCGCCGCCCGCAAGGCGGCCGAGCACGGCATGAAGAAGGTCGACGTCTTCGTCAAGGGTCCCGGCTCCGGCCGCGAGACCGCGATCCGCTCGCTGCAGGCCGCCGGTCTCGAGGTCGGCACCATCAGCGACGTCACCCCCCAGCCGCACAACGGATGCCGCCCGCCCAAGCGGCGCCGGGTCTAAGGGAGAGGGAGTAACCAGACATGGCTCGTTACACCGGACCCATGACCCGCAAGTCCCGCCGACTGAAGGTCGACCTCGTCGGCGGCGACCAGGCGTTCGAGCGCCGTCCCTACCCGCCCGGCCAGCACGGCCGGATCCGGATCAAGGAGACGGAGTACCTCCTGCAGATGCAGGAGAAGCAGAAGGCGCGCTTCGCCTACGGCGTCCTGGAGAAGCAGTTCCGCCGCTACTACGAGGAAGCGAACCGTCGCCCCGGCAAGACCGGTGACAACCTGCTGCAGATCCTCGAGTCGCGGCTCGACAACGTCGTCTACCGGGCGGGCCTCGCGCGCACCCGGCGGATGGCCCGCCAGCTGGTGAACCACGGTCACTTCCTGGTCAACGGCCGGAAGGTGGACATCCCCAGCTTCCGCGTCGGCCAGTACGACATCATCGACGTCAAGCCGAAGTCCCTGGCCACGGACCCGTTCGTGATCGCCAAGGAGCTCGTCGGCGACCGTCCGATCCCGGCCTGGCTCCAGGTCGTCCCGTCGAGCCTGCGCATCCTCGTGCACCAGCTGCCCGAGCGCGCGCAGATCGACACGCAGGTCACCGAGCAGCTGATCGTCGAGCTCTACTCCAAGTAACCGGAGCAGGGCCTCACGAGCTTCACGGCTCGTCCCCCCGCCCTGAAGTGGGGCGGGGGGCTCACTGCGGCATCAAATAGTGGTTGCCGCGGCATACAAAGGAGAAACACTGTGCTGATCTCTCAGCGCCCCACCCTGACCGAGGACTCGGTCACCGAGACCCGGTCGCGGTTCGTCATCGAGCCCCTCGAGCCCGGCTTCGGCTACACGCTCGGCAACTCGCTCCGCCGCACCCTGCTGTCCTCCATCCCCGGCGCGGCCGTGACCAGCATCCGCATCGACGGCGTGCTGCACGAGTTCACCACCGTCCCCGGGGTCAAGGAAGACGTCACCGACATCATCCTGAACCTCAAGGAGCTCGTCGTGAGCTCCGAGGAGGACGAGCCGGTGACGATGTACCTGCGCAAGCAGGGGCCCGGCCCGGTCACCGCCGGCGACATCGTGCCCCCGGCCGGTGTCACCGTGCACAACCCGGACCTGCACATCGCCACCCTCAACGACAAGGGCCGCCTCGAGGTGGAGCTCGTCGTCGAGCGGGGCCGCGGCTACGTGCCGGCCATGCAGAACAAGGCCACCGGCGCCGAGATCGGCCGCATCCCGGTCGACTCGATCTACTCGCCGGTCCTCAAGGTGACCTACAAGGTCGAGGCCACCCGTGTCGAGCAGCGCACCGACTTCGACAAGCTGGTGCTCGACGTCGAGACGAAGCCCTCGATCACCCCGCGCGACGCGCTCGCGTCGGCAGGCAAGACCCTCGTCGAGCTGTTCGGCCTCGCCCGCGAGCTGAACGTCGACGCCGAGGGCATCGAGATCGGCCCGTCGCCCCAGGAGGCCGACACCATCGCGGCCTTCGCGATGCCGATCGAGGAGCTCGACCTCACGGTCCGCTCCTACAACTGCCTCAAGCGCGAGGGCATTCACACCGTGGGTGAGCTGGTGGGCCGGTCCGAGGCCGACCTGCTCGACATCCGCAACTTCGGCGCAAAGTCGATCGACGAGGTCAAGATGAAGCTCGTCGGCCTCGGCCTCGCGCTGAAGGACAGCCCGCCCGGATTCGACCCGTCGGCCGCGGCCGTCGAGTACGGCTCCGACGGGTTCGACCCCGACAACTTCGGGGACGACGGTCAGGACTACGCAGAAACGGAGCAGCTGTAGCCATGCCTCAGCCCACCAAGGGTCCCCGCCTCGGCGGTTCGCCCGCGCACCAGAGGCTGATCCTGGCCAACCTGGCCACGCAGCTGTTCGAGCACGGTCGCATCACCACCACCGAGGCCAAGGCCCGGCGGCTGCGTCCGTACGCGGAGCGCCTGATCACCAAGGCCAAGAAGGGCGACCTGCACAACATCCGGCAGATCGCCAAGGTGATCCGGGACAAGGACGTCATCCACCGTCTCGTCACCGACATCGGCCCGTTCTTCGCCGACCGCAACGGTGGCTACACCCGCATCACCAAGACGATGCCGCGCAAGGGCGACAACGCCCCCATGGCGGTCATCGAGCTGGTGTCGCAGAAGACGGTCACCGACGAGGCCGAGCGCGCCCGCCGCGTCGCGGCGTCGCAGCAGGCGGCGGAGGACAAGGCCCAGTCGGCCAAGGCCCAGCCGGTTGCCGGCGTCCCCGCGGCCGAGGAGACCGAGACCGCGGCGCCGTACGGCGAGGGCAGCCACGCCCCGCTGGACGACCCGCAGGAGGCCCCCGAGGGCTTCCCGGTCAAGGGCAACGCCGACTCGATGCTGTACCACCTCCCCGGGACGTCGTTCTACGACCGCACCGTGGCCGAGGTCTGGTTCAGCGACGCGGTCACCGCCGAGGCCGCAGGCTTCACACTGCCGAAGTCGCAGCAGGAGCTCAAGGACGACGCCGACGCGTCCGTCGAGAAGGCCGAGGCCGAGGCCGACGACGCCAAGGGCGACGCCTGAGCAGCACCCCGCACCACGACGAGCCCGCCGTCCAGCCGGACGGCGGGCTCGTCGCCGTCGTGCCCACGAGCCGCTACCGGCTCGACATCTCCTACGACGGCACCGACTTCTCCGGCTGGGCCCCGCAGCCGACACGACGCACCGTGTACGGCGAGCTCGCAGATGCGCTGCACCGGATCCTGCGGACGCCGGTGTCGCTGACCGTCGCGGGGCGCACCGACGCCGGAGTGCACGCGAGCGGTCAGGTCGCCCACGTCGATCTCGCCGCCTCGCTCGACGTCGAACCGCAACGGCTCGTCCGCCGGCTCGCCCGGCTGCTGCCGCCCGACGTCCGGGTACGCGACGTGACCGTCGTGCCGCCGGAGTTCGACGCCCGCTTCTCCGCGCTGCGCCGCCACTACGTCTACCGGGTCACGACATCGCCATGGGGCGCGGACCCGTTGCGCGCCAGGGACACCCTCGCCTGGCCCCACCCGATCGACCTCGACTCCGTCGCCCGGGCATCGGCCGGGCTGCTCGGCGAGCACGACTTCGCGGCCTTCTGCCGGCGCCGCGAGGGTGCGACGACCATCCGCGAGCTGCTGCGGTTCGATTGGTCCGCCGACGCGGACGGGGTGCTGCGCGCGGAGCTGAGCGCCGACGCCTTCTGCCACAGCATGGTCCGCAGCCTGGTCGGCGCGATGCTCGACGTCGGCCGGGGGCGACGCTCCGTCGACTGGCCCGCGGGGCTGCTCGACCACACCGGCCGTGTCTCCGACGTCGCCGTCGCGCCCGCCCGCGGGCTGACCCTCGTCCGGGTCGACTACCCCGCGGACGACGAGCTCGCGGCCCGCGCCGCCGTCACGCGCAACGTCCGTACCCGCTGAGCCGCCGCACCGGCACCGCCCTGCCCGGTTGGGGCGACGCCCGGCGGCGCAGCGCCCGGTGGCCCAGCACTCGGTGGCCCAGCGCTCGGCGGCGCAGCGCTCGGCGGGGCTACGTCCGGCGTGAGCGCCGGGGACGCGACGGCGGGCGTGTCGTGAGCGTCCGCAGGGCGCGCTGGTGACACGCCCGGTGTGGGCGCGGCCGGCGAGCGTGTCGTGAGCGTCAGCAGACCGCGCTGGTGACACGCCGGGTGTGGGTGGCGGCCGGCGAGCGTGCCGTGAGCGCTCGGCGGCGAGGCCGGTGACGCGCCCCGGGTGCGCGGCGCCCGCCGACCAACGTGTCGTGAGCGTCCGCGAAGGGCGCTGGTGACACGCCGGGTGTGGCGGCGGCCGGCGAGCGTGTCCTGAGCGCTCACCGGGGACGCTCTTGACACGCCGGGTGCCACGCCCGCTGGCCAACGTGTCGTGAGCGTCCGCAGACCGCGCTGGTGACACGGCGGGTGGGGGGGTGGTGGCCGGGCGAGCGTGTCGTGAGCGTTCGGCGGGAGCGCTGCTGACACGTTCGACGGCGGGGGCCGGGCGGGGCCGGGCGGGGCCGGGGTGCGGCCACGTGGGCGAGCCGGTGCGGGCGGGCCGGGCGACGGGTTCCCCGAAACGGCCACGGGCGGGGTGGTCGCGCGGATACGGTCCGCGACATGGTCCGCCCGACCGCCCCCGCCCCGGTGCGGACACCCGCCACCCGCGACCAGGCCGACGCCTACCGCTTCGGGGTGCGCCGCGTGGAGGCCGCACTCGTCCGCGGTGACACCGTGCTGCTGCACGAGCAGCTGCGCGCGCAGCGGCGCGCCGCGTTCGCCGGTGTCCTGCTGGCGCTGCTGGTGCTGGGTGGGGTCGCCGCGCACGGGCGGCTCACGTCGGCGACGGACTGGACGCGGGAGAAGCTCGTCGTCGCGACGACGGCGGGGACGATGTTCGCCGTCGTGCCGAACCCGTCGCGGCTCGTCCCCGTCGCGAACCTGGCGGCAGGACGCCTGCTGCTCGCCGTCTACGGGGTCGACGGCGGGTCGACGGCGGTGCCGACACCGGTGGCCGACGCCCAGCTCGCCGGCGCCCCGCGGACCGCCGCGGCGGCGGTGCCCGGCGCGTCCGGCGTGCACCCCGACGGGCCGGGGCCGGCAGGCGGCTGGGCGGTGTGCGACACCGTCGGTTCCTCGGGGCTGGAACGCACGACCGTCGTCGCCGGGGTGGCGCCCGGTGGCCCGGCGGGGACCGGTGCAGCCGTGCTGGCCGAGGGCGCGGGACAGGCGTGGGTGATCGCCGACCACCGGCGCTACCGCGTCGACCCCGGTGACAGGGCCGTGCTCGAGGCCCTCGGTGCCGACCGGCGCGCCGTCCGGCAGGTCGGTGCGGCGCTGCTGGCCTCCATCCCCGAGGGCCCGGAGCTCACCATGGCCTCGCGTGACCGCTCGGGGGACTGGCCGCGCCCGCCAGCACGTTGGGCCGATGCGGTGGCGGAGCCTGTGCTGTGCCGCGTGGCGACACCGGCCGATCCCGCGCATCCGCAGGTCGTCGCGGCCTCGGTCGTGCCCGTCGCGGCGGGTGCGGTCACCGTCGACCTCGCCCAGGGCGACGGGGCCGGGCCGCGAGCCGACGCGGTCGCGCTCGGCGCGGGTGCCGGTGGCCCGGTCCGGCTCGCCTCGGACCCGGCGCGGCTGGCACTGGTCTCGACGACCGGTGTCCTGCACCCGATCACCGACGACCGGACCGCCGAGGCGCTCGGCGTCGGGGATGCTGCGGCCGCGCCGGACTGGGCGCTGCGGCTGCTTCCCGTCGGCCCGGGGCTCGACCTGGACGCCACGACGCGGATGGTGGACGTCCTCGACCGGGTGGGCTGAGCCACTCCCGGGACCGGTGCTGTGAGGGGCACACCGAGGTTTCGCGCGTGGTCGGAACCCGGCGCCCACGGTTGCAGGCGTACTGCAGGGAGGCGCCCGCGCGGGGTCGTCGGGTGGCGCGCGGTGCGCCGGGCCACGGTTGTGGTTCAGCCGGGTCAGGCACGCCTGCGCAGCGACCGGACCGCGAGGGGCAGCGCCGCCGCGCACGCGACGACGATCACGATCGTCGCCCCGGGCGACAGCCTCGGCGCGACGTCGACACGCTCGCCCACACCCGGCAGGGGTGCGGTGGGTCTGGCGGCCGGAGCCGTCGGGGGTGCCACCGCGGGGCCGGTGCCGGCGGTCCCGGCTCCGGCGCTCGGATGCCGGGACAACGCCGCCACGGGGTCGACGACGCCGCGCCCCACCGCGTCCCGCGGCGCACCAGGCAGCGGCCGTGCCGTCGACAGGATGACCTCGACGATCTCGCGGGCGCTCGCGCCGGGCCGCTGCTGGACCAGCAGCGCCGCGGTGCCGGCGACGAACGGCGTCGCGAAGCTGGTGCCCTGCACCGGGACCCGGGTGAACCCCGCGGGCAGCCCCAACGCGGCGAGGCCGGCGCCGGGTGCGGCGATGTCGACCCACGGGCCGCGGACGCCGAACAACGCGGGCACGCCGCGTGCGTCGAGGGCCCCGACGGTGAGCACGTCCTGACCGAGCCAGCCGGGCAGCGCGACCTCCCCGTCGGCGCACGAGCCCTCGCCGACGTTGCCGGCCGCGGCGACCACGACGACGTCGTGGTCGGCGGCGAACCGCAGGGCCGCGCGCAGCGGCGGGGCGGCGTTCTCGGCCTCGGCGGGGGTGACGCAGCCCGCTTCGGACACGTTGACGACGTCGGCACCGGCCCGGACGGCGAGGACGAGGGCGTCGGCGAGTGTCGCGGTGTCCCCGACCCCCGCGCCGGTGCTGCGGAGCGTGAACTTCTGGCTCGACTGCCGGATCGACAGCAGCGTGGCGTCCGGGGCGACGCCGCGGAAACCGTCGTCGCCGCCCGGGGAGCCGGCGAGCAGGCCGGCGACCGCGGTGCCGTGGCCGTCGCAGTCCTCCAGCCCGGACCCGCCGCGGACGTAGTCGCCGACGCCGGTGACCCTTCCGCCGAGCCGCGGGTGCGGGGCGACACCGGTGTCGACGACGGCGATCCGGACGCCGCGACCCGTCGCGAGCCGGTGCGCCGCGTCGAGCCCGAGCGCCGCGACCTGGGGTGCGGGTGCTCGGGGTCCGGGCGCGCCGCCGGTGTCCGCGCACGCGTCGGGTGCCTGCAGCCCTACCACCGGGACGCGGGGCGGGGTGCCCTCGGGCAATGGGTCGTCGACGGCCGGCAGCGGGCCCAGGGCCAGGACCACCGCCGCGGCCAGCGACGCCAGGGTGGTGATCACAGCAGGTGCACCACGGCGAGCAGGCCGGCCGCGGTGACGGCCAGTGGCGCGGCCGCCGCGACCAGCGCGGCCTCGACCATGTCCAGTGCCCGCCGCGCGACGGGCGAGAGTGTGGGCGTGACCGGCCCGGCCGCGCCGAGCGCGACGACCCCGCCGAGCAGGGCGGTGACGGCGATCGCCGCGCCGGCCGTGCCGGACCGGGCGAGGGGCAGCAGCCCGGCCAGGCCGGCGGCCGCGCACGCCCCCGTCAGCACCCGGGTCACGGTCGTGTCGGTCGTCCCGCGGGTGCGCAGCCCGAGAACCGCGGCGACGACCCCGGCGAGGGCTGCCCCCGACCACCCACCCGACGCGGTGTCGGCGGCGAGCCAGGCCGCCCCGGCCGCGACGACGGCGACCCCGCTCGCGGTCCCGGTCAGGTAGCCGCGGGCGAGGTCGGCACGGTCGGCCAGCTCGTCGGGGGTGAGTCCGCAGGCCGGGTCGGCCGATGCCAGGTCGTCGAGGTCGGACGCGACGATCGGGCGTGGCACCCCCGCCAGCCGCAGCGCGCACCGGGGCAGCAGCGGCGCGACCGCCACGGCGGCGGCCGCGACGACGGCCGCGGCCTGCGGGCCGTCCGCGCCGGTGAGCAGGGAGCCGGCCGCGGCGAGCAGTGTCGCCGCGGCCACGGTGACCGCGGTCAGCAGGGCGGGTGCGACGACCCGGACGGCGAGCTGGCCCGCGGCGGCCACGACCCCGGCCGCGGTGGCTGCGAGCAGCACGCCCGCGGCGCCGTCGGGCAGCGCGGCCCAGCCCGCCGCCGCGGCGAGTGGCACCGCGGCCAGCGCGGCGACCCGGGCCTCGTGCAGCCCGGCGTCGTCGGGTGGGCGGCGGCCCGCGACGACCACACCCCCGACGGCCAGCAGCCCGGCGACGACCGCGGCCGGCCACCCCGCGCCAGCTGCGGCGAGGACACCCGCGGCGACGGTCGCGAGCAGCAGCGCGAGACCCGTCCGGACCCCGTCACCCCGGCCCGGCCCGTGCTCGCCGGCCGCGCGGGCGAGCGCGTCGACGGGGTCGTCGAGCACCGGGGGCGGGGGCGCGACCGCGTCGGGTCGGAACTGCAGCAGCTCCCCGTCGAGCAGCCCGAGCGCGGCGAGGGACGAGGCGGGTGGCAGCGCGACGCCTGCCGCCGTCACCAGCCGCCAGGGGGTGGGCGCTGTCGCGGCCGGCGGGCGGCCCAGCAGGTCGAGCAGCAGCGGGACCAGTTCGGCGACCGCAACCCCCGCCGGGAGGGCGACGTCGGCGGTGCGGTGCGGCGCGCACACCGTCACCCGGCACCACGCCGACGTGGTGACGACGGGCGGGTCGGGCTCCGGGCGGCCGGCCCGGGCCGCGGCGGCGCGGCGGGCGGCGGCGAACGGGTCGCCACCCAGCGGCACGGTCGCACCGGGATCGGGCGGGGCCGGGAACGGTGTCACGGGGCACCTCGGTCTTCAGTCCGGGCGCGCCGTTCCGCGTGCAACGCGATTTCCCGAACGGCCGCGCCGAGGGCGGGGTGGCGCCTACTGTCGCCGCGCACCCGGCCCGCCGTGGGCCGTTTCGGAGAAGCCGGTGGCAGATCGTTCGCACCTGAACGCATGCCGCCGCGGGAGGACGGCGCGTGGGCACGATCGGGAAGGCGCGGGCACGTCGCGCCGTGGCGCCGATGCCGGGCGGGGAGCTGCTGCTGGAGCCGCCGCCGGAGCTCGAACGTGTCGTCCCGGGCGGGATGCTCGCGCGGCTGCTCCCGATCGGGATGATCGTGGCGTCGGTACTGATGGTCGCGCTGATGTACAGGCAGAACCCGTCGATGTGGATGTTCGGCGGGATGATGGTGCTGTCCAGTGTCGCGATGCTGGTGTCGGGCACCTCGTCCGGGCAGGGCGGTGCCGCCCGGGCCGCGAGCCTCGACGAGGACCGCCGCGACTATCTGCGCTACCTGGCGGTCCAGCGCGACCGCGTCGTCGCCGTGGCGGCTGCGCAGCGGGCCGCGCTCCTCGGGACCCATCCCGACCCGGCGGCGTGGCCCGACGTCGTCGCCGCGGGCAGGCACTGGGAGCGCGGTCCGGCCGACCCCGACTTCGCCCAGGTCCGCGTCGCGCTCGGGGTGCAACGCCTCGCGACGCGCCTCACCGCGCCCGAGACCGGGCCCGTCGACGGCGTCGAGCCCGTCACCGCCGCTGCCCTGCGGCGATTCCTCGGCCGGCACTCCGTCGTCGTCGGTCTGCCCGTCGCGCTCGACCTCCGCTCCAGCGCGACGGTGTGGCTCGAACGGGTGGGCACCGACCCCGGCCCGGCGCGTGGCCTGGCCCGCGCGATCGTCGCGCAGTTCGTGCTGTGGCACGGCCCCGCGGACGCGGTCGTCGCCGTCGTCGCCGCCGACCCGGCGCCCTGGGACTGGGTGAAGTGGTTGCCGCACAACACCCACGGCCGCACCGTCGACGCGCTCGGGCCGGTCCGGCTCGTCACCTCGGATCCGGAAGAGCTGCGCGGACTGCTCGCGGCCGGGCTCGCGGCGCGACCGCCCGGTCCGGGTCCGGCCGAACCCCACGTGCTGCTCGTCGTCGACGGGGTCGAGGGGCCCGGCCCGTGGGCGGGCGTCGCCGGGGTGACGGTGCTGCGGGTCGGGGCGCCGCCGGGGCGGCGGGCGGCGCCGTCGGTGGTGCGGCTCGCGGTGGGAGCCGGGAGCGTGGGCCGCGTCGCGCCCGACGGGGCGGTCACCCCGATCGGGGTCCCCGACTCGGTCGACCCCGCCGAGGCGACCGCGCTCGCCCGCCGCCTCGCCCGCTTCCGGCCCGCCGGGCCCGTGGCCGCCGACGAGGGCGCACCCGTTGCTGCGCAGGACCTTCCCGCGCTGCTCGGCGTTCCCGGGAGACCGACGCCCACCGACGTGGAGGCCGTCCGCGCGCGGTGGCGACGTACCGCCGCCGACCGGCTGCGGGTGCCACTGGGTGTCGACGAGGACGGCCGGCCGCTGCGGCTCGACCTCAAGGAGTCGGCGCAGGGTGGGTCCGGGCCGCACGGCCTCTGCGTCGGGGCCACGGGCTCCGGCAAGTCCGAGCTGCTCCGCACGCTCGTGCTCGGCCTCGCCACCACGCACAGCCCCGTCGACCTCAACCTCGTGCTCGTCGACTTCAAGGGCGGCGCGACGTTCCTCGGGCTGGCGTCGCTGCCGCACGTCTCGGCCGTCATCACCAACCTCGCCGACGAGCTGACGTTGGTCGACCGGATGGCCGACGCGTTGGCGGGCGAGATCACCCGGCGCCAGGAGCTGCTGCGCGCCGCCGGGAACCTCACCGGGGTCGCCGAGTACGCCGCCGCCCGCGCCGCCCGCCCCGACCTGCCGCCGCTGCCCGCGCTGCTCGTCGTCGTCGACGAGTTCTCCGAGCTGCTCGCGCAGCGGCCCGAGCTGATCGATCTGATGGTCATGATCGGGCGCCTCGGCCGCTCGCTGGGCCTGCACCTGCTCCTCGCCTCGCAGCGGCTGGAGGAGGGGCGGCTGCGTGGGCTGGAGTCGCACCTGTCGTACCGGATCGCGTTGCGCACCTTCTCCGCCGCGGAGTCCCGCGCCGTCCTCGGCGTGCCCGACGCGCACCTGTTGCCGCCCGTCCCCGGCGCGGCGTTCCTGGCCGACGGCACCGGTGAGCTGGTGCGGTTCCGCTCGTCGTACGTGTCCGGGGCGCCGGCCGACGCCCCCGCCGCGCGCGGCCCGGCGCGGCGACCGGTGCTGTTCGGGACGGCGACCGTCCCGGAACCGGCGTCGGACCCCGAACCCGACGACCGCGGCGCGGCCACGGTCCTCGACGGGTTCATCGCCGCCGCCGCCGACCTCGGACCTGCCGCTCACCGGGTGTGGCTGCCGCCGCTGGCCGAGCCGCCGCCGCTGGACGAGCTCATCGCCCCGGAAGGGCCCGCCCCCGCCGGGCCGTGGGCTGTGATCGGTGTCGTCGACCGCCCCTACCAGCAACGACGCGAACCGTTCGTCGTCGACCTGTCCGGCGCGACCGGCAACGTCGCGGTCGTCGGCGGGCCCCGCTCGGGCAAGTCGACCGCCCTCGCGACGCTGGTCCTCGCGCTCGCCCGCACCCACACCCCCGGCCGGCTGGGCGTGTACGCCGTCGACCTCGGTGGCGGCACCCTTGCACAGCTCGCCGGGCTCCCGCACGTCGGCACCGTCGCCGACCGCGGGGACCCGGATCTGGTGCGGCGCACCGTCGCCGAGGTCGCCGGTCTCGTCGCCCGCCGCGAACGGCTGTTCCGCGACGCGGGGCTGACCTCGGTGGAGGTGTTCCGGGCCCGGCGCGCGGCCGGGGAGTTCCCCGGCGAGCCCGCCACCGACGTCCTCCTCGTCGTCGACGGCTGCCTCGCGCTGCGCACGGAGTTCGAGGACGTCGAGGCGCGGCTGCAGACCATCGCCGCCCAGGGGCTCGGGTACGGGGTGCACCTCGTCGTCGGCGTGGGCCGCTGGAGCGAGCTGCGGCCGGCTGTGAAGGAGCTGCTGGGCACGCGGGTCGAGCTGCGTCTGGGCGACCCGGGGGAGTCCGAGGTGGACCGTCGCCGGGCCGCCGCCGTCCCGACCCGGCCCGGGCACTGCCTGGCACCCGACGGTGGAGCGGCGGTCGTCGCAGCGCCCCGGACGTCCACTCAGGACACCGGCGGGCTGGTCGACCTGATCTCGGCCGGGTGTACGGCGCCCGGCGTCCCGCCCGTCCGGACGCTGCCCGACCGCATCGACCGTGCCGACCTCCCCTCCGGCCCGGACGGCCGCCTGCGGCTGGGCCTCGACGAGGACGGCCTCGCGCTCGTGTCCCTCGATCCCGCGTCGGAACCGCACCTGCTCTGCTTCGCCGACGCCGAGAGCGGCAAGACCGGCCTGCTGCGCCTGCTCGCCGCCGAGATCGCCGCCCAGCTGACCCCGGAACAGGCCCGCGTCGTGGTCGTCGACCCCCGACGCGGGCTGCTCGGCGCCGTCCCCGGCGACCACCTCCTCGCCGCGACCTCGACCTCCGACGCCATCGCCGGCGCCGTCCGCGACATCGCCGAGTCGTTGCGCCGCAGGCTCCCCGGACCCGACGTCACCGCCCGCGAGCTGCGCCGGCGCAGCTGGTGGACCGGCCCCGACGTGTGGTTGCTCGTCGACGACTACGACCTCGTCGCCCCGACCGGGTCCGGTGCACCGCACCCGCTGCTGCCGCTCGCCGAGTTCCTCCCGCAGGCCAAGGACGTCGGCCTGCACGTGGTGCTCGCCCGCCGCTGCGGCGGTGCCGGGCGCGCCCTCTACGACCCGGTGCTCGGGCGGCTGCGTGAGCTCGGCACGCCAGGGCTGGTGATGAACGGCAGCCCCGAGGAGGGCGCGCTCGTCGACACCGTGAAGCCGACGGCGATGCCAGCCGGGCGGGCGATGCTCGTCGACCGCCGCCGCGGGGCCCGCCGCGTGCAGCTCGCCTGGCTCGCGCCGGAGACCGACGCGTGAGCGACCGCGTCGCGGTGCACCCCGGCGCGACGACGACCCGGGTCGCCGTCGCCGACCCGCAGCCGCGGCTCGTCGCCGAGCTGCCCGGGCACGTGTCCCCCGACGTCGCGGTGGCCCTGTTGTTCGGGCGGCCCGTGACGCCGACGGTGGTCGGGCCGGGCGGGGTGCCCGCCGCGGTGGCGGTCGGTGGGGCGCCGCGCCGCGTGGTCGTCGAGGTCTCGTCCGTGCGGGTCGAGGTGTCCGTCGTGGACGGAGGCCGGGTCGTCGCCACCGGCACGCCGGCGCGGGTCGCCGGCGCCGACCCGGCGACGCGGGTCGTCGACGCCGTCGTCGCGCTCGCTCGGGAGCACGCCGTCGAGGAGGTGGTGCTCGTCGGCCCGGACCCGGGGCTCGCCACACTGCTCGACGCCGCCGACGTGTCAGCGGTGCAGGTCCCCGCCACGGCAGCCGTCCTCGGCGCGGCGGCGTCCGCGGAGCAGGGGCCGTCCGGGTCCGGTGTGGACGCCGTGCCGACGCTGCTCCCGGAGCCGCGGTCCCGGCGGTCCCTCGTCGTGCTCGCGGGTGTCCTGCTGGTGGCGCTCGGCGTCGCCGCGACCCTCCTGCCACCCGCGCAGGCGGCCCGCACCGGATCTCCCGGGCAGCTCGTCCAGTACGGCTACCGGTTCACGCTCCCCGACGGCTGGGCCCACACGGGGGCGCTGCCCGAGCGGCGACGGACCGTCGTCACCCCGGCAGCGGCGCCCGACGGCATCGAGCTCGTCGCCGTCGAGCGCGCCGACCTCGGCTACGACGGGGGCCTGGAACCCGCGCGGGCCGCCGCCGACCTGCGTGTCGTCTACGACCGCGCCCTCGCCGCGGGCGAGCGCCTCGCCGGGTTCGCGGCGGGCCGCGCCGGGGGCCGCGACGTCCACACCTACGGGCAGCCGCTCGCCGACGGGGCCACCGTGGACTGGACGGTCGTGTTCGACGGCACCGCCCAGCTCAGCGTGGGCTGCCGGCACGGCCCGGTCCCGTCGCCCGCGCTGACGACGGCGTGCGAGCGTGTCGTGGCGTCGGTCACGCGGGCCTGAGCAGGCGCAGCGCGCAGGATGGACGGCGTGGAACGTCTCGATCCCGTCGTGCTCCACGTGCAGGTGCACGACTACACCGACCCGGTCGTCGCGGAGCTGGTCGAGGAGGTGCAGGGCGAGTACGTCCTGCGCTACGGCGACCGTGACCGCACGCCCGTCGATCCGGCCGAGTTCCGGCTGCCACACGGGTTCGTGCTGGTCGGCCGGTGCGACGGCGTGGTGGTGGGCTCGGTCGCGATGCGCGCCGCCGCGGAACCGGGCGCGGCGGAGATGAAGCGGCTCTACGTCCGCGCGTCCCACCGCAGGCGCGGTCTGGCCCGGCTGCTGCTGCACGCCGCCGAGGACCGTGCCCGCGAGGCCGGGTACACCCGCATCGTGCTCGAGACCGGTGTCCGGCAACCGGAGGCCATCGCCCTGTACGAGGCCGAGGGTTACACACCGGTCGCCGGGTTCGGGTACTACGCCGACATGCCGTCGAGCCGCTACTTCGGCCTGGACCTGACCGGTGGCCGTTCGCGCCGGTGAACGGCTTCGCCGAACGGCCACGCCGACCCTGCCGGTCCTGCGACGGTGGGCGCCCCACGGAAGGAAGGGCGCACACATGTCAGGTGGATACGGGACCAGTACCGCGGAGATGCAGCGGGCCGGACGGCACGTCCTGGAGGTGAACGAGCAGGTGCAGGCCGACCTGTCGGCACTGCGCAACGGGTTGCTGCCGCTGGCCGGTGCGTGGCGGGGTGAGGCCTCGACGGCGTTCACCGGGCTGATGGCCCGCTGGGACGCCGACGCACGCAAGCTGGGGGAGGCGCTGCAGGCGATCGGTACGGCCGTGCAGGGCTCGGCCGCGGCCTACCAGCGCCAGGAGGACGAGCAGGCCGCGGGCCTGTCCGCGATCCGGTCGGCACTGGGCTGACGGGGGCGACGATGTCAGAGATCAAGGTCGCCTTCGGTGAGCTGGGCGCGGCCCAGCAGAACGTGGCGAGCACCGCGCAGCGCATCAGCGCCACACTCGACGAGCTGAGGAGGTTCCTCGCGCCGATGGCCGCGACGTGGGACGGGCAGGCTGCGACCGACTACCGGGCGCGGCAGCGACAGTGGGACACCGCTGCGGCGGACCTCGCGTCGGTCCTGAGCCGCATCGGGGTCGCGCTCGGGGCCGCGAACGACAACTATCAGCAGGTGGAGCAGGCGAACGCGCGCCGTTGGCAGTGACCACGAACGGTCCGCGGGTACCCGTCGCACGACGGGGAGGGGGGCGTTTTGACCCTCCTCGAAGGCGGCGGGTACCCTCGACAATCGATGTGCGGCGGGCGAGCCGTCGCCGTTCCGGTCCAGGAGCGGTGCGCTCGCCCCCCGGGGTAGCCCTCAGGTCAGCCGCACCCAGCGACGACAGGCATCCCGAGCCGAGAACGACGAGGTACATCCGTGTCCACGTACAGCCCGAAGCCCGGCGAGATCACGCGCGCCTGGCACGTGATCGACGCCAGCGACGTCGTCCTCGGCCGGCTCGCCACGCACGCCGCGACGCTGCTGCGGGGCAAGCACAAGCCCACGTATGCGCCGCACATGGACACCGGCGACTTCGTCATCATCGTCAACGCCGAGAAGATCGCCGTCTCCGGCAACAAGCGCGAGGACAAGTTCGTCTACCGCCACTCGGGCTTCCCGGGCGGCCTCAAGCAGCGCTCGGTCGGCGAGATGATCGAGAAGCACCCGGACCGGCTGGTCGAGAAGGCCATCAAGGGCATGCTGCCCAAGAACCGCCTGGGCCGCGCCATGGCCAAGAAGCTGAAGGTCTACGCCGGGCCGTCGCACCCGCACAGCGCGCAGAAGCCGCAGGCCTTCGAGATCACCCAGGTCGCGCAGTGACCGACCCGAGCAACGAAGAGGGACAGCACGTGACCAGCCCTGAGTCCGAGGGCGTCGACGAGACCGTCGCCGCCGAGGAGACCCCCGTCGTCGACGCCGCCGACGAGGCCGTCGCCGAGGAGACCGCTGTCGACGAGGCCGCCGAGGAGACCGCAGTCGACGAGGCCGTCGCGGAGGACGCCGCCGTCGCCGAGGACTTCGCCGCCGACGACGACTTCGCGGCCGACGAGTCCTTCACCGCCGACACCGCCGTCCTGATCGACCGGCCCATCCAGACCGTCGGCCGCCGCAAGGAGGCTGTCGTCCGGGTGCGCCTCGTCGCCGGGTCGGGCCAGTTCACCCTCAACGGCAAGCCGCTCGAGGTGTACTTCCCGAACAAGCTGCACCAGCAGCTGATCCGGGAGCCGCTCGTCACCGTCGAGAAGACCGAGCGCTTCGACATCTTCGCCAACCTGCACGGTGGCGGCATCTCCGGCCAGGCCGGTGCGCTGCGCCTCGCGATCGCGCGAGCGCTGATCGAGGCCGACTCCGAGGACCGCCCGCCGCTGAAGAAGGCCGGCTTCCTCACCCGTGACGCCCGTGCCACCGAGCGCAAGAAGTACGGCCTCAAGAAGGCCCGCAAGGCGCCTCAGTACAGCAAGCGCTGACGTATACCCGGATGCGTCGTCTCTTCGGAACCGACGGCGTCCGGGGCCTGGCCAACGGCGAGCTCCTCACCCCGGAGCTCGCCGTGGCTGTGTCGGCCTCGGCCGCCCGCGTCCTCGCCGCCCACGACCGGTCGCACCGGCCGGTCGCCGTCGTGGGCCGGGATCCCCGGGCCAGCGGTGAGATGCTCGAGGCCGCGGTCGTCGCGGGCCTCACGTCCGCGGGCGCCGACGCCGTGCGCGTCGGTGTCGTGCCGACCCCCGCGGTCGCGCACCTGGTCGCGGAGCAGGGTGCCGACCTCGGCGTCATGATCTCCGCGTCGCACAACCCGATGCCCGACAACGGCATCAAGCTGTTCGGGGCGGGCGGGCACAAGCTGCCCGACGAGGTCGAGCTGGAGGTCGAGGCGGGGCTGACCCCGCCGGCGACCCGGCCGACCGGTGCCGCCGTCGGCCGCGTGCGCGATCTGCCCGACGCGATCGCCCGCTACGGCGCGCATCTCGTCGCCGCCACCCCGGTCTCGCTGGCCGGGCTCCGCGTCGTCGTCGACTGTGCCCACGGTGCTGCCTCGGTGGCCGCCCCGGAGGCGTACGCCAAGGCGGGCGCCGACGTCGTCGCGATCAACGCCGCCCCCGACGGCCTCAACATCAACGACGGTGTGGGCTCGACCCACCTCGGCCCGCTCCGGGAGGCCGTCGTCGCGCACGGCGCCGACCTGGGCATCGCCCATGACGGCGACGCGGACCGCTGCCTCGCCGTCGACGCCCGTGGCAACGACGTCGACGGCGACCACATCATGGCGGTCCTCGCGGTCGCGATGCGCGACGCGGGCGAGCTGGTCGACGACACGCTCGTCGCGACCGTCATGAGCAACCTCGGGCTGCACCTGGCGATGCGTGCGCAGGGCATCACGCTGCGCACCACCGGCGTCGGCGACCGCTACGTCCTCGAGGACCTGCGCGCGGGCGGGTACAGCCTGGGCGGCGAGCAGTCGGGGCACGTCGTGCTGCCCGGCCACGCCACCACCGGCGACGGCCTGCTCACCGCGATGCGGTTGATGGCCCGGATGGTGTCGACCGGGTCGTCACTCGCCGAGCTGGCCGGTGTCATGACGTCCCTGCCGCAGGTTCTGGTGAACGTGCCCGTCGGCGACAAGGCCATGGTCGCGGCGTCCGGGTCGGTGCGGGACGCGGTGGCGCGGGCCGAGGCGGCACTGGGCGACACCGGGCGGGTGCTGCTGCGCCCGTCGGGCACCGAGCAACTGGTGCGGGTGATGGTCGAGGCCCCGACCGCCGACACCGCGGAGCGCACCGCCGCCGCACTGGCCGAGGTCGTCGCCGCCGCATCCTGAGCGTTCGCGTCCGCGACCGGTTCCCGCTGTTCGGGTCCGCCGCGGGCGTGGGCGGGCGAGGATCGCCGCCATGGCGGACGTCCACCGGGATCCCGAACGGCTGCGCGCCCATGCCCGTCGCGCCGAGGCGCTGGCCGAGGCGCTGGCGCGGCCCCGGCGGGAGGCGGAGCGGGCGCGGCCCGGCGACCGCGCCGAGCTCGACCGGATCGCCGGTGGCGTCGGCACGGTGGCCCACCGGCTGGCCGCGCTCGCCGCAGAGCTCCGTGCCGCCGCGGGGGCCGCGGAGGAGGCCGACCGGGTGCAGCGCGACGTCGTCGTCCGGCTCATGGGCGACTCGCCGATCGTCGACGCCCTCGCCGGCCGGGCGAGGTGACGACGCCGGAACCCGGCGCGGTCGCCGGTCAGCTCGACGAGGCCGCCGGGCTGCTCGGCGTGTACGCCGGGGAGCTGCGCGCGGCACTGACGTCGGTGCGGGCCCTCGTCGCCGACGTCGCCGCCGACTGGTCCGATCCGACGGGAGCGGCCTGGGTCGACCGGGCCGACCTGCTGCGCCGCGACCTGGACCGGCACGCCGACGACGCCGCCGACCTCGCGGCCCGCGCGAGCCGGGCCGCCGCCGACGTGTCGCGCCCGGCGACGGATCCCGCGGCCGGGCCGATGCCGGCCGGGCCGGTGCCGAGCGGGTCGATGCCGGCCGGGTCGGTGCCGAGCGGGTCGGTGCCGGCCGGGCCGGTGCTGGCCGGGACCGAAACCCGCCGGGTGCTGCCCGGGACGGGGATGCGGATCGCGACCCTGCCCGGGGCCTGACCCGCCGGCGCGTCAGGGGGTGCGGACCAGCAGCTCCGTGCCCGGGACCTTCCCGTCGACCAGGACGTCCACGCGGTCCTCGTCGCACAGGTGGTGCAGCAGGAACGCCGTCAGCAGCGCTGTCGCCAGCCGTCGTGACCTGCCGTCCTTGCTCGTGGCCAGCAGCAGGTCGGTCCAGTGGACGCCTTCGAGGAACGCGGTGTGCCCTGCCTTGGGCAGGGTCCGCACCGTCACCGGGCCGCCCGCGGCCTGCGTGATCGGCTCCGCGTGCCCGCCGGGCGGGGTGACCGTGTCCTGGCCGGCGACGACGTGCAGCGTCGGCACCGTGATCGCCCTCGCCGCCTCGACCGCCGACGGCTTGGTCTGCGCGGGGGCCAGGGTGACGACGGCCGCCGCCCGCGGGTGCGTGGCCGCTGCCAGCAGCGCCGCACCGCCCCCGATCCCGTGGCCCGCGAACGCCATCCGGCGGCTGTCGACGCTGATGTGCCCGTCGCCGAGCCGGACCCCGGCGCAGGTGTCGAGCGCGGTGCGCAGGTCGGCGGAGAAGCGGGCGTGGCTGGCGAACGGACCGCGGTGCGACGACGGCGCCGCCACCACGAACCCCCACGACGCCAGGTGGCGCAGCAGCTCGGTGTAGCGGGTGGCCGGCTGGAGCCAGTCGTGCCCGAACGCGACCGCGGGCAGCCCCAGGCCCTGGGCCGGGGCGAACACCACGCCGGGCACGCCGACGAGGCCGAGGTCGCCCCGCAGTACCGCGTTGGGCCCGGGGCGCGACAGCTGCGCGACGGCGTCCTTCGCGCCGCGGGTCGGCTCGGGCCGGGTGAACGTGCTGGTCCGCGTCACCGCAGCACGGTACCGCCGACGATCACCGCCCGCCCACTCCGGGCGTTCCCCGACCGGGGGCGCGGCGCGCGCGGCGCGAGCGGGGTGCCGCTGCGACGCCGAACCGTCATGGTCGCCTCCGGTGAGGGTGGTGCCAGTACCCCTGTTCCCGAAGCTGATCATCTCTACGGTTCCTCGGGACGGGCCGTGGTGGCCCGCGACGACGAGGAGATCACGATGACGTCCAGGCTGGTCCGCATTCTCGCCGCGACGGGCACGGCGGCGGCCGTGGTCCTGGGCCTGAGCGCCTGCGGCGTGAGCGTCGCGAAGGCCGACCTCGCGCAGTCGGTCACCGCAAAGCTCTCCGAGCAGCAGGTCGACGCCAGGAACATGACGTGCCCCGACGACCTCAAGGGGGAGAAGGGCGCGTCGGTCACCTGCCAGTACACGACGGTCGACGGCCAGCCGGTCGACGTGGTCGTCACCGTCGACGCGGTCGACGGCTCGACGGTCAACTACACCGCGAAGCCGAAGGCGCGCCCGCTGGTGCCTGCGGTACTGGCGAAGTCGGTGACCTCCGACCTGGCGAAGCAGAACGTGCAGGCGGCCGACCTGAGCTGCCCGTCGGAGCTGCAGCCGCAGAACGGCCAGTCGATCGAGTGCTCCTTCACCGCGGGCGGCCAGCCCGTCGGCGCGAAGGTCACGGTGACCGGGGTGCAGGACGCGAACGTCGACTACGACGTCGAGCTCGTCGCCCGCCCGGTCGCGAAGGACCTGCTGCAGAAGACCCTCACCGAGCAGATCGGCCAGGCGGCCGGCGTGACCGTCCAGTCCACGACCTGCACCGACGACCTCCGGCCGGAGGTCGGCTCGCGGTCGACGTGCACCGTCGTCGCCCCTGGTGAGGAGGTCGCGTTCGACGTGACCGTCACGGCGGTCGAGCAGGGCCTGGTCAAGTTCAGCTGGGTTCCGCAGGCCTGACCTCTTCCGTTCCACGGTGCGGCCCGGCGTCCTGCGCCGGGCCGCACTACGTTGCGGGACGTGAGAGGCGTCTTCACCGCGCAGCAGGTCCGCGACACCGAGCGCGTCCTGATCGACCGGCTCCCCGAGGGCGCGCTGATGCGCCGGGCGGCGTTCGGGCTGGCCGTGCACCTCGTCCGCATCCTGCGCGAGCGGGTGGGACGCGTCTCGGGTGCGCGGGTGGTGCTGCTCGTCGGCGCCGGGGACAACGGCGGCGACGCGCTGTGGGCGGGCGCCGAGCTGCGTCGCCGGGGCGTGGCGGTGACCGCGGTGCTGCTGGCCCCCGACCGTGCGCATCCGGGCGGGCTGGCGGCGTTGCGGCGGGCCGGGGGGCGGGCGGTGTCCGAGGGTGCGGGCCTCGTCGAGGGGGCGGATCTGGTCGTCGACGGGATCGTCGGCATCTCGGGGCGGGGTGCGTTGCGCGGTCCGGCGCCGGCTCTGGTCGCCGAGGCCGCCGCCGCGGGTGTGCCGGTGGTGGCGGTCGACCTGCCCAGTGGCGTCGACACCGACACGGGTGCCGTCGTGGGCCCTGCCGTCACCGCGGCGGAGACGGTGACGTTCGGGGCGCTCAAGCCGGTGCACGTGCTGGCGGCGGCGCGCTGCGGGGCGGTGCACCTCGTCGACATCGGGCTCGGCCCGCTGCTCCCGGAACCGTACGCACGTGTCCTCGACGACGCCGACGTCGCCGCCGGCTGGCCCCTGCCCGGTCCGGCCGACGACAAGTACACCCAGGGTGTCACCGGGATCGCGGCGGGATCGTCGACGTATCCGGGTGCCGCGGTGCTGGCCACCGGCGCCGCCGTGCTGGCGACGAGCGGCATGGTGCGCTACGCGGGTTCGGCGGCCGACGGGGTGCGCGCACGCCGGCCCGAGGTCGTCGCCACCGACGCGCTGGGTGCCGCGGGCCGGGTCCAGGCCTGGACGGTGGGCCCCGGCCTGGGTACCGGCGCGGCCGGTCGTGACGTTCTCGCCGCGGTGATCGCCCAGGACGTCCCGCTGTGTGTCGACGCGGACGCCGTCACGCTGCTCGGGCAGCACGCCGAGCTGCGGGCCGCGGTGCGTGGCCGCCCGGTGATCGTCACGCCGCACGACCGGGAGTTCGCCCGGGTCGCGGGCGAGGTGGGTGCGGACCGGATCGGCGCCGCCCGCCGCGCCGCCGCCGAGCTCGGGGTGGCGGTGCTGCTCAAGGGCAACGCCACGGTCGTCGCCGATCCGGGGGGCGCGGTGTTCGTGCACCCGTCGGCGGCGTCGTGGGCGGCGACGGCGGGCTCGGGTGACGTGTTGTCGGGCATCGTCGGGGCGCTGCTGGCGGCGGGTCGTGAGCCGGTGTGGGCCGGGGCGGCGGCGACGCACGTGCACGGCCTCGCGGCGTCGCTGGCCGCGCGTGGCGCTCCGGCTCCGGCGTCGGAGATCGAGGCCCACATCCCCGACGCACTACGGAGCCTGACCGCGGGCAGCGACTGATCGCGCGCAACCTCACTGCTCGCCCGGCGCCTGCCGGCGACCGTGAGGTTGCGCGCGGTCGTTCGGCGCGCGCGGACCCGGGTCAGGCGGCCACGCGTGACCCGGCGAGGGCCTTGCCGGCCTCCCGGGCCGAGGCGACGGCCCCCTGGTGCATGTCGGCGGCGAGGTCGGCGAAGTCGTCGAGGGCGGGGTTGACCCCGACGAGGGTGAACTCGCGCTCGACGACGGTGAGGTCGCCACCCCAGACGTCGGCGAGGATGCGACGCAGGTAGCCGGTGGAGTGGTCCCAGCCCTCGCGGGGGGTGCCGCCGCCGTAGGCCCCGCCGCGCACGGTGCAGAGGACGACGGGCTTGCCGGCGAGCAGCGGGTCGGAGCCGGGGGCAGCGCGGCGGTCGGTGAGGATCAGGTCCATCCAGGTCTTGACGTGCTGGGACACGCCGAAGTTGTAGAGCGGGACGGCGACGAGGACGGCGTCGGCGGCGAGGAGCTCGTCGACGAGCCGGGCGGCGAGGGCGGCGGCGGCACGTTGCTCGGGGGTGTGGTCCTCGGCGGGGACGGCCCCGGCGGCGAGGGCGTGGCCCCAGGCGTCGGCGGGCAGCACGTCGACACCGATGTGGCGGCGTTCGATGGTGTCGCCGGGGTGGGCGGCGAGCCATTCGGCCTCGACGATGTCGGCGATCTCGCGGCTGGCCGATCCCTCGGTGCGGATGCTGGCGTCGAGGCGGAACAGGGTCATGCGGAACTCCCGGGTCGATACTTCAAGGTTGAACTTAGAATGCATTACTTCACCCTTGAAGTCAACCTGGGTCTCGTACGCTTCCCCCATGGCCGCCCGCCCCGCTGCCACGCCGCGCTGGCTCACCGACGCCGAGCAGCAGGCGTGGATCGCCGTCGCACAGCTCGTCCTGCAACTGCCCGGCGCGCTCGACGCCCAGCTCCAACGCGACTCGGGGGTCAACCTGTTCGAGTACCTCACCCTCAGCCGGCTCTCGATGGCGCCGGACCGGCTGCTGCGGATGAGCGCCCTCGCCGAGCTGACGGGCGGCTCACTGTCACGGCTGTCCAACGTCGTCAAGCGGCTCGAGCAACGCGGGTTCGTCCGGCGTGAGCCCGACCCCTGCTGGATCTGCCGGCTGCGCTGCTTCCGTCGGGAGTTGCGTGTCACTGAGGACTCCGTCCACACCGCGTC